>JBEBQG010000034.1:0-6402 GCA_040395495.1 Microbacterium hydrocarbonoxydans | reverse complement strand
CCTCGATGCGCATCGCGAGCTCGACCTCTTCGGCCGCGTTCAGCAGCGCGACCTTTCCGATCTGCTTGAGGTAGTCCTTCACGGGGTCGGCGGTGGCGCCGGTGATCTGCGTGGAGTAGACCGGCACGTCCTCGTCGTCGTTCGACGAGATGACGATGGCACCCGTGGGGAGCGGCTCGGTGAACTTCGGGGCGGAGTCCTCCTCGTCGTCCTCGCTCTCCTCGGCGGATGCGGCCGCAGACGTGTCGTCATCCTCGACGATGTCGTCCGACTTCTTCTTCTTGGCGGGGGCGCGCTTGGCCGCCGCACGCTGCGCGGCGGTCTTGGGGGCGGCCGCCTCCGTCGTCTCCTCGACAGGAGCGTCTTCGGGCGCCTCGGCGGTCTTCTTCGTCCGGGATTTGTTGGTCGTGGCAGGAGTCACGTTTCGCCTTTCACGGGGCCACTCAGCCGCCCCGGGACATTTCGGACACTAGTAAGACCCTTGTCAAGTCCGATCTTCGAAAAGATCGATTGACAACGGGTCAGACTCCTAGTATCGCACACGAGAGCGCATGCGGATGCATTGGCGCGAAGTTCGTGCCGATGGATGTCACGCGCGCCCGGGTTTGTCGTCGTCGCCGGTGGGGCGGGAGGCGAGATAGCGCTCCAGCTCGGCGGCGAGCTCGTCGGCGCTGGGCAGGTCGCGTTCGCTGAATCCGCCCTCGTCGTAGGAGCCGTCCTCCGGGTCGCGTCCTGCCATGTAGGCGTCGTAGCGGCGCTCGAGGTTGTGCACCATCTGCTGCAGCTCCTCGTTGCCCAGCACCTGCTCGTCGACCCTGGTCAGGTAGTCGTCGCGTCGGGACTGCACCTCGTCGAGCATCAGCACGAGCCCCGTGGCCGCCATCAGCCGCTCGGCCGCGGTGATCACCGCGTCGGGGTTCTCGGTCTCGGCGAGGTAGTGCGGCACGAGCAGCACGAATCCCACGGCGCGGTGCCCCGTCTCGACGAAGCGGAACTCCAGGAGGTGCCCCGCGGTCGCCGGCACCTGCGTGCGCGGGCGCCACACCGAGTGCGCGACCGTCAGCTCACGGCGGTTGCCGCTCACGGTCGTGCCGATCGGCCTCGTGTGCGGCACGGGCATCGCGATCGAGTGCACCCAGTTCAGCCCCGACACCTCGAACTCGTCGGCGAGGTCGAGCACGGTGCGCGCGAACTCGTTCCACGCGAAGTCGGGCTCGTATCCCGCGAGCAGGAGGAACTTCTGCCCGAGGGCGTCGGTCGCGAGGGAGAGTTCGAGTCTCGCCGGCCGGAACTCCGTCAGGTGGTCCTGATCGAACGAGATCACAGGGCGGCGAGCCCGGTAGTCGAGCAGCGCGTCGTTGTCGAACACCGCGATCGGCTGGGGGGACGTCGTCTCACGGAGGTGGTCGATGAGTCCGGAGACCGCGCTGCCGGCGTCGGTGAAGCCGGTGAGGAGCATCACCAGGGGCAGTCCGCGCGGCACGGCCGGCGCGTTCGCTACTCGTTCGTGGATCTCTCCGGAGAAGGGCATGTCTCCATGCTACGAGCCGCATCCGGGCCCGGGGCCGCCATCGTCATGCTGACAGCGAACACGCGAGCGCGGCACCGGGCGCCCGCACCATCCCTAGGATGGAAGGCATGACGCTTCCCGTGCTCTCGCGCACCTCTGATCAGTTCCCCGGAAGCGCTGCAGACGCCGCAGTGCTCGTCGTGCCGGATCTCTCCGATTCCCCGGAGTCCCTCTCCGGCTTCCCCGGACTCGCCGACGCTCTGGCAGGGGTCGGATTCACGGGAGCGGCCTCCGCGTTCACGCGGGTGTACGCCCCTGAAGTCACCTCGCTGCCCCTCGCCGTGGTCGGCGCGGGCAAGGCTGCGGACGCATCGGCGGTGCGCGCCGCCGTCGGTGCGGCGCTGCGCACGCTCACCGGCTTCGAGACGGTCTCCGTCGGTCTCGCGCCGGAGGTCGCGGGCTTCGCCGCTGCCGCCGCCGAGGGCGCGGTCCTCGGCGGGCACCGCTTCGACGGCTACAAGTCCGAACAGCCCAAGGCCCGCGCCACCGCCGTCGTGCTGCATGCCGATGTCGACGACGACGTCGTCGTGCGGGCGAACACGATCGGCGAGTCCGTCGCACTGGTGAAGGACCTCGTCAACGTCCCCGCCGAGTGGCAGAGCCCCGCGCAGCTCGCGCAGAGCGCAGCCGACAGCGTCGCCGGCCTCGACGTCGCCGTGGAGATCCTCGACGAGAAGGCGCTCGCCGAGCAGGGCTTCGGCGGGATCCTGGGCGTCGGACAGGGCTCCGACCGTCCGCCGCGCCTCGTGCGCCTCGACTACGCACCGGCCGGCGCCGCCCGCCACATCGCCCTCGTCGGCAAGGGCATCACCTTCGACACGGGTGGCCTCTCGCTCAAGCCCGCTGCCTCGATGGTCGGCATGAAGTTCGACATGGCCGGCGCGGCCACCTCGCTCGCGGCGCTGCGGGCGATCGCCTCCCTGCGCCTCCCCGTGCGGGTCACGGCGTGGCTGTGCATCACGGACAACATGCCGTCAGGGCGCGCGCTCCGCCCCGGCGACGTGCTGCGGATGCTCGACGGGACGACGGTCGAGGTGAACAACACGGATGCCGAGGGCCGGCTCGTCCTCGCGGACGGTCTCGTCGCGGCGAGTCGCGAGCACCCCGACGTCATCATCGACGTCGCGACGCTGACCGGAGCGATCGTCGCCGCGCTCGGGCACCGCCACACCGGCGTGTTCGGAGACGACGAGACGGTCGCCGAGTTCCTGGCGGCGGCGTCCTCGGTCGACGAACCGGCGTGGCACATGCCCCTCCCCGCGTACATGGAGGACTCGCTCGACTCCCCCATCGCCGACCTGCAGAACGCGAACATGGGCGACCGCATGGGCGGAGCCTCATTCGCCGGCCTCTTCCTGCAGCGCTTCGTGGGCCGCGTCTCGGACGCGGACGACGCTCCCCGCATCCCCTGGGTGCACCTGGACATCGCCGGCTCGAGCGAGCACGGCGGCGCCCCCTACGGCTTCATCGAGAAGGGCCCAACGGGGGCGATGGTCAGATCGATCGTCGCCTTCGCCGACGCATCCCACCCGGAGGCATGATCACATGACAACCCACACCTTCGACATCGTCGTCCTCGGTGGCGGCAGCGGCGGGTACGCCGCCGCGCTGCGCGCGAGCGAGCTCGGCAAGTCCGTCGCGCTCATCGAGAAGGACAAGGTCGGCGGCACCTGCCTGCACCGCGGCTGCATCCCGACCAAGGCCCTGCTGCACGCGGCCGAGGTCGCGGAGCACGTGCGCGGAGCCGCACACGTCGGCATCGCCGCGACGCTCGACGGGATCGACGCGGCCGGCGTGCGCGCGTACCGCGAGGGGATCGTCGCGAAGAAGTACAAGGGCCTCGAGGGTCTGGTCAAGGCACGGGGCATCACGACCGTCGCCGGTGCGGGTCGTCTCAACGCCGACCGTTCGGTGAGCGTGGGCGACGACGTCTACGTCGGCGCCGACGTGATCCTCGCGACCGGCTCGTACAGCCGCACCCTCCCCGGACTGGAGATCGGCGGCCGCATCCTGACCAGCGAGCAGGCGCTGTCGCTCGATGTGATCCCCGAGCGCGTGCTCATCCTCGGCGGCGGCGTCATCGGCGTCGAGTTCGCGAGCGTCTGGCGCTCCTTCGGCGCCGAGGTGACCATCATCGAGGCGCTGCCGCACCTCGTCCCCAACGAGGACATCGCCCTGAGCAAGGGGCTGGAGCGCGCCTTCCGCCGCCGCGGCATCCAGTACTCGCTCGGCATCCGCTTCCAGACCGCCGTGCAGGACGACGCGTCCGTGACGGTGACGCTGGAAGACGGCAAGGAGTTCACCGCCGACTACCTGCTCGTCGCCGTCGGCCGCGGCCCCGTGACCGCCGACCTCGGCTACGAGGAGGCCGGGATCACCCTCGACCGCGGTTTCGTGACGGTCGACGAGGATCTGCGCACCGGTGTCCCCGGTGTCTGGGCGGTCGGCGACATCGTGCCGGGCCTGCAGCTCGCGCACCGAGGATTCCAGCAGGGCATCGCCGTGGCCGAGCGGATCGCCGGCCTCTCCCCCGCCAACATCCCCGACGTGCAGATCCCCAAGGTGACCTACTCGAGCCCCGAGGTGGCGTCCGTGGGTGTCACCGAGGACGCCGCGATCGCCACGCACGGCGCCGACGCGGTGACCAGCTACGAGTACAACCTCGCGGGCAACGGCAAGAGCGAGATCATCGGCACCGGCGGCCTCGTCAAGATCGTCCGGCTGAAGGACGGTCCCGTCCTCGGCGTGCATCTGCTCGGAGACCGGGTGGGCGAGCTCATCACGGAGGGACAGCTCGCCGTGGCCTGGGAGGCGCACCCCGAGGACATCGCACCCCTCATCCACGCGCACCCCACCCAGAGCGAGGCACTGGGAGAGGCGTTCCTCGCCCTCGCCGGCAAGCCGCTCCATGCCCTCTGAGCACCAACCGGTGCGCAGTTCACTAAGCTAGACAAGCGTCATACAAATTCCTGAAGGAGACTCCGTCATGAGCACATCCGTGGTCCTCCCCGCTCTCGGTGAGAGCGTCACAGAGGGTACGGTCACCCGCTGGCTGAAGCAGGTCGGTGACACGGTGCAGGCGGACGAGGGCCTGCTCGAGATCTCGACCGACAAGGTCGACACCGAGATCCCCTCCCCCGTGACCGGCGTGATCGAAGAGATCCTCGTGGCCGAGGACGAGACCGTCGAGGTCGGCGCACTGCTCGCCCGCATCGGCGACGGCAGCGGCGCCGCACCTGCGGCCGACGCTCCCGCAGCGGCTGCCCCGGCGGCCGAGGCGACCCCCGAGCCCGCCGACCCCTCCGTCGGCGCGCAGGCCGAGGCCGCTCCGGCGGAGGCCGCACCCGCTCCCGCCGCTCCGGCCGGCGATGCCACCGACATCGTCCTCCCCGAGCTCGGTGAGAGCGTCACCGAGGGCACCGTCACCCGCTGGCTGAAGCAGGTCGGCGAGACGGTCGCGGTCGATGAAGCCCTCCTCGAGATCTCCACCGACAAGGTCGACACCGAGATCCCCTCGCCGGTCGCCGGCGTGCTGCAGGAGATCGTCGCCGGCGAGGACGAGACCGTCGCCGTCGGTGCCGTGCTCGCCCGCGTCGGATCCGGTGCCGCTCCGGCACCCGCGCCCGCTGCCGCTCCGGCTCCCGCCGCCGCTCCGGCTCCGGCCGCTGCTCCCGCACCCGCCGCTGCTCCCGCACCCGCTGCTGCTCCGGCACCGGCCGCCGCTCCGGCACCCGCCGCTGCTGCTCCGGCACCGGCTGTCACTCCGGCACCCGCCGCGGCGCCCGCCACGCCGAAGCTGAACCTCCCGACCGAGAGCGACAGCCTCTACGTCACCCCGCTCGTGCGTCGTCTCGCCGCCCAGCAGGGAGTGGACCTGGCATCGGTGCAGGGCACCGGCGTCGGAGGCCGCATCCGCAAGGAGGACGTGCTCAAGGCCGCCGAGACCGCGTCCGCCGCTCCTGCCGCTGCCGCCGCTCCCAAGGCTGCGCCCCTCGAGATCTCGCCGCTGCGCGGCACGACGCAGAAGATGTCGCGTCTGCGCAAGGTCGTCGCCGAGCGCGCCGTCGCATCGATGCAGCAGACCGCGCAGCTGACGACGTTCGTCGAGATCGACGTGACCGCTGTCGCGAAGTACCGCGACAGCGTGAAGGCGGCGTTCCAGCAGAAGACGGGCGACAAGCTGTCGTTCCTGCCGTTCTTCACTCTCGCGGCCGCCGAGGCTCTGCAGGCGTTCCCGATCATCAACTCGACGGTCGACGGCGACAGCATCGTGTACCCCGCCACCGAGAACATCTCGATCGCGGTCGACACCGAGCGCGGCCTGCTCACCCCCGTCGTGCGCGACGCGGCGAGCAAGAACCTCGCTCAGCTCGCCCACGAGATCGCCGATCTGGCTGCACGCACGCGTGACAACAAGCTGAAGCCCGACGAGCTCGCCGGCGGCACCTTCACCGTGACCAACACGGGTTCGCGCGGTGCGCTGTTCGACACGCCGCTGGTGTTCCTGCCGCAGTCCGCGATCCTCGGCACCGGGACGGTCTTCAAGCGCCCCGGCGTCGTGACCGTCGACGGTGTCGACGCGATCGCGATCCGCTCGTACGTGTACTTCGCGATCTCGTACGACCACCGCATCATCGACGGGGCCGACGCCGCCCGCTTCCTCGGCGCGGTCAAGGCCCGGCTCGAGGCGGCGGACTTCGCAGCTGACCTCGGCGTCTGAGCACGAATCACCCTGGCTGGTGGGGGGCCGGGGCGGGGGGGGGGGGCCGCCCCACCAGTGCGAGCCGCGCCCCCCCCCGCCCCGCCACCCGGGGGCGGGGCCCCCCCCCCCC
>JBEBQG010000033.1:0-7267 GCA_040395495.1 Microbacterium hydrocarbonoxydans | reverse complement strand
GCGATCTTGTTGCGGTTGCTCTCGCTCACCGGGCGGTCGCTGCGCAGCACGAGCGCGTCGGGCTGGATGCCGACCTGGCGGAGCGCGGCGACCGAGTGCTGCGTCGGCTTGGTCTTCTGCTCACCGGAGGCGCCCATGAAGGGCACGAGCGAGACGTGCACGAAGAACACGTTGTCGCGGCCGAGCTCGTGACGCAGCTGGCGGGCCGACTCGAGGAACGGCTGCGACTCGATGTCTCCGACCGTGCCGCCGACCTCCGTGATGATCACGTCGGGGCGCGGCTCTTCCGTGGCCTGCAGGCGCATGCGGCGCTTGATCTCGTCGGTGATGTGCGGGATGACCTGGACGGTGTCGCCGAGGTACTCGCCGCGGCGCTCGCGCGCGATCACTTGCGAGTAGATCTGGCCGGTGGTGACGTTGGCCGCCTGCGACAGGTTGATGTCGAGGAAGCGCTCGTAGTGGCCGATGTCGAGATCGGTCTCGGCGCCGTCGTCCGTGACGAACACCTCGCCGTGCTGGAACGGGTTCATCGTGCCCGGATCGACGTTCAGGTACGGGTCGAGCTTCTGCATCACGACGCGGAGTCCGCGCGCGGTGAGGAGGTTGCCGAGGCTGGCCGCCGTGAGCCCCTTGCCCAAAGACGAAACGACACCACCTGTCACGAAGATGTGCTTGGTCGTGTCGTTCTTGGGTCCCGCAGAAGAAGAGTTCATCACGGGCTTCTATCCTAACAGTTCGTTCAGCCTCTCAGGCTGAGAAGTTCGCGGGCGTGGGTCAGTGCGGCATCGGAGTCGGCGAGCCCGGAGAGCAGACGGGCCATCTCCGCCTCGCGCTCCTCGCCCTCCAGGCGACGGACGCTGGACGCGGTGACCGCTCCGTCGTTGGCCTTGACGACGGTGAGGTGGTTGCCGGCGAATGCGGCGACCTGGGCGAGATGCGTCACGGCGATCACTTGGGCGCTCTCGGCGAGTCGGGCGAGTCGTCGTCCGACCTCGATCGCCGCGGCGCCGCCGATGCCCGCGTCGACCTCGTCGAAGACGAAGGTGGGCACCGGGTCGGTACCGGCGATCACCACCTCGATCGCGAGCATCACCCGCGAGAGCTCCCCGCCCGATGCGCCCTTGGCGACGGGACGCGGCTCGGCCCCGGGGTGCGGAGCGAGCAGGATCGACACGTCGTCGCGGCCATGCGCGGCCTCCGCCCCTTCGGACACGGAGACCTCCAGTCTCGCATCCGGCATCGCGAGGGCTCGCAGCTCCTCGCTCACGGCCTCGCCCAGTCGGGCCGCCGCCGCCGTGCGCGCCTCGGTCAGCACCGCGGCGCGCGCATCGAGCTCGACACGCAGTTCGTCGCGCTCGGCCTGCAGCCGGCCGATCCGGTCGTCGTCGTCGTCGAGCTCGGCGAGGCGTGTCGATCCGGTCCGCCAGAGCGCGAGAGCCTCGTCGAGCGATCCGTGCGCGCGCACGAGCACGCCCAGGGCTGCGCGACGCTCCTCCACCGCGGCGAGCTCGTGCGGCCCGGACTCGTCGAGGTCCGCGAGGTAGGCCGACAACTGCACGGCGGCGTCGGAGACGCGGTAGCCGATGTCGGCGAGCGTCTGGGCGAGATCGGTGAGGACGGCGTCGGACGACCGTTCGAGCACGCGCCGTGCCTCCGCGATCATCCCGGAGACGTCGGGCTCGCCCTCCTCGTTCGAGAGCACCCCGTGCGCGAGGGACGCCGCGAGGCGCAGCTCTTCGGCGTTGGCCAGGCGTTCCGCGCGCGTCGCGAGCTCCTGGTCCTCGCCCGGCTCCGGGGCCGTCGCCTCGATCAGTGCGAGCGCCTCTCTCAGGCGCGCCGCCTCCTCCTGACGCCGGTCGCGGTTCTGGGTGATGTCGGAGATCTCCGCGTCGAGGGCGCGCCAGCGTGTGAACGCCTCGGAGTACGACTCCAGTGCCAGGGCGATCGGCTCGCCGCCGAACCGATCGAGCGCGTCGCGCTGCGCGGCGGTCGACTTGAGCCGCAACTGCTCCGACTGGCCGTGCACGACCACGAGCTCCTCGGCGAGAGACGACAGCACGCCCGCCGGTGCGGCGCGCCCGCCCACGCTGGCGCGGCTCCGGCCCTCGGCGTTGAGGGTACGCGAGACGTAGAGCTCGGCGACCCCCGCTCCGGCGGGTTCGAGCTCGCCGCCGGCGTCGGTCACGATGTCGGCGACGGCACCCGATTCGGGCACGATCCAGACCCCGGCGACCGAGGCCTGCGAGGCACCGGCGCGCACGGCTCCCGAGTCGGCGCGCTGACCCAGCAGCAGTCCGAGTCCGGTGACGACCATGGTCTTGCCCGCGCCCGTCTCGCCGGTGATGGCGGTGAAGCCGGGCCCGAGCGGCAGCACGGCGTCGGCGATCACGCCGAGCCCCTGCATCCGCATCTCCTCGATCATGCCTGCGCCCCCTGTCCGCGCCAGCCGGCGACGGGGAGCTGGAACTTGCGCACCAACCGGTTCGTGAAGGCCGTGGGGTGCAGGCGTGCGAGGCGCACGGGACGCGAGGATCTGCGCACCACGACGCGGGCGCCGGGAGGAAGATCGTGGGAGCGTCGGCCGTCGCACCAGAGGATGCCGTAGCCCGAGATGCCCTCGAGCATCTCGATCGCGACGGCCGCGTCGGGGCTCACGACGAGCGGCTTCGCGAACAGGGCGTGGGCCGAGAGCGGCACGACCGCGATCGCCTCGACGCTCGGCCAGATCACCGGTCCGCCGGCGGAGAAGTTGTACGCCGTTGAGCCAGTGGGCGTGGACACGACCATGCCGTCGCATCCGAAGCTGGAGAGGGGCCGCCCGTCGATCTCGAGCACCACCTCGATCATGCGCTCCCTGCTCGCCTTCTCGACCGTGGCCTCGTTGAGGGCCCAGGTCTCGTAGACGACGGCCCCGGCCGAGTCCTTGACGCGCACCGAGAGCGCGAGGCGCTCCTCGACCTCGTAGTCGCGGTCGATCACCCGCCGCACCGCCGCATCCATGTCGTCGCGATCGATCTCGGCGAGGAACCCCACGTGTCCCATGTTGATGCCGAGCACGGGCGCACCGCTCCCCCGCACCAGTTCGGCGGCGCGCAGGATGGTGCCGTCGCCGCCGAGGACGATCGCGAGCTCCAGCTCCGACTGCTCGACGTCGACCCCGAGGGCCGCGACGTCGCCGAAATGCGTCTCGACGGCGGCGAGATCCGCGCGGTCCTCTGCGGCGAGCACGGGTCGCGCGCCGGCGTCGCGCAGCGCGTCGATCACGCGACGGGCCGCGGCCACGGTGTCTTCCCGTCCGGCGTGGGCGACGACCAGGATGTTGCGCTCGTTCATCGACTCCCTGCCAGTGCGTTGATGCGGTCTGACCATTCTGACGGATCGCTGCCCCGGCCGGGCGCGAGATGGACGAGGTACTCCGCGTTGCCGTGCGTGCCCAGGATCGGCGAGGGGAGGATGCCGAGCATCCCGAGACCGGAGTCCCATGCGCTCCAGACGGTGCGCGCGACGGCATCGGCCCTGGTCGCGGGATCGGTCACGAGGCCGCCCCTCACCGCCGTGCGTCCGACCTCGAACTGCGGCTTCACGAGCAGCACGATGTCGGCCTGCGGCGCCGCGACCCCGGCCACCGCGGGGAGCACGAGTTCGAGGGAGATGAAGGAGAGGTCTCCGACCAGGAGATCGGGGGGCGTGGGCTCGCCGGTCGCCTCCGCGAGGTTCGCGGGCGTCATGTGCCGCACGTTGTAACCCTCTACGACGACCACGCCCGGATCGGTCGCCACCGAGGCGGCCAGCTGGCCATGGCCGACGTCGACGGCCAGCACGCGTCGCGCCCCCCGCTCGCGGAGCACCTGGGTGAAGCCTCCCGTGGAGGCCCCCATGTCGAGGGCGAGACGCCCGTCGACCGGGATGCCGAACCCGTCGAGGCCGGCGATGAGCTTGTGCGCGGCACGGCCGACGTAGTGGTCGGATGCGGCGATCGTGATCTCCGCGGCGTCGGAGACGGGCGTCGAGGCCTTGACCACCGGACGGCCGTCGATGCTCACGAGGCCTTCGGCGATCAGAGTCGCGGCGTGCGAACGCGAGCGGGCGAGTCCCCGCGCGGCGAGGGCGGCGTCGAGTCGCGTCATCGGGATCCGGGGACCTCCCGCTGATCGAGCCTCGCGCCGCTCTCGAGCCGGCGGGAGAGCTCGTCATGCAGTGCGGAGTACGCGTCGGCGCGATCCGTCAGCGGCTGACCTTCGATCAGTCGGAGGCGGCTCCACAGGCCGTCGGTCGGCGCAGTCGTCTCTTCACTCACGACTCCACTGTACGCGGCGCCGCCGACACCGCGGCGACGCCACGTCGAGCCCGCTCAGGGGCGGTGGAACGGGTCGTCGTAGAGACGCTCGGGAACGCGCAGCACGAACACCGGGGTACCGGACGCCCAGATCGCGGCGGCTCCGGCGCGCAACAGATCGATCTGCGCCTCCCCCTCCGCGAGGATCTCGACGTCTCCGCCGCGCACCCGCACGCCGGCGCCGTTCACCCAGAACGCGCCGTCCTTCTCGGTCGCCTCGGGGTAGGGCTGGTGCAGTTCGCGCAGGTCGCTGAGGATGTACGTCGGACGTGAGCCCTCGGGTGCCGCGAGCACGTGCTTGGGGCGGTCGATCCCGGTGAGCACGAGCGCGGAGTCGATGCCGGAGCGGACGGCGCCGAGGATGTCGGTGTCGAGGCGGTCCCCGATGAACAGGGCGTTGTGCGCCGAGAAACGCGCCTTGGCCTCCTCGAAGATCGGCACCTCCGGCTTGCCCGCCACGGTGGCGAGGCGGCCGATCGCGGTGTGCACGGCCGACACGAGCGTGCCGTTGCCCGGAGCCACACCCCGCTCGCGCGGGATGGTCCAGTCGGTGTTGGTGGCGATCCACGGGATGCCGCCCTCATCCTCCGGCACCTTCAACGCGAAGGCGGCCTCGGCGAGGTCGGTCCAGGCGACCTCGGGGGCGAAGCCCTGCACGACGGCCGCCGGCGCGTCATCGGCGCTGCGGGTGACCGTGTACCCGGCCTTCTGCAGCTCGTCGACGAGACCGTCGCCGCCCACGACGAGGATCGTCGCAGGCGCGGGTACGAGGTCGGCGAGGAGCCGCATGGCGGCCTGCGGGCTGGTCACCACGTCGGAGGGGGCGACCTGGAGCCCGAGGCTGCTCAGGTGCTCGGCGACCGACGCGTCGGTGCGCGAGGCGTTGTTGGTGATGTAGCCGAGGCGCGCGCTCTTGCCCGCTTCGTTCAGGCTGTCCACGGCGTACGGCAGCGCCCCCGGACCTGCGTAGACGACCCCGTCGAGATCGGCGAGCACCGTGTCGACGCCGTCGAGCGGAGTCCGCTGGGCGGCCCTACGGGAGAACAGCCCCATCACGCGCCCTGCGGTGCGTCGTCGTCGCCGTCCGACGCCTCGAGCTCATCCTCGCCGAGCAGCTCGCGAACCTCGTCCTCGACGGACGGCTCCGCGTTCGGCCGCTCCTCGTCGGTGATCTCCGGCTCTTCGACGTCAGCGTGGTCAGCGTCGGCATCCGCATCGGAGGCGGCATCGGCGTCGGAGGCATCGGCGTCGGAAGCATCGGAGGCGTCGTCGTCGAAGTCCTCGATGAGGCCGTCCTCGACGAAGATCTCCTCGTCGCCGGCTTCGTCGATGCCGAGCGCCTCAGCGGCGACCTCGGCACGCGTCGCCCAGAACTCTGCCTCCTCGGAACGGCCGAGGTCCTCGAGCACGGCTGCACGGGCGGAGAACAGAGCCGGGCTCCACTCGAAGGCGCGATCGGGGTCGAGCTCAGGGATCTCCAACTCTCCGAGCGCGAGCTCGAGGTCGCCCTGGTCGAGACGGGCGCCCGACATCGCGATCGCGAGCGCGACGCGAACGGGGGTCGACAGAGCGGTGCGGTCGACCGAACGGCCTGTCTCCAGAGCACGGTCAGGGCGGCCGATGCCTCGCTCGCTGTCGACCATCAGGGCGATCTGGTCGTCCTTGCCGGAGATCCGGCGGTAGGTGCGCAGCTCCCGGAGTGCGAGGGCGAAGTCCTCGGTCGCGTATGCCGTGATGCCGAGGGTCTCTCGCACGATGGCGATACGGCCCGCGCGACGCGACGCCGCGAGGGCGTGCTCGTGGGCGAGCGCGGGGTCTTCATCGATGAGACGCGACGCCATCGCCAGGTGGCGGGCGACGTGCTCGGCGTTCTCCTTGCTGAGGGTCTTCAGCTCGTTGCGCGCGGACGGATGCAGGTCGCGTGCAGTGATCTCCTCGGGGATCGCCGGGTCATTGTGCCGCGGACGCTCCGAGGTCGAGTGGATGGAACGCTCGCGCCCCTCTCCCCCACGCTGCGGGAACGAGCGGCCGCGGCTCTCCCCGCGCTGACCACCGCCGCGGCCGTAGCCGCCCTCGCGGCGCGGTGCACCGCCGTCACGGCTGTACCCGCCCTCGCGGCGCTGACCAGCGTCACGGCTGTAGCCGCCCTCACGACGCGGCGCACCACCATCACGGGAGTAACCACCCTCACGACGAGGGGCACCACCATCACGGGAGTACCCGCCCTCACGACGAGGGGCACCACCATCACGGGAGTACCCGCCCTCACGACGAGGGGCACCACCATCACGGCTGTAACCACCCTCACGACGCTGCCCACCGTCACGGATGAAACCGCCCTCACGACGCTGCCCACCGTCACGGATGAAACCACCCTCACGACGCTGCCCACCGTCACGGGAATAGCCACCCTCACGACGCGGCGCACCATCGCGGTTGTATCCGCCTTCGCGGCGCTGGCCACCGTCACGGCCATAGCTGCCCTCACGGCGCTGGCCACCGTCACGGCCATAGCTGCCCTCACGGCGCTGACCACCGTCACGGCGGTAACCGCCTTCACGGCGCTGGCCACCATCACGGGAATAGCCACCCTCACGACGCTGGCCACCGTCACGGCTGTAGCCGCCCTCGCGGCGAGGGGCACCACCATCCCGGGAATAACCCTCACGACGAGGCGCACCGCCGTCACGGGAGTAACCGCCCTCGCGGCGCTGACCGCCATCGCGGGCGCTCGAGGAGCGATCACCGGAAGCACGCTGGCGGCGCGGTCCATTGTCGTTGTCGCGACGCGGACGGCGCTCTTCCTCTTCCGGCATGATGCTCCTTCGATAAGCTCAAACGCAAAATGGCCACCCAGCTTTGGGTGGCCATTTTGTTTAAAAGGAGTCCGGCGGTGTCCTACTCTCCCACAGGGTCCCCCCTGCAGTACCA
>JBEBQG010000032.1:0-8340 GCA_040395495.1 Microbacterium hydrocarbonoxydans | reverse complement strand
ACCGTCGCGTCGTTGCCGATCACGCGGGCGCAGACCATGAGCACGGCCTCGGGCACGACCGGGTTGACCTTGCCGGGCATGATCGAGGAGCCGGGCTGCAGGTCGGGGATGTGCAGCTCGCCGAGACCCGTGTTGGGGCCGGAGCCCATCCAGCGCAGGTCGTTGTTGATCTTCGTGAGCGAGACGGCGATGGTGCGCAGGGCGCCGGATGCCTCGACGAGGCCGTCGCGGTTGGCCTGGGCCTCGAAGTGATCCTTCGCCTCGGTGATCGGCAGCTCGGTCTCGGACGCGAGCAGCGCGATGACCTTCTGCGGGAAGCCGAGCGGCGTGTTGATGCCGGTGCCGACGGCGGTGCCGCCCAGCGGGACCTCCGCCACGCGGGGGAGAGCGGACTGCACGCGCTCGATGCCCAGGCGGATCTGACGGGCGTAGCCTCCGAACTCCTGGCCCAGGGTCACCGGCGTCGCGTCCATGAGGTGCGTGCGGCCGGACTTGACGGCGTCCTTCCACAGCTCCGCCTTGGCCTCCAGCGCCACGGCGAGGTGGTCGAGGGCCGGGATGAGCGTGTCGATGAGCGCCTGGGTGACGGCGATGTGCACCGAGGTCGGGAAGACGTCGTTCGACGACTGCGAGGCGTTGACGTGGTCGTTGGGGTGCACGGTCGCGCCGAGGATGCGGGTCGCGAGCGTCGCGAGCACCTCGTTCATGTTCATGTTCGATGACGTGCCGGACCCGGTCTGGTACGTGTCGACGGGGAACTCGCCGTCGTGCGCACCCGAGGCGACGGCGTCCGCGGCCTGGGCGATCGCGTCGGCGATGGCGCCGTCGAGGGTGCCGAGCTCCTTGTTCGCCAGCGCAGCGGCTTTCTTGATGCGGGCGAGCGCGGCGATCTGCGCCGACTCCAGGCCCTTGCCCGAGATCGGGAAGTTCTCGACGGCACGCTGCGTCTGCGCGCCGTAGAGAGCGTTCACGGGCACCCGCACCTCACCCATGGTGTCGTGCTCGATGCGGTAGTCGGTGTCGGTCATTCCGAACCCTCCTCGGTTCCGGGGTCTTTCCCCTGTGTCTGTCTCTGGTGGTGCTATCGGGGGTCAGCGGGCCTCGTCGAGTCCGACGGTGATCACGGGCACGGCGGTGCCCTCGGCGAGGCGGTAGTTGGCGCCGACGATGCCCAGGCGTCCTTCGGCGACCGCGTTGGCGATCAGCTCGGACGACTGCAGCAGGTCGTTCACGGTGTTGCGGAGGTGCTCCCGGCCGACGAGCTCGGAGTCGATGTCGTCGACGGTGGAGCCGCCGTTCTCGGCCAGCACCTTGCGGGCGGCCGGCACGATCGGCGCGATGAGTTTCCAGATGTGCGGGGGGAGCGGGGCGGCGTCGATGGCGGTGCCGTCGATCGCGGCGCGCACGGCACCGCACGAGTCGTGCGCGAGCACGACGATCAGCGGCACGTTCAGCACCGCCACCGCGTACTCCAGGCTCGCCACGATCGACTCGCCGATGACCTGTCCGGCGTTGCGGACGACGAACAGGTCGCCGAGCCCCAGATCGAAGATGATCTCCGCCGCCAGGCGGGAGTCGGAGCATCCGAACAGGGTCGCCACGGGGTTCTGCGCGGCCGCCAGGTCCTTGCGCCGCGCGACGTCCTGGTTGGGATGACGGGGCTCGTCGGCGACGAATCGCCGGTTGCCCTCCTGCATCTGCGACCAGGCTGCGGCGGGGGTGAGGACCTGACTCATGAAGCCTCCGAGAGGGCGTCGATCTGCGGGGTGAGGGATTCGGCGAGGTCGGCCGTCGAAGCGGCCGATCGGGAGCCGTAGAGCAGCACGTAGTCGTCTCCGGCCTGGGTGCCGATCGCGTAGGTGATGTTCTGCTTCGCCCCGGCCTCGCCGACCTTGAACACGTCCCACGTGCGTCCGGAGATCGTGATCGTGTCGGTGGGGGCGATGCCGTTGAGCCGCTGGGGCGCCCAGCCGGAATCGGCCTGGAAGGCCTGAGCCACCTTGATGAAGCCACGCTCCTCGTCGGCGGCCGGGGCCAGCGTGACGTCCCAGACGTTGGTCGCGCCGCCGGTGAGACCGGCGTCGTTGACGCGCCAGAACGTGCCGAGGTCGGGCACGATCACGGGGCTGTCCATCGTGGACTCGACGTCGGCGGCGATGCGGGCGACGTCGATATGCGGGGCGGATGCCGGTTCGCCCCGCGGCACCGCGAAGACGATGACCGCGACGATCGCGAGCGTGGCGATGAGCGCGGCGACGAGGCTGCGGATGGTCTGGCTCGACCGGTAGGCCCGGCTGGACTCGGCCTTGCGCGCCGCGGTCTCCTCGGGGGTCTCCGGACGGCCGAGCTCGGCGACGATGGGGGCGGGCTTGCTCACGACTCACCGCCGTCGGCGGGATCGGATGCCGCGGCACGCGCGGCATCGAGTCGGCGCTTCGCGCCCAGCAGCCACTCCTCGCAGCGCGCGGCGAGAGCCTCGCCGCGCTCCCACAGTGCGAGCGACTGCTCGAGGGTGGGGGCGCCCTGTTCGAGTTCGGAGACGACCCTCACGAGCTCGTCGCGGGCGGCCTCGAACGACAGCGTCTCAACGGGGGTGTCGTTCTGCGCGCTCACTCCTCCATCCTACGGCGTGCGCAGGGCGCATATCCCGCCCTGCGGGGTCCGCGAGCAGCGGGGGCGCCGGCGGAGGTCTCAGCGACCCTCGGCGATCTCGCCCTCCGACCGCGCGGCCACCGAGCCGCGGTCGACGGTGATCGTCAGCGCGACGCCCGCCGGGGCATCCGCCGCGTCCCGCAGGATGACGCCGCCCTCCAGGTGCGCGATCGCGTAGCCGCGCGCGAGCGTGGCCGCGGGGGAGAGCGCGCGCAGCGACGCTCTGAGCTCGCTCGTCTCCCTGGCAGCCGCATCCACGCGCCGCATCAGGGTGTCGCGCCCACGGGATTGCAGCAGCCACAGCTCCTGCGCGCGCGAGTCGATGATCGGGTCGGGGGAGCGCAACGCCGGGCGGGAGCGGAGCTGCTCCAGTTGGGCGATGTCGTGCTGCAGCCTCTGCGTGAGCCGCATGGTCGATCGTGACCGCAACTGGGCGATGATGGCGCGCTGCTCGCTGACGTCGGGGACGACGCGCTTGGCGGCGTCGGTCGGCGTCGACGCCCGCAGATCGGCCACGTCGTCGAGCAGCGGGTGGTCGTTCTCATGGCCGATCGCGCTGACGATCGGGGTGGATGCCGCAGCCACCGCGCGCACGAGGCGCTCGTCGCTGAACCCGAGCAGGGTCTGCGGGTCGCCGCCGCCGCGGGCGATGATGATGACGTCGACGTCGGGGTCGGCGTCCAGCCGTGCGAGGGCGGCCAGGGTGTCGGGCACGCAACGGTCGCCCTGCACCGCCGCGTACTCGGTGCGGAACCGCACCTGGGGCCACCGCAGCTCCGCGTTGCGGTGCACGTCCTTCTCGGCATCCGACCGTTCCCCGGTGATGAGGCCGATCGTGTGCGGGAGGAACGGCAGTCGCTTCTTGCGCGTCGGGTCGAACAGCCCCTCCTGCCGCAGCTGCGCGCGGAGTCGCTCCAGCCGTTCGAGTTGATCGCCCAGGCCGACGTGCTTCATCGCCGAGACCGCGAAGCTGAAGTCACCGCTCTTGACGAAGTAGTCCGACTTGACGGCGGCCACCACGTGATCGCCCACCCCGAGGTCGTTCGGGATGCGGGCGCGCACGCTCGACCAGATGCGGATGGAGATCTGCGCGTCGGAGCGGGTGTCTTTGAGGCGGGCGAAGACGTTGCCGGCGCGCACGTTCCACGAGGTGATCTCGCCCTCGACCCACACGGTGTTCCACCGGGCCACGAAGTCCCGGATCGTCGCGTTCAGCCGCGCCACCGAGGTGGGGGCGTCGGCCGAGGAGTCGCGGGGAGCGACCGAGTCGGCGGGTGGAGCCTCGCCCGGCCCCACGGATGCTTCGAAGACGGTCATGCCTCCATTCTCCGTTCCCCGCATTCGAATCGCGTCAATGACCCCGATCCGACCTGATCCGGGGTCGGTCATGCGACTCGAACGCGGTGGGCGGCGACCAGCCTCCGACCAGGAGGAGCCGGTAAACTGAGGGGGTGACTTCGACCGCCGTTCATCTGCCTTCCCCGCGTGTTCCCCGAGTGCGTGCCGCGGCCGGGCGGCTGCAGGACAACCCGGTCGACGGGACCAAGCGGGTCCTGCTCGCAGCGCCGCGCGGATACTGCGCCGGCGTCGACCGCGCCGTCGTCGCCGTCGAGAAGGCGCTGGAGCGCTACGGGTCGCCGGTGTACGTGCGCAAGCAGATCGTGCACAACATCCACGTGGTCACCGAGCTCGAGGCCAAGGGAGCGATCTTCGTCGAGGAGGTCGACGAGGTGCCCGAGGGCGCGCACGTCGTGTTCAGCGCGCACGGCGTCTCGCCGGCCGTCGTGAACGCGGCATCCGACCGCGGCCTGCACGCCATCGACGCGACCTGTCCGCTCGTCACCAAGGTGCACCGGGAGGCCGTGCGGTTCGCGCGCGACGACTTCGAGATCCTCCTCATCGGCCACGAGGGGCACGAGGAGGTCGAGGGCACGGCCGGAGAGGCGCCCCAGCACGTGACGATCGTCAACTCCCCGGAGGAGGCGGACACGGTGCAGGTCAAGGACCCGTCCAAGGTCGTCTGGCTGTCGCAGACCACGCTGTCGGTCGACGAGACGATGGAGACGGTCAACCGGCTGCGCACGCGCTTCCCCGAGCTGCACAACCCCCCGTCCGACGACATCTGCTATGCCACCCAGAACCGTCAGGTCGCGATCAAGAAGGTCGCCGCGCAGGCCGAGCTCGTGATCGTGGTCGGCTCGTCGAACTCCTCCAACAGCGTGCGCCTCGTCGAGGTCGCCCTGGAGCACGGCGCCAAGGCCGCCTACCGGGTCGACTACGCCGAAGAGGTCAAGCAGGAGTGGCTCGACGGCGTCGCCACGATCGGCGTCACCAGCGGCGCGTCCGTGCCCGAGGTGCTCGTGCGCGAGGTGCTCGAGGCGCTCGACGGCGCCGGCTACCACGACGTGGAAGAGGTGCGCACGGCCGAGGAGGACCTCATGTTCTCACTCCCCAAGGAGCTGCGGCAGGATGCATCGGGTCAGCGCGACGCGCGGGCGCTCGGCGGACGCGCCTCCGGCTCCGGCGACTGACTGGCCGTCGGTGAGCGGGTCGACGACGGCCGTGCAGGAGCAGCGCCGGTGACCGGGCCGGAGCGGGAGCAGACGCTGATCGGCTCCGTGCAACGCGCCCTGTCCCTCGTCGACATCGTCGCGAACGCCCCACGCCCGATCCCCGTGAAGACGCTCGCCGCGGCGAGTTCGCTCACCCCGGGGACGACGTACAACCTGGTCCGCACCCTCGTGCACGAGGGATACCTGCAGACGCAGCCCGACGGAGTGATCCTGGGAGCGCGCTTTCCCGGGTTCTTGGAGGCCGCCGGCGGGCGCGGCGTGTTCGTCGCCCGCGTCAGGGAGGCTCTGAACGCGGTCACCGAGCTGACCGGCGTCACCGCCTACCTCTCTCGCTTCAGCGACGGCGAGGTGCACCTGGTGGACATCGTCGACGCACGGCGCAGCCCGCGGGTCGAGCTGTGGGTCGGTCTCCAGGACAGCGCCCACGCCACCGCGCTCGGCAAGAGGATCCTCGCGGACCTTCCGCGCGAGGAGCGGCTCGATTACCTCTCCCGGCATCCGCTCGGAGAGCTCACCCCGCACACGATCAGCGATCGCCACGTCCTGCTGGCGCAGCTGGAGCACGGCAGGGGATGGACGCTCGACCGGGAGGAGTACGCCATCGGGCACACGTGCATCGCCGTGCCGGTGACCGCCCCCGGGCTCACCGCGTCTCTGGCCGTGTCGATCCCCACGGGGCAGCAGGTGGCGCCGACGGAGGAGATCGCGCGTCAGCTGCGCGGCGTGGCGGCGCGGTTGTCCCTGCAGTTGGGCGCGGCGGGGCTGGGTCAGGGCCCGCTCTGACGACGCCCGGACGACGGCCAGTTCACTATCTGAAGATTCTGCATCTAGCGCAACGTCACGCGCTTTCCTATGATCGAACCAGTAGCGGTCAGTGCAACCGACGCTACGGGTTTGCAGAACGTCCCCAGCGTCCTGTAACCAACTTGGATGACGAGCGTCCCCAGCGTTCCGAGTCCGCGGCCCCGAGGAGTCCCCAATTCTCCGGGGCCGCCATCATGTTCGGGCGGCTTTCTCCGGCTCTCTGTGAATCGCTCAGAGCAGCGGTGGATAGCATGACGGGATGACGGATCAGCGGCCCCGGTACGGCGAACTCGCGACTCCCGAGGAGCAACGACGAGCCGCAGGGCTACCGCCCCTCGCGGAGGTCGAGGCGACGCCCTCGCCTTCGCCCTCGCCCTCGCCCGAGGCGACGGCGCCCGCTGCGGCATCCGTCTCTCCTCGTCCCGTCGACCGGCTCGTCACGATCGGCCTGCTCGCCTACGGACTGGTCAACGTCGTCGTCACCGGCCTCGCCTACCTCGACCTCGCACAGGTGATGAACGAGGCGATGAAGATCCTCGGCATCGACGGGGAGTTCACGAACATCGCCCAGGGCAAGATCTGGGGAACCATCGCGGCGATCGTGCTGGTGGCCGGTTGGTGCGTGACCGCCGTGCTCGCGCTGCGCCGACTGCGCACCGGCAAACTCACGTGGTGGGTGCCCCTCGTGGGCGCCGTGTGCACCTCGATCGTCGTCTACGTGTGCATCTCGATCCCGATGATGGGCGACCCCGCGTTCATCGAGTACCTGGACGGGATGACGGCCCGATGAGCCGTCTCGTCGCGGTCTGCGCCGTGCACCAACTGCTGCCGGACGCGGGGACCGTCGGCATCACCGCCATCGACAAGAGAGCGGTGGACGGCGCGGTGAAGGTCGGGCCGTACGGGGTCTACGCCGATGTGCAAGCCGATCGCAAGCACCACGGCGGGCTGGACAAGGCCCTATACGCCTACGCCGAGGAGGACGCCGCCTACTGGGCGTCGGAGCTCGCCCGGGACACGCCTCCCGGATGGTTCGGAGAGAATCTCCGGGTCGAGGGGATCGACGTCAACGCCGCTCTGGTCGGCGAGCAGTGGCGCATCGGCGACACCGTGGTCGTCGAGGTCACCATGCCTCGCACGCCCTGCCAGACGTTCGCCCGCCGCGTCGGCGGCGACGAGGAGCGCGGATGGGTGAAACGCTTCTCGCAGGCCCGTCGGCTCGGTCCGTACCTCCGCGTCGTCAAGAAAGGCCGGATCCAGGCCGGAGACGAGATCGTGGTGATCCACCGCCCCGAGGGGGCGCCGAGCATCCTGGACGTCTATCGAGGGCCGTGACCGGGCACCTGCGCGAGAGGGCGGCTCCCGAGTAGGGGAGCCGCCCTCTGCGGTGCCACGGTGCGGTCAGCGCGCGTTGCCGTTGTTGAAGTGGTAGCCGCCGTTGCCGTTGCCGCCCTTGTTGCCGTTGGCGCCGGGGCCGCGTCCACCGGTGCCGGGCTCGACGTGGTTGGTCTTGGTGTGCACGACGTCGTAGTAGACGCTCGTGTCCGCCGAGTTCGGGTAGACGCGGTAGGTGAAGACGTTCTTGTCGAGCTGGGTGATCGGCACGACGCGGGTGAACAGCACCTGGCCGGCGTCGTTCTTCGCGGCGATCCAGCGGGTCGAGCCGTCGGCGGCGACGGTCCAGTCGCCGTGCATCTTCGGGCTGTCGTCGAGGTTGTACATCGTGAAGGTGCCGTCGGCCCTGAAGTAGGCCCAGCCGACGAAGTTCGACACGGCCGGGTTGTCGAGGGCGACGCGGTCGCCGTTCTGGTCGAGGGCGCTCGTGGTCTTCCACGGCGTCGAGGCGAGCACGTCCGACGGGGTGAGCGCGACCTTCGAGGCGGAGACGGATGCCGGCGCGGCAGCGGCGGCGGTGGTCGGGATGACAGCGGCGGCGGCGAGCACGACGGTGGCTGCGGCGAGGGCGGATCGGCGGGAGAGGAGGGAGGTGATGTTCATGTCCTCCACGTTAGGAACGGGGTGCGGGAGGGCACATCATCCGATCGGCTACCGTCGGCCGCCCGACCGGGTGATCCATCCCGGAGACGACGGACGCCCCGGCCGAGTCGGCCGGGGCATCCGTGTCGCCGTGTGGCGGGTCAGCTCTTGGACTGACCGTAGGAGCCGAGCTGGCGGGTCGACTCGACGACGCGGGCGGCCATCGCGGACTCCGCGATCTTGCCCCACGCGCGCGGGTCGTACTGCTTCTTGTTGCCGACCTCGCCGTCGACCTTGAGGACGCCGTCGTAGTTCTTGAACATGTAGTCGGCGA
>JBEBQG010000031.1:0-9207 GCA_040395495.1 Microbacterium hydrocarbonoxydans | reverse complement strand
TCACGCGGGTGCGGCGCTGCGGGCCGGCGATCACGCGGTCGATGGCCTCGTCGAGCGCGCGGTTGTCGATGAGCTGCGCGTTGGAGCGGGCGGTGAGCAGAGCGGCCTCGTTGAGAACGTTGGCCAGGTCGGCTCCGGTGAACCCGGGGGTCTTGCGGGCGACGACCTCGAGGTCGACGCTCTTCGACAGCGGCTTGCCCTTGGCGTGCACCTCGAGGATGCGCTGGCGGCCCTTGAGGTCGGGGGCGTCGACGCCGATCTGGCGGTCGAAGCGGCCGGGGCGCAGCAGCGCGGGGTCGAGGATGTCGGGGCGGTTGGTCGCCGCGATCACGATGACGTTCGCGTTGGGGTCGAAGCCGTCCATCTCGACGAGCATCTGGTTGAGGGTCTGCTCGCGCTCGTCGTTGCCACCGCCGAGGCCCGCGCCGCGGTGCCGGCCGACGGCGTCGATCTCGTCGATGAAGATGATCGCGGGCGAGTTCTCCTTGGCCTGGTTGAACAGGTCGCGCACACGAGAGGCGCCGACGCCGACGAACATCTCGACGAAGTCGGAACCGGAGATCGAGTAGAACGGGGCTCCCGCCTCGCCGGCGACGGCGCGGGCGAGGAGCGTCTTGCCCGTTCCGGGAGGGCCGTACAGCAGCACGCCCTTCGGGATGCGGGCGCCGATGGCCTGGAACTTGGCCGGGTCCTGCAGGAACTCCTTGATCTCGTGGAGCTCCTCGATGGCCTCGTCGGCGCCGGCCACGTCGGCGAACGTGACCGTCGGGGTCTCCTTGTTGACGAGCTTGGCCTTGGACTTGCCGAACTGCATGACCTTGCCGCCGCCGCCCTGCATGGAGGAGAGCAGCCACCAGAACAGCAGGCCGAGCAGGAGCATCGGGATCAGGAGGGAGAGGAAGCCGTCGAACCAGCTCGCACGCGGGACGGCGTCGTTGAAGCCGTCCTTCGGGTCGGCGTCGTCGATCGCCTTGACCACGTCGGCCGCGCGGGCGTCGACGTAGTAGAACTGCACGTTCTCGGCACCCTCGTAGGGCTTGGAGAGCGTCATGTCGACGCGCTGGTCGCCGTCGGTGTTGAGCGCCTCGACCACCGTCTCCCCGGAGAGCAGCTTCAGCCCCTCCTGCGTGGTGATCTGCTTGGGCGCGCCGAGGTTCGAGATCAGCAGGAAGCCGCCGAACAGCAGCAGACCGATCAGGGCTACGTAGATCAGCGGATTCCGGGTGAGCTTCTTCACATCCATGGTCGGATCAGCGTATCGCGGGACCGCTTGGTGGCTGCTGTGCGTTCACCCACGGCGTATCCGGCATCCGCCCCTGTCGTGCGGAGGCTTCGGTGACGCGGGTCAGCTGTAGACGTGCGGCGCGAGCACGGCGACGTCGCGCAGGTTGCGGTAGCGCTCGGCGTAGTCGAGGCCGTAGCCGACCACGAACTCGGTGGGGATGTCGAAGCCGACGTACTTGCAGTCGATCTCGACCTTGGCCGCCTCGGGCTTGCGCAGCAGCGCGAACACCTCGATCGACTCGGCCCCGCGCGACTCGAAGTTCTCGAGCAGCCAGCTCAGGGTCAGGCCGGAGTCGATGATGTCCTCGACGATCAGCACGTGCCGACCGTGCAGGTCGGTGTCGAGGTCCTTGCGGATCTGCACGACGCCGCTGGACTTGGTGCTCGCGCCGTAGCTCGACACCGCCATCCAGTCCATCGGCGCGTGGAACGGGAGCGCCCTGGCGAAGTCCGCCATGACCATCACCGCGCCCTTGAGCACGCCGACCAGGAGCAGATCCTTGCCGGCGTAGTCGACCGCCACCTGCGCGGCGAGCTCGTCGAGCTTCGCGTGGATCTCCTCCTCGGTGACGAGGATCTGGGCAAGGTCGTCCTGGATTTCCGCGGCGCGCATGGATCGATTTTAGGCGACGGTGGCGGATGCTCACACACGGCCGTCGAAGATCGGGCAGTATTCTCCCCCACCCGACGGCATCCGCACTACTGTGAGCGATGAGACGGGCTCACGCCCACCGACGGAAGGATTCTCCATGGCCCTTGACGACATCCTCAGCCAGGTCCCGATCGACGACATCGCCGAGAAGCTCGGGGTCTCCCCCGACGTGGCGAAGGCGGCGGTCGAGCAGGGCGGCGCCGTGCTGCTGGGCGGTCTGGCGAAGAACGCGTCCACGGCGGAGGGCTCCTCGGCCATCGAGAACGCGCTGAAGCGCCACGAAGGGTCGACGGGCGCGACCACGGTCGACGACGTCGACCAGGAGGACGGCGGCAAGATCGTCTCCCACATCCTCGGCTCGAACCAGAAGGAGGTCACCGACAAGCTCACCAGCTCGAAGGAGACCGCGGGCATCGACTTCGGCAAGCTGCTCCCGATCCTCGCGCCGATCATCATGGGCCTGATCGCGAACGCCAACAAGGGCAAGGGCGGCGGGGCAGCCGAGTCCTCCTCGGGCGGAGGCGGCATCGGCGACATCATCGGCGGGCTCCTCGGCGGAGGCGACAGCGGCGGCGCGAGCACTGGCGGCCTGGGCGACGTCCTCGGCGGTCTGCTGGGCGGCGGCAACGGCGGAGGCGGAGGGATCGGCGACATCCTCGGCGGCCTCTTCGGCGGCAAGAAGTAGCGAAGAGAGCGCGTCGAGTCGCAGAACGCACGTCGACGCCCCCGCCAGCCTGCGAGGCCCCTGCTCATCCTCATCGATGAGCAGGGGCCTCGCCGCTGTACGGGGGCCTGGGGCGCAGCACCATCCGACACGCGCCCGTGACACGCGCCCGTGACACGGGCATCGGGCGACGGGGGCATCGGGCGACGGGGGCGGCGGATCAGCGGGCGGATGCCGTGAAGACGATGCGTCCGCCCGTTCGCGCGGCCGAGCACCCCGGCAGGTCGATGGGTCCCTGTCCAGACCAGTCCGTCGCCAGCCGAGCCACCTCGACCGTCTGCGCCCGCGTGAGGCTGACCCCGAACTCGCTGTCGACGACCAGGCGGATGATGCGGTTGCGCAGCGCCGCGGGGTTGGCGGCCAGTGCGGCGACGCTGACGGAGATGCCGGCCTCTGCGTGCTCGACGATGTCCTCGATCGTCTCGTGGATCATCTCGTCGAAGGCCTCGGCGTCTTCGCGCAGCTGCTCGGCCGTGCGCACGAGCGCTTCGGCGATGCCCGGGCCGAGCTCGGCCTCCATCACGGGGAGCACCCGTTCGCGCACGCGGACGCGGGCGAAGCGGTCTTCGCGGTTGTGCGGGTCGTCCCACGGATCGAGATCGGATGCCGCGCAGAAGGCGCGCGTCGTCTCCCGCCGCACGGCGAGGAGCGGGCGCATCCATCGCAGCCCGTCGTCGTCTTCGCGCACGGGCGCCATGCCCTGCAGGCTCGTAGCGCCCGATCCACGGGCGAGGCCGAGGAGCACGGTCTCCGCTTGATCGTCGAGCGTATGGCCGAGCAGCACGGCCGTCGCACGGGCGTCTGACGCGGCGTCGCGCAGCACGCCATAGCGGGCCTCGCGCGCCGCGGCCTCCGGACCGCCGTCGCCGGAGACGTCCACCCGGACGATGAGCGGGTCCAGGCCGAGCGAGGCCGCCGTGCGGGCGGCGCGCTCGGCGACGGCATCCGATCCGGCCTGCAGCCCGTGGTCGACGGTGAGGGATGCGGCGCGCAGACCGAGCTTCGGAGCTTCGAACGCCGTCGCCGCGGCGAGCGCGAGGGAGTCGGCGCCCCCGGAGAGTGCGACGACGACCGTCGAGCCGTCCGGCAGGTCGGCGAGAGCGGTGCGGACGGCGAGGCGGATCTCTGCGACGGCAGGAGGGAGCGACGGCACCCCTCCACGGTAGTCCGTCGCGTCGGACCACGATGACGTCGTCCGCGCGCCACGACGGCTCGACGGAACCGGCGCGCTTATCCTGGCGCCGTGGCAGATCGCACGAGCACGCAGGAGTACCGCACCGAGCGCTTCAAGGCCTTCGTCGACGCGGTCGTCGCCATCGCGATGACCCTGTTGATCCTCCCCCTCGTCGAGTCGGTGTCGGAGGCGGCGTCCGAGCACCTGACCACCCCGGAGTTCTTCGACAGACATGCGGGCCAGCTGATGAGCTTCCTGCTCAGCTTCGTGCTCATCGCCAACTTCTGGCTCGGCCACCACCGCCAGTACGACGAGGTGACACGCATCACGCGCCCCCTCCTATGGGCCAACGTCGCCTGGATGGCGACCATCGTGTGGCTGCCGGTGCCGACCGCGATGGTCGGCCAGATGGAGACCGACCCGCTGCAGCAGGCCGTCTACGTCGGCACGCTCGTGCTCACCCAGATCACCACCCTGATCGCCCGTGTGTACCTGTTGCGCCATCCGACCCTCACCACCGCGTCGGCCGAGCGCATCCGTCACGGCATCGCCGCGGACGTCGCGGCGATCGTGCTCTTCTCCCTCGCTCTCGGGATCGGGGTGGCGATCGGCCCGTCGGGGTACTTCGCGCTGCTCCTGCTCATCTTCACCGGTCCGGCCTCCCAGCTCCTGTACCGGATCTGGCCCGGACGGAAGACCACGGCCGCGGAGAACGGCGATGCGGGCGGGCGCCCGGACGGAGCCGAGGACCCCGAGTAGGCTAGTGCGCGGCATCCAACCGTCTTTTCTGAGGAGCACACGCATGGGCGCACACGACGCCGTCATCGAGATCCCGCGCGGCAGCCGCGTGAAGTACGAGGTCGACCACGAGACGGGACGCGTCCACCTCGACCGCGTGCTCTACACGACGTTCGGCTACCCGGCCGACTACGGCTACTTCGACAACACGCTCGGCGAGGACGGCGACCCGCTCGACGTGCTCGTGCTGCTCGACCACCCGATCTACCCCGGTGTCGTCGTGAACGTCCGCCCCGTGGCCGTGCTGCGCATGAGCGACGAGGCCGGCGGCGACGACAAGCTGGTCGCCGTGCTGTCGAAGGACCCGCGCTGGGCGCACATCCACGACATCGACGACATCCCCGAGCACACCAAGAGCGAGATCTCGCACTTCTTCGAGCACTACAAGGACCTCGAGCCCAACAAGTGGGTCAAGGTCGACGAGTGGGCCGGTGCCGCCGAGGCGCAGCGCATCCTCGACGAGGCGATCGCCCGTTTCGGCGAGCAGGGTCACTGACCTCAGCCGTCACGCAGAAGACCCCCGGTTCCGCTCAGCGGCCGGGGGTCTTCTGCGTCAGGTCTGCCGGTCACACCGAGATGCCGTGCTGAGCCAGGAACTCGATCGGGTTGACCGTCTTGCCGTTGATGTAGACCTCGAAGTGCAGGTGGCATCCGCTGGAGGAGCCTGTGGTGCCGGCATAGGCGATGACCTGACCGGCGCTGACCTGCTGACCGTTGCTCACGGCGAATCCGCCGACGCGGATGTGGCCGTAGCCGCTTCCGATGCCGCCGCCGTGATCGATCTTGATGTAGTTGCCGTATCCGGAGGTCAGCGAGCCGTTGATCCCGGCGTACACGACCCGGCCCGCGTGCGCGGCGTAGATCGCCGCCCCGCAGCCGTTCGCGAGGTCGACGCCGTAGTGGAATGTCGAGCAGCCTCTGCAGGGCGCAGGGCGCGAACCGTAGCCGGAACTGCGGTGACCGCCGTGCGGACGCACCCAGCCTCCGGTTCCCGGGGTTCCGCCCCCACCGCTGTTGCCGCCCGCTCCAGCCGCAGCCTCCGCGGCCTCGCGTCGCCGACGCTCCTCCTCGGCGACGCGCACGCCTTCCTGGTACCCGGCGACCGTCGCGACCGTGGCGTCCTTGAGCGCGGCGAGCTGTGCCTGCATCGTGGCGAGGTTGGCGGTCTGCTCGTCGAGCGCGGCCTGCGCGGCGTCAGCCGCAGCCTGCGCGGCGATCATCTTCTCTTCGGCGATCTTCTGCAGACGGTCGCGTTCGTTGCGGGCCACGACGGCCTGATCGCTGAGCGACTGCGCGGAGTTGCGCGCCTTGACTGCCTTGTCGTAGACGGACTGGTTGTACTCGAAGAGCTTGTCCATCGAGCCGAGGCGCGAGAGCAGTTCGTCGGCGTTTTCGGCGGAGCCCGTGAAGAAGAGCTCGAGGGCCGTGTCGTCGCCGCCGTTGCGGTACAGCTGCGCGGCGACCTGAGCGGCCTTGCGGGTCGACTCGTCGGCGATGGCGGCCTGCGCGTCGGCCTGCGCCTGCAGCGTGTCGGCCGTCTGAGCAGCGTCGAAGTACGCCTGCTGCGCCGCGAAGAACTCGTTGCCCGCCGCCTCCGCCGCAGCCTGGGTCTCGGCGACCCTCTGCGTGAGTCCGTCGATCAGCCCCTGGATGCGCGTGACCTCGGCCGCCTTTGTCGACTCGTTGGCCTTGGCCCGCTGCACGTCGTCCCAGCTCGGGTACGAGGCCGCGTATGCGGCGGAGACGCCCGAGCTCACGCCGAACGCACCGAGGGCGACGATGCCGAGCGCGCCGAGTCGGAGAGCACTGCGCCGGCTGATGCCGCCGTTCTTCCAGAACGCGCGACTCTCTGCGGCGCTGGGTGCGCAGCCGCATTCCTCGGATGCTGCCGCGGCAGCATCCGACACGGATAGCTTGTCGTTCACACGGCCCCTTCCGCCGGTTTCACACATGCCACACTAACAACATCTTTCACATCCGCAACAGGTCGTCGCGGGGCCTTGCGGGCACGGTGGACACCGTCCATCGTCCTCCCGAACACGCCCGGGCGGAAGCAGACTCGCCCTCGATTCGCGATTTGCCTCCGACATCCCTTATGCTTGAGCGTCGGCAAGGAAGTCCTCCGGGACAGGCCTTCGGCCCCATCGTTTAGCGGCCTAGGACGCCGCCCTTTCACGGCGGTAGCACGGGTTCGAATCCCGTTGGGGTCACTGATCCGATACAATTGAAAACAAGTATGGCCCTGTAGCGCAGTTGGTTAGCGTGCCGCCCTGTCACGGCGGAGGTCGCGGGTTCAAGTCCCGTCAGGGTCGCTCCAAGCGACGGGCCCTTTCTCTGAGAGGGCCTTTCGTGTCGGATGCGGCATCATCAAGCCGTACGGCTCTGTAGCTCAGTTGGTAGAGCGCACGACTGAAAATCGTGAGGTCACGGGATCGACGCCCGTCGGAGCCACAAGGACCGTCATTACAACGGTCCCAGAAACCCTCGCCTAGCTTCTACATGGCGGGGGTTTTGCTTTGCCCCGGCGTAGTGGACGCCGAGCCGAGCACGAGCGCTCGCGACGGTCGGCGAAAGACACAACGCCCCGCGATCCGCGGGGCGTTGGCAGGTGCGGGAGGCCTTTCGACGTCCTGCTTCTCCCGGACTACGCGAGCGTCCTGCCGAGCAGCTGCGCCGGCCACCCGTCCTCGTCGAACGCCTCGATGCGCTCGTAGCCGCAGGATTCGTAGAACCGGACGAGGTCGCCCGAACCGCCCCCGTAGCAGTCGACGCGCAGACGGTCGACTCCCGCCGCGCGGGCCTCATCATCCGCGAACGCGAGCAACCGCCGGCCGATCCCCCGCGCACGCGGGTCGCGCGCGGCGAGCAACAACCGCACGTACAGCTCGGGTTCCACGGCGGCGGGCACGTAGTCCATGGCCTCGCCCAGCACGAGGATGCCGATCACGCCGGCATCCGGATGCTCGGCGATCCATGCCCCTGGCAGAGCGCAGGCCTCCGTCACGCGCCGGATCTGGCGCTCCTGGGTCGACCACGGCTCGGTCCCCCACTGGCCGTCGTTGCCGATCGACACGAACCAGGCGATGATCTCGTCGAACATCCGCAGCACCGCCGGGACATCGTCCGCGGTCGCTCGTCGAATCATCGTCTCCTGCATCGCGGGCACCGCCGACATCTCGCGTTCCGTTCTCTCGTCCGTGGCCGCACAGCACGGCATCCGGTCCACCGTATCGCCGTATCCCAGCACGACGCTCCGTCCCGACGGCTCACCGCCCCGGGGCTACGCTGAGTCGCATGGACAACGGCGCGTTCCTCTTCGCCCTCGGGATGCCGATCTGGGCGGGGATCGTCATCGGAGCGGTCGCCGCGGCCGTGCTCCTCCTCGTCGCCGTCCACCTCGGCATCCGTGGAATCATCGGCATGACGATCGAGGCCGTGAAGGAGCGCCGGGCGAAGCGCGACCAGACGCTCTGAGGACACCCCACTCGCTACGCTCGACTCATGCTCGCCACGCTCACCGGATTCGCCGTCGTGGCGTTCGCGATCGCGGTGGGCTGGTTCATCGGACGCATCGACCTGCTCGGCGAGCACGCCCGCCATGTGCTGGGGCGGCTCATCTTCTTCGTACTGTCGCCGTTCCTGTTGTTCAGCGTGCTCGCCCACGCCAACGCGGGGATGCTGTTCTCGTCGCTGCTGCCGGTGTCGGCGATCGCCGCGGTCGCGGTCATCGTGGCCTACGCGCTGATCGCCCGTCTCGCGTGGAAGCGCTCGGTCGGCGAGACCGTCATCGGCGCGCTCTCCTCCGGACAGGTGAACTCGAACAACATCGGCATCCCGCTGTCGATCTATCTGCTCGGCAGCGCCGCGTACCCGGCGCCGGTCATCCTCATGCAGCTGCTGATCCTCACGCCGGTCTCACTCACCATCCTCGACGCCGTGAGCAGCGACACGGTCTCCGTCCGACGCACGCTGTTGCGCACCGCGACCAACCCGATCATCATCGGATCGCTGCTCGGCACGCTCGTGTCGGTGTTCGGCATCCCCGTGCCGCCGATCGTGATGGACCCGATCCAGCTCATCGCCGATGCCGCTGTGCCCGTGCTCCTAATCAGCTACGGACTCTCCCTCCACGGCCAGCGGGTGCTCGGAACCACGGGGCATCGGCGCGACGTCATCCTCGCCAGCGCCCTGAAGCTCGTCGCGATGCCGCTGATCGCATGGGCCGCCGCCGAGTTCCTGTTCGGACTTCCCGCCGAGCAGGTGCTGATCGTGGTCGTGCTCGCGGCTCTGCCGACGGCCCAGAACGTCTTCAACTACTCTCAGCGCTACGACGTCGCCGAGTCCATCTCGCGCGACACGGTCTTCCTCACGACCATCGGATGCCTCCCCGCCCTGCTCCTGATCATGACCCTGCTCGGCTGACCCGGTCCGCTTCCTGCTCCCGTATGAGTTGTGGGGGGGGGGGGGGGGGGGGGGGGGGGGGGCCGGCCGGGGGGGGGGCGCGGGGGGGGGCGGGGCGGGCGGGGGGGGGGGGGCGGGGGGGGGGGGGGGGGGGGGGGGGCCGGCGCCGGCGGG
>JBEBQG010000030.1:0-14110 GCA_040395495.1 Microbacterium hydrocarbonoxydans | reverse complement strand
CGCGCTGTTCAACTCCGGCGCCGAGGCCGTCGAGAACGCGATCAAGATCGCCCGCAAGCACACCGGCCGCCAGGCCGTCGTGGCCTTCGACCACGGCTACCACGGCCGCACCAACCTGACCATGGCGCTGACCGCCAAGTCGATGCCCTACAAGAGCGGCTTCGGACCGTTCGCGCCCGAGGTGTACCGCGCCACCGCGTCGTACCCCTTCCGCGACGGACTCAGCGGCGCAGAGGCTGCGGCCCGCGCGATCCTCCAGCTCGAGAAGCAGATCGGCGCCGACAACCTCGCCGCCGTCATCATCGAGCCCATCCAGGGCGAGGGCGGCTTCATCGTCCCCGCCGACGGCTTCCTCCCCGCGATCGTGGACTGGTGCCGTGCCAACGGCGTCGTCTTCATCGCCGACGAGGTGCAGACCGGCTTCGCCCGCACCGGCGCGATGTTCGCCAGCGAGATCTTCGGCATCGAGCCCGACCTGATCACGACGGCCAAGGGCATCGCCGGCGGTCTGCCGCTCGCCGCGGTCACCGGCCGCGCCGAGATCATGGACGCGTCGCACTCGGGTGGCCTCGGCGGCACCTACGGCGGCAACCCCATCGCCTGCGCCGCCGCGCTCGCCGCGATCGACGTGTTCGAGAACGACGGGATGATCGAGCGCGCCCGCGAGGTCGGCGAGATCCTGGTCGGCCGCCTCACCGCGCTGCAGCAGGGGGACGCCCGCATCGGCGACATCCGCGGACACGGCGCCATGATCGCCGCCGAGTTCGTCGACCCCGAGACCAACGCCCCCGACGCCGCGCTCACCGCGGCCGTCGCCAAGGCGTGCATCGCCCAGGGCGTGATCGTGCTCACCTGCGGCACCTACGGCAACGTCATCCGCTTCCTCCCGCCGCTGTCCATCGGCGACGACCTGCTGAACGAAGGCCTCGACATCGTGGCCGCCGCCCTCGCCGCCGCCTGATCGGCGGCGCCGCACAGACGTCCGGCCGCGACTCGTATCGGGGGATTTCGAGTCGCGGCCGGCACACCATTCCCCCGACGAAGGAGTTGCACCATGGCTGAGATCACTCGCGACGTGCTCATCATCGGAGCCGGCGCCGCCGGCACCACCGCCGCCAACGACCTGCGCAAGGCCGGGCTCTCGGTCGCCGTGCTGGAGGCCCGCGACCGCGTGGGCGGACGACTGTGGACCGACGTGATCGACGGCGCCATGCTCGAGATCGGCGGCCAGTGGGTCTCGCCCGATCAGGACGCGCTGAAGGACACCATCGAGGAGCTGGGGCTCGAGACCTACAGCCGCTACCGCGAGGGCGACAGCGTCTACGTCGGCCCCGACGGCCAGGTGCACCGCTTCACGGGCGAGATGTTCCCCGTGGCGCCCGAGACCGAGAAGGTCATCGCCGAGATCACCGAGCGCCTCGACGCCATGGTCGCCGAGATCGACCCCGACCGCCCGTGGGAGCACCCGAACGCGGCCGAGTGGGACTCCGTCACCTGGGACGCCTGGCTGCGTCAGCAGACCGACGACGACGAGGCCGTCCGCAACCTCGCCTTCGCCACCGGCTCCGCGATGCTCACCAAGCCCACGCACGCGTTCTCGCTGCTGCAGTCGCTGCTGATGGCGGCATCCGCGGGGTCCTACTCGAACCTCGTCGACGCCGACTTCATCCTCGACAAGCGCGTCGTCGGCGGTCTGCAGCAGGTGCCGCTGCTGCTCGCCGAGCGCCTCGGCGACGACGTCTTCCTGAACCAGCCCGTGCGCACCCTGGAGTGGAGCGACTCCGGCGTCGTGGCGACGACCGACGAGCTCACCGTCAAGGCGCGCTACGCCATCCTCGCCTTCGCCCCGGTGCTCTACAACCGCGTCTCGTTCGTGCCCGCGCTGCCTCGTCGCCAGCACCAGATGCACCAGCACCTCTCGATGGGCTTCGTCATCAAGGTGCACGCCGTCTACGACCGCCCGTTCTGGCGCGAGCAGGGTCTGAGCGCCACCGCGTTCAGCCCGTACGAGCTGTGCCACGAGGCCTACGACAACACCAACCACGGCGACGAGCGGGGCACGCTCGTCGGCTTCGTCAGCGACCAGAACGCCGACGACCTGTTCACGCTGTCGGCCGAGGAGCGCAAGGAGCGCATCCTCGAGTCGCTGTCGCACTACTACGGACCCGAGGCCAAGAACCCGGTCGTCTACTACGAGAGCGACTGGGGCACCGAGGAGTGGACCCGCGGCGCGTACGCTGCGAGCTTCGACATGGGCGGCCTGCACCGCTACGGCGCCGACCTGCGCTCCGCCGTCGGTCCGATCCACTTCGCCTGCAGCGACATGGCGGGCGCCGGCTACCAGCACGTCGACGGGGCGATCCGCATGGGCCACCTCGCCGCATCGAACATCGTGGCGGCCAGCCGCGACGCCGGCTGATGCCCGGAGCCATCGTCGTCGGGTACACCGCGACGGATGCCGGGGCCGACGCCATCGCGCTCGGCGCTCGGCTCGCCCGCAGCGTCGGCGCCGCCCTGCACCTGGTGATCGTGCTGCCGGCCGAGGGCACGCGCAGCCCGATCGTCCCACCGGAGCGGGCGTACGAGGACCACATCCGTGCTCAGGGCAAGCAGTGGCTGGCCGATGCGCTCACCGCGCTGCCGCAGGAGATCACCCGCTCCGGTCACGTGCGCTTCGCCGAGTCGTTCGCCGAGGGGCTGATCGCAGCGGGCGAGGAGTTCGGCGCACGCCTGATCGTGGTCGGCGCCGCGGGCGGCGGCCTCTTCGGGCGCCACCGGCTGGGCAGCGTGGCCTCGGAGCTGCTGCACTCATCGACCATCCCGGTCGCTCTGGCTCCCGCGGGCATCGCGCAGCAGGACGACCACGTGGTGCCCCGCGTCACCGTCGCCGTCGGCACCCGCCCGGGCGCCGAGGCGCTGCTCGACGCGGCCGCCTCGTTCGCCGCCGCCGCGGGCACCGACCTGCGCCTCGTCTCGCTCGTGCCCTTCGACGTGCCCCCGGGGCTCGACACGGGCATGATCCGCCTGGTCGGCGACGCGCACGCGAGCGACGTGCTGTCCGCGGCCGCCGAGCGGCTCCCCGAGGGGCTCGGGGCCACCGTCGAGGAGGCGCCGGGGGACAGCGTCGAGGATGCCGTCGCACACCTCGCCTGGCTCCCCGGCGAGGTCGTCCTCGTGGGCTCCTCGCGTCTCGCGCAGCCGCGCCGTCTGTTCCTCGGGTCGACCGCGGCGAAGATGCTGCACGAGCTGCCCGTTCCCATGATCGTCGTCCCGCGCACCCGCGCCGAAGCAGGAGCACGCTGAATGAGCAGCACCGAATCCGCCGTCACGACCGGCGTCTCCCAGAAGGGGCTGAGCGTCGGCGCGGTCGGCGTGCTCGGTGCCGTCGTGATCGGCATCTCCACGATCGCCCCGGCCTACACGCTCACGGCGTCGCTCGGCCCGACGGTCGCGGAGGTCGGCACGCAGGTGCCCGCCATCATCCTCGTCGGCTTCATCCCGATGCTCCTGACCGCGTTCGGCTACCGTGAGCTCAATCGCGCCATCCCGGACTCCGGCACCTCCTTCACCTGGGGCGTGCGCGCCTTCGGACCGTGGATCGGCTGGATGACCGGCTGGGGCCTCATCGCCGCGACCGTCATCGTGCTGTCGAACCTCGCCGGCATCGCCGTGGAGTTCCTGTTCCTGTTGATCTCGCAGCTCTCCGGCAATCCGGACATCGCCGACCTCGCGTTCAACCCCCTCATCAACGTGGCGGTGTGCCTGCTGTTCATGCTCGGCGCCACCCTGGTGTCGTACCGCGACATGCAGACGACGCAGAAGTTCCAGTACATCCTGGTGGGCTTCCAGCTCGTCGTGCTCGTGCTCTTCGCCGGCGTCGCGATCTACCACGCGATCAAGGGCGACGCTCCCGACCCCACCCCGTTCTCGTGGTCGTGGTTCAACCCGTTCGAGGTGTCGTCGTTCAGCGCCTTCGCGGCGGGCCTGTCCCTCTCGATCTTCATCTTCTGGGGCTGGGATGTCGTGCTCACCATGAACGAGGAGACCAAGGACCCGGCGCGCACCCCCGGTCGCGCCGCCATGGTCACCGTCGTCGTGGTCGTCAGCCTCTACCTGCTGCTCTCGATCGGCCTCATCATGTTCGCCGGCGTCGGCGACGGTCCGCTGGGGCTCGCCAACGAGGGCATCTCGGCCAACGTGTTCTTCGCGCTGTCCGATCCGGTGCTCGGTCCGCTCGCGTTCCTCGTGTCGCTGGCCGTGCTGTCGAGCTCGGCGGCGTCGCTGCAGTCGACGGCCGTCGGCCCGGCGCGCACCCTGCTCGCGATGGGCTACTACGGTGCACTGCCCAAGAAGTTCGCACAGGTGAGCCCTCGCTTCTTCACCCCCGGTTACGCCACGATCGTCTCGGCCGTGGTCGCCAGCGTCTTCTACGCCGTGATGCGACTCGTCAGCGAGAACGTGCTCACCGACACGATCCTGTCGCTGGGCATGATGATCTGCTTCTACTACGGACTCACCGCCTTCGCCTGCGTCTGGTATTTCCGTCGGCAGTGGTTCGACTCCGTGCGCAGCTTCCTCTTCACCTTCCTGTTCCCGCTGGTCGGCGGCGGCATCCTCGCGGTGCTGTTCGTCACCACCCTCATCGACTCGATGGATCCCGCCTACGGCAGCGGCTCGAGCGTCGGCGGCGTCGGCCTCGTGTTCGTGCTGGGCGTCGGGATCATCGTCGTCGGCATCGCGATCATGATCTGGCAGTCGCTCCGGCGACCCGCCTTCTTCCGCGGTGAGACCCTCGGCATGGACGCTCCCGCGAGCATCCGCCGCCGCTGACCCACGTCCGCACGTCCCCACAGAGAGAGAGAACCCATGAGCACTCAGACAGAGCAGGCTCTGCTCGACAGCATCCCCACCGGCCTCTTCATCGGCGGCGAGTGGATCGACGGAGAGACCGGCGCGACCTTCGAGGTGCGCGACCCGTCGACCAACGCGGTCCTCCGCACCATCGCCGACGCGACGCCCGCCGACGGCATCCGCGCCCTCGACGCCGCCGTCGCCGCGCAGGACTCCTGGGCCGCGACCGCCCCGCGCACCCGCAGCGACATCCTCCGCCGCGCCTTCGACCTCGTGCAGGAGCACAAGGAGGACCTGGCGCTGCTGATGACCCTCGAGATGGGCAAGCCGCTCGCCGAGGCCCGCGGCGAGGTCGCCTACGGCGGCGAGTTCCTGCGCTGGTTCAGCGAGGAGGCGGTGCGCATCAGCGGCCGTTACGGCCTCAACCCCGAGGGCACCGGCAACATGGTCGTGTCGCAGCGCCCGGTCGGCCCGTCGTTCTTCGTGACGCCGTGGAACTTCCCGTTCGCGATGGCCACCCGCAAGATCGCCCCGGCTCTCGCCGCCGGTTGCACCGTGGTGATCAAGCCCCCGGCACTCACGCCGCTGACCACCATGTTCTTCACCTCGCTGCTGGAGAAGGCCGGGCTTCCCGCCGGCGTCGTGAACGTCGTGCAGACCTCGCGCTCCGGTGCGCTGTCCGGCCCGATCATCGCCGACCCGCGTCTGCGCAAGCTCTCCTTCACCGGCTCGACCGAGGTCGGCCGCAAGCTCATCGCCCAGGCCGCCGAGGGCGTGCTGCGGGTGTCGATGGAGCTCGGCGGCAACGCGCCGTTCGTCGTCTTCGAGGACGCCGATCTCGACAAGGCCGTGGAGGGCGCGCTCGCCGCGAAGTTCCGCAACATCGGCCAGGCGTGCACCGCGGCCAACCGCTTCATCGTGCACAAGGACGTGGCCGCCGAGTTCGGCCGCCGCGTCACGGAGCGCGTGAACGCGATGAAGATCGGCCGCGGCACCGAGGACGGCGTGGCCATCGGCCCGCTCATCGACGACGACGCGGTCGCCAAGGCCGCCGAGCTCGTGGGCGACGCCGTCGACCGCGGCGCGACGCTGCTCGCGGGCGGCAAGGCCGTCGAGGGCGTCGGCTCCTTCTACGAGCCCACCGTGCTCACCGACGTCGTCGCCGGATCCGCGATCCTCCGCGAGGAGATCTTCGGCCCGGTGCTCGCGATCGCGACCTTCGAGACCGAGGACGAGGCCGTGCGCCTCGCCAACGACACCGAGTACGGCCTCGTGTCGTACGTGTTCACTGAGAACCTCCAGCGCGGTCAGCGGATGATCGACAAGCTGGAGACGGGCATGATGGGTCTCAACGTGGGCGTGGTCTCGAACGCCGCGGCACCGTTCGGCGGCGTGAAGCAGTCGGGCGTCGGCCGCGAGGGCGGCTTCGAGGGCATCCACGAGTACCTGTCCACCAAGTACACGCTGATCCCGGTCTCCTGACCGGCCGGCCGAGAGAGGACGACAATGACCGACTACGCAGTCATCAACCCCGCCACGGGCGAGACGCTCGCGACGTACGACACGTTCACCGATGCGCAGATCGACGACGCCGTCGCCCGCGCGCACGCTGCGGCGGCCGTGTGGGGGAGCACCCCGGTGGCCGAGCGCGCCGCGGTGATCCGGCGGATCGCAGAGGGCCACCGTGCCCGCCGCGACGAGTTCGCCGCGATCATCGTGCGCGAGATGGGCAAGCCGCTCGCGGCCGCCGTCGGCGAGGTGGACTTCGCCGCCGACATCATCGAGTTCTACGCGGACAACGCCGAGAAGATCAACGCGGACCAGCCGCTGGACATCGTGGGCGACGGCACGGCCGTGATCCGACGTGCGCCCCTGGGCGCGCTGTTCGGCATCATGCCGTGGAACTTCCCGGCCTACCAGGTCGCCCGGTTCGCCGCGCCCAACCTGGCGCTCGGCAACACGATCATCCTCAAGCACGCTCCGCAGTGCCCCGAGTCGGCGGCGCTGCTCGAGGAGATCTACCGCGACGCCGGCCTGCCCGACGGCGGCTACGTCAACGTGTACGCCACCAACGAGCAGTCGGCGACGATCATCGCCGACCCGCGCGTGCAGGGCGTCTCGGTGACCGGCTCCGAGCGCGCCGGTGCCGCGGTGGCCGAGGTCGCCGGGCGCAACCTCAAGAAGGTCGCCCTGGAGCTCGGCGGGTCCGACCCGTTCATCCTGCTGTCGACCGACGACCTCGACGCGACCGTGCAGTCGGCCGTCGACGCCCGTCTCGACAACAACGGCCAGTCGTGCAACGGCGCCAAGCGGTTCATCGTGGTCGACGGCCTCTACGACGCGTTCGTGGAGAAGTTCGTGGCGTCGCTGGCCGCCGTGCAGGCGACCGACCCGACGCAGGAGGACACCGTGCTCGGCCCGCTCTCCTCGCTCGCTGCGGCGGAGCGCCTGCAGGAGCAGGTCGACACGGCCGTGTCGCAGGGCGCGACGCTGCTCACCGGCGGCACCCGCGAGGGCGCGTTCTTCGCCCCGACCGTGCTCGCCGACGTCACCAGCGACATGGACGTCTACCGCGAGGAACTCTTCGGCCCGGCGGCTGTCGTGTACCGGGTGGCCGACGAGGACGCCGCCGTCGCACTGGCGAACGACACGTCGTTCGGCCTCGGCTCGTACGTCTTCACGACGGATGCTGCGCAGGCCGAGCGCGTCGCGAACGGCATCGACGCGGGCATGGTCTACGTCAACGTCGTGCTCGCCGACAGCCCCGAGCTGCCGTTCGGCGGCGTCAAGCGCAGCGGCACCTCGCGCGAGATGGGCCTGCTCGCCGCTGACGAGTTCGTCAACAAGAAGCTCATCCGCGTCGCCTGAGGTTCTTCGCCAGAAGGGGACGGATGCCGCGGCATCCGTCCCCTTCTGCATGCGTGCGTTTCTTCTGCGTGCGTGCGTTTCGTCGGGAGGTTTCCTGTCCGTCGGGCGAAAAGGGCCCATCTCGACCGACGATCGGGATTCCTCCCGACAAAACGACCGGCTCGGATGCCGGGGCGTCAGCTCTCCACGAGCGCCCGTACCTCCGCGGCCTCGCCGTGCCGGCCGAGCGCCTCGAACACGTCGCCGAGCTCGAGCGCGGCCACCTGGCGCAGCGCCGGGTTCTCCGCTCCGTGGTCGATCGCGGCGCGGTACAGCGGCACGGCGTCGGTTCCGCGCTCGTTGCCGGCGAGCAGTCGGGCGGCGAACAGCTCCGAGCCGCCGGCCGAACTCGTGTCACCGAGGCCGGCGAAGCCGTCGGATGCCGTGAGCGCCGAGGCGACGGCCTCGTCGATGCGTCCGAGGGCGGCGAGGGCGCGGGCGCGGGAGTCGGTGACGTCGGCGAGCAGCCACCCCGCGTCGTGCTGCTGGGCGAGAGCGGCGACCTCGTCGAAGAGGGGGAAGGCGCGGGCGTCCTGCTGCGATCCGTAGGCCTGCCCGAGGTTGTGCAGCACGTCGGCGAGGGTGCCGACGGCCTCCGGGTCCTTGCGCACGATCTCGGAGGCAGACTCGAGCAGCTCGATCGCGTCGTCGTGCTCGTCGAATCGGGCGAGGATCTTCGCTCGCTCCATCAGGGCGGTGGCCTGCTCGGCGTGCGCCTCGGCCTCGCCGAACAGCTCGGCCGCGTAGCCGTAGGCTCCCACCGCCTGGCCGTACTCACCCGCGGCGGTCAGCGCCCGCGCCAGCATCGACGCCGTGATGGCCCGGGAGCCCGCGGTCACCTCGGCCTGCTCCTCGCGCCCGAGCACGGTGCCGAAGAGCTCGGCGGCCTCTTCGGCGTCGCCGACGGCGAGCATGTTGCGCGCGAGGCGGAAGTCCGCTCCGTCCTGATCGCCGCCGCCCTGCGCCGCGAGGCGCGAGGCCACACGGAAGCGGGTCACGGCCTTCTCGGCATCCCCGGCGTCTTCCCAGAGCGCCCCCGCGAGGAGGTGGGCCGTCGCGAGCGCCGAGCTCGCCCCCATGAGCGCGAGCAGCCGGCAGGCCTCATCGGCATCGGCGGCGCCCTCGGCGTAGGCCTCCGCGCCGCCCCGCACGCGCGCCCGCGTCTGCAGGGCGCGGGCACGATGACCGTCGCTCAGGTCGTCCTGACTCAGGAGGCGGTCGAGCAGCGTCCCCGCGGCTTCCATGTCGCCCTTGGCGAGCACCGCCGAGATCGCCAGCATTGTCGTGGTGTTCGACAGGCGTGCGTCCTGCGCCTCGGCGAACGCGCGCGCCGCGTGCTCCGCCAGTTCCAGCGCGGCGTCCGTCTCGTCGGCGAGATCGGCGCGCAGGTGCAGGAAGGCGCGGCTGAGCGCGAGGTCGCCACGGGACCAGGCCGGGAGCCCGGCGGATGCCGCCAGCGCGCCGTCGAGGGCGGCGATCGACTCCGGCGTGGCCAGGCCGAAGGTCGCGAGTCCGAGGCGCTCCTCGAGATCGGCCTGGGCGTCGAGGCCGGCCGCGCGGAGCGCCTCCACGCGTGCGGGCAGCGTCTGCAGCGCTTCGTCTGCGCGATCGAGGGCGACCAGCACTCCGATGCGCATCGAGAGCAGTTGCGCGCGCTTGGCGGGGTCCGTCACCTCCAGGGCGCGGGGGAGCGACTCCAGCGTCTCCTCTTCGGCGCCGTACTGCGCGAAGTTCATGACACGCTCGAACCAGCCGTCGGCGTCGAGCGGCGTCTCCGCCCTCGGCGTCTCGACGAAGGCGTCGGACCGGATGGGGACGTCGTAGTGCTCGGCGCCCAGGGCCCGCATGCGGGCCAGGCTGCGCGCATGCCCGTCGGTGCCGTCCCGCTCGTCGAAGGCCGCGCCGATGCGCTCGGCGGCCGCCCAGGACGCCGCGGCGAGCTCGTCGGCGCTCCAGACGCCCTGGTGCTCGCCGATCAGCGGCACGAGGGCCGCGGCGTCCGCTCCCCGCACCGGGGTGTCGCCGTGGCCGGCCGCGGTCACGCGGTCGAGGGCGAGGCCGAAGGCGGCGAGGGCGGCGAAGTGCGCGTCGACGTTGAGGCCGTCGTGTGCGAGCCACGGGATGTGCCGTTCGACGAGGGCGAGCGCGCGCGCCTCGTTGCCGGTGAGAGCGGCGAAGACGATGTTGTTCGCGACGATGCGCAGGTTGTCGGCGTTGTCCTTGGCGAGACGGTAGCTGCGCAGGTGCGCGGACTTGGCCTCGTCGAACCGGCCGGCGCGCAGGTAGGGGAGCAGCACGCGCGAGAGGGCGTGCTCCGGCTCCTCGCCGCAGGAGTATCCGCCCTCGATCATCTCCTCGACGAGGCGGATGGCCTCGTCGTCGCGGTCGGTGTCGGCGAAGAAGCCGGCGAACTGACTGCGTCCGCAGGCGTCGCAGTGGCTGTGGTCGTCGCGCGGCGTGGCCTCCAGCTGCACGCGCAGCGCCTCGGCCTCGTCGATGCGACCGGCATCCCAGGCGTCCTCGAAGCGCGCCGTCAGCACCCCGCTGAGTCCGAGGCCCGCCTTGCGGTAGTGCCCCTCCATGTCGTCGAGCACGGCCGAGATCTGGTCGACGGAGAACGCCGGGGAGGAGCGCAGCGCCGACGCCATCCACTTGAACTGCCACATCAGGTCGGCGCCGCCGTAGTCGAGGTCGGCCGGGAAGCGCTGCGGATCGGCGTCGTGGTGAGCGAGGCACCACGCGAACGAGTTCAGCATCACGTCGGTGACGCCGTTCATGTTGGCGGATGCCGTCTGCCGCATACGGGCCTCGTACTCCAGCCGCTCGTCGCCGATCTCCAGGGCGAGGGCCACGGCCTCCGAGACGAGGGCCTGCTCGGCCGGTCCCCATGGTGTGCGGTCGATCTCCTCGATCAACTGCTGGAAGCGCTTCTTCGGACGGGCCATCGGTGTCCCTTTCAGTACTTCTCGAAGGGGAGCGCGTCCCCTTCGAGTCCGGCGGAGAGTGAGACGAGATCGGTGAGCGCTCCGGTCATCAGCGCGCGATCGGCGTCGGTGAGCGGGTGATGACCCGCCAGCAGCGCCTGGATGTAGAGCAGTTGCACGGTGCGCGAGAACACCGCATCGTCCTGCACGCGCACGAGGGCGCGCACCACCCGGTTGGACCAGTTCATGCAGAGCTTGGCGGTGAGGTCGTCCTCGCGCGCCGCCGAGGTGACGCTGTCGATGCGATCGAGCACGCCGCCCCACAGCGATCCGGTGACACCTCTCGTGCGACTGCGGTCGATGGCGCGCAGCACCTCGGGGTCGGCGACATAGAGGGCCGAGAGATCGGCGCGGTCGACGGAGCGCACGACGACCGAGCATCCGGACGGAGCGAGCACGGCGCCGGCGCGCGTCTCCAGTGCGACGGCCGCGTCGCGGTCGTCGAGGGGCGGCGGGTCGAGGCGGTCGAGCTCGCCGACGACGTCGACCTGCTCCACGGTGACGCCGGGGTGCAGATCGGGGAGCATGCGCACGAGGTCGGCGTCGAACAGGTAGCCGCCGTTGACGAGCACCTCGGAGCTCGGAGAGATTCCGGCCACCTGGCGGAACTCGTCGACCGTGCGGGCGAAGCGCACGTGCGGAAAGCGCTCGACGAGCTCGCCGACGCGCATGGTGCCGTGGGTGGTCTCCAGGGTGAGCCAGCGGGTGATGAAGCGGGCGAGCTCCTCGTCGTGCCGCACGAGCGACTTGAGCCCGACCTCGTGGATCGCCACGAACTGGGCCAGCCGGTGCGGTTCCCGCAGCCCCAGTTCGAGAACCCAGCGGCGGATGCCGGCGCCCAGCTGCTCTCGCACGTGCTGCAGGGCCTGGTCGTCGACGAGCGATTCCCGGCTGGCGGTGGGGGCGAGGCCGGTGGAGTCGATCACGGCGCGCACGAAGAACGCCCAGTCGGGGAGCACGTCGTCGACGCGTTCGGAGAGCAGCATCCGTCCGAGGTACATGCGGGTGGCCTGGCGCGCGCCGGGCGGGGGAGCGAACGGAAGCACGTAGGCGAGGCCGCGGGTGCCGGTGGCGGGTTCGACGAGCTCGATCACGTCGAGCGGGCCGGCGCCGAGGATGTCGCGTCCGTAGGCCACGGCGGCATCGGGGTCGTCGCCGAGGAAGGGAGCGGGGCGGGTGATGCCGACCTCGCCCGTCGGGGTGTCGACGACCACGTCGACGGGGAGGAACTCGCCGAACGCGGTCGCCAGCTCGTGCACGGCCGCCGGTCGGAGCAGCTCGTCGGCGTCGAAGCGCGGCACCAGGTGCACGCTCGTGCCGATCGGCAGGTCGTCGTCGATCTCGACCACCCGGAAGGTGCCGTCGGCGCTGCCCGTCCACTCGACGGCCGCGCCGCCGCGGGCGCTGCGCGAGCGGATGACGATGGTGTCGGCGACCATGAAGCAGCTCAGCAGCCCGATGCCGAACTGGCCGAGGTAGTCGCTGCGGGGGAGGTCGAAGATGTCTCGCTTGGAGCTGCGTCCGACGGTGGCGAGAAGATCGGCGACCTCGGAGGCGGTGAGCCCGACGCCGTCGTCGCTGAGCACGAACTCGCCCCCGGCATCCGTCAGCGGCGTGATCCTGATGCGTCCGCCCTGCCCGTCGACCTCGCGCCGGGCCGTGATCGCGTCTCTCGCGTTCTGCAGCAGCTCTCGCAGGTACACGCGCGGGCTGGAGTAGATGTGGCGGCTGAGCAGGTCGACGACACCTCGCAGATCCACCTGGAACTGCTGCACATCAGCGCTCACCTGCGCTCCCCTCCGTGTTTCCCGCAGCCGAGCCTAACAACAACCCGCCCTCCGGCCCCGGTTCGGAAGCGCGCCGGGAATGCCGTATGCTGGACGAGCAGTTGTTGTCTGCAATCTTTCGCTGTGCCCCGGTTCTTCCGAGATCGGGTCCGGAGGGGGAGAGGAGACGACACCCGAGACCTCCCGGTCTCTAGGGCGGTAGCTCAATTGGCAGAGCAGCGGTCTCCAAAACCGCAGGTTGCAGGTTCGATTCCTGTCCGCCCTGCGCGTCAGCGCACGCTGACACACGAAAGGTACATTCAGGATGGATCAGGACGAACCGCGCGGCGAGGTCGTCGCGGCCGGTGCCACCCGTGAGAAGAAGCGCGGCTTCTTCGGCAGGTTCTTCGGGAGCATCGCCCTGTTCTTCCGTCAGGTCATCGCCGAGCTCCGCAAGGTCGTCACCCCGACCCGCAAGGAACTGGTCAAGTTCACCCTGGTGGTCCTCGTCTTCGTCCTGATCGTGATGGGCATCGTCTACGGACTCGACACCCTGTTCGCGTGGCTGACGCACGTGGTGTTCGGGGTTCCCGGCACCTGATGCCCGCGGCTTCTGCCGCATCTATGGAGAAGAAACAACGTGTCTGAACGCTATTCCGACGACGCCGACTGGGCGACCGCTGCAGAGCAGTCCAGCGAGGAGGACGAGTCCCAGGAGGGCAACGTCCTCGCTGCGGAGGAGTTCTCGGTCACCTCGGCCGAACACGTCGCCATCCACGTCGAGGATGCCGACGGCGACGAGGTGGAGGACGGCACGGATGACGACATCGACATCGACGACCCGGAGGCGGATGCGATCGTGAACGACGCCCTCAACCTGGACGAGGCGGCGGAGTCCGAAGCCGCCGCAGAGGTCCTGAACGATTCCGTGGCGGAGGAGGCCGCCGAGCGCGAGGCCGCCGCTGCCGACGAGGTGGCCCCGTACGACGGCCCCGACGTCAACGGCGAGGAGGACGAGCCTGTGCTCGACCCCGCCGAGGTCGCGGAGATCGACGCCGCCGCCGAGATCGTCGACGACGCCGAGGAAGACCCCTACGAGGCCTTCCGTCTCGACCTGCGGATGCTCCCCGGCAAGTGGTACGTCATCCACTCGTACGCGGGCTTCGAGCGCAAGGTCAAGGCGAACATCGAGCAGCGCAAGTCGACGCTCGAGGTCGAGGACGAGATCTACCAGATCGAGGTCCCGATGGAGGACGTCGTCGAGATCAAGAACGGCCAGCGCAAGATGGTCACCCGCGTGCGCATCCCGGGCTACGTGCTCGTGCGCATGGAGCTCAACGAGGACACCTGGTCCGTCGTCCGCCACACGCCCGGCGTCACCGGCTTCGTGGGCAACGCCCACAACCCGACCCCGCTGCGCTTCGAAGAGGCCTTCAACATGCTGAAGTCGCTCGTCGAGGTCAAGGACGTCCCCACCGCGAAGAACATCGCGGCCAAGGGCGGCGTCGCGGTCGCCCGTCCGCTCCCGGCCGAGGTCGACTTCGAGGTCGGCGAGACCATCACGATCAAGGAGGGCTCGTTCGCGGGTCTGCCCGGTTCGAT
>JBEBQG010000029.1:0-16316 GCA_040395495.1 Microbacterium hydrocarbonoxydans | reverse complement strand
CCGGCGCCCGCCACGCGCCAGTCGGCGTCGTCGCGGATGTGGGCGGTGTCGTCGCGGAAGCGCGGGTCGTGCCCGTTGCCGATCTCGAAGCGGCGGCGCATGCGGTCGGCGAGCCGGTCGTGACGACGGCCGCCGAAGCGGTGGTGCAGCTCGGTGAGGAAGGCGAGCGCGTCGGGGGTGAGGATCTCGTCGTAGCGGTCGCGGAGCGGGCCGGTGATCGCGACGGCGGGACCCTGCTGGGTGGTGATGGTCGGAGTGCTCATGATCTGGGTCCTTTCGTCTGCGGGATCAGGGCGGTGGGCCGGGTGGCTTGGCATCCACTCTGGGTGAAGTTCGGACGCCGGAACGACCAAACCTGGTGTGAAGATCTATCGAAATTCTGTTTCTGTGACAGAATCGGGCGCATGAGCACCTCCGTTGTCGAAGAAGACGCCGACGCCCTCACGATCGGCCGCCGCATCCGCCAGCTCCGCACGGCGCGCGGGATGACCCTCGACGACCTCGCCGCGGCCGTCGATCGCGCACCCAGTCAGATGTCGATGATCGAGACCGGCAAGAGGGAGCCGAAGCTCACCCAGTTGCAGGCGATCGCCAGGGCGCTCGGCGTGACGATCGACGCGCTGTTGGAGGGCGAGCCCCTCGACGAGCGCAGCGCCCTGGAGATCGCCCTGGAGCGGGCGATGAGGGGCCAGACGTTCCAGGCGCTCGGCATCGAGCCGTTCCGCATCGCGAAGAGCCTGTCGACCGACGCCCTCCGGGCGCTGCTCGCCCTGCACGGCGAGATCGACCGCCTCAAGGACGAGCGTGCGGCCACGCCGGAGGAGGCCAGACGGGCGAACGTCGAGCTGCGTCACCTCATGCGCCGGCAGGACAACCACTTCGCGGACCTCGAGGCGAAGGCATCCGAGATCCTCACCGCCGTCGGACACTCCGGCGGCCCGCTCACCCAGCGCACGGCATCCGAGATCGCCGCCTACCTGGGGTTCACCCTGCACTACGCGCCGGACCTGCCGCAGACCACGCGCAGCGTCGCCGACCTCGCCCACGGCCGGCTCTACCTGTCGAGCCAGGTGCAGGCCAAGGGTGACGCCCGCACGGCGGTGCTGCAGGCGCTGTCCAGCAGGATGCTGGGGCACTCCGAGCCGCGCAGCTACGCAGAGTTCCTGCGGCAGCGGGTGGAGACGAACTACCTCACCGGGGCGCTGCTCATCCCCGAGGCGCATGTGGTGCCCATGCTCGTGGAGGCGAAGGCGCGGCGGGCGATCTCGATCGAGGATCTGCGCGATGCGTACTCGGTGTCGTACGAGACGGCCGCGCACCGGTTCACCAACCTCGCGACCCGGCACCTCGACATCCCCGTGCACTTCCTCAAGGTGCACGAGTCGGGGACGATCACCAAGGCGTATGAGAACGACGACGTGAACTTCCCCACCGACCGGCTCGGCGCCATCGAGGGGCAGATGTGCTGCCGCCGCTGGACCAGCCGCGTGGTGTTCGACGAGGACGACCGCTTCAACCCGTACTACCAGTACACCGACACGGGCAACGGCACGTACTGGTGCACCGCCCGCGTGGAGGCGTCGAGCGAGGGGCTGCATTCTGTGAGCGTGGGCGTGCGCTTCGACGACACGAAGTGGTTCGTGGGGCGCGACACTCCGCACCGCGGCGTGTCGAAGCACTCCGTCGAGGTGTGCTGCCGGCGGGCTCCGGCCGAGCTGGAGGATCGCTGGCGGGAGAACTCCTGGCCCAACGTGAAGACGCCGCGCACGCTGCTCGCGACCTTGCCGACGGGTGCGTTCCCCGGAGTGGACACGACGGATGTGTACGAGTTCCTCGAGGCGCACGCGCCCGAGTGAGCGATCCGGGGCGGCGTCAGTCGCGCGGGCGATAGCGCAGGGCGGTAAGCCCCGAGCGGAAGTCCTGGCGCTCGATGAGCTCGAGCTCGACGCGCTCACGCAGGCCGGAGAGGAGCGTCGGTCCGTGCCCGGCGACGACCGGATGCACGACGAACAGATACTCGTCGATGAGCCCCAGGTCGGCGAGCGCGAGGGGGAGCGCCACCCCGCCGACGGACAGCCCGCGGCCGGGCTCCAGCTTGAGCCGGTGCACGGCCTGGCGCAGGTCTCCTCGGAGCAGCTCGGCATTCCAGGTGACGTCATCGAGAGTGCTCGACACGACGTATTTCTTCTTCGGGTCGAGGGCCTCTGCGAAGGGGATCTCCCACTCGCGCATCCAGTCGGGCCACACGCCGGTCACCGGCAGGCGCCACGCGGACTCCATCATCTCGTAGGTCACCCGGCCGTAGATCTCGGCATCCGATCGGTCCATCTCGGCCGTCCAGAAGTGCATCGACTCCTCGTCGGGGGCGATGCCGGCCTCGTGATGGCAGCATCCGTCGAGCGTGACGTTGATGGCGTAGCGCAGCGGTCTCATCTCGTGCTTCTCCCTTGATGCGCGGTCCGTGTCCGTGATCCCATTCTGTGCGCGATCGGTCGGCGGCGCACCGGGGTGTGCGTTCATCGGTCGGGACGGATGCCGTCGGAACCGGAGAAGCTGGGGGACCAGGAGTCGATCCAGATCGTGCCCGGCGCTCCCTCGCCGACGATGCAGCCGGACGTGTCGGACATTGATCGAACGCGGAACTCCCAGGCGCCTGCCTCGTCGCGCCGCGCGGTGACGTCGACGTCACCGCGCTCGCGGAAGGCCTGCTCCCGCATCCTTACCAGTGGCTCGGCATCCGTCCCGGGTGTGAGCGTCACCGTGGTGAAGGTGCGCCAGGCGTGGAGCCCGCGGTCGCCGTGGCAGAGATCGTCGTCGTGATGCTCGACGTGCAGCACGACCTCGACGGGCAGCGATGCGATGATCTGCGCCGCCGCGGTGAGGACGTGAGCCCTCGCCTGCTGTGGCGTGAGGGGAGGCGTCGCGGGGTCAGCGGCCCGCATGGTCAGAACTTGCCGTCGGGGTAGGCGCCCTCGGGGAGCGTGAAACAGACGGACCCTGAATCGATGCGTATGGTGTCGGCGTCTGTCTTGCCGAAAATGTATGTTTCGGCGAGTTCTTCTACGTCGCTTCCTGGTGCGAGGAGAGTCGTGGTCGACCCATACCAGGTGTGCTGGGTTTCACTGCAAGGGAAGAGGATTCCGGTGGGCTTCTGGGTGACGCTGACGATGGATGAGGCAGGGATCAGCGAGGCGATCTCCAGTTCCATCCCTTGAGCGTCCGCTTTCGCTGACTTCCAGCCCGTGTGTGTTTCGGACATCGACTCCTCCGATGCTGCTGCGCAACCCGTCAACACGACGGTGACGATCGCCGCCAGGCTGATGAGCACTCGTGTCGTCCCTGTCACCGCTCAACCGTCGCAAGCTTGTCACCGAGCGCGGCGAGATTGTCGTCGGTGTCCTCGGCGATGAGCATGTGGTTGTCGATGGGGACAGAACCCACGGTCAGAAGTCACCGCCGGGGTAGACCCCCTCAGGCAGGGTGAAGCATGGTGAGCTGGAGGCGATCCGGATGGCATCGGTGCCGAACTCGGCGATGATGTAGTTCTCCGTTGTATGAGGATCGACCAGTTGAAGCTCGTACTGATCCGCAATGTTCCGCCTCGTGCTGACTATGAAACGTGATTCGCCGGCGTAGTGACGCTCAAGCTTCATGACGATCGCGTCGATGTCCGCGTCACTCGTGACGGCGACCGTGGTAGCTCCTTCCCACCGGTGCTGATCTCCACCGCATCTGAAGAGACCGCCCTTCTCCTGTTGGGTGACGTTCAGCACAGCACTTGGTGGGATGAGGTTGGAGATCGCCAGCTCCATCTGTTGGGTGTCCGCCTTGGCCTTTTCCCATGTCAATGTGCTGATGTTGTCCGTCCTCTCAATCGGGCTGCACGAGACAAGAACCCCGATCAGCGCCAGCATGCTGATCGCGGGCATCCGAGGGTTCATTGCGAACTCACGAGAAGCCGCGCCATGTCTTCCCGAGCCCGTTTGTTTTCAGCGTCCTTTGAGGCGATGAGCACGTGGTTCTCGCTGAGGACGTTCCAGGGGAGATAAGCCGAGGGGTACTGGCCGGGAGGTGTGGCTGGTGGATTCAGGGCCTCGTCGTCGGGGCCGGTGTAGTAGTCGCCGTGCTCGAAGGCGGGATGAGAGCGCGGGTTGTTGCCGCCCCAGACGACACCGAGGCGCTGGCCGACCTGGAGGGCATCGTTGTACGAGAGGTCCGTGTATGTGGTGTCCGGATCGGGCGCCCACTCCGCGGGCATGCCTGCACCTGACAGGGAGATGACCTTGTCGTATGTCGCGCCGGCCACCTCTGAGCTCGTCACGTTCGCCAAGCCCCAGCTGTGTCCGAAAGCATCCTGCTCGGTTCCGGCGAAGAACGGGTCGACGCGCATGCCGGACTCGAAGCGGGCGAGTTGGCGGCCGGCCTCGATCGCTCGATCGTGGTCGTTGGCTTCGCCGATCCGTAGCAGGTTCATCCCGCCGACGTCCGGATTCTCGCCCGGGAACAGCCCGTCCTTGTAGACGAACGTGAGAGTACCGGGAACCGCGCGCCCCATCTCGCCGGCGATCTCCTGCACCTCGCCGCCGTAGAAGTCGCCGAGGTTGGTGAAGGTGCCGGGCACGTAGGTGATGACGCGGGTCGGGGGAGTGTCGAGTGTGCCGATGATCTCGATGATGCGGGAGTCGTCGCGGTCGTACAGGTACAGCTTCACGTCGCCGCTCTGCACTTCTCGCAGGTACGCGATCTCGTGCTCCACGAACACGGCGCGCGCTGACCCGGCGGGAAGCTCGTCGAGCTCGGCTTGCGCCTGCCTGATCCACTCCGCGGCGTTCGCCTGGTTCGCGCGTACCCGCACGGCTGCGGGCAGGCCGTCGAGTCCGCCGAGGATGGCCGGGTGTGCGCCGATCAGCTCCTCCTGCAGTTCCGGGTGCGCGAGCCACAACGCCAGCACCTCGGCCGGGGCATCCGCCGCAACGAGGTCGTCGAGCAGGTCGCTCGACTCCCGCGTCATGCCCGGGGTGTCCTGTCCGTGCGCCAACGCTCGCACGGCCGCGTCGTACGCCTCGTCCCACGCCCCGAAGTGGAACTCGTACGTGCGCCACAGCTCGTCCAGGTCCTCCTCGGCCCGCTTCCGCGCCGTGATCGCGTCCGCGGCGGCGTCCTCCGCCTCGTGCAGTGCCGTCGTGTCGTCGCCGCGCGACGCGGCCAACGCAGCCCGGCCCGCCCCGTCCGCCGCCTCGTCGAGACGGATCCAGCGGGCGTGCGCAGCCTCGATCTCCTCGATCAGCGCGTTCGCTTTGCTCGCGTGTTCGTCGTGGGCCCGCGCATACGCCGACAGCGCCCGGGACAGCCTCTGCGCGAGCGCGACCTGAGGGCCGGCCCACACCATCACCCCCACGGCATCCACCCGTGCCGCCGTGATCGCCGCGCCCATCCCCGGCAGCCCGGTCGCCCGCGCCGCCGCTCCCCGGAGCATCCCCAGATGCTCCGCCACCAGATCGAACTGATCCACCCACCGCGACATCGTGCCGACGTCACCGGTGATCCGCTCCAGCGGAAACCCCCGCCCCGGCGACACCAGGCTCACGAGCCGTCCGTTCCGGACAGCTCCGCGTCGAGCTCCGAGAACGCTGACGAGATGGAGGACACCGACTCCGCCAGGGCCGATGCGTGCGACCAGCCATCCGTCGCCGCGTCATGCAGTTCGTCCACGCCACGAACCATCCCGGTCTTCAACTGATAGCGGCCGATCGGCGCGGCGACGCCGGGATCGTCGCCGACGAGGTCGGCCGCATCGAACCGCAGCAGGGAGAAGAGGCCGCGGAAGTCGGATGCCGACTCCTGCAGATCTTCGTAGAACAGCGTCACGTCGCTCACGGTGAGAGCCCCCCAGCATCCGTCCGGTCATGAGGTCGCGAACGACGACGAAGCGACCTCATATGTGGACATCACATTAGGTGGCGTCGGCGGGCGTCGTGGGGGATTGCGCGAAGAGAGTTCCGGAATGCCGGAAGCGACCAGCCGTATCGTGGCGAACCCGTCAAGAATTAGTTTGATCTTGCTTAGTCAATCTTGACTATGTTACTTTCAACGAGCCACTCAACGACGAACGGCCGAGAAGGGACTCTCATGGCAACTTCCCCCGCGGTAACCCGAATCCGCATCGCCGCCACCCTGACGTGCGTTCTCGCCGCCACGCTGTCTCTCGGAGCATGCTCCGCGCAGACCGCCGGCGGCGATACCGCCCCCACGAATGCCGCTGCCGATGCCGACAGCTGCAAGAGGAACCAGGACGCGGGCACCATCACCTACATCTCCGGCTACGGCTACTCCGCCAGCGCCGGCCAGCTCGACGTCTTCCTCGCGAAGGAGCTCGGCTACTTCGACGACCTCTGCCTCGACGTCGAGATCAACGCCTCCGGCGCCAACGGGCAGCAGCTCGTCGCCTCCGGTCAGGCGCAGTTCACCGCGCTGGGCTCGGCATCCGACGTGATGCTCGCCGCCGCGAACAGCAAGAACCTCACAGCGGTCGCCACCTACGGCACGACCTCGCCGTTCTCGATCTTCGGCAACGAGAAGCTCGAGAGCCTGAAGGACCTCGAGGGCGGATCGCTGGGCTACTTCATCAACCTCACCCCGATCGCCTCGGCGATGCTCGACAATGCCGGCGTCGACGTCTCGAAGGTCGAGATGGTCAAGATGACCAACTACGACCCCACCGTCGTCGTGCGCGAGCAGGTCGACGCCATCGTCGGCTACGCGTCGAACCAGCCCGAGTCGCTCAAGGCGCAGGACCTGCCGTTCAGCGAGTTCCTGCCCGCCGACGAGGGCGTGGAAGGCACGTACAACGTGATGGAGGTGAACTCGCGCTTCCTCGCGGAGCACCGCGAGGTCGCCGCCGATTTCATGCGAGCCAGCCTCAAGGCCCTGCAGTACTGCCTCGACGAGTCCGACGCCTGCATCGACACTCTCGCGAAGCTCGCCGAGGACAACAACCAGGGCGCCGCCTTCCCGCGCGACCAGCTCGCCCGCACCTGGGCCGTCGAGTCCGAGTGGGTGCGCACCAGCACGGGCGGACACCCCGGCGTGCAGACCGAGGCCATGTGGGAGCCCGAGTACGAGCTCGTGCAGAAGTACGGTGACGTGAAGAAGCTGCCGAAGATCGCCGACATGATGGACGTCGACCTCGTCGCCGACCTCTACGACGGCGACACCCTGATCTGGCCGGTGAAGTGATGTCGGTCTCGCAGGGGGCGGGCGTCGAGGTCCGCAACGTCACCAAGTCCTTCGGCGTCGACGGCGCACGGGTCACCGTGCTCGACGACGTGAGCCTCACGATCGGCATGGGCGAGTTCGTCTCCGTGATCGGACCGAGCGGATGCGGCAAGTCGACGCTGCTCAAGGTCGTCGCCGGCCTCATCGACGCCGACTCCGGCACCGTCACGATCGACGGCGAGAGCGTCACCGCGGCATCCCGCGACAAGAAGATCGGCCTGGTGCCGCAGTCGCCGGCGCTGCTGCCGTGGAAGACCGTGCGCGAGAACGTCGAGCTTCCCGTGCGCCTCAACCGCGGGGCGAACGCCGGTCGCACCCTTCGCGACGCGGGGGAGCTGCTGTCGACCTTCGGCCTCGGCCACGCGCTCAAGAAGTACCCGGGGCAGCTGTCCGGCGGCATGCAGCAGCGCGCGGCCATCGCCAGGGCGTTCGTGTTCGACCCGGCCATCATGCTGATGGACGAGCCGTTCTCGGCGCTCGACGAGATGAACCGCGACCTGCAGCGCATCGCCCTGCTGGACTTCTGGCAGTCCAACCGCAAGGCCGTGATGTTCGTCACCCACTCGGTGCCCGAGGCGATCATGCTCTCCGACCGGATCGTGGTCATGGCCGCGCACCCCGGTCGCATCGCCGAGGTGATCGACGTGAACCTGCCACGTCCCCGCACGGAGGACGTGTACGCGACGGACGAGTTCCGTGACCTGGAAGGCGTCGTGCGCAGCGCGCTGCGCGCGCAGACGGAGAAGGCGCATGTCTGAGATGACGATCCGCGACACCACGGCGACCCTCGCCACCGCCCGCCTCGCCGCTTCCCCGCGCCGCGGCATCCCGTCGTGGCTGCGCTGGGGTTCCTGGTTGCCGACCCTGATCACGTTCGCCGTCGCGGCGACGCTGTGGCAGGTCGTGGCGTGGACGAACCCCTACGTGCTCCCCGCGCTCGGCGACATCGGCGCGACGCTCGTCGAGGATGCTGGCATGTACTGGTCGAACTTCCTCGTCACCCTGCTCGAAGTGGTCGTCGGAGCCTCTGCCGGCATCCTCGCCGGCTTCCTGCTGGCGGTGGTGATGGCGGAGTTCCAGATCATCGAGCGGGCCGTGATGCCGCTCGTGATCATCGTGATGGTGACGCCCATCGTGGCCATCGCCCCCGCCCTCGTCGTGGCCTTCGGCTTCGGCATGGTGCCGAAGTTCATCGTCACCGGGCTCGTCGTGTTCTTCCCGATGCTGGTGAACTCGCTGGCCGGGCTCCGCGATGTGGACCAGCGGGCGCTCGACGTGTTCAAGACGCTGCACGCGAGCCGCTGGGAGATCTTCCGCGAGCTGCGCTTCCCCGGCAGCATGCCCTACGTGTTCGCAGGCCTGCGCATCGCGCTCCCGCTCGCGGTCGTCGGCGCGGCGGTCGCGGAGTTCGTCGCGGCCGGTCAGCAGGCGGGGCTCGGGTCGCTCGTCACCACCTCCGCGGCGCAGGCCAACCTGCCCGTCACCTGGGCCAGCATCGCCCTGCTCTGCCTGCTCGGCGTGCTCCTGATCGTCCTCCTCGCGGCCGTGCGCAAGCGCGTGTTGTGGTGGAGCGACGGCGAGGTCACGGCCAAGGGCTGACGCGTACGACACCCGGATCCGGGGGCGGGCCACCCGCCCCCGGGTTCCCCCGGCATGCCCGGGAACCCCTCTCACGACCCGAAATCCACCCACAAGGAAGGCATGCCCATGACCGTCAAGCAGCTGCGCCTCGGCCTCTTCGAGAACGCCCAGGCCAACGACTCCGGCACCGCGACCTGGCGCCACCCCGACAACAAGCGCTACCTGTTCGACAAGCTTGACTACTGGCGCGACACCGCGCGCATGGTCGAGGACGCGGGCTTCGACTTCCTGTTCCTCGCCGACGCGTGGGGCTGGGCCGACGTCGCGGGCCAGCGCCCCGACATCTGCTCCGTCGAGGGCCTGGACCTGCCCCGTCTCGACCCGGCAATCATCCTCGGCGCCCTCATCCCCGAGACCACGCGCCTGGGGCTGGTCGCCACCGGCTCCACGCTGCTCGAGCCCCCGTACGCGTTCGCGCGGCGGATGGCGACTCTCGACATCCTCTCCGGCGGACGCATCGGCTGGAACGTCGTCACCACCGGCACCGCCGACACCGCGGTGCAGGGGTTCGGCGTGCCGATGGTCGGCCACGACGAGCGCTACCTCATGGCCGACGACTTCATGCAGGTCGTCTACAAGCTGTGGGAACAGGCGTGGGACGAGGGCGCACTCGAGCGCGACAAGTCCGGCCGCTTCGCCGACCCGGCCAAGGTGCACCGGATCTCGCACGACGGCCCCTACTTCCGCTCTCACGGCTACGGCAACACCTCCCGCTCGCCGCAGGGCACCCCGGTGCTGTTCCAGGCCGGCGCCTCTCCGGCCGGCCGCGAGTTCGGCGGCAAGCACGGCGAGGCGATCTTCGTCGGGAGCGGCTCGGTCGAGCAGCTCCGCGGGCACTCCACGGCGATCCGCGAAGAGGCCGTGAAGAACGGCCGCGCCGCGAACGAGGTGAAGATCATGTCGGCCTTCGCCGCCGTCGTGGGGAGCACCGAGGAGGAGGCCCGTCGCAAATACGCTGAAGTCGCCGACGCGCAGAACCCCGAGGTGACCGTGGCGTCGTATGCGTGGTTCACCGGCCTCGACCTGTCGGCGTACGCGCCGGAGACGCCGATGTCGGAGTTGAGCACCGAGCTCTCGCAGACCCAGGTCGCGCGGTTCGCCGACAAGACGGTGGGCGACGTGCTGGGCGACTGGCACGCGCACGGCGTGGGCGCGCGCCCGATCGTCGGCACCCCCGAGCAGGTCGCCGACCGGATGATCGAGCTCGCCGACGGCGCGGACCTCGACGGGTTCCTGTTCGCCCCGGTGATCCCGCCGGCGTCGACCGCGGACTTCATCGAGCACGTGCTGCCGATCCTCAAGGAGCGCGGCGCGATCGCCGAGCAGTCCGACGAGCCGCAGTCGCTGCGCGAGCGACTGATGGGCACCCCGACCCCGGCCCTGGCCGACTCGCACACCGGTTCGTCGTACCGTCGGTCGCTGTCGCGTGTCTGAACGCCTCTCCGGCGTCGCCGTCGTGGGGAGCGCGAACCTCGACCTCGTGGTCGAGGTGTCGCGCCCCCCGCGCGTCGGCGAGACGCTGCTCGGCAGGGCCGCCGGACGCTTCCCCGGCGGCAAGGGCCTGAACCAGGCGGTCGCGTCGGCGCGCAGCGGCGCCCCGACGCGGTTCTGCGGGGTCGTCGGCGTCGATGAGGCGGGCGACCTGCTGCAGCGGACGCTGACGGACGCCGGCGTCGCCGGTCTCGTGCGCAGGACGGATGCCGCGCCCACGGGCGTCGCCCACGTCTTCGCGCTCGACGGCGGCGACAACAGCATCGTCGTCGCGGCCGGTGCCAACGCGGAGCTCGGCGAGTCGGATGCCGCGGCCGACGTCGCGGGAGCCGCCGTGGTGCTCGCGCAGCTGGAGGTGCCGGTCGCGAGCGTGGCCGCCGGGCTGCGGGCGGGCCGGTCCGCCGGAGCGGTGACCGTGCTGAACGCCGCCCCGGCCGCCGCCGCGGCGCTCGATCTGCTCGGCGACGTCGACGTGCTCGTCGTCAACGAGACCGAGTGCGAGGAGCTCGGCGGCATCGAGCGACTGCATGCGGCGGGCGCCGACACTGTGGTGCTCACGCGCGGCGCTGACGGCGTCGAGCTGCACCGCCGTGGCGGCGCCGTCGTGCACGTGCCGGCCTTCTCCATCGTCCCCGTCGACACGACGGGCGCGGGCGATGCGTTCTGCGGCGCCCTGGCGGCGGCGCTCGCGGCCGGTACGCCCGTCGAGGACGCACTGGTGTCGGCATCCGCCGCCGGTGCGATCGTCGCGCAGCACCAGGGGGCGAACACCCCCGCTCTCACCCCCGGGGCGCTGAATGCTCTGGTCGCGACGCGTTGAGGCGCGCTAGTCCGTCGGGGAGGGGACCCCAGACCCCTCTTCGGCGGGCGTCTCGCCGGCGAACACGTACTCGCCCTGCCGCAGCCGCTCGATGAGGTCGAGAGCCCACTGCTTCTCGGCGGTGAGCCGTGCGGTGGAGAGGTCGAAGATCTCCCGCACGTACTTCGGCGTCGTCTCGGAGCGCAGCGTGTCCTGCACGTTGAAGCCGTTGGCGGTGATGATCGCGTCGCTCTTGCTGAGGCGGTGCTCGAGGCCGGCGATGACCTCCTGGCGGCTGAGCACGAACATGAAGGAGGCGATCGTCATGATCGCCTGCGTGTCGAACGGGGCGACGTTCCAGAGGTTCTCGCGCAGCATCCGCTGCAGCTCGACCTCGCCCGCCGGCGTGATGCGGTAGGTGGTGCGCGCGGGGCGCTTGCCCTCGGTCTCCGTGCCGCTCTCGGCGACATAGCCGTCGACCTCGAGGGCACGTAGCGCGTTGTAGATCGAGCCCGGCTGGATGTGCGCCCACTCGTCGACGTGCCAGGTCATCAACTCGCGGCGGAGGAAGTAGCCGTGCACGGGCTGGAACTGCTTCACGGCGCCGAGGACGACGAGGCGGGTGGTCGACATGCCCTCATGCTAACGGCTCACCCGCGGATTTCAGGTTGTTTGCATGGTCAAAACTCCGTATGATTCAAACTAGTCAAAGTTGACTAATGAAAGGAACCCGAAATGACGACTGCGGTCCCCGAAGTCCTGCCCCGCGACCTCGCCCTCCGTCGGGCCTTCTCCATCTACCCGACCGGTGTGGTCGCCCTCGCGGCCGAGGTCGACGGGCAGCCGGTCGGCATGGCGGTCAACTCCTTCACGTCGATCTCGCTGGAGCCCGCGCTCGTCGCCATCAGCGCCGCTCGCACCTCCAAGACCTGGCCGGTGCTGCGTGCCGTGCCCGAGCTCGGCATGAGCGTGCTCGCCGCGCATCACGAGCCGCTGAGCCGCCTGCTGTCCTCGCGCGAGGGGGACCGCTTCGGACAGCACCGGTGGCACGTCGCCGACGGCGGCGCGGTGCTCATCGAGGATGCGGCGCTCTGGCTGACCTGCCGCCTGCACAGCACGTTCGACGGCGGCGACCACGAGATCGCGCTGTACGAGATCGCGGACATCAGCGTCTTCGACGGCGTGGAGCCGCTGGTGTTCCACCAGAGCCGCTACCGCACGATCGCCGCGGCCGAGCAGGAGTGAGCGCGCAGCCGCTCGGCTCGATCTCGGGCACGGTCGTGCCGGGGGACGGCCGCGGCAGGGCCCTCGGCTTTCCGACCGCGAACCTGTGCGGTGACGGCGGCGAGCTCCCCGACGACGGGATCTACGCCGCATGGGTCGTCGTCGACGATCGGGGGGAGCGGATGCCGGCGAGCGTCAGCGTCGGATCGAACCCGACCTTCGCCGGCGAACGACCCCGCCGGGTCGAGGTGCACCTGCATGACGTCGACATCGACCTCTACGGACGTCGGTTGGACGTGGAGCTGGTGGCCTACCTGCGGCCGACGCTCGCCTTCGCGGGAGCCGACGAACTCGTCGCCCAGTCCCGGCTGGATGTCGCGAGCTGTCGCGAGGCGCTGAGCGGCGACATCTGAGCGCCGACGGCGGAGCGCCGACGGCTGAGCGGTGTCGGCGCCGATCGCGATCCACGCGCTCAGGCGCCTACGCCGCGCAGCACCGCCTCCAGTCCGCGCTCGAACGCGGCATCGACGTCGCCGCCCTGACGGAAGCCGCCGTTCTGCTCCATCATGCAGAACCCGTACGCCCAGGCGGTGAGGGTGCGCGCGGCCGACAGCGGATCGTCGGGTGCGATCACGGAGACGGCCCTGAGCAGGTCCGCCATGATCGGGGCGACGAGTTCCGGGGTGGGATTGATCGCGGGATCCGGCGCGCAGAACAGCAGGGCCGTCACGTGCGGCGAGCGGGCGGCGAGGGCGCGCAGGGCACGCGCCGTGCCGGAGAGGACCGTGCGGGGGTCGTCGGTGGATGCCGCGATGCCGGCGATCGCGGCACCGAGCTCGGATGCCGCGTCGTCGGCGGCCAGGCGCAAGAGCTCGTGCCGGTTCGCCGCCCTCTTGTAGAGGCTGGGTGCGCGCACGCCGACGGCGGCGGCGACGGTGCTCATCGTCACGGCGTCGATGCCGTCGCGTTCGGCGATGGACCGGATGGCGGCGACGAGCTCGGGAGTGCTCACTCTCTGCGGTGCGGGCATGTCCTCAGCATATGGCTATTGACTGTAGCCATCAAGGCTATGTAACGTAGCCAACATGACCACCGACCTCCTCCGCATCGGCGACGATATCGTCGCCATCCACGCGATCGTCACCGACGAGGGCGTGACGCTCATCGACGCCGGACTCCCCGGCGACCTCGGCATCCTGCGTCGGGGGCTCGCCGGAGTCGGGCGCGATCTCGGCGACATCCGCGGCGTCGTGCTGACCCACGGCGACAGCGACCACATCGGCATCGCCGAGCGGCTGCGTGCCGATCACGGCATCCCCGTGCACATCCTCGCCCCCGACGAGGATCTCGCGACCGGGGCGGCACCCGCTCGCGGCGTGAAGCCCGACCGCTGGCGCCTCGGCCCCGCGCTGCAGTTCCTCTGGAAGGCCGCGATCCGTGGCGGTCTGCGCACCCCGCACCCGGCCGAGGTGCGCGTCGTCGCAGACGGCGACGTGCTCGACCTGCCGGGACACCCCGAGATCATCGCCATCCCCGGCCACACGCCGGGGTCGGCCGCGATCCGCGTGCCGAATGCCGATGCGCTCTTCCTCGGTGACGCGATCACCACGCGCCACGTGCTCACGGGCGAGCCCGGGGCCGCGCTCGCTCCGTTCAGCAACGACACAGCGGAGACCCGCCGCAGCCTGGAACGCCTCAGGGGGCTGCCCGAGTCGCGTCTCTTCCCCGGGCACGGTCCGGAGTTCCGCGGTACCGCGGGCGACCTGCTCAGCGCGCTCGACGCCAGGGGCTGAGCTGCGATCGGAGGGGGCGGGGTCAGTCGCGCGCGGTCTGCAACAGCGTCCACACCTCGGCCCTGGCGGGGAACGATGAGAGGTCGACGCCCAGCAGCGCCCCGGCCTGGCCGATGCGCGAGCGCAGCGTGTGGCGATGCACCCCCAGCGCCGCAGCGGCGGGTTCGGCGCGGGCGTCGTGTTCCAGCCAGGTGCGCAGCGACCGCTCCAGCTCTGCCCCGGTCGACGCGTCGTGGTCGCGTAGCGGAGCGAGCCGGGACTCCGCCACCAGGCGCGCCTCGTCGGTCGCGAGGGCGCTGAGGATGCTCGACCCCACGGTGTCGGCGTAGCGGAAGGCACCGGAGTCGCCCTGCTGCCGCAGTGCGGTGAGAGCCTGGGCGTGCGCGCGGGAGAACGCATCGTAGGCCTCGGGCTCCGAGACGCCGACGCGGATGCCGAAGCGTGCGGCCACCGCGTCGATCAGGGCTTCGTCGTCCACGGACACCACCATGACGACGCCGTCGGCCGACTCCGCGACGAACGACGCCGTCGCGCTGTCGGCGCGCTGGCGCTCCCACCAGTCTGCGAGCGGCCCGGCCGGAGCATCGGCCGCCACCGCGACGAGCATCGGCGCCGGAGGGATGCCGCCGAGCACGCGGCGGGCCAGTGCGGGGTCGTCGGTCAGCAGGGAGCCGAGCAGCTGGGTGTGCAACCGTCGTCGGCTGCGGGCGAGCTGCTCGCTCTGCTCGAGCGCGAGCCCGGCCATCGCGATCACCGAGGTCACCACGGTGCGCGCCTCGGGGTCGAGCGCGTCGATGGCCAGGGCGATCACCCCGCGCAGGTGGCCGCCGCGGCCGACGGTGAACAGCATGAACGAGCGACCGTCCACGGTGAGCGACTGCCCGGCCTCCAGGCCGCGCGTGAGCACCTCGGCGACGTGCTCGCCGAGCCGGGCGAGCGCGGTGTCGTCGACGGCGCCGAGCGGGTGCGCGAGCTGCAGGGCTCCCGTGGCGTCGTACATGCCGGCCCATACACCCAGTCGCCGTCCGAGCTCGGCGAGCGTGGCATCGAGTCCGCGGGGGCGGAGCGCGGCCAGGGCGAGCGCGCGCTGCGTGTCCAGTGCCCAGGAGCGGCGGGCGTAGGCCTGCGCGGCGATCGCCTCGGAGTGCGCCCGCGCGACCGCGATGAACGGCGTGCGGTACGGCACCTCGAACAGCGGCATCCCGCGGTCGGCGCACGCCGCGGCCAGTTCCTCGGGGATGCCGGAGCGGTGCACCTCGGTGCCGAATCCCAGGCCGAGCACGCCGCGATCGGCGAGGCGCCCGACATACGAGTCGTAGCCGTCGAGGCCGTCGAACTGGGTGCCGGTGGTCAACAGCGCGAGGTCTTCGGAGAGGAAAGGGGTGGGGTCGGCGAGGTCGGAGCTGTGCACCCAGCGCAGCGGCCGGTCGAGCGCCCCCTCCGGGAGCGACGCCTCGGGGGAGACGAGCGCGAGACCCAGGTCGCGTCGCCCGAGCAGGGACCGCAGCGTGGGGTGGTCGGTCGATGACACGGTGCTCCCTCACGTTCGGCATCGTTGTACGGACTGTCCAATACAAGGACAAGTTTATACAAGCGGGCGAGTGCAACGGCATCCGTCCCCGCCGTACGCTCGCGACATGGCTCTCCTCGACACCGCAGCTGTTGCAGTCCCCCTCGGCGGACCCGAGCTCCCCCAGGAGCGTCGCCTCGTCACCGAGCTCCCCGGCCCCCGTTCGGCCGAGATCCTGGCCCGCAAGGCGGATGCCGTCGCCGCGGGCGTCGGCCACACCGTGCCCGTCGCCGCCGTCGCCGCCGGTGGAGGCGTCGTCGTCGACGCCGACGGCAACTCGCTCATCGACCTCGGCAGCGGAATCGCCGTGACCACCGTCGGAAACGCGCACCCCAAGGTCGCCGCCGCCGTCGCCGCGCAGGCCGCGCAGTTCACGCACACCTGCTTCATGATCTCGCCGTACGAGTCGTACATCGGCGTGGCCGAGGCGCTCAACCGCATCACCCCCGGCGGCTTCGCCAAGAAGAGCGCGCTGTTCAACTCCGGCGCCGAGGCCGTCGAGAACGCGATCAAGATCGCCCGC
>JBEBQG010000028.1:0-19585 GCA_040395495.1 Microbacterium hydrocarbonoxydans | reverse complement strand
CTCCGCGGGTGCCGCGCCGGCGGGAGTCGTCTCCGCGGGTGCCGCGCCGGCGGGAACGACTTCTGCCGTGACGGACCCCGCGGAGGGGGCGACCCCTGTCGATCCGGATGCCGCGGCATCCGCACCCGCGGCGGCTGTGCCCTCGGCATCCGCGCCCGGCGTGCCCGACCTGTCGGGGCAGAACGGATCGGGGCAGGGTGCGTCGACGTCCGATCCCGGTGCCGCTTCGATCGCCTCGTCCGGACCGGTCACGTTCGAGCGGATCTCATCGGCGTGGCCGGCGGTGCTCACGCGTCTCGAAGGCATCAGCCGCACCTCGTGGCTGCTCGCCACCGCGGTCCAGCCGCTCGCCTACGACTCCGAGGACGAGGTGCTCACCCTCGGTTTCACGAGTCAGCACGACGTGCAGAAGTTCAAGGGGACGGTGCCGGGATCGGGGCCGTCCGATCACCTGCGCAGCGCGATCGAGCAGGAGGTCGGCGTCACGGTGAAGTACCGTCCGGCTCCCATGCCCGCGGGCGGGTCGCCGCGTCAGCCCTCGTCGCCGCCGTCCGCATCCCCGAGCGATGGCCCTTCCGCATCGGAGCCCGCCTCAGCGCGGTCTCCCCGTCCGCAGGTCCGCAGCGATTCCGCCGCACCGGTGACCGAGTGGGCGGTGGCGTCCATCCCTTCATCGCCGGACTCGACCTCCGCCACGGCTTCGACCCGGTCCACGTCTGAGGTCTCGGCCGATGGGGTTCAGGCCGGTGTCTCGATCGCGCCTTCCCCGGCTTCGTCCTCTGCGGCGTCGCCCGGTGCGGCATCGAGCGGTGCGGCATCATCCTCTGCGGAATCGACAGGCGCGGGCGCAGCGGTCGACGGGTCCTCCCCGGCGTCCGGTGCGGGCGCTGCGGGGCCAGACGCTGCGGGTGCATCCGCCGCGTCGGCACCGGACTCTGCGGGGCCGTCCTTCGACGGTCCGCCGCCGTCCGACGAGCCTCCGCTGCCGGAGGAGCCCCCGTACTACGACGACGAGCCGCCGTACGACCCCGCGTACGAGCCGGCCGCCCCCGTCGCCCCGCCGCAGTCGCCGTCCGCCGCCGCGACGCAGGGCCTGCAGGCGGCGGTGCCCGCTGCGCAGGCCGCTGTGCGCCCGACCGCCGCTCCCGTGGTCACCGAGCGCACCCCCGGCGGGGGAGTCCAGCGCTACGGGGAGGCCGTGATCCGCCAGGTGCTCGGCGCGACGTTCGTGCGCGAAGAGCCCTATGAGCCCCCGACGAGGTTCTCCTGATGTACGACGGCATCGTCCAAGAGCTGATCGACGAGTTCGGCCGGCTCCCCGGCATCGGGCCCAAGTCCGCCCAGCGCATCGCGTTCCACATCCTGCAGACGCCGACCTTCGATGTCGCGCGTCTCGCCGAGCTGCTCACCGAGGTGCGCGAACGCGTGCGCTTCTGCGAGGTCTGCGGCAACGTCGCCGAGCAGGAGCGCTGCGCCATCTGCCGCGACCCCCGGCGCAATGCGGCGCTGATCTGCGTGGTCGAAGACGCCAAGGACGTGGCGGCGATCGAGCGCACGCGCGAGTTCCGCGGGCTGTACCACGTGCTCGGCGGCGCGATCAGCCCCATCGCGGGCATCGGTCCCGACGACCTGCGCATCGCCCAGCTGATGACCCGTCTCGCCGACGGCACCGTGCAGGAGGTCATCCTCGCGACCAACCCCAACCTCGAAGGCGAGGCGACGGCCAGCTACCTGAGCCGCCTGCTCACTACCATGCAGATCACCGTGTCGCGGCTGGCCTCAGGGCTGCCCGTCGGCGGCGACCTCGAGTACGCCGACGAGGTCACCCTCGGGCGCGCGTTCGAGGGTCGGCGCGTGCTGTGAACGCGCACGCCGGATTCACTCGTCGCGGCTGGCTGCTCTTCGGGGCGATGTGCCTGCTCTGGGGCGTGCCGTACCTGTTCATCAGCGTCGCGGTGGAGTCCTTCTCGCCGCCGGCGATCGTCGCAGGCCGCACCCTCATCGCGGCACTGCTCCTGTTGCCGTTCGCGATCCGCTCCGGCGCGCTCAGAGCGGCGCTGCGGCTGTGGCCGTGGGTGCTCGCCTTCGGCCTCGTCGAGATGGCGGGACCTTTCCTGCTCCTCGGACACGCCGAGATGACGCTGCCGTCCGGAATGACCGGCCTCCTGGTGGCCACCGTCCCGCTGTTCGCCGCGCTCATCGCCCTCGGCGGCGGCGACCGCGGAGTGCTGCGGCCCGCGCGTGCGATCGGTCTGCTCGTCGGCTTCGTCGGGGTCGCGATCGTCGTCGCAGGACCGGGCCTCTTCGGCGGCGAGGTCAGCCTGCTCGCGGCGGGGGAGGTGCTGCTCGTCGCGGTGCTCTACGCGATCGCCCCGTTCATCGTGGCCCGCAAGCTCGGCGATGTGCCGTCGATCGGCACCATCACGCTCTCGCTCCTGATGATCGGCATCCTCTATCTCCCGATCGCCCTGCTCACCCAGCACGAGGTGCCGACGCTGCCGTCGATCGGCGCCCTGCTCGCCCTCGCCGTCATCTGCACGGCGGTCGCGTTCCTCGCCTTCTTCGCGCTGATCCGCGAGGTCGGACCCGTGCGTGCACCGCTGTTCACCTACGTCAACCCCGTGGTGGCCATCGTGCTCGGTGCGATCGTGCTGGCGGAGCCGCTGACGCCCGGACTGCTGATCGGCTTCCCCCTGATCATCGCCGGATGCTGGTTCGCAGCCACCGGCGGTCGCCTCCGCCCCATGGCTCCGGTCCCGTTGCCTCCGGCCCCCTGACCCGCGCCTCGTCCCGCCGCGCCCTGCCCTGCCGCGGTCCCGCCCGCGTGCGAAAAGTCGGAGCCGCGGCACGACACGCTGGGCGGTGGTTGAGGCGACGCGGCGTGTCGGCGGCCGACTCCGACGTTTCGCGCACCCCGCGGTGCGGTCGCCCCGCCCCGCGGTCGCCCCGCCCCGCGGTCGCCCCGCCCCGCCGCACCCCGCGGTCGCCCTGCCCCGCGGTCGCCCCGCCCCGCGGTCGCCCCGCCTCCGCGGTCGCCCCTCCGCGGCATCCGTCACATGCGCGTCGGCGCATATGCGGCCTCCGTAGAATGAGCGTGGGCGGATCCGCCCGACATCCCAGGGAGTGAACGTGGCCCTCATCGTGCAGAAGTACGGCGGCTCCTCTGTCGCCGACGCAGAGAGCATCAAGCGCGTCGCCAAGCGCATCGTGGACACCCGTCGTGCCGGTCACGACGTCGTCGTCGCCGTCAGCGCGATGGGCGACACCACCGACGAGCTGCTCGACCTCGCGAACGAGGTCGCCCCGATCCCCGCGCCGCGCGAGCTCGACATGCTGCTGTCCAGCGGCGAGCGCATCTCGATGGCGCTGCTCGCGATGGCGATCCACTCGATGGGCTTCGAGGCCCGCTCGTTCACGGGCAGCCAGGCCGGCATGATCACCGACTCGCAGCACGGCGCCGCGCGTATCGTCGACGTCACCCCGATACGTCTGCGCGAGGCGCTCGACGAGGGCGCGATCGTCATCGTCGCAGGCTTCCAGGGCTTCAACCGCGACACCCGTGACATCACCACCCTCGGTCGCGGCGGCTCTGACACGACCGCCGTCGCACTGGCCGCGGCTCTCGACGCCGACGTCTGCGAGATCTACAGCGACGTCGACGGCATCTTCACCGCCGACCCGCGGGTGATCCCGAGCGCGCAGAAGCTCGACCACATCACCAGCGAGGAGATGCTCGAGCTCGCCGCCAACGGCGCCAAGGTTCTGTACATCCGCGCCGTCGAGTACGCACGCCGTCACGGCGTCCTGATCCACGCCCGGTCGACGTTCTCGTCGGCCGAGGGCACCTACGTTCTGGGCGAGGGCATGAAGAACCCCCGCGAATCCGAGGGAGCAGCAATGGAAGAGCCGATCGTCGCCGGCGTCGCCACCGACTTCAGCCAGGCCAAGATCACCGTCGCCGGGGTGCCGGACGTGCCGGGCAAGGCCGCCGAGATCTTCAAGATCGTCGCCAAGTCGGGCGCGAACGTCGACATGATCGTGCAGAACGTGTCGGCCACCGGGCGCACCGACATCTCGTTCACGGTTCCCAAGGCGGATGCCGCGGCCGCGCTCAAGGCGCTGGCGGGGGAGCAGACCGAGGTCGGCTTCCAGAACCTCATTCACGACGACCAGATCGGCAAGCTGTCGGTGGTCGGCGCCGGCATGCGCACCCACTCCGGCGTCTCGGCGACCCTGTTCGAGGCGCTGTCGGCGAGCGGCATCAACATCGAGATGATCTCCACCTCGGAGATCCGCATCTCGGTGGTGCTGCGCGACGCCGACCTCGCCGAGGCCGCGCGCTCCGTGCACACCGCGTACGGACTCGACGGCGAGGTCGAAGCCACGGTCCACGCCGGCACCGGTCGCTGACGGCATCCGCCTCACCCGCCGTCGTTCGCCGGGGTAGGCGATCTCGCCGAGGAAGGACGATTCGCCAGGAATCCTCCTGCGCCCGCGGGACCTCCTTCCTCCGCGCCGGCATCGGCCGGCGTCACCGCGACCCGAGCACGGCTCCGGCCGCGGTAGACTCGCCGGAACCCTGACATCGGCGCCAGGCGCGGCATCCGCACCACGGCGCCGCGCCCTGCGCCTCGCACGCTGTACCGTACGACGCCAAGGAAGAACATGACCCGCATCTCCGACTCAGGACTCTCCGTCGCCATCGTGGGCGCCACCGGCCAGGTGGGCACCGTGATGCGCGAGATTCTCGCCGAGCGGTCGTTCCCGATCCGCGAGCTGCGCCTGTTCTCCTCCTCGCGCTCCGCAGGCACCGCGATCGAGTTCGGCGGCGCGACGGTCATCGTCGAAGACGTGGAGACGGCGGATGCCGCGGGCATCGACATCGCCCTGTTCTCCGCCGGAGCCACCGCGAGCCGCGCGTACGCGCCCCGCTTCGCCGAGGCCGGGGCCGTGGTCGTCGACAACTCCAGCGCGTGGCGCAACGACCCCGAGGTGCCCCTGGTGGTCAGCGAGGTCAACCCGCACGCCATCGACGACCGCCCCCGCGGCATCATCGCCAACCCGAACTGCACCACCATGGCCGCGATGCCGGTGCTCAAGGCCCTGGATGCCGAGGCCGGCCTGGAGCGCCTCATCGTGTCGACCTACCAGGCCGTCTCCGGCTCCGGCCTCGCCGGTGCGCAGGAGCTTCTCGGCCAGGTCGAGGGCGTGCTCGCACAGGGCGACACCCTCCGTCTCGTGCACGACGGGTCTGCGATCGACTTCCCGCAGCCGGAGAAGTACGTCGCCCCCATCGCGTTCGACGTCATCCCGCTCGCCGGCAGCATCGTCGACGACGGACAGAACGAGACCGACGAAGAGAAGAAGCTGCGCAACGAGAGCCGCAAGATCCTCGAGCTGCCCGACCTCCGGGTCGCCGGCACCTGCGTGCGCGTCCCGGTCTTCACCGGTCACTCGCTGTCGATCCACGCGGAGTTCTCGAACGACATCACCCCGGCCCGCGCGGCCGAGGTGCTCTCCGCGGCCCCCGGCGTCGTGCTCGAAGAGGTGCCCACGCCGCTGTACGCAGCGGGCAAGGACCCGAGCTTCGTCGGACGCATCCGCGCCGACCAGTCCGCCCCGGAGGGCAAGGGCCTCGTGCTCTTCATCAGCAACGACAACCTGCGCAAGGGCGCCGCGCTCAACGCCGTGCAGATCGCGGAGATCCTCGCCGAGCGGCTGGCGTCATAGCCGGAGGGCATCGACCATGCGGATCCGGTCTGTTCCGACCGGTCCGTGTGGTCTGGCGCGCCGCGCCCGCGAACTAGACTGGTGCGGTGACTGAGAACGTCGATGTCGTCCTGATCGGCGGTGGCATCATGAGCGCCACCCTGGGTACCCTCCTGCACGAACTGCAGCCGGAGTGGAAGATCGTCGCCTTCGAGCGACTCTCCGACGTGGCCCAGGAGTCGTCGAACCCCTGGAACAACGCGGGCACCGGCCACGCGGCGCTCTGCGAGCTGAACTACATGCCGCAGCAGGGCGATGCGCCGCTCGACCCAGCCAAGGCGATCTCGATCAACGAGCAGTTCCAGCAGAGCCGCCAGTTCTGGTCGTCGCTCGTCGACAGGGGCATCCTCGACGCCCCGTCGACGTTCATCAACGCCACCCCGCACATGACGTTCGTGCGCGGCGAGAAGGACGTCGCCTACCTCAAGAAGCGCTACGAGGTGCTCAAGGAGCAGCCGCTGTTCTCCGGCATCGAGTACAGCGAGGACTCCCGCGTCATCAACAAGTGGGCCCCGCTGCTCATGCAGAAGCGCCGCAAGGGCGAGCCCTTCGCCGCGACCCGCGTCCCGAGCGGCACCGATGTCGACTTCGGCTCCCTCACCCACCAGCTCTTCGACCATCTCACCGCCTCCGGTGTCGACCTGCGCCTGAACCACGAGGTCCGCTCGCTGAAGAAGCAGAAGGACGGCCGCTGGCTGGTCAAGTACCGCAACACCATCGGGCGCACGCCGAACGAGATCTCCGCGCGCTTCGTGTTCGTCGGCGCCGGTGGCTGGGCGCTCAAGCTGCTGCAGTCCTCCGGCATCCCCGAGATCAGGGGATACGGCGTCTTCCCGATCGGCGGCCAGTTCCTCAAGACCACCAACCCGGCGGTCGTCTCCCAGCATCAGGCCAAGGTGTACTCGCAGGCCTCCGTCGGCGCCCCGCCCATGTCGGTGCCGCACCTCGACACCCGCGTGGTCGACGGCGAGTCCTCGCTGATGTTCGGCCCGTTCGCGACCTTCAGCCCGAAGTTCCTCAAGAAGGGCTCGATGCTCGACATCGTCACGCAGGTGCGCACGCACAACCTGTGGCCGATGCTGCGGGTGGCCTTCGCGAACCCCGATCTCATCACGTACCTGATCAGCGAGCTGCTGAAGAACCACCGCAAGAAGGTCGAGAACCTGCGCACGTTCATGCCCACGGCGAAGGACGAGGACTGGACCCTCATCGACGCCGGTCAGCGCGCACAGGTGATGAAGAAGGACCCGAAGAAGGGCGGCATCCTGCAGTTCGGCACCGAGGTCGTCTCCGCGGCCGACGGCTCGATCGCCGGTCTGCTCGGCGCGTCGCCGGGCGCCTCGACGGCCGTGCCGATCATGCTCGACCTGCTGAAGAAGTGCTTCCCGGCGGAGTACCCCGGCTGGGAGGGCGAGCTCAGGTCGCTGATCCCGACGTTCGGCGAGACGCTGAACACGGATGCCGCGCTCGCGGAGAAGTCCACGGAGGCCACTGCCGCCACGCTCGGCATCACGGCCTGAGGCATCGTGGCGAAGCTCTACTTCCGCTACGGCGCGATGAACTCGGGCAAGTCCACGTCTCTGCTGCAGGCCGCGTACAACTACGAGGAGCGCGGCCAGCACGTGCTGCTCGCCAAGCCCGCGATCGACACCAAGGGCGCGTCGCAGATCGACAGCCGACTCGGGATGACGCGCGAGGTCGACTTCCTCATCGGAGCCGACGACGACGCCCGCGAGCTCTTCGATCGACACAACCGGGGCAGGGACATCGCCTGCCTGCTCATCGACGAGGCGCAGTTCCTCACCCCGCAGCAGGTCGACGACCTGTTCCGGATCGCGGTGGAGGACGGCATCCCGGTGCTCGCCTACGGCATCCGCAACGACTTCCTCACGCACGCCTTCCCCGGGTCGGCGCGCCTCCTGGCGATCGCGCACTCGCTGGAGGAGCTGAAGACCATCTGCCGCTGCGGACGCAAGGCCGTGTTCAACGGCCGCGTCGTGGGCGGCCGCTTCGTGTTCGACGGCGATCAGGTCGCGATCGACGAGGGCGCAGACGGCACGAGCGCGCCCGAGGTCACGACCTACGAGTCGCTGTGCGGCGCCTGCTATCTCGACGAGTCGGGCGGCCGCCTGGGCTGATCCCGCCCTTCCGCACCCGTGGTCCGCACGGGTGCATCGGCGTACCCTCCTTGCGTGGTCTGACCACAGGCGATACTGTGGTCAGACCACAGAACGGGGAGAGCGGATGTCTGAGCAGCCTGCGCGCGCCTGGCGCACCGTTCTCGAGCACATCGAGAGCGACCTCCTCGACGGCAGACTGGGCCCCGGCGATCGGCTCCCCTCCGAGCGCGACCTCTCCGCCGACCTCGGCGTCGGACGCTCCAGCGTGCGCGAGGCTCTGCGCGTGCTGGAGGTCATGGGGCTCATCCGCACCGCGACCGGATCGGGTCCGCAGGCCGGCGCGATCGTGATCGCGACCCCGACCGGCGGCATGTCGACGCTGCTGCGCCTGCAGGTCGCCGCCCAGGGCTTCCCGCTCGACGATGTCGTGCAGACCCGTCTCGTGATCGAGGACGCCGTGGTCTCCGCGCTCGCCGCCCGCGCCGAGCGCGATCTCACGGAGGCGCACCGGGTGCTCCACGCGATGGACGCCGACCACCTCGCCCCGGCCGAATTCCTCGTGCTCGACGCGCAACTGCACCTCGCCCTCGCCGAGTCGAGCGGCAACACCGTGATCGCCGCGATGATGGCCGGTCTCCGCACGGCCATCGAGTCCTACGTCCTCGCCGGTTCCGCCGCGATCGACGACTGGGACGCCATGGCCGACCGGCTGCGCGCGGAGCACCACGCGATCATCGACGCGATCGACGGGGGAGACGCGGAAGCCGCCCGCGCCCTCGTCCATGCGCACATCACCGGCTACTACCAGCACGTCCTGGGTCGCTGACCCACCCCACCCGAAGGAGAATCATGGTCCAGCGCCAGGTCCCCAACCCCGTCGAGCTCCTCGAGCTCATGAAGTTCAAGAAGCCCGATCTCAACGGCAAGCGCCGCCGTCTGCAGGGCGCGCTCACGATCGACGACCTCCGCACGATCGCCAAGCGCCGCACGCCGAAGGCCGCGTTCGACTACACCGACGGCGCCGCGGAGGGCGAGCTGTCGCTGTCGCGCGCCCGGCAGGCGTTCCAGGACGTCGAGTTCCACCCCGGCATCCTGCGCCCGGCCCCCGACGTCGACACCTCCGTCGACATCCTCGGCGGGCCGTCCGCCCTGCCGTTCGGCATCGCGCCCACCGGCTTCACGCGTCTCATGCAGACCGAGGGGGAGATCGCCGGCGCCGGCGCTGCCGCAGCCGCCGGCATCCCGTTCACCCTGTCGACCCTCGGCACGACCTCGATCGAGGGCGTGAAGGAGGCCAACCCGCACGGGCGCAACTGGTTCCAGCTCTACGTCATGCGCGACAGGGAGATCTCCTACGAGCTCACCCGCCGCGCGGCCGCCGCGGGCTTCGACACCCTGCACTTCACGGTCGACACCCCCGTCGCCGGCGCCCGCCTGCGCGACAAGCGCAACGGCTTCTCGATCCCGCCGCAGCTCACCCTCGGCACCATCGTCAACGCGATCCCGCGGCCATGGTGGTGGATCGACTTCCTCACCACGCCGAAGCTCGAGTTCGCGTCGCTGAGCACCACCGGCGGCACCGTCGGCGAGCTGCTCGACGCTGCCATGGACCCCACGATCAGCTATGACGACCTCGCGGTGATCCGCGACCTGTGGCCCGGCAAGATCGTGATCAAGGGCGTGCAGAACGTCGAGGACTCGGTGCGCCTCAAGGACGCCGGGGTCGACGGCATCGTGCTCTCGAACCACGGCGGCCGCCAGCTCGATCGCGCGCCGATCCCGTTCCACCTGCTGCCGTCGGTGCGGGAGGCGGTCGGCGACGACTTCACGGTCATGATCGACACAGGCATCATGAACGGCGCCGACATCGTGGCGTCGGTGGCGCTCGGCGCCGACTTCACGCTCATCGGACGCGCCTACCTCTACGGCCTGATGGCCGGGGGCCGTGCAGGCGTCGACCGCGCGATCGCGATCTTGCGCAGCGAGATCGAGCGCACGATGCGCCTGCTCGGCGTCTCCTCGCTCGCGGAGCTCGAACCCTCGCACGTCACGCAGCTCACCCGCCTCGTGCCGGTGGCTCGTACCGCCGCCGAGGTCGCCGCGAGCTGATCCCGGCATGCGGAGGGGCGCCCCGGCACGATGCCGGGGCGCCCCTCCTGCGTTCACGCGGAAGCGCGAAGACCGTCGAAGATGCTCACGCGACGGAGCGAAGGCCCTCGACGAGGGGAGTGGTCGGTCGGCCGATGAGCCGCGCCAGGGTGCCGTCGGTGTCGGCGAGGGCGCCGTCGCGGATGCCGGCGTCCAGCGCCGCCACGAACCCCGCGGTGCCCTCGTCGAGCCCGGCCTCGCGGAGGGCGGCGACCTGCTCGTCGAAGGAGATCGGCACGTAGGACACCTCGCGCCCGGTCACGGCCGACATGGCGTCGGCGAGCTCTCCGTAGGTCCAGGCGACATCGCCGCCCAGTTCGTAGACCTCGCCGATGTGGCCATCCTCGCGCACGACCGCGGCCGCGGCATCCGCGAAGTCCTTGCGGCTGGCCGACGCCACCCTGCCGTCGCCGACGCCGGCAGCCAGCACCCCGGTCTCGGCGGCGCGCGCGAGATCGGCCGCGTAGTTCTCCGTGTACCAGTTGTTGCGCAGGATCACCGCGGGCAGGCCGGACGCGGCGATGAGCTCCTCCGTGGCCTTGTGCTCGGGGGCGAGCACCAGGTCGCTCGTGGTCGCCTTCGGGGCGCTCGTGTAGACGAACTTGCGGACCCCCGCGGCCGCGGCGGCGTCGATGACGGCCTTGTGCTGGGCGGTGCGCTGGCCGACGGCCGAGCTCGACACGAGAACGACCGTGTCGACGCCGTCGACCGCCGCGGCGACGGACGCGGGGTCGGTGTAGTCGAGGCGTGCCGTGCGCACGCCGAGGTCGGCGACGCGGGAGACGTCGCGGGCGCCGGCGACGATCGAGTCGGCGGGGACCCCGCTCTCCAGCAGGCTCTCGACGATGAGGCGGCCGAGGTTGCCGCTCGCTCCGGTGACGAGGGTGGTCATGGGGTGTCCTTTCGTTGGTGACACCTGCCCCAACCCCGGACGGGACGCAGAACATTCCGGCGCGAGGGTACCCACTTTGAAGTAAGGTACGTACATGACGGTGAGTTTTGCGCAGATCAAGGCGTCCACGCCCATGGTGTTCGAGCCCGGCTGCAGCACCCGGGTGATCCTCGACCACGTGATGAGCAAGTGGGGCGTGCTCGTGCTGTCGAGCCTGTCCGACGGCACGCGCCGCTGGGGCGAGCTGCGCCGCGAGGTCGGCGGCATCAGCGAGAAGATGCTCGCCTCCACCCTGCGCACCCTCGCCGACGACGGGCTCGTGCACCGGGAGTCCTTCCCGACGGTGCCGCCGCACGTCGAGTACAGCCTCACGCCGCTCGGCGTGGATCTCATGCAGCGGATGCTGCCGTTGGTCGAGTGGGTCGCCGACCACTCCGATCGGATGCTCGGGCGCGAATAGCCTGTACTGTTCTGCACATGGCAACGACGCCCATTCATCTCGAGCATCCCGACGGCAAGGGCCTCGCCGCAGGCACCCTGGGGCTCTGGGGATCGACCGTGATCGGTCTCGCATCCACGGCCCCCGTCTACTCCCTGGTCGCATCCCTGGGCTGGGTGGTGATCGCCGTCGGCGCGCAGGCGCCGATCGCCTTCGTCATCGCGTTCCTCCCGATGCTGCTCATCGCCTTCGCCTACCGCGAGCTCAACAACGCCGTCCCCGACTGCGGCACGACGTTCACCTGGGGCACCAAGGCCTTCGGCCCGTGGGTCGGCTGGATGGGCGGATGGGGCGTCGCCGTCGCCGGCATGGTGGTGCTCGCGAACCTGGCCCAGATCGCCTCGGTCTACTTCTGGTCGCTCATCGGCTTCGACCTCGAGAACAACGACTGGCGGATCATCCTCGTCGCCGTGCTCTTCATCGCCGCGATGACCTGGGTCAGCTGGCGCGGCGTCGAGATCGGCGAGCGCATCCAGAACGTGCTGCTCGGCATCCAGTACCTCGCGCTCGCCGTGTTCGTGGTGACGGCGCTGTGGCAGTTCGCCGCCGGCACCGCCCCCAACCCGACGCCGTTCGACTGGCAGTGGATGAACCCGTTCGGCTTCACGGACTGGTCCGGCTTCACGGAGGCGATCCTGCTCGCCCTGTTCATCTACTGGGGGTGGGACACCTGCCTCGCCCTGAACGAGGAGACCAAGGATCCCAAGCGCATCCCCGGCCGCGCGGCGGTGCTCACCTGCGTCATCCTGCTCATCACCTACGTGGCCGTCACGATCTCGGCCATGATGTACGCCGGCCTCGGCGAGGAGGGGACGGGCCTCGGCAACGAGGCGAACGCCGACGACTTCTTCCTCGGCATCAAAGACGGCCTGCTCGGCCCGTTCGGCTGGGTGCTGGTCGTCGCGGTCATCATCTCCGCGATCTCGTCGACCCAGACCACGATTCTCCCGACCGCCCGCGGCACCCTGGCGATGGGCGTGTACCGCGCCCTGCCCGCGAAGTTCAAGGACGTGCACCCCGTCTACAAGACGCCGTCGTTCTCGACGATCGTCATGGGGGTCGTCGCGTCGGTCTACTACGTGGGCATGACCCTGATCAGCGACAACATCCTGCAGGACTCGATCCTGTCGCTGGGGCTCGCGATCGCGTTCTACTACGCCATCACCGGTTTCGCGTGCGTGTGGTACTTCCGCAGGGACCTCAAGAACTCCGCGCGCGACCTGTTCTTCAAGGGGATCTTCCCGCTGCTCGGCGGGCTCATGCTCACCGCCGCCTTCGTGCAGTCGGCGATCGATATGTGGCAGCCCGACTACGGCAACACCGTGCTCCTGGGCATCGGAGGGACCTTCGTGGTGGGCATCGGCTCGCTCGCCATCGGCATCGTGCTCATGGTGATCTGGTTCTTCTTCCCCCGGGCCAAGAAGTTCTTCGCGGGTGAGAGCCTCAACATGCAGACCGAGGTCATGGTGCCCGACGACCCCGCCGAGTTCACGCGTTCGATCGACGGCGGCATCTGATGGCCGTGGCGACGGCCGACCTCTACGACGAGCGGGAGGAGGATATCCAGTCGCTGCCGCTGCAGCTGCGCTCGTTCGGGCTCAGGCGGGCGTTCGACGGTCCGATCCGCACGGTGCGCTGCCACGAGGACAACGCCCTGCTGAAGTCGGTGCTGTCGACCCCGGGCGACGGCGCGGTGCTGGTGGTCGACGGCGGCGGATCGCTGCAGCGGGCGCTGATGGGCGACCTGATCGCCGCGCTCGCGGTGGCGAACGGCTGGACGGGCGTCGTGATCAACGGCGCGATCCGCGACAGCGTCGCGATCGACCGGCTCGACCTCGGCGTCAAGGCGCTCGGCACCAATCCGCGCAAGAGCACGAAGCTCGCGACCGGCGAGGCCGATGTGACCCTGGAGTTCGGCGGCGTCGTGTTCCGGCCGGGCGCCCGCCTCTACAGCGACGAGGACGGCATCCTCGTCGAGCGCTGACCGGGCCTAGGCTGGATCCGTGCGCATCCGCCTCGACATCGCCTACGACGGCACCCATTTCCGCGGGTGGGCGAAGCAGCCGAACCTCCGCACCGTGCAGGGCACGCTCGAAGCGGCGCTCGCCCGCATCGTCGGCTCTGAGGTGCAGTTCGTCGTCGCGGGCCGAACGGATGCCGGCGTGCACGCCTCGGGTCAGGTCGCGCACGTCGACCTCGACGACGACCAGTGGGCCCGCGTCGAGTCGCGGCACGGCAGAGCGGCGCACGACCCGGCGGGGTCCATCGCCGGGCGGATGCGCGGGGTGCTCGGCGCCTACCCCGACGTCACGGTGACCCGGTCGTCGCTCGCCCCCGAGGGCTTCGACGCCCGCTTCTCGGCCGTCTGGCGCCGCTACCGCTATCGCCTCGCCGACGAGGCCGCCGGCTTCGACCCGCTGCGCCGGCACGACACCACGACGCACCGCGGCGCGCTCGACGAGACGTCGATGGACGCCGCCGCGCAGACCCTCATCGGGCTGCACGACTTCGCCGCCTACTGCAAGCCGCGGGAGGAGGCGACGACCATCCGGACGCTGCTGGACTACCGCTGGTCGCGCGACGCCGAGGGCGTGCTCGTGGCCGAACTGAAGGCCGACGCCTTCTGCCACAGCATGGTGCGCGCGCTCGTCGGCGCCTGTGCCGCGGTGGGAGAGGGGCGGCTCGACGTCGACGACCTCGTCGTGCTCCGCGACGCCCTCGAGCGCACCAGCGAGTTCAAGGTGCTGGCCGCCCGCGGACTGATCCTCACCGAGGTCGGCTATCCCGCCGACGACCTCCTCGCCACACGGGCGGAGCAGACCAGGGCACGGCGCAGCCGCGACGACGACGCATGACGGGACGGTTCGCGGAGGTCTCCTCCCCGGCCTGGTCGTTCTGGAGGGCGATCGCCGACGCCTGCATCGGGCTGATCGTCGGCACGCTGTACGCCTTCCTCGGCATCCTCGTGGCCGGCATCGTGGGCGAGGAGGCGCTGTCGTCGCTGTACGGGGAGCTCGACCTCGATCCGCTCTTCCGCGCCTGCATGGGCGTGTTCCTCGTCGTGTCGGCGGTGCTCGGGTTCGGGGTGCCGCTCGTCTTCGTGGCCGAGCGGCTCGCCCTGAGGGGCGCGGTCGACCGGATGCCGGAGGGCGCGGTGCCGCCGCGGCCGGTGCGACTGAGTCTCAGCTCCTCGCCGTATGCGCTCATGCGCACGACGGGGACGGTGCTCTTCTGGTGCGCGATCGGCCTCGGGGCGTTCTTCGGGCTCGGCGGAGTCTTCGTCGAGGATCTCCGGGAGGACGCGATCACCTGGATCGCCCTGGCCGTCTGCCTCGCGATCGCCGCCCTTGCGTGGGCGCTCCGTGCGGCGGGACGCGCGGGTCTCGACCGCACGCATCCCGCCATGACGGCGCTGTGGGCGGCGTGGAAGTCCGGTGTGCCCCGTGCGGACGCCGCAGACGAGCGCGCCCGCGCGGCGGCCGTCGAGGCGGTCGCGCCGCCGTGGCTCGTGACGCCGAGCGCCCGGACGGTCGCGCGGGTCGCGCGCGTGCTCACGATCGCGACCCTGGTCGCGCTGGGCGCGTTCATGCTCTCGGTGTACATGCGCCAGCAGTGCCGGTACTGCGAGCCGGTGCGATGGAACGAGCCGATCGAGAACGGAATCGACGTGCTCAGCCTCTCCAGCGGCATCGCGATCCTCCTCTGCGCGGTCCTCGGACTCGGGGCGTGGATCGGCGGGGTCGCGCTCCAGCGCGCGCGGGAGATCTCCCTGGCGCGCTGGGTGCGCGACGGCGGGCCCCGCCGGATCGATGTGTCCCTGGTCGAGCCGTTGGTCGCGGAGAACCGTGCGGCGGCGCGACTCGAGCACGGTCTCTGTGCGGCCGGTGCGATCGCGCTGATCATCGGCTGGGGTGCGGTGTGGGCGGGGTCGAGCGGCATCGCCCCGGCCCCGCTGGCGGCCACCGGCGCCGTGCTGATCGCCGCCGGGGTGATCATCGGCTGGGCGGACGGCGGGCGCAGGGCGAGGGAACGGCAGGCGATCCGGGATGCGCTCCTCCCCGGCGACGCGGCCCGCGCCGGCGACGAGACGGCGGTGCGCGGCACGCGCGCGGGGCGCCGGACGAAGAGCCGTCGACGGCGGTGACGCCCGTACGGCCGCCCTCCCCAGGGAGGACGGCCGCACGACAGCGGGGGCGTCACGGGGCTGCCCCAGGAGCTCCGTGACGACGGCGGTCTCGCGACCGGAAGGAGGGGTGTGCCGCGACGCCGTATGCTGAACCTACGACACGCACCTTCACACGACGAAGAGGGCACTGTGACGGAGGGGAACGACTCGGCATTCGCGTCTGCGCTGCGCGCGGCCATCTCGGACCGGGGAGTGACGCTGTCGCGTCTGCAGGAGTGGCTGAGGAACGACGGCAACCCCGTCTCGATGGCGACCCTGAGCTACTGGCGCTCCGGCGACCGCCAGCCGGAGGGCGCGCTGTCGCTCGGCGTGGTCGAGGGCATCGAGGACCGTCTCGGGCTGCACCGCGGACACCTCGTGGGCCTGCTCGGCCCCTCGCCGAGGGTGGGCCCGCAGGCGCCGCCGCACCTTCCGTTCGACGAGGAGCGCGAGAGGCGTGAGGCGGAGGAGACGCTCACGGCGCTGGGCGCCGCATCGCAGGACTCGCTGCGCGACCTGTCGACCCAGCTGACGGTGCGGGTCGGTCGCGCCGGGTCCGTGGAGAGCATCGTGATGCGGTCCCTCGTGCAGGCGACGAGGGGCACGATCACCGAGCTGCCCCTGATCGACGTGGCTCCGGAGGAGACGGACTTCTCCTCCGTGATCTCCGACGTCTCCGGTGGCAGGTTCGTGCGCCAGTACCTGCATCCGGGGCGGCTCGTCTCCGGAACCGTCATCCGGCTCGACGAGCCGATCACGACCGGCGGGACGACGCTGTTCGAGTTCACGGAGACCTTCCCGGAGGGGTATCCGGCCAAGCAGTCCGCCTGGCACGCCACATCGCGGCAGGCGAGGGAGAGCCTGATCTGGGTGCGGTTCCACCCGGACGCCGTGCCGAGCTGGTGCGAGGAGTACGTCGAGACCGCCGAGGACTACTCCACGGCGTTGCGCTCGGTGCGCTCCGGCGCGGTGCACCTGGTCCGCCACGGGTTCGGCCCGGGCGTTCTCGGCTTGCGCTGGGGATACGACGAGTAGCGTGTGAGGTGCCATGAAGGTCATCTCGTACAACCTGCAGAAGCACAAGGCCGCCGGTGAGCTGGCGGCGATCGCCGGTGCCCACGACCCCGACATCCTCTGCCTGCAGGAGTGCGACGTGGCGGAGCTCCCCGAGAGCATCGGCGACCTGATGCTCGCCGATGCGACACAGGGCAACCGGCTCGGCCTCGCGCTCTACTACCGGTCGAGCACGTTCCGCGTGCAGGGCGTCACGGCCATCGGTTTGAAGAAGTCCCTGCACGATCGCATCGCCAAGCCCGCGCACGAGCGCGTGCTCGGCGCGCGGCTGCACGAGATCGACGAGGGGAGGGACCTCATCGTGGCGTCCTTCCACGCGGCACCCCTGACCGCCCTGAACTCGCTGCGCCGGCATCAGATCCGCGCCGCGCTCAGTCAACTGGCCGTGCTCGGCGCCGGACTCCCGCAGCTCATGGTGGGCGATTACAACTACCCGGTCTTCAAGGAGAACCTCGGTCGGGCGGTGCGCGAGCACGGATACGCGCTGACGCTCAGCGACGACCACACGTACACCCGCTACCGCGTGTTCCGCGGGCACTACGACTTCGCGACCTCCTCCGGTTTCGAGATCGAGAAGGTGACGACCCTGGCCCAGGGGTCCAGCGACCACCGCCCGATCCTGGTGACGGCGCGCCTCGACTGACCTGTCGAACCGACTACGCGGCGCCCACGCGGAACGCCGCGCGATGGGCCGCGGGGCTCACGCCGAGCCGCTGGCGGAAGTGCAGCCGGAGCGACACCGCGCTGCCGAAACCGCAGAGCTCGGCCACGTGCTCGACGGGCGCGTCGGAGGTCTCCAGCAGCGTGCGGGCGGCATCCACCCTCTGGTCCAGCAGCCACTGCTGCGGACTCGTCCCCGTGCGCTCGCGGAACCGACGGGTGAACGTGCGCCGGGAGAGGTGCACGGAGGCCGCCCAGCCGTCGACGTCGAACGCTCCTGCGAGGTCGGCCCTCGCCCAGAGCATGGCGCGGCCGATCGGGTCGTCGGCGGAGGCGGCGACCACCGGCGCGGGGATGTACTGCGCCTGCGAGCCGGTGCGGTGCGGCGCGAGCACGAGCGCCCTGGCCAGCGCTGTCGCCGCCGCCGCGCCGTGGTCGGTGCGCACGACGTGCAGGCAGCAGTCCAGTGCGGCGGCGGCACCCGCCGAGGTGATGACGTCGCCGAGGTCGGTCCACAGCACGTCGTCGCGCACCGCGACCCCCGGCTCGGCATCGGCGAGCCGGGCGGCGGCGGCCCAGTGCGTCGACACCTCACGCCCGTCGGCGACCCCGGAGGCCGCCACCACGAAGGTCCCGAGGCAGAGCCCGATGACGCGGGCGCCGCGCGCGTGCGCCGCCCGCACCGCGTCGAGGAGCGCCGGGGAGGGGTCGTCGGTGGAACGCCAGCTCGGGATCACCACGAGATCGGCATCCGCCATCGCATCCAGGCCGGCATCGACGTGGATGGCGTACCCCGCGCCCGTCGGCATCGGCCCCGGCCGTTCCGCGCACACCGTGACGTCGTAGAGGCCGTCGACGCTGTCGAGCCCGGCGCCGCCGAACACGAGGGTCGGCACGGACAGGTGGAACGGGCTGATCCCCGGGAAGGCGAGGACCGCGACGCGCAGACGGCGGGGCATGGCCTGATCCTATCGGACATGTGCCTCAAGGCCACTGGATCGCGACGGTCGGATGCTCGAAGCTGAGGGCATGACCACGATCTCAGCCCTTCTCGTCGGCGGACCGACCGTCCACTTCGTCTATGCGGGACTCTCGATCCTCACCGATCCGACCTTCGACGAGCCGGGGGAGTACCCCGGCGGCGCGACCCTCTACAAGCTCACCGGTCCGGCGGTGCCGGCCTCGGCACTCGGCCCGATCGACGTGGTGCTGCTCTCGCACGAGCAACACGCCGACAACCTCGACGCGGCGGGACGCGCGCTGCTCGCCGACGTCCCGCTGACGTTGACCACCGTCGAATCGGCGGCCGCGCTCGCCGGGGCCACCGGGCTCTCGCCCTGGCAGCAGCACAGGGTCGGCGCGGCGACCGTGACCGCCGTGCCCGCGCTGCACGGGCCGGAGGGGGCGGAGGCGCTCAGCGGGGTCGTCACCGGATTCGTGCTGGAGGCCGACGGCGAGCCGACGGTGTACGTCTCCGGCGACAACGCGTCGGTCGAGCTGGTCGGGGAGATCGCCCGGCGCTTCCCGAGGATCGACGTCGCCGTGCTGTTCGCCGGTGCGGCCAACGTCGGGCGCTTCGGCGACACCGACCTCACGCTCAACGCGCGTACGGCGCTCGCCGCGGCCGAGGAGCTCGGCGACGCGCTGATCGTGCCCGTGCACGCCGAGGGGTGGTTCCACTTCTCCGAGACGAGGGAGCGCCTGATCGGCATGTTCTCCCACGCCGGCCGCGGCGACCGGCTCCGCGTGCTCACGCCGGGGGAGCGCGTGGACATCGTCTGAGATGCGCCGTCGGAACGCCCCGCCGGGGAGCCTGCGCTCACCGGCGGGGCGCTCGTTTTGGGGGAACGGGGTCGGATGACGTAAGCTGTCTCTTTGGTACTCGACTGCCGAGTGCCACGAACGTGAGCCCTCCACTGGCGTGTTCGCACCGCATCCCGGTGAGAACCACCCCGGAGTGGGATTCACGAACCTCTCCGTTCGACAAGAAAGCAGCACTATCGTGACGCGCACTTACACCCCCAAGGCTGGCGAAGTCCAGCGCGACTGGGTCGTCATCGACGCCACCGACGTCGTTCTCGGCCGCCTGGCTTCGCACGCCGCAGCGCTCCTGCGCGGCAAGCACAAGCCGACCTTCGCCAACCACATCGACTCCGGTGACTTCGTCATCATCGTGAACGCCGACAAGGTGGCGCTCACGGGTCAGAAGCTCCAGAAGAAGATCGCCTACCGCCACTCGGGCTACCCGGGCGGCCTCA
>JBEBQG010000027.1:0-19752 GCA_040395495.1 Microbacterium hydrocarbonoxydans | reverse complement strand
GCCACATCGAGGGCGGCTACACCTACGTGTACACGCCGCACATCTCCAAGGAAGACCTCTTCCTCACCTCGAACCACCTCGTGACCTACAAGGACGGTATGTTCCCGCCCATCGTCATGGACGAGGAGCGAGACGAGAACGGCGAGATCACCAAGCAGGGCCAGGACTACTACCTGAAGCCCATGAACTGCCCGATGCACATCCTCATCTACAAGGAGCGCGCGCGCAGCTATCGCGACCTGCCGCTGCGGTTCGCCGAGAACGGCACGGTCTACCGCAACGAGCTCTCCGGGGCGCTGCACGGCCTCACCCGCGTGCGCGGGTTCACCCAGGACGACTCGCACCTCTTCGTCACGCCCGATCAGCTGGAGGAGGAGGTCGGCAAGGTCCTCGAGTTCATCCTCTCGATGCTCCGCGACTTCGGCCTCACCGACTTCGAACTCGAGCTGTCGATGAAGGACGACGAGAAGTCGAAGTGGATCGGCTCCGACGAGTTCTGGGAGTCCTCGACCGATGCGCTCCGCCGCGTGGCCGTCGCCTCTGGCCTCAAGCTCACCGAGGTGCCCGGCGAGGCCGCGTTCTACGGCCCGAAGATCGACCTGAAGACGCGCGACGCGATCGGCCGCACGTGGCAGCTGTCGACCGTGCAGGTCGACCCGAACCTGCCGGAGCGCTTCGACCTGGAGTTCATGGACCGCGACGGGCAGAAGAAGCGCCCGATCATGATCCACCGCGCGCTGTTCGGCTCGATCGAGCGGTTCTTCGCGATCCTGCTCGAGCACTACGCCGGCGACTTCCCGGTGTGGCTGTCGCCCGTGCAGGTGGTCGGCATCCCGGTGGCCGAGGACTTCGCTGACTACCTCGGCGACGTGGTCTCCACCCTGCGCTCGCAGGGCGTGCGGGCCGAGCTCGACACGTCCGACGACCGGATGCAGAAGAAGATCCGCACGCACACCACCGGCAAGGTGCCGTTGCTGTTGATCGCGGGAGAGCAGGACCGCGCCGCCGGCACAGTCTCCTTCCGATTCCGTGACGGCACGCAGGAGAACGGCGTCCCGATCGCGGATGCCGTGGCCCGTATCCGTGCGGCTATCGACACGCACGCGCTCGTGCAGACCGCGGGGGATCTGGCGTGACCGACGCCCCCGCGGGCGTGGAGGACGCCGGCCTGCTGGCCGGCGTCCCCGACGAGTTCCAGCGCCTGTGGACCCCGCACCGGATGGCGTACATCCAGGCGGGACCCGAGCCGCTGCGCGAGGAGTGCCCGTTCTGCGAGGCACCGAAGCATCCGGATGCCGAGCGGCTGATCGTCGCGCGCGGCGAGACCGCCTACGTGCTGCTGAACCTGTTCCCGTACAACTCGGGCCACATGCTCGTGTGCCCGTACCGACACATCGCGACGTACGACCAGGCGACGCCCGAGGAGGTCGCCGAGATCGGCGCCCTCACGCAGACCGCCATGCGCGTGCTCCGCGAGGTGTCGCGCTGCGACGGCTTCAACCTGGGGATGAACCAGGGCGCGGTGGCGGGCGCCGGCGTGGACGCCCACCTGCACCAGCACGTGGTGCCGCGGTGGACGTCCGACGCCAACTTCTTCCCGATCATCGCGAAGACGAAGGCTCTGCCTCAGCTGCTCGGCGAGGTCCGCGAGGCCGTCGCGAACGCCTGGCCCACGGCCTGAGCCCCGCTCAGCGGACCTGGCGCGCCTCGAACTGCATCCGCGGGTGCGCGTAGAACTCCTGCGCCTCGATGAGCTGCAGCTCGCGCTCGCCCGACTCCAGCGTCAGCGACAGCAGGTCGAAGACGCTCGACGCCGTGCGCTCCAGGGCGGTCTTCGCACTTCCCGTCCCGACGTAGTGCGCGGTGAAGAGCGCGGCGGTGACATCGCCGGAGCCGTTGGCCTTCATCGGCAGACGGGGGGTCTGCACGATCCACGCGCCGGACGCGTCGGCGACGAGCATCTCGATGGTGCCGTCCTCGCGATCCGGGCGCTCGACGCTCGTGACGAGAACGGTCTTCGGCCCCATCGCCATGGCGAGGTCCACCGACGCGAGCGTCGACTCCAGCGTGTCGGGCTCGGTCTCGGTGAGGAAGCCCAGCTCGAACTGGTTCGGTGTGATGATGTCGGCGACCGGCACGACCCGGTCGCGCAGCAGCACCGGGATCGCCGGGGCGACGAAGCACCCGCTCTTCGCGTTGCCCATCACCGGGTCGCACGCGTAGACGGCGTCCGGATTGGCGGCCTTGACCCGGGCGACGGCGTCGATGATGACGTCGCCGATGCCCTCGCCACCCTGGTAGCCGCTGAGGATCGCATCGATCTGCCCGAACACGCCGCGCTCCTCGATGCCGGTGACGACCTCGGCGACGTCGGCCGGAGCGATGAGCGGACCGCGCCAGGCGCCGTAGCCGGTGTGGTTCGAGAAGTTCACGGTGTAGACCGGGAGCACCTCGACGCCGATGCGCTGGAGGGGGAAGACGGCGGCGGAGTTGCCGACGTGACCGTAGGCCACGGCCGACTGGATGGAGAGGACCTTCATTCCTCGATCCCTTCGTGAAGACGCGGGTCGCCCCCGCGCGGGGTGGTCATCGCAGTGCCGCGACGAGGTCGGAGACGAGCGTCGCCGCATCGTCGTCGGAGAGGTCGTGCACCGTCAGGCGCAGATGGCGCGACGGCTCCGCCCTCTCGTCGAGGGCGAACTCGTCGCCCGTGCGCGCGAGCCATCCGCGCCGCATCAGACGCTCGGCGACGGCGCGGGCGGGACGGGGGAGCGGCACCCAGAGGCTGAGTCCGTCGGACGGAGGCGCGTCGATGCCGTGCACGCGGAGCCTCTCGGCGAATGCGGCATTACGTGCGGCGTAGTGGGCGGCCGCCGCGGAGACCTCCGCCACCGCGCGCTCGTCCGTGAGCTGGGCGAGGGTGAGCCTCTGCAGCAGATGACTGACCCATGTGGTGCCGGGGCTGAGCCTCATCGCGAGCCGGTCGGCGGTCTCGGGGTCGGTGGCGGCGACGGCCAGGCACATGTCGGGCCCGAGGAACTTCGACACCGAGCGCACCAGGGCGAATCTGCGGTGCGAGGGCCCGATCAACGACTCGTACGGGCGCTGGGAGAGCATCGAGAAGTGGTCGTCCTCGATGATGAGCACATACGGATGCTCGGCGAGGAGATCCCGCAGCTGAGCCGCTCGCCGAGCGCTCAGGCTGGCGCCGGTCGGGTTCTGTGCGCGCGGGGTGCAGATCACGGCGCGCACGCCGGCGTCCAGAGCCGACCGCAGTCCGTCGACCGTCATCCCCTCCTCGTCCACCGGCACCGGGACGGCGCGGTAGCCGCCGAGCCGCACGGTGTGGATGCTGGCGAGGAAGCACGGGTCCTCCAGCGCCACCGCGTCGTCGCGCATGAGCGCCTGGGCGAGCAGCCGCTCGACGGCGTCGACGGCGCCGCTCGTGATGGTGATCCGGAAGTCCGCGTCGAGATCGGCGGCGACCCAGCCGCGGGACCACTCGTCGAGAGCCGCGTCGATGACGGGTTCGCCGTAGAGCACCGGACGCCCGGCGACGGTGGCCAGCGCCGGGCTCGGATCCGGGATCAGCCGGGGGTCGGGGTTGCCGGTGCCGACGTCGCGCAGCACCGTGTCGGGGGCGTAGCCCTCCTGCGCCACGGACTCGTGTCCGGAGATGACGGTACCGGCGCGGCCCTTCGAGACCACGAGTCCCGCCTGCGCGAGCTGGCGGTAGGCGGCCACCGCGGTGTTGCGGTTGACGCCGAGCAGGGCGGCGAGCTCGCGCACCGGCGGCAGCAGGTCCCCCGGGCGCAGCGCGCCCCTGTCCCGCAGCCCTCGCACGCTGTCGGCGATCTCCGCCGCCGTCGTGCCCGTGATGTCGTCGCCCATGTGTCCTCGTGTCGATTCTAGGTTGTTCCCGACGGTGCTAGTGTTTGGCATAGATCAAACCCCGTCTTTGATTGCAGCGAGGAGCCTGCCATGACCGAAGAGACCACCACCGGATCGTCGCGCGTCAAGCGCGGACTCGCCGAGATGCTCAAGGGCGGCGTCATCATGGACGTCGTCACCGCCGAGCAGGCGAAGATCGCGGAAGACGCCGGCGCTGTCGCCGTCATGGCGCTGGAGCGCGTGCCCGCCGACATCCGAGCACAGGGCGGGGTGTCGCGCATGAGCGACCCCGACATGATCGACAGCATCATCGACGCGGTCTCCATCCCCGTGATGGCCAAGGCCCGCATCGGACACTTCGTCGAGGCGCAGGTGCTGCAGGAACTCGGCGTCGACTACATCGACGAGTCCGAGGTGCTCTCGCCCGCCGACTACGTCAACCACATCGACAAGTGGGGCTTCACCGTCCCCTTCGTGTGCGGGGCGACCAACCTCGGCGAGGCACTGCGCCGCATCAACGAGGGGGCGGCGATGATCCGCTCCAAGGGCGAGGCCGGCACCGGCGACGTCTCGGAGGCGATGAAGCACATCCGCAAGATCCGCGGGGAGATCGCCGCGCTGACCTCCCTCTCCAAGGACGAGCTGTACGTCGCGGCCAAGGAGCTGCAGGCGCCCTATGAGCTCGTCGCCGAGATCGCCGAGACGGGGAAGCTCCCCGTCGTGCTGTTCGTCGCCGGCGGCGTCGCCACCCCCGCGGATGCCGCGATGATGATGCAGCTGGGCGCGGACGGCGTGTTCGTCGGCTCCGGCATCTTCAAGTCGGGCAACCCGGCGGAGCGCGCCAAGGCGATCGTCAAGGCGACCACGTTCTACGACGACGCGAAGGTCATCGCCGAGGTGTCGCGCGGTCTGGGCGAGGCCATGGTCGGCATCAACGTCTCCGACCTCCCCGCCCCGCACCGCCTGGCAGAGCGTGGCTGGTAACCCGACGATCGGCGTACTGGCGCTGCAGGGTGACGTGCGCGAGCACGCCGCCCTGCTCGCCGGGCTCGGCGCCGAGGTCCTGCTCGTACGGCGTCCGGAGGAACTGTCGCGCGTCGACGGGCTCGTCATCCCCGGCGGCGAGTCGAGCGTGATCGACAAGCTGTCGCGCATCTTCGGACTGCGCGAGCCGATCCGCGCGGCGATCGCCGACGGACTGCCCGTGTACGGCACCTGCGCCGGCCTGATCCTGCTCGCGGACGAGATCGAGGGTGCGATCGACGGCCAGCTCACGTTCGGCGGACTCGACGTCACCGTCGCGCGCAATGCCTTCGGCGGCCAGGTGGAGTCGTTCGAGACCGAACTGCCCGTCGACGGCATCGACGACCCCGTCGCGGCGACGTTCATCCGCGCGCCGCTGATCACGCGCGTCGGTCCGGCCGCCCGGGTCATCGCCGCGCTGCCGGACGGGGGAGTGGTCGCCGTCGAGCAGGGGAATCTGCTGGGCACGAGCTTCCACCCGGAGCTGAACGGCGAGACGCGGCTGCATGAGCGCCTGCTCGCGTCGGCGCGCCGTCGGAGGGCGGCGACCGCGGCATGATCGCAGCCGGCGGCGCGATCTTCTAGAATGGACGATGCCCTGCGGGCAGATCCGCCCGGGGGAAGACGAGCGGGAGACTTATGTCCGGGCATTCCAAGTGGGCCACGACCAAGCACAAGAAGGCCGTCATCGACGCCAGACGCGCCAAGTCGTGGGCCAAGCTCATCAAGAACATCGAGGTCGCGGCCAAGCTCGGCGGCGCCGACCTCCAGGGCAACCCGACCCTGTTCGACGCCGTCCTCAAGGCGAAGAAGACCTCCGTCCCCAAGGACAACATCGATCGCGCGATCAAGCGCGGCGCCGGTATCGGCGGCGAGGCCGTCGAGTACACCTCGATCATGTACGAAGGCTACGGACCCAACGGCGTCGCCCTCATGATCGAGTGTCTGACCGACAACAAGAACCGTGCGGCGGCCGAGGTTCGCACCGCGCTCAGCCGCAACGGCGGCACGCTCGCCGACCCCGGCAGCGTCGCGTACAACTTCAGCCGCAAGGGCGTCATCGTGGTCAGCTCCGAGGGCACCACCGAGGACGACGTCATGATGGCCGCTCTCGAGGCCGGGGCGGAGGAGATCGAGCCGCACGCCGAGGGCTTCGAGATCGTCACCGAGCCGACCGACATGGTGTCGGTGCGGTCGGCGCTCGTCGACGCCGGCATCGAGTACGAGTCGGCCGACGTCGAGTTCGTGCCGAACCTCAAGGTCGAGATCGACGCCGACACGGCGCGCAAGATCTTCCGGCTCATCGACGCGCTCGAGGACAGCGAGGACGTGCAGAACGTCTTCAGCAACTTCGATCTGTCGGCCGAGGTCCAGGCGGAGCTCGAGAACGACGAGTGACGGGCGCGCCGGGGCGCCGGTGCCGCTGAGGGCGCTTAGCCTGGGGGAGTGACCTCCTCGCTGCGCGTGCTCGGCATCGACCCCGGCCTCACCCGCTGCGGCGTGGGGGTGGTCGACGTCGACAGGGCGCGCCGCGGCACCCTGGTCCACGTCGGGGTGATCCGCTCCGCGCCCGATGCCCCGATCGGCGAGCGGCTGGCCGCCGTCGCGGCGGGCATCCGCGAGGTCCTGGAGGAGCATCGCCCCGATGCGGTCGCCGTCGAGCGCGTCTTCGCACAGCAGAACACCCACACGGTGATGGGCACCGCCCAGGCGAGCGGCGTCGCGCTGCTCCTCGCGGCCGAGGCCGGGCTCCCCGCCGCCACTCACACGCCGAGCGAGGTGAAGGCCGCCGTCACCGGGTACGGCTCGGCCGACAAGCGGCAGGTGCAGGCGATGATCGCCCGCATCCTCCGGCTCGACGCTCCGCCGCAGCCGGCGGACGCCGCCGACGCCCTCGCGATCGCGCTGTGCCACGCCTGGCGCCGCGGTGCCGCAGCGGCTCCCGGACGGGACGCGCTGACGCCCGCTCAACGCGCGTGGGCCGATGCCGAGCGTGTCGCTCGAACGTATGTACGATCCCACGCCTAAGCTGGGGGCATGATCTCCTCGCTGCGCGGCACCGTTCTGCACACGACGCCGGACCAGGTCGTCATCGACGTAGGCGGGGTTGGCTTCTCCGTGGCCGTACCCGGCGACGTGGCGCACACGGCCGTCGTCGGCGAGCGGATGCTGTTGCACACGAGTCTCATCGTGCGCGAGGACGCGCTGTCGCTGTACGGCTTCGCGGAGCGCGACGAGCTGGAGATCTTCGGCCTGCTGATCGGCGTCACCGGTGTCGGGCCGAAGTCGGCGCTCGGCGTGCTGTCGCACCTCACGGTCGACCAGATCGCCGAAGCCGTCACGGCGGAGGACGATGCCCCGTTCCGCCGCGTGTCGGGGATCGGCCCGAAGACCGCCAAGCTCATCGTCGTGCAGCTCGCGGGCAAGGTGCACGCCACGGCGCCCACGGCGACGACGAGCGGTCCTGCCGCGAACGACGTCATCACACAGGTCACGGTGGCCCTGATCGGGCTCGGCTGGTCGGAGAAGGTGGCGGCGGAGGCCGCGGCGCAGACCGCCGCGGAGGCGACGGAGGCCGAACGCGCGGCCGTCGCGCCGCTGCTCCGCCGCACGCTGGCGCTCCTGGGGCCCGCCCGTGGTTGACGTCCACGACACCGGCGAGCCGGTCGACGAGACGGAACTCGCGATCGAGGGCGCGCTGCGCCCGACCAGTCTCGGCGACTTCGTCGGGCAGCAGAAGGTGCGCGGGCAGCTCCAGCTGCTCCTCGATGCCGCGCGTATCCAGAACCGCCCCGCCGACCACATCCTCCTCGCCGGTCCTCCCGGTCTCGGCAAGACCACGCTCGCGATGATCGTCGCCCACGAGAGCGAGCGTCCGCTCCGGCTTTCGAGCGGTCCCGCGATCCAGCACGCGGGCGACCTCGCCGCGCTCCTGTCGAGCCTCGTACCCGGCGAAGTCCTCTTCATCGACGAGATCCATCGCATGGCGCGCTCCGCCGAGGAGATGCTGTATCTCGCGATGGAGGACTTCCGCATCGACATCATGGTGGGCAAGGGAGCGGGCGCCACGAGCATCCCGCTCGATCTCGCCCCGTTCACGCTGGTCGGGGCGACCACGCGGTCGGGTCTGCTGCCGAACCCGCTCCGCGACAGGTTCGGTTTCACCGGGCACCTCGAGTTCTACGACGAGTCCGAGCTCGAGCGGGTGATCGCGCGGTCGGCCCTGGTGCTGGGCGTGGACCTCCCGCGCGACTCTCTCGCCGAGATCGCGCGGCGGTCACGCGGGACCCCCCGCATCGCCAACAGGCTGCTGCGGCGCGTGCGCGACTACGCCCTCGTCCACGGCGGCGGCGCCGCGACGCTCGACGGCGTCCGTGCGGCGCTCGACCTCTACGACGTCGACGCGATCGGTCTCGATCGCCTCGACCGTGCCGTGCTCGACGCGCTGGTCCGGCGCTTCAGGGGCGGGCCTGTCGGGTTGAGCACCCTCGCTGTCGCCGTGGGCGAAGAGGCCGAGACCGTGGAGAGCGTCGTCGAGCCGTACCTCGTGCGCATCGGGTTCCTCGGTCGCACACCTCGAGGACGCGTCGCGATGCCCGAGGCCTACGTCCATCTGGGGATGCCGCACCCGGACGGGACGCTGCGCCTGGATGACCTATAATCACTGAAGGCTTTCCCCCGATACGCTGTGCGCCCAATGGCTGGTGCGTGCACCTGAGAAAGGCGCTTGCGCAATGCCCATGGAATTCATCCTCCTCCCGATCCTCGCGGTGCTGATCGTGTTCATGTTCCTGAACACCCGTAAGCGCCAGAAGCAGATGAAGGCGGAGCAGGAGGAGAAGGCGACCAAGACCGTCCCCGGCGTCAAGGTGCTCCTCCAGGGCGGCATCTACGGCACGATCGTCGCGTACGACCACGACGACCTCGACAGCCCCGCGCTCGTGGAGATCGCCCCCGGCACGGTCATCGAGGTGCACAGCCAGGCGATCCTCCGCATCGTCGAGCCGAAGGATGCCGTCGCCGAGCTCCCCGTGGACGACGCCGTGACCGAGGTCGAGCCGTCCATCGAGACCGCGGAGGAGACCCGCGCCCGTCTCGAGCGCGACGCCGACGACAAGTAGTCTCTTCTTCGCACCGACGCTCACTCCGGCATCGCAGAAAGCTGATCTCACGTGGCTTCATCCTCTCCGGTCCGTCATGCCTGGCGGGTCCTCCTCGGTCTCGTCCTGGTGACGGCGGTCCTCTTCGGCATCAACGCCCTCGGCGTGTTCGTGTTCAAGACCGACGCGGGCAAGCCTGCGAGCTCCTGGGCACCTGAGCTCGCGCTCGACCTCCAGGGCGGCACGCAGATCGTCCTGCAGGCGCAGACCGAAGACGGAGCAGCGCCCTCGCAGGAGCAGATGGACCAGGCCGCGTCGATCATCCGGCAGCGAGTCGACGCCTCCGGTGTCTCCGAGGCGGACATCACCACCGAGGGCGGCCAGAACATCGTGGTGCAGATCCCCGGCGTGGCCGACGAGGCCACGCGCGAGCGGATCAAGTCCAGCGCGCAGCTCGAGTTCCGCGCCGTCATCGCGACGAACGCCGCGACGAACGAGTTCGTGGGCGAGGACGGCAACTCCACGCCGTACCCGAGCCCCGATCCCTCGCTCAACGCCACGCCGACCGCGACGCCGACCGACGACAGCGACCCCGCCTGGGTCACCGAGAAGCTCATGGCGGAGTTCCTGGCGTACGACTGCGCCAACCCGTCGACCGACGCCTCCCGAGCCCCCAAGGACCAGCCGCTGATCGCGTGCGACGACACCGGTCAGGCGAAGTACATCCTCGGTCCCGCCGAGCTCGACGGCACCGCGATCACCGATGCGTCGGCCGGCCGCGACCCCAAGTCCGGCGCCTGGCTCGTGCAGCTCACGATGAACGACAAGGGCACCGAGGCGTTCGGCAAGGTCAGCACGCGGCTCAACCAGAACCGCATCGACAACCTGTCCCCGCGCGACCAGTTCGCCTTCGTGCTCGACGGCCGCGTGATCAGCGCGCCGCGCATGAACGGGCAGATCCTCGACGGCCGCCCCAGCATCTCGGGCAGCTTCACGCAGGAGTCGGCCACCACGCTCGCCGACCAGCTCAAGTTCGGCGCCCTGCCGCTGAGCTTCGTCGTGCAGAGCTCGGGCACCGTGTCGGCGACCCTCGGCACGCAGCAGCTGCAGATCGGCCTCATCGCCGGTCTCATCGGACTCGCTCTCGTCGCGCTGTACTCGCTGATCGTCTACCGGGCGCTCGGCGCCGTGATCGTCGCGTCGATCGCCGTGATGGGCGTGCTGACCTACATCATCATCTGCATCCTCGCGTGGCGCATGGGCTTCCGTCTCTCCCTCGCCGGTGTCGCCGGTCTGATCGTGTCGATTGGATTCGTCGCCGACTCGTTCATCGTGTACTTCGAGCGAATAAGGGACGAGCTCCGCGACGGCAAGTCGATCACGGCCGCCGTGGAGGACGGCTGGGGCCGCGCCAAGCGCACGATCTACATCTCGAAGTCGATCAACATCCTCGCGGCCGTCGTGCTCTACATCCTCGCCGACGCCACCGTGAAGGGCTTCGCCTTCACGCTCGGCCTCACGACGCTCATCGACGTGTTCATCTTCGTGATCTTCACGCACCCGGTCATGCAGCTCCTCGTGCGCACCCGGTTCTTCGGCAACGGTCACCCGCTGTCCGGGCTCGATCCGCAGGCGCTCGGAGCCGTGTACCGCAGTCGCTCGCAGTTCCGCGAGGTGGCGACCGCGTCGGCGGGGCGCGGTGCGAAGAACGCCCGCTCACGCGGGGAGGCCGACCGCAGACAGACGATCGCGGAGCGCAAGCGGGCCGAGGCTCTCGCGGGCGACAGTACCAACAGCACGGCTGGGGAGGGGGAGAACTGATGGCATCCATGAGCGATTTCGGCAACAACCTGTACTCGGGGAAGACCTCCTTCCCGTTCGTCGGCAAGCGCCGCCTGTGGTTCATCATCGCGATCGCCCTCGTGGTGGGATCGATCCTCGTCCCGCTGATCCGCCCGGTCCAGTTCTCCATCGAGTTCACCGGTGGATCGCAGTTCACGGTCCAGGCTCCCGACAGCATCGACCAGGCCACGGCGACCAAGGCCGTGCACTCGGTCGTGCCTGAGGCCGCGACCAAGGTCGTCGTGGTGAGCGGCACCGACATCCGCGTCCAGACCGACCAGATGAGCGATGAGGAGACGCAGCAGGTCTCCGCCGCCCTCGCGAAGGCCTACGGCGTCGACCCCAAGAGCGTCACGTCATCGTTCATCGGCCCGGCCTGGGGCGAGAACGTGACCAAGCAGTCCCTGTGGGGCCTCGCGATCTTCCTCGCGCTGACCTTCCTCATCCTGGCGCTGTACTTCCGCACCTGGAAGATGTCCGCTGCGGCGATCATCGGTCTGCTCGACGTGCTCGTAATCACGATCGGCGTCTACGCGCTGGCCGGGTTCGAGATCTCGCCCGCGGCGGTCATCGGATTCCTGACGATCCTCGCGTACTCCCTGTACGACACGACCGTCGTCTTCGACAAGATCCGTGAGAACACCACGGAAGACGGGGAGAAGTCCGGGCGCACGTTCGGCGAGTCCGTGAACCTCGCGGTGAACCAGACGCTGGTGCGCTCGATCAACACGTCGATCGTCGCCGCGCTCCCTGTGGGTGCGATCCTCTTCATCGGCGCCTTCTGGCTCGGCGCTGAGACGCTCACCGACATCTCGCTCTCGATCTTCGTCGGCATCCTGGTGGCGACCTATTCCACGCTGTTCGTGGCCGCCCCGCTGTACTCGCTCTTCCGTGAGAACGAGCCGCAGCTCAAGGCCCGCGACGCGAAGATCCTGGCCGCACGAGCCAAGGCGACCGTCGACGCCTGACCGGCCCCGCCCAGCGGGATCCCACCCCTCTGGACGCGCGTAAGATGTTCTGATTCGGAGGTGAGTGGATGGCGGAACCGCAGACGTCGTCGCAAGGATCGAGCTTGCGTCGGCTGGTGCCCCGCATCTTCTCCCGTGCTCCCCGGATCAACGACCTCGACAACCTGATCCGCACCGTCCGCACCAATCACCCCAAGGGCGACTTCGCCGTCATCGAGCGTGCCTACGCCGTGGCGAAGGAGAAGCACGAGGGGCAGAAGCGCCAGAGCGGCGAGCCCTACATCACGCACCCGCTGGCGGTGGCGCAGATCCTCGCGGAGCTGGGGCTCGGGCCCCGTGCGATCGCGGCCGCGCTGCTGCATGACACCGTCGAGGACACCGGCTACGCGCTGACGGACCTGACGGCCGAGTTCGGCGACGAGGTGGCGATGCTCGTCGACGGCGTCACCAAGCTCGACAAGGTCAAGTACGGCGAGAGCGCGCAGGCCGAGACCGTCCGCAAGATGATCGTCGCGATGTCGAAGGACATCCGCGTGCTGCTCATCAAGCTCGCCGACCGCTTGCACAACGCGCGCACCTGGGGCTTCGTCCCGCCCGAGAAGGCGGCGAAGAAGGCCAAGGAGACGCTCGAGATCTATGCGCCCCTGGCCAATCGACTCGGCATCCAGGCGATCAAGTCCGAGCTCGAGGACCTCTCGTTCGCGGTGCTGCACCCCAAGATCTACAACGAGATCCACAGCCTCATCGCCCAGCGCACCCCGCAGCGGGAGAAGTACCTCGGCCAGGTCGTCGAGGAGATCGACGAGGACCTGCGCGATCTGCGCATCCGCGGCAAGGTCGTCGGTCGCCCGAAGCAGCTCTATTCGGTGTATCAGAAAATGGTCATCCGCGGACGCGAGTTCGACGACATCTACGACCTCATCGGCATCCGCGTCATCGTCGCATCCGTGCGCGACTGCTACGCCGTGCTCGGCGCCATCCACGCACGCTGGACGCCCCTTCCCGGGCGGTTCAAGGACTACATCGCGACGCCCAAGTTCAACCTCTACCAGTCGCTGCACACCACGGTCATCGGCCCCGCCGGGCGCACCGTCGAGATCCAGATCCGCACGCAGGAGATGCATCAGCAGGCGGAGTACGGCGTCGCCGCGCACTGGATGTACAAGGAGCGGATGAACGGCGGCAAGGCCGAGGTGCGTGCGGCGGATGCCGACATGGCCTGGCTCGCGCACATCTCCGACTGGCAGGCCGAGACGGCCGACCCCGGCGAGTTCCTCGACTCCCTGCGCTTCGAGATCGGCGCGAAGGAGGTCTACGTCTTCACCCCGAAGGGGCGGGTGGTCGGACTGCCCTCCGGCGCGACCCCCGTCGACTTCGCCTACGCCGTGCACACCGAGATCGGGCACCGCACGATGGGCGCCAAGGTCAACGGCCGCCTGGTTCCGCTCGAGTCCGAGTTGAAGAGCGGCGACGTCGTCGAGGTGTTCACCTCGAAGAACCCGGATGCCGGTCCGAGCCAGGACTGGTTGGGCTTCGTCAAGAGCACGCGTGCGCGGAACAAGATCCGCGGCTGGTTCACGAAGGAGCGCCGCGAGGAGGCGATCGAGCAGGGCAAGGAGGCCATCGCCCGTGCGATGCGCCGGCAGAACCTGCCTCTGCAGCGACTGATGAGTCAGGACTCGTTCGCCGAAGTCGCCCATCAGCTCCGCTACGAAGACGTCTCGGCCTTGTACGCGGCCGTCGGAGAGGGCCACATCTCCACCCAATCGGTGCTGGAGAAGGTCACCGCCCTCGTCGCGGCGAACGACACGACGACCGGTGCGATCGACCTGCCCGGCCGTGTCCAGACCCGGGAGCCGAGGGCGGGCGACTCCGGAGTGCTCGTGCGCGGCGCGGCGGACATCCTCGTCAAGCTCGCGAAGTGCTGCACCCCCGTGCCCGGCGACCCCATCGTCGGCTTCGTGACGCGCGGCAGCGGTGTGTCGGTGCACCGAGCCGACTGCGTCAACGTCAAGGCGCTCAGCGGGGAAGAGGACAAGGACCGCTTCGTCGAGGTGTCGTGGGCCCCCACGACCAAGAGCGTGTTCCGGGTGCAGATCCAGGTCGAGGCGCTCGACCGGTCCGGCCTGCTCTCCGATGTGACCCGCGTGCTCAGCGAGCACCACGTGAACATCCTGTCGGCAACGGTCTCGACCACCGACGAGCGCCTGGCGCTCAGCCGCTTCGTCTTCGAGATGGGCGATGCCGTGCACCTGGACCGCGTGCTCAACGCCGTGCGCCGGATCGACGCCGTCTACGACGTGTACCGGGTGACCTCGTCCTGACCCTCCGAGTGGAGAGTCTCCGCGTGGAGCACCACGAGTCTCTGCAACGTGGACAAGGCCCTGCGGGCGCCTGGCACCCTGCCTGCGCAGGAGATCCGCTCGTGAGCGTCGTCGAGGAGACCGGGGGAGAGGGCCGCGAGCGACCTCAGGCACGGTAGCAGCGCAGGGTCGCGGTGCAGGGCGAGGGCGAGATCGCACAGGGTGCGCACCGGGGTCGTCACCGAGACGCCGCCCGTGAGCATCCTGTCGGAGGCCGGGACGAAGACGTCGTGGAAGACGATCCTCGCATCCCGCGGCGGACGCAGACGGTACGCGACGGCGCGGTGCACGTGATGTCGCGACGGCGGCCGATCCCCGGCGCCGTGGATCCAGGCGGCGGTGGGGCCGGAGGCCGTGGTGTCACGGGGCAGGAGCGAGGCGAGCGATGCGGCCCGCACGTCGGGGCCCTCCACGAGGTCGGCCGGGATGTACCCCTCGCCCATCTCCACGACGTGGCCGTCGAGACGCGCAGCGGAGAGCTCGGGGAGAGCCAGCCGATGTCCGGGCAGATACAGGAACGCGGGATGCACCACGCCAGTGTGGCGCAGCGCATCCCGCGTTCGAGGACCGGTGCCGGTATCTGTGGAGAACCGCTCAGCCGCCCAGGGCGCTCAGCCACGCACGACGCGCTTCGAGAGCCTCAGCCGCTTCCTTGGCCGCCTTCGTGTCTCCGGCCTTCTCGGCGGCAGCGAGCTCGGTCTCGAGCTTCTCGATGGCCTCGAGCAGCTGCGAGCTCATGTCGTTCGCACGCGCCTTGGTCTCGGGGTTGTTCTTCTTCCAGTCGACGTCCTCACGGGCCTTGAGGGCCTGCTCGATGACACGGAGGCGGTCGTCGAGGGCGCGCTCCTTGTCACGGGGGAAGATGCGGCCGACCTCGTCCCATTGGCGCTGGATGCCGGTGAGCATCGCGCGCGCACGCTTGATGTTCGGCTCGTCTGCGACGGCCTTGGCCTCCTCGAGGAGCGCCTGGCGCGCCTCGATCTTCGGGGCGGAGTCCGCCTCCTCCGCCGCAGCCTGCTCGGCGCGCGCGGAGTAGAGGGCGTCGCCCGCAGCCTTGAACCTGGCCCACAGAGCGTCGTCCGCCTTGCGGCCGGCGCGTCCGGACGTCTTCCACTCGTCGAGGAGCGCGCGGTACGACGGGATGCCGTCGACACCGCGCGGTGCCAGGGCCTCGGCGCGCTCGACCAGACGGGTCTTGGCGTCGCGGGCGGCCTTGTGCGCGTCGTCGAGCTCGGAGTAGAAGGCGCGTCGCTGCTTGTCGACGACGGCGCGCGCGTCGCGGAACCGCTTCCAGAGCTGCTGGGAGACGCTCTTGGAGAGACGGGGGCCGGTCTGCTGGTGCGCCTGCCACTGGTCGAAGAGCTCGCCGAGCTCTGCGGTGACCTGCTTCCACTGCACCTTGGAGAGATCGCGGGCGGCGATGGCCTCCGCCTTCTCGACCAGGGCGGTGCGCTCGGCGACGGCCTGCTCGACGAGCTCCTTCGCCTGCTGGGCTTCCTGGGCGGTGGCCTCGGCGAGCGCGGCCGTCAGAGCGTTCAGGCGGTCGCGCAGACCGGCGAGGTCGCCGACCGCTGCGGCATCCGTGGCCTCCTCGAGCACGTGCCCGGCCTGCTTGACCAGGTCGCTCGCGGAGGCGCCGCCGGCCTGATGGCGCTGCTCGAGGGCGTGCACCTTGAAGGCGATGTCGTCGTACTTGCGCACGAAGTAGGCCAGGGCCTCTTCGGGAGTGCCGTCGGGATACTGCCCGACGACGCGCCAGTCGTCGCCCTCGCGGACTTCGACCGTGCCGTCATCGGAGACGCGGCCCCACTTCTGCACCTCTTCGGGGGTGGAGACGACCGGCTGCACGGCGGGGGCGGCGGAGATCGCCGCCGCGGTCGACGGCAGCTTGCGCGGCATCGGCACGGCCGGGGGAGCGGGAACGGGGGGAGTCGGCTTCGAGGACTCGGTGGCAGACACGATGATTCTCCTTGCGCGGTACGGCCGCGGGAGGCGGAAAGGACGACCTTCAGCCTAGTACGACAGCGCCCGCAGGGAAGATCGGAGTGTCACTCGGCAGGAGCGTCGGTGGATCCCGGCTCCGGGGCGGGGGAGTCGTCGACGGCGGGAGTGTCGGTGGGCGCGGGCGCGTCGCTGGGTGCGACCGTCGGCGTCGGGGTGGGCTCGGGGGCCGTCACCTGGGCGTGGACGACCTGGCTGGCGATGGCTGCGGCGACGATGACGCCCCCGACGATCCCCGCGATCGTGTTGTCGCGGACCCTGCGGCGCAGCTGCCCCTCGTGCCAGGAGTTGCGTGCGGCGTGCAGCCTGGCGCGCTCCGCCTGGGTGCGCGCCTGCTGTGCGTTCTTGGAACCGCGTGCGGCCATGCCGTGCTCCCTCTCGTGACGTGAACCGCCAGCCTATCGTCGTCCCGCCCGGTGTCCCGGCCGTGCGCGGTCACGGGCCGGGGCCGTGGTGTCGGCGGTTCGCATTAGCCTGGGTTCATGACCTCCGCAGCCGCACTGCTCTCCGGGCAGACGCCCCTGGCCGTGCGCATGCGTCCCGTCTCCCTCGCCGAGGTCGCCGGGCAGAGGCACCTCCTCAGGGCCGGCTCTCCGATCGTCGCTCTGGCCGACCCCGCTGCTGCATCCCCGGGTGCGGTGTCGATCATCCTCTGGGGCCCTCCGGGCACGGGCAAGACCACTCTCGCGCAGGCGATCGCCCGCTCGTCCGGACGCCGGTTCGTCGAGCTGTCGGCGATCACCGCCGGCGTCAAGGACGTGCGTGAGGTGATGCAGGAGGCGATCACCCAGCGCGACCTCTACGGTCAGACCACGATCCTCTTCCTCGACGAGATCCACCGGTTCACCAAGGCGCAGCAGGACGCGCTCCTGCCCGGCGTCGAGAACGGCTGGGTCATCCTCATCGCCGCGACCACGGAGAACCCCTCGTTCTCCGTGATCTCGCCGTTGCTCTCCCGATCGCTGCTGCTCACCCTGCAGCCGCTGACCGACGACGACATCGGCCTGCTCGTCGACAGGGCCGTGTCCGACGCCCGGGGGCTGAACGGAGGGGTGTCGCTCGCCGACGACGCACGGGCCGCGCTGGTGCGGCTGGCCTCCGGTGACGCGCGCCGCGCCCTCACGGGTCTCGAGGCGGCGGCCGCCGTGGCGATGTCCGCCGGACGCACGGACTCAGCCGGTGACGACTCAGCCGGTGACGACACAGCCGGTGACGACACAGCCGGTGACGACACTGCCGACGGCGGAACGGGAGACGGCGGAACAGCCGACGACGGAGCGGAGCTCGCATCCGGGCATGACGGTCCGCCCGAGGTCACGGCCGACGACGTCGCGCAGGCCGTCGACAAGGCGCTGCTCCGCTACGACCGGCAGGGCGACGAGCACTACGACGTGATCAGCGCCTTCATCAAGTCGATCCGCGGATCCGATCCGGATGCCGCGCTGCACTATCTCGCGCGGATGATCGAGGCGGGGGAGGACCCCCGCTTCATCGCCCGGCGCCTCGTGATCTCCGCGTCGGAGGACGTGGGGCTGGCGGATCCCCAGGCGCTGGGGATCGCAGTGGCCGCCGCCGACGCCGTCGCGTTCATCGGCATGCCCGAGGGGCGCATCCCGCTCGCCGAGGCGACCGTGTACCTCGCGACGACGGCCAAGTCGAACGCCGCGTACGTGGGGATCGACGCGGCGATCGCCGACATCAGGGCCGGCGGCTTCGGCAGGGTGCCGCTGCACCTGCGGGACGCGCACTACCCCGGGGCGAAGCGCCTCGGTCACGGTCGGGGGTACGTCTACCCGCACGACAGCGAGTTCGGCATCCTCCCTCAGCAGTACCTCCCGGACGAGCTGCAGGGCCGCCACTACTACGAGCCCAAGAACCTCGGCGCGGAGCGGGACATCTCCGCCCGCCTGGAGCGCATCCGCCGCATCCTCGGCGATCGCTGAAATCCCGGTCGTCGATGCGCCTGGCCCTACAGTGGGCACGTGTCACGACGACCCCTGCGCATCCCGCCCGACCGCGACCTCTCGATCGACTTCGTGCGGGCGATCTGCCTTCCGATCGTGGTGCTGCTGCACGCCCTCCAGATGGGGATCGGCGGCGAGCCGCTGAGGGCCTTTAACGCCCTCTCCGGATGGGCACCGCTGGCGGGGATCACGTGGATCGGCATGATCATGCCGACCTTCTTCATCGCCGGAGGATTCGCGGGCATCACCACGTGGCGACGGCTCCGGCACCGCGGCGAGACGGCGGGGGAGTACATCCGGGTTCGCGCGCTGCGACTGGCCCGTCCTGTGCTGTTGGCGATGATCGCCGTGCTCGTGGTGATCGGCGTCATGGCGATCTGCGGAGCGGATCCCGAGTTCCTCCGCACCTTCGCCTTCCGTCTCGCCGAGCCGCTGTGGTTCATCGCCGTCTACGCGATCTGCACCTCTTTCGTCCCTTTGATGGCCTGGCTGCACCACCGGGCCGCGTGGCCGACCTACCTGATCCTCGCGGCCCTTGTCGTGGCGGTCGACCTCCTCGGACGCTTCGCCGGGATCCCCCTGGGGCCGCTCAACTGGCTCTTCCTCTGGTTGTTCGTGCAGCAACTCGGGTTCGGGGTGCGCGACCAGTGGTACTCCCGGCGTCCGTGGTGGCTGCTCCTCCTCCTGGCCGCGGTCGCCTACGGTCTCATCGGCGTGGCGGTGTTCGGCCTGGGCTACGACCCCGACATGATCGCGAACCTGAACCCGCCGACCGTGTTGCTCCTGCTCCTCGGCCTCGCCCAGGTCTACCTCTTCACGCTCCTCCAGCCGGCCATCCGTGCTCTCATGCGTCTGCGTCCCGTGCTGGTGGCGATCGGCGCACTGGGGCTCTACGGCATGGTGATCTACCTGTGGCACACCGTGGCGATGGCCGTGGTGGTCGGTGTCCAGCTCGCCCTCGACCTGCCGTTCCCCGAGCCGCTGACGGCGGGATGGTGGCTCACCCGGGTGCCATGGCTGCTGGCGATCATCGCGGTGATCGCGGTGTTCTGCGTCGTCGTCCCGCCGATCGAGCGACGGTGGCCGACGGAGCGGTCCCGCGCGATGCCCCTCTGGGCAGCCGTCGTCTGCACCCTCCTGCTCGTGGTCGCCGTGGGGTGGGTGCTGACCCAGGGGTATCTCACGCCGGGGACGGGGTTCGCGCTCGCGGCTCTGATCGCCGCGATCCTCTGGCTGACGCTCGGCGGACCGGGCCCGGTGCGGACGGGCGGGATGCTCGAGGACGCGGGGACCGCCGGCGTCCCGCGGGAGTGAGCCCGGATCTGTTAGACTTGAGCGGCTCGAAACCGAGTTTTCGGGCATCTCCTCGTTCACACCCCACCTTGCTGGCGCCCCGGCGTGCGCTCCAAGGCAGAACGCGGGTGATACGTCCGCGAGTCGCGAAAGCCGCGACCGCGTCATCGGAAGGACAGCTTCGTGACCACGAAGTCCCAGGACCGCCGCAAGGTGCGTCTCAGCCGCGCCCTCGGCGTGGCCCTCACCCCCAAGGCCGCCCGCTACCTCGAGAAGCGTCCCTACGCTCCGGGCGAGCACGGCCGCA
>JBEBQG010000026.1:0-20041 GCA_040395495.1 Microbacterium hydrocarbonoxydans | reverse complement strand
CCCCCCCCCCCCCCCCGTCCCCCCCCCCGCCGCGGGGGGGCGCCCCCCCCCCCCGCGTCCCGGGGGGGCCGCCCCCCCCCCCCCCTCTCCTCTTCTGCGCCGCGCTCAGCGCGTCGGGAAGTTCCGTTCCGGGGAGCCGACGTAGAGCTGCTGGGGCCGGCCGATCTTGGTCTGCGGGTCGAGCTGCAGCTCGCGCCACTGCGCGAGCCAGCCGGGGAGGCGTCCGATCGCGAAGAGCACCGTGAACATGCGCGTGGGGAAGCCCATCGCCTTGTAGATGACGCCGGTGTAGAAGTCGACGTTCGGGTAGAGCCGGCGCTCGCGGAAGTAGTCGTCGGCGAGGGCGATCTCCTCGAGCTCCTTCGCGAGGTCCAGGAGCGGGTCGGAGACGCCGAGGGAGGTGAGCACCTCGTCGGCCGCCGCCTTGACGAGCTTGGCGCGGGGGTCGTAGTTCTTGTAGACCCGGTGCCCGAAGCCCATGAGCTTCACGCCCTCTTCCTTGTTCTTCACGCGCTCCACGAACCGCGACACGCTCTGCCCCGAGTCGCGGATCTGGCCGAGCATCGTCAGCACGGCCTCGTTGGCACCGCCGTGCAGCGGGCCGGAGAGGGCCTGGATGCCCGCGGAGATCGACGCGAACTGGTTGGCTCCGGTCGAGCCCACCAGGCGGACGGTCGAGGTCGACGCGTTCTGCTCGTGATCCTCGTGCAGGATCAGCAGCAGTTCGAGCGCCTTGGACATGACGGGGTCGACCTCGTACTCCTCGGAGTGGACGCCGAAGTTGAGCTTGAGGAAGTTCTCCACGAAGCCGAGCGAGTTGTCGGGGTAGAGGAAGGCCTGCCCGATGCTCTTCTTGTGCGCATAGGCCGCGATCACGGGGAGCTTGGCGAGCATGCGCACCATGTTGAGCTCGACGTGCTCGGGGTTGTGCGGATCGGTCTGGCCCTCGTAGTAGGTCGACAGGGCCGCGACAGCGGAGGACAGCACCGACATCGGGTGCGCCGTGTGCGGGAGGGCCGAGAAGAAGCGCTTGAGGTCCTCGTGCAGGAGAGTGTGGCGACGGATCTTCTCGTCGAACTCCGCGAGCTCGGACGCCGACGGGAGCTCGCCGTAGATGAGCAGCCACGCGACCTCGAGGTAGCTCGTGGTTCCGGCGAGCTGCTCGATCGGGTAGCCGCGGTAGCGGAGGATGCCCTCGTCGCCGTCGATGAAGGTGATCGCTGACTTCGTCGACGCCGTGTTGACGAATCCGTAGTCGAGCCCGGTGTAGCCGGTCTGGCGGGTCAGCGTCGAGAAGTCGATGCTGTCGTGACCGGCCGTGCCGCGCACCACCGGGAACTCCGCGGTGCTCTCGCCGATCGTCAGCTTCGCCGTCGCCTGCTGGTCTGCCGCTGCGCTCACGCGGGCCTCCTCAAGAGTCATCATCAAGCCGGATGTGGCGATGTCGCCGGCGCAGAGCGCCCTGTCGTGCGGACCCGTCGGTTCTCGACGGAATCGCCTCTACAGCCTAGTAGGCACAACGGCATACTGTGACCTTCACCAAAAGGAACGGGATCCGGTTGGGGAAACCTACAGTTTCTCGGCGAGCAATCGTCGAGCGGCCTCCTCGACGCGCTCGCTCGGGGCCGTCAGCGCCAGCCTCACGTGATCCGCGGAGTGGTCCCCGTAGAACGGACCGGGTCCGGCGAGGATGCCCAGCGCCGCCAGCCTGTCCATGCTCTCCCACGCACCTCTACCCTCGGTGACCCAGAGGTACAGACCCGCCTCGGAGCCGTCGACACGGAACCCGGCGGCCTCCAAGGCGGGACGCAACATGTCTCGGCGGGAGCGGTACAGCTCCTTCTGCGCGCGCACGTGCTCATCGTCCCCCAGAGCCACGGCCATCGCGTGCTGCACGGGGGCGGGCGGCATGAGTCCCAGGTGCTTGCGCGCGGTGAGCAGGTCGCCCACGATCCGCGAGCACCCGGCGATGAAGGCCGCACGATACCCGGCGAGATTGGACTGCTTGCTCAATGAGTACACGCTGAGCAGCCCTGCACGGCTGCCGCCGGTGACACGGGGGTCGAGGATCGACGGGATCGGCTCGTGCGCCCAGGGGCCGTCCCAGCCCAGCTCGGCGTAGCACTCGTCGCTGGCGAGCACGGCGCCGAGTTCTCTGGCCCTGCTCACCGCGGCGGCCAGCTCCTCGACCGTCCAGGTGCGCCCGTCGGGGTTGCCGGGGGTGTTGATCCAGATGAGCTTCGCACCGTCCGGCCACTCGGCCGGGTCGTCGAGCGCGACGGGAATCGCCCCTGCCACTCGGGCGCCGACCTCGTATGTCGGGTAGGCGACGCGCGGATGCACGACGACGTCACCCTCCCCCAGCCCGAGCAGAGTCGGGAGCAGCGCGACGAGCTCCTTGGACCCGATCGTCGGGAGGACGTTGTCGACGGTCAGGTCGCTCACGCCCCTGCGGCGCGCGTACCAGTCCACGATCGCCTCACGCAGGGCCGGCGTGCCGACCGTCTGCGGATAGGCGTGCGCGTCGGTCGCCTCGGCCAGCGCCCTGCGGATCAGCTCGGGCGTCGGATCGACCGGCGATCCGATCGAAAGGTCGACGAGCCCACGCGGATGCTGCGCCGCCCGCTCGCGATAGGGGACGACCGCGTCCCAGGGGTAGTCGGCGAGGTCGCGGACGCTCACGTGGTCACTCGCCCTGGGGCGGGAGAGCGGCGATGATGGGGTGGTCGAAGGAGTAGACGCCGACCTTGGCGGCACCGCCCGGCGAACCGATCTCGTCGAAGAACTCGACGTTCGCCTTGTAGTAGTCCTGCCATTCCTCGGGCAGGTCGTCTTCGTAATAGATCGCCTCGACCGGGCACACCGGTTCGCAGGCGCCGCAGTCCACGCACTCGTCGGGGTGGATGTACAGCGAGCGTTCGCCCTCGTAGATGCAGTCAACGGGGCACTCGTCGATGCAGGCACGATCCTTGACATCGACGCACGGAAGGGCGATCACATACGTCACCGCTTCAGTCTACGGCTCGCGGACGTTCCGCTCTCCCTCGACGCCCGGCACCGCGGTGATCGGCGCTTCCGGCTCTGGCGGACGGCCAGCGCCGTCCGGAGGAGCCGCCTCGGTGCGCACGGGCAGCCGCGAGAACGACGGCCAGGCCACGGCGAGCAGCACGAGCCCGGCGACGAGGTAGATCCAGATGCGACCGGCCGTCGTGTCCTGCACGACGATCGATCCGCCGGGCCCGACGCCGGAGATCAGCAACAGCATGCCGATCATGCCGAGACCGGCCGCGAGCGTCGCCCCGCGATCGTGCGTGAGCGCGCGGATCGCGACGAGGATCGCCCCGCAGGCGACGGCGCCGACGATGAGGCCGATCGGGACCGGACCCCACAGGAGGCTGTGCGCGATGGTCCCCGCGACGCCGAACACGCCGCCCACAAGCAGCGCCGCCAGCCAGGACAGCGCCCTCGTCACCCAGCTCATCCGCATCAGACGATCCTACCCGCGGCGGCTGCGCTCACGCCGCGAGCCCGAACAGCCTCAGCAGCGCCGCCACGGCCGCCGCCGCGATCACGACCACGAGGAACGACTGCCGCAGCCACAGCAGTCCCGCGGCGACGAGAAGCGCAGGCACCCTGGCGTCGACGACGATCGCCTGCCCCGCGCCCAGCGTCTGCACCGCCACGAGGGCGGCGAGGAGCGAGACCGTCAACAGGTCGGAGATGCGCGCGGGTCGCGGCGCCTCCAGCACCTTCGGGGGTACCAGGTACCCCACGGCCTTCAGCGAGAGGCAGATCACGGCCGCCAGCAGGATCGCCGCCCAGAGGCTCATGCCCGCACCTCCCCCGACGACTCCTCCGCCGCGCGTCCGTCACCCAACCAGTTGAACCAGCCGACGATGACGGCCACGACGGCGGCGACGAGCACCGGGAGTCCCGGCATGAGCACGGGAGTGAGCGCCGCGGCGACCACCGCGGCGGCCGCCCCCACCGCGATCGCCTGCCTCTTCTTCAACCGCGGCCACAGCAGGGCGAGGAACGCCGCAGCGGCCGCGGCATCCAGCCCCCACGTCCGCGGATCGCCGAGCACATCGCCGACGAGGGCCCCGACGAGGGTCGTGGCGTTCCAGCCGACGAAGATGCCGACGCCCGTCACCCAGAAGCCGACCCTGCGCAGGCGGGGGTCGTCCTGCGAGATCGCGACCGCCGTCGACTCGTCGATCGTGAAGTGCGCGGCCGCCGCGCGATGCCGCAGACCTCCGCCGATGATCGGAGACATCCGCATGCCGTAGGCGACGTTGCGCACGCCGAGCAGGACGGCCGAGGCGATGGCCGACGGCAGGGCCGCGACGCCGCCCGCGGTGAACACGCCGACGAAGGCGAACTGCGACCCTCCGGTGAACATGAGAAGGCTCAGCACGCACGTCTGCCAGACGTCGAGGCCCGCCGCGACCGCGAGCGCACCGAAGGACACGCCGTAGGCGCTGGTGGCCAAGACGACGCCGAGAGCCTCGCGCCACACTTCCCGCTCGGCGCTCATCGCCACATCGTTCGATCGGATGAACGCATGATCATCATTCTGAACACTGCGGAATGGATAGTCAAGCGAACGATCGTTTGACATGATGAACGCATGGAGGATCTCCGAACCCGCATCGCACGGACCCTGCGTCGCGAACGCGAGGCCGCCGCCCTGTCGGTGTCAGAGCTCGCCCGACGAGCAGGCGTGTCGAAGGCCACGGTGTCGCAGCTGGAGAGCGGCGCGGGCAACCCGAGCGTCGAGACGCTCTGGGCACTGGGGGTGGCCCTCGGCGTGCCGTTCGCCGTGCTCGTCGACCAGCAGGCCAACGCGCCGACCCTCATCCGCGCCGAAGACCTCGCCGGAGTGCCGTCATCCGCCGCCGCCTACAGCGCCACCCTGCTCTCCGCGAGTCCTCCGGGGGCGCGCAGGGACATCTACGTGATCACCGCCGAGCCGGGCGACGCCCGTCGCTCCGACCCGCACCACCCCGGAACGATCGAGCATGTGGTGCTGATGACGGGCCGAGCCCGCGTCGGGCCGGCCGACGAGCCGGTGACCCTGAACCCCGGCGATTACCTCACGTATCCGGGAGATGCACCGCACGTGTTCGAGGCGATGACGGCGGGGACGAGTGCCGTCCTCATCTCCGAGCTGCGCTGAATCTCCGAGCTGCGCTGACGCTCGGGGCGAGCGTCGCCCGTCGCGCCCGGTTCAGTACCAGTTCGTCGCCTGCGAGTGCGACCACGCACTGCAGGGCGTGCCGTACACGGAGGAGATGTAGCCGAGGCCCCAGGCGATCTGCGTCGCCGCGTTGGTCTGCCAGTCGCCGCCTGCCGAGGCCATCTTGCTCCCGGGCAGCGCCTGCGGGATGCCGGTGGCCCCGGACGGGTTGTACGCCTGGTAGTTCCACCCGGACTCCTTGGTCCACAGCGAGTCCAGGCAGGAGAACTGGGAGTCCCCCCAGCCGTACTGGCTCGACGCCAGCTGTCTCGCCGTCGCCTTGGCCCCGTCCACGGTGTTCGCCGAGGCGAGCGCGGCTGCGGCCGCCGCGGCCTGGGCCGCCGCCGCCGCGGCGGCGTCGTCAGCCGCCTTCTTCTCCTGCGCTGCGGTGAGGGCGGCCTGCAGGACGGCCGTCTTCTCCGCGACGGCGTCGGTCTGCTTCTCGGTGTCGGCGGAGAGCACGGTCAGCAGCAGCAGCGGCATCACCTCGCGCTCCCCGAGGGAGCGGACGTCCTTCTCCAGGGCGGCGGTGTCGATCGAGGTCTCCTCCGCGATGACCGGGAGGCCGGAGGACGCGACGTCGGCGTTGAGGGTCTCCGCCGCCGCCACGGCATCCTCCGCCTGCGCGAGGGTGATGGCGGCCGTGTCGGCGATGCGCGTGATCGGCTCGGCGCCGGAGAACAGCTGAGCGACAGCGGCGACCCGCTCGCCGGTGTCCGCGCCCGCGCCCGGCGCCGACACGACGCCGGTGGTGAGGGTGATGCCGAGGATCGCCGCCGCGGCGGTGCCGATGACGAGCATCGGACGGCGGGCGGTGACCGCCGAGCGGGCGGAGGCCGCCTCGGAGGCGCGCTGAAGCGCACGGGTCTTCTGGATCATGAGGGTTCGACTTTCGGGTCGTCGTACGCCCTACGCAGGAGACTCATCGGGAGTGCGTCCCGGGCGCAAGTCATCCACTCTGAGCGACGTTCCTGAGTGAAAAATCTGCCTCACCTGGACATTTCATGAGAAGAGGGCCCGACACGCGCCTTTCGGCGGTGCAGGGCCCTCTTCTCGGAGCGGATTCTCAGGCGTTCGCGTCCTGTCGCTTGAGGCGCGACGCCTCGCGTCCGCGGACGGTCTGGTCGAGGATCACCTTGCGGATGCGCACCTTCTCGGGAGTCACCTCGACGCATTCGTCGTCACGGGCGAACTCGAGGCTCTCCTCCAGAGTGAGGATGCGCGGCGGCGTCATCGACTCGAAGTTGTCCGCCGTGGAGGAGCGCATGTTGGTGAGCTTCTTCTCCTTGGTGATGTTCACGTCCATGTCGTCGCTGCGCGAGTTCTCGCCGATGACCATGCCCTCGTAGACCTCTTCGGTCGGCTGCACGAAGAACGACATGCGCTCCTGCAGGGCGATCATCGCGAACGGGGTGACCACGCCCGCACGGTCGGCGACGATGGAGCCGTTCTGACGCGTGGTGATCTGGCCGGCCCACGGCTCGTAGCCGTGCGAGATCGCGTTGGCGATGCCGGTGCCGCGGGTCGTGGTGAGGAACTCGCTGCGGAAGCCGATGAGACCGCGCGAAGGCACGACGAACTCCATGCGCACCCAGCCGGTGCCGTGGTTCGTCATGTTCTCCATGCGGCCCTTGCGGTTCGCGAGCAGCTGCGTGATCGCGCCGAGGTGCTCCTCCGGCGTGTCGATGGTGAGGTGCTCGAACGGCTCGTAGGTCTTGCCGTCGATCTTCTTCGTGACCACCTGCGGCTTGCCGACGGTGAGCTCGAAGCCCTCACGGCGCATGTTCTCGACGAGGATCGCCAGCGCCAGCTCGCCGCGGCCCTGCACCTCCCACGCGTCGGGACGGCCGATCTCGACCACCTTGAGCGACACGTTGCCGATGAGCTCGCGGTCGAGGCGGTCCTTCACCATGCGGGCGGTGAGCTTGTGCCCCTTGACCTTGCCCATCAGCGGCGACGTGTTCGTGCCGATGGTCATCGAGATGGCGGGGTCGTCGACCGTGATCGCCGGCAGCGGCCGCACGTCCTCCGGGTCGGCGATCGTCTCGCCGATGGTGATGTTCTCGAAGCCGGCGATGGCGACGATGTCACCGGGGCCGGCCTCCTCGGCCGGGTAGCGCTCGAGGGCGCGGGTCTTCAGCAGCTCCGTGATGCGGGCGTTGCTGGTGGTGCCGTCGGAGCGCACCCAGGCGACCGTCTGCCCCTTCTTCAGCGTGCCGTTGAAGACGCGCAGCAGCGCGAGACGCCCGAGGAACGGGCTGGAGTCGAGGTTGGTCACCCAGGCCTGCAGCGGCGCCTCGTCGTCGTAGGACGGCGCGGGGACGTGCTCCAGGATCGCCTCGAACAGGGGCTCGAGGTCGTCGTTGTCGGGGAGCTGACCATCAGCAGGACGGTTGCGCGAAGCGGCACCGGCACGGCCGGAGGCGTAGACCACCGGCACGTCGAGCAGCGCGTCGACGTCGAGGTCGGGCACGTCGTCGACGAGATCCGAGGCGAGGCCCAGGAGCAGGTCGTGCGCCTCCTCCTCGACCTCGGCGATGCGGGCGTCGGGACGGTCGGTCTTGTTGACCAGGAGGATGACGGGCAGCTTCGCCTCGAGCGCCTTGCGCAGCACGAAGCGCGTCTGCGGCAGCGGGCCCTCGGAGGCGTCGACGAGCAGCACGACCCCGTCGACCATGGAGAGACCGCGCTCGACCTCGCCGCCGAAGTCGGCGTGACCGGGGGTGTCGATCACGTTGATCGTGATCTCCTTGCCGTCGGCGTGAACACCCTTGTAGGTGATCGCCGTGTTCTTGGCGAGGATCGTGATGCCCTTCTCACGCTCGAGGTCGTTCGAGTCCATGGCGCGCTCCTCGACGTGAGCGTGCTCGCCGAACGAGCCGGTCTGACGGAGCATCGCGTCGACGAGAGTGGTCTTGCCGTGGTCGACGTGGGCGACGATTGCGACGTTGCGGAGGTCTGAACGGAGGGCGTGCGCCATACAGGAGTCCTAAGAAGAGGAATTGGGATGCGCCGGGAACCCGACGTTCCAGGATACCGTATGCCCGCAGGTCGTTCCTGAGCGGAGGTCGTACGATCGGGTCTGTGACCGTCGCCGACACCGCCCCACCCCTCTCGCGCACCCGCATCTGGTGGGAGATCGCGATCGTGCTCGGTCTCGGACTCGGGCAGTCGGCGGTGTACGCCGTCGTGCAGCTCGCCTACCGCCTCACCGACTCGACTCCCCTGGCGGATCAGACCGCCACCCTCAACCCGTCGCGCAGCGACAGGGAGCTGTTCGACCTCGTCTACCAGGTGTTGTCGATCGGCTTCTCACTGGTGCCTGTGCTGCTCGTGTGCTTCCTGCTCTGGCAGGTGCGGCGGCCGCACCTCGGCCGGCTCGGCCTGGACGGCACGCGGATCGGAGCGGACGCCGGGCGCGGCATCCTGCTCGTGCTGGCCATCGGCGTCCCCGGCCTCGCCCTGTATCTCGGCGGCCGGGCGCTCGGCCTGTTCGTCGCGGTGGACCCCGCCGGCCTCGATGCGCACTGGTGGACCGTGCCGATCCTCCTGCTCTCCGCAGCCCGTGCCGCGTTGCAGGAGGAGTTCGTCGTGCTCGGCTACCTCTTCACGCGGCTGCGTCAGCTGGGCTGGGGGCCGTGGACGATCATCCTCGCGACCTCGGCGCTGCGGGCCAGCTATCACCTGTACCAGGGCCCAGGCGCGTTCGTCGGGAACTTCGCGATGGGGCTGCTCTTCGGCTGGCTCTTCCAGCGCTCCGGACGGCTGCTGCCGTTCCTCGTCGCGCACTTCCTCATCGACGCCACCGCGTTCGTCGGATACCCCTGGGCGGCGGCGACCTGGCCCGCCCTGTTCGGGCTGCCTGGGTGACGCCGCCCCTCCCTCATCAGGAGGGGCGGAAGGGCCCCCTGATACGCGGGACGGCGGAAGGATTCACGCGTTGGCGATGAGCACAGACGCGATGGCCCAGACGACGATCAGTCCGAGGGCGATGAGCGCCGGCACGTCCCAGGTGCGGGTGATGGGCGCATCCGCCGTCTCCGGCGCCTCCTCCCAGCGCTCGCGGATCTCGTCGAGTGCGCGGACGCCGGCCGGTTCCTTCTGCTCCCCGTCGCGCGAGGGGAGCCGGATCGACCCGGCCTTGGCGGGACCTCCGTAGCAGGAGAGGTCCTTTCCGTCGTCGAGGGAGAAGACCAGCTGCCACCGCAGATCGACGTTGCGCACGCGGCTCCAACCGAACCTCGTGCGGCGCAGGAGGTTCTGCACGGTGACGCCCTCGTCGTCGATGCGCACGCAGGAGACGAACGCATTCTCGTACACGACCCACAGCACCAGGAGCACCCACGGGGCGAGGAGCATCATCTGTCCCCATCCGGCGCGCACCACGGCGTCGCCGAGCAGGAAGAGGGCGAGTGCGACGCCCACCACGAGAACGACGGGCCCGGAGGGCGTGCGGAAAGTCCGCACGCCCTCCGGCCTGATGTCGTCCGTCACGGTCAGCGACCGCCGAGGGTGATCGACGCGCCGGGGATCGCCTGCAGCAGGCGCTCCGTGTACTCCTCCTGGGGATTCGCGAAGATCTCGTCGACCGTCCCCTGCTCCACGACGCGCCCCTTCTCCATCACGCAGACGTGGTCGGCGATCACACGCACGACGGCCAGGTCGTGCGTGATGAAGAGGTACGTGAGGTCGAGCTCGGATTGCAGCTCGGCGAGGAGGTTGAGCACCTGCGCCTGCACCAGCACGTCGAGCGCCGAGACCGCCTCGTCGAGGACGACGATCTCGGGCTTGAGCGCGAGCGCCCTCGCGATCGCGACGCGCTGACGCTGTCCGCCGGAGAGCTCGTTCGGATAGCGATCGGCCACGCTCGCCGGGAGCGCCACCTGATCGAGCACCTCGAGCACCCGCTTGCGACGCGAGGCGACGTCGCCGACGCCGTGCACGCGCAGCGGCTCCGCCACCGTGTTGCCGATGTTGTGCAGCGGATCCAGCGAACCGTACGGGTCCTGGAACACCGGCTGCATCTGACGGCGGAGGGCCTGCAGCTCCCGCCGCGACAGCTCGTCGGTGTCCTGGCCGTTCACGAGGATCGACCCGGAGGTCTTGCGCTCCAGACGCAGCAGCATCTTGGCGGCGGTGGACTTGCCCGACCCCGACTCGCCGACGATGGCCATCGTGGAGCCCTTGGGCACCTGGAAGGACATCTTGTCGACGGCGGTGAAGTCGGTCGAGCGGAATCCGCTCCCCCGGAGCTTGTACACCTTGGTCACGTCGCGGAACTCGATCACGGGAGCGGCCTCGACGACCTCGGCGTGCGAGATGCTCGCGAGGTCGACCGTGCCCGTGGTGTCCTGCAGCTTGTCCGCCAGCGGATCGGCGGCGCCGGTGACCGTCGCCTGGATCCTCTTGGAGGCCAGGCTCGGCGCCGCCGAGACCAGCCGCTGCGTGTAGGGGTGCTGCGGGTTCTGCAGGATCTCGAGCGCGGGCCCCGACTCGACGATGCGCCCGCGGTGCATCACCACGAGGTTCTCCGCCCGCTCCGCGGCCAGGCCGAGGTCGTGGGTGATGAACAGCACGGCGGTGTTGCGCTCGGCGGTCAGCGTCTCGAGGTGATCGAGGATCTTCTTCTGCACCGTCACGTCGAGCGCGCTGGTGGGCTCGTCCGCGATGAGCAGCTTGGGGTCCGATGACAGCCCGATGCCGATGAGCACGCGCTGCCGCATGCCACCCGAGAACTCGTGCGGGAACTGGCGCAGACGCTTGTCGGCATCCGCGAGCCCCGCCTCCTGCAGCACCTGGATCGCACGCTTGCGGGCGGCCCGCCGCCCGTCGGCCTGCCCGTTGGCGAGGATCGTCTCCTCGACCTGGAAGCCGATCCGGTGCACCGGGTTGAGGCTGTTCATCGGGTCCTGGGGAACCAGGCCGATGAGCTTGCCGCGCACATCCTCGATCTCGGAGCGGCCGAGCTTCGTGAGGTCGCGCCCCTCGAAGTCGATCGACCCGCCGGTGATCCGGCCGCTCCCCGGGAGCAGGTTGATGATCGCCTGCGCCGTGGTCGACTTGCCGGAGCCGGACTCGCCGACGATGGCCATCGTCTCGCCCGGATAGATGTCGAAGCTGATGCCGCGCACCGCGGGGACGAAGCCGTCCTGCGTCTTGAACGCGACCTCCAGGTCCTTCACGGACAGCAGCGGTGCCACGTCGGTGAGGACGGCGCCGCGCTCTTCGGATTCGTAGGGGATGCTCATCGCAGGGCCCTCGCCTTCGGGTCGAGTGCGTCACGCACCGTCTCGCCGAGCATGATGAAGGACAGCACGGTGAGAGAGAGCGCGATCGACGGGTAGATCAGAGGCATCGGATCGGTGCGCAGGCGGTTCTGCGCCTGCGCGATGTCGTTGCCCCAGGAGATGAACTCGGGCGGGAGGCCGACACCGAGGAACGACAGCGTCGCCTCGGCCGTGATGGCCGCAGCCAGGCCGACCGTCGACAGCACGATCACCGGGGCGATCGAGTTCGGCAGCACGTGCGTGAACATCGTGCGCACCCGGGACACGCCGAGGGCCTCGGAGGCCATGACGTAGTCCGCCGAACGCACCCGCAGGATCTCCGCTCGGAGGATGCGCGCCGTCGCCGGCCATCCGAAGAAGCCGATCGCGAGCGACACGACGAAGATGTTCCTGTCCTTCAGGAAGATCGACATGATCACCACGGCGGCGAGCACGTAGGGGATCGCGAAGAACATGTCGCCGATGCGCATGAGGAGGGAGTCGATCCAGCCTCCGAAGAAGCCGGCGAACGCCCCGATCACGATGCCCATCACCGCGATGATGAGCGTCACGATGATGCCCACCGACAGCGAGGTGCTGGTGCCGTGCACGACGCGTGAGTACACGTCGCACCCCTGGAAGTTGTATCCGAACGGATGCCCGGGCTCCGGGCCGCCGTTGGAGAACTTCAGGTCGCACGCGAACGGGTCGACCGGTGCGAACAGGCTCGGGAAGAGCCCGACGATGATGAGGAACACGACGAACACGCCGGCCACCCAGAACATCCAGCGCCCCCGGAGGTCGCGCCAGGCGTCGAGCCAGAGGTTGCTCTTGCGTTCGGACACGCGGACGGCGTCGACGGCGCCGAGGCCGCCCTCGTCCGTCTCCGCGACGTAGTGCGCCATGCGGCGGATGGGAGTCTTATCGGACATAGCGGATCCTCGGGTCGAGCACGCCGTAGAGCAGGTCGATGACCAGGTTCACCATGACGTAGATGACGACGAGCACCGTGACGATCGAGACGATCTCCGGGCCGTCGTGCTGGTTGATCGCCTTGAAGAGCTCGTTGCCGATGCCGGGGACGTTGAAGACGCCCTCCGTGACCGTCGCGCCGACGATCAGGATTCCGAAGTCGGCGGCGAGGTTCGTCGTGACGGGGATCATCGAGTTGCGGAGCACGTGCACCGGGATGACACGGCGGCCGGGGAGGCCCTTGCCGTACGCCATGCGGACGAAGTCCTGCTGGCGGGTCTCGATGACCGAGCCGCGCGTGAGCCGCACCACGTAGGCGAAGTTCAGCGCGGCCAGCACTATGGCGGGGAGCATGAGATCCGCCCATGGCGCACCTCGTCCCACCGTGGCTCGGAACAGCCCCAGCTCGATCGCGAGGAAGTACTGCGCGATGAAGGCGAGGACGAACACCGGGATGGAGATGAGCACGAGGCTCAGGAGCATCGACGCGTAGTCGAAGACGCTGTTCTTGCGCAGTCCCGCGATGAGGCCGACCGTGACGCCGAGCACGAGCTGGATGACGATCGCGAGGAGCGCGAGCCGCAGCGTGGTCGGGAACTTGGCGATCAGGATGTCGTTGACGCTCTGACCGCGGAAGGTCGTGCCGAGATCGCCCCGGAACAGGTCACCGAGGTAGATGAGGTAGCGCGTGAAGAACGGCTGGTCCAGGTGGAACTTCGCCTGGAGCGCGGCGTACTGGGCGTCGGTCGGCGTCTTGTCGCCGAAGAGGGCCAGGATCGGGTCGCCGGGCAGCAGGAAGACCATCGAGTAGATCAGGAAGGTCGCACCGAGGAAGACGGGTATCGCCTGGAGAAGGCGACGGATGATGTAAGCAGTCATTGCCGATAACCGAACGTTGCCGTGCGGGGCGCCGCATCAGCGACGCCCCGCACGGCGAGGTTCAGATCAGATCCGAGATGTCACTCGGCCTTGGTGATCTGGTAGACAATCGGCCAGCTGTCCCAGCCGTACTCGACGTTGTCGACGAGCGTGGAGTAGCCCGCGTTGGTCGAGCGGTACCAGAGCGGCAGGACGGGCAGGTCCTGGAAGAGGACCTCCTGTGCCTGCTCGAAGAGCTTGTTGCCCTCCTCGACGGACGGGGCCGTCGCGCCCTGCTGCACGAGCTCGTCGTACTTCGGGTTGGAGTAGTCGCCGTCGTTGGAGCCGGCGCCGGTGATGAACAGCGCGCCCAGGATGTTGTAGGCACCCGGGTAGTCGAACTGCCAGCCCGAACGCGTCGCGGCGTTCAGCGTGCGGTTCTTGATCTCGGCACGGAGCGTGGCCAGGTCGGGGAACGACTGGCCCTGCGCGTCGATGGCCAGCGTGTTCTTCAGCTGGTTCGTCATGGCGTCGACCCACGGCTGGTGTCCGCCGTCGGCGTTGTACGCGATGGTGAACGTGCCGCTCCACGGGGAGATGGCGTCGGCCTGGGCCCACAGCTCCTTCGCCTTGGCGGCGTCGGCGTGCGTGACCTCGGAGCCCTTGATGTTGTCGTTCCAGCCGGCGATGACCGGCGAGGTGTAGTCGACGGCCGGCGTACGCGTGCCCTCGAAGATCACCTTGGTGATCTCGTCGCGGTCGATCGCGTAGGAGATGGCCTGACGACGCAGGTTGCCCTCTTCGTCGTCGCCGAAGTGCGCGAGGCGCTTCGGGATGGTCAGGCCCTCCCAGATCGCGGCGGGCTGGTCGACGGCACGGTCACCGAGGTCGTCCTTGTAGGTGGCCAGCGCGGACGGCGGGACGCCCGGGTTGATCACGTCGAGGTTGTCCGAGAGCAGGTCGGCGTACGCCGCGTCCGCCGTGCCGTAGGTCACGAGGTCCACGCCGCCGTTCTGCGCCTTGCGGGGGCCGTCGTACTCCTCGTTCGGGACGAGGGAGATGACGGAGTCGTGCTCCCACTTCTCGAGCTTGTACGGGCCGTTGCCGATCGGCTTCTGGCCGAACGCCTCGGGGTCCTTGAAGAAGGACTCGGGCAGCGGGGCGAAGACCTGGTAGCCGAGCGAGGTCACGAAGTCGGACTGCGGTGCCGCGAGCTCGACCGTGAAGGTGGTGTCGTCGACGACCTTCAGCGACAGCGAGTCCTCGACCACTGCCTTGCCGTCCTCGCCGCCGTCGTTGTAGCCGGCGAAGTTCGCGAACCACCACTGGTTCTCGAACGCGGGGTCGGACGCGGCGTACTGCCACGCCTTGACGAAGGAGTCGGCGGTCACCGGGGTGCCGTCGCTGAACTTCTGGTCCTTCTTGATCTTGATGGTCCAGTTCTGGTTGTCGTCGGACTCGATCGAGTCCGCGAGGTCCATCTCGACCGCGCCGTCGGCCTTGTAGTAGATGAGGCCTGCGAAGAGGTTCTGGAGGGCCAGACCGCCGCCGACCTCGTTGGTCACGGCGGGGATCAGCGGGTTCTGGGGCTCGTTGCTCTGAACGGTGACGATGCCGGTCGAGCCGGTCTTGTCGCCGCCGCCGGTGCCTGCGTCGCCGCCGGCCGAGCAGCCGGCGAGTGCGATGACACCTGCAGCGAGCAGGGCGGTGCCCGCGAGGGCGATCCTGTTGCGTTTCACGTGCGTCCTCCTGTGGACAGTGCGGGATTCTGCGCGCGCATCATCGAGCGCGCAGGGATACCTGAGCGTAACCCGTGTCCCGGTGTCCGTCCGACTCCGTGAATCAACCGTTACTGAGTTGCGATCAAAGAGTCGCCGGATGACGCAGAACGACGCCGCGCGTCCGACACAGGGCGCGCGGCGTCGTTCGACGTCGGACTCACCGGATCACGCGAAGGCCTCCACCGGAGGGCAGGCGCACACCAGGTTGCGGTCGCCGTAGGCCTGGTCGATGCGTCGCACCGGGGGCCAGTACTTGCCCGCCACGAGCGAGTGCACCGGGTAGGCGGCCTCCTCGCGCGTGTACGGGTGCGCCCACTCCCCCGCGATGAGCGACACCGCGGTGTGCGGGGCGTTCACGAGCGGGTTGTCGGCGGGCTCCCAGCGGCCGGCGGCCACGGCGTCCGCCTCGGCCTTGATCATGATCATCGCCTCGATGAACCGCTCGATCTCGCCGATGTCCTCCGACTCGGTCGGCTCGACCATGAGCGTGCCCGCGACGGGGAACGACATGGTCGGCGCGTGGAATCCGAAGTCGATGAGGCGCTTGGCGACGTCGTCGACGCTGATGCCGGTGGCCTCCTTGAGCGGACGCAGGTCGAGGATGCACTCGTGCGCCACGCGGCCGTTCTCGCCCGTGTAGAGCACCGGGTAGTGCTCGCCCAGACGCGCGGCGATGTAGTTCGCCGAGAGCACGGCGGCGGCGGTCGCGCGACGCAGGCCGTCGGCGCCCATCATGCGCACGTAGGCCCAGGAGATCGGCAGCACGCCGGCCGAGCCGTAGGGCGCACCCGAGATCGGTCCGCCCTCGAACACGAACCCGCCCGCGTGCTCCGCGCGCTGGGCGAGCGGGTGCGAGGGCAGGAACGGCGCGAGGTGGGCCTTCGCGGCGACGGGGCCGATACCGGGGCCCCCGCCGCCGTGCGGGATCGCGAACGTCTTGTGCAGGTTGAGGTGCGAGACGTCGCCGCCGAGGTCGCCGAAGCGCGCGTAGCCGAGCAGCGCGTTGAGGTTGGCGCCGTCGACGTACACCTGGCCGCCGGCCTCGTGCACGGCCGTGGTGATCTCCACGACGTCCTGCTCGTACACTCCGTGCGTCGACGGGTAGGTGATCATCAGCGCGGCGAGCTCGTCGGAGTGCTGGGCGATCTTGGCGCGCAGGTCGCCGAGGTCGACGTTGCCGAGCTCGTCGGTCGCGACGACGACCACCTTCATGCCGGCGAGCACGGCGGATGCCGCGTTCGTGCCGTGGGCGGACGACGGGATGAGGCACACCGTGCGGTTCGCGTCGCCGTTGGCGTGGTGGTAGCCGCGGATCGCGAGGAGGCCGGCCAGCTCGCCCTGCGAACCGGCGTTCGGCTGCAGCGAGACGGCGTCGTACCCGGTGACCTCCGCGAGCCAGCCCTCGAGCTGGTCGACGAGCTCCAGGTAGCCCTGCACGTCGGAGGCCGGGGCGAACGGGTGGATCCCCGCGAACTCGGGCCACGTGATCGCGGCCATCTCGGTGGCGGCGTTGAGCTTCATCGTGCACGAGCCCAGCGGGATCATGCCGCGATCGAGCGCGTAGTCGCGGTCGGCGAGGGCCTTCAGGTACCGCATCATGGCGGTCTCGCTGCGGTGCGCGTGGAAGACGGGGTGCGTGAGGTACTCGTCCTGGCGGAGCAGCCCGTCGGGCAGCGCGCCCTGCGATCCGGAGCCGAAGAACCCGAACGCCCGCGACTGGGCGCCCCCGAAGACCATGGCGACCTGGTGCAGTTCGCTCACCGTCGTCGTCTCATCGACCGAGATGCCGACGGTGTCGGCGTCGGCGACGTGCAGCAGGATGCCGTAGCCGTCCTGCGCCTGCGCCGCGTACTCGGCTGCGCGGCCGGGCACACGGACGCGCAGCGTGTCGAAGAACGCGTCGTGCACGACCTCGGCGCCGGCGTCCACCAGCCAGTCGCGCAGCAGCGCGGCCTTCGCCGCGGTCTCCGCGGCGATCGCCCGCAGGCCGTCCGGACCGTGGTAGACGGCGTACATCGACGCCATCACGGCGAGGAGCACCTGTGCGGTGCAGATGTTCGACGTGGCCTTCTCGCGGCGGATGTGCTGCTCGCGCGTCTGCAGGGACAGCCGGTAGGCGGGCCTGCCGTCGGCATCCACCGAGACGCCGACGAGCCGGCCGGGCAGCTGACGCTCGAGACCGGCGCGCACGGCCATGTAGCCCGCGTGCGGACCGCCGAAGCCCATCGGCACGCCGAAGCGCTGCGTGGTGCCGACCGCGACGTCGGCTCCGAGGGAGCCGGGCGAGGCAATGAGCGTGAGCGAGAGCAGGTCGGCGGCGACGACGGCGAGACCGCCGGCGAGGTGCGCCGCGTCGATCACGGCCGACGGGTCCCAGACCCGCCCGGAGGCGCCGGGGTACTGCACGAACACGCCGAACAACTCGGCGGGCAGCTGCTCGCCGCCCGCGAGGTCGACCGTCACGAGCTCGATGCCGACGGCATCCGCCCTGCTGGCCAGGAGCGCCCTGGTCTGCGGCAGTGCGTCGGCGTCGACCGCGAACACCGGCGAGGTGGACTTCGAGGCGCGCCGCGCGAGCAGCATTCCCTCGACCACCGCGGTCGACTCGTCGAGCATCGACGCGTTGGCCGTGCTGAGCCCGGTGAGCTCGGCGACCATCGTCTGGAAGTTGATGAGCGCCTCCAGGCGGCCCTGCGAGATCTCCGGCTGGTACGGGGTGTACGCCGTGTACCAGGACGGGTTCTCGAGCACGTTGCGCTGGATCACCTGCGGGGTGATGGTGCCGTAGTACCCCAGGCCGATCATCGGCCGGTTCACCGTGTTGCGTGAGGCCAGCGCGCGCAGCTCGGCGAGCGCCTCGGTCTCGCTGGCGGCGCGCGGGATGACGGACTCATCGGATGCAGCGGTGTAGATGGACGCGGGCACGGCCTGGCGCATCAGCGCCTCGACCGGCTCCCAGTCCTCGAGATCGGCGGCGACGCCCAGCGCATCGAGCATGATGCGCTGCGCCTCGGCCGTCGTTCCGATGTGACGATCGGCGAAAGAGGTCACGGGTCGATCAGCCCTCCGTGTGAGCGACGTAGGCGTCGCGGTCGAGCAGACCGTCGAGGGCGCCGTCCGCGACCTCGACCTTGATCAGCCACGCGTCCTCGAAGGGCGAGGAGTTCAGCAGCGCGGGGTCGTCGACGACGGCCTGGTTGATCTCCGTGACGGTGCCGCTGACGGGCGCGTAGAGCTCGGAGACCGACTTGGTCGACTCCGCCTCGCCGAAGACGTCTCCGCGGCTGAAGGAGCTGCCGACGGCGGGCAGCTCGACGAACACGATGTCACCGAGCGCGTCAGCGGCGAAGTCGGTGATCCCGACGGTCGCCGTGGCGCCGTCGAGGGCGACCCATTCGTGCTCTTCGCTGTACTTGAGGGCGTTGAGATCGGTCATTTGGTCCTCCGGTAGAAAGGCAGGGCGGTCACGGTCGCGGGGATCTTCGTCCCCCGCACATCAAGGAGTACTGCGGTTCCCTCTTCGGCGGAAGAAGGGGTCACGTAGGCCATCGCGATCGGGTGGCCGAGCGTCGGGCTGAGGGCGCCGCTGGTGATCTCGCCGAGCGCGGTGCCGTCTTCTGCGACCACGGCGTAGCCCGCTCGGCCCGCGCGCTTGCCCTCGGCGACGAGGCCGACGAGCACGGGGGCGCCGGATGCCGCGTCGATGCCGTCCTTGCCGACGAAGCTCTCCTTCGCCGTGACGACGACGCGGCCGAGGCCCGCTTGCACGGGCTTGGTGTCGAGGCCGAGCTCGTGGCCGTAGAGCGGCATGCCCGCCTCGAGACGGAGGGTGTCGCGCGCGGCGAGGCCGGCCGGGACGAGGCCGTGCGGCTCACCCGCGGCGAGGAGCGCGTCCCACAGGACGGCGGCGTCGTCGGCGGCGACGAGCAGCTCGAAGCCGTCCTCCCCCGTGTAGCCGGTGCGCGCGAGCAGCAGCGGCCGTCCCGCGTAGGTCGCGGACGCCCAGGCGTAGTACTTCTGCTCGGCCCAGGGGATGCTGATCTCGTCGATGCCCGCCGTGGCGGCGACGATGGCCTCGGCGTTCGGGCCCTGCACCGCGATCAGCGCGTAGTCGTCGGAGACGTCGACGACGGCGACCTCGTGTCCGTCGGTGCGGGCCAGGAGCGCCTCGCGCACCGCGTCGCGGTTGCCGGCGTTGGAGATGATGAGGAAGTCGTCGTCCTGCAGCCGGTAGACGATGACGTCGTCGATGATCCCGCCGGACTCGGCGAGCAGCAGCGAGTACTTCGCCTTGCCGACGGCGAGGGCCGAGAGCCGGCCGGCGAGGGCGTAATCGAGGTAGTCGGCCGCACCGGGGCCGCGCACGGTGAACTCGGCCATGTGCGAGATGTCGAAGATCCCGGCGGCCTGCCGCACCGCGTGGTGCTCGGCGAGGTCGGACGTGTAGCGCACCGGCATCTGCCAGCCGCCGAAGTCGGTGAAGGATGCCCCCAGCGCCTCGTGGCGCTCGCGGAGCGGGGTGTAGCGGGGGTCGGACATGGAGTTCTCCCGGGCTTGGTCGGGTGGAGCGGCGACGTCGCCGTTCCTCGGAACTCCCCCTCTGTCATGGGCCTGAGAGCTTCGCCCCTGGGGGCTTTCACCGTCGGCGGATCCCGAGGATCGCTTTTCAGAGTGGCCGGAACCGCGCGGTACGCGTACCTGAGAGATTGGCGGGGAGGCTTGCTCCTTCGGTGCCCGGCTGCGTTCGCCGGGGCTCTCCCGCGGGGTTCATTCGGCCCGTGTTCGATTGTGCGCCCAGTCTAGCGGTTCGACGGGGTTCGCACGCGGCGCACGCGGAGGTGCGCCCGCGCGCCCGGGGGGCGGCCGCGGAACCGGGGGGGGCCCCGGGGGGGACACCCGCCAGCGCGGCCGGCCCACCCACCGCA
>JBEBQG010000025.1:0-20454 GCA_040395495.1 Microbacterium hydrocarbonoxydans | reverse complement strand
TGCCCGAGGCCGTGCTCATGGTCTGCGCCCGCGTGATCGGCAACGACGCGACGGTGGCGTGGGCCGGAGCATCCGGAGCGTTCGAACTGAACGTCGCCATCCCCGTCATGGGCACGGCGCTGCTCGAGTCGGTCCGCCTGCTCGCGAACGCCTCGCGCGTGCTCGCCGACAAGACGATCGACGGCCTGCAGGCCAATGTCGAGCGCGCCGCCGCGTTCGCGGGCATGAGCCCGTCGATCGTGACGCCGCTGAACAAGCTCATCGGCTACGAGGCTGCGGCGAAGATCGCCAAGCATGCCGTCGCCAAGGGCATCACGGTGCGGGACGCGGTGATCGACCTCGGCTACGTCGAGCGCGGTGAGCTGACCCTCGAGCAGCTCGACGAGAAGCTCGACCTGCTGAGCATGACGCACGCCGGCTGAGTCGATTCGGATGCCGCGGGGACCTGGTCTCCGCGGCATCCGTCGTTTCTCGGGGCGGACGTCGTTGCGCCCGGCGGACCTTTCGACCCGAATGCTCCGCCGCCCGCAACAGAGCCCGATGGATGCAACACGCTGACGGCCCCTGCACACTCACCGATCCTCCGGACTTGTCCCCAATGGGGTGATTCCGGCCTCCGTGGATCGCCGCGACGCGCGACCCTGGGGAGATGATCGATCCGGCGCATCTCATCACACAGCTCGGCGGCGTGGCCCACGGGTCGAGGCTGCAGGAGTTCGGCGTCTCGCGGACCGCCCTGACCCGGCACGTCCGCGCGGGACGGATCGAACGAGTCCGCACGGGTGTGTACGCGGTGGCCCTCTCACCTGCGATCCGTGAGGCAGTCGCCCACGGCGGCGCCCTGACCTGCACCTCGGTCCTTCGTGCTCTCGGGGTATGGGTGCTGCACGAGGGCACCGAACCTCACGTATGGATGGGGCCCTCTGGCCGTGTACGAGCACATCCGCGCTGCGCCTGCGTGAGCCACTACTACCGTGGCGATCCGCCACTCGGACGGGCGTCCATCGAGGTCGCGCTCACGCATCTGTACCGGTGCAAGGGCGACGAGGCGTTCTTCGCCGCGTTCGAATCGGCGTGGCGCCTTCGGCTGCTGTCGACCGCCGCGCGCTCGCGCGTTCGTCATGCTCTGCCGGCGTCCGCCCGCTGGCTCGTCGATCTCGCGAGGGCGGACGCGGACAGTGGACTGGAGTCCCTCCTGCGCCTGCGGCTCCACCTGCTCGGTATCCGCCTGGACTGCCAGGTCGTGATCGACGGCGTCGGCAGGGTGGACTTCGTCGTCGGGCACCGACTCATCGTGGAGGCGGACGGCAAGAAGAACCATGACGGATCGATGCGCCACAAGGACCTCGCACGGGATGCCGCGGCATCCACTCGAGGATACGAGACGCTGCGCTTCGATTACGCACAGATCATCCACGAGTGGCTGACCGTGCAGTCCGCGATCGTCAGCGCGCTGGCGCGCCTCCGTGATCACGCATGAGCGTTCCCGCTGACAGAGTTGCACCCGTCGGAGGATCTGGCCGAAGGAGTCCGACCTCTGCAACATCCTCGGACGGGTGCAACTCTGCCAGGCCCCTCAGCTGAGCTCGCCGCCCTCCAGCAGTTCGGTCACGAGCGCGGCGATCGCGGAGCGCTCGGATCGTGTCAGGGTGACGTGGGCGAACAGGTCGTGCCCCTTGAGCGTCTCGATGACGCTGGCGATGCCGTCGTGGCGGCCCACCCGCAGGTTGTCGCGCTGGCCCACGTCGTGCGTGAGGATCACCCGCGAGTTCTGGCCCATGCGGCTGAGCACCGTGAGCAGCACGTTGCGCTCCAGCGACTGCGCCTCGTCGACGATCACGAACGCATCGTGCAGCGAGCGACCCCGGATGTGCGTCAGCGGAAGGACCTCGAGGATGCCGCGTTCGACGACCTCCTCCATGACGTTGCCCGAGACGACGGAGCCGAGCGTGTCGAACACCGCCTGCCCCCACGGGTTCATCTTCTCGCCCTGGTCGCCGGGGAGGTAGCCGAGCTCCTGCCCGCCGACGGCGAACAGCGGCCGGAACACGATGATCTTCTTCTGCTGCTGCCGCTCGAGCACGGCCTCGAGACCCGCGCACAGCGCCAGCGCCGACTTGCCCGTGCCGGCCCGACCGCCGAGCGACACGATGCCGATCTCGGGATCGAGGAGCAGGTCGATGGCGATGCGCTGCTCGGCGGAGCGGCCGTGCATGCCGAAGATGTCGCGGTCTCCGCGCACCAACCGGTACTCGCCGTCACCGGTCACCCGGCCGAGGGCGGATCCGCGCTCCGAGTGGATGATCAGCCCGGTGTTGACGGGGAGCCCGTGCGCCTGCTCGCTGACGCCGACCTCGCTCTCGTACAGGTCGCTCATCTCGTCGCCCGAGAGGTCGAGCGAGGAGATCCCCGACCATCCGGAATCGACGGCCTGCTCGGCGAGGTACTCCTCGGCGCGAAGACCGAGCGACGCCGCCTTGACCCGCATCGGAAGGTCCTTGGACACGATCGTGACGTCCTGGCCGTCCTGTGCGAGGTGCATCGCGACGGAGAGGATGCGGCTGTCGTTGTCGCTGAGGCGGATCCCCGCCGGGAGCACCGAGGTGTCGGCGTTGCCGAGCTCGACGCGCAGGGTGCCGCCGTCTCCGACCTCCACCGGGAAGTCCAGCCGGCCGTGCTCCACCCGCAGGTCGTCGAGGTGCCGCAGGGCCTGTCGCGCGAAGTAGCCGATCTCGGGATCGTGCCGCTTGCCCTCCAGCTCCGTGATCACGACGACCGGCAGCACCACGGAGTGCTCGGCGAATCGGAAGAACGCCTGCGGATCGCTCAGCAGCACCGACGTGTCCAACACGTAGGTGCGGAGATCCTGGTCGGGACCCCCTGACGATGCTCGCGTCGTCGTCTTACGGGTGGACTGCTGCGCGGTGCTGGGCTGCTGCGCTGTACGTGAGGTCACGACCACTCCCGACCCGGGGAATCCCGGCTATGCGAACGAGTCGACCAGGGGGTCTCGAGTCGGAAACCTAGAGGTCGACCCGATCGGGCGCCTTGCCCGATGCCTAGAAGGTACGACCACCCACGGACATTCGCGCGTCCCGACACGCCAGCGGAATGTTAAGCGCTGATGAACGTGTCGGTGCCGAACGCGGCGAGCGCATCGTCGAGCAGCCGGAGGGTCGCGTCGTCGGTGCCCGCGTGCGGGGCGATGCGCACGGACGCACCGCGGGCGGTCACCACGACCCCCGCGTTGGCCAGCGCAGCGGCGAGCCGTGCCGGCTCCTCGGGTGACAGCGCGACGATGCCGGCGCGCTGCGCACGGTCACGGGGAGAGCTCACGGCGATGCCGTGCCTGTCGGCGATCTCGAGCACGGCGTCGACCCGCTCGGCGAGGCGTCCCTCGATCGCGGCGACACCGGCGTCGCGCATGTCGCGGAGCCCGATCGCCAGGCGCCCGGCGGCGAGCGTGTCGGGTCCGGAGACGGTGAACGCCTGCGCGGACGGCGAGGGGGCCGGCAGCTCATCGACGAAGAGCCCGGATGCGGTGGTGCCGGTGATGCCGCTGAGCATCGGACGGATGCGCTCACGGGCGCGCTCCGAGAACCAGGCGAAGCCGGTGCCGCGCCCCGCTCTCAGCCACTTGTACCCGTGCCCGGCCACGACGTCGGCCACAGAGTAGTCGGCCTCGACGACGCCGAACGACTGCACCGCGTCGACGATCAGCAGGCGGTCTGGGCCGATGGCCTCTCGGAGCGCCGACAGATCCAGTCGGAATCCGGTGCGGAAATCGACGTGGCTCACCACCACGGCCGTGACCTCGTCGTCGAGCGCATCGGCCACCGCGTCCGGGGTGATCCGACCGTCGTCCGGGGTGATCCACCGCGGCACGATCTCGCCGTGGGAGGCCTGGGCCGCGCGCTCCAGGGTGAGGCTCACGCTGGGGAACTCCCCCGTGCCGGCGATGACCGCGCCGGTGAGTCCGTACAGCGCCTGCGCGAGCCCGTGCGTCGACGAGGGCTGCACGGTGACGTCGGCGGCGTCGGCGCCCAGCAGCTCTGCGGCCAGCTCGCGCGCCTGACCGACCCGCTCCCCGACCAGCGCCAAGGACGAGGGCCGTCCGCTGCCCAGCAGGTCGGCGTCGGCGAACACCTCCTCGCGCACCAAGGGAGACAGTGGCCCGAACGCGGCCCAGTTGAGGTACCCGGGCTCCGCGTCGAACGTGGCCAGGTAGTCGTCGAAAGTGCTCACCGCGTCATTCTGACACGTGTGCCGCGCACCCCGGCCGGCGCTCAGCGCCCGAAGCGCCGGTCGCGGTCCGCGTAGTCGCGGATCGCACGCAGGAAGTCGACCTGGCGTAGATCGGGGCCGAGCGCCTCGACGAAGTAGAACTCGCTGTGCGCGCTCTGCCACAGCAGGAAGTCGCTGAGCCGCTGCTCCCCGCTGGTGCGGATCACGAGGTCGGGATCCGGCTGCCCCCCGGTGTAGAGGTGCTCGCCGATCATCTCGGGCGTGAGGTGCGCGGCGAGGTCCTCCATGGTTCCTCCGGAGGCCTCGTGCTTCTTCAGGATGCTGCGCACGGCGTCGACGATCTCGTTGCGCCCGCCATAGCCGACGGCGAGGTTGACGTGCAGACCGGTATGGTCGCGCGTGCGCTCCTCGGCATCCGCGAGCACCCGGGCCAGGTCGGGCGGGAGGATGTCGGAGCGGCCGACGTGCTTGACCCGCCAGTTGCCCTCGCGCGACAGTGCGTCTGCGAGTTCTGCGATGATCTCGATGAGGTCCGCCAGTTCCGCGGAATCGCGCTTGCGGAGGTTGTCGCTGGAGAGCAGGTACAACGACACCACGCGGATGCCGAGCTCGTCGCACCAGCCGAGGAACTCGCGCATCTTCGCGGCCCCCGCCCTGTGCCCCTCTGCGGGCGTCGCATAGCCGAGCTGCCGCGCCCAGCGGCGGTTTCCGTCGATCATCATGGCGACGTGGTGCGGTACGGTCCCCGGATCGAGATGGCGGCGCAGCCGGCTGCTGTAGAGCCGATACAGCGGTCCTCGCCCCTGGCTCTCGCGTGACATCACCTTGCTACGCTACCGTGCCGCACTCGATCGGACCCGTGGGAATGCTCAGCGTATGTACGTCTCACGGCATGCGGGCACGCCTAGAGTGAGCACGTGAGCACTCCCGATCCGTCGGTCCCCGACCTCCCTCAGCTCCCGCTCCTCGATGCGGCGGCCAGAGATGCCGCGGCCGAGATCAGGCCGACGTGGCGAGGGTGGATCCACGCCGGCACCTTCCCCGTCGCGATCGCAGCAGGTGTGCTGCTCATCGTCTTCGCCCAGAGCGGTGCGGCGAAGGCCTCCGCCGCCGTGTTCATGGCCACCTCGCTGCTGCTCTTCGGCAACTCGGCCGTCTACCACCGCTTCGACTGGAGCCCCCGGGTCAAGGTCGTCCTCAAGCGCATCGACCACGCGAACATCCTGCTGCTCATCGCCGGCACGTACACACCGCTCGCGACGCTGGCGCTGCCGCCCGAGAAGGGCACGCTGCTGCTCGTGCTGGTGTGGAGCGGAGCGCTGCTCGGCATCCTGTTCCGGGTGTTCTGGATCCACGCGCCGCGCTGGCTGTACGTCGCCCTCTACCTGCTGCTCGGCTGGGCGGCCGTGATGTACATCGTCGACCTGCTGCACGCCAACGTCGCGATGATGGTCCTCGTGATCGTCGGCGGACTGCTCTACACCGGCGGTGCGGTCGTCTACGCGCTGAAGAGGCCCAACCCGTGGCCGGGGCACTTCGGCTTCCACGAGATCTTCCACGTGTGCACGGTGCTCGCGTTCCTGTGCCACTGGACCGCGTGCCTGCTCATCGCGCTGAAGCCGCTGAGCCCGTCGCTGGGCGCCTGAGAACCGGTCGTCAGCCCTTGAGCGGGTCGTCGTCGCCCTCGTCGACGATCGGCAGGTCGGCATCCGGACCCTGCGCCCTCCCGCCGGTCCCCTGGTGGGTGGCCCGGTCGGCAGCCAGCGCGGCTTCCTCGGCGTCCAGCTCCTCGCGGACCTCCTCGCGGTAGCGGACGCGGCGGATGCGACGGTTCATGTCGAGGATCAGCAGGATCACGGCGATCAGCAGGACCACGACTGCGGCGAAGCCGACGAAACCGGGGGTCACGCTCTGCGGATCGACCGTCATCGTGGGGGTCGGCATCGGGGTGTCGGCCAGAGCGAGCATGTGTCCGCCTTTCGTGCGCAGGTCGCATAACCTGGAAGTACCAGCCTAACGACCGGAAGACCCCACCCGTGACGACCGCACAAGAGCTCGACGAACGCTATGGCCGCACCCGCAAGGGACGGATGCCGTGGATCGTCGCGATCACGGTCGGCGTGATCGCCGTCGGCGCATTCGGGTGGATGACCGTCGCCTCGCAGATGAACGCGGTGGACTCCGACGACCTGGGATTCGACCTCGTCGACGAGCACACCGTGAACGTGCGGTTCCAGGTCACGGGGGTGCAGGGCAAGGACGTGGTCTGCATCGTCGAGGCACTCGACGAGGAGTTCGGCGTCGTCGGCTGGAAGCTGGTCGACGTCCCCGCCGGAGAGAACCACGCCCAGGCCGTGGCGGCGACCATCCCGACGGTGTCCGCCGCGACGACAGGTTTGGTGAACGCCTGCTGGGTCGCCTAGACTCGACGCAGACAGACGACGCCCCGGCACCGTGCCGGGGCGTCTTGGCATATCCCCCGCGCTTCGCCGGCGGGATACCGAACGAAGGAGCTTCGTCATGTCTACCGACGCTCAGGTTCCCTTCCTCACGCAGGAAGCCTACGACCGGCTCGTCGCCGAGCTGGAGCACCTGTCCACCACGGGACGCGATGAGATCGCCAAGCGCATCGAGGCTGCCCGCGAGGAGGGCGATCTCAAGGAGAACGGCGGCTACCACGCCGCCAAGGACGAGCAGGGCAAACAGGAGGCCCGCATCCGCACCCTCGAGGGCCTCCTGAAGACCGCGAAGGTCGGCGAGGCTCCCGCGAGCCGCGGCATCGTCGAGCCCGGCACGGTCGTCACGGCCGTCGTCGCCGGCGGCGAAGAGGTCTTCCTCCTCGGCAGCCGCGAGATCGCGGCGGGCAGCGACCTCGACGTGTACAGCGAGGCGAGCCCGCTCGGCCAGGCCATCCTCGGCCTCAAGGTCGGCGAGAAGTCCTCCTACGAGGCTCCGAACGGCCGTCAGATCGCCGTGGAGATCGTCAACGTCGAGACGTACACCGGCTGATCGGCCTCTCACGGATGAAGCCCCGGCGCCTGCTCAGGCGCCGGGGCTTCATCGTCTCCGCGGGGATCCGCGCTCAGTCGGGGACGACGATGGGCTCGAAGCCCGCACGGCGGAGCGTGTCGAGCGTCAGCTCGGAGTGCTCGGCACCGCGCGTCTCCACGCTGAGCTCGAGGAAGACCTCGCTGATCTGCAGCCCGTGCCCGTGACGGGTGTGCATGGCCTCGATGACGTTGGCCCCCGCCTCGGCGATGAGCTCGGACACGCGTGCGAGCTGACCGGGACGATCGGGAAGCGGGATGCGGATGGTGAGGTAGCGGCCGGACGCGGCGAGACCGTGCGAAACGACGCGCTGCAGCAGCAGCGGGTCGATGTTGCCCCCCGAGAGCACGGCCATGGTGGTGCCGTCGGCCTTCACTTTGCCGGCGAGGATCGCCGCGACGCCGGCGGCGCCAGCGGGCTCCGCGACGACCTTCGCCTGCTCCAGCAGCACGAGGATCGCACGGGCGAGGTCGTCGTCTGTCACGGTGACGACCTCGTCGACGAGGTCCTTGATGATGTCGAAGGGCACCGCGCCGGGACGGGCGACCAGGATGCCGTCGGCGATCGTCGGCCTGGTCTCGATGTCGACCGGATGGCCGGCCGCGAGCGAGGGCGGAACCGCCGCGGCGTTCTCCGCCTGGACGCCGATGATGCGCACCGCGCGTCCGAGTTCCGCGGCGCGCGCCTTGACGGCCGCTGCGACGCCGGCGATGAGTCCGCCGCCGCCGATCCCGAGCAGGATCGTGTCGACCTCGGGAGCGTCCTCGAGGAGCTCGAGGCCGAGCGTGCCCTGGCCGATCACCACGTCGCGGTGGTCGAAGGGGTGGATCATGACGGCGCCCGTGCGCTCGGCGAACTCCTCGGCGAGACGCAGCGAGGTCGCGACCGTCTCCCCCTCGAGCACGACCTCCGCGCCGTATCCCCGGGTGGCGAGCAGCTTCGGCACCGGCACGCCCAGCGGCATGAAGATGGTGGCGGGGATGCCGAGAGCCTGCGCGGCGAGGGCGACGCCCTGCGCGTGGTTGCCGGCGGAGGCCGCCACGACGCCGCGTGCGCGCTCTTCGGGGCTCAGCCGTGACAACCGGTACGCGGCGCCTCGGATCTTGAACGATCCCGTGCGCTGCAGGTTCTCCATCTTGAGCAGCACCGGGGCGCCCAGAATGTCGGACAGCGCACGGGACGGCAGGGCAGGCGTGTGCGTAATCACCCCAGCCAGCTCCTGAGCCGCGTTCTCGAACTCGGTCAGGCTGGGGACTGCGCTCATCGACTGCTCCTTCTCCGCTGCCGCGGGACTGTACTCCAGATAAGGTCCGCATCGGGCTGGGCGCCGGTGCGCCACGACCCGGTGCTGATGGTGACGGCCGCCACATTGACGAACGCCGCGAGGGGCACCGCGAACAGCGCCCCGGGGATGCCGCCGACCATAGATCCCCCGGCGACGACGAGCACAACGGCGAGCGGGTGCACCTTGACGGCGGAGCCCATGAGGATCGGCTGCAGGATGTGGCCCTCGACCTGCTGCACGGCGAGGACGACCACGAGCATCGCGAGCGCGATCCACGGCCCGTTGTAGACGAGAGCGAGCAGCACGGCTATCGCGCCCGTCACGACCGCGCCGACGATCGGCACGAACGATCCGAGGAAGACCAGCACGGCGACGGGGATCGCGAGCGGGACGCCCAGCAGCAGCGCTCCCAGGCCGATGCCCACCGCGTCGATCGCCGCGACGAACAGCTGCGTGCGGGCGTAGTTGACGATGGTCGACCAGCCGTTGCGGGCGGCGCCGTCGGCGGCGGGCCGCGCGGCGCGCGGGAACAGCCGCAGCGTCCAGTTCCAGATGCCGCCGCCGTCGGCGAGCAGGCAGACGAGGATGAACAGGGAGAGCACAGCGCCCGTGACGACGTGCGCGGCGGTGGTGCCGACCGCGAGCGCACCGTTCCACAGCAGCTGAGCCTGCTCGTTGAGGAAGGCGATGCCCTGGTCGATGTAGTCCTGGATCTGCTTCTCGCTGAGGTGGAGCGGACCGTTCAACAGGAACTGGCGGAACTCCTCGACGGCGGCGGCGCTGCGGTCCTGCACGTCGGCGAGCTGGAGACGGACCTGCCATACGACCAGCGTCATGAGCACGGTGACGATCGCGAGCGCCCCGACGATCGAGATCACGACCGCGAGCCAGCGGGGGACGCGGTGCCGCAGCATCCATTCGAAGGCGGGCCAGAGCAGCGCCGTGATGAGGATCCCGACCATCAGAGGGATCACCAGCAGCTTGAGCTGGATGACGATCCAGATGAACCCGGCGACCACGGCGGCGATCAGCAGGATGCGCCAGGCGTAGCCCGCGGTGATGCGCAGGCCGAGGGGCACGGACTCGTCGGCCTCGGTCGTCACCGTGCGGTCCGTCGACACGGGGCGCGGTCGGAAGAGGTCTCGCAGCCGGGGGCGCTCGTCGCTCATCGCCTCAGTCTACGGCGATCGCGGGGGTGCCTCCGACGACGTGACCGCCACGGGCTGCACGCGGCGACGACGATGTCTGTGCCCGGCGATACGCTGGCCCGGTGACAGACACCCTCAGCGCGGCACAGGCCCGACGCATCGCCCTCGCTGCCCAGGGCTTCACGCGCTCGCGCCCGGCGTCCGTGTCCTCGCGTCACGTGCACCGGGCCATGGAGCGCCTCGGCGTGCTGCAGATCGACTCGGTCAACGTGTTCGCGCGATCGCACTACATGCCGCTGTTCTCCCGTCTCGGCTCGTACGACCCTTCCCTGCTCGACCGCGTCTTCCTCTCCCGCACCACGCACTACGTCGAGTACCTCGCGCACGAGGCGACGTTCGTGCCGGTGGCCGACTGGCCGCTGTGGCGGTTCCGTATGGACCACTTCCGCGAGCGCTGGGCGCACCCCGACTCCTGGGCAATCAAGAACTCCCGCACGATCGACTGGGTGCGCGACGAGCTGCGCGACCGGGGGCCGTTGCGTCCCGTCGACCTCCGAGACGACGCGCCCCGTGAGCGCGGCACCTGGTGGGACTGGGACGACGCCAAGCTGGCGCTGGAGCACATGTGGCGCACGGGCGACGTCGCGATCAGCGGACGCAAGGGGTTCGAGCGCACCTACGCCCTGGCCGAGCACGTGATCCCCGCCGAGATCCTCGGCCGCGAGGTCTCGCGCGACGACGCGATCCGCGAGCTGATCCGCCGCGCCGCGAGGTCCTCGGGAGTGGCGACGCTGTCCGACCTGGCCGACTATTACCGCATCCGCGATCGCGCCACGATCTCGGCGGCCGTGGCCGACCTGGTCGACGCCGGCGAGCTCGAGCCCGTGCACGTGAGGGGGTGGGAGCGTCAGGGACGCCCGCTGCCGGCGTGGCGCCACACCGAGGCGGTACTCCCCCGTCGGGTCGACGCCGCCGCACTGCTGACGCCCTTCGACCCCGTCGTCTGGTTCCGCGACAGGGCGTTGCGCGCGTTCGAGCTCGACTACCGCATCGAGATCTACGTGCCCGCAGAGAAGCGCCGCTACGGCTACTATTCGCTGCCCGTGCTCGTCGGCGATCGCATCGTCGCCCGCGTCGACCTCAAGGCCGATCGGGCGGCGTCCACCCTGCAGGTGCAGTCGGCGTGGTGGGAGCCGCAGGCGCGGCCGGAGGACGCGGAGCGCATCGCAGCGGAACTCGCCCTCGCCGCCTCCTGGCAGGGACTCGATCGGGTGTCCGTGTCGGGTTGGGGCACCGCATCCGATGCCCTTCACGCGGCGCTCGGCGCGCACCCGCAGACCTCGGTGACCCGACATGTCCACGCGAGGGAGAGCGCGGCGTGAGCAAGCGCGCGACGGGGATCGTGATCGCGGCGGTCGTCGTCGCAGTGCTCCTCGTCGCGGGCGTCGTCTGGTTCGTCCAGGCGCAGCGGCCCGCTCCCGCCCCTGCCGGCCCCTCGGCGTCGGGGAGTCCCTCCCCCACCGCCACGGGCGACATCGGGGAGCGCGTGCAATCCGCCCTCGACCGCCGCCTGACCGAGTGCGCGGAGAGCACGGGGGCGGCACCGCCGGAGCACTGCGGCATCCGCATCCCCTGGGGCACCGACTTCGCGGCGGTGTCGGGCATCCGCTTCCGCATCGAGGCGCTACCCGTGGTCACGGTCGACGGCACGTCGTTCACGGCCGCCGGGGGCAGCCTGGTCGCCACGGTGAGCGGGACGGGACAGGACGGCGCGGCGCGCACCGAGACCTACCGCACCGACGACTGGGCGGTGCGCGGAGACCTGATCACCGACGGGGGCGACGTCGACGTCTCCGTGTGGTGAGTCCGCCCCGCGCGATCTCGCAGCGGACACGACGAAGGCCCGACGCTCCGGAGATGCGTCGGGCCTTCCGCGTCAGGACGGCAGGCGTCAGAACGGCACGCGTCAGAACGGCACGCGTCAGAACTGCACGCGCGGCGGTTCGGAGATCGCCCCGCTGTCGGCGACCTCGAAGAACTCGCGCTCGGTGAACCCGAGACCCTTGGCGAACATGTTGTTCGGGAAGACCTTGATCTTGGTGTTCAGCTCGCGCACCCCGCCGTTGTAGAAGCGGCGGGCGGCCTGGATCTTGTCCTCCGTGTCGACGAGAGCCTGCTGCACCTGGAGGAAGTTCTGGCTGGCCTGCAGCTGCGGATAGGCCTCGGCGACCGCGAAGAGGCTGCGCAGGGCCTGCTGCAGGTGACCCTCGGCGATGCCCGCCTCGCCCGGCCCTCCGGCGGACAGGGTCTCCGCACGCGCGCGGGTGACGTTCTCGAAGACCGCCTTCTCGTGGGAGGCGTACCCCTTCACCGTCTCGATGAGATTGGGGATGAGGTCGGCACGTCTCTTGAGCTGCACGGTGATCCCGCTCCACGCCTCATCGACGCGGACGTTGAGCTGCACCAGCGAGTTGTACGTCGCCCAGAGATAGATCCCGACGAGCAGAACCAGACCGACGATGATCAGTACCGGTACGAGCCATTCCATCAGGACCCCACCCTTCCTCGTGTTTCCCCCATCCTATCGACGCTGTCTGCGCGTCGACTGGGTACGCCGCGCTGCCGCGCTCAGGATCCGAGGACGCGCTCGAGGTAGCGGTTCGCGAAGCGCCGTTCGGGGTCGAGCCGGTCGCGCAGGGCGGTGAAGTCGTCGAACCGCGGGTAGCGTTCGCGCAGCGCCTCGGAGTCGAGCGTGTGCAGCTTGCCCCAGTGCGGCCGGCCACCGTGCTCGAGCATGATCCGCTCGACGGCCTCGAAGTACGCGGTGGGATCCGCCCGCCAATAGCGATGCACGGCGATGTACGCGCTGGCGCGCCCGTGAGCGGTCGACAGCCAGCGGTCGTCCTCCTGGGCGAAGCGCACCTCGACGGGGAACTCGATCCGCCACCCCCGTCGCTCGATCAGCTCCTGCACCTCGCGGAACGCCGGTACCACGTTCTCGACCGGCAGGGCGTACTCCATCTCGCGGAATCGCACGGTGCGGCTCTGCGTGAGCACACGATGCGAGAGATCCGTGTACCGGCGATCGCCGGTGAGCTTCACGGCCAGACGGCTGAACGGCGGCGTGACGGCCGGAATCGCACGTCCCGTCGCACAGACCACCCGGTACACGCCGTTGGAGAGCAGCGTCTCGTCGATCCACTTGCCGACCACCGGCAGCGGCTCCCGGCGGGTGGACTCGGGCAGGCGGGTCTGCCGCTTGGTGAGGGCGACATCGGTGTGCGGGAACCAGTAGAACTCGAAGTGGTCGGAGGCCGCGACCCGATCCGCGAGCGTGGCGAGGACGTCGTCCAACGGAGCCGGCTCGTCGATCGCCTGCATCACGAACGCGGGGACGCACTGCAGGGTGACCTCGACGATGATGCCGAGGGCGCCCAGACCCAGGGCCGCTGCGGGAAGCATCTCGGGGTTGCTCGACTCGTCGATCCGCAGGAACTCCCCGTCGGCGGTGATCATGGTGACACCGACGACCTGCGTGGCCAGACCGCCGAACCCGGCCCCGGTGCCGTGGGTACCCGTGGAGATCGCGCCCGAGATCGACTGACGGTCGATATCGCCGAGGTTCTGCATCGCGAGCCCGTAGGGCGCGAGGAGGCCGGGGATGCGGTGCAGCCGGGTGCCGGCGAGGAGGGTCACGCGCCCGCTGGCCGCATCCGCCGACACCAGCCCCTGGAGGTCGTCGAGGTCGAGCAGCACCCCCGGTGCGACGGCGATGCCGGTGAAGCTGTGCCCGGCGCCGACGGCCTTGATCGCGAGCCCGTGGGCGACCGCGGCCTTCACCGCACGCTGCACGGCCTCGGGCGTGCGCGGGCGTTCCACCCGGAGGGGCTTCACGGATGCCGAGCGCCCCCAGTTCTGCCAGGTGCCGCTCCCGCCGCGCACTCGGAACCGCTGAACGTCAAGACCCGTCACAGGAACGCCTTCCCCTCGCCGCGATACGTCGGCAGCTCGTCGATGATCTCGTCTCCGGAGACGAGGTGGTAGCGCTCGATGCGCTCGGCGGGCTCGCCGCTCTTGGCGTGCCGGAACCAGACCCGATCGCCGACGCCGAGGCCGGATGCCGCGCGCCCCTGCAGAGGGGTCTGCACCTCTCCCGCGGCCTCGCGCGGCAGCGTGTGCAACCCCTCGGGCCAGACCGCCCGCGGCTGCCGAGAGGCCAGAGCCGGGCCGGAGGCGATCCACCCGCCGCCCAGCACCGTCGCGATGTCCGCGGCTGGCCTGCGCACGACATCGAACGCGAAGGCGGATGCCGGTGCAGGGCGGAAGGACCGGTAGCCGTCGAACAGGTGACCTCCGAGCAGACCGCTGCCTGCGCTGGCCTCGGTGAGCGACTCGTCACTGCCGGTGAACTCCAGCGAGCCGGTGCCGCCTCCGTTGAGGAACTCGAGCGGGGCGACCTCCGACACGGCCGACACGATCGCCGCGCGGCGCTCGCGCAGTTCCGCGCGCGACCGCGCCTGCACCATGCGGATGAGCGGGGCGTCGGGACCTGCGTCGTCACCCTGCCCGGCGATCTGCGCGTCGTACATCTGCAGTCCCACCAGGCGGAAACCGGGGCGTGCGGCGACCCTGCGGGCGAACGCCGCCACCTCGCCCGCGGTGAAGAGCGCGGAGCGGCGGACGCCGATGTGCCCGAGCAGTGCCGACCGCCAGGAGGCGTCGACGTCGATCGCGACGCGGATCTCGGGCCGCTGCCCCGGGTCCGCCACGCTGTCGATGACGTCGAGGTGCACGGGGTCGTCGACCATCAGGGTGATGCGCTGTGCGGCCTGGTCGTCGGCGAACAGCCTCTCGAGGCCGGCCCTGTCGACCGTCGGATAGCCGAGGACGATGTCGTCGTGGGTCTCGGCGAGCCAGAGCGCTTCATCGAGCGTGAAGGCGAGGATGCCGTGGAAGCCGGGCAGGCTCAGCACGGCGTCGAGCACGGCGCGCACGCGCACCGACTTGGACGCGACGCGGATGGGCAGGCCCCCCGCGCGCACCAGAAGGTCCATCGCGTTGTGCCGCAGCGCCTCGCGATCGATCACGGCGACCGGCGCGGGCAGGTGACCGGTGGCGGCGGACAGCCTCGGCCAGTACCGCGCCGGGTCCTCCCACTCGGGGGCGACGGACGCGGGGCTCAGTTCTTCGGTGAGGTCGAGCACTCCCCCACCCTACGGCCTTCTCGGACTCGGAATCACGATTCCCGGAACCCGGTCGCATCCGCGGCTTTTCCGTCAGTCCGTCGGCGCGGATGCGGCCCGGCATCCCTCCGTCGACCCGTCGGCGCGGATGCGACCCGGCATCCCTCCGTCAGTCCGTCGGCGCGGATGCCGCCTGTCGGTCCGCACCCCGGTGTGTCCGCCGACACACCGCACGATCGACCGACGAACCGCACGGCGAACAGGCGCGCGCGCCCCAGTAGGCTGGCGGGCATGCCCCCGTAGCCCAATGGCAGAGGCAGGCGACTTAAAATCGCTTCAGTGTCGGTTCGAGTCCGACCGGGGGTACCGCATCGCATCCGAGAACGCCGCGCCCCGGCATCCGAGAACGCTGCGCCCGGCATCCGAGAACGCCGAACGCCCCGCGTCCGGAGGACACGGGGCGTTCGGGGAGACGGCGCCTACTTCGCGGCGACCGGCTCCGACTTCTTCGTGGCCGGGGCCTTCTTCTTGGGCTCCTCGGCCTTGGCCGGAACGGCGTCGGCGGCCGGACGCGGACGTGCCGCGAACTCCTCGAAGACGTAGCGCGGGTTCTGCACCGTCTCGAGGTTCACCAGGTCGCGACCGAGCCACAGGTTGTTCCACCAGCCCCAGAGGACGCGCCACTTGCGCTCCCACGTCGGCATCGCGAGACCGTGGTAGCCACGGTGCGCGACCCAGGCGACGAAGCCCTTGAGGGCGATCTTGCCCGACTGGAAGACGCCGTTGTACAGGCCGAGACCGGCCACGGCGCCCATGTTCTTGTGGAAGTAGTCCTTCGGCGTCTCGCCGCGCAGGACCGCGACGAGGTTCTTCGCGAGGAGCTTCGCCTGACGCACGGCGTGCTGCGCGTTGGGCACGCACATGCCGCCGACGCCGCCGCCCGACAGGTCGGGGACGGCCGAGACGTCACCGGCGGCCCAGGCGCCCTCGACGGGCTCCTCGGGGGTGCCGACGCGGAGGTCGGCGCGGGTGCGGATGCGGCCGCGCTCCTCGACGGGGAGGTCGCCGCCGCGCACGACGGTCGGGTTGGCCATGACGCCCGCGGTCCAGACGATGAGGTCGGTGGGGATGGTCTCGCCGGTGGAGAGCTCGACGTTGCCGTCGACCGCGCTGGTGAGCTGCGTGTCGAGGTGCACGTTGGCGCCGCGCTTGGCGAGGTCCTTGAGCACCCACTCGCTCGTCTGCAGGGAGACCTCGGGCATGATGCGGCCCATCGCCTCGATGAGGTGGAAGTGCGTGTCGTCGAAGCTCAGCTGCGGGTACTTGGCCAGCAGCGACGAGGCGAGCGAGCGGAGCTCGGCGAACACCTCGATGCCGGCGAAGCCGCCGCCGACGACCACGACGGTCAGCAGGCGGTCGCGCTCAGGGCCGGCGGGCACCGACGCGGCCTTGTCGAAGTTCGACATGAGGCGGTCGCGGATGGCGACGGCCTCCTCGATCGTCTTCAGGCCGATCGCGTTGTCGGCGATGCCGGGGATCGGGAAGGTACGCGACACGGCACCGGCCGTCACGACGATCTGGTCGTACGCGAACTCGTACGGGTCGCCGAGCGGCGGGGTGATCGTGGCGACCTTGTTGGCGTGGTCGATGCCGGTGACCTTGGCGGTGAGGACGTTCGTGCGCTTCAGGTGGCGGCGGTGCGCGACGACCGAGTGGCGAGCCTCGATGGACCCGGCGGCGACCTCGGGGAGGAACGGCTGGTACGTCATGTACGGCAGCGGGTCGACCATGGTCACGTCTGCTTCGCCCTTGCGGAGGTGCTTCTCCAGCTTCCAGGCCGTGTAGAAGCCTGCGTAGCCTCCACCGACGATCAGAATCTTGGGCACAGTGCTGTTCTGAGGCACAGGGGGACAACTCCTCGGAGTCAGGAATGTGGCGTGCGAGCGCGCGCCGATCGGATGCGCCGGGCAGCTGCGGTGACGCCAAGCGCTACCAGGATACCAGGGACTGCGAGCCGGATGACCGGCAGGGTACCGCACGGCGGTGAATCGGTGCTGTGAAGCAGCGGGGAACGGCGCTCCCCCCGGCGCATCGATCCCTCAGTCGAGCGGCGACGAGGGCGGGCCGACCGTTTCGAGGCCGATCGGTGCCTCGTCCGACGTGCGTCCGCTCCGTGACGCCTTGACCCGGCGGACCGCTGCGGTCGCTCCGAGGCCGATCATGATGGCCGGCAGGGTGACCAGCATCAGAGGCAGCGATCCCTGCCTCAACGACTCCATGCTCGGGAGGAGCGGAGAGCCGGGATCGGTCGGCGCATCCGCCGCGGGGAGCGGCGGGACGGCGACCGGCGTGCGCGTGGGCTCCGGCTGCGGCTGCGGCACGGCGCGGCGATAGGTGCGGATCCAGTCCTGCAGCTCGTCCTTCGGCTCGGGACCCGAGCCCGACACGGTCGCCGTCACCGCCGCCTGGGCGTTCACGAGCCCGCTGCCGTAGAGGAAGGTCGACCCCGCCACGTCGCCGGGCGGCGGCACCGCGGTCTTCAGGATGCGGTTGATGACGCCGCCGGCGCTGAGGTCCGGATGCGCCGACCGCACCAGTGCGGCGATGCCGGCGACGATCGGCGCCGCCCCGCTGGTGCCGTTCCACTGCGCGATGGACCCGTCGGCGGAGATCCCGATGAGCCCTTCGCTCGGCGCGGCGACGCCGATCGTGATGCCCTGCGTGGATGCCTCGAGACTCGCCATGCCCTGGCGATCGACTCCCCCGACCGTGAGCACGCCGGGGATCGTCGCCGGCGCGCCGATCACGTTCGTGCCGCTGCCCCTGTTGCCGGCCGCGACGACGACGACGACGTCGTGCTCGAAGGCGTACAGGAACGCGTCGTCCCAGCTGGGATCCCAGTCGAGGGTGTTGGTCGTGAAGGACAGGTTGATCACGTCGGCGCCGTTGTCGACCGCCCAGCGCATCGCCGTGGCGACCTGTTCCGTGAACGGGACCGCCGCTGCGGCGCCGAAGCCGACCGAGATCGACAGCAGGTCCGCTTCCGGTGCGACGCCGATCATGCCGGTCCCCGCCGCCGTGCCCCGTGCCGCAGCGAGGGAGGCGACCCACGAGCCGTGATTGCCGTCGATGGCGCCGACCGGCGTCCGCCCGTCGGCGGTGCCGCTGCCCGACACGTCGGTGCCGCCCACGACCGCGCCGTCGAGCGCGCCGGGGACCTTGCCGATCCCGGTGTCGATCACGGCGATCGTCACGCCCTTGCCGCGGGTGGTCTGCCACGCCTCGCGGATGTGGGAGCTGTCGAGCCAGTACTCGCTCGCGCGCACCGGATCCGTCGGATCGTCCGGGACGGGAGCCGGCGTGGCCGCGGCGCCGGCGAGCAGGACGGATGCCAGGACCGCCGCCACCGCGACGGCATCCCTCAGCATCCGCCGCCGCCTCATGCGGTGGACGCCTCGGAGTCGCGCACCGCCGCGCCGGGGTCGTCGCAGCGGCAGTTCCCGGGCGACCACGACGACCGGGCGAGCGCCTCGTCGCCGATCGGGTTCACACCGGGGCCGGCGGCGAGCGCATGGCCGGCGAGCGCGTGGAGGCACTTGACCCTGGTGGGCATTCCGCCCGCGGAGATGCCGTCGATCTCGGGCACCTCGCCGAACTGCGCCCGATCGGCGAGGTACGCCTCGTGCGCGGTGCGGTACGCCGCGGCGACATCCTCGTCGTCGAGGAGTGCGGCGAGCTCGGGCATCACCTGGGTCGCCTCGAGCGTCGACATCGCGGCGGTCGCCGCGGGGTGAGTCAGGTAGTAGAAGGTGGGGAACGGCGTCCCGTCGGGCAGGCGCGGCGTGGTGGCGACCACGGTCGGGTTGCCGCAGGCGCACCGTGCGGCGATGCCGACGACGCCGCGGGCGGGTCGGCCCAGTTGGGCCGAGACGACGGCGAGCTCGGCGGTCGTCGGAGCGGGGAAGGGCGGCGTGGTCACCCCTCCAGCGTACGGGAGGCGACAGGGAGGATGCTCCGAGGGTGCGTCCTCAGACGCGCGTCAACACGCGTGTGGGCGGGCACCCTGCGGTCGCCCGCCGCACCGGTGCCCCTGGGACCTCAGGGCGCGGGCACCGCGTTCTGACTGAGACCGCTCGCCGTGAGGGAACGCAGCAGCTGCGGCATCCAGTCCGCCGGCTTCTCCTCGAGGGTGTCGCTGACCGGCTCCTGTTCGCGCGGCAGCGCTGCGGGGTCGAGGTCGTCGTCGATCAGGTACACGACCTCACCGGGCTTGACGTAGTAGAGACGCTCCCGCGCCTGGGTGGTGATGTAGGCCGGGTCCTGCCAGCGCTCGCGCTCGCGCTTGAGGGCGGCGATCTCGCCCTCCGACACCTGGATCGACGACTCGAGGGCGGCGATCTTCTGGCGCTGGTCGATGTAGGTGCCCAGGGTGGGCACGAGCACCCACGCTCCGAGCACGACGAGCGAGAGCATGATCACCGAGAAGGCGGACAGGCGGATGCCGGACGCCCACTCGCGCACGTCGACCCGCGGGCTCCCTGCCGACCGCGTGGTTGCGGCGCGTGCGGTCTCCGGCCTCCTGCCGGTCGGGGCGGGGCGCTGCCCCTGCGCACCGGTCTGCGCCGGCCGACGCGGGGACGAGGAAGGGGGAGCCGGACGTCTCGCCATGGCTCCCCCTCTGATTCTCGGTGTCTACTGCTGCGCGTCGCCGCTCAGGCGGTGTAGCGCGGGAAGGCCGAGCGACCGGCGAAGACAGCCGCGTCGCCGAGCTCCTCCTCGATGCGCAGAAGCTGATTGTACTTCGCGACGCGCTCGCTGCGGGCAGGCGCACCCGCCTTGATCTGACCCGCGTTCGTCGCGACGACGAGGTCGGCGATCGTGGTGTCCTCGGTCTCGCCGGAGCGGTGCGAGAGCATCGCCGTGTAGCCGGAGCGCTGCGCGAGGCTGACCGCGTCGAAGGTCTCCGTCAGGGTGCCGATCTGGTTGACCTTGACCAGCAGCGAGTTCGCGACGCCACGGCGGATGCCGTCGGCCAGGCGCTGCGGGTTGGTGACGAACAGGTCGTCGCCCACCAGCTGCACCTTGGAGCCGAGAGCGTCGGTGAGGAGCTTCCAGTTGTCCCAGTCGTCCTCGGCGAGCGCGTCCTCGATCGTGACGATCGGGAAGTCGTTGACCAGGCCCTCGTAGTAGCCGATGAGCTCGGTGGCCGACCAGTCCTTGTTGTCGAGGCGGTAGACGCCGTCCGAGAAGAACTCGGTGGCGGCGACGTCGAGGCCGAGCGCGATGTCGGTGCCGGGCGTGAAGCCCGCCTTCTCGATGGCCTTGACGAGGAAGTCGAGGCCCTCGCGGTTGCTGGGCAGGTCGGGGGCGAAGCCGCCCTCGTCGCCGAGGCCGGTCGCGTAGCCGGCGGCCTTCAGCTCGCTCCGGAGCACGTGGTAGGTCTCGACGCCCCAGCGCAGGGCCTCGGAGTAGGTGTCGGCGCCGATCGGTGCGAGGAAGAACTCCTGCATGTCGATGCCGTTGTCGGCGTGCTCGCCGCCGTTGA
>JBEBQG010000024.1:0-20654 GCA_040395495.1 Microbacterium hydrocarbonoxydans | reverse complement strand
ACCACCCCCTCGACGGCCGCACGGTTCACCCCGATCCCGGAATCCGGCTCGGGGGCGCTCTTGAGCGCCCCCCCCCCCCCCGCGGTCCCAGTGGTTGCTGTGCTCCGCGACGAGACGTCGCGGAGCACAGCATCCACTCACATGTGTTCTCTCGATCAGTCGGTCGTCTCGACGACCATCCTGCGCTGCGCTCGCCGGCGACCTGCGATCGCCAGTGCCCCGCCGCCCCCCGCGAGGAGGAGAGCGATGGTCAAGGCGACCAGGGGAACGACGCCACCGGTGGCTGCCAGCCCCTTGGGCGGCTTGGGGACCTGATGATGCGTGCACAGCGCCGACCCTGGAGCGCACACGGGTGCCTCCCCCGTGATGGCCACGACGTTATCGAGTGCATGATCGCCCTGCTTGCCGTAGGGCTTCACGGTCACGGAGTACGACACGGTGATCGTCGTTGCCGACGGCACCGTTCCGGTGATCCGGATCGTGTCGCCACTCACCGCCCCGCGGAGGGTTCCGCTCGAGGACGACGGGGCCGCGGTGAGAACGGCATCGTCGAGCACTCCGCGCATGTGATCGGTGTAGTCGACGGGCGCGGGCGCAGCGGCCGTGTTCGTCGAACGGTTCGTGAACGTCAGCGTGTAGGTCACGATCTGGCCCGGCTTCAGCTCGGAACCGGATCCGGGGTTCGAGGTCTTGACGACGGCGACGTCGGAGACGTGGTTCACCGTGCAGTCCGCACGCGCATCGTCGGCCGGAACGCACTCGGTCGGCGGCTCCTCGCCGGCCGGGACCAGGAAGTTCGCGAGGCGATCGTCGCCCCTCTCCCCGTCCACGCCGATCGTCACCTCGTACGTGACAGTGACATGCGCGCCCGGCTCCAGGAGCCCGCTGACCGAGAACCGGCCGTCCACGATCTCCGAGACCGACAACGCCGCGGAGGACGCCGCCGGAGCCGAGGTGACCGCGGCGTCGTCGATGACGTCGGTGAGGACGTCTTCGCGATCGACGGCCACCGGCGCCTTGCCGACGTTCTCGAAGTGCAGCGTGTACGTCACCCGCTGACCGGGGACGACGGTGCTGCCGGACGCCGGATCCACCGTCTTCCAGTCGTCGAGCTCGCCGATCGGGTGCACCGTGCAGTTGTCGGCACCGCACACGGCCGGCTCCCCCGTCTTCACCACGACGTTGTCGAGCTGGTTGTCTCCACGCGAGCCGTCGGGATTGACGGTCACGGTGTAGGTCACCGTGGCGGTCTCCGCGGCACCGAGAGTACCCGAGATCGCGACGACGCCGTCGGAGCCGTCGCTGGGCAGGACCGACGCCTGGCTCGCCGCGGGCGGCACGGTCAACGCAGCATCGTCGAGGACCCCGGACAGAGCGTCCCGGTGGTCGAGCGCGCCCGTCTCCGAACCAGAGTTGACGAACGTGAGGGTGTACGTGACCTCATCCCCCGCCTGCAGCTCGGCGCCCGATGCCGGGTTGGAGGACTTCGTCACCGAGATGTTCGGCATCGTCGTCACGGTGCAGTTCGTGTCACCGGGGAGGCACTCCGCCGGAGGGACCTGGCCGCCCGGCACGAGGAAGTTCGCCGCGACGTTGTCGCCGCGGTCCTTCTCGGCCTTCACCGTCACCTGGTAGGTCACGGTGACCGTCTTCCCTGCGGGGAGCATGCCCGTCACCGTGAATCTGTCGTCGACGAGGTCGGAGACCTCGAGCGCGGGGTCCGAGGCCGCCGGCGCCTGCGTGAGAACCGCGTCGTCGAGCACGCCGCTCAACCAGTCGGTGCGGTCCACGTCGATCTCTCCGGTGCCCGTGCTCTCGAACGTCAGCGTGTAGCTGAGCACGGTTCCCGCCACGACCGGATCGGAGCTCGCCACGACCGACTTGGTCGTCAGCAGGGCACCGATCGGAGTGACCGTGCAGTTCGCGCGCTCGGGATCGGCCGGTTCGCAGGTCTCGGGCACCTCGGTCTCGCCGGGGGCGAGGAGGAAGTTGCTCGCGACGTCGTCACCACGCTGCCCGTCGGCCTTGACCGTCACACGGTACGTCACGGTCGCGAGCGAGTTCGGCGCAAGCATCCCCGACACAGTGATCCGGTCGGCGGCGCGCGTCGCCGTCAGACCTCCCGTCGCCACCGGCTCAGCCGTCACCGCGGCATCGTCCAGCACCGAAGTCAACGCGTCCACCGCGTCGATCCTCGCGTCGGCGGGACCGCCGTTCTTGAAGAAGAGCGTGTAGGTCAGCTCGGTCCCGGCCTGCACCGGCTCCGACGCGGCCTCGACCGTCTTCCACTGGTCCAGCTGTGCCCCGGGGATGGCGACCGTGTCGCACGCCGGTGCGCCCCGCAAGACGTCCTGCTCGGGAACGCACGCGCGGTTGCGCAGGTGCAGGTCGCCGGTCCCGGTGTAGACCGCGGAGTACCGGATCGTCGCGGATGCTCCCGCCGCGAGCGGTCCCGACCAGCTCAGGATCGGCTCGTCGTAGGCGACCGTCCCGGTCGACGCGACCGCGTCTGCGCCGTACGTGGCGTCGTCGAGGACGTCGCTCAGGTCATCGCTCATGCTCGCCGGCTTGTTCGCGGTGAACGCACCCGGCCCGGCGTTGGTGACGGAGATCGTGTAATTCACTGGATCGCCGATGGCGGGCAGTCCTGCACGGTCGGCGACCTTGAGGATCGTGAGCCTCGGCAGCAGCGCCGTGGTCGTCGCGCACGACTCACCGGTCACGGCATCCTTGCCGCCGGGAGCCGGATCGCAGACGGGAGTACGCCCGCCGGGGGTCTTCGGCTCCCAGGCGACGTTCTTGACGGTTCCGTCGCCCCCGGCCCTCAGCTTCACGGAGTACGTCAGCTCGACGGTCTGGCCCATAGCGAGCGCACCTGTCCAGGAGATGACCGGAGCGGTGTAGCCGAGGGTTCCCGGTCGCGACGCCGCGGCATCGTTCTGGTACGTCGCGTCGTCGAGCACGCCGCCGAGGTCGTCGCTCAGACGTGCGGGGTTCGAGGCGATGTAGTCGGCGGTGCCGACGTTCGTGGCCCTCACCGTGTAGGTCACGGTGTCGCCCACACGCGTGTCGGCCGTGGCGGTCGACGACTTTGTGATGTTGAGCGATGGAGCGACGATCGCGAAGGGAAGCGGGTGGTCCTCCACCTCGCCGCCGATGGACATCCCGGTCGGGGCGTTCGCCTCGGCCTGCGTCGGCGCGATGCGCAGGCGCAGGAAGGAGTCGACGTTCTGGCCCCAGGCGACGCCCGACGGGGCGCCGAGGCCGCTGGCCGGCACGGTCCAGGTCAGCGTGACCGAACCTCCGGCGGGGCACGCCACGGAGTTCGAGCGCTCACCGGCGTCGAAGGCCCCGTTCTTGTTCCAGTCGATCCATCCGGACACGAAGCCGGGTCCGGTGCACGACACGTTCGAGACGCTGTACGCGCCCCCCGGCGACACACTGCGCCGCGTCTGTGCGGGGATCGCATCCTCGTCGTCGGGTCCGCCCACGGCTCCGTTCACACGAGTGTCGTCGCCCGATGCGTCAGCAGAGTACGCCTGCGCCACCTCCGAGTCGACGAGTCCCCCGAGGCGCGTCGCCGGCTGCGTCTGGCTGGCGAGTGGATGCGTGAAGATACCGGTCGTCTGGTTCAGGGGGATGCTCGGCCCGGTCCACCCGGGCTGGAAGACCGCCCCGGCGTTGCCGTAGCTGTTCGGCGCGTCTCCGAAGTCCGTGTCGACGACGACGCCGACGGCGAGGGCCGTGATGCCGCCACCGCTGAGCGCGATGGTCGCAGACGAGGCACCCTGCGCGAAGAGCACTGCGGCCGCGCCGGGTGTCAGCCCCTGCCCCGAGCAATGCTGGCTTCCGGTGGGCGGTCCCATCTGCACGCGACCGTTGGCGCTGCGCTCGACGAGGAACGGCATGGTGCAGCCCGCGGCACGCACACGATCAAGGAGCAGGATCGGCCCGGTGCCGGCGTTGATCGCCACCCACTCGTCCTGGCCCGGCTGAGCCGTCTCCTCCTCGGTGTTCGCGAGCACGAGCCCCTGCAGCGGGACGTTCCTGCCCGCGTAGGTCGCGGAGCAGTTCAGGTTGAAGTACGGCGCTGTTCCACCCGTGACGTTCGAGATGCCGGAGACACCGGTGCCGCCGTACATAGTCTTGAAGCCGGCGGCGCCCCAGCCGAGATCGTTGTTGTAGGGGCGGATCTGCCCGCCCGTGATGCCGCTGATCGTGCAGCTCGTGGTCAGCGCCTGCCCGGCGATCGTACGGGTGTTCGTCGAGACGAACCCGTTGGGGATCGTCGCACCGGCAGCGCCCCACGGCATCCAGTCGATGGACGTCTTGAACCGGCCACTGCCGCTGTTCGCGTACGCCGCCTCCGCCGATTCATCGGACACGCCGGGGAGCACGGAGAGCAGAGCGGCGACGAGCACCGTCACCACCACCATCACCGTTGCACGAAGTGTGCGTCGTCCGCCCCCTACCTCTCCGTGGCTGCCGGCCGGCCTCCACGCCGCGATTCGACTCCCCATGACATCCCTCCATGCTGAACTGGCGCGACCCCGGGGTGCGACGCACCCTTTGCAGCCGACGACGATCGGCCCGCGTCCGACGGTGATCATCGGATCGCCGGCTCGCAGACGAGTTCAGGCTATTTCGAGGAATCTGAACGGCACGAAAATCAGCAGATTTCACATTTTTTGGGCCCCCTGTTTGGGACCACTGCGGGACCCATCGACCTTCTCGCCCACAAGGTCGGCATGTTCATCGGCGGTCACCCGCCGATCGAGGTCGACGCGTGCAAGCCGCTCACCGACGCCCTGCGCGCCCTCGGTCTCGACACCGCGGACGGCTGCTCGATCCACTTCCCGTTGAGCTGCGAGGGGAAAGCTCTCGTTGCGGCGCAACTTCGTCGCGATCACCACCTTCAGATGCGCGAGCGCCCGGTCCTCGACATGGATCGGGGCGTGAGAGTCGCCGTGGTCATCTCGATTGCGCCTCTTGGCAACAGGTCCTGTGAAGCCAAGCAGAGGAATGCCCATCATGGGCAAATTCATCTACGAGGGCGGATCGAAGGTCGAGCTCGAAGACCGCGCCATCACACACGTCCAACTCGTCGTCACAGCCAAGCTGCGCCGCGGCGAACCCTTCCCCTTCCCCTGGCGTGAGGATGCGAGCGCCGTGGGCGGGAACGGCCCCCGAGAGCTTCTGGACGACGGTCGCGACCGTCGTGCGCGATGAGCTGGGGATCGCTGCGGCGAAGGAACAACTCGGCCACGAAGACGAGCGCACGAGACGGATGCACTAGGCCGACGAGGTACATCGCGGCCCGGCGGCCGGACTTGTTCTCGCGAAGCTCTTCATTTGAAATCCATGGATAAACAACGAATCGCCCCGGATCCGCGAAGGGTCCGGGGGGTCTTTGATCCGACCAGGTCTTTCTTGAGCCGACTACGGGACTCGAACCCGTAACCCCCGTATTACAAGTACGGTGCGCTACCAATTGCGCCAAGTCGGCGGACCGCGGAATTCCGCGGATCGTGTCGAACGTGCATCACCGAGTCTAGAGCGTCCGCGGCTCCGGTCCCCGCTCACCCGAGGATGCGGATCGTGTCTTCGCCGGCGAGTGCGCGTAACTGCCTCGTGATGCCGGCGCGGACCTCGTCATGCCGTTCGGCAAGCGCGGTCTCGGGGTTGCTCCAGCTCTCCGGATCGTAGAGCCAGACCGGCTTCCGGATCAGCTCGGGCGCTTCCCATTCGTAGCGGGGCCAGATGTGAGCGTGCACGAACGCATCGGCGTTGCCGAGGACGTCGATATTCACCCGCCGGAACTGCGGATCGGCCTCTCGGCAGGCGCGTTCGACGGCGGTGGCGAGGAGGTCGGCGTCGGCGAGGAACTGAACGCGTTCCCTCCGCGGCATGTCGGCGAGGGCCTTCGCCTCCGGGTCCCTGCCGAGAAGCACGCAGTAGCCGGGGAGGAACTGCACGTCTCCGATCACGGCGTAGCCGCTGTCGAGTTCGGCCAGCACGGTCGGGTTCTGCCCTCGCGCGGCGGAGCGGATGCGGTCATCGCGCCAATCCATGGACTCGACTCTATCCGGGCGCGGGTCGTCGACCGGGAGAGCGTATCGTTCTCGCCATGGGATCTCTGGAGTACAACAGTTCACGTCCGCCGATCGAGGTCGACGACCTCACCCTGGGTCACCTCAAGATCGTGATCGGGACCAAGCTCCGCCGCAACGAGAGCTTCATGATGACGTGGCTGCCCGAGAGCGGCAGACTGGCCGGTCGGCTCACCACCTGGATGCATCCGAGCATCCCGCTGATCTTCACGTTCGACGACGCCGCGATGCCCGCCATCGATCCGAAGCGCATCGAGCACATGATGGAGCGGCTGAACGCCCGGGGCGACCTGGTGCTGGATCAACTGGACTGACCGGGACGACCGCCCCGCCGGTCACTGCGTCGGCGTGGCGGTGGGCGTGGGCGTGGGGGTCGGGGTCGCAGTCGAGTAGTACGCGTCGCTCGCGACGGTGAGCACGAACTGCGAGAACTCGGCGGCGTCGTCGAGCGCGCCGACGTACGCCTCGCCGTTGACGACGATCATCGGGGCGGAGGTCAGCACGAGGTCGTCGGTGCCGACGAGCGGTCCGTCGAGCGCACGGGCGGTGGCCTCTTTGGCCCAGGTCGTGTAGTCCTGGTCCTCGATGCAGGAGCGCACCTTCTTGGCGTTGTCCACGCCCACGGCTCCGGCGAGGTCGGCGAGCTGCACGTCGGAGAGGCCGTCGGTGTTCACCTTGGGCTGATCGTCGAGCAGCTCATGGTTGAACGTGTAGAACTTGTCGGGCGAGTGCGTCGCCACGCAGGCGGCCGCGGCGGCGGCGCGCAGCGAGTACTTCGTGCCGTTGGAACTCGCCGTGAGCAGCGCCACCGGGTGGTAGGTGAGGGATGCGGCCCCCTCGGTGACCCAGTTCGCGAGCTGTCGGGCGTTCGCCCGCTCGAAGGCTCCGGCGTCGGGCGAGAGGTAGTCGACGTAGACGTGGATGTCGACCTTGCCCGCGGCCGTCGGCTCCGGCGTCGGGGTCTCGGTGGCCGCGCCTCCGGCCTCGGTGGACTCGGGGGCCGGAGTCTGGATGGCATCGCTCGAGCCGGCGGTGGCGCTGATGTCGGTGACCAGCATGCCGTCGCCGTCCATGCCCGACGGGTTCAGCTGCGGCTTGGACACCTGCGCCGACACCGCCATCGTCACCGCGGTGCCGATGGCGCCGACCGCGACGACGGCGACGGCTCCGATGATGATCCGTCGCATCAGCCGCGCCCTCGACTGCTGGGCGTGCACCTGCTGTGCCTTCTCCCGCACGGCCTCGCGCGAATTGCGAGGGCTGGGGACGTTCGGCGTCTCGTCGCTCGACATCGTTCCTCTTGACAGTCTCGGTGGGGCAGGGTGGCCCCGATCGCCGCTCTCCACGACGAACACCGCGAAAGGCGGCCGGTTCCGATGTTAACCAGCCAGGCTGAGAAATACCCAGGTGCGCGACTTTCTGGCATACTGATCCCGACCCGACGAGGGGTCACGGCAGGTTCACACCGCCGCTCTATCACTACGGATCGTCCGGCACGTACCTGCCGGTGAAGGAGAAACGCAATGGCATCTGTGACTTTCGACGAGGCCACCCGCCTCTACCCGGGCGGCACCCGTCCGGCCGTCGACAAGCTCAACCTCGAGGTCGGAGACGGCGAGTTCCTCGTCCTGGTCGGCCCCTCCGGTTGCGGTAAGTCGACGTCCCTCCGCATGCTCGCCGGCCTCGAAGAGGTCAACGCCGGCCGCATCCTCATCGGCGACCGCGACGTCACCGACGTCCCGCCGAAGGACCGCGACATCGCGATGGTGTTCCAGAACTACGCGCTGTACCCGCACATGACCGTCGCTGAGAACATGGGCTTCGCGCTCAAGATCGCCGGCGTCGGCAAGGAGGAGCGCGCCTCCCGCGTGCTCGAGGCCGCCAAGCTCCTCGACCTCGAGCAGTACCTGACCCGCAAGCCGAAGGCCCTCTCGGGTGGTCAGCGTCAGCGTGTCGCCATGGGTCGCGCGATCGTGCGTCAGCCCCAGGTCTTCCTCATGGACGAGCCGCTGTCGAACCTCGACGCCAAGCTGCGTGTGCAGACCCGTACGCAGATCGCGTCGCTGCAGCGCCGCCTCGGCGTCACCACCGTCTACGTCACGCACGACCAGACCGAGGCGCTCACCATGGGTGACCGCATCGCCGTGCTCAAGGACGGCCTGCTCCAGCAGGTCGGTTCGCCGCGTGACCTCTATGAGAAGCCGAACAACGTGTTCGTCGCCGGCTTCATCGGCTCGCCGGCCATGAACCTCTTCACGGCCGACCTCGCCGAGGGCGGCGTGCAGTTCGGCACCGAGGTCGTCGCGCTCGACCGCGACACCGTGGGCCGGGCCACGGGCTCGCAGATCACGGTGGGCGTGCGCCCCGAGGACATCACCGTCGGCCCCGCCGACGGCAAGGGCCTCTCGGTCGTCGTCGACCTCGTCGAGGAGCTCGGCGCCGACGGCTACCTCTACGGCCACACCGACATCAACGGCAAGCGCACCGACCTGGTCGCCCGTGTCGACGGCCGCAACCACCCGAACGCGGGCGAGACCGTCACCCTGGCGGCGAACCCGGGCCACGTGCACGCGTTCGACCTCGAGTCGGGCGACCGCCTGAACGCGGCTCCGGTCGTCTCCGCCTGATCGCACTGACAGACGCGGCGCGGGCTGACTTCGGTCGCCCGCGCCGCTTCTGCTTTCCCCCTCACGACAGGAGATCCATGCAGGACGCGCTACGCATCACGGCGAGCACGGTCGACCCCGGTCTGCTGACGCTGCCCTGGTCTACGTCGCTCGCGAAGTGGCCGTCCGAGCACATCGTGTCGCTGCCGAAGGGACTCTCCCGCCACCTCGTCCGATTCGCGGACCTCTCGGGCCGCGTCGTCGCCGTCAAGGAGACCACGGCGGAGATGGCGCAGCGCGAGTACGACATGCTCGGCAATCTGGCACGCCTCGACGTGCCCTGCGTCGACCGGGTGGCCGTGATCGCCGGGAGGACGGATGCCGAGGGCGAGCAGCTGCCCGCCGCCCTCGTCACCTCGCACTTGCGCTTCTCGATGCCGTACCGCGCCCTGTTCACCCGGGTGCTGCGCCCCGACACCGCCACCCGTCTCGTGGACGCCCTCGCGCTGCTGCTCGTGCGCCTGCACAACGTCGGCTTCTACTGGGGCGACGTGTCGCTGTCGAACACCCTCTTCCGCCGCGACGCGGGTGCGTTCGCCGCCTACCTGGTCGATGCCGAGACCGGCGAGCTGCACGAGGAGGGACTGACCGACGGACAGCGCGCCTACGACCTCGATCTCGCGCGCACGAACATCGCCGGCGAGATCATGGACCTCGCCGCGGGCGGGCGGTTGGAGCGCGGCGTCGACGCCATCGCGATCGCCGACGGCATCGTCTCCTCGTACCGGTCGCTGTGGGCCGAGCTCACGGCGCAGGAGTCCTTCGCCGCCGCGGAGACGTGGCGGATCACCGAGCGCGTCGAACGGCTGAACGCCCTCGGATTCGACATCGACGAGATGTCCATGTCGACCACCGCCGACGGTACGGTCGTGGAGATCCAGCCTAAGGTCGTGGACGCCGGCCACCACCAGCGTCGCCTCATCCGCCTCACCGGGCTGGACGTCGAAGAGAACCAGGCCAGACGGCTGCTCAACGACCTGGACGAGTTCCGCGCGCGCTCGACGAAGCAGTGGGCCGACGAGGAGATGTACGCGCACGAGTGGCTGACCCGCGTGTTCGAGCCCGTCGTCCGAGCGATCCCCTACGACCTCCGCGCCAAGCTCGAGCCCGCGGAGGTGTTCCACCAGGTGCTGGAGCACCGCTGGTACCTCTCCCAGGCGCAGGGGCGCTCTGTACCGCTCGCCGAGGTGCTGACGAGCTACATCAACGAGGTGCTGCGGCATCGTCGCGACGAGGCCACCATCATGGGGCCGCCGACCGAGACCATGAGCCTTCCGGTGATCACCGGCGTGACCCCGATCGCCGATGAGGACGACGAGGACGTGGACTGGCGCGATCTGGTCTGAGACGCGGAAGAGGGCCGGGCGACGTCATCGCCCGGCCCTCTTCGTCGTTCACGCCTCCGTGCGGGTCCGGCGGCGCAGGATGGTCAACAGCACGCCTGCGACGATCGCCGCGGCCGCCGCCGAGATCGCGACGACCGGCAGGTCGCCACCGGTCGAGGCGAGTCCACCGCCGGCCGCCGGCTGTCCGCTGCTGCCGCCGCCGACGACGACCGGCTGCTTCTCGACGGCCACGGTCTGCGCCGCATCCGCGAGGTCCTTGTGCTCGGCGACGGGCGTGCCCGTGGCGGTCGCCCCCGCGTACAGCGACTCGAAGGCCACAAGGCTCTGCCCCGCATACCCGCTCGGGACCGTGAAGGTCACGACGACCGATCCGTCAGCCGAGGTGGGCGTGAAGGTCGCCGTGGCGGTGATGCCGGTGGCGGAACCGTCGGACTTGCGCATCAGCTCGCCGGCGACCGTGTACTGCTGTCCGGGCGTGAGGCCGGTGTAGGCGATCGTGTCGACGACGGCGCCGCCGTTCCACGCCAGGGTGTGGTCCTGGTCGGCCCGGTCGACGAGCGTCGTGGCGATCGTCGGCTGCGGCCCGACCGCCACCGTCTGATTCACGTCGGCGATGTCACGGTGCTCGGCGACGGGCGTCCCTGCCGCCGTCGCACCCTCGAACAGCGACTCGAAGGCCACCAGGCTCTGCCCCGCGTAGCCGGCGGGCACGTTGAAGGTCACGTCGACCGTGCCGTCGGCGGCGGTCGGGGTGAACGTCGTCGATCCGGTGATACCGGTCGCCGAGCCGTTCGACTTGCGCATCAGCTCACCGGCGACGGTGTACTCCCGGCCCGGCACGAGCCCCGTGTAGGAGATCGTGTCGATGAGCGTGCCGCCGTCCCAGGCGAGCACGTGGTCGTCATCGGCGGCATCCGTCAGGGTCGTCCCGATCGCGGGCGCTGCCCAGACTGCGGAGGCGGATGCCGAGGTGGTCGCGGTCGACGCGGCGACGAGGATCTGCGACTGCGCGTGCGACTCCTCCGTCGGCACCGGGCTGCCGTTGGCCTCGGGGGTCGTGACGATGAGGCCTGTGCCGTCGGCGCCTGCGACCGTCGCGGTCACCGTCGCGGAACCGGAGGCCGTCGTACCGCGAAGGTCGAGGTAGACCTGCTGACCGTTGACCACCGCGTTCACGTCGATCGGGTCGCCGGCGGCGTCCGTGATCGGCAGCGCAGGGGTCGAGGCCACTCGCGCGGTCGCCTGGTTGGTCGACACGGTGAACGGGCCGAAGAGCGACCCCACCTCGCCGGGCGCCCCGGGACCGGTCACCGACACGGAGACGTCGGCGGTCACCGGAGGCGTCGGACCCGCGTTGGCGATGGCGCCGTTCGCGAGGTACCAGTACACCGCCGCGGAGTTCGGCGAGTTGAAGTTCCAGTTCGCAGGTGGGTTCGCGCCCAGGTCGGTGAAGTTCCAGATCGCGTACTGCGCGCCCTCGATGGCGTCGATGAGCGACAGCCCCGGAGCGCCCGCGGCGGTCGCGAGGTCGTCGAGGGTGACCGCGGGATAGGCGTGCGTGATGATCCAGTACACCCGCGACTGCACAGCCGGCTGCTGGAAGAAGTTGTCGCCGAGGTAGGTCGATGCGACGTCGATCACCGCACTGGTGCGCGTGCGAAGGGGGATGTCGTGCTCGATGCAGTAGGCCCAGTAGTCCGGTGTCCCCGGGTTGTTCGTGTCGGCCGGCACCGGGATGTAGACGGGCGTGATGTGGGTGCCCCCGCCGACGGACGGTCCGACCCAGACGCTGTCGCCAGGGGCGACGTCGGGTGCGGCGGCGGCCGGTGCTGCGAACGCGGCGGGCACGAGCGCCGCGAGCGCGAGCAGGAGCGCCGCGGCGCCCCGTCCCGCGCGCGTCGAGCGCGACGATTCAGGCTTCTTCATGTGGTCGGCTTCCTTCTCCCCTAGGCGCACATCGGCGCTCTACCCCAGAAGGCTCCCAGAATATCGGTTCCTCCTGCAATGCCCAGTTTGGGGAGGGAGGGAGCGACCCGGCAACGTCAGCGCCGCACCTGACCCCCGCAGGGGGTCAAAGCACCGGGACCACGTAATGAACCACGGAGACGGCCGCGAGCGCCGGTCGTCAGTAGCCGACGGTGAAGCGCTCTCGGTGGTGGTTGCCCTGCTCGATCTCGTCGACGAAGGCCACCGCGAAATCGGCTCCGGAGATGGTGGAGTGGCCGTCGGCGTCACGCACGACGACGTCCCCGCCGTCGCGGTAGCGACCGGTGCGCACGCCCTCCGCCCACGGCCCGAAGACCTCGGCGGGGTGGATGAAGAACCAGTCCAACCCCGGGTCGGATGCCTGCAGCAGCTCGAGGGAGTCGATGCCCGCCTTCGCCTCGTGGCGGTACTCCTCCGGCACCCCGAGATCCCAGAGTCGCGGTCCACCGGGGGCCGACAGGCTCCCCATCGCACCGCCGATCGCTCCGAGGCGCGTCTCGGTGCCGGTGAGGGCGGCGGCCACGTCGCCGAGGGCGCCGACGGAGGCATCGGCCATGTCCCCGCGCGCCGCGACCGCGAAGATCACGGCATCCGCGCCTGCGAAGACGTCGCCCAGCGCGGGGACGTCGAGCACGGACCCCTGCACATAGGTCGCCCCGGCGACGGGATCGGCGGGCACGGCGCGGGAGACCGCGACCACATCGTGTCCACGGCTCACCGCCTCGCTCACGATGTGCCTTCCGGCGTAGCCGGTTCCTCCGAGGACGACGATGCGAGCCATGGACGTGCCTTCCTGTGCGACGGGGTGGTCCTACTTCTGAGCGTTGCGGATCGTGGAGACCTGGTACAGCGCCACGGACGTGGCGATGCCGGCGTTCAGCGATTCGGCGGCGGCCGAGATCGGGATGGAGACGATCTGGTCGCAGGTCTCGGCGACGAGGCGCGAGAGCCCCTTGCCCTCGGAGCCCACGACGATCACGACGGGGCGATCGGCGAGCTGCAGCTCGGGCAGCGCCACGTCTCCCCCGCCGTCGAGGCCGAGCACGAACACGCCCTGCTTCTTGAACTCCTTGAGCTGGGTGGTGAGGTTGGTGGCGAGGGCGACGGGAACGCGGGCGGCAGCACCGGCGCTGGTCTTCCAGGCCGCCGAGTTGACGCCGGCCGAGCGGCGCTGCGGGAGGATCAGTCCGTGCCCGCCGAAGGCCGCGGTGGAGCGGATGATCGCGCCGAGGTTGCGCGGGTCCGTGATGCCGTCGAGAGCGACGAAGAGCGGCACCTGACCCTTGTCGATGACCTCCTCGAGAAGGTCCTGCGGGTGCGAGTACTCGTACGGCGGCACCTTGATCGCCACGCCCTGGTGCACGCCGTCGAAGCCGGCCATGCGGTCGAGCTCCTGACGGGTGACCTCGAGCACCGGGATGCCGCGGTGGGTCGCGATGGAGAGCATCTCCTTGACGCGGTCGTCCATCTCCACGCGCTGCGCGATGTAGAAGGCGGTCGCCGGGATCTTGGCCCGCAGCGCCTCGAGCACGGAGTTGCGACCGGTCACGGTCTCGGTGTCGGTGGTGTTGTCCTTCACCCGCGCCGTGCGGTTCGGGTTGCCGCCCGAGGTCTGACGCTGGCCGGGCTTGCCCTTGCCTCCGGACGCCGCGTAGCGCTCGGCCGCGGCCTTGCGCTTGCCTGCGGGGTGCCAGGCACGGTCCTCCGCCTTCGGCGTCGGCCCGCGCCCCTCGAGCGCCTTGCGCCCGAGTCCGCCGGTGCCCTTGCTGGGCCCCTTCTTCTTGCCCTTGCCCGCAGAGGGGTTTCCGAACTTAGCCATCGATACTCCAATGAGTTCCTGCCGGAGAATCCTCCAGCGTGATTCCTGCGGCGCCGATCGCATCGCGGATGCGATCTGCCGCCGCCCAGTCCTTGTCCGCGCGCGCCTGGGCGCGCTGCGTGATCATCGCCTGCACGAGGGCGTCGAGCGCCTCGGTCGTCTTCGAGTCAGCGCCCGCTGCGCGCCACTCCGGCGAGAGCGGATCGATGCCGAGCACGTCGGCCATTGCGCGCACCTCGTACAGTGCGCGCTCCGCGGCCGCGTCGTCGCCGTCATCGAGTGCCTGGTTGCCTCGTCGCACACGGTCGTGCAGCGCGGCGAGGGCCTGCGGGACTCCGAGGTCGTCGTCCATGGCGCGGGCGAACTCCTCCGGCACGAGCGGGATGTACTGGATGCCCTGATCGGCGGATGCCGATGCGCCGCTCTCCGCGACCCGCTTCGCCTCGTTCCGCGCGGAGGCGTGCCCCGCCCGCTCCAGGAAGTTGCGGATGCGCCCGAGCGCCGCCTCCGCCTCGGCGTACGTCGTGTCTCCCAGATCGAGGCTGGAGCGGTAGTGCGCGGCGGCGAGCGCGTAGCGCACGACCAGCGGATCATGGTGGGCGAGCACGTCGGCTGCGAGCGTGAAGTTGCCGAGCGACTTCGACATCTTCTGCCCACCGACGGTGATGAGCCCGTTGTGCACCCAGTACTGGGCGAAGCCGTCACCCGCCGCGGTCGACTGGGCGAGCTCGTTCTCGTGATGCGGGAAGCGCAGGTCGAGGCCGCCGCCGTGGATGTCGAACGCCGGTCCGAGGTAGCGCTTGGCCATGGCCGAGCACTCGATGTGCCAGCCGGGGCGGCCGGGCCCCCACGGCGACTGCCAGGTGGCGTCGGCGGGCTCGTCGGGCTTGGCGCCCTTCCAGAGGGCGAAGTCCTGCGGGGCGCGCTTGCCGCGCGGGTCGGCGTCGGCCGCCGCCTCCATCGCGTCGACGGACTGGTTCGTGAGCGACCCGTACTCCGACCACGAGCGCACGTCGAAGTAGACGTCACCGGAACCGTCGGGGGCCGGGTAGGCGTGCCCGCGCTCGATGAGGGTCTCGATGAGCTCCTGCATCTGCGGCACGGATGCCGTGGCCCGCGGTTCGTAGGTCGGGGGGAGGATGCCGACGCCGGCATACGCCGCGGAGAACTCCTGCTCCATCCGGTACGCGAGCGCCCACCACGGTTCGGCGTCCGTCGCGCCGGCGAGGATCTTGTCGTCGATGTCGGTGACGTTGCGCACGAACGTGACCCGTCCGTACCGGTGGGTCAGCCAGCGGCGCAGCAGGTCGAAGCTGAGCGCGGCACGCACATGCCCGATATGGGGGCCGGACTGCACCGTGGGTCCGCAGACGTACATCGTGATGTTCTCGGGGTCGAGAGGCACGAAGTCGCGCAGCTGCTGTGCGCGGGTGTCGTAGAGGCGGAGAGTCACCGCTCAAGCCTACTCGGGCGCGCCTGAACGGCCGCCTCCGGGCGCGGGATCGCGGCGCATATGACGGATCGGGTGCGATCCGGGCTCCCCGGCCCTCGTCTCGTCACACGGACCGCGCATCGGGGAGCACGAGCGCGACGGCCATCACCGAGATCCCCTCGCCGCGGCCGGGGAAGCCCAGGCCGTCGGTCGTCGTCGCCGTGACCGAGACCGGGGCGCCGAGCACGCCGGACAGCATCCGCTCCGCCTCCCCCCTCCGCGCGCTGAACCGCGGGCGGTTGCCCTGGAACTGCACGGAGACGTTGCCGATCGCGAACCCCGCCGCGGCGAGGAGCTCGCGGGTGCGGGCGAGGAAGACGTCGGCATGGGCTCCCGCATACTCTGGGTGCGCGGTGCCGAAGTGCTGGCCGATGTCGCCGAGACCGGCGGCCCCCAGGAGCGCGTCGACGATCGCGTGCGCCACGGCGTCGCCGTCGGAGTGCCCGGACAGCGCCTGCTCCCCCGGCCACTCCAGACCGGCGAGCCACAGGGTGCCCTCGCCGCCGAACGCGTGCACGTCGGTGCCGACTCCCACGCGTGGGCCGACCGCGGAGCGTGAGGCGCCGAGCAGATGCCTGGCTCGTTCCAGGTCGGCAGGGGTCGTGATCTTGAAGCCGCGCTCGGACCCCGCGATCTGGCGCACACCGTGTCCTGCCGCCGCGAACAGGGCCGCGTCGTCGGTGTACTCGGCGCCCCCCTCGCGCGCTGTCGCGTACGCGGCCACGAGGAGATCGCGGGGGAAGCCCTGCGGCGTCTGGGCGGCGGCCAGCTCCGCGCGGTCGACCGCGGCCACGATCACGTCGGCGTCGACCCTCTTCAGGGTGTCCACGACGGGGAGCGTCGGGATCACGCCCCCGTCCTTCGCAGCGAGGGCGACGGCGTCGATCACGTCGGGCGGCGTCAGCGCCCTGGCCGCATCGTGCACGAGCACCGTGGTCACGTCCCCCCACAGCGCCGACAGTCCCGCCGCCACCGACTCCTGCCTCGTCGATCCCCCCGTGACCACGAGGCCGAGATCGGCCCTGTCGCCCGCTGCGGCACGCATCTCGGACTCGGCATCCCCCTCGTACCCGGCCGGCGCGACGACGATCACCTGAGCGGGCGCCGCGGCGAAGACGCCGTCGAGGGCGTGCCGCAGGATCGAGTGGGCGTCGATACCGACGAAGGCCTTGGGCGCCCCGCCGTCGAGACGGGTGCCGGAGCCGGCGGCGACGACGATGATCGCGGTGTCGGGGACGGGGAGGATGCTCACGGTCTCACGTTACCCGGGCACACGGAAAAGGCGGATGCCGCAGCATCCGCCTTTCTCGATGATGAAGAAGCTCAGGAGGCGAGGACCTCGTCGAGCAGTGCGCCCGCCTTGTCCTCGTCGATCTTCTCGGCCAGAGCCAGCTCCGAGATGAGGATCTGGCGGGCCTTCGCCAGCATCCGCTTCTCGCCGGCGGACAGGCCGCGGTCCTGGTCACGGCGCCACAGGTCGCGCACGACCTCGCTCACCTTGATGACATCGCCGGAGGCGAGCTTCTCGAGGTTCGCCTTGTAGCGACGGGACCAGTTCGTCGGCTCCTCGGTGAACGGCGCGCGCAGCACCTCGAACACGTGGTCGAGGCCCTCCTTGCCGATCACGTCACGGACGCCGACCAGGTCGACGTTCTCTGCGGGGACCTCGATGATCAGATCGCCCTGGGTGACATTGAGCTTCAGATACTTCTTCGCCTCACCCTTGATGATGCGCTCCTTGACCTCGATGATGGTCGCAGCGCCATGGTGCGGATAGACGACGGTCTCGCCAACCTCAAAAAGCATAAAAACGTGTCCTTTCGGCAACCTCAAGGATACCACAGGGGAAATGCGCTAAGGTTCGCGCCCCCGGGTCCACGGACGCACTCGCGCTTACCCATAGAATGGGATGCGGAAGACTCGTCGGACCTCAGGAGGACCCGTGAAATCGCGCCTTGTTGCGTCTGCCGTCATCAGCGCCCTCGTCGTCCTCGGGGCGACCGGGTGCACGTTCATCTCGCCCCAGTCGACCAAGATCGAGTACTCCCCCTCCGACGGCGTGAACGTCAGCGACACCGACGGCCCTCTCGACGTGCGCAACGTCTTCATCGTCGCCAACGAAGACGGCACGGTGGGCAACCTCGTCGCCGCGATCGTCAACCCGACCGAGGAGAAGGCGACCCTCACGATCTCCCTCGCGGGCATCGACCCGTTCACGATCACCGTGCCCGCCGGTGGGACGGTCAGCCTCGGCGCCAAGGAGGAGCCGCTGCGCATCGTCGGACTCGACACGATGCCGGGCGCGACCGTCGAGGTCCACTTCCAGTCCGGTGACGGGCAGGGCGCCAAGACCGAGGTCCCCGTGCTCGACGGCACCCTCTCCTACTACGCCGACCTGGTCCCGGAAGACGTCAAGAGCACCCCGACGCCGCTGCCCACCGACACCGCGGCACCGGCGCCCACGAACTGAGCGTCGCACAGACCTCGAAGAGGCCGGCACCCGAGCGGGTGCCGGCCTCTTCTCTGTCCGGAGGGCTCTGGGGCTGTTCAGCCTTCGAAGCGGTAGCCCAGACCGCGCACCGTGACGAGCATCACCGGTTCGCCGGGGTTCTCCTCGATGCGCGAGCGGATGCGCTTGATGTGCACGTCGAGCGTCTTCGTGTCGCCGAAGTAGTCGCTGCCCCACACCCGGTCGATCAGCTGACCGCGGGTGAGCACGCGGCCGGAGTTGCGCATGAGCACCTCGAGCAGCTCGAACTCCTTGAGCGGCATGTTGATCTGCTCCCCCGCGACCGACACCGTGTGCCGGTCGATGTCGAGCGACACACGGCCTCCGTCGAGCACCCGCTCGTCCAGCTCGCTGTCGGCCTGCACCACGCGTCGGAGCACCGCGCGCATGCGGGCGAGCAGTTCGCGCGAGGAATACGGCTTGGTGATGTAGTCATCCGCGCCGAGCTCGAGCCCGACCACGATGTCCACCTCGGAGTCCTTGGCCGTGAGCATGATGATCGGCACGGCCGAGGTCGACCGGATCTGCCGGCACACCTCCGTGCCCGGCATGCCGGGGAGCATGAGGTCGAGGAGCACGATGTCGGCGCCGCGCTCGCGGAACGCGGTGAGCGCACCGGGGCCGTCCTCGGCGATCTCGACCTCGTAGCCCTCGCGGCGCAGCAGGTACGCAAGCGGATCGGCGAGATCGGGCTCGTCTTCGACGAGAAGGATGCGGGTCATGCTGTCTCTCCGTTTCGAATGCGAGCGGTCGACGCGGCCTTGGCCGCCTTGCGCTCGCGCTTCTTCTTGCTCTTCTTGTCCTTCTTCGACGCATCCGACACCGGGGAGTCGATGCGGGGAAGACGCACGGTGAACGTGGACCCGCGCCCGGGGCGCGACCACAGCAGCACCTCGCCGCCGTGCCGCTGGACCGCGTGCTTCACGATCGACAGCCCGAGACCGGTCCCTCCGGTGCGCCGGGATCTGGCCTCATCCGCGCGGTAGAAGCGCTCGAAGATGCGCTCCCTGTCCGCCTCCGCGATGCCGATGCCCTGGTCGGAGACGGCGACCTCCACCACGCCGCCGTCGGCCCGAACGCCGATCCCCACCCTCGATCCCTTCGGCGAGTAGACGATCGCGTTGGCGACGAGGTTGCCGAACGCCTCGATGAGGATCTGCGCGTCGCCGCGCACCCAGACGCCCCGGTCGCCGCCGCGGGTGAGCTCCACCCCGGCCGAGTCAGCCTGGACCACGTGCGCCTCGATGGCCGAGGCGAGCACCTCGTCGAGGGACACGGCGCGCACGTCGGAGAGCCCGTCGTCGGCCTGCAGCCGCGACAGGCTCATGATGCGGCCGGTGAGCTGGCCGAGCCGAGCGGCCTCCGCCGAGATGCGGGCGGCGAAGATGCGCACCTGCGCGGGGTCGTCCGACGCCGACTCGATGGCCTCGGCCAGCAGCGTCACCGCCCCGACCGGGGTCTTCAGCTCGTGGCTGGTGTTGGCGACGAAGTCGCGGCGCATCTGGTCGAGCCGCTCCTGCTCCGTCACGTCGCGGATGATCAGCAACGCCATCCGCGGGCTGATCACGCTCGCCCGCGCCGACACGAGGCGGGGGTCGAGGCTGAGGCCGCCCCGGGTGATGCGCAGCGACTCGGTGGCCGTGCCGCCCGAGCTGCGGACTCCGCGCACGAGCTGGCGCAACTCGGTGTTGTCGAGCGTGGCGCCGACCTCGATCCCGAATCGCGCCGCGGCATGGGACGCCGCGAGAACCAGGCCGGAGGTGTCCACCACGCACGCCGCGTCGTCCATGCTGCCCAGCACGTCGGTCACGCCGTCGGGCACGACCGTCGAGGTCTCCTCCACGACGCGAGCCCTGGCACGGTACGCCCAGACCACGAGCAGCGACAGGCCCACGCCGATCAGCAGCCCGACGGCCAGCGCGAGCAGCGCGATCTGCGGCAGGGTCATGCATCCAGCGTAGAGTGCGTTCACCCGTGCTCCGGCGGGTTTCCGGGCGTCGGCGGCAACCCGAGAAGTACTATTCACGTGCCGGGCACCGTTCGTTAACCTTCGGAGCACACAATCGCTTCGGGCCTGTGCGGGAGCGCAGTCCCGCCCTCTCGTGCGGACGACCCGCCGTCTCGCGCCGACAATCCGGCCGAGAACCGAATGAAAGGTTGCGCCCCAATGCGCGAAGTCTTCCACCAGTCCCTCGAGGACCTGCAGTCCCGTCTCGTCGAGATCGCCGACCTGGTGACCGTCTCGATCGACAAGGCGACCCGCGCCTTCGCGACGAGCGACGTGGCCCTGGCCGAGGAGGTCATCGCCGACGACGCCAAGATCGACGAGCTGGCCGTCGCGCTCGACGAACAGGCCATCGAGATCCTCGCCCGTCAGCAGCCGGTCGCCCGCGACCTGCGCATCGTCGTCACCGCACTGCGCGTCAGCGCGTCGCTGGAGCGCATGGGCGACATGTCCGAGCACATCGCCCAGCTCGCCCGTCTCCGCTTCCCCGAGCGCGCCATCCCGAAGGGCCTCAAGGGCACCTTCACCAAGATGGGCGAGCTCGACGTCGAGATCGCGCGCACGCTGTCCGAGCTGCTGCGCACGCAGGACCTGCGCCTCGCCGACGCCATCCGCAACACCGACGACGACATCGACGAGCTGCACGCCAGCGTCTTCGAGAAGGTACTCAGCGACAACTGGAAGGGCGAGGCCACGGCGACCGTCGACGCCACGCTCGCCA
>JBEBQG010000023.1:0-21786 GCA_040395495.1 Microbacterium hydrocarbonoxydans | reverse complement strand
AGGTCGCGCTGCTGAACGCGGCCGAAGAGGTCGAGCTCGCGATGCGCATCGAGGCAGGCCTTTTCGCCGAGGAGAAGCTGTCGACCATGTCGGCCGCCGAGAAGACGAGCCAGCTCGGGCTCGATCTGCAGTGGGTCGCCCGCGACGGCCAGCGCGCCAAGAGTCACCTGCTCGGCGCCAACCTCCGCCTCGTCGTCTCGCTCGCCAAGCGCTACACCGGCCGCGGCATGCAGTTCCTCGACCTGATCCAGGAGGGCAACCTCGGTCTGATCCGCGCGGTCGAGAAGTTCGACTACACCAAGGGCTTCAAGTTCTCGACCTACGCCACCTGGTGGATCCGTCAGGCGATCACGCGAGCCATGGCCGACCAGGCGCGCACCATCCGCATCCCGGTGCACATGGTCGAGGTCATCAACAAGCTCGCCCGCGTGCAGCGCCAGATGCTGCAGGACCTCGGTCGCGAACCCACCCCAGAGGAGCTCAGCCGCGAGCTCGACATGACGCCCGAGAAGGTCGTCGAGGTGCAGAAGTACGGCCGCGAGCCGATCTCGCTGCACACCCCTCTCGGCGAGGACGGCGACAGCGAGTTCGGCGACCTCATCGAGGACACCGAGGCCGTGGTCCCCGCCGACGCGGTGGGCTTCACGATGCTGCAGCGGCAGCTCGAGCAGCTGCTCGACTCTCTCTCCGAGCGCGAGGCGGGCGTCATCCGCATGCGCTTCGGTCTCGGCGACGGCCAGCCCAAGACCCTCGACCAGATCGGCGACACCTTCGGCGTGACGCGTGAGCGCATCCGCCAGATCGAGTCGAAGACGATGGCCAAGCTGCGGCACCCGAGCCGGTCGCAGTCGCTGCGGGACTACCTCGAATGATGGCGGGCGCACCTCAGGCGCGCTCCGCTGGCATCCGCTACGTCTTCCCCGTCCTCGCGGGGAAGCTGGCGCGGTTCGCCACGCGCCTGCGCGGCGGCGGCTCGGCGTTCCCGGGATATCTCACCAACCGGCTCGCGCCGACGCTACTGCCCACGCTGGCCGGGCAGTTCACGTACGGCGTGATCTTCGTGCTCGGCTCGAACGGCAAGACGACGACCACGCACATGATCAGCGAGGTCCTGCGGGCGCACGGTCTGACGGTGTTCACCAACCCCACCGGTGCGAACCTCCCGCAGGGAGTGACCAGCGCGCTGCTCGCGGATGCGACGCTCACCGGCCGCATCCGTGCCGACGTCGCCGTGCTGGAGATCGACGAAGGCTACGCGGCCGATCTGGCCGACCGCCTCTCGCCGTCGGTGATCCTGTCGCTCAACGTGCAGGTCGACCAGCTCTACCGGTTCTACGAGACCGAGCGGGTGGCCGACATGATGCTCGATGCGTCGACGCGCGCGTCCGCGCACGTCATCGTCAACCGCGACGACCCCTACCTCAGCAAGATCGACACCGCCGCGATGCGCGGCGAGGTCTCGTTCTTCGGCGTCTCGCCCGACCTGGTCGCCTCCTCGGCGCACGGACTCGCGAACGCGGCGGACACCCGCAGCGGCAACGCCGGCATCCTCGACCGCGACGCCTACGCCGAGGTGACCTCGGTCGACGGACGCGATGTCGTGGTGCGGGTCGACGGCGCGGATGCTGCGATCACGCTGCCCGCCCGGGGGCTGCACTACGCCGCCGACGCCGCCGCCGCTCTGACCGTCGCCTCCCGCGTGCTCGGCTCCGGCTTCTCCACGGAGAAGGCGGCGACCGGGTTCGCTCAGATGGCTCCGGCCTACGGTCGCGGCGAGGTCATCCCGCTGCGCCGCGACCCCGCGGGCGAGCAGGTCGAGTTCGTCATGTTCAAGAACGCACCGAGCCTGCAGATGAACCTCGACGCCCTCGACGGCGCACCCGAGCGCGCGCTGATCGCGATCGACGAGGGCACACCCGACGTGTCCTGGCTGTACGACGTGGACTTCGACGTGCTGAAGCGCATCGACGTGGTCACGGGCGAGAAGGCCTACCAGCTGGCGCTGAGCCTGGAGCACGCCGGTGTCGAGATCGGCGTCGTCGAACCCGACATGGAGAAGGCGGTCGCGCTGATGCGCGCGCTGCCGACGACGACGTCCGGGCGCCAGACCTGGTTCGTGAACTACGAGCTGATGATGATCGGCCGGCGTCTGCTCGGTCATGGAGACCAGGAGGTGGCACGCCGATGAGCGCATCCGTGCGAATCGTCCAGCTCTATCCCGTCGAGCTCGGCATCACCGGCGACCGCGGCAACGTGCGCGCGCTGCAGGTGCGCCTCGAACGCGCCGGGGTCGCCGTCGACGTGCACCGCGTGGGCATCGCCGAGCAGATCCCGTCGGACGCCGACATCATCGTGCTCGGCAACGGCCCGCTCTCGGCGATGCGCATCGTCGCGGACGACCTGCGCTCCCGTGCGGCGGAGCTGGAGGAGTTCGTCTCCTCCGGGCGGTCCCTTCTCGCCGTCGGCGCGACCGCCGAACTGCTCAGCCAGGGTGTCGACACACTCGACGGCGACCGCATCGACGGTCTCGGGATCTTCCCGTTCCGCGTCGCGAGGACGCGCGAGCGCAACGTCGGATACATCATCGCCGACGCGCCGTTCGGCCGCATCATCGGCTTCGAGGACCACGCCTCGCGCTGGACCCTCGCCGAGGACGCGCAGGTCGTCGGAACGGTGGTCGCGGGCAAGGGGAGCTTCACGTACTCCGGCGCCGCGGGGGAGACCGTGCAACGTGCGGAGTCCTACGCCACGAACGTCCAGGGACCGGCGCTGCCGCTCAACCCGCAGTGGACAGACGCGATCCTCTTCGCGGTCACCGCGAGGCGGGGCATCGAGTGGGCGCCCGGTGAGGAGCACGCGCGCCTGGACGAGTACGCGCGAGGCGCGCGCGATGCGATCGAGCACCTCGTGCACAGCAAGGACTTCAGCACGATCGGACTCTGAGCCGGGTTCGTATCGGTGGGGAACGAGAACGCGGACGGATGCAGGGGGTGCGACGGTGACGAGCAGCAGTGCGCTGCCCAGAGCGGTGATCTCGCGATCGGCGCTGGCCGCATCGGCGGCGGCGGCGGTGTCCGCGGGCGGGCGGATCGCGGATCTGCGTCGTGACGCGTGGGGGCACGGAGTGCTCGCGGTCGCGTACGCGGTGACGGCCGCCGGCGCGGAGGGCGTGCTCGTCGATCGGTCCAACGTCGTCGAGGCGCTGCGCCTGGAGGGGATCTCGGCGGTCGTCGACGGCGAGGCCGACATCGATCCCGGACTGCTGTACGGTCTGCCCGACTCCGACGGCATGCTGTCGACGAGACCCGTCATGCGGCTCGTCGGGCACGTGATGTCGACCAAACGGCTGAAGGCCGGTGACGCCGTGTCCTACGGATACACGCATCGGGCGACCGCCGACACGGTCGTCGCTCTCGTGACCGGCGGCTATGCCCAGGGCATCGTCCGCGCGCTCGGCAACGAGGCGCATGTCGAGATCGACGGCGTCGAAAGGCCGATCATCGGCCGGGTCGCCATGGACGTCTGCGTCGTCGACCTGCAGGGGCACGAGGCCGCGGTCGGCGCCGAGGCGACGTACTTCGGCGGCACCGGCCCCGCAGCCCCCGCACTCGCGCGGTGGAGCGCCGTCAGCGGCCTGTCCGTCGCCGAGCTCGTCACGGTCGTGGGGATGCACGCGGAACGGGGGTGGGAGTCGTGAAGAGACCGGAGCTGCGGCTGCACGGGGAGCGTCTGCGCGCGAACATCGTCGCGGTGCGCGAGCGCATCGCCCCCTCGGCGCTCATGCTGGTGATGAAGGACGACGCATACGGTCACGGGCTCACCTGGGCCGTCGAGAACGCCGAGCGTGCGGGCGTGGACTGGTACGGAAGCTACGACGTGCGAGGCGGGGTCACGATCCGCCGCGTCCTGCAGCATCCGGCGCGTGTCTTCGCATGGGCGACCTCCACGGACGACGAGGTCGACGAGGCCCTGATGCACGACATCGACCTCGGCGTCGGCACCCTGGAGTACCTCGACCGCGTGATCGCGCGCGCAGACGCCCTCGGACGCCCCGCTCGGGTCCACCTCAAGATCGACACCGGGCTGCACCGCAATGGCGTGCTCCCGGAGGAGTGGGGCAGGGCGGTCGAGACCGTCAGAGCCGCTGAGCGCGCCGGGCGCGTCGAGTTCGCCGGAGTCTGGAGCCACCTCGCGGAGGCCAGCGACGCCGAGGACGACGACGCGCAGCAGGTGTTCCTCAGCGCCGTGCGCGAGGCCGCCGACACCGGAGACGAGCCGGAGGCCCTGCACCTCACCGCGTCGGCGGCGTCCTGGTGGCGCCCTGAGCTCCGGGGGAGCGTCTCGCGGATCGGGGCCTTCTGCTACGGCATCCGCTCGGCCGATGGGCCGGAGCTCGGCGGCCTGGTGCCCGTCGCGGAGCTCACCGCCCCCGTGGTGTCCGTCGGCGATGGCGAGGTCGTCCTCGGGATCGGGTCCTTCGACGGACTGCCGTCGACCCTCGCCGGAGCGACCGTCGGCACGCCGCGCGGCGAGCGGGTGCTGCGGACGGTCGGCCACGTCACCTCTCGCGTCGACGCGTGGCCCGAAGCCGGCGTCGGCGACGTGGTGCACCTGTTCGGCGCCGGGGCGCACGGGGAGGTCGGGGCGACCGCTCTCGCCGAGCGCATCGGCACCGTGGGCGAGGAGATCCTCACACGCCTCACCTCGCGGGTGCGGCGCGTCGAGGTCGACTGACGCGCCCCGCCCCTCGGGTGCGGCGCGTCGGGTGCGTCAGGCCTCGATCAGTCGAGCGGTCTCGTCGTGCCAGCTGGTCGCGATGCTGCGGAGCTTCTCCTCGTACTTGCGGCCGTGGTGGGCGCAGAAGAGCAGCTCGGAGCCGTTGACCTCGGCGGCGATGTACGCCTGGGCGCCGCAGGAATCACAGCGGTCCATGGCGGTCAGCCGGAACTCGATGGCGGAGGTCTCACGTTCGGTCGTTGCGTTCATCTCGGTGCCTCCTAGAATGTCGGGTTCGCGTCGGACTTGATCAATACAACCACGCAGAGCCTGAGTGCATGCCCGGATCACGGCGTGTTTCGCTCAGCGCGTACGCAGCGGGTCTCGGGTGCGTATCTCCGGGGAGTGTCGGCGGGCCTCCGGCTCGGCCCGAGAATAGAATCGGAGATTGTGACCGCCGAGTATTCCGCCCATCATCTCCAGGTGCTCGAGGGGCTCGAGGCCGTCCGCAAGCGTCCCGGTATGTACATCGGTTCCAATGGATCGCCGGGCCTCATGCACTGCCTCTGGGAGATCATCGACAACGCCGTCGACGAGGCCGTCGCCGGCAACGGCGCGAAGATCGACGTGATCCTGCATACGGACGGGAGCGTCGAGGTGCACGACCGCGGCCGCGGCATCCCCGTGGACGTCGAGCCGCGCACCGGACTGACCGGAGTGGAGGTCGTCTTCACCAAGCTGCACGCCGGCGGCAAGTTCGGCGGCGGTTCGTACGCGGCGTCCGGTGGCCTGCACGGCGTCGGCGCCTCGGTCGTGAACGCGCTGTCGGAGCGCCTCGACGTCGAGGTCGACCGCGGCGGCAAGACCTACGCGATGTCGTTCCGTCGCGGCGAGCCCGGCGTGTTCGCTGACGCCGGTGAGAAGCGGCCCGATGCGCCCTTCACCCCGTTCCAGGACAAGAGCGAGCTGCGCGTCGTCGGCAAGGCTCCGCGTGGCGTCACCGGCACCCGCATCCGCTATTGGGCCGACCGGCAGATCTTCACCAAGGACGCCGCCTTCCAACTCGGAGAGCTCGAGACCCGCGCGCGTCAGACCGCCTTCCTCGTGCCGGGCCTCGAGATCGTGGTGAACGACGACCGCACCGGGGAGAAGAACGAGACCTCCTACCACTACGAGGGCGGCATCTCGGAGTTCGTCGAGTACCTCTCGGTCGATCCGCCCGTCACCGACACGTGGCGCATCCAGGGCGAGGGAACCTTCAAGGAGACCGTGCCCGTGCTGCAGCCCGACGGCCACATGGTCGCCACCGAGGTCGAGCGCGTCTGCCAGGTCGATATCGCCCTGCGCTGGGGCACGGGGTACGAGACGGTCACCCGCTCTTTCGTGAACATCATCGCGACGCCCAAGGGCGGCACGCACCAGCAGGGCTTCGAACAGGAGATGCTGAAGGTCCTGCGGGCACAGGTCGAGCAGAACGCGCGCCGTCTCAAGGTCGGCGCCAACGACAAGCTCGAGAAGGACGACGTGCTCGCCGGTCTCACCGCCGTGCTCACGGTCAACGTCCCCGAGCCGCAGTTCGAGGGCCAGACGAAGGAGGTTCTCGGCACCCCCGCCGTGCGCCAGATCGTCGCCCAGGTGCTGCGCAAAGACCTCGGGGAGCGGTTCAGCTCCACCAAGCGCGACGACAAGAGCCAGGCCACGCAGCTGCTCGACAAGATCGTCGCGGAGATGAAGGCCCGCGTCTCGGCTCGGGCGCACAAGGAGACCCAGCGCCGCAAGAACGCGCTGGAGTCCTCGACGCTGCCGACCAAGCTCGTCGACTGCCGCACGAACGACGTCGAGCGCAGCGAACTCTTCATCGTCGAGGGCGACTCGGCGCTCGGCACCGCGAAGAACGCCCGCAACAGCGAGTTCCAGGCGCTCCTGCCGATCCGCGGCAAGATCCTCAACGTGCAGAAGGCGTCGATCGGCGACATGCTCTCGAACGCCGAGTGCGCCTCGATCATCCAGGTCATCGGAGCGGGATCGGGTCGGACGTTCGACATCGACGCCGCGCGCTACGGCAAGGTCATCCTGATGAGCGACGCCGATGTCGACGGCGCCCACATCCGTACCCTGCTGCTCACGCTCTTCTTCCGCTACATGCGGCCCCTCATCGAGCACGGTCGGGTGTTCGCGGCGGTGCCGCCGCTGCACCGCGTGATCGTGATGAACCCGGGATCCAAGCCGAACGAGACGATCTACACCTACAGCGAGCAGGAGATGCACGCGCTGCTCGCCAAGCTGAAGAAGGCCGGGAAGCGCTGGCATGAGCCGATCCAGCGCTACAAGGGCCTCGGGGAGATGGACGCCGAACAGCTCGCCACGACGACGATGGACCGAGGAGGCCGACTGCTCCGGCGGGTGCGGATGGAGGATGCCGAGGCCGCCGGACGGGTGTTCGAGCTGCTCATGGGCAACGAGGTCGCGCCGCGGCGCGAGTTCATCATCGACTCCTCCGATCGCCTCTCCCGGGAGTCGATCGACGCCTGATCCTGGCGGATCTCACCGGTGCCGTGCGGTGAGCAGGGCTGCTCGGTAGACCTCGAGGAGGGCGTCGCGGTGGGTCGTCTGAGCCGTCGCCGCACGGTGAGCGACCGCCGCCTCGCTCATCCGGGAGAGCAGCGCCGGATCGTCGCGCAGGTCCCGGAGCGCCGCAGCGATCCCCGGGGCGTCCGGCGTCGACGCGACGATGTGTCCGTACTCCGGCAGCGTCTCGGCGAGATCGGGATCGGCCACGATCACGGGCAGCCCCGTGGCGAGGGCCTCGAGGATCACCATGGGCTGATTGTCGAAATCGTAGGAGCTGGACACGAGCACGTGCGCGCGGCGCATGGCGGAGAGCACCTCGGCCTGCGGCACGGCACCGTGCACCGTCACCCTCCCCGCGGGCAGGGCCGCGACGTGTCGTGCCACGGCGCTGCGCACCACGCCGTCCCCGTACATGTCGCACACGATCCCGTCGACCAGCCCCGCCGCCTCCACGAACACCTCCGGGCGCTTCTCCGGGGACAGCCGCCCGCACCACACCACGCGCAGCGGCTCTCCCGGCCGGACGGTGCGGCTGAAGGGCTCGCCCGCCTCGTCGAGCACCGAGGCCTCCAGGCCGTTGGACAGCACCGTCACCGGTGTGTCGACGCCCTGCGCCACGAGCTTGCGCGCGAAGTGGGCTGAGGGGACGATGACCTGTGCGGCGTGGTTGGCCTGACTCACCATCAGCCTCCACATGCGGCGCGCCTGCCGGGTGCGGGCATAGGGCTCAGACGGGTCGATGCGCGCGCGGTCGTGACTCATGCGCCGCCGGTGCATCCCTGCGAGCACCGCGGTCGTGACCGACGGAAGCGGCAGCACCGACCGCGTGTACACATCGATGCGCCCGTGCATGGTCTGGACGACGGGGATGCCGAGCGCCTTCGCAGCCTCGAAGCCGGCCAGGGCCGCGAACATCTCGGTGTGCACGTGCACGACGTCGACGTCTCGCACCCGCAGTTCGGCCTCCAGCGCGGCGGCGGCGGATGCCGGCGTCCAGGTGAAGGGGTATCCGTCGGGGGCGAACCCGCGAGCCGTCGGCAGCCGCACGATCGTGGGGTCGGTACTGGGGCCTGCCAGCGGTGCGAACACGACGACCTCGTGTCCCGCATGCTCCAGAGCCTCCTTGTGCGCCTTGATCACGGTCTGCACGCCGCCCAGCGTGGGGAGGTAGTAGTCGGTGACCATGGCGATGCGCACGTCCCCACCCTAGGGCGGCTATCGTGAACTCCATGTCTGCAACCCGCGTGCTGGTGACGGGCGCGAGCGGGTTCCTCGGCGGACACGTCGTGCGGGACCTGCGGGAGCACGGACACGAGGTGTTCGCCGCCGGACGCGATGAACATGCGCTCGCCCGGGTCGCCGATTCGCCGCACCGACTCGTCGGCGATCTCTCCGCTCTCGCCACGACCGACCTCGCGGTCGACGCCGTCATCCACTGCGCGGCGCTGTCGACGCCGTGGGGGCCCTGGCACGAGTTCCGCACGACGAACGTCGACGGCACAGGCCACGTCGTAGGATTCGTCCGGCGCAACGGCGTGCGCCGTCTCGTGCACGTCTCGTCGCCGAGCGTGTATGCGGCGCCTCGCGACCGTCTCGGCATCCGTGAAGACCAGGTCGACGAGGGCAATCGGCTGAACGGCTACATCCGCTCGAAGATCGCCGCCGAACAGCTGCTGCAGCACGCTCTCGCCGCCGGTGAGGTGCCCGAGCTCGTCATCGTGCGCCCGCGCGGCCTGATCGGGGTGGGTGACCCGAGCCTGCTGCCGCGACTGCTCGACGTGCACGAGCGGATCGGGGTGCCGCTCTTCGACGGCGGGGAGAACCTCATCGACGTGACGGCGGTGGAGAACGTCGCGACCGCGCTGCGCCTCGCACTGACTCGCGGGGACGCCGCCGGCGGCGCGTACAACATCAGCAACGGCGATCCCCGCCGATTCCGCGACCTGATCGAGCAGCTCCTCGGCCTCCTGGAGCGCACGCCCCGGCTGCGCCCGATGAACCGACGCGCGGTGTGGGCCGCGGCATCCGTCCTGGAAGCCGTGTGCGGGATGCTGCCGGGACGACCCGAGCCGCCGCTGACCCGCTACACGCTGAGCACGATCGCCTACTCCCAGACCCTCGACATCTCGCGCGCCGAGACGGACCTCGGCTATCGCCCGACCGTCGGGCTCGACGACGCACTCGCCCGCGTGGCCGCGCATCTGCGAGGAGCAGCATGAGCCGTCTGCGGCACTACGCGTGCGGCAGCACGACCCATGACCTCGGCGCGATGTTCCGGGGCGAGCCGCACGCCGTGCGGGAGTTCCCCTCGGGGGTCTTCCTCCACGAGGGCGCGGACGGTCGCCGTGTGCTCTTCGACACCGGATACGCAACCGGCGAGTGGCGCACCGGATGGCGCGGAGCCGCGTACCGACAGCTCCTGCCGCCGCGCGTGGTCGACGCCGACGACGTCGCCGCGCGGCTGCGTGCGGACGGTGTGGATCCGGCATCCGTCACCCACGTCGTGCTCTCGCACCTCCATCCCGATCACGTGGGCGGCGTCCGCCGGTTCCCCGATGCGACGTTCGTGCTCACCGAGGGGATGGTCCGCACCCTGGAGCATCCGCGACTGCGGTCAGGCGTGCTGCCGGGGCTTCTTCCCGAATGGTTCCCGTCGGCGTCGCGGAGGACACTCGCGCCGTCGTCCTTCCGGGACACCGACGTGCGAGGCGTCGTGGTGCGCGCGGTCGACCTCTTCGACGACGGGACGTACCTCGTCGTCGACCTGCCAGGTCACGCCGACGGGCACATCGGCGCGCTCGTCGACGGCTCCGTGCTGCTGGCGGGGGATGCCGCGTGGGGCGCCGACCTGCTGGATGCCGCCGAGCGGATGAGGCCGCTTCCACGGGTCGTGCAGCACGATGCCGCCGGCTACGTGCGCACGGCCGCCTTGCTCACGCGACTGGACGCCGCCGGCATCCGCATCGTATGCAGCCACGATCCGCGTGCAGAGACGGAGCTGCTGCCGTGACCTCGCCCCTCCGCGTCCTCGTCGAGTTCGCCGCCGTCCGCTGGCTGCGACCGCTGCGCACCCGCGCCGCGGTGGAGCGCAGGCAGCGGCGGCTGCTCGCCTCGCACGTGCGGTTCCTGCGCCGTCGCTCGCCGTACTTCTCCGACCTGCTCGCCACGGGCGGTTTCGAGGAGCTGCCGCTCATGGACAAGCGCACCATGATGGATCGGTTCGACGAGATCAACACGGTCGGCGTGCGCCGCGACGAGGCGATGGCGCTGGCGATCGCGAACGAGAGGTCGCGCGACTTCGACGAGGACCTCGGAGCGAACTCGGTCGGGCTGTCGAGCGGGACCAGCGGGCATCGAGGCCTCTTCGTCATCAGCCCGGCGGAGCGCGACGGATGGGTGGGCACGGTTCTCGCCCGCACCCTGCCGCGCGGCGACCTGCTCGGACATCGCATCGCGCTCTTCCTCCGCGCCGACAACAGCCTCTACGAGTCCGTGGGATCGCGCGCCGTCTCGTTCTCGTACTTCGACGTCTACGCCGACATGTCGACGAACCTCGACCGCCTGGCGGAGTTCCGCCCGACCATCCTCGTCGCTCCGCCGTCGGTGCTCCGGCTGATCGCCAGGGCCGCCGACGACGGCCGGCTCCCCGATCGCCCGACGAAGGTCTACGCGGTCGCCGAGGTTCTCGAGGTCTCCGATGCGACCCGCATCGCGGCGTCGCTGGGACAAGCGGTGATCCATCAGCTGTACCAGTGCACGGAGGGATTCCTCGCGCACACCTGCGAGCACGGCACCATCCACCTCAACGAGGACAACGTGCTCGTGGAGCGTGAGGATCTCGGCGGCGGGAGGTTCACGCCGATCGTGACCGACCTGCGGCGGCGAGCGCAGCCGATCGTGCGGTACCGGCTCGGCGACGTGCTGCGTCCGCGCACCGACCCGTGCCCGTGCGGAAGCGCTCTCGCCGCCATCGAACGGATCGAGGGACGAGAGGGCGACACGCTCTCGTTTCCGGGACCGGATGGACGCGCCGTGCCCGTGTTCGCCGACGTGATCACCCGCGCCCTGCTCTATGCCGAGGGCTTCGACGAGTACCGCATCGTGCAGACGGCGGCACGGCGCCTGGAGATATCGCTGGACGTGCTCGATGATCGGACCAGGAGCGCCGTGACAGACGAAGTGCACGCCCTGGCCGATCGGCTGGGGTGCGAACGACCGGAGATCGTCTTCAGGGAGTACCGTCACGACGGCAGGGTCAAGCTGCGTCGCGTGGAGCGTGCGTGGAGGGGGAGCGATGAGGAACTGTGAGATCGCGGGCTGGGGATCCGTGCTTCCCGAGCGCACCGTGCGATTCGCCGGGGAGGTGCGCTATCGGATCACCGACGACACGACCCACCTGGACATGCTCGTCGGCGCCTGCGAACGCGCTCTGGAGCGGGCCGGCATCCGCGCGGACGACATCGACCTGGTGATCGGCGCATCGGCCGCCGGCGTGCAGCCCATCCCGTGCACGGCGGCCCTCGTGCTCGAGCGCCTCACCATCACCGGTCATGCGGCCGCGTTCGACGTGAACTCGACGTGCACGAGCTTCATCACGGCGCTCGACGTGGCCTCGCACCTCCTCGCGTCCGGCGCGCACGAGACGATCCTGGTGTTCTCCGGAGACGTGGGGACCCGCTTCCTCAACCCCGCGCAGGCCGAGAGCTATGAGCTGTTCAGCGATGCCGCGGCCGCCGTCGTGCTGCGCAGGAGCGCCGACGCGGAGCGGGGAGTGATCGCGAGCGCGCAGCGCACCTGGCCCGCCTACGCGCACGACACCGAGATCCGCGGCGGCCTGTCGCGGTCGCCCGCCCAGATGTACGCGGATGCCGACCCCGCCGACTACCTGTTCGACATGAACGGGAAGAAGGCGCTGCTGGGCATGATGCGGGTTCTCCCGGAGTTCTTCGCCGACTTCCACGCCTCCTCGGGCGTCTCCCACGACGACGTCGCTCTCTGGGTCCCGCACCAGGCGTCGGCGGCGCTCGGGCCCATGCTCGACCGCCTCGGGATCCCGGCCGACCGGCGTGTCGACGAGGTGTCGGCATACGGCAACATGGTGTCGGCTTCCGTGCCGTTCATGCTGGCGCGCGCTCTCGACGAGGGCCGGATCGGCGCCGGAGACACCGTGATCCTCTGCGGCACCGCCGCGGGTCTCACCGCCAACGTCCTCGCGCTGAGACTGTGACGATCCCATGACCCTCGCGCTCGTATCCGCTCCGTCCAACCTGGGGCTGCGTCCGCCGGCTCCCGGTACCGTTCCGGGCACGGCCAAGGCGCCGGAGGCGCTGCGGGAGGCCGGGCTGCACGCCGCGCTGCTGCGGCGCGGTGCGATCGACGCCGGCGTCGTCCTTCCGGGGCGCTACGTCGACGACGAGGGGACCCGTCCCTCCGGCACCGTGCGCAACCAGGACGCCGTGATCGACCATGCGCGGCGGCTGGCGCGGCGACTCGGAGAGCTGCGGTCCGCCGGACATGCGCCGCTCGTGCTCGGCGGGGACTGCAGCCTGGTCATCGCCGCCGGGCTCGCGTCTCGCGGCGGACCCGGCGGCGGGCTCGTGCATGTCGACGGTCACACCGACTTCCGCCATCCGGGAACGGGCGCGGCGTACGGAGCGCTGGCGGGGGAGGACCTCGCCGTCGCGGTCGGGCGCCACCTCCCCGCCGTGAGCGACATCGACGGACGGGGACCGTATTTCGAGGCGTCGTCCACCGCCCACATCGGCTGCCGCCGCGACGACGAGGCCCTCGACGAGGTGCGCGCCCTGCTCGCGGTCACGATCCCGGCCGACGAGGTGATCCTGCACGGAGCCGCCCGCGCGGCGTCGCGGGTGCTCTCCACCCCGGGTCTCGAACGGGGGTTCTGGTTGCAGGTCGACGTCGACGTCCTCGACCCCGCTCACATGCCGGCGGTGGACAGCCCCGATCCCGGCGGCCTGACGCCCGATGAGCTGGTCGATCTGCTGCGGGTGCTCGCCCCGCACGCCTGGGGTGCGTCGGTGACGGTGTTCGACCCCGACCTCGATCCGGACGGCGAGCACGCGCGCACGGTGGCGCGGGTGGTCGCCGAGGGCCTCGGCGGGCTCGGGACGGACGCAGCGTCGGACGGCTGACCTCGACCTGGCCGGGCCCGATCGGACCGCGAAGACCTGAGTGTGGCCGTCAGACGATGGTGCGGCCGATCGAGCCGATCACGCCGTCGATCTGCTGACCGGAGGCGTCCCGGCGCGAGCCCGACTCGGGCAGTGCGCGCACCGCGCCGGTCGGATCGACGGCGAGCGCGGGGTCGGGCCCGACCCACGCGACGGTGAGCCGATCCTCGCCCTTGAGGAAGGCGTGCGCGCGCACCCCTCCCGTCGCGCGCCCCTTCGCCGGGTATTCGGCGAAGGAAGAGACCTTGGCCCGGCCGGGTTCGGTGCCGGGGAGGGCGCTGTCGCCGCCCGACACCGTCGCGACGACGGAGGAGGCGTCGGGGTCCACCACGCCGAAGAACAGCACGGATGCGCCCGAGCCGAGCTTGATGCCGGCCATTCCGCCGGCCGGGGCGCCCTGGGGGCGCACCGACGATGCCGGGAAGTGCAACAGCTGCGCGTCGGTGGTCACGAAGACGAGCTCCGCGTCGTCGGCGGCGTCCGCGGCGCCGACGACCGTGTCTCCGGGCTTGAGGCCGATCACTTCGAGGTCGGGGCGCACGGGCAGCGTCGACGGGACGATGCGCTTGACGATGCCCTGCGCGGTGCCCAACGCGACGGGCGTCTCGCTGTCGAAGCGCACGAAGCCGATGATCCGCTCGCCGCGCGCCGTGATCCCGAGGTAGTCGCGCAGGGGCGTGCCGGCGGCGAGCTGTACCGAGGTGGAGGGCACGGACGGCAGGTCGACGGGGGAGAACCGCACGACACGGCCGGTGCTCGTGAGGGCGCCGATCTCGGCCCGCACGGTGGTCTGGACCGTGGCGAGGATGGCGTCGTGCTTGCTCCGGCGTGCTGCGGCCGTGAGCTCCTGCCCCTCGGTGAGGTCGACTCGCACGGCGCGTCCGGTGGTGGAGAGCACGAGCATCGTCGGGGCGTCGGCGATCTGGAGGTCGGCGACGGCGCCCTTCGCCGCGCGGGGCTTGGGCGGTGCGGCGTTCATCAGCAGCGTGCGCCGCGGGGTGCCGTAGGCGTCTGCCGCAGCATCGAGCTCCCTGGCGACCGCGGCGCGGAGGAGGGTGCCGCTGCCCAGCAGCTCCTGCAGGGCGGCGATCTCGGCGCGCAGGGCGTCGCGCTCGGACTCCAGCTCGATGCGGGAGAACTTCGTCAGACGGCGCAGTCGCAGTTCGAGGATGTACTCGGCCTGCAGCTCGCTGAGATCGAACACCGAGCGCAGACGCGTGCGGGCCTGCTCGGAGTCGTCGGAGGAGCGGATGACCTGGATGACCTCGTCGATGTCGAGGATCGCGATGAGCAGTCCCTCGACGAGGTGCAGGCGCTCCTCGCGGCGTGCGAGCCGGTAGCGGCTGCGGCGAGTGATGACCTCCAGGCGGTGCGCCACGTAGACGCTGAGCATCTCCTTCAGCCCGAGGGTGCGCGGCTGGCCGTCGACGAGCGCGACGTTGTTGATGCTGAACGAGTCCTCGAGAGGCGTCAGCCGGTACAGCTGCTCGAGCACCGCGTTCGGGTCGAAACCGGTCTTGATGCCGATCGCGACCCGGAGTCCGTGGTTGCGGTCGGTGAGGTCGGTGACGTCGCTGATGCCCTGCAGCTTCTTGCCCTGCACAGCGTCGCGGATCTTCTCGATCAGTCGTTCGGGTCCGACCATGTACGGAAGCTCCGAGACGATGATGCCCGTGCGTCGAGGCCCGAGCGGCTCGATCGACACCTTGCCGCGCACCTTGAGCGCCCCGCGGCCGGTGGTGTAGGCGTCCTTGACGCCGTCGAGGCCCATGAGGATGCCGCCGGAGGGGAAGTCCGGACCGGGCACGAACTCCATGAGCTCCTCGGTCGAGGCGTCGGGGTTGTCCAGCAGGTGCGTCGCGGCGGCGACGACCTCGATGAGGTTGTGCGGGGCCATGTTGGTCGCCATGCCGACCGCGATGCCGCTCGCGCCGTTGACCAGCAGGTTCGGGAAGGCGGCGGGGAGCACGGCGGGCTGCTGGAACTGCCCGTCGTAGTTCGGGATGAAGTCGACGACGTCCTCGTCGAGGTTCTCGGTGAGCGCGAGCGCAGGGGAGGCGAGACGCGCCTCGGTGTAGCGCGCGGCGGCCGGGCCGTCGTCGAGGGAGCCGAAGTTGCCGTGTCCGTCGACGAGGGGCACGCGCAGGGCGAAGTCCTGGGCGAGCCGCACGAGGGCGTCGTAGATCGCCGAGTCGCCGTGCGGATGCAGCTTTCCCATGACCTCGCCGACGACGCGGGCGCTCTTCACATGACCGCGATCGGGGCGCAGGCCCATCTCCGCCATCTGGAAGAGGATGCGACGCTGCACGGGCTTGAGGCCGTCGCGCGCGTCGGGGAGCGCTCGCGAGTAGATCACCGAGTACGCGTACTCGAGGAACGAGCCCTGCATCTCGCTCTCGAGGTCGATGTCCTGGATGCGTTCAGGGGCGAGCTCGGGCGGCGGGGTCTTCGGCATGGAGTTCCTGAGGGCAGACGGGAGCCTGTGTCAGACTGGCTCGGATGTCCCTCATGCTACCGTCCGAGTCGCCGGCAGCCCGGAGCGTCGTCGGGGTGGCGGACGACCTGTTCGCGGCTCTGCGCGGCGAGTCTGCCATGCTGCCCCGTGCCGAGTCCGTCGTGCTCGTGCTCGTCGACGGCCTCGGAGCCATCACGCTGCGCGCGCACGCGGGGCACGCACGCATCCTCACCGCAGACATGGCGAAGAAGGACGTCGCGCACTCCGTCTTCCCCTCGACGACGGCTGCGGCGCTCACCAGCATCCTCACCGGGGTCTGGCCCGGCGAGCACGGTCTCGTCGGATACCGGGTGCTCGATCGATCGCGGGATCTGTTGGTGAACCAGCTCTCGGGGTGGGAGAGCGACGGACTCGATCCCGCCGTCTGGCAGTCCGCGCCCACCGTGTTCGAGCGTGCATCCGTCGAGGGGCGACCGTCGTTCGCCGTCGGCGTCGCCGCCTACGCGGGAAGCGGCTTCAGCCGGGCCACGCTGCGCGGTTCGGAGTTCGTCTCCGCCGCCACGCCGGCAGAGCGGATCGCGGCCGCCTACGAGCTCGCGGAACGGCATCCTGGCGCCTTCGTCTACTGCTACATGCCCGAGGTCGACAAGGCAGGTCACAAGCACGGCATCGCCTCGCACCAGTGGGTGTCCGCCCTCGAGGACGTCGATGCGGCGCTCGCACAGCGCATCCCGCCCGGCGTCGGAGTGATCGTCACCTCGGATCACGGCATGGTCGACGTCCCCGCATCGCGACAGGTGCTCCTCGACGAGAGCCACCTCGACGGGGTGCGACACGTCGGCGGCGAACCGCGGATGCTGCACGCATACCTCGAGCCCGATGCGGATGCCGCTGTCGTCCTCGCCCGGTGGCGTGCCGACTTCGAGGGGCTCGCCGAGGTCGGGAGCCGGGACGAGGCGATCGCGGCCGGACTGTTCGGACCTCGGGTGTCGGATGCCGCGGCCGCGCGCATCGGCGACCTCCTCGTCGTCGCCAAGGGGGTGGGCGCCGTATACGACTCCACCGCCGCCGACCAGCGCAGTCGGGGGATGATCGGACAGCATGGCGGGCTCACGCCCGAAGAGCGTCAGGTGCCCCTGCTGAGGCTCGGCGCCTTCGCGCGCTGATCGGGCGAGTGACGCCTCTGCCGCATCACGCGGCGAGCGGCTCACTCGTCCGTACGCGCTCCGAACACGATCTCGTCCCACGACGGCATCGCGTTGCGGCGCCGACGGCGATTGCCGCTGTCGGCCGACGGCTCCTGGGCACGGGGCGGTTCCGGCTCCTCGGCCGGTTCCTCCTGAGCCGACTCGAAGGCGTCGAAGAGCGCGATCGGGGAGGACTCGTCCTGCTCGTCCTCCTGCTCGATCAGCGGTGCGCTCTCGCGCTGGCCACGGCGGCGTCGCAGCGCCTCGAGCAGGTCGGCGGTCTCCGGGCTCGTCGTCTGGGCCTCGGGTGCGCGCTTGATGGCGGCATCCTGCACGGCCGGCGCCGATCGCTCCGGGGCGGCCTGCTCGTCGACGTCGGTCTCGGGCGTCGGGAGCAGGCGAGGCCCGAACGCGCCGGAGTCGAAGCGACTCTCGTCCTTGTAGGGCGACGACGGGCGTTCCGTGTCGACGGCACGCAGCCGGGGGATCAGGCCCTCGGGGAGCGATCCCTGTCGCGAGAGCTGGGTCGCATCGGCGTTGATCGGGGAGAGGGAGCTGCGTCGCGGGTCGAAGCTCCACCGAGCGTCGTGCTCGACCTCGCCGGCGGTGAACTCGAGCTTGACGATCCAGCCGCTCTCGTCCTTCCAGCTCGCCCAGCGCTCGGCGGCGGCCTGGACCTCGGCGAGCTTGGCGCGCACGGCCGTGCCGAAGGTCGGCTGGGCATCGGGCTCGACGTCGCTGCCGATGAGCACGGGGACCGCGAGCGCCTGGCCGATGATGTGCTCGCGCTCTGCGAGCACCGGACCCTCGAAGCGCGTGACGTCCTCGACGGAGATCCCGAGCAGCTCGGCCACCTCGGGGGCGGTGAGCCCGGCGCGGATCTGCGCCTGGATGTCCCTCGGGCTCGCGGCGAGCTTCTGCGCGGTCGGCTCGCTCTGGCGGGTCGCCCGGCGGATCTCACGGTGCAGCACGTCGTCGATGGGCAGCGCGAACCGCTCGCCCGACTCTGTCGCGAGGACGAGCACTCCTGCTTCTGTGCCGACGATGGTGACGTTTTCCATGCCAATGCCCCTCTGATGGGTGTGTCTTCATGGTGTCACGCGAGGTCCTCGGCATCCGGGAATACCCTGGGCGTGCCGTGAGTTTGGTCGGGTGCAGCCGCAGGCATTTGCGAAATCGCTCGCGGTCATGCAAACTATGCCCGCCGATTACCCGACGGCGCACCACCCACTCGCACCATGAAAGTGGAGATCTACCGCATGGCAACCGATTACGACGCCCCCCGCAAGAGCGAAGACGACTCCGAGTCGATCGAAGCCCTCAAGGAGCGTGTGCCGGACAAGCTGTCCGGCTCGACCGGGGACGAGGACTCGGACAACCCGTCCAGCTTCGACCTCCCGGGTGCCGATCTCTCCGACCTCGAGCTCGATGTCGTCGTGCTGCCCGCGCAGCAGGACGAGTTCACCTGCATGAGCTGTTTCCTGGTGAAGCACCGCTCGCAGCTCGACCACGAGGACGCCTCCGGCCCCATCTGCAAGGAGTGCGCCGCCTGATCGCACCGCACGCAGCACTTCGCGCGCCCCAGACCGACGGTCCGGGGCGCGTCGTCGTCTGCGGGGACTAGACCTCTGCGCGAGCGGCGCGGATGGCCGCTGCCAGGCGGTCCGGGGTGCGCGACGAGATCGTCCACGCCTCGACGGGGTCGTCCGGATCGATGTCGGGCACGACGACCAGCCCGTCGATGCCCCCGCGGATCAGATGCCAGCCGCGGGCGGGGAGCGCGGGCCCCCTCGCCTGTCGGGCCTCGTCGCCGCTCAGGGGCGCGGGATCGCCGAGGAACCGGACGTCGATGTGCGCGCGCCCGGCCCGCAGGACGGAGCCGGACACCGACACCACCGGCGTCATCGCGATGAAAGCCACCACCAGCAGGGCCGACACGGCGGCTCCGGCCACGAGCGCGACCGTGGAGCCGACCGGGACGAAGATCAGCGAGACCATGGGCCCGGCCAGCGCGACCGTCACCAGCAGCCACAGGCTGGGCGAGAGTCGCTCTCGGTAGAGCGGACGTGTCTCGGGAGCGGGGTTCTGCATTAGCCTCTTGGGGTGAGTGATTGCGTCGATGTCCCCATTATCGCCCCCGTTGTCGACGGCGACGTCGTGGTGCCCGGCTACGCGCACCCCGGAGACGCCGGAGCCGACCTCGTCGCCGTCGAGGCGGTGCGCCTGGAGCCGGGGGAGAGGGCGCTCGTCGCCACCGGTGTGCGCATCGCGCTGCCGGACGGCTACGCGGCGTTCGTGGTCCCTCGCAGCGGCCTCGCGGCCAAGCACGGCATCTCCATCGTCAACTCTCCGGGCACCGTCGACGCGGGCTACCGGGGGGAGATCAAAGTGAGCCTGATCAACACCGACACCCGCAGCGCGTACGATGTCGCCGTCGGCGATCGCATCGCCCAGCTGATCATCATGCCCGTGACCCGTGCCACGTTCATCCCCGTGGATGAGCTTCCCGACAGTGTGCGCGGCGACGGCGGATTCGGCTCAACCGGCTACCAGGCAGGGAAGAACCAATGACTGACAACAACGAGACCCCCGCGAAGTCCGCTCCCGAGAACCGGGCCACCGACGGCCCGCTCGACGACTCCGAGGCGAACCCGGTCCGCCCGTACATCGACCTCGGCGGCATCAAGATCCTGCCCCGCGAGGGGCTGAACCTGCGCCTCGAGGTCGAGGAGCAGTCCAAGCGCATCGTGGCCGTCGGCCTCGACTACGCCGACTCCTCGCTGCAGGTGCAGCCGTTCGCGGCCCCGCGTTCCGGTGGCCTGTGGGACGAGACCCGCGTGCAGCTGCGCGACCAGATCCGCGCCCAGGGCGGCCGGGTCGAGGAGCGCGAGGGCTCGCTGGGCAAGGAACTCCTCGCCGAGGTGCCTGCGCCGGCGAGCGAGGGGTCGGAACTGCGTCTGGCGCGCTTCATCGGCATCGACGGACCGCGCTGGTTCCTCCGCGGCGTGATCGGCGGAGCCGCGACCTCCGACCTGGAGGCGGCGGACAGGATCGAAGACCTCTTCCGCTCGATCGTCGTGGTCCGCGGAGGCGCTCCGATGCCCCCGCGCGACCTCATCCCGCTGAAGATGCCGGCGACGCCGGGCTCCGCGTGAGCACGGGCGAGCCCGACGGCGAGCGGGAGCAGAGCGCCTCGGAGATCTTCGGGGCGGCTCTCGGCGGCGCCGCGCGACGCGCGGGGCTGGACCCGGACAGCGATCAGTCCACAGGCGGGATCGTCTGGCAGGTCATCGGGGGCTGGCGCGGCATCGTCGAGTCGGTCCTTCCCCTCCTCGCCTTCATCATCACCTTCACGGTCAGCAAGGACCTCGTCCTCGCGCTGATGCTCTCGGTCGGATCCGCGGCGGTGTTCACCCTGGTGCGCCTGCTGACGAAGTCCCCGCCGGTGGCGGCGCTGTCCGGTCTGGTCGCCGCGGTCATCGCCGCGGGGCTCCCGCTCTTCACGGGACGCGCGGAGGACCAGTTCGTCGTCGGCTTCATCACCAACATCGCCTACGGAGCGGCCTTCCTGGTGTCCGCGTTCGTGCGCTGGCCGCTGATCGGCGTCGTCGTCGGATTCCTGACCGGCGAGGGCCTCGCCTGGCGCACCGACCGCCGCAAGAGGCGGGTCTTCTTCTGGTTGTCCGTGGCGTGGGCGCTGCTGTTCCTCGCGCGACTGGGCGTGCAGCTGCCGTTCTACTTCGCCGGAGACGTCGCGACGCTGGGCACCGTGAAGATCATCATGGGCATCCCGTTCTTCGCGGTGCTGCTGGCCACCACCTGGATCGTCGTTCGGCGCCTGTATCCCCGCGAGTCGAGTGGTGGCGCGACGCCGGAGGCGTGATAGATTTATCTTGACATCAAGATAAATTGCAGGCTTTCGCCCGAGGCCCGCGGGGAGCAGACTGGTTAGGTCCGCCTTGCTAGCCGCAGGATGCCGGAGGCGAGCAAGATGGAGGCGCCTGTCGCTCCCATCCGAATAGAAGGAGACGGATTCGTGTCCACGGTGAACAGCTTCGGTGCCAAGAGCACCCTGACGGTCGGCAGCACCGACTACGAGATCTTCCGCATCGACACGGTGCCCGGTTTCGACAAGCTCCCGTTCAGCCTCAAGGTCCTCCTCGAGAACCTGCTCCGCACCGAGGACGGCGCGAACGTCACGAAGGCGCAGATCGAGGCGCTCGGGTCGTGGGATGCCGCGGCCGAGCCGAACACCGAGATCCAGTTCACGCCGGCCCGCGTGGTCATGCAGGACTTCACCGGTGTGCCCTGCATCGTCGACCTCGCCACCATGCGCGAGGCCGTCACCGCACTCGGCGGCGACGCGAACAAGATCAACCCGCTCTCGCCGGCCGAGATGGTCATCGACCACTCCGTCATCGCCGACCTCTTCGGCTCCGAGAACGCCCTCGAGCGCAACGTCGAGATCGAGTACGAGCGCAACGGCGAGCGGTACCAGTTCCTGCGCTGGGGTCAGACCGCCTTCCAGGACTTCAAGGTCGTGCCCCCCGGCACCGGCATCGTGCACCAGGTCAACATCGAGCACCTGGCCAAGGTCATCTACGACCGCACCGTCAACGGCGTGCTGCGCGCCTACCCCGACACCTGCGTCGGCACCGACTCGCAC
>JBEBQG010000022.1:0-23611 GCA_040395495.1 Microbacterium hydrocarbonoxydans | reverse complement strand
CGGAGGAGGTCGCCCGCATCCACGGGCTCGACCGCATCCCGTCCGTGCTGCCGACCCCGCCGTCCGGCCGCGGTCTCACCGAGGCGCAGCAGGGGCGCCGTCGCGTCGCGAACGCGCTCGCCGCCGGTGGATTCGTCGAGACGCCGTCGTTCCCCTTCACCACCGAGGCGCAGAACGACCTGCACGGCTCGGCGTCGGGGGAGCACCTGCCCAGCATCCGCCTGGCGAACGCGCTCGACGGCTCGGCGCCGTTCCTGCGCCGCTCGCTCATCCCCGGTCTGCTGCAGACCGCGCACCGCAACATCTCGCGCGGACTCACCGACCTGGCGCTCTTCGAGACCGGCACCGTGTTCCTCCCGGAGCCCGGCGTCGAGTACGGCACGGACGAGGTGCCGCCGCTCGGCGTGCGTCCGAGCGACGAGAAGCTCGCCGAGCTGAACGCGTCGATCCCGCCGCAGCGCCGCCATGTCGCGGCGCTGCTCACCGGCAACGTGTCGCCGCGTCAGCCGGGACGTCCGGCCGAGGCCGCGGGCCTGTCCGAGGCGCTCGACGCGGTGCGGGTCATCGCGGCAGCCGCAGGTGCGCGGATCGACGTCGCCCAGACGACGCGGGTCGCCCTGCACCCTGGTCGCGCCGGTGCGCTGCTCGTCGACGGGGCCGAGATCGGCTATGTCGGAGAGCTGCACCCCACCGTGGCGGAGTCCGCCGATCTGCCCGGCCGCGCGACGGTGCTCGAGCTCGACCTCGACGCCCTGCTCGACCTCGCCGGAGCCTCGACCGTCGCCGCATCGCTGTCGACCTATCCGGCTGCGACGCAGGACGTCTCGCTCGTGCTGCCGGTGGACGTCCCGGCCGCCGACGTGAGCGCGGCTCTCGCGGAGGGCGCCGGCGCGCTGCTCGAGTCGGTCCGCCTCGTCGACGACTACCGCGGCGACGGCCTTCCCGACGACGCGAAGAGCCTGACCTTCGCGCTGCGCTTCCGTGCAGACGACCGCACGCTGACCGCCGCCGAGGCCACCGAGGCGAAGCTCGCGGGCGTCGCCGTCGCGGCGGAGCGGTTCGGAGCCGTCATCCGCGACTGACCGTCGGCGATCGATCGACGGGCGCGGCCCCGGGGTACCGTGGCGGGATGAGCATCCTCCCGCAGAGCACCCCGGCGGCCGTGCCCGACGATGCCCGCGCGATGGGCGAGGGGCCGTTCCTCCCGCCCGGCGCACAGATCGACTGGCACTACCGGGCGCCGGGATGGCAGCCCGGCGATCCGTCGACCATCTCGCCGATGCGCGTCGTGCGCGACGACGAGAGGGGCCTGGTCGCCTGGCTCGCCGCCGGCACGCTGCAAGAGGGCCAGGGCACGCCGGACGGCGACCGCGTGCGCACGGTCCCGCTGGAGCGCCGCTGGCTCGACCGGCGGATCCGCATCGTCGAGGAATGGTGGGGGAACGGCGTGCTGCGGATCGCACCGGCCGGGGTCGCCTGGTCGGTGTGGTTGTTCTGGAGCGACACCACGGGTGCGGACTGGGAGTTCGCGGGCTGGTACGTGAACCTCGAGAACGCTCATATGCGCACCGACCGCGACACCTACTCGTCCGATCACATCCTCGACGTGGAGATCGAGCCCGATGGGGCGATCTCACTGAAGGACGAGGACGAGCTCGTCGCGGCGATCGAGCAGGGCAGGCTCACCCGGGAGCAGGCCTCGCAGATCGAGAGGCATGCGGATGCCGCGATCGCCTCGTTCCGCGCGGGCGACTGGCCCTTCGATCCCGAGTGGCAGCGGTGGCGGCCGGATCCCGACTGGACGGTGCCGCGGCTCGCGGGCATCGACGACCTCGGGCGTCGCTGACCGCTCATCGCCCTCTGCTCAGGGCGGATACGCTTCCGTCACCCCGCGGATGCTGGTGACATGGAGTCATGACGAACGCACTCATCCTCGGCGGCACCGGCTGGCTCTCCGGGCGGATCGCCCGCAGGCTCCTCGACGACGGCGTGGCTGTGACCTGCCTGGCACGGGGCGGACGTGCGGCCCCGGAGGGTGCTGCCCTCGCGATCGGCGACCGGGACTCCGACACCGCGTACGACGCCGTGCGGGGGCGCGACTGGGACCACGTGATCGACATCTCCTCGCGCGCCGACCATGTCGCCGCGGCGGTCGCCGCCCTCGGCGCCGTGGCCGCGCGGTGGACGTACGTGTCGTCGATGTCGGCCTACTCCGACGACGAGACGGTCGGCGCCGACGAGAGCGCCCCGCTGCATGCCCCAGCCGCGCCGGGCGACGAGTACGAGTACGGCCCGCACAAGGTCGCGGCCGAGGAGGCCGTGCGCACCCTCGGCGACCGTGTGCTCGTGGTGCGTCCTGGGCTCATCGTGGGGGCGGGCGATCCCAGCGACCGCTTCGGCTACTGGGCTGCGGCCTTCGCCCGCGCCGGCGCCGAGCCGGTGCTGGTCCCCGATGTGCAGGAGCGGTCCCTCCAGGTGATCGACGTGGACGACCTCGCGGAGTACATCGTGACGTCGACGGCGACCGGGGCGGTGAACACCATCGGCGATCGGCATCCGCTCGGCGACGTCCTGAGCGCCGTGCGCGCGGCGGCCGGGCACACGGGGGAGATCCGGACGGCCGACGACGACTGGCTCGAGGCCCGCGGCGTCGGGTTCTGGGCGGGCGAGCGGTCGTTGCCGCTGTGGCTCCCGGCGGACATGACCGGTTTCATGACGCGGTCGAACGACCTCTTCCTCGGGACGGGCGGATCGTTGCGGCCCCTCGCCGACACCATCGCCGCCGTGCTCGCCGATGAGAGGGAGCGCGGCGTCGACCGCAAGCGCAGGGCGGGCCTGACACGGACCGAGGAGCAGGAGCTGCTCACCGCGCTCGGCTGATGCGCCTTCGCTAGACTGCGAGCAGTGACACGGGGTGCCGCATCCGCGGCTGAGAACAGACCCGTCGAACCTGATCTAGTTCGTACTAGCGAAGGGAATGTCGCGCATGAGCGATCTTCTGCGTCCCGCATCCGCCGCCGACCTCGTCTCCGGGGCCGCCTCTCTGTTGGAGGGGGTGCGTGCGGCCCCTCCGCTCACGCACTGCATCACCAACGCGGTGGTGACCGGCTTCACCGCGAACGTCCTGCTCGCCGTGGGAGCCGCCCCCGCGATGGTCGACATCGTCGGCGAGTCGGGGATGTTCGCCGGCGTCGCCTCCTGTCTCCTGGTGAACCTCGGTACGCCGACCCCGGAGCAGCGCGAGGCCGCGGTCGAGGCGGTCGGGGGAGCAACGGCATCCGGCACGCCCTGGGTGCTCGATCCGGTCGCGATCGGCGCACTGCCGGTGCGCACCGGCCTGGCGCACGCCCTCGCGGAGCGGCGGCCGACGGCGATCCGCGGCAACGCCTCGGAGATCCTCGCCCTGGCGGGGCTCAGCGCGGGTGGGCGCGGCGTCGATGCGACGGACACGACGGATGCCGCGACCGAGGCGGCCGTGACCCTCGCCGAGCGATTCGGCAGCGTCGTCGCGGTGTCCGGCCCCGTCGATCTCATCACCGACGGCGAGCGGGTGCATCGCATCGCGAACGGCCACGAGCTCCTCACGCGAGTGACCGGCGGCGGGTGCGCGCTCGGAGCGGTGATGGCGGCGTTCCTCGGCGCGGCCCGCAGGTCCGACCTCGACGCGCTGACGGCGGTCGCCTCGGCCAGCCTCGTCTACACGATCGCGGCGGACCGTGCGGCCGCCCTGTCGGCAGGGCCGGGGAGCTTCGCCGTCACGCTGCTCGACGAGCTCGCCGCCGTGCAGCCCGCGGACATCGCCGCTACCGCGCGCGTCGAGGGCGGTGCGCGGTGAGCGTCGATCTCTCGCTCTACCTCGTCACCGATGCGGCGCTGTGCGGCGATCGCGGCGTCGTCGAGACCGTGCGGCAGGCGGTCAACGGGGGAGCGCGCATCGTGCAGCTCCGCGACAAGCGGGCGACGGATGCCGAGACCGTGGCGCAGCTCGTGGAGCTGTCGCGCGTGATCGATGGGAGGGCCCTGCTCGTCGTGAACGACCGCCTGTATGCGGCGCTCGCCGCCAGGGAGGCCGGTGCACGCGTCGACGGGGTGCATCTCGGTCAGGGAGACGCCTCGGTGCTGCGGGCCAGGGCCGCGCTCGGGCCGGACGCCCTCATCGGCCTCACCGCGAACAGCCGGGAGCACCTCGACGTCGTCCTCGCGCTCCCCGACGGCACCGTGGACTACCTGGGCGTGGGGGTCATCCGTCCGACCACGACCAAGCCCGACCACCCGCCGGCACTCGGCGTCGACGGGTTCCGCGCCTTCGCGGAGGCCAGCCCGCTGCCCTGTGTCGCGATCGGCGGCGTCGGCATCGACGACACGGAGGCGCTGCGGGCTGCGGGTGCGGCGGGACTCGCGGTGGTCTCGGCGCTCTGCGCGGCGCAGGATCCCGCCGACAGCGCCCGCGCGTTCCTCGCCAGGTGGCGCGCGGCCGGCGTGCCCCGTGTGCTCAGCATCGCCGGAAGTGATCCGTCGGGCGGCGCGGGCATCCAGGCGGATCTCAAGTCGATCGCCGCGAACGGCGGATACGGCATGGCGGCGCTCGCCGCGCTCACGGCCCAGAACACGCGCGGCGTGCGTGCGGTGCACGTGCCGCCCGCCGACTTCCTCACCGCACAGCTCGACGCGATCTCCGATGACATCGCGATCGACGCCGTGAAGATCGGGATGCTCGCGACGGGCGAGGTGATTCGTACGGTGGCAGCGTGGCTCGACCGGGTGCGGCCGCCGATCGTCGTGATCGATCCCGTCATGGTCGCGACCAGCGGTGACCGGCTGCTCGACGCCGAGGCGGAGCTCGAGCTGCGCGGGCTTATGGGCCTGGCCGACGTCATCACCCCCAATCTCGGCGAGCTCGCCGTGCTCGTGGGTCGGGAGATCGAGGACTGGGACGACGCGATCGCGGCGTCCGCCGCACTGTCGGCCGACCTGGGAGCCGCGGTGCTCGTCAAGGGCGGCCACCTCGGCGGGGCCGACGCTCCCGACGCCCTCGTCGACGCCGCGCGCGACGTGGTGCGTCGGTTCCCCGGTGCGCGCATCGACACGCGCAACACCCACGGCACGGGCTGCTCGCTCTCGTCGGCACTGGCCACCCGGCTCGCCCGCGGTGAGTCTGCGGAGGATGCCGTCGACGGCGCGCGCGGATGGCTGCGCGAGAGCCTCGTCGCGAGCGGGGAGCTGCAGGTCGGCGGCGGACACGGTCCGGTGCACCACTTCGCGGGTCTCTGGGCGCGCGGCGGTGTCGACGGGCCTCCCGCCGCAGACCGCATCGCCGCGGAGTGGTGGGAGCGCATCGCGGATGTCCGACGCGACATCGACGATCTGCCCTTCATCCGCGCCCTCGCCGACGGGTCGCTGGAGCGCGGTCCGTTCCTCGCGTACCTCGGGCAGGACGCTCTGTACCTGCGGGAGTACGCGCGCGTGCTGGCCGAGGCGGCGCGGCTCGCCCCCACCTCGGCGGAGCAGGCGTTCTGGGCGGATGCCGCGCACGGTTCGATCGTCGGCGAGCTCGAACTGCACGCGTCCTGGCTCACGCCGGGCGGCGGGGTGAGCCAGGAGACCTTCGCGGCCGAGCCGTCGCCGACGACGACGGCGTACCTCGACCATCTGCGCTCCGTCGCGTTCGGAGGGGACTACGCGGAGCTCGTCGCCGCCGTCCTCCCGTGCTTCTGGCTCTACACCGACCTCGGCCGCCGTCTGCACGCGGGGGACTTCGGCGCGTACGCGACGGATCCGGCGCACCCGTACGCCTCGTGGCTCACGACCTACGCCGACCCCGCGTTCGAGGCGGCGACCGCGCGTGCCGTCGAGATCGTCGCGGAGGCCGCCGCCACCGCCGAACCCGCTCGTCGTGAGCGGATGCTCCGGGCGTTCGAGAGGTCGTCGGCGCACGAGCACGCGTTCTTCCTCGACCCGCTGCGGCTGTAACGCACGGATCAGTCGGCGCCGAGACGCGCGGCGAGCGGCTCGCGCAGCCGGGCCAGCGAGGGGAGCACGGTGGCGGATGCCGTGAGCCCCAGCCCGGCCGCGACCAGGACCGCCGCCGCGCGGAGGTCGAGCACCGGGGCAGCCGGGATGAAGCGGTCGAGAGCCGCGGCGCAGATCAGCGCGGTCGCTCCGATCACGACAGCGGCCAGCAGCGCGGCGGTGACCACGTGGATGACCGCCTGCCACAGCGCCGTCCCCACGACCGTGGGCGCCGTGGCCCCGGTTGCCCGCAGCAGCGCCTGCTCGGCGGACTGCGTGCGGTTGCTCATGAAGAGCACGACTGCGGCGCCCGCGGCCCCCAACAGCACCGGGCCGCCGATGAGCAGCATGACCTGCATGATCCCGAGGTCGAAGTTCCCCGGCAGACCGGCCGCCGACATCGCAGAGCCGGTCGTCGCCGACATGGTCATCAGCCCGCCGAGCAGGGCCGTGCCGACGAAGAGCGGGGTGACCGAGGCGGTGCTGCGACCGAGGTGGTATCGCGCCTGGTGCCGCGCGAGGTGCCAGGTGGGCGACAGCCGCGCGGGGAGCAGCGACGTCCAGGCGCGCAGGAGGAGCGGTGACAGCACCGGCGCCGCGGTCGCGACGATGACCGTGAGGTAGGCGGGGAGCAGCGGGAACTGCGACACCGCCGTGCTGCGCTCCTCGGCGCGGAACGGACCGAGGACGCCGCCGACACCCGCCGCGAGGATCACGATCGCCAGCAGCAGCCATCGCCACCACCGCATCCGCTTCGCCTCGGCATCGGGCTCGCGCAGCGCGCTCAGCGGAGGCGTCCGTCCCGCCGACCGTGCGGCCCTGACCCCGCCGATCAGGACCACGAGCACAGTGAGGGGGACGACGACTGCGGCGGTCAGCGCACCGGGGGCGATCGACGCCGACGCCCACCAGGAGTCGTCCTCCGCGAACACCGCGTGCAGGAAGGCGGGGACGACGGGCACGGCGACCGCGAACCCCGCGGTGCCGGCGATGGCACCGGCGCACGCGAGCTGGGCGAGCACCACGGCGGAGGTCTGCGCGGGGCTCACCCCCGACAGCTGCCATCGCGCGTAGGCGCTGCGGTGCAGGTCGACGGCGAGCCGGGCGACCGCGGCGACGACGATGGCACCCGCGGGGATGTTGAGCAGGAGCAGCATCGACAGGAAGCTCACCGATGCGTCCAGGATCTCCCCGCCCTCGGCGAGACCGACCTCGAGCATGGCGATGGCGGCGCTGAACGACAGCGCCGCCATCGCCGCGACCGCGACGAGTCCGACCCACGTCGTCCACCCGTGCCGCAGCTCGGCGCCGAGCAGGCGGATCACGAGACCGCTCCCGTGCGCTCGGCGGCGTGCAGCACGTCGAGGATGTCGGCCGGCGTCGGACGCGACAGCTCGGCCACCGCCGCGCCGTCGCGCAGGATCAGCGTGCGGTCGGCCCGCGACGCCGCGTCGAGGTCGTGGGTGACGAGCACCACGCTGCGCCGACCCGTCGCGTGCGCGCGCAGGAGATCGAGCACCTGGCCGCCCGTCGTCGTGTCGAGGGCGCCGGTCGGTTCGTCCGCGAACACGAGGTCAGGCGCGGCGGCCAGCACGCGCGCGATCGCGACCCTCTGCTGCTGCCCGCCGGACAGGTCGCCCGGCCGCTTGCCGCCGTGCCCGGACAGGCCGACCGCCGCCAGGGCCGCCGGTACATCGGGGACCCGGCGCCGCGCCAGGCGTGCGGGGAGCGCGACGTTCTCGGCGGCGGACAGCGAGGGGATCAGGTTGTAGCTCTGGAAGACGAACCCGATCCGGTCGCGGCGCAGTCGTGCGAGTCGCGCCTGCGAGAGCGCGTCGATCCTCGTGCCGTCGAACACGATCTCCCCGGCATCCGCGCGTTCCAGCCCCGCGAGGCAGTAGAGCAGCGTCGACTTTCCCGAGCCGCTGGGGCCGACGATGCTCAGCATCTCGCCCTGACGCACGTCGACGTCTATGCCGGACAGCACCGTCGCGGCGGGGCCGCGGCGCACGGCGTAGCTCTTCGACACGCCCCTGGCGTGCAGCAGGGGGACGGCGGGCAGGGGAGCAGGAGTCGTCATGCCTTCAGTCCACGGGAGCGACGACCGTCGCGCACCGGAGCGGAGGCGCCTCCCGAGGTAGACCTGGCGCTACCTTCTCGACGGCGGTGACTGTCGGGTGCCTCGGCCTGCATAGGCTGGTCCCGTGCGCACCGAGACGATCTGGCAAGGGCTGATGCTGTCGCCCCCGCGGTTCCTCGTCTCGCGCTGGCCGTGGCTCGGACTGCTGTCCGTGGTCATCACCGCCGTCTTCGGCCTCGTGCTGATCCTCCCCGTGCTCGCGACCCTCCTGATCCTCCCGCTCTGGGGCATCCTCTTCAGCGTCGTCGAACGCCGTCGCCTGCGCCTGATCGGAGCGCCGGCGCGGGCCAGCGGGCACGTGCGGGTGCCGAGGGAGGAGCGGCACAACTGGCTCTGGGTGCGGCTCACCGAGCCGACGACCTGGCGCGAGGTCGCGGCTCTCCTCGCCGGCATCCTCCTGGGGCTCCTCGCGTTCGTGCTCCTGCTGGCGCAGAGCCTCGCCCTCGTGCTCGCCGTCGCACTGGCGGTGACGGGTCTGACCCGCCCGCCCGCCGAGGTCAACCTGTTCTTCGACGTCGTCGTGACCGTCGGCGCGGAGAACTGGTGGCATCCGCTGCTCTGGATCCCGCTGATCCTCGTCGTGAGCGGGTACGCCGACGCCGCCTTCGCCGCCCTGCACGCGAGCGCGATCGGCTGGCTCGTGGCGCCCCGCACCGCGGAGATCGACCGCAGGGTCGCGCAACTCACCCGCTCCCGCGCGGCGATCGTGACGGCCAACGAGACCGAGCGCCGCCGTATCGAGCGCGATCTGCACGACGGCGTCCAGCAGGAACTCGTCGGCATCGCCGCGCGGCTCGCGATGCTGGAGCTGGAGATGGGCGCGGGGGACGAGGAGGCAGCGAGGAGGGCGCTGACCGCGGCGCAGGACCAGACCGAGCGCGCCCTGTCCTCGTTGCGCTCGACGGTCAGGGGCATCCATCCCGCCGTGCTCGCCGACCACGGCCTGACGGAGGCGCTGCGGGAGCTGTCCGGCCGCAGCGCTCTGCCGCTGCGCATCCGCGACCACGGGTTCCCGCGACTCTCCACCGAGGCGGAGGCGGCCGGCTACTTCCTCGTGACCGAGGCGCTCACCAACTCGGCCAAGCACACCTCCGCGTCCCGCGTGCTCGTCGATCTGGGCGTCGACGGCACGACCGCCTGGATCCGCGCCGTGGACGACGGTCACGGCGGTGCCGACCCCGAGCGGGGCACCGGGCTGCGCGGACTGGAGGGGCGCGCCGAGGCGCTCGGCGGCGCGCTCGTCGTCACGAGCCCGGCGGGCGGCCCGACCACCCTGCGCATGGAGCTCCCGGTGCCCGGCGCCGCGGTCGCGGAAGGGGGAGCGGATGCGCATCCTGCTGGCCGATGACTCCACCCTGCTGCGTGAGGCGCTCCGCGCCCTGCTGGAGCGCCTGGGGCACGAGGTCGTGGCGACGGCGTCCGATGCCCCGGAGCTGGAGCGGACGCACGCGGCACTCGCCGATGCGCCCGACCTCGTCGTCACCGATGTGCGGATGCCGCCTGACGGCACCGACGACGGCCTCCGCGCCGCCCTGCGCATCCGTGAGCGCGCGCCGGAGCAGCCGGTGCTCGTGCTGTCGCAGTACGTCGCCGAGCGCTACGCGCGGGAGCTGCTCGTGCTCCCGGAGGCCGCCGTCGGCTACCTGTTGAAGGAGCGCGTGAACCGGATCAGCGACTTCGACCGTGCGCTCGCCGCGGTGGCGGGCGGGGGCACCGTCATCGATCCGGAGGTCACGAGGCAGTTGCTGCGGAGCGACACAGCCGGCCCTCTCGACGCTCTGACCCCGCGCGAGCACGAGGTGCTGGCGCTCATGGCGGAGGGGGCCTCGAACGGCGAGATCGCGGCGTCGTTGTTCCTCAGCGACGCCGCCGTGCGCAAGCACGTGGGCAACATCTTCAGCGGCCTCGGGCTGAGCCCGGCCGACGAGAACAGACGCGTCCGCGCGATCCTCGTGTTCCTGCAGGAGCGCCGAGGAGGCTGACGTGTGACGGCGCTGATTTGCGGATGCCGCGGCGCCCGCGCTATCGTCACGACATGCCTTCGGCCGCCACCGCCCCTCTGACGCTCGTCCCGAGCGTCATCGCTGTGCGCCGACGCCGCGGCGGCCGCCGACTCTAGGCGACCCCGCGCTCCTGCCTGCCCGTGCACGGCGGTCGAGTGCCGGTGTCGCCGCCCCCGGCCCCCGACCCTCCCACCGTTAAGGTAGAAGCATGACGTATTCCGTCGCCGTCTCCGGCGCATCCGGCTACGCGGGCGGCGAGATCCTGCGCCTCCTGGCCGCCCACCCCGACGTCGAGATCCGCACCGTCACGGCGCACTCGAACGCCGGGCAGCCGCTGGTCCAGCATCAGCCGCACCTGCGCTCCCTCGCCCACCTCACCCTGCAGGACACGACGCCCGAGATCCTCGCCGGTCACGACATCGTGTTCCTCGCCCTCCCGCACGGGCAGTCCGGTCAGTACACCGACGCGCTCGGCTCCGTGCCGCTCGTGATCGACGCCGGTGCCGACCACCGGCTCACTTCGCGCGACTCCTGGGACGCGTTCTACGGCGGGGACTTCCACGAGCCGTGGGCTTACGGCGTCCCCGAGCTGCTCACGGGAGGCGTGAAACAGCGCGAGAACCTCCGGGGCGCGACGCGCATCGCCGCTCCCGGGTGCAACGCCTCCACGGTGAGCCTCAGCCTCGCCCCCGGTGTCGCCGCCGGCGTGATCGACGCGGGGGACATCGTCTCGGTGCTGGCCGTCGGCCCGTCCGGCGCCGGCAAGAGCCTCAAGACCAACCTCCTCGCCAGCGAGATCCTGGGCAGCGCCAACCCCTACGCGGTCGGCGGCAGGCACCGGCACATCCCGGAGATCCGGCAGGCGCTCGCCGCCGCCTCGGGGGCCGACGCCGACGGCATACGCATCTCCTTCACCCCCGTGCTGGTGCCGATGTCGCGGGGCATCCTCGCGACATCGACCGCGCCGATCGTCGCGGGCGTGACCGACGCGCAGATCCGCGATGCGTGGCAGAGCGCCTATGGCGACGAGACCTTCGTGCAGCTGCTGCCCGAAGGGCAGTTCCCGCGGACCGCCGACGTGTTGGGCGCGAACACGGCCCTCATCGGGCTCGCGATCGACCGCGCGGCGAACCGCGTGACCGTGGTCACCGCCGTCGACAACCTCGTCAAGGGCACCGCCGGTGCCGCCATCCAATCCATGAACATCGCGCTCGGCCTCCCCGAAGACCGCGCGCTCTCCGTGAACGGAGTCGCACCGTGAGTGTCACCGCCCCCGCAGGATTCGAGGCGGCCGGAGTCGCCGCCGGTCTCAAGTCCACCGGCAAGCCCGATGTGGCCGTCGTCGTCAACCGCGGTCCGCGCAAGGTCGGCGCCGCCGTGTTCACGAGCAACCGCGCCAAGGCGAACCCGATCATCTGGTCGCAGCAGGCCGTCGCCGACCGCGTCGTCGAGGCGGTCGTGCTGAACTCCGGCGGGGCGAACTGCTTCACCGGCGCCTTCGGCTTCCAGACGACGCACCAGACCGCCGAGAAGGCGGCCGAGCTGCTGGGCGTGAGCGCCGGCGACGTCCTGGTCTGCTCCACCGGGCTCATCGGCACGGGCGACGAGGTGTTCCGCGGCCGGGTGCTCGACGGAACCGCCCGGGCGATCGCCGAACTCTCCGCAGACGGGGGAGACCTCGCCGCGCAGGCCATCATGACCACCGACACCGTCTCGAAGACGGCCGTCGTCAGCCGCGACGGCTGGACGATCGGCGGCATGGCCAAGGGCGCGGGCATGCTGGCCCCCGGACTCGCCACCATGCTCGTCGTGATCACGACGGATGCCGACCTCGAGCCGCTCGAGGCCGACGCGGCGCTGCGCGCGGCCACGGGGCGCACCTTCGACCGGCTCGACTCCGACGGATGCATGTCGACCAACGACCAGGTCACGCTGCTCGCCAACGGCGCGAGCGGGATCAAGCCGGACCTCGACGCGTTCGGCGCCGCACTCGCCGACCTCTGCCAGCAGCTCGCGGTCAAACTGCAGGGCGACGCCGAGGGGGCGAGCCACGACATCACGATCGAGGTGCAGCACGCCGCCAGCGAGCAGGACGCCGTCGAGGTCGGCCGCTCGGTCGCCCGCAACAACCTCTTCAAGGCCGCGATCTTCGGCAACGACCCGAACTGGGGGCGTGTGCTCGCCGCGATCGGCACCACGAGCGCGCAGTTCGACCCCTACGACGTCGACGTGTGGATGAACGGCGTGCGCGTCTGCAGCGAGGGCGGCCCCGACCGGCCGCGCGAGGAGGTCGACCTCACGCCCCGGGCGACGCACCTCGTGATCGACCTGAAGGTCGGCGAGGCCACGGCATCCGTCCTCACCAACGACCTCACCCACGATTACGTGCACGAGAACAGCGCGTACGCCTCATGACCGACATCCAGGACACCCCGGCTGAGATCGCCGCGGTCAAGGCCGAGACCCTCATCGAGTCCCTGCCCTGGCTGAAGAAGTTCCGCGACCAGATCGTCGTCGTCAAGTACGGCGGCAATGCGATGGTCTCCGACGAGCTGCAGGAGGCGTTCGCGCAGGACATCGCGTACCTGCGCTACGTGGGCGTGCAGCCGGTCGTCGTGCACGGCGGCGGCCCGCAGATCTCCGACATGCTCGGACGCCTCGACATCCCCAGCGAGTTCAAGGGCGGCTACCGCGTCACCACCACCGAGGCGATCGGCGTGGTGCGCATGGTGCTCACCGGCCAGGTGAACCCGCAGCTCGTCTCCAAGATCAACTCGCACGGCCCGATCGCGACCGGCCTCAGCGGAGAGGACGCCGGCCTCTTCGGCGGACGCCGTCGCGGGGTCGTCGTCGACGGGGAGGAGATCGACCTCGGCCGCGTTGGCGACGTCGTGAACGTCGACCCGACCGCCGTTCTCGACCACCTGGCCGCCGGGCGGGTCCCCGTGATCTCCTCGATCGCACCCGACCTCGACCACCCGGGCCAGTCGCTCAACGTGAACGCGGATGCCGCGGCCGCCGCCCTGGCGGTGGCGCTGAACGCGCGCAAGCTCGTCATCCTCACCGACGTGCCCGGCCTCTACGCCGACTGGCCGAACCGTGACTCGCTCGTCTCGCACCTCACCTCGGAGGCGCTCATCGAGATGCTGCCGAGCCTCGAGTCGGGCATGATCCCGAAGATGCGTGCGTGCCTGGATGCGGTCGAGGGCGGAGTGGACGCCGCGGCGATCATCGACGGACGGGTGCCGCACTCGGTGCTCGTCGAGCTCTTCACCAGTAAGGGAATCGGAACAGAAGTGGTTATGGGAAGCGCAGGGACGAAGGCATGAGCAGCTGGCAGGATGACGCCGCGAGCGATCTGATCCTCAACGCGGGGCCGCGCCTCGCGATGCTGGTGCGCGGAGAGGGCTCCTCCCTCTGGGATGCCGACGGCACGCGCTACCTGGACTTCCTCGCCGGCATCGCCGTGACCTCGCTCGGGCACGCGCATCCGGTGTTCGTCGAGGCGGTCTCCGCGCAGGCGGCGACCCTCGCGCACGTCTCCAACTACTTCGCGACGCCCCCGCAGCTCGCACTCGCCGCGCGGCTGAAGCGCCTCGCCGGCGCCGGCATCGACGGCAGGGTGTTCTTCTCGAACTCCGGCGCGGAGGCCAACGAGGCCGCGTTCAAGCTCGCCCGCCTGCACGGCGGGGCCGGGCGCCCCCGCATCCTCGCCCTGGAGAACGGCTTCCACGGCCGCACCATGGGCTCGCTGGCCATGACGGCGAAGTCGTCGATGCGTGCGCCGTTCGAGCCGATGCCCGGCGGCGTCGAGCACATCCCCGCGACGATCGAGGCGCTCGAAGCCGCGATGGACGACCGCGTGGCCGCCGTCATCGTCGAGCCCATCCAGGGCGAGGCCGGGGTGGTCGAGCTGCCGGAGGGGTACCTCGCCGCGGCGCGGTCGCTCACGCTCGCGCACGGCGCCCTGCTCATCGTCGACGAGATCCAGACCGGCGCAGGACGCACCGGCGCCTGGTTCGGGTTCAGCCACGAGGGGATCACCCCCGACGCGATCACCCTCGCCAAGGGCATCGGCGGCGGCTTCCCGATCGGTGCGCTCGTGACCTACGGCGCCGCGAGCGCCCTGTTCACGCCCGGCTCGCACGGCTCGACGTTCGGCGGCAACCCGCTCGCGACCGCGGTGGCCGACGCCGTGCTCGCCGAGATCGAGCGCGCCGACCTCGTCGACAACGCCGCACGCCGCGGTGCCGAGCTGCGCGAGGTCATCGAGGGCATCGACTCGCCGCTGATCGCCGGGGTGCGCGGACGCGGACTCCTCATCGGCGTCGGCCTGTCGGCGCCCGTGGCCGGCCAGGTCGTCGCGGCGGCGCAGGAGCGCGGCCTCATCGTGAACGCCGCCAATCCAGAGACCGTGCGCATCGCGCCGGCCCTCACCATCGGCGACGCCGAGATCGCCGAGTTCCGCGACCTCTTCACCGCCTCCCTCGCCGCCGTCCAGGCGACCCTCACCGACTCCGGAAAGGCCCCCGCATGACCCGCCACCTGCTGCGTGACGACGACCTGACCCCCGCCGAGCAGGCGGAGATCCTCGACCTCGCGCTGGAGCTGAAGAAGGATCGCTGGGCCAACAAGGCCCTGGCGGGACCCCAGACGGTCGCGGTGATCTTCGACAAGTCCTCGACGCGCACGCGCGTCTCGTTCGCGGTGGGTATCGCCGATCTGGGCGGCTCGCCGCTGATCATCTCCACGGCCAACAGCCAGTTGGGCGGAAAGGAGACCCCGTCCGACACTGCGCGGGTGCTCGAGCGCCAGGTGGCGGCGATCGTCTGGCGCACCTACGCGCAGGCGGGGCTCGAGGAGATGGCGGCGGGCACCAGGGTTCCGGTCGTGAACGCGCTCTCCGACGACTTCCACCCGTGCCAGCTGCTCGCCGACCTGCTCACTATCCGCGAGCACAAGGGGGATCTCAAGGGCCTCACTCTGACGTTCTTCGGCGACGGGCAGAGCAATATGGCGCACTCCTACGCCCTGGCCGGCGTCACCGCCGGCATGCACGTGCGCATCGCCTCGCCGGCCGACTACGCCCCGCGGGCCGACGTCGTCGAGGCGGCCGACCGCCGCGCCGCCGAGACCGGCGGGTCGATCACGCTCTACACCGACCCGATCGAGGCCGCGGCCGGCGCCGACGTCATCGTGACCGACACCTGGGTCTCGATGGGCAAGGAGGAGGAGAAGCTCGCCCGCATCCGCGACCTCGGCGGCTACAAGGTCACCCCCGAGACCATGCAGATCGCCGACTCCGACGCGATCTTCATCCACTGTCTCCCCGCCGACCGCGGGTACGAGGTCGACTCCGAGGTCATCGACGGCCCGCAGAGCGTGGTGTGGGACGAGGCGGAGAACCGCCTGCACGCGCAGAAGGCGCTGCTGGTGTGGCTGCTCGAGAAGAACGGGAAGGTCGCGTGATGGCGGGCGGGGAACACACCGGAACCAACGAGGGTGCGCTCTGGGGGGCGCGGTTCGCGAGCGGGCCGTCTCCGGAGCTCGCCGAGCTGAGCCGGTCGACCCACTTCGACTGGATCCTCGCGCCCTACGACATCGCCGGTTCGCACGCGCACGCCACCGCCCTCGAGGCCGCGGGCTACCTCCAGGCCGACGAGGCCGTGCGCATGCACGAAGGGCTGGACGCCGTCGCGCGCAAGGTCGCAGACGGGACGATCGTGCCGCAGCCCTCCGACGAGGACGTGCACGGCGCGCTCGAGCAGGCGCTGATCGCCGAGCTCGGGCCGGAGCTCGGCGGGCGCCTGCGCGCCGGACGCAGCCGCAACGACCAGATCGCGACGCTCGTGCGGATGTACCTCATCGACCACGCCCGTGTGATCGCCCGTGACATCCTCCGGGTGATCGACGCGCTCGTCGCCCAGGCCGAGGCCCACCCCGACGCGATCCTGCCCGGCCGCACGCACCTGCAGCACGCGCAGCCGGTGCTGCTCGCCCATCACCTGCAGGCGCACGGCTGGCCGCTGGTGCGGGAGCTGGAGCGGCTCGTCGACTGGCGCCGCAGGGCCGGCGTCTCGCCGTACGGCGGGGGAGCGCTGGCCGGGTCCACCCTCGGCCTCGACCCCGCCCTCGTCGCGACGGAGCTGGGCCTCGACCGCCCGGCGGAGAACTCCCTCGACGGCACGGCCGCGCGCGACGTCGTCGCGGAGTTCGCGTTCATCACCGCGATGACCGGCGTCGACCTCTCGCGGATCTCCGAGGAGATCATCCTCTGGAACACCCGTGAGTTCGGGTTCGTCACCCTGCACGACAGCTACTCGACCGGGTCGAGCATCATGCCGCAGAAGAAGAACCCCGACATCGCCGAGCTCGCCCGAGGCAAGTCAGGCCGTCTGATCGGCAATCTCTCCGGGCTGATGGCCACGCTCAAGGGCCTCCCGCTCGCGTACAACCGTGACCTGCAGGAGGACAAGGAGCCCGTCTTCGACTCCGTGCAGACGCTCGAGGTCGTGCTGCCGGCGTTCGCAGGCATGATCGCGACCCTGCGGTTCGACACCGAGCGCATGGCGGCTCTCGCCCCGCAGGGGTTCTCGCTCGCGACCGACGTCGCCGAGTGGCTGGTCAAGCGGCGGGTGCCCTTCCGTGACGCCCACGAGATCTCCGGTGCGCTCGTACGCGCGTGCGAAGAGCGGGGGATCGGCCTGGAGGACGCCTCCGATGAGCTGCTGCTCTCCGTCTCGCCGCACCTCACGCCCGAGGTGCGCGAGGTGCTGACGATCGAGGGGTCGGTCGCGTCGCGCACCGGCGCCGGCGGCACCGCCCCGGTGCGGGTGGCGGAGCAGCGCGCCGAGCTCGTCGCGCGGGCCCAGGCCGCGGCGCACGCCCTCGGACTCTGACCCGTCAGGCCTCGGGGTTCTCGGCGACAGCGGCATCGAGAACCGAGGCGTCGAGCACAGCGGCATCGAGCGCGATGAGACGCGCGTCCCTGTCGCCGACGATCTCCACGACCCGCGTGTCCGCACCGAGCAGATCGGGGTCGTCGGCGAGCTCGAGCAGCGCGTCGTTCATCGCCGCGCGCAGCTCGAGGTCCTCCTCCGCGTGCACCCAGATGCGGTCCGCAGGGGTCAGCGGCAGCAGCACGAGGAGGTCGACGCCCGACATGGCGTCGGCCGTCATGGTCCTGGCGCGCCGGAGAAGATCGTCGGGCACGTCGCCGCGACCCAGCTCCTCCCAGGCCACGAGGTACGCGACGAAGTCGAGCGGCCCGCGCTCCGCGATCACATCCGCGCCGAGGCCGTCGCCGAGCCGTCGCGCGCTGCGGGCGAGCTGGGCGACGAACAGGGAGATCCCGGGCCGGTCGTCATCCTCGTCGAGCTCGAACGGGTCGGCGAGATGGTCGTAGCCAGGATGACGGGCGCAGAAGTCGGCGATCAGGGTGCTCTTGCCGCTCGCGTGCGTCCCCGACACGAGGACGCGCATCAGTGCAGCGCCTCGTCGGCGGCCGATCCCTCCCAGCGGGTGAACCGCACGACGAGCCCAGGGCGGGTCGGGGCGGCGAGGAACGGGCCGGCGGATGCGGGGGCGTCCCCGTCGAACGGCGCGACGCGCACGAGACGCCAGTCGCCGTCGTCCGCCCTGGCCCGGACGATGACGGCATCCGCCCACCGGCTCACGCGCACGGTGATCTCGTGTCCGTGCCACTCGTCGACGTGTCCGACGGACCAGTCGGAGCGGATGTCGGTGACGACGGCGCCGAGTCCGAGGTGCCCGTCGGCGTACTCGATCCCCGCCTTGATCCAGTGCTCGTCGTCGGTGCGGACGAAGACGCCGGCCTGATCGAACTGCCCGTCCCATGGCGCGCGGAAGGAGACCTCCATGGCCTCGCCGACGGCGAGGGGGGAGAGCAGGGCGTGCTCGCTGTCGTGCACGAACCCGTAGGCCGTGCGGCGCCAGGCGTCGCTGCCTTCGACGGCCGTCGCGGTGAGAGCGCCGTCGTCCAGGCGTGCGGAGGCCGGCGGCGTGGTCCAGGAGCCGTCGGACCAGGGGATGGTGTGTGTGGAGGGCATGTCGTCAGAATATAACCAAATCAGGCATATGCCAAGAATATTCGTGGTACGGTTATCACATGGTCATCGCCGTGCTCGCCGACATCGTGGGGTCCCGCGCCCTCGACGATCGCACGGCAGCGCAGAAGATCCTCGACGACACCATCGCACACGTCGAGACGGACCTCCCGCTGGCGGCCACGCCGCTGAGGCCCACAGTAGGCGACGAGCAGCAGGGCGTCTACGACGATCTGGCAGACGCCCTGGTCTCCCTCCTGATGATCCAGCTGCGACTCCCCGACGGCATCGCGTTCCGCTTCGGGATAGGGGTGGGTGAGGTGCGGGCGGTCGAATCCGTGCACGGCGAGCTCGCCGACGGGCCGGGCTGGTATGCCGCCAGGGCCGCGATCGACACCGTGCACGCCCGCGAAGGACGCGCCGTGCCGCGCACGAGGAGCTGGATTGTCGGAGCCCCGGGGCAGGATGAGGTCATGGAGAGCACGATCGCCGCATCGAACGCCTACCTCCTCGTCCGAGACGAACTGGTCGGCGCGATGAGCGAGCGCGTGCGCCGACTCACGTACGGGCGCCTGATCGGACGATCGCAACACGAGCTCGCGGCCGACGAGGGCGTCTCCCAGCCCAGTGTGTCGAAGGCGCTGCGCACCGCTGGTGCGGCCGCGATCCTCGAAGGGGTCGCCGCGATCCGGGGGGCGGACGCATGATCGTCGCCGGCTTCATGCTCCTGGCCGTGGGGGCCGTCGATCTCGTCAGGCAGTTCGCCCCGCGGCGCTGGATCGGGTATCTCGTCGTCGCCGTCATCCTGCTGCTCCTCGGCAGCGTGAGCGACGCGCTGATCCCCATGCTCGTCGCGCTCGCCGTCGGCGCACTGTGGATCTGGTCCATGCCCGACGGCCGCGCCGCGCCACTGGGCTTCTGGCCGGCGGTCCTGCTCGCGCTCGCCAGCGTAGGCTCCGTCGTCTGGCTGGGCGGGCGGGCCGACGCCGGACTCATCGGCGAGGCGTGGAGTCTGCGATCCCCGTTCGGGGAGGTGTCCTTCGACCTCGCGGTGCTCGCCCTGGGAGCGGGGGTCTTCCTCCTCGAGTCGGCGAACCTCGTGGTGCGCGCCGCACTCGACGGAGAGCACACATGGCGGCCGGTCGAGCTCCTCCCCGCCGCAGAGGCCGAGTCCGCCGCAGAGGCCGAGAACGACACCGGCGAAGAGTCCGGGAACCACTCCTCGGGGGGCGCGGAGAACGGCGACGCAGGCGATGCCGAGACCGCCGCGAGGTCCGAGTCCGACGAGGAGACCGCGAAGCCGTCGTCGCGCGGCGGGTTCAAGGGCGGTCGGCTGATCGGTCCGCTGGAGCGGATGCTCGTGCTGATCCTCACCCTCGCCGCCGCCTATCCGATCCTCGCGGCGATGCTGGCGGCCAAGGGCATCGTGCGTTTCCCCGAGATCTCCCGTGACGGGGAGACGGGGGCGCGGGCGGAGTACTTCCTCGTCGGCAGCCTCGTGAGCTGGGTCATCGCGCTGGGCGCCGCATTCCTCGTCTGGTGGGCTGCGCACTCCTGACGCGAATCACGGGTGCCGCGCGCTGATAGCCTTGAGCGCGTGTCAACTCCCGCTCTGACGACCGCGGCACCAGCGATCGATCCCACGTTCGAGAACGTGTGGGACGAACTCGTGTGGCGCGGCCTCGTCCACGTGTCCACCGACCAGGAGGCGCTGCGCGCCCTGCTCGCGGGAGAACCCATCACGTATTACTGCGGGTTCGACCCCACGGCGCCGAGCCTGCACCTGGGCAACCTCGTGCAGCTGCTCACGCTGCGCCGCATCCAGCTCGCCGGCCACAAGCCGCTCGGCCTCGTCGGCGGCTCCACCGGTCTGGTCGGCGACCCCCGTCCCACGGCGGAGCGCACGCTCAACACGCGGGAGACCGTCGCCGAGTGGGTCGGCCGCCTGCGGGCGCAGGTCGAGCGCTACCTCAGCTTCGAGGGCGACAACGCCGCGCGCATCGTGAACAACCTCGACTGGACGGCGCCGATGTCGGCCATCGACTTCCTGCGCGAGATCGGCAAGCACTACCGCGTCGGCACCATGCTCAAGAAGGACGCGGTCGCCGCGCGCCTCAACTCCGACGAGGGCATCAGCTACACCGAGTTCAGCTACCAGATCCTGCAGGGGCTCGACTACCTCGAGCTCTACCGGCAGTACGACTGCGTCCTGCAGACCGGCGGATCCGACCAGTGGGGCAACCTCACCAGCGGCACGGACCTCATCCGTCGTGCCGAGGGTGCATCGGTGCACGCGATCGGCACGCCTCTGATCACGAACAGCGACGGGACCAAGTTCGGCAAGAGCGAGGGCAACGCGATCTGGCTCGATGCCGAGATGTGCAGCCCCTACCGGATGTACCAGTTCTGGCTCAGCACGACCGACGCCGACGTGGTCGACCGCCTCAAGGTGTTCACGTTCCTGTCCCGCGCGGAGATCGAGGAGTACGCGGCTCTCGTGGAGTCCGAGCCCTTCCGTCGCGCGGCGCAGAAGCGTCTCGCGCTCGAGGTCGTCGCCACCGTGCACGGCATCGAGGCGGCCGGCGCCGTGATCGCGGCATCCGAGGCGCTGTTCGGGCAGGGCGACCTGACCGCGCTCGATGCCTCGACGCTGCGCACCGCGCTGGAGGAGCTGCCGAACGCCACGGTCGCGGCCGGCACCCCGGTGGTCGAGGCCCTCGTGGAGACCGGCCTCGTGTCGAGCCTGTCGGAGGCGCGCCGCGCGATCTCCCAGGGCGGCGTGTCGCTCGACGGCGCCCGCGTCGACGACGACACGGCGACGGTGCAGGGGAGCCTCCCCGGTGGCGTGTCCGTGCTCCGCCGGGGCAAGAAGACGCTCGCCGGCGTGTTCCTCGACTGACCTCCGCCGTCGGATGCCGTTCACTCCGAGTCACGCGGTCATCGCGCTGCCTTTCGTGCGCACGCCGCTCGTCCCCGCGGCGATCGCGATCGGGGCCATGACGCCTGATCTGCCGTTGTTCGTGCGGGGAGCCGGGCTGAGCTACGCCTTCACGCACGGGCCGGTGAACGTGGTCTGGACCGCTCTCGTCGCACTCGTGCTGTTTCTGGTGTGGCGGGTCGTGCTGCGCCCGGCCGTGCCCGAGCTGATGCCGGGGTTCCTCGCACGACGGCTCCCGTCGGACTGGTCGGAGGGCGGTATGGCCGCCGCTCGGTCGACCCTCGGTGGCGGGCAGGGACGGCTGTACCCGGTCTGGCTCGCGGTGTCGCTGATCCTCGGCGTGCTGTCGCACATCGCGTGGGACCTGTTCACGCACGAGGGACGCGGCGGCGTCGACCTGCTGCCGGCTCTCGACGAGACGTGGGGGCCGTTGCCCGGCTACAAGTGGCTGCAGTACGGGTCGAGCGTGCTCGGACTGGTGATCATCGGGGTGTGGGCGCTGCTCCGGATCCGTCGGAGCGCAGCGCGTCCCGACGTGCACCGGTCGATGCCGGGCGGCGTCGTGATCGCGTGGTGGTTGTCGCTGCCGGTGATCCTCGTCACCGCATGGGTGTTCGGCATGCTCGCGTACGGTCCGTTCACCGAGGAGTACACCGTGCAGCACCTGGCGTACCGCGTGCTCCCTCCCGCGTGCGCGGTCTGGGGCGCACTGACCCTGCTTCTGTGCCTGTCCGTTCCGCTGTTCCGACGGAATCACCAGGTCGGCTGATCGGCGCCCCACGGATGCGGCGTCGAGAACTCGTATCCGGGTAGCACAGGGCGCACCGTCGTCACGGTACGTCCGCCGACCGCGAAGCTCGCCACATGGGGAGCGACATCCGGCTCGAAGGCGTCGGGCGGCGTCGAGGAACGGGGCATCCCGAGCAGCTCGGCCGCGATCCGGCGCAACGAGGTGCGCACGATCCACGTCCCGCCCTCCCGGCGCCGTCGGGCGAGGAGGGCGGTCACCGACGCGGCGAGCAGGTAGCCCGCGCTGTGGTCCAGAGCCTGAGCGGGGAGGGCGCCCGGTCGATCGCCGTCGGCGGACTCGATGAGCGCGATGCCCGACTCCGCCTGCACGAGGCTGTCGAAGCCCGCGCGGTCCGGCTGATCGACGCCCCAGGCGCTGAGCTGGGCGATGACGAGCCCCGGATATTGTTCGCCGAGTCGTTCGGGCGAGAGCCCGAGGCGCGCCAGCGCCGCGGGCCGGTAGCCGAGCACGACGACGTCGGCGGCGTCCAGGAGCGCGCGCATGCGGGACGAGCGCGCATCGAGCACGGCGGACCTCTTGCCGTGGCCGGTGTCGAGGTGCTGCCACTCGGGTTCGGGAAGACCGGGAGGGTCGATGCGCAGCACGTCCGCGCCGAGCGCGGCGAGGGTCCGGGTGCAGACGGGGCCGGCGATCACCCGGGTGAGATCGAGCACCCGGACGCCGTCGAGCGGGCGGTCGCCCGCGGCGGTGCCGGACGGCTGCGACTCCGACACGCGCCGGACGTCGAGCAGAGCGGTGCCACGGAGCGCCTCGTCGATCGCGGGCTCCTCCTCCCGCACGTGCACCGCCAGGCCGCCGGCCTCGGTGACCAGTTCGACGGCATCCGCCGATCGACGTTCCCGGAGTGCGGCCGCGAGGCGGATCGGGTCATCGCCCACATCGAAGGCCCGGCACAGTGCCTGCGCATGGTGGGGGTAGTTCCCGTGCGTCCTGACCCATCCGTCGGCCGTGCGCCAGAACCCGGAGTAGTCGGACCAGACGGAGGGGGCGACGCCGTCGACGGTGAGCACGCGATCGCTGCGATAGGCGAGGGCGATCCGTTCGGGATCGGGGAGCGACTCGATACCGGCGGTCAGGCAGGCCGCGCGGACGCTCGCCCATGCGAGGTCGGAGACAGCGAGACGGGAGGGGAGCGGCACGTCGGGCGCGCCGCCATCGACGCCCTGAACGATGTCGACGCCGAGCTCCGTCTGCACCCGGGCGAGGAGAGCACGAGAGGGGGAAGCGCCTGCGGTGACGGACATGGTGCGATGCTACTCGTCGCGAGCTCTGCCGGATCAGCCCTGTGATTCACCCCCTGGTCTGGGAGAACCCGGTGGCGGAGAGGCGACGACACGCCCGGGGGTGACGGCTCGATTTGCCAGATCCCCGGAATCCACGTAACTTATTACTTGTTCGCCCCACAGGGAAGCGGAGAGGCCGAGAGCCTCACCCCCCTCAAGTGGAGAACCACCTCCCGATCCTCTCACTTGTGAGAACAGACGCCTGCGTCTAGGATGGGAGATCCACCCCTTCTGCGGCTGTCTTCGGCTGCGCAGCGGATCTCAGATCCGCCGGGCGCGTCGATTTGACAAGCGGGTCGGGATGGCTAAGATAGAGAAGTTGCCCTTCGGGCCTGGTTGTGATGACTGGGTCGGGGGAGCG
>JBEBQG010000021.1:0-24471 GCA_040395495.1 Microbacterium hydrocarbonoxydans | reverse complement strand
TCGGCGAGACCATCACGATCAAGGAGGGCTCGTTCGCGGGTCTGCCCGGTTCGATCAGCGAGATCAAGCCCGAGAGCGGCAAGCTCACGGTGCTCGTCTCCCTCTTCGAGCGCGAGACCCCGGTCGAGCTGTCGTTCGACCAGGTCACCAAGATGATCTGACATCCGGATTCACGAAGAAGCGGCCGCCCCTCCGGGTGGCCGCTTCTTCGTATGTCCGGAGGATGCTCAGGAGGCGGCGGGCGGAGTCGCGCCGCGCACGTCCGCGAGCACGGCCGTCGCGAAGAACGCCAGGCTGTCCTCCTCGCCGTTCTCGACCCGCTTGAACGCCTTATTGACGATGAACGTGTTCCCGTCCGTGCCGGGGGCCGCGATCGAGAACGCGAGAGCAGGAGGAGTGTCGTACATCTCGCGCAGCGGGTTCTCCTCGGGGCCCTTCCAGCGGAACCCGAAGTTGCGGACGAACACCTCGCCCGCATAGAAGCCTGCGCAGGCGGTGACCTCGGCGGTGCGCTCGCTGCCGCGCTCCACGAACTCGGCGAGGATGCTGTCGACGTCTTCCAGGCTCTTCAGCGAGTAGTCGAGAGTGACGTCGTCCTCATCGGCGAACACGTCGACGAACCATTGCGCGAGCGCGGGGGCGGAGGCGACCTCCAGGGGCGCGGGCAGGCCGAGCTCCCGCCCGCCGTAGGGGGTTCCCCAGGGGATCTCGTCCTTCCACTCCTGACGTGCGTTCGGTACGGGCTCGACGGGCTTCTTGCGGCGGCTGAACAGACCCATTCGTGGATTCCTCTTCCTGTGTGGTGGCGGGCACACGCTATCAGCGGCCGGCGACGTTCCCGGAAGCGTCGCCGATCGGGTAGACTCTTATGGTTTGTGTGCGCCTTCGGCGTGCGCGGACGACCGCGGGCCGGAGAAGCCGGATCCGTGGGAGAGCGGATGCAACCGGCATCCGTTCGACGAAAGGAAGAAGACATGGCACCCAAGAAGAAGGTGACCGGCCTGATCAAGCTTCAGATCAACGCCGGTGCAGCCAACCCGGCGCCGCCGATCGGCCCTGCGCTCGGTCAGCACGGCGTCAACATCATGGAGTTCTGCAAGGCGTACAACGCGGCGACCGAGTCGCAGCGCGGCAACGTCATCCCCGTGGAGATCACGGTCTACGAGGACCGCAGCTTCACGTTCATCCTGAAGACCCCGCCGGCTGCAGAGCTCATCAAGAAGGCCGCAGGCGTCCAGAAGGGCTCCTCCACGCCGCACACCGTCAAGGTCGCGAAGATCAGCGCCGAGCAGGTCCGTCAGATCGCCGAGCAGAAGCAGGCCGACCTGAACGCGAACGACATCGACGCCGCGTCCAAGATCATCGCCGGAACCGCCCGTTCCATGGGCATCACGGTCGAGGGCTGAGGGAGATAACAATGGCTACCAAGTCCAAGGCTTACCGCGCTGCCGCCGAGAAGATCGAGGCAGACCGTTTCTACACCCCCACCGAGGCCGTCGCACTGGCCAAGGAGACGGGCTCCGCGAAGTTCGACGCGACCGTCGAGGTCGCGCTGAAGCTCTCGGTCGACCCCCGCAAGGCCGACCAGATGGTGCGCGGCACCGTCATCCTGCCCCACGGCACCGGCAAGACCGCCCGCGTCATCGTGTTCGCCACCGGCCCCGCGGCCGAGGCCGCGATCGCCGCAGGCGCTGACGAGGTCGGCGGCGCCGAGCTCATCGAGAAGGTCGCCGGCGGCTGGACCGCGTTCGACGCGGCCGTCTCCACCCCGGAGCTCATGGGCCAGGTCGGTCGTCTCGGCAAGGTGCTCGGCCCCCGCGGCCTGATGCCGAACCCGAAGACCGGCACCGTGACCCCGAACACGGCCAAGGCCGTCGAGGAGATCAAGGGCGGAAAGATCGAGTTCCGCGTCGACAAGCACGCCAACGTGCACTTCGTCGTGGGCAAGGCCTCGTTCTCGGCCGAGCAGCTCGACGAGAACCTGAAGGCCGCGCTCGAGGAGATCGTCCGCCTCAAGCCGTCCAGCTCGAAGGGCCGTTACATCCAGAAGGGCGCCGTGTCGACCACGTTCGGCCCCGGCATCCCGCTGGACGTCAACGCCATCTGAGCCTGACCCGCTCTCGAAGAGCCCTCGCCTCGCGGCGGGGGCTCTTCTGCGTCTCGGCCCCTCCTCCTGCCGAGAGGATGACACGGAACGTCACGCGCGGCGACATATCAGCCGACGGTGCATAGGGTGTTACTCTCCCGATCACGCGCGTCACAGCATCCGCGCACCGCACACCCCAGGAGGGTCCGCCCATGTCCCGTCGTCTGCTCGCCGTCACGGCACTCGTCCTCGCCGCCACCGCCCTCACCGCGTGCAGCGGCGGCACGGCCCCCGCCACGGAGCCCTCGTCGAGCAGCAGCGCATCCGCCGACCTCGGCCTGGTGAAGGACGGCACCCTCACCGTGGCCACCGAGGGCACCTACCGCCCGTTCAGCTTCCACGCCGACGGCGGCACCGGCGCGCTCACCGGCTACGACGTCGAGATCATTCAGGCCGTCGGCGACAAGCTCGGCCTGAAGGTGGAGTTCCAGGAGACCCAGTGGGATGCGATCTTCGCCGGCCTGGACGGCAAGCGGTTCGACGTGATCGCCAACCAGGTCTCGATCAACGACGAGCGTGAGAAGAAGTACCTCTTCAGCGCGCCCTACACGGTCTCTCCCGGCGTGATCGTCGTCAAGGATGACGACGACTCGATCAGCTCGTTCGACGACCTCAAGGGCAAGACCACGGCGCAGTCGCTCACCAGCAACTGGTACCAGCTCGCCACCGACTCCGGCGCCAAGGTGGAGTCGGTCGAGGGGTGGGCGCAGGCGGTCGCCCTGCTCCGCCAGGGCCGCGTCGACGCGACCGTCAACGACAAGCTCACCTTCCTCGACTACGAGAAGACCGACGGCCCCACGGGTCTCAAGATCGCCGCGGAGACGAAGGACGCCGGTAAGCAGGCGTTCGCGTTCGCCAAGGGCAAGGATGCGCTCGTCACGGCCGTCGACGGTGCGCTCGAGGAGCTTCGCGCCGACGGCACGCTCGCGGAGATCAGCAAGAAGTACTTCGGCGAAGACGTCACCGAATAACCCTCGATGGACGTCTGGCAGCTCTTCCTCGGCTCGCTCGGCCCGATCGCGCTGGCGGGGCTGCTGGGCACCATCCCGCTCGCGCTGATCTCCTTCGCGCTCGGCCTCGTCCTCGCGGTGGGCATCGCGCTCATGCGGATCTCCGTGAACCCGGTGGTCTCGTCGGTGGCGAGGTTCTACATCTCCGTGATCCGCGGCACCCCGCTGCTCGTGCAGCTGTTCGTGATCTTCTACGGGATGCCGGCGATCGGCGTGACCATCGACCCGTGGCCGAGCGCGATCATCGCCCTCTCGCTCAACGTGGGCGGCTACGGGGCGGAGGTCGTGCGGGCGGCGATCCTGTCGGTGCCGCAGGGGCAGTGGGAGGCCGCCTACACGGTGGGCATGAACCGCACGCGCACCCTCACCCGCATCATCCTGCCGCAGGCGGCCAGGGTGTCGGTGCCGCCGCTCTCCAACACGTTCATCTCCCTGGTCAAGGACACCTCGTTGACCTCGACGATCCTCGTCACCGAGCTGTTCCGCGTGACGCAGCAGATCGCCGCCACGTCGTACCAGGTGATGGTGGTCTATCTGGCCGCCGCGCTGGTGTACTGGGTGTTCTGCCTCGTGCTCTCCTTCGGTCAGAGCGCGCTCGAGAGGAGGCTCGATCGTCGTGTCGCGCACTGATGGTTCCGCACCCCTGCTGACCGCGAGCGGCCTGCACAAGCGCTTCGGAGACAACGAGGTGCTGCGCGGTGTCGACCTCACGCTGCACCGCGGCGAGGTGGTCGTGCTGATCGGGCCGAGCGGCTCCGGCAAGACGACTGTGCTGCGGTCGCTGAACGGGCTGGAGCGGCCGGATGCCGGGGTGGTGGCGGTCGACGGCGGCCCCGAGATCGACTTCGCGCACCGGGTGCCACCCCGTGCGCGCTTCGCGCTGCGTGACCGCTCGGCCATGGTCTTCCAGCACCACAACCTGTTCCCGCACCTCACGGTGCTCGAGAACGTGATCGAGGGGCCGTGGCGCGTGCAGGGCAGGCCCAAGAACGAGGTGGTCGCCGAGGCGAAGGCGCTTCTCGACCGCGTGGGGCTCGGCGGGCGTGAGGACTCGCGGCCGCATCAGCTCTCCGGAGGCCAGCAGCAGCGGGTCGGCATCGTCAGGGCACTCGCGCTCCGGCCGGACCTGCTGCTCTTCGACGAGCCCACCAGCGCGCTCGACCCCGAGCTCGTCGGCGAGGTGCTGTTGGTCATCAAAGAGCTGGCGGACGAGGGGTGGAGCATGGTGGTCGTCACGCACGAGCTGAGCTTCGCGCGGGAGGCCGCCGACCACGTGCTCTTCCTCGACGGGGGCGTGGTGGTCGAGGAGGGCCCTCCGGGCGAGATCTTCGGTGCGCCGCGCGAGGAGCGCACGCAGCGCTTCCTCACGCGGATCCTCCGCCCGATGGACGGGGCCTGAGCCGCGGGATCAGGCGGCGAAGACGGGAATCACGAGCGAAACGGCGAGGGTGATCATCACGACGGCGATCAGCGCGTCGAGGACACGCCATGACCGCTCGGTGCGGAGCCAGCGGCCGAGGTAGCGCGCGCCGAATCCCAGGGCGGTGAACCACAGCACGCTCGCCGTGATCGCTCCCGCGGCGAAGAGCCATCGCTCGGCGCCGTGCGTCGCCGCGATCGAGCCCAGCATCAGCACGGTGTCGAGGTACACGTGCGGGTTGAGCCAGGTGAGAGCGAGCGTCGTGAGGATCACCGGGGCGAGTCGGGTACCGGTGGCGGTCGCTGTCCCGCCGGCACCGGACGAGGAGGATGCAGGCGCATCGGGCCCGTCGACGCGCAGCTGCTCGCCGCCCCGCCATGCCCGCCGCGCGGCCAGGACGCCGTAGCAGAGCAGGAACAGCCCGCCCGCCCAGCGGGCCACGACGATGAGCCAGGGCGCCGCGGAGACGAGGAAGCCGAGTCCTGCGACACCGGCGACGATGAGCACGGCATCCGAGAGCGCGCAGATCACGACGACGGCCAGCACGTGCTCGCGGCGGATGCCCTGGCGCAGCACGAAGACGTTCTGCGCGCCGATGGCGACGATGAGCGAGAGGCCGAGTCCGAGACCCGCGAGCACGGTGAGCATGGTTCCACGCTACGGTCGCCGCGGATGCAGTACCAGCGAAGATTCCTTGTGTTCCATTAGCCTGGCTTAGGTGAGAATCGATCCGGAACTCGCGGCCACCGTCGCCGCCGTCGCCGACGAGGGCACCCTCGATGCGGCGTCGCGGCGGCTGCGCATCACCCCGTCGGCGGTGAGTCAGCGACTGAAGAGCCTGGAGCAGCAACTGGGGCGCGTGCTCGTCGTGCGCAGCAAGCCCGTGCAGCTCACCGAGGCGGGCGAGGCCGTCGTGCGCCTGGCCCGGCAGGTGGCGCTGCTGGAGCACGATGCGCTGAGTGGTCTGGGACTCGACGGGGGAGGTTCGCGCATCAGCATCCCGCTCGCGGTGAACGCGGACTCGATGGCCACCTGGTTCCTGCCGCCTCTGGCCCGCCTCTCGGCCGTGCACGACATCGACGTCGATCTGCACCGGGACGACCAGAACTTCACGGCCCGGCTGTTGGAGTCCGGCACCGTGATGGCGGCCGTCACGAGTGAGAACGAGCCGGTGGCCGGATGCTCGGTGTCATCGCTCGGCGTGCTGGAGTACCGTGCGATGGCGGAGCCGGCGTTCGCGCGTCGGTGGTTCGCCGACGGGGTCACGGCCGATGCCCTCACGCGTGCGCCCTTCGTGGACTTCGATCGACGCGACGCCCTGCAGCACGAGTGGCTGCGCGAGAGGGGCGTGGCGCATCACGGCGTGCCGCGGCACTACGTCCCCGCGTCGCACGACTACGCGCTGGCCGTCGAACTCGGTCTGGGGTGGGGGATGGTGCCGGTGCTGCAGCGGTCGGAGGGACTGGTGCCTCTGGGCGGGCCGACTCTGCGGGTCGCGCTCTATTGGCAGCAGTGGAACCTGCGCTCCGCCCTGCTTGACATCATCGCGGCCGAGATCGCCGCGGAGGCGCGGAGGGTGCTGCGCTAGTCGCCCGGCGTCACACCGGAGGCGAGGGCGTGCAGCAGGTGCGTGAGGTTGTCGATGTCGGAGACGCTCCAGTCGGCGAGCGTCGTCATGAGCAGCCCCTCCTGGGGCAGGCGGGCCTCCGCGAGGCGCTCGTGCCCGAACGGCGTGAGCCGCAGCAGGAAGGAGCGGCCGTCGGCGGGGTCGGGGGAGCGCTCGACGAGGCCGAGGCCTTCGAGCTCGCGCACCATCCGGCTGATCTGGCCCTTGTCGGTCATCATCCGCTCGGCGAGCGTCGAGACGGTCACCTGCTCGCAGCGGGCGATCGTGGTGAGGGTCTTGTAGGCGCCGGGGAGCATGCCGGGGCTCACCCTGTTGGCGTTCTCGAGGATCAGACGGCGGAAGTGGGTGATCAGCTCGCTGAACTCCGCCTCGAGGGCGCGGACCGCGACGGCCCGCGCCTCTCGGGGGTCGGAGATGTCAGGCTCGGCCATCGGATGCGGTGCTGTCGGTGCGGTGGGACACGACCTGTACTGTACCGGTCGGAGCCCCCGCGAGAGCCTCGGCGTCGGCGATGGCCACGTCGGCCGCCTCTTCGACCGCGTGGTGCTCGCCGGCCGCGGCATCCGCCTTCGCCCGCTCGCTCGTGGTCATGCGCGTCAACGGCTTGTTCGGGAGGAACAGGATCGCGACGAGGCTGAGCACCGCCAGCGGGATGCCGATGAGGAACGAGTGCGAGATCGCCTGGGCGTAGAAGTCCTCGATCAGCGACCGCACGGGCTCCGGGAGCAGGCGCACCTCGGGCAGTGTGCCGCTGGACAGCTGCGCGGCCACTTCCTGCGCCTTGTCGCCGGTCTTGGCGATCGCGGCCATCAGGTCGTCCTTGCCCGCGGAGAACAGATCGGTGATCTTGTTCGCGAGCAGCGCGCCCATGACGGAGACGCCGATCGTTCCGCCGAGACTCCGGAAGAAGGTGACGCCCGAGCTCGCGACGCCCATCTCGCTGGGCTTGGCGACGTTCTGCACGATCAGCACGAGGTTCTGCATGGTCATGCCGACACCCGCCCCGGTGAGGAACATGTAGACCGAGACCAGGGCGAAGTTGGTGTCGTAGTGCAGCGTGGACAGGAGCGCGGAGCCGGCGATCAGCAGCACGGAGCCGAGGATCAGGTAGGGCTTCCACTTGCCGTAGCGGGTGACCAGCTGGCCGATCAGCATCGAGGAGATGAGCAGGCCGGCCATCATCGGCAGCGTCATCAGACCCGCCTCGGTCGGGGAGGCGCCGCGGGAGAGCTGCATGTACTGCGCGAGGTAGACCGAGGTGCCGAACATCGCGACGCCGATCGAGATCGACGCGAGCACCGACAGGGTGAAGGTGCGGCCGCGGAACAGCGAGAGCGGGATGAGCGGCTCGCGCACCTTGAGCTCGACGACGATGAAGGCGATGGCCGCGACGAGAGCGCCGCCGACCATGAGGGCGGTCTCGACACCCCACCAGTCGAAGTTGGTGCCGGCGTTGGTGACCCAGATGAGCAGCAGCGACACGGCGGCCGAGAGCAGCACGATGCCGAGGTAGTCGATCGACACCTTGCGGGTGCGCTCGGTCGAGATGCGCAGGGTCTTCTGCAGGATGATCAGCGCTGCGACGGCGAACGGCAGGGCGACGAAGAAGTTCCAGCGCCAGTTGATGCTGTCGGTGATCCATCCTCCGAGGAGCGGCCCGCCGACCGTGGCGACCGCCATCACGGCGCCGAACAGGCCCATGTAGCGGCCGCGCTCGCGCGGGCTGATGATGTCGGCCATGATCACCTGGCTGAGTGCCGCGAGCCCGCCGGCGCCGAGACCCTGCACCGCCCGGAAGGCGATGAGCATGTTCGTGTCCTGTGCGAAGCCGGCGGCTGCGGTGGCGAGCACGAAGATCACCAGGGCGATCTGGATGAGCAGCTTGCGGTTGAACAGGTCGGCGAGCTTGCCCCAGATCGGGGTCGAGATCGCCGTGGTGAGCAGGGTGGAGGTGATGACCCAGGTGTAGGCGGCCTGGTCGCCGCCGAGGTCGTGCACGATCACGGGCATCGAGGTGGAGACCACCGTGCCGGCGATCATCGAGACGAACATGCCGAGGAGGAGCCCGGTGAGGGCTTCGAGCACCTGGCGATGCGTCATTCCGGCGGGGGAGTCCGTGGTCATGCGGAGCCTTTCGCGTGTCGAGGTGATGCCGCGACAGCGTTGGCGCGCACAGAAGATAGTTGAACTTCGTCAACTATACGCCGATGGTTGATGTTCGTCAACTAATGCGGCAGGCCGTAGGCGGCGTCCGCCTGTCTGTCACCCGTTGAGGTGTCGCAGAGATATGCAGATATATCGATATCCACAAAGTCCTTGTGCGGCGCCGTCCTGGCCGGGAGGATGTGGAGAACGGCGGATGCCGACCACTGGGGGGTGGTCGATCACTCATCCGACCGTCGGCTGGGAACACAACCGGAATACTGGAATTCCTGAGGGGGAATCTCATGGCAATGAATGCAACTCAGCGCAAGGTGCGCGCGGTGCTGGCCGGCGGGCTCGTGCTCGGCGTCGGCGCGGCGATCACGCTGGCGGCGTGGAACGACTCCGAGTTCGCGAACAGCACGTTCACGGCCGGCTCGTTCGCGTTCACGGGCTCGTCGAACGGCACGGACTTCACCGATCATGCGACGGCGGGCGCGGCGGCATCGCTCAGCTTCCAGCTGAACCCGACCAACCTCAGCCCGGGAGAGGACGTCTACGCGCCCTATGCGCTGCGGCTCACCGGCACGTACAACGCGACGCTCGCCTCGGTCGCCCCCGTCGGCACGGGCTCGTTCGCCACCGGCAGCAAGCTCACCTACTCGGTCGTCTCGACGGGTGCGACGTTCGGCTGCAACGCCACAGCCTTCGGTGCGGGCTCGGCCGTGCCCACCACGATGACTCCGGGCACGGACGTCAACCTCTGCATCAAGGTCTCCGCGGCGAGCGGTCCGTCCGGCATCCAGCAGGGCGACACGGGGTCGGTCACGTGGCAGTGGAACGCGACCTCGGTGCAGCCGTAACGTCCTCGCGCCGTGACAGGCGGCGCTCGCGGCGGCGTTCGCGCGCGCTCCGGCGCGTGCGGGCGCTGCTCGCGGGCGGGCTCGTGCTCGGGATCGGCTCCGCCGCGACACTCGCGGCGTGGACGGACCAGGAGCTCGCGACATCCGCCGTCGCGGCGGGGACGTTCTCGATCGTGTCCAGGGTCGGCGGCAGCGCGGCCTTCACCCCGGCGAACCAGACGACCAACACCCTGACGGTGACGCTCGATCCCGCCCTGATGTACCCGGGGCAGACGAAGGCGGTCGCGATCCAGGTGAAGGCCGGAGGCAGTCTCGGGGGACCGGTGAACCTCACGGCGGTCTCTGTCAAGAACGCGGCGGACGGCACGGTGACGGCGCCGGCCGACCTCGCGCTGCAGGGTGCGCTGACGCTCGGCGCCAAGGTGACCGCCTCCTCGGTCTCGGGCGCGCAGGCCGCAGCGGACGCGTGCACGACGGCGACGGTCGCCGACGTGACGGTCACCGGCATCCAGAACCTCCCGGCGCTCGCTCCGGTGACGCTCACGGTGGATCAGGCGGGGACGGCGACGAACATCGTCACCTATTGCATGATCCTGAAGCTGCCTGACACCGCGACGCCGTCCGCGCAGGGCGGTTCGCTGAAGCCGACCTGGACCTTCACGGGATCCACGAGCTGAGCCGTCATGAACACCTTCACGCGCGGGGTCAGGGCCACCGGTCGCGGCCTGCGGGAGACGCTGCTCACCCTCGCGGCGCTCGGCGGCGTGATCTGCATCGCCCTGGTGATCATGGCCTTCGCCGGCGGCTACTCGCTCATCATGTTCAAGACGGGCTCCATGACGCCCACCATCCCCGCCGGATCGGTGGCGCTCGTGCAGCGCATCCCGGCCGAGGAGATCGTGGTCGGCGACGTCGTCACCGTCGCGAGACCCGACGCCCTGCCCATCACGCACCGTGTCACGAGCGTGCGCGGGGGAGCCACCGACGCGGAGCGCGTGATCACGATGAAGGGAGACGCGAACGATGCCGAGGACCCCGCGCCGTACACCGTGACGGACGTGCGGATCGTGCGCGGATCGCTGCCGAACCTCGCCTACGTCATCGTGTGGTTCGGCAGCCCATGGGTGCTCGGCGGCATCACGGTCGGAGCCTCCCTCCTGGTGGTCTGGGCCTTCTGGCCTCGGCGCGAGTCCGACGACGTCCGCGACATGGCGCTCGCCCCCGAGGAGCGACACCGTCCCGAGGTCCGCTCCGGTGGGGGTGGCGCGGGCGAGCTGGCCGCCGTCGGAGCGCTGCGGAGGGACCGGCGCACATGAGATCCCGGGTCATCGCATGCATCGTCGTCGCGCTGGTGTCGGCCGGCGTCGCGTCACCGGCCTGGGCTGCCCCGACGACGGAGGTCATCCAGGGGCAGGTGCTCCGGCTGGTGTCGGTCGCGGACTGGGACGCGGCATCCGCGCTGTCCACCGGTGTGCCGGTGCGCTGGGACGTGACCGTGAGCGCGGATGCACCTGACCCCGGTCAGGTCACCCTCGGCGTCAGTGCCACGGGGGATGCGCCGCTCCGGGTCGACGTCGCCCTCTGCCTGCGGGAGTGGACGCCGGACGGATGCCCGGGAGGTGCGCAGACACTGCGCACGGCCTGGGCGGTGCCGCGTGACGGCGTCGAGGTCGATCTGACGCGCATCGCCGACACGGATGTCGCGCACGTGCGCCTGAGCGTCGTGCTCGAGCCCGGTGCCCACGAGGGGTCGACCAGCATCCGATTCCATGCTCGGGGCGAAAGCGAGAGCGTGGTCGTCGGCGCGGGCGGGGGTCTCGCGACCACGGGGATGTCGCCGGTGGTGCCGTGGATCCTCGGCGGTGGTGCGGTGCTCGTGCTGCTCGGGCTCGTGATGACGCTCGTGCGGCGGCGGCGCGGGCGCGACGACGAGGGGGAGGAGGGGTCGTGAAGCGAGCGGGAGGACGGATGCTGGCGGGCGTGCTCGGCCTCGCCGGGCTGCTCGCGGTCGGGCTGATGCCTCCGCCCGAGCAGACCGAGGCGGCCCCGTGGGCGGACCAGGAGGTCGCCGCGGCGTCGGCCGTGTCGGCGCTCGACGTGCCGGAGGTGCTGCCGAACGCCACTCCCGCCTGCACGGCGACGGGACTGCTGAACCTGGCGCCCGAGGTGAAGATCTGGTGGAAGCTGCCGCCCGGGGCTGCGGCGGCGGGCTTCACGGTGGCGAACGCCGAGTACGGGCAGATCGTGAATCAGGGGTTGCTCGAGCCGATCCTCAGCAACCTGCTCAGCAACGTGTCGACCACGGCATCGGGCGACGGCTACGTGACGACCATCAGCGGGACTCTCCTCGCGAACCTCCTCGGAGGCAAGAAGACCATCGGCATCCGACTCGTCTACCCGGGGCCCGCGACGCCCGCACCGGTTCCCGACACGCGCTGGAGGTCGGATTGGCTCGTCGCCAACGCGGAGTTCGGCGCGCTGAGCATCAACAACAAGTGCTCCGTCACCACGGCCCCGAGCTACTGATCGAGGGCGGTCTCGCGTCGCCCCGAGGTGCTGACCCGGGCGGTCTCGCGTCGCACCGAGGCGCTGATCGACGTGCGGTCTCGCGTCGCCCCGAGGTGCTGATCGACGTGCGGTCTCGCGTCGCCCCGAGGTGCTGATCGACGTGCGGTCTCGCGTCGCCCCGACGGCTCAGTCGGCGAGCGCGAGAGCCCGGTAGGCGTCGCGTTCGCGGAGCTGGTCGCGACGGCTGGTGACGGCGTCGATCATGCGCGCCGGGGCCTGGTTGCCGGTGGTGCGCCGGTAGAGCTCGTCGATGAGGTCGGTCGCGAGCGAGACGAGCTTGCCGATCTCGCGCTCGTCGCGGTCGATCCAGACGCACTTGGGCTCGTCGTGCACGGGGGAGAAGTCGACGTGCTCCTCCCACACGAACAGGGTGCGCTCGGCGCCGAGAACGTGCTGCTGCCACCACACCTGACGCAGGTAGGTGCGGGGGATGCCGCGGAACGGCTTGTTCGTCGTCTTGATCTCGGCGAGCCGGATGCGCCCGTCTGCGTCGACGGCGATGCCGTCGGGAGTGGCGAGGTGGCGGTGCTCGACCTCGGCGCGGAACAGGGCCGACGACGGGAGGATGCCGTGGGTCGCGGCGACCCACGCGGCGATCTCGGGCTCGCGGCGGCGGCCGTGGTCGGTATAGGCGTTGCCGCCGAAACGCGGACCTCCGCCGAGCTTGGAGTCGGCGGCGCGCGCGATCGACTTCTCCCCGGTGAGTCCCGCGACGTCGGTCGCGGTGATCCCGCGCGACCGCGCCCGCATCCACGCGACGCGGTCACGTGAGTCGGCGACGATGCGCGCTTGGAGTTCCGGGGTCACCCTTCGACCCTAACCCCGGCATCCGACCCTCCCGCCCGCACACGCCGCCCCCTCCCGCCCTCTCTGCCCTTCTCCCTTCGTGCCGAGACCCCCGCCCAGTTACGACACCCCCTCTGAATCACGTAAATCAGCGGGGGTGTCGTAGCTCAGTGGGGGTCTCGGCGGGGGAGGGCAGAAGAGAGAAAGAAGGAAGTGGGGCGCGGGCGAAATCTCCTGCACAACAGGAGCGTTCGAGATGGAGGCGGCGAGACCTGTGGATAGGGGCCGATCGGGCTGTTCCATGTCGCAAGATCGACGGATGCCGAGGACCATCGACGTGTCCGATGCGCTGAGCCTGCTCCGCAGCCGGGACGATCTGCGCGCACGAGGGTGCACCGAGCGCGACATCGAGAGCATGGTCCGCGACGGGCTGCTCCGGCGCGTGCGCCGGGGTCGCTACATCGCGGAGGACGACTGGCGCGACCTGTGGAACGAGGGCCGTCATCTGGTGGAGGTCGTCGCGACGTATCTCAACTCCGCCCCGCCCGGTCCCGTCTTCGTCGGCGCCTCGGCCGCGGTTCTTCACGGGTTGCCGCTGTACCGCCTCGCGCCGGGAAAGGTCCATGTCGCGATCGCCGGAGCCCGGCACAGCCGCACGCGTGCGGGGGTGGCCTGGCACGATGTCGACGTCCCGCTGACGGATGTCGCGGCGGTCGACGGCATCCGCTGCACGTCGATGGATCGCACCGTCCTCGACGTGGCATCCGCCCTCCCGCCGGAGGCGGCGATCTCGGTTGCGGATGCCGCGCTGCGGAGCGAAGCGGTCATGATGCATGTGCAGGATGCCGACGCTGCGGCGGATTGGACCGATCGCCTCTCCCGGCGTGCCGACCGGCTCCACAGCCGCGGCATCCGGCAGGCTCGAAGGATCATCGCTTTCGCCGACGGACGCGCGCAACTGCCCGGTGAGAGCGTGAGCAGACTGATGCTCGCAACGCTGGGGTACGCGCAGCCCGACCTCCAGGTCCACGTCGTCGGTCCCGAGGGCGAGGACTACTGGCTCGACTTCGGCTTCCGGCGCTCCCGCGCCTTCGGTGAGTTCGACGGCACCGGCAAGTACTTCGATGACGAGCTGCGCGGATCCCGTACGCCGCAGGAGGTTGTCTTCGCGGAGAAGGCGCGGGAGGATGCGATCCGCGGAGTCACCGGATGGGGTCTGGTTCGATGGGGATCGGTGCACCTCGCCACGCTCGACCGTTTCGCCGCGCGGCTTCGGGCTTTCGGCATCCGTCCGCCCGGTTAGAGCCCGCTCCGGATGCATCTCACAAACCGAAACCCCCTCCGGACTACGACACCCCCTCTGATTCACGTGATTCAGAGGGGGTGTCGTAGCTCAGCGGGGGTCTCGGCGAGCGGGAGAGGGAGAGAGGGGGGAGAGGGAGACGCGGGGGAGAGGGAGACAGGGGGGAGAGGGAGACAGGGGGGAGGAGAGGGGATTTGGGGGGAGGGATGCGGGTGGGGTAGAGTGGGGGCAACCGAAGACCGCCGGTCATCGCGTGTGCGTCAGCACATGAGATCGAAGCTCTGCAGTGCAGGGGCCCGCGCAGGTGTCACGAACTTCTCAGAGCTCCGTGCGCTTGCGCCGGAGCTCTTCTTCATTTCAGGGGACGGGGTCGAGGCCGGTGCTCCACCGTCGTGGGGCATCCCGTACACACCAAGGAGTGACCATGGCGCAGAAGGATGCATCGGTCGCCGAGCTCACGAAGTCATTCGAGGACTCGAACGCCGTTCTGCTGACCGAGTACCGCGGTCTGACGGTTGCCCAGCTCAAGGAGCTGCGCAACAGCATCCGTCAGGACGCTGAGTACGCCGTGGTGAAGAACACGCTGACCAAGATCGCCGCCAACAAGGCCGGCATCACCGCGCTGGACGACGACCTCAAGGGTCCGTCGGCCGTCGCGTTCGTGCACGGTGACTTCGTCGCCACTGCCAAGGCTCTTCGTGACTTCGCCAAGGCCAACCCGCTTCTCGTGATCAAGGCCGGCATCTTCGAGGGCAACGCCCTCACCGCCGACGAGGTCAACAAGTACGCCTCCCTCGAGAGCCGCGAGGTTCTGCTGGCGAAGGCTGCGGGCATGATGAAGGCGACGATGGGCAAGGCTGCCGCCACCATCGACGCTCTTCGCGAAAAGCTGGAGACCGCTGAGGCCGCGTAAGCGTCCGGCGTTCTCGACCAACAAACCCCATCTATCTAGGAGATAAATCATGGCGAAGCTCACCACCGAAGAGCTGCTCGAGCAGTTCGCTGGCCTCACCCTCGTCGAGCTCAGCGAGTTCGTGAAGGCGTTCGAGGAGAAGTTCGACGTCACCGCTGCTGCCCCCGTCGCCGTCGCAGGTGCCGCTGGCGGCGCCGGCGCTGCCGAGGCCGAGGAGGAGAAGGACTCGTTCGACGTCATCCTCGAGGCTGCCGGCGACAAGAAGATCCAGGTCATCAAGGTCGTCCGCGAGCTCACCTCGCTCGGCCTCGGCGAGGCGAAGGGTGTCGTCGACGGCGCTCCCAAGGCCGTGCTCGAGGGCGCGAACAAGGAGACCGCCGAGAAGGCCAAGGCTGCCCTCGAGGAGGCTGGCGCGACGGTTACCCTCAAGTAATCCGTCAGGGGCGTCGCGCGCTGCGCGCCGCCCCGACCGCGTCACGACGCATCGAACGAAGGCCCCGGGTTCAGCCCGGGGCCTTCGTGCGTTCCCGGACGGCCCGCGCGCGGCGACCGGCCGGTCACGGACGAGGGACCGCCGTGGAGTTGCGCACGACGAGGGCGGATGCCGCGACCACGCGCTCGATCGGGGTGTCCGGGTGTTCGATCCGGGCGCGGAGCAGCCGCACGGCCTCGAGGCCCTGCTCGCGCGGAGACTGGCGGATCGTGGTGAGGGAGAACATGGGCGCGTGCTCGTGGTCGTCGATGCCGACGATGCTGAGTTCGGTCGGCACGGCGATGCCGAGGCGACGCGCCGCGATCGTCGCGCCGATGGCCGTCTCGTCGCAGACCCCGACGATGGCCGTCGGCCGCTGCCTCCGGTCGCCGAGCATCTCGACGGCGGCGTCGTAGCCCCCCGGCATGGTGGGCGGGGCCGCGGCGATCCGCGCGGAGTCGGCGAGCCCGGCTGCCCGCAGCGCCTCCCGGTAGCCCTCGACCCGCCTCGCGTCGCCGAAGCTCAGGGCGGAGGCGTCGAAAGAGCCCCCGACGAAGGCGATGTCCGCGTGGCCGAGGTCGATCAGATGCTCGGTCGCGATCCGTGCCGCGGCGACGTCGTCGATCGACACGGCGCTCGACCCCTCGCTGTAAGGGCCGACGCTGATCAGGGGCAGGCCCGATCGCTGGAGGCGCTCCAGCTCGTGCGCGCTGGGCTGGAGGCCCACCGCGATGATCCCGTCGAACCGTCGGCGGGGGAGCACGGTGTCGAAGAGACGCTCGCGGGTGGCCGTGCCCTGACGGAGCCCGTAGAGGGCCAACTCGTAGTCGAGCGAGAACAACGCCTCCTGGATGCCTGCGAGCAGTTCGGAGAAGAACCAGCGGTCGACGGCGGGCATGATCACTCCCACGGTCTGCGTGCGTCCCGTGGCGAGACTGGTCGCAGACGAGTGCGCGACATAGGAGAGTGCGGATGCCGCATCCGCCACCCTGCGTCGGGTCTCCTCGGAGACGTACCCGCGCCCGCTGAGCGCCCTGCTGGCGGTCGCCTTGGACACGCCCGCACGGGCCGCGACATCGGCGATCGTGCTCATCGGTCCTCCTCGACCACCTCTCCGCCGCACCGTCGTCGCGCGCAGCGCAGATGACAGCGTAGTGCGTCGAGCGCCAGAAGGGAACCGGTTCCACAGTCGATTCGAGGGAGCGCTCCCACAGGCCGCACCCGATCGCCCTCAAAGGTTGCGAGCTTGTGACCGTTCCCCATTGTGCCGGGGTGAGCCGCGCCGGTAGGTTGGCGTGGAATCGGTTCCCGATCGCGCCGCTGAGGGGCGTCGTCCGATCTGGGGCCCAGTACTCGAAGAGGAGAAACCACATGGGTCTGTCACAGCGTTCCCGGCGACTCGTCCCGCTCGCCCTGCTCGGGGTTGCGGGCATCGCCCTCGCAGGTTGCGGAGCTCCAGGCGCACCGAGCGGAGGTGGCGGCGGAGGGTCCAGCGACAACAAGACCGTGACCATCTACGGCACGATCGTCGACGACGAGGCGAAGCTCCTCCAGGAGACCTGGGCCGACTGGTCCAAGGAGAACGGCATCACCATCAAGTACGAGGGAAGCCAGGACTTCGAGACGCAGCTCGGCACCCGAGCCCAGGGCGGCAACCCGCCCGACATCGCGATCTTCCCGCAGCCGGGGCTGTTCGCGGACTTCGCCTCGCGCGACTTCCTCAAGCCCGCTCCCGACGCGGTGAAGAGCAACGCCGAGAAGTACTGGACCAAGGACTGGGTCAACTACGGCACGGTCGACGGCACCTTCTACGGTGCTCCGCTGATGGCCAGCGTCAAGGGCTGGATCTGGTACTCGCCGGCCAAGTTCAAGGAGTGGGGCGTCGAGGTCCCGACCACGCTCGACGAGCTCAACACCCTCACGGCGACCATCCAGTCCAAGACCGGCACCGCGCCGTGGTGCGCGGGCTTCGAGTCCGGCACGGCCACCGGCTGGCCCGGCACCGACTGGATCGAGGACTACGTGCTGCGCCAGTCGGGCACCGACGTCTACGAGAAGTGGGTCGCGGGCGACGTGAAGTTCACCGACCCGGAGATCAAGAAGGCGTTCGACTCGGTCGGTCAGATCCTGCTGAACCCGAGCTACGTCAACGCCGGATTCGGTGACGTGCGCTCGATCAACTCCACCGCCTTCGGCGATGTCGCCCCGAAGGTCGCGGACGGCTCGTGCGCCCTGACGCACCAGGCCTCGTTCCTCTCGGGCTTCTACCCCGAGGGCACGAAGATCGCCGAGGACGGCGACGTGTGGGCGTTCATGCTCCCGGGCGAGAAGGTCGGCGAGACGACGGTCACCGGCGGCGGCGAGATCGTGGGCGCGTTCAGCGACTCCGAGTCGACGCAGAAGGTGCTCGAGTACCTGTCCAGCCCGGAGTGGGCGAACAAGCGCGTCAGCCTCGGCGGCGTCACGAGCGCCAACAACGGACTCGACCCGGCCAACGCGAAGGACCCGATCCTGCAGGAGACCATCAAGATCCTCCAGGACCCGGACACCACCTTCCGCTTCGACGCCAGCGACCTGATGCCTGGCGCCGTCGGCTCCGGTTCGTTCTGGAAGGGCATGGTCGCCTGGATCAACGGGACGCCCACCGACGAGGTGCTTCCGCAGATCCAGACCGCTTGGCCCTCGAGCTGATCGGCGAGGAGGGCCGCCCTGCGGGGCGGCCCTCCTTCTCCCGGGCTCACGCACCGTCGCGCGGGCCTTCGATCCGCTCTGCGTCATGAAGGGGATTCCGTGACCGCAACAGACTTCTTCCGTTGGATCGGCTCGCTCCCGCCGGTCCTGCAGGCCGTCGCCGTCGTCATCGCTTTCGCGGTGGTCGTCGCCGTCATCCTGCTCCTCGTGGACATCGCTCCGCGCAGGGGAGCGCTCTACACCGGCATCCGACTGGCGATGTGCCTGCTCATCCCGCTGGCCGTGATGTGGTTCTTCAACTCCTGGTACTGGGCGATGGGGGTGGCGGTCGTCGTCGGCGCGATCTTCTTCTTCCTCGACTACCGCTCGCGCGACGGCGCCGGTTACCTCATCCAGCTCGTCGCGTTCATGGCACCGGCTCTGCTGCTGCTGCTCGTCGGCCTCGTCCTTCCTTCGATCCAGACGATGTACTCCTCGTTCTGGAACTCCTCGGGCAAGGAGTTCGTCGGCTTCGCGAACTACACCTGGATCTTCACCCAGTCCGACGGCATCACCTCGGTGATCAACTCGATCATCTGGGTGCTGCTGGTGCCGACGGTGTCGACGCTCGTCGGCCTCGCCTACGCCGTCTTCATCGATCGCACCCGCGGCGAGAAGATCTACAAAGTGCTCGTGTTCATGCCGATGGCGATCTCGTTCGTCGGCGCCGGCATCATCTGGCGGTTCATGTACGAGTACCGCGGAGCCGAGTTCAAGCAGATCGGCCTACTCAACCAGGTCCTCGTCTGGTTCGGAGGCACCCCGCAGCAGTGGCTGCTCAACGGTCCCTGGAACAACCTCTTCCTCATCGTGGTGCTCATCTGGGTGCAGACCGGCTTCGCGATGGTCGTGCTGTCGGCATCCATCAAGGGCGTGCCGGCCGAGCTGCTGGAGGCGGCCGAGCTCGACGGCGCCAACGCCTGGGAGCGCTTCTGGTCGGTGACCGTGCCGTCGATCCGGCCCGCGCTGATCGTGGTGCTCACGACGATCTCGATCGCCTCGCTGAAGGTCTTCGACATCGTGCGCACGATGACCGCCGGAAACTACGGCACCAGCGTGCTGGCCAACGAGATGTACACGCAGTTCTCCAAGTTCGAGGCCGGGCGCAGCGCAGCGCTCTCGGTCATCCTGTTCATCCTGGTGCTGCCGATCGTCATCTACAACGCACGCCAGATCAAGAAGCAGCGGGAGGTGCGATGAGCGCCGTGACCACCGAATCGCAGAGCACTCGCGCGATCACCACCGGCGGAGGCCTGGAAGGCTCCGCGGGACGAGCGCGCAAGAAGCTCTCCCGTCCCTGGGCGTCCATCGCCTCGATCGTGATCGCGTTCCTGTGGACGCTGCCGACCCTCGGGCTGTTCATCTCCTCGTTCCGCCCGCGCGACCAGATCCAGTCCAGCGGCTGGTGGGAGTTCTTCGCGAACCCGCAGGTGACGATCGACAACTACGTGCAGGTGCTCCAGTCGGGCACCACGCAGCTGACGATCCTCGAGTCGTTCGTCAACTCGATCGCGATCACCATTCCGGGGACGCTGATCCCGTTGATGATCGCGTCGATGGCGGCATACGCCTTCGCGTGGATCGACTTCAAGGGTCGCAACGCCCTGTTCATCTTCGTGTTCGCCCTGCAGATCGTGCCGATCCAGATGGCGCTGGTGCCGCTGCTCAGCTCGTTCTCACGGGGGATCAACCTGTTCGGCGTGCAGGTGACGGAGCCCCTCGGCGTCTCGCAGGGATACGCGCAGGTGTGGATCGCCCACACCATGTTCGCCCTGCCCCTGGCGATCTACCTGCTGCACAACTTCATGTCGGAGATCCCCGGCGAGATCATCGAGGCCGCCCGCGTCGACGGCGCCTCGCGCGGGCAGATCTTCTTCCGCGTGGTGCTGCCGCTGACGATGCCGGCGATCGCCTCGGTCGCGATCTTCCAGTTCCTCTGGGTGTGGAACGACCTGCTCGTGGCCCTCGTCTTCGCCGACGGGGCCGCGGCGCCGATCACCAAGCTGCTGGCGGAGATCACGGGCACCCGCGGCAACGACTGGTACCTGCTCACCGCGGGCGCCTTCGTGTCGATCATCATCCCGTTGATCGTGTTCTTCTCGCTGCAGCGGTACTTCGTGCGCGGTCTGCTCGCCGGATCGACCAAGGGCTGACGCGCACCGTCACACAGGGGCCCGGGTGGCGGAGGCCGACGTAGTCTGAATCACATGTCGGATCACGCCTTCGCCACCCGAGCCATCCACGCCGGGCAGTCTCCCGATCCCACCACGGGGTCGATCATCCCGCCGATCTACCAGGCCTCGACGCACGTACAGGACGGTATCGGCGGCTTCCGCGACGGCTACGAGTACAACCGCGCCGGCAACCCGACGCGTTCCTCCCTGGAGGTGCAGCTCGCGGCGCTCGAGGGCGGTTCCGGAGCCCTGTCCTTCGCCTCGGGGCTCGCCGCCGAAGACGCCCTGCTGCGCGGCATCCTGCGCTCCGGCGATCACGTGGTGCTCGGCAACGACGTCTATGGCGGCACCTATCGGCTGCTCACGGCGGTGCTCGCGCCGTGGGGGATCGACACGACGACCGTCGAGCTGTCGGACATCGACGCGGTGCGCGCGGCGATCCGGCCCGAGACGAAGATCGTCTGGGTCGAGACGCCCAGCAACCCGCTGCTGAAGATCGTCGACATCGCCCTCCTCGCCGAGGTCGCCCATGTGGCGGGGGCCGTGCTCGTCGTCGACAACACGTTCGCCTCGCCCGCCCTGCAGCAGCCTCTGGCGCTGGGCGCCGACCTCGTCGTGCACTCGACGACCAAGTACCTCGGCGGGCACTCCGACGTGCTCGGCGGTGCCGTGGTCTTCGGCGACGACCGGTTCTTCGACGCCATCAAGTTCCAGCAGTTCGCCGTGGGCGCCGTGTCGGCACCGCTCGACGCCTGGCTCACCACGCGCGGCATCAAGACGCTCGCCGTGCGGGTGCGTCAGCACTCGGCCAACGCGCAGGCGATCGCGGAATGGGCCGCGGCCCGTCCCGAGTTCGAGACCGTGTTCTACCCCGGGCTCGCCTCGCACCCCGGTCACGGGATCGCGGCACGGCAGATGAGCGGGTTCGGCGGGATGCTGTCGCTCGCGCTCGCCGCGGGTCCGGATGCCGCCCGGGCGTTCGCCGAGTCGACGTCGCTGTTCCAGCTCGCCGAGTCGCTCGGGGGAGTGGAGTCGCTGATCGGCTACCCGCCGGACATGACGCACGCCTCGGTGCGCGGCACCGCGCTCGCCGTGCCGGAGAACGTCGTGCGCCTCTCGGTGGGCATCGAGGACGTCGCCGACCTCATCGCCGACCTCGAGCAGGGGCTCGACCGCATCCGCTGATCCAGGTCGATCGGCTCAGACTCCGTCCGGTCCGTCCGGTCCGTCGGCTGAGATTCCGTCCGGATGCCGAGACCGCCGTCTCCGGCATGCGAACGGAACCTGGGCATGCAGACGAGACGGACCGGCCGGCGCGGGCCGGACCGAGACCGGATCTGAACAGGCGGGGCGGGGGCGGTACGATGGAACGTCCCCGGATCGAATCGATTCGAGATCCCCCCCCCGAGAAAGACGACCGTGCCCGACGCGCCCCGCACCGACCCCGTCCCCACGAGCGCGCCCGCCGAGCGCACCGCCACCGGCAGCATCCGCGTCCCCGGATCCACCGGCGCGATCCGCACGCTCGGCTCCGATCCGGCCACCGCGCCGATCATGCTGCACCCCGGCGACTCGATCGGCAACGGACGTCGGGCCCTCTACATCGTGCTGCTCGGCGCCCTCACCGCGCTCGGCCCCTTCACGATCGACCTCTACCTGCCCGCCTTCCCGGTGCTGGAGCAGGACTTCGACACCACGGCCGCGGCGATCCAGCTCACGCTCACCGGCACGATGATCGGCTTCGCCGTGGGGCAGCTCGTGGTCGGCCCCCTCAGCGACAAGGTCGGACGCCGGGTCCCGCTGATCGCCGTGACCGCACTGCACGTGCTCGCCAGCGTGGCCGCGGCCGTCGCGCCCACCCTTCCCCTCCTGTCGGTGGCCAGGGTGTTCATGGGCATCGGCGCGGCCGCGGGCGGTGTCGTCGCCATGGCGATCGTGCGCGACCTGTTCGGCGGCAAGAGGCTCGTGGTCATGCTGTCGCGTCTCGCCCTCGTGTCGGGCGTCGCACCGGTGGCCGCGCCGTTGATCGGGTCGTGGCTGCTCTCCCTCATGCCGTGGCGGGGCATCTTCGTGGTGCTCGCGGTCTACGGCGTCGTGATGCTCGTCTCGACGGTCGTGCTCATCCCCGAGACCCTCCCGGTCGCCCGCCGACAGGACAGGGGAGGTGCCACGGCACTGCAGCGCTACCGTTCGGTGTTCAGCGACCGGGTCTTCATCGGCGTGCTCATCATCGGCGGGATGACGTTCTCCGGGCTCTTCTCCTACCTCTCGGCCTCTCCCTTCCTGTTCCAGCAGACCCACGGGCTCAACGCCCAGCAGTACGGACTGCTGTTCGCCGTGAACTCGCTCGGCGTGGTCGCCGGGGTGCAGACCGCCTCGCGTCTCGCCGCGCGATTCGGTCCGCAGTGGGTGATGGCCTGGTCGACGGCGGTGCTGCTGGCGGCGGGAACGGCCATCATCGTCACCGATCAGCTCGGCCTCGGGCTCTGGGGCACCATGATCCCGCTGTTCGTGTTCATGACCGCGTGCGGCTTCACGTTCCCCAACGTCCAGGTGCTGGCCCTCGACCGGCACGGAAAGGCCGCCGGCACCGCGGCATCCGTCATCGGCGCGACCAACTTCGGCGTGGCGGGACTCATCTCGCCCATCGTCGGCTGGATCTCCCGCGGCGCGGGCACGACGGCGACGACGATGGCCTCCGTGATGGTCGGCTGCGCCGTCCTCGGCGTGCTGGCGCTCTGGCTGATCGTGCGCCCGCGCACGGTCGGCATGCTCGCACCCTGAGCATTCTCCCGGGGCCCGTCCGGGAGAATGGGGCGATGACACGACGGATGCTGCTCTGGTGGGGCGCCGGCCTGCTCACGGCGGCCGTGGTGCTGGGCGCGGTCATCGTGTTCGGGTATCGGGAGCCGCCCGGGTTCGACAGCTGGTGGAACGGGCTGGTCTCGGCTCACCGCGGCGACGCCATGGTCGACTTCGCCCTCGTGCTGAACGCGATCGGAGGCGGTTGGATCGCCGTGCTCCTCGTGCCGCTGCTCGTGATCGTCGCGTTCCTGCTCGCGCGACGGTGGCGGTCCGCGCTGTTCGCGGCGCTCTGCTTCGCGGCGAGCGCCGCCGGTGTGCAGTTGCTCAAGCACCTGTTCGGGCGGGCGCGCCCCGACGACATGATCGTCGCGAGCGACTTCGGGTCGTTCCCGTCAGGGCACACCGCCAACGCCGCGACCATCGCACTCGTCGTCTGGGTGCTCTTCCCGCGGGTCTGGACCGCGGTGGCTGGCGGGCTGTGGATCGTCGCCATGGCGCTGTCGCGGACGTTCCTGTCGGTGCACTGGGCCACCGACACGCTCGGCGGCGCGCTCGTCGGATCCGCGGTGGTGCTGCTGCTCGCGGCGTGGCTGCTGCCCTGGGTCCAGGCGCGATCCTCCCCCGACACCGGGCGGCTAGGCTGACAGGGACCCGAACCGAGGAGCATCCGTGTCCGTCATCCGCCCGTACCGTCCGAGCGATCGCGCCGCGATCTACGACATCTGCGTCAGGACCGCGGATGCCGGCACGGACGCGACCGGCATCCTCTCCGACGACACGCTCTGGGGCGACCTCTTCGCGGTGCCGTACGTCGACAGACACCCCGATCTCGCCTGGGTCGTCGAGTCGGAGGACGGGCGCACCATCGGCTACATCGTGGCGACCGACGACACCGACGCGTTCTACACCTGGTTCCGTGACGAGTGGTGGCCCGGGTTCCGTGAGCGCTACCCGCGGCCCGCCGAGGTCGTCACGCGCGAGGACCGCATGATCGAATACGGCTACACCCGGGGCCCGGGCGCCGACGCGAACACCGCCGACTATCCGGCGCACCTGCACATCGACCTTCTGCCGGAAACGCAGGGGCAGGGACTCGGACGCACGCTCATCGAGACGCTGTTCGCCGAGCTCGCGCGCCGCGGCGTGCGTGGCCTGCACCTCGGCATGGACCCGGACAACACCGGCGCCGCCGCCTTCTACGAGCGTCTCGGCATGGTCTCGCTGCCGTCCGCGCCGGGCGGACAGGCGTACGGGGTCACGTTCGACTGAGGCGGATGCCGGGGGCGTGCGTGCGGCGGCGGGGCGCGGGCGTGCGGGCGGCGGCGGTGACGGCGGGACTCCGCTCTTCGCTGCGCTCAGGGCTCCCCGAATCCCACTGTGTCCAATAAATGAAGAAGAGGGCCCCGCTTCGCGAGACCCTCTTCTTCATTTGGCGGTGACGGCGGGATTCGAACCCGCGGTTGCTTGCACAACACACGCTTTCCAAGCGTGCTCCTTCGGCCGCTCGGACAC
>JBEBQG010000020.1:0-30301 GCA_040395495.1 Microbacterium hydrocarbonoxydans | reverse complement strand
CGGTTGCTTGCACAACACACGCTTTCCAAGCGTGCTCCTTCGGCCGCTCGGACACGTCACCAGGGAACAACCTGAACAGTCTATCCGATCGACCGGGGCGCTCGTGACCGCGGTCAGGCGGCGGGCACCTCGTCGAGCGAGAAGTACACCGGCAGGCCGCGCTCGCGGGCGATCCGCACATCGGTGTCGGCCCCCGACGACTCCCCGGGCAGGCGCAGCACGGCGTCGCAATGCTGCAGCAGTCGGGCCGCCGTGTCGTACATCACATCGGACTCCGCGGCCTCGGCATCCGAGAGCCCGCGCAGCGTCGGCAGCGCCACCCACTCGCCGATCATCGGCACGTGCCCCAGCCGGTGGAGGGGAGCGGCGGCCTCCTCGAGTCGTGCGAGGTTGCGGGCGATCGCGGCGGGGTCGCCGTCGGTGCCGGAGCGGTAGGGGCCGGCGATGAGGATGAGGAGTGGCTTTGTCATGACGGACACTGTAGCGTTAACTGTGCAAGATCGTGCAACAACAGGAAGAAGTGCGAATGCTCGGAGTGCAGCGCAAGGATCACCTCCTCGACCTCCTCGCCCGTGAGGGGCGCGTCGTCGCGAAGGAGGTCGCCGCGGCTCTCGGGGTCTCGGAGGACTCGATCCGCCGCGATCTGCGCGAGCTCGCCGACTCCGGTCTGTGCATCCGCGTCTACGGCGGAGCGGTGCCCGTTCCGGCGGCCGACGCTCCCGAGGTCTCCCGCCGCGGCATCGCGACCGACAGCAAGGAGCGCGTCGCGCGTGCGGCGATCGGGCTCGTGCGCCCCGGGTCCACGATCGTGTTGGACGCCGGCACCACCACCCTCGCGATGGCGAGGATGCTGCCGCACGGCGCCGACCTCACCGTGATCACCCCGAGTCCCGCCGTCGCGCTCGCCGCTCTGGAGGGATCGCAGGCCCGAGTGTTCCTGGTCGGAGGCGAGCTCAGCCGGCACTCGGCCGTGGCCGGGGGTGGCCTGGCGCTGGAGGCCATCGCGCACCTGGCGGCAGACGTCTTCTTCCTCGGGGTGACGGGTATCGATCCGGGCCAGGGGCTCACTACCGGTGAGCTCGATGACGCTGTCACGAAACGCGCGCTCGCGGCACGCAGCGCCGAGACCATCGTGCTCGCGAGCGCGGAGAAGGTCGGGGCGGTCTCGCGGTTCCCCGTGCTCGACCTTGCCGCGGTCCACGGCGTCGTGTTCGACCCCGAAGATGCGAGTCCGCTGGTGGGGAGCGAATGGGGGCGCAGTCTCCGGCTCGCGTAGGAGAAGCGTGGCGTCCACAGAGAATATTGCACCTCGAACAGTCAGTTTCTAGCCTCATATGAGTACACGCCTCCTTCGGGAGGCAGGACTCGGGGGCCAAGATGACGCAGACGACCGGAGAACACTCACCTCGCGGTACCAGGTGCCGCATCCGCCTGTCGTGGATGGGGAACCGGGCATGATGCCGCGCTCGCGGTCCGCCCTGTTCGCGCTCGCGACGATATTGCTCCTGCACGCAGGCGGTATGGCCTTCGCGGGCGGTGGACGCGTCGAGGCCGTGGCGGGCAGCGTGGCGTGCGGGCTCAGTGGCGCGCTCTGCGTGCGGCGAGCGCTGCGGCGCCCGGAGCGCCGCGCCCACGAACGGGCGTCAGCTCAGCGAGGTGCCGAGTGAACCGGGGAGGAACGCGTGCGACTGCGACCGAGTCGCCGGAACGTCGTATCTCCTCGGCGATCCATCACTGGGCGACGGGAACGGGCAGCCGGGCAGGTCGCGTCACCCTGTGCGCATCGGCCGCGGGAGTCCGGGAGCTTGCTGCGCGCGGTACAGGCGATGACGTCTTCGTGGTGGCCGATGGAGACGAGGACCTGCGCGGCGTCGTGCCCGCGCACCAGCTGCTCGCGGTGGAGGGGTGGCTGGGGAGTCCCGGCGACCTCATGCACATCGGCGGCGGCTACGAGATCGAGCTGATGGACTACCTCGTCGCGCCGTTCGTGCCCGTGACCCGTCCGACCATCATCGCGTGCCTCGCCTCGGCGGCCTGGCACGCCTTCATCGATGACGCCGAGGACGCGCGCGCGTCGGGGGCTTTCCTCCCTCAGCTCACCGCCCGGGCGGCAGTGCTCGCGGACGCCGACCTCATCGAGGCCGCCGCCGCCAGCACAGCCGTCGAGACCCGTCGGCTCACGGTCGACCGCCACGGCCAGGTGCGATATCGCCTCGGCGGAGCGACATCGGCGTCTGCCGCCATGATCGACCTCGGCGCGCAGTCGGCGGCGACGTTATTGCGCGGTGATGGCGAGCCCGCCGGTTCCGGCGCGGAACTCGCCGACGCGATCGCCGCCCGTCCGTGGATCAGCCGCTACCTGGCCGCGCTGCGACTCGCAGGGGCGAGCGGCGGCGAGCCATGGCGCGTCGTCGGCTTCGGCTGTGACCCTCTCGGGCGCGACGCCGACGAGGTCTTCCGGCGCTCACGGCATCTCCTTGCCTGGCGCGGGGACGATTACCGGCTGGCCCTCGACAACGGGCGTCGCTTCGCTCTCGGGCGAGAAGCGGCGATCGCGGTCGACTGCCTGCTCGAGGCGTCGTCGTGGGACGAGGCGGTGCTCGCCGTCCGCGACGCCGGGATCGCCGGACGTGACGGGGTGCGTGAGCTCCGCGACCTGCACACGCGCCTGGTGGCGGCGGGGGCGTCGCTGTCGTTCGACCTCGACGGAGCTCTGCGATGACTCGCGCGTGGACGTTCCTGTGCCACCCAAGAGAGGAACCGTCGCCCGGCGACCTCGCGGTGTCGGCTCGAGGCACACGGGTGGCCTTCGCCGACGGCCTCGAGGCGACGTGCATGACGAGCGGGCTGTGGAACGTCCCCCTGGGCTACGGGCGCGAGGAGATCGCGGATGCCGTCGCACGTGCCCTCAGGGACGCCTCCTATCTCACGCTGTTCCGGCGATCGCACGTGTACGCCCACGAGGCTGCCGAACGGCTGATCGAGTTCACGCGGATGCCTTTCTCCCGGGCACTGTTCGCGACCTCGGGCGGCGCCGCGATAGATCTCACGATGAAGCTCGTGCGTCACTACTGGGGCATGAACGGCGACGCACGTCGCGTGGTCGTCGGACTGAGGGGCAGCTATCACGGTCTGACCTACGGCGCCCATGCGCTCAGCGGCGACGCTTTGGCTCACAACGTCTACGGAATCGACGCGCGCGACGTGCGCCACGTGCCCGTCGACGATGCAGGAGAGGCCCTGACGGAGCTCTTCCGACGAGAGGGAGGACGCATCGCAGCGATCGCGATCGAGCCCGTGCTCGGCACAGGAGCCGTCGAGGTGCCCCCGGAGTTCCTCGCCATCGTCGAGCGGATGCGCGCGCACTACGGTGTGCTCGTCGTCGCGGACGAGGTGGCGACGGGGTTCGGGAGGACGGGGCACCGTTTCGCCTCCTCCGAATGGACGAACGTGCCCGATGCGCTCGTCATGTCGAAGGCGCTGACGAACGGGACCTGCGCGGCATCCGTCGTCGCCGTCGGGGAGCGCATCGCCTCGGCGTTCGCGCGTCATGACTCGCTCCTCGTGCACGGTGAGACGCAGGCGGGGACCCCTGCGAGCTGCGCCGCGATCCTCGCGACGCTCGACGTGTACGAGAGCCTCGACGCAGACGCGCTCTTCGCCGCTGTGTCGGATCGGCTCGAGCGCGTGATCGGGCGGCTCCTCGCCGATGAGCGGGTGATCCGTGCACGCGGGAGAGGTGCCTTCCGTGCGATCGACCTCGCCGGGCCCGACGGACGTCACGGGGAGGGAGCAGCTTCCGGATCGTCGCGGGAACGGGTGCTGAGTCTCGTCGAACGCGTGCGGCGTCGGGGCATTCTCGTGCACCCCTCTCCCCGCGGACTGCAGCTGATGCCCGCGGCGGTGAGCGAAGCGCACGATCTCGACGGCGTCGTGCCGGCGATCGTCGGGGCTCTCGACGACGAGGCCGCGGCATGAGCGCGGCAGTGCGCGAGGCGCCCCTGACGCGTCCGCGCGTCGCGGCGACGGTGGTCGGCGTGGGAGCGGCCCAGCGCATGCTCCCGCGACTAGGGGTGCGGGACGACTCCGTGCTCCTCATCGACGCCCGGGTGCACGAGAGGCATCCCGAGGTGTCCGCTCGTGCTCGACGCGCCTTCGTGTTCGAGCCGGGACGTGAGTCTCAGGCTGCGGTGATCGAACGCCTCCGGACCGACATCCGAAGCTCCGCTCCGCGCGACCACATCGCCCGGCAGGCCTGGTGCCCGGAGATCGTGGCGATCGGAGGAGGGGCGGTGATCGATGCCGCGAAGCTGCTGCGCCTGCGTCTGCTGAGCCCGTCCACGTTCCACGCCTCGCGGCACGGCGCATCCCTGCACGGAGTGTCGGTGCTCCCGACGCACGCGATGCGTGGCGCGCCACGACTCACGGCCATCCCGACCACGCTCGGCACAGGCTCCGAGGCCAGCGCCGTCGCGTGCCTACAAGAGTCGGGCGCCGGAGCGCGCCGGCTCGTCGTCGGCGAGGAGCTGCGCCCTGATGCCGTCGTGCTCGACGCGCTGCTGACGCGCACCCTGGACGCGGACGCCGTCAGGGAAGGAGCGGCCGAGATCCTGCTCCGCCTCCTCGGCGCCTACGTCGGGAGCGCATCCAGAGACTTGCCCGACCGGGCGGCGGAAGCGCTCGTGGCACGCACCGCCGTCCTCGCCGCGTACGGCGTCCGTCACGGCTTCGACGACGCCGTGCGCGAAGGCCTCGCTGTGGCATCGACGGAGACGCACGGCGGGTGGGCGCTGGTGGGGCGTGCCCCGTTCGCCGCGAAGCACTGGTACCTCGCGAACGAGCTGTCGTCGATGGCGCAGTTGCCCAAGGTGCCGGTGACCCTGGCGCTTCTCCCCGCGATCTGGGGACGCATCCTCAAGGGCGATGAGCGGCTCGGCAGCGCCGAAAGGCTGAGCGCCCTCTGGCGTGTGGTCGCCGAGCATCTCTCGCTGCCGATCGAGCCGGTGAGCGGTGCCGTCGCGTGGGCGGAACGCTGGGGCATTCGGGCGATTCGCGTGCCGCGTGCCGCGGTGCTCGTCGCCTCTCGCAGCTGCGCACGCGTCTGGGGCGGGGATCGGCCCGCGCTGCAGGGGCTCCGCGAGCCGGAGGTTCTCGAGATCTACGCCACAGTGCTCGACGACGAGCCCACTGTGGCCCGCACCGACAGGGAGAGGGGGTGAATCGATGAGCAGCATCTCGCACAGCGGCTTCACGTTCGAAGAGCTCGAACCCGCGGACGCCCCGAGTGAGGACTCGTTCTGGTGGGGCATGTGGTCGGGCTTGGCCGTCGTGACCACGGGCGTCCTGCTGGCGACCTGACCACCGGCCACCGTCTGGGCAGCACAGGGAAAGGAGGTGACGGATGGAACTCTCGCAGAATCTCCGATTCGAGGAGATCGAGGGGATGGAGGCGCCCGACTCCGACTTCTACGTCGGATTCAAGCTCGCCATCGTCTTGGGGCTCATCGCCGTAGCGGCGACCTGAGCATGCGTCCACCGGCATCCGCCGTCGGACGCCGCAACCGAGAGGAGGTGACCGTGCACGAGAACGCTGCGGGCCTCTGGCTCGAAGAACTCGACGAGGCCGACGCCCCGATGAGTCCTGAGGAATGGGCCTTCAACATCATCACGTTCGGAGCAGCGCTGGTCGCTCTCGCGACGTGATCCACGGGTGGGCGGCTGCACGATGCGGCCGCCCACCCCGGAACCGACAGGAAAGGGACACGTGAGAGTTTCGGATTCCGGGATGGGTCGGCTCGCCGCCGTGCTCACCGACGGGCGGACGCCGGACGACCTGTACAGCGTCGAGGGGGCGAGGCTCTACGAGCGGATCGCGGAAGCGGACGACTCGGAGCGGACGGAAGTGCTGGCGTGCGTCGCCCGCACTCGCGGCGAGATCCTCGAGCTCGCATGCGGAGGGGGACGGCTCACCCTGCCGTTGCTCGCCCTCGGCCGTCCCGTGGTCGGCCTCGACCTCTCGGAGGAGATGATCCGGACGCTCCGCGACCGGTACTCGCGACTTCCCGCATCGCGTCGGCGCGCGACGCTCAGCGGCGTCGTCGGGGACATGAGCGACTTCGACCTGGGGCGCCGCGTCGGCTCTGTCGTGCTCGCCACGACATCGATGCTCCTCGTCGACAGGGCGGGACGGCGCCGCATGCTCGCCTGTGTGCGTCGGCACCTCGCGGCGGACGGCCGGTTCTTCGTGACCGTGCCCTCGGATGCCGCACCCCCGGGCGCCACGTCGACTCGTCTCATCCCGCTGAACGGCGGATGGGACGGCGTGGTCGTGCTCAGCGACCTCGTCGCGGCAGACGGTCGCACGCGCACGGTCTCCGCGCTGCACGTCCGTCGCACGGCCGACGAGGTGCTCGACGTGGCCTCGTTCTCGTCGGTCGTGCAGGTCGCCGGGGCGTCGGAACTCGACCGGGAGATCACGGATGCCGGATTCACCCGTGTCGGGTCGACCGCCATCGACGCCGCAGATGCCGCTCACGGACTGCTGCTCGTGGAGTACTCGGCATGAGCGGCCAGAGTGCCGAGGAACTCTCCTGGGACGACGTGCGGCCCGCACTCGGGCGCGGTGTCACCGTCGACGCCCCGCTGACGCCCGACGCTCCCTGGGTGATCTCCGTCGCGGCCGTGCCGCGTGCGCGGGTGAGCGGCGACCTCGCACGACTGGCCGCACGCTTCGACGGCCTGCGCTCTCTGCGGGACGCCGCGGAGGCGGCCGGCGTCTCCGTCGCTCCAACCGAGGCCCTCGCCGTCGTAGACGCGCTCGCAGACGCGGGTCTGCTGCGCGACGACGACGCGGATGCCGCATCCCCGGGCGTCGGCGTCGACCGTCCTGCGGGAACGGGTCGGGCGACACGCACCCGCCGCGCCGGTTCCTGCACGGAGATCGGGGGCCGATCTGGCGCCGGCCGATTCCGGTACCGTCCGCCCTTCACGCTGCAGTGGAGTCTCGTCGATCCTTCAAGAGCCGCCGCCGCCCTCGCGCGGAGCCTGCACCGACGTGCCGTCCAGATTGCTGCCGTCGTGGCGGTTGTCGCGCTCGCGATCGCCGCCGTGGTGAGCGCGGTCACGGGCGCCGAGTCGATCGTCGCGGTCCTCGCCGGTCCGGTGCCCCTGACACTCCTCCCTGTGCTCGCTGTGGCGGTCGTGCTCACCGGTCTCGTGCACGAGCTCGGCCACGCCGTCGCTCTGGCCTGGGCAGGAGGACGCCCCGCACGACTGGGGATCATGCTCTTCTACTTCATGCCGGCGTTCTTCTGCGACGTCACCGACGGATGGAGGCTCGGTTCGCGCCGGCGGCGGGCTGCCGTCGCGCTCGCCGGACCCGCTGTGCATCTCGTCCTCGCGTTCGTCTCGACGGCCGCGCTCCTGGCGGTCACCTCGCCGGGGGTTCGGGCCGCCCTGGTGCTCTACGCCACGGCGTGCGCGATCGCCGTCGTGGCGAACCTTGTGCCCTTCCTGGCCCTCGACGGCTACCTGGCACTCGTGGCGATCACCGACACGCCGTTCCTCCGACGCACCGCGATGACCGCCGCGCGACGTGCCATCGGCCGACTCGTCCTCGGCGTCGACCTCCACCAGGGAGCCCGAAGCGACCGTGCGCCCCTCGTCGTGTTCGGGGTGTTCTGCGTCTCGTTCCCGCTGTTCCTCTTCGTCTGGGCAGCGCTGCGCCTCGCTCCGGCCTTCCTGGAGTTGGGGGTCGTCACGGCGGGGATATTCCTGATGATCGTCGCCCTCTTCCTCGGAGCGACCGGCCATCGCATCGCACGCCTTGTCGCGGAGAGCCTGCATCGTCGAGCGCATGCATGCCGGGTCGCGGCCGGCATCGTGGGTGTCGCGGTCGCGGTGGGGGCCGTGCTGCTCGTCCCCGTTCCCGCGGTCCTGCACGCAGGCTTCGTGACCCACGGGGATGACGTGCTCCTGGTACTCGCGTCCCCCGCACGAGCAGATCAGCTGTCGGCGGGAGACGACGTGGTGCTGCGCACAGACGGCATCGCTCTGCGGCCAGAGCTCGGCCGTGCCGCGCTGAGCGGCGACGCGGCCGCCCTCGTGCCGGTCGAGGCACCGCTCGCCGCCTTCGCGCCGGTGTCCGCGCCCGGACTCATGGCGCCGGCATGGGGGATCCCGCTGACTGTCTACGACGGCGCCGCGGTGCTCCCATCCGCCGGGCTCGCCGATGTCGACCTCGGCCGGACCGTGCCGGTGGGCGTGCTCATCGCCGACACGCTCGTCATCTCGCCAGTGCGCGTGCTCCTGGGCGGGGGCCCGTCGTGACGGAAGGCGCTGAGCGGGTGACGGCCGTGCCCCCGCAACTGGCGTCGGCCCTGACGAGGGCTGCGGAGGACTTCGCCGGTGAGATCGTCGGGCCGCCGGTGGTCGGCTGGCACGGCCGCACCGTCGGCGCGGAGGTGCAACGGCGCACCGGTGAACGGCAGTGGCTCAGGGTCGTCGTGGCCCGCCCCGAGCTTGCACGGGGAGAGTGGTGGACCGGCAATGTCGACGCCTCGGCGTTGCAGGGCGTGCGTCGGCCGAGCCTCGTCGGTTGGCGGGAGTGGGGTGACGGCGCCGCCTGCATTCGCGCCGAGCTCATGGAACTGTTGCCGGGACGCGCATGCTCGCGCACGCCAGAGTTGCGGTACGGGCTCGACCTCGACCAGACCTGGTGGCGGGATCTGGAGACGAGCCTCGCCGCCGTGGCGCGACACCCGACCGAGCGGGAGAGCACGACGGCCGCCTCGATCGCGCACCGCTGTCACGTGCTCTTCGGCGCCCGCATCGATGCGACCCGTGTGGAGTGGTGCACGTCGCACGGCGACCTCCACTGGGCCAATCTCATCGCTCCCGACTTCGCCCTCGTCGACTGGGAAGGATGGGGCGCGGCGCCCGCCGGAAGCGACGTCGCGGGGCTGTACCTGCACTCGCTGCTCGTGCCCGACGTGGCCGACGAGATCGTCGCACGGTTTCCGGATGTCTTCACGTCGCCGTCCGGCCGCGTCGGGCTGATTCTGCATGCGGTCCGCATGCTCGCGCGGGCGATGGCGGGCGAGTACCCCGACCTGATAGATCCCATCCACGAGGCCGTGCGGCGATACGGCCCGAGTCGTTGAAAGAGAGTTTTCCGTGTACCCAGATGCCATCGCATTCGACGGATTCACCAAGCACTACCGCCGACATCCCGCGGTGAGCGACCTGACGCTGTCGTGCACCCCCGGTCGCATCCTCGGTCTGCTCGGGCCGAACGGGGCAGGCAAGAGCACCGCGATGCGTGGCCTCGTCGGGCTGCTGCATCCCACGAGCGGAACCGCGACGATCTTCGGGCGCCGGTTCACCGAGCTGAGCGATCCCGCGCGCGTGGTCGGCGTTCATCTCGACGGGCTCGGGTTCGAGGCGGGAATTACGGGGCACCGCCACCTGCGCATCCTGTCGATCGCGACAGGCATGCCTCGGGGGCGTGCCGACGAGCTGCTCGACCTGGTCGGACTCTCCGACGCGGGGCACCGTCGTGTCTCCCAGTACTCCACAGGCATGAAGCAGCGGCTGGGCCTCGCGGCCGCTCTCGTGGGCGACCCCGAAGTGCTCGTGCTCGACGAGCCGGCCAACGGCCTCGATCCCGAGGGCATCCGTTGGCTGCGTCGTTTCCTCCGTGCGCAGCGCGACCTCGGACGGACGATCCTCGTCTCCAGCCACCAACTCGGCGAGCTCGAGCAGACCGTCGACGACATCGCGGTGCTCAAGCGCTCGCTCTTGTATGCAGGCCCGCTGGACGGCCTCACAGGGGGCGAAGCGCACACACTGGAGGAACGCTATCTCGCTCTCGTCGCGGCCGTCGAGGACGGTGCGCGATGACGCCGGGGACCAGGGCACCGCAACCACGTCGGCGGGCGGTTCTCGAGCGGCTGCTCCTGGCCGACCTCCTCAAGGCGCTCTCGGCGTCGACGGTGGTGACGCTGTCGTCGCTCGTGCTCGTCGTGCCGGTGTTGATCGTGACGCTCTCGGGTGGGGGCGACGGCGTCGGCGGTCTCTCGGCCGCCGCGGCCACCCGGGTGCTGCTGGGGATCGGCGCGGCCGGTGCGCTCGGGTGCGGTTTCTACGGCAGCTACCTCGTCACGCGCGATCACTACTACCGCGCGATGGATCGTGCCTTCCTCCTCGCGCCGCCGGGCGTGGTGTTCACGTCGCGCCTGCTCGCCGCCGCCGCGGTGGGCGCGGCCTTCTCGCTCGTCGGCTCGCTCGCCTGGGGCGTCATCTCGGTGGTCGTGCTCGCACAGCAGGGAGTCGCGGCGACGTTCGGGGTCGACAGCGCGCTGATCATCGCCGGCACCGTGGTGGCGGGGACGCTCGCCGCAGTGATCGGATGCGGCGCGGGATGGGTGATCCGCAACTACTACGCGTCCGTGGTCCTGCTGCTCGTGCTCCCGGCCATCGTCGCCACCCCGCTGCTGAGTCGTCAGCGCGAGATCGAGCGCTTCCTCCCGATCGGGGCGGCCGCGGGTCTCGGCGGAGTGCAGCTCGACGGACTCCTCCCGCCGCCGGTGGCGGGGCTCGTGTTGGCGGGGTGGGCTGCCCTGGCCGTGACGGCCGGATGGCTCGTGCTGCGGCGCCACGGGATGAGGTCGTGATGCGACGGAGGGCGGTGCGCATCGAGTTGATGCGGCTTCTCCGTGATCCCGCGCTCGTCGCTTGCCTGGGCGCTGCGCTGCTGCCCGCGACCGCGATCGTCGCCGGCCTCCCTGATGCCCGCACGCCGGCGGCATCCGGCATCGTCGACCCGGCGGTGACGTCGTCCCTGCTCGCGCAGTCGGCCGTGCTCGCGGCGGTGTGCGGCGCTGTGCGCACGGCTGCCGCCTATCGCACCGGTGTCGTGGCTCGCGATGCGCTGGCCCTGCGCATCGATGCCCCGTTCTGGATGAGAGTCGCGTCGTCGGCGCTGGTGGGCGCGGCAGTCGCCCTCATCACGTGGGCCCTTGCCCGACTCGGCGCACGCCTCATACGGGGCATCGATCTGCTCGGGCACGGCGGTCCTGATGTCGGCGTGCTCGCCGCCGCGCTCGTGCTGGGTGTCGCGGCGGGGATCTGGGGGGCCGCGATCGGGGCGATCGTGCGGGCGCCGCTCGCCGTGCTTCCCGTCGCTGCGGTCTCGCTGAGCTCCGCGATGCTGTTGTCGTCATCGGCACCCGAGGTGGCGAGGGCGCTTCCACTCGGCGCCGCGCTGGAGTCACTCGGAGCGTTCAGTGTGTCCGCCGGGGGCGCAGAAGACGCCTCTCGATGGTGGTCTGTGCTCGTCGCCATCCTGTGGCTCATCGGCGCACTCGGCATGTCGTTCGCGGGTCACCGCATGCGTCCGCTGCTCGGCTGAGGCGCGACCGGCTCTGAGCCTGCTCGCGCACCGACGTAAAATTCGTAAGTGGCAACACCCAAGATCATCCTCTTCTACGTCTTCACCCCGCTCGCCGATCCCGAGGCGATCCGGCTGTGGCAGCGCGAGCTCGGCGAGTCGCTGGGGCTGCGCGGGCGTCTGCTGATCTCGAAGCACGGCATCAACGGCACACTCGGCGGCGACGTGATCGCCCTGAAGCGCTGGGTGCGCCGGTTCCGCGAGTACGCGCCGTTCAAGGGCGCCGACATCAAGTGGAGCGAGGGAACGGGGGTGGATGCCGAGGGGCGCAGCCTCGACTTCCCCAAGCTCAGCATCAAGGTGCGCGAGGAGATCGTGTCGTTCGGCGCCCCCGAGGAGCTGCGCGTCGACGGGCAGGGCGTGGTCGGCGGCGGCACGCGGCTGAGTCCCGAGGCCCTGCACGAGCTCATGGACGAGCGCGGGGACGACGTCGTCTTCTTCGACGGGCGCAACGCCCTGGAGGCCCAGATCGGCCGGTTCCGGGGCGCGGTCGTGCCCGACACCGAGACGACGCGCGACTTCGTGCGGCTGCTCGACTCCGGCGCCTACGACGACCTCAAGGGCAAGCCCGTCGTCACCTACTGCACCGGCGGCATCCGCTGCGAGGTGCTGTCGAGCCTGATGACGTCCCGCGGCTTCGGCGAGGTCTACCAGCTCGAGGGCGGCATCGTGCGCTACGGCGAGAAGTACGGCGACGACGGCCTCTGGGAGGGGTCGCTGTACGTGTTCGACAAGCGCCGTTCCGTGGACTTCTCCGACCACGCCGCCGTGATCGGCGTGTGCGCGGGATGCGGCGCCGCCACCAAGCGCACGGCGAACTGTCCCGATCGCTCCTGCCAGACGCAGGCGGTCGTCTGCGAGACCTGCGACGCCGTCCCCTGTCGGGTGCACGCGGCCTGATCGGTCCGCGCGGGCGAGCACGGGGCGTCAGGAGGACGCTGCGGCGGGAGGCCGAGGCGGCGGGAGCCGCTCAGGCGAGAACGGGGGCGTCGTTCCCTCGGCCCGCGAACAGCGAGACGGGGATCAGCACCGCCCTCACCCTCGCCGGCCGATCCACGCTGCGGTGCAGCCGACGCAGCACCTCGTCGAGCGCCGGCGCCAGATCCTCCGCATCTGCCGCTCGCGCATAGCTGACCCGCTCCACGGCATCCGTCAACGTGCGCATCGCCTCGGCGTCGATCCCGGTGTCGGCCACGAGAGCGGCTCCCCGCTTGCGCGGACTGTCGGCGTCGGACACCGGCACCTGCAGGTCGACCATCGTCGCGCGCAGCTCGGCCCAGGCCGCCGCCGCATCCCCGCGGCGCGCCCGTCCCCTCCGCACCGCTCGGACGACGAGGCGCACGAGCGCGGGCAGGGCGAGCAGGAGCAGCACGCCCGCCGCCACGAGCGTGACGGGGGTCGGGTCGAGCCTGCGCAGGGTGTCGCTGCCGCCCGCCGAGCCGCCGGTCTCGCCGCGGTCGACCTCGGGGCCGGAGGTCGGCTGCGCGCCGGGTGTCGCGGTCGGCGCCGGAGCGGTCGGCGTGCCCGTCGCCCCGCCGCCCGTCGTCGCGGCCGGGCTGAAGGCCGTGGGCACGCCGAGCGAGGCGGTGGGCTCGAACGGCACCCATCCGATGCCGGGGAAGAGCACCTCCGGCCAGGAGTGCAACTGGTCGCTGGTGACCGAGTACACCCGCTCGTCGCCGCGCTTCTCCTCGGTGCGCATGCCCGGCAGATAGCCGACGACAATGCGCACGTCCATCCCGAGGCTCTCCGCCATGAGCGCGAACGCGCCCGCGAAGTGCACGCAGTACCCCGAGCGCACGTCCAGGAAGCGGGCGACGGCCTCGGCCCCGGTGCCGTCGAAGCCCTCCTGCACCGGCGTCTCCAACGAGTAGGTGAACTCGCTGCGGAACCAGTTCTGCAGGTCGACCAACCGGTCGTAGTCGTTCGTGGCGTCCGCCGTGACCTCGGCGGCCGTCGTGCCGATGATCTCGGGCAGCTCTACGGGCTCCTCCTCCGGGGCCGACGCGACCGGCGCGGCGGAGACGGCCTGGATCTGCTCGAGCGTCGGCGTCACCCTGGCCGAGGCCACCGTGTAGTCGTTGCCGACCGCGTCCGACGTCCTCGACGTGACCGTGCGGTTCTCCGGCACGATGCGCCACGCGCCCGTGAGCCCTTGCACGCTGGTCGCCGGATAGGGGACCGGAAGCCATGAGCTCGACATGCGCAGCACCCTGATCGACGTCGTCTGCTCCGTGATGGCGATGTCGCCGTCCCATTCGGCCGGTCCGAAGCCCTCGCTCTGCGCCTGCGTCTCGCCCTCGTCGGGCGTCCAGATCCTCCCGTTGAAGTGCGAGAGGGTGGTCAGGCGCAGGTACGGCGCCGTGTCGCTCTTGGTCGCCAGGGTGAGCACCTCGACGGGGTTGGGCTGCCGCAGGTCGTCGCCCAGCCGCAGCGAGGCGTCGACGATCACCCCCGTCCCGGTGCCCGCCAGGGAGGCCGACACAGGCATGGCGGGTGCGACGACGACGGCGGCGGCGATCGCCGCGACGCCGACCCCGGCGGCGACGGCCCCCGAGGCGCGACGCGGCGCGTGCGGGTCGCGGGTCGAGGTCTGACGGAACAGCAGGAGGATCAGGATGCCGAGCACCACGAACCACACGACGTTGGCGTCGCCGAGGGTGACGATCATCGGCACGGCGCCGACGGTCGCGACGAGCAGACCGGCCAGCACGGCGTTGCGCTGCACGACGAGGTGGTCGAGCAGGATGGCGACGACCGCGAAGCCGAAGCCCATCACGACGCGCAGACCGGGGGAGGCGTCGATGGGTGCAGAGCCGTAGACCACCTCCTCCCAGGCGGAGGAGGCGAGGGTGCTGAACGTGGTCAGGGTCGTCGGCGTGGGGATGAGTCCGAGGACGGCGGTGTCGGCGGCCACGAGCTGGGTCATCGCGGCGACCACCAGGAACACCTGCACGGCGAGCGTCGATCCGCCGCGGACCAGCGACGGGCGCCTGCTCAGCAGCACCCGCATCCCCGCACCGGCCACGGCGGTGAGCACGATGACGACCACCACGGCGAAGGACCAGGACCCCGGCTCGATCACCGAGGTGTACGGCCAGAGCGCGACGAGCGCGGCGGCACCCGCGAGGGCCGACGGGGCGACGCGTTCCTCCCTCGGCTCGCGGTCCCGGTGCCAGGAGAGGAACGGCGCGCGGGCGGCCCGGTCAGCGCGCGACATCGCCTACTCCGATCCGCTCCGGCAGGGCGTCCTCCCAGGCCTCGGCGACGTCGTCGCCCAGGGCGACCGCCCGCCAGCCGTGCAGAGACGCGGCCTCCAGCGCGCCAGGCGCCGGTGCCGTGGCGAAGAGCATGGGTGCGGCGGCTCCCGCCGGTCGCAGCATCGCCGCATCCTCCTCGTCGAGGGAGCCGGTGATGTACACGAGGGGGCCGGGAGGCGTGCCGCCGACGAGCGTCGTGAGATCACGGGAGGCGCCCCGCGGCGCCACCATGGCCAGCGCCACGAGCATCCCGTCCCGGTCGTCCTCGTGTCCCCTCAGCGTGCCGATGGCGTTGCCCGCGCTGTCGATGACGTCGACGCCGTAGCCCTCCTGCACGAGATGCACGGCGACGGAGGCGCACAGCGAGACGGCCGCCTCGAACGCCGGATCGGCGTCGTCGCCCGGCGCCGGCCAGCGCGCGGCGCTGCGGTCGAGCACGACGAGGGCGTCGGGGCTGGACTCCTCCTCTTCCTGCCGCACCATGAGCTGCCCGCGGTGCGCGGTGGCGCGCCAGTGGATGCGGCGCATCGAGTCGCCGGGGATGTACCGTCGCGGCGAGAGATTGTCGCTGCCCTGGCCGAGGCGGCTCGACGAGGTGTGCGCCGTGCCGCCGGCCGCCCCCACCTTGACCGTCAGCGGGGCCAGGGTGAAGACCTCCGGCACGACCGTGACGGTGCGCGTCTCGCCGAACGCCTGCTCGCGCTGCGCGAGCCCGAAGGGGTCGACCGTGCGCAGCACGAGCGGGCCGATCGGCCACACCCCACGCCGCACGCCCGTGATCAGGTAGCTGAGCTGGCCGGACTCCGGCGGGTACTCGCCCGCGGAGTCGCCCGAGACCGCATCCGGGAGCACGTCGCGCCACAGGCCGCGCGGCACCCTGATCGCCCGGAGTGCGAACCGGAGCGTCACCCGCGACGTCTCGGACACCGTGAGCAGGTCGGTCGAGATCTGCCTCGCCACCGAGCCGGAACGCCGTGGCAGCCGGACGGCGAGCACCGAGGCCGCCGTGAGGGCGAGCAGCAGCACGCCGACGTACACGAGGATCGCGGCGCCGACGAGGTTGGCCGCGATCAGGCAGCCGATGCCCGCGAGCAGGGCGGCCGTGCCGCGGAGGGTGAGCGATCGACGTCGGCGCATGTCGGACCGGCTGTCACGCCCTGGTGGCGACGGGGACCCGCACGCGCTCGGCGATCTGCCGCAGCGCCGCCTCGATCGGCTGCGCGCCGGCGCGATGAGCGCCGCGCGCGGGGAGCAGGCGGTGCGCCAGCACGGGGACGAGCAGGGCCGTCACGTCGTCGGGGATCACGAAGTCGCGGCCGTCGAGGGCCGCCCACACCTTCGCCGCCCTGATCAGCTGCAGGGTCGCCCGCGGGCTCGCGCCCAGGTGCAGGCTCGGGTCGGAGCGCGTGGCCTGCGTCAGGGCGACCGTGTACTCCTCGATGGCCGGTGCGACGTGCACGGAGCGCGCCCAGGCGATGAGCCCGGAGATCGAGGCGGCGTCGGCCACGGCGCCCACCCCGGCGAGGGGATTGACCACATCGCGCTGGCGGATCATGAGGGCCTCCGCCGCGGCATCCGGGTATCCCATCGAGATGCGCATCATGAACCGGTCGCGCTGCGCCTCGGGGAGCGCGTACGTGCCCTCCATCTCGAGCGGGTTCTGCGTGGCGACCACGAGGAAGGGCTGCGGGAGGGGATGCGTCGAGCCGTCGACGGTGACCTGGCCCTCCTCCATGGCCTCGAGGAGGGCGGACTGCGTCTTCGGGGAGGACCGGTTGATCTCATCGGCGATGACGATGTGCGCGAACACCGCGCCTGGCTTGAATTCGAACTCTCGGTCGACGGGGTTGTAGACGCTCACGCCGGTCACGTCGCCGGGGAGGAGATCGGGGGTGAACTGGATGCGGCGGACCGTCGCGTCGATGCTCGCGGCCAGCGCCCGCGCCAGCATGGTCTTGCCCACGCCGGGAACGTCCTCGATGAGCAGGTGCCCCTCGGCGAGCAGGCAGACGAGCGCGCTGCGGACGGCGTCGGGCTTGCCGTCGATCACCTGGCCGACCGAGCCGAGGATCGCGGCCGTCTGCGCGGCGAACTGCTCGGCGGTGATGGGGTCCCGGCCCAGGGGGGTGTTGTCCGACATGCGTACCCTCTCGCGTGGCGCGGCTGTGCGCGTGAACCGATCGTAACCCGCGGAGGGGCCTTCAGCCCCAGATCCGTCCGCGGGGTTCGACCTCGTCGAGCCGGGACTCGCTGCTGCGGGCGACCCGCAGCAGCGCGAGCCCCTCCGCACCCTGCAGCTCCTGCAGCGTGCAGGTGCCGATGAGGCGCTGCCAGTGCTGCTGGAACAGCTCGGCGTCGCCGCGTCGGCGGGCGATCATGCGCGGGACGGGGAGCAGGGTGCGCCCGGGGGACAGGCGGTCGGCGAGGCGCTCGAACAGCGCGGAGCGAGGCGCCGCCGCACGGTCGATGCGCAGGAGGAAGCGGGGTGTGCGCACGGGGCCGAACAGCTCCTCGAGCGCATCGGCGACGAGGCGGCGGTCCCGTTCGGTGCCGCCGAGCTCGACGCGCACGCCGCCCGCATCCTGGCGGGCCACGATGGCCGTCTCGTCGACGGGCGAGATGCGGCCGGCCTCGTGCAGGGTGCGGGCCACCGCCACCGCAGCGTCCCGGTACACCTCGGCGGGACGCGCCCTGTCTCGCAGCGCCCTGGCCAGCGGGGGCACGGCGGATGCCGCGGCGGAGAGTCCGCCGCCCAGAGCCGCGACCGCCAGGCCGACGAGGGGAGGCAGCACGAGGCCCTGCGTCGCCGCGGCGAGCAGCAGCGCCCCCGTGCCGGCGCCCCCGATGGCGAACGCGCCGATCGACCCGGTGCCCGCGGCGCTCGCCGAGCGGAGCAGGGGCGCGCCGCGGGTGCGCCGCACCGAGACGACCTCGCGCTCCCTCGCGGAGTACGCCTCGCCGATCGACCACTCGCTCCGCGTTCTTGCGCGAGACGGCCAGTGCGCCCGGAGGCTCTCGTCGAGCGCGGCGATCGAGGAGCCGGGGACCTTGTCGATCACCCTGGCGTACTCCGCAGCGGCCGGAGCGGGCAGCAGGTGTCCGAGTCCGTCGACGATGCGCCCGTCGCCCTCGGCGCTGAGTCCCCACAGGTGGGAGTGCTTGCGGCGCAGCCGGTGGGGCTCGGTGAGGTCGTCGATCGCGATGTCGGCGGGCACGAGGCAGGCGACCGACCAGTTGTGCGCGACCTTGTCCGGCCAGGCGGGATCCAGGCGCAGCGTGCGCCCGCGCAACTGCTGGGTCGCCGCCGATGTGGCCACGGCGGTCAGGTCGATGAGCGTGTTCACGGCCGGGCAGTCCCACCCCTCGCCGAGCAGCCCGCGGGTGCCGACGAGCAGCCGCACCTCTCCGCGGCGGATCAGCTCCGACACGGCGGCGACCGTGCGGCCGCCGCCGGCCACGCGCAGGTCCCTGGTCGCGCCGACGCCGTCGGCCACCTCGACGTCGGCGTCGAGCAGGCGGGAGAGCGACGCGGCGATCGCCGGGGCATCGTCCGCCCGCACCCGCAGGTGCTGAGCGGTCAGCAGCACGGGGTGCAGCCGGGAGGTCACCGGATCGACGGCCAGCAGCTCGAAGGCGCGGAGTGCTCCCGCCGCCGCATCGCCCAGCTCGCCGCGGTGGTTGCCGTGCTCCACGAAGTCCGTCACCACCACGGCGCGCACTCGGTCGCCGTCGGGGGAGGCGAGCTCGCGGTGCAGGATATCGACGGCGGCGTGGTCCTTCGCCGCGGAGTACGCGAGGGTGGTCTCCAGCGGATCGCGTCCGCGGCGCAGGCCGCGGTCGGTGAGCAGGTAGCCGAAGTCGGCGAGCGCGCGGCGCACGTACTCCCACTGGTTGCGGGCCAGGGGATCGGACAGCAGCCGGGTCTGCGCGAACCGGGTCAGCACCGTGAGCAGATCCGAGGTCTCGCAGCGGTCGAGCAGCACGGCGGGGATCGCCGTCACGAGCGGATGCGCCGGCTCCACCTCCCTGAGGACCACGGCGCACGAGCGCGTGAGCGGGAAGTCGGCGGCGAAGGCCCGGTCGATGCGGGTCAGCGCGTCGGCGTCCTCGCCGTCGGGATCGCCGGGCTGCAGCTGGTCCTCGAGGTAGCGGATGCCGTCGGGCGTGGAGAGGAGCTGCCGGAGCAGATCCTGCAGCAGATCCCCGTGCCGGCGGATGAACGCGGCCTCCGGCGGCGTCGGCTCGGTGAACAGCACATGGTCGCGGTAGGGGGCCAGATGCCCCTCCTTGACGACGGCCGGCGTGGGGACCTCGTAGTCGACGGGGCCGAGCAACTGGGTGTAGTTCTCGAACTCGGTCTCATCGTCGGGCGACGGCAGCGTGGCGGTGAGCCCGACGAGGAGCGGCGCGACCCCGCGCTCGCGGATCCGCGCGGCGAGATAGGCGACCACGAGCGCCCAGTGGTCGAGCAGATGGTGGCACTCGTCGAGCACCACCGTGCGGACGCCGGCGTCGACGATGCGATCGATGAGCGCGACGGCGTTCGGATGCAGCACCCTGGCCAGCTCGTCGGGGCGGCGCCGTGCGAACCGCGTGCGGAGCCGCCGCACCCGGCGGCGGATGCCGGCCCTGTGCGCTGCGGCGTTGTCGACGGCGAGCTCGGCCAACCAGGTGGCGGCGTCGGCCTCCGTGCGGCCGGACTCGACCAGCTCCTCCGTCCACACGGCCAACGCGAGGTCGTCGAAGGGCGATCCGTCACCGGTGACGCTGAGCAGCTGGTAGGTGAGGACCGTGAGGTCGCCGAGCTGCGCGGGGTCGTCGGAGACCGTCGCCGGGTCGGTCGCGAGCGTCCGGGCCGTGCGGACCCACTGCTCGCGAATGGTGAGGGTCGGCGCGAGCACGAGCGTGCGATGCCCCTCCCTGGCGGCGAGGAGCAGGCCGAGCAGGGTCTTGCCGGAGCCGGGAGGGGCGACGACGTGCAGCGGATCGTCGCCGCCGACGGGCAGCCGCGCCAGCGCCTCCTCCTGATAGGTGCGCAGCGTGCCGCCGAACCGCCAGTGGCGCAGCGGGGTCGTCGTGGTCGGCAGGTCCATGGCCACCCCAGTCTGTCAAAAGGAGGGTGCGCGCATCGGCTAGACTGGTCGACGGCTCTCCGCGTGGCGGCATCCAGGCCAATTCCCCCAGGGCGGAAACGCAGCAAGGGTAACCGGGCTCTGCTGGGTGCGCGGAGGGTCTTTTCTTTTGCCCTCTGGCCCTCCGCCGTCTCCGTGTCGAGCCCGGTGGCTCGCCGAACAGGGCGAGCGCACAGCCTCGGCTGCGAGAATCGGTGCGTGACCATCGAGGAGCGCGCGACGACGAACAGACTCGGCCGTTTCCTGCCGCCCGTGGTGCTGCTCGCGCTGATGTGGGCGGTGCAGCTCGCCGACAGCATCCTCCCCGGCTCCTTCTCCGGTTTCGGCATCCGCTCCTGGGACCCGGCGGGTCTCGTCGGCATCCTGTTCGCACCGCTCCTGCACGCGAACTGGACCCCCCTCATCGCGAACTCGGTCCCGTTCCTCGTGCTCGGCCTGCTCGTCGCGGCCGAGGGAGCGCGGCGATTCTGGGCGGTCACGGCCTTCGCCGCCGTGATCGGCGGCCTCGGCACGTGGATCGTCAACGCGCCGGGCACCCTGACGGTCGGCGCCTCCGGACTGGTCTTCGGCTACTTCGGATACCTCGTGCTGCGCGTGTTCGCGCCTGGCCGGATGACGCATCGCATCCTCTACGCCGTCGTGGCGCTGATCGTGATCGGCGTCTACGGGGCGGCCATGCTCGCCGGCGTCTTCGCCGCGGGCTCCGGCGTCTCGTGGCAGGGGCACCTGTTCGGGGCGGTCGGAGGCGGGGCCGCGGCGTTCGCCGGACGCCGCCCGGTGCGCGCGACATGAGCACCGTCCGCCGCACGCGGCGACCGGCTTCCGCCCGCAGGCGACGACGGGCCCCGAGGCGGCGGCCGTCGGCCAGGCAGCGCGCCCTCGCGGCGAGCCGCCGGAGACGGATGCTGCTCCGGGTCGCGCTCTCCGTGGGCGCGGTGGCCCTCGTCGTCGGGCTGGCCGTGCTGATCCCGCTGGGCCTCGCACGCGAGCCCTCGTATTGCGCCGATGAGCCGCAGGCTCTTCCCGCCGAGGGGATCGAGGGGTGGAAGGGCGAGCAGCTGCAGAACGCCGCCATCATCATGACCACGGCATCCGCGCTGGGATTCGGCCGCGACGGTCAGGTCATCGGCGTGATGACGGCGATGGGGGAGAGCAGCCTCCGCAACATCGGCCACGGCGACTGGGAGACCAGCGGGGTCACCAACCCCGACGGTTCGCGGACCACGAGCATCGGCCTGTTCCAGCAGCAGGACTGGTGGGGGAGCACCGAGCAGCGGATGGACCCGGCGACCGCCGCGACCCTCTTCTACCAGAGGCTGGCCCGGCTCCCCGAGTGGCAGCAGCTCGCGCCGACGCACGCGATCCACCGCGTCCAGGTCAACACGGACGCCGAGTACTACGCCCGCTTCCAGTCCGACGCGACCGCGGTCGTCGACGCCCTCACCCGCGGCTGCCCTGCCGCGTAGGCTGGCACCGTGGCGCGGAGCATCTACATCACCTCGGCCGAGGGGCACACCGGCAAGTCGACCATCGCGCTCGGGGTGCTCGACGCCCTCATGCGGGTGTCGCCCAGAGTCGGCGTCTTCCGCCCCATCGCGCGATCGGTCGCGGAGCGCGACGAGATCCTCGAACTGCTGCTCGCGCACGACGGCGTGCAGCTCGACTACGACGACTGCATCGGGGTGAGCTACGACGACGTGCGCGACGATCCGGAGCACGCGCTGTCGACGATCGTCGCCCGGTTCAAGGCCGTGGAGGCCCAGTGCGACGCGGTCGTGATCGTCGGCAGCGACTACACCGACGTCGCGAGTCCCGCCGAGCTCGGCTACAACGCCCGCATCGCCGCGAACCTCGGCGCCCCCGTGCTGCTCGTGCTCTCCGGACGCGACCAGCAGCGGCAGGGGGAGCAGCTCGGCACCACCACCGCCCGCGCCGCCGCCGCGGTGGGGCAGATCGCCGCGCTCGCGCTCGCCGAGCTGGAGGCCGAGCGCGCCGAGCTGTTCGCCGTGATCGTGAACAGGGCCGATCCCGACGCCATCGCCGACATCTGCGCGGCCGTGTCCGCCGTGCGCCCCGCCCGCGACATGTCGGTGTGGGCGATCCCCGAGGACCGTCGCCTCGTCGCCCCGTCGATCCGCGGCATCCTCGCGGCGGTCGACGGCAGGCTCGTGAAGGGCGACGACGAGCGCCTCGCCAGGGAGGCGCTGACCATCGTCGTCGCCGGCATGTCGATGGTCAACGTGCTGCCGCGGCTCACCGAGGAGGCCGTGGTCGTCATCCCCGCCGATCGCACGGAGGTGCTGCTCGCGACGCTGCTGGCGGATGCCGCCGGCACCTTCCCGCGCGTAGCGGGCATCATCCTCAACGGCCCCTTCCCGCTGCCGGAGCCGATCGTGCGGCTGCTCGACGGATTCGCCTCGACCGTGCCCATCATCGCGACCGACTACGGCACCTACGACACGGCGCTGCGGGTGATGGGGGCGCGCGGGCGGATCTCGCCCGATTCGAGGGCGCGCTACGACCGCGCCCTCGCCCTGTTCCAGGCGCACGTCGACCATGCCGCGCTCACCACGCAGCTGGGACTCGCCGAGTCCCGGGTCGTCACGCCGCTCATGTTCGAGTACGGCCTCATCGAGCGGGCGCGCGCCGACCGCCGGCGCATCGTGCTCCCCGAGGGCGACGACGACCGCATCCTGCAGGCCGCAGCCACCCTGCTCGCGCGCGAGGTCGCCGACCTCACGATCCTCGGCGACGAGGCCGCGGTGCGGGCCAGGGCGATCGAGATCGGGGCCGACATCGACGCGGCCCAGGTGCTCAGCCCCACCGACCCCGCCCTGGTCTCGCGGTTCGCCGAGGAGTACGCGCGGCTGCGCGCCCACAAGGGCATCACGCTGGCCCAGGCGGCCGACACCGTGACGGACGTGTCGTACTTCGGCACGATGATGGTGCATCTCGGCCTCGCCGACGGAATGGTGTCCGGCGCGGCGCACACGACGGCGCACACGATCCGTCCGTCCTTCGAGATCATCAAGACGCGGCCGGGCGTCGAGGTCGTCTCCAGCGTCTTCCTCATGGCGCTCGCCGACCGGGTGCTCGTCTACGGCGACTGCGCCGTCATCCCCGACCCCACGAGCGAGCAGCTCGCCGACATCGCGATCTCCTCCGCGGCGACGGCGCGGCAGTTCGGCATCGACCCGCGGGTCGCGATGCTGTCGTACTCCACGGGGGAGTCGGGCTCGGGCGCCGACGTCGACAAGGTCAGGGCCGCCACCGCCCTCGTGCACGAGCGGGCGCCGGAGCTCCTCGTCGAGGGGCCGATCCAGTACGACGCGGCCGCCGATGCCGCCGTCGCCAAGGCGAAGCTGCCGGACTCGGATGTCGCCGGCCGCGCCACGGTGTTCGTCTTCCCCGATCTGAACACCGGCAACAACACCTACAAGGCGGTGCAGCGCTCCGCCGGCGCCGTTGCGATCGGCCCTGTGCTGCAGGGGCTGAACAAGCCGATCAACGACCTGTCGCGCGGCGCCCTGGTCGACGACATCGTCAACACCGTGGCGATCACCGCGATCCAGGCCCAGGACCGGGAGTGAGCCGGGAGCGCCGTTAGGCTTCTGGCATGACGACGACCACGGAGATCCAGCAGCAGCTCTCGACGCCCGAGGCTTTCGCCAAGGCGGTCTCTCCCAAGCGCACCGCCTTCGCGTTCGCGATCACCTCGCTCGTGCTCAGCGCGGTCGGCATCGGCATGAACCTGTTCCAGCTGGGCTCGGCCAGCGACTGGCGGTGGAACCTGATGTTCCGCTACTTCTTCGACGCCCAGGCCATCGAGTTCACCGGCAGCCGTGCCGGGCGGTCGGAGATGTGGCGATTCCTGTACGTGTGGGGGCCTGTCGTGCTCCTCCCGCTCGCCGTCATCCTGCTGATCGTGCACGTCTCCACGCGTCGGAGGGCCGGGGCCGAGCTGTTCGCCGACTTCCGCTCCCGAGGCTGGGTCGCATGGCAGCTGCTGCCGGGGCTCTCGGTGCGCAACGGCAACAGCACCGTGTCGGTCGCGCTCATGTCTCATCCCAGCATCCCCCTCCCCGAGTTCGAGGCGGCCGTTCGCCGCTACGCGGACCACCTCGGCACGCTCGACAAGAAGGGCATGAAGGCGGTGTCGGCCGCGGCGCTGAAGGCGAAGGTGGTGAACGGCGTCAGCGCCGCCGCCCTCTCTCCCGACCTCCCGCCGGCGATCCTCGCCGCTCCCGTCGAGGGCAACACCCCCTACGTGATCGTCGTGCCGCCCGACGCGGCGGGCAAGGGCAGCCTGCAGGTCCGCCCGATCAAGCTCTGAGGCGGGCATGAGCGCCATCCTCGTCATCAACAGCGGCTCCTCGTCGCTCAAGTACAGCCTCATCGACGTCGCGGGAGAGCGCGAGCTCGCGAACGGGCTCATCGAACGGATCGGCCAGGAGTCGAGCCCCGTCTCGCACACGGTGCGGCGGTGGGCCGACGCGGACGCCGCCCCCGCGATGCTCGACGCGACGTATCGGGACGAGCGTCCCGTCGCCGACCACGACGCCGCGTTCGCGGTGATGCTCGAGCAGTTCGCCGCCCACGGACCGTCGCTCGAGGAGCACCCTCCCGTCGCGGTCGGCCACCGGGTGGTGCACGGGGGCGCGCGGTTCTTCGCGCCCACGTTGATCGACGCCGACGTCGAGCGTCAGATCGAGGAGCTCTCCGTGCTGGCGCCGCTGCACAACCCGGCGAACCTCGCCGGCATCCTCGCGGCGAGGGCGGTCTTCGCCGACGTGCCCCACGTCGCGGTGTTCGACACGGCGTTCCACCAGACGCTGCCGCCCGCCGCGTACACCTACGCGATCGACGCCGAGCTCGCCCGCGAGCACCGCGTGCGCCGCTACGGCTTCCACGGCACCAGCCACCAGTTCGTCAGCGAGGCCGCGGCGGCCTTCCTCGGCCGCGATCTCGGGTCGCTGCGGCAGCTCGTGTTCCACCTGGGCAACGGCGCATCGGTCACGGCGATCGACGGCGGCCGGTCCGTCGAGACGTCGATGGGCCTGACGCCGCTCGAGGGGCTGGTCATGGGCACGCGCTCCGGTGACATCGATCCGGCGGCGCTCGTGCATCTCGCACGTCGAGCCGGCTGCACGATCGACGACCTCGACGCGATGCTCAACACCCGCAGCGGGCTGCTCGGACTCGCCGGGCGCAGCGACATGCGCGACATCCTCGCCGGCCGGGAGGCGGGGGAGGAGGCCGCGACGCTGGCGTTCGACGTGTACGTGCACCGTCTGCGCGCCTACGCCGGCGCGTACATCGCCCAGTTGGGCGGCGTCGACGTCATCTCCTTCACGGCGGGGGTCGGCGAGAACGCCGCAGCGGTGCGCGGCGGGGCGATGGCGACGCTGGGCTTCGCCGGTGTGGAGATCGATCCCGCGCGCAACGAGGCCCGTGAACGGGGCATCCGCCGTATCTCCGCCGACGCCTCGCGGGTCGAGGTGCTCGTGGTGCCGACGAACGAGGAGCTGCAGATCGCCAGGCAGACGGCCGCGCTGCTCTGACGGCGCTCGGTCGCGGGGGTTACGTCGCTCCAGCTGCCCGACTACGCTGGCACAGTGGCACGGAGAGGTGCCGGAACCCCTCGTCCCTTCTCCCGGAGGTTGCTGTGCCCGAAGACCTTCCCGACCTGTTCCGCGCGCAGGGCGTGCTCTTCGACCTCGACGGCGTCCTGACGCCGACCGCCGAAGTGCACATGCGCGCCTGGCAGGCCGTGTTCGACGAGGTCTTCGCGGCCTGGGACATCGAGCCCCCCTACACGGACGCCGACTACTTCGACTACGTCGACGGCAAGAAGCGGTACGACGGCGTCGCCAGCCTGCTGCGCAGCCGCAACGTCGAGATCCCGTGGGGCGCGGTCGACGATCCGCCCGAGGCCGATACCGTCTGCGGCATCGGCAACCGCAAGAACGCGGCCTTCGCCGCGTCCCTCCGCGCCGAGGGCATCGCGCCCTTCCCCGGCTCGCTCGCGCTCGTGCAGGCGCTGCACGCGGCGGGGGTCCCGCTCGGCGTCGTGTCCAGCTCCAAGAACGCCGAGGAGGTGCTGGCCGCGGCCGGCATCCGCTCCTACTTCCGCGTCGTCGTCGACGGCGTCGTCGCCGAGCGGGAGTCGCTCGCCTCGAAGCCCGCCCCCGACATGTTCCGTGCGGGGGCCGAGGCGCTCGGCGTCGACCCCGTGCGCAGCGTCGCCGTGGAGGACGCGACATCGGGCGTCGCCTCGGCGGCGTCCGCCGGATTCGCGACCGTCGTCGGCGTCGACCGCGGTGCCGGAGCCGACGCGCTGCGCGAGGTCGGGGCGACCGTCGTCGTCGACGACCTCGACGCCTTCCCGACGACGGATGCCGCGGCATCCGCGTCGGTCGCATCCGCCGATTCCGCGGCATCCGCCTCCACCCCCTCCGACTCCGCACCCGAGGAGAACGCATGATCGACCGCGACCGCTTCCCCGTCGACCCCTGGCGCCTGGTCGAGACGCGCTACTCCGAGGACGGCGTCGGCGAGACGCTGTTCGGCGTCGGCAACGGCTACCTGGGTCTGCGCGGCAACCACATCGAGGGTCGAGGGGCGCACGAGCACGGCACCTTCATCAACGGGCTGCACGAGACCTGGCCGATCCGTCACGCCGAGCAGGCGTACGGGTTCGCCGAGGTCGGGCAGACCATCGTGAACGCACCGGACGCCAAGGTCATGCGCGTCTACGTCGACGACGAGCCGATCTCCTTCGACGACGCCGACGTGCGCGAGTACCGCCGCACGCTCGACATGCGCACCGGCGTGCTGGAGCGGGTCGTGGTGTGGGAGACGCCGTCGGGCAAGCGCGTGCGCATCCGCGACGAGCGCATCGTGAGCTTCGAGGAACGTCACCTCGCGATCCTCCGACTCGAGGTGGTCGTCGAGAACTCCGACGCCCCGGTCACGGTGAGCTGCCAGTTGCTGAACCGCCAGGACGGCGCCGGGGTCTACGCCGGCACGCCGGTAGAGGCCAAGGGCGCCGGCTTCGACCCGCGCAGGGCCGAGAAGATCGCCGATCGCGTGCTGGAACCCGCCGAGCACTGGCAGGACGGGATGCGGTCGGCCCTCTCGTACCGCGTCGCCGCATCGGGCATGACGGTCGCCGTCGTCGCCGATCACATCGTCGAGACCGAGAACGCGTACACGGCCCGCACCCTCATCGAGCCGGACATCGCCAAGAACGTGTTCCGGGTGCAGGCGAAGGCCGGTGTGCCGATCCGCGTCACCAAGCTCGTCAGCTACCACACCTCCCGCGGGGTGCCCCCGCGGGAACTCGTCGACCGCTGCCGCCGCTCGCTCGACCGGGCGGTCGTCGAGGGCGTCGATGAGCAGTTCCGCCGCCAGCACGCATGGCTCACCGCGTTCTGGCAGCGCAGCGACGTGCAGATCGGCGGCCACGACGACCTGCAGCAGGCCACCCGCTGGTGCCTGCTGCAGCTCGCCCAGGCCTCCGCTCGCGCAGACGGCACCGGCGTCGCCGCCAAGGGCGTCTCGGGATCGGGCTACAGCGGCCACTACTTCTGGGACACCGAGATCTACGTGCTGCCGTTCCTCACGTACACCTCGCCGCAGTGGGCGCGCAACGCGCTCAGGGCTCGGGTGCTCATGCTCCCCGCGGCACGCCGCCGCGCGGCGCAGCTGAACGAGGCGGGGGCGCTGTTCCCCTGGCGCACGATCAACGGCGAGGAGGCATCCGCCTACTACGCGGCCGGCACCGCGCAGTACCACATCAACGCCGACGTGAGCTTCGCGCTCGGAAAGTACGTGCGCGCGACGGGCGACGAGGAGTTCCTCCGCCGGGAGGGCGCCGACATCGCGATCGAGACCGCCAGACTGTGGGCGACGCTCGGGTTCTGGCGTTCGGCGAACGGCTCGGGGGAGACCTTCCACATCCACGGGGTCACCGGGCCTGACGAGTACACCACGGTCGTGAACGACAACCTCTACACGAACGTGATGGCGCGCTACAACCTCCGCTACGCGGCCAGGGTGGTGCAGGACATCAGGGAGCACTTCCCGGAGGACTACGAGCGGCTCGTCGAGCGCACAGGGCTCGGAGTCGACGAGGCGGCGGAGTGGGACCGCGCCGCCGAGGCGATGTTCATCCCCTACAGCGACGCCCTCGGCATCCATCCGCAGGACTCGCTGTTCCTCGAACGCGAGGTCTGGGACCTGGCGCACACGCCCCGCGAACAGCGTCCGCTCCTGCTGCACTTCCACCCCCTGGTGATCTACCGCTTCCAGGTGCTCAAGCAGGCGGATGTCGTGCTGGCGCTCTTCCTGCAGGGCAACCATTTCTCGGCGGAGGAGAAGCGCGCCGACTTCGACTATTACGACCCGCTGACCACGGGCGACTCGACGCTGTCCGCCGTCGTGCAGTCGATCATGGCCGCCGAGGTCGGCTACCAGGACCTCGCCCTGCAGTACTTCGAGCAGTCGATCTTCGTCGACCTGCACGACCTGCACCACAACGCCGCCGACGGTGTGCACGTGGCGTCGGCCGGCGGGGTGTGGACCGCTCTGGTCTGCGGCTTCGGCGGCATGCGCGACTATGCGGGGGAGTTGAGCTTCGACCCCCGTCTGCCCGCCGCCTGGCCGTCGCTGACGTTCCCGCTGCAGTGGCAGGGGTCGTCGTTGCAGGTGACCGTCACCAGGGAGGCTCTCACGGTGCGTGTGCGATCCGGCGCGCCGGTGCCGTTCACCGTGCGCGGCGCCGCCTTCGTCGCCGGCATCGACCACGAGGCCGTCGTCCCGCTCGCCGACCAGGGGCCCCGCATCGAGGGGCGTCCGACCCTGCGGCAGTTCGAGGGGGCCCGCCGAGAGGACGGCACGCGACTGTCGGCGTCCGTGCCCGTGATCACCACGTCGATCCCGGTGATCGAGATCGAGGACTGAGTCCCGCGCCCTGCGGTTGCGCTGACGCCCTACCTGGCCGTCGACGCCCCACCTGATGGACGTCGTCCAGGTGGGGCGTCGACGCGCAGGTGGGGCGTCGACGATGTGCGGCGCGGAGGAGCGGATGCCGGATCGGCGAGGTTCCGTCGGAAATGCCGAGTGTCCGTGGCACGCCGTAGGCTGGACTGGTGACCACAGCCCTCTACCGCCGCTACCGGCCCGAGTCGTTCGGCGAGATGATCGGGCAGTCGCAGGTGACCGATCCGCTGATGACGGCGCTGCGCGGTGACCGCGTCGGCCACGCCTACCTGTTCTCCGGCCCCCGCGGCTGCGGCAAGACCACGTCGGCACGCATCCTCGCGCGCTGCCTGAACTGCGCCGAAGGCCCCACCGACGTGCCCTGTGGAAAGTGCGACAGCTGCGTCGAGCTCTCCCGCGCGGGCGGTGGATCCCTCGACGTGGTCGAGATCGACGCCGCGAGCCACAACGGCGTCGACGACGCGCGCGACCTGCGTGAGCGCGCGACCTTCGCCCCGAGCCGCGACCGCTACAAGATCTTCATCCTCGACGAGGCGCACATGGTGACGCCGCAGGGCTTCAACGCGCTGCTCAAGCTCGTCGAGGAGCCTCCGCCGCACGTCAAGTTCATCTTCGCGACGACCGAGCCCGAGAAGGTGCTCGGCACGATCCGCTCGCGCACGCACCACTATCCGTTCCGGCTCGTGCCCCCGGCGGCGATGCTCGAGTACGTCGAGAAGCTCTGCGCCGAAGAGGGCGTCGTCGTCGAGCAGGGCGTGCTGCCGCTCGTCGTGCGCGCGGGCGGGGGATCGCCCCGCGACACGCTGTCGCTGCTCGACCAGTTGATCGCCGGCTCCGACTCCCCGGCGGGCTCCGAGACCGTGACGGTCGCCTATGAGCGGGCGGTCGCCCTGCTCGGCTACACGCACGCCACGGTGCTCGACGAGATCGTCGATGCGCTCGCCGCGGGCGACGCGGCCGCGGCCTTCCCCGCGATCGACAAGGTCGTGCAGACCGGCCAGGATCCGCGACGGTTCGTCGACGACCTCCTGGAGCGCCTGCGCGACCTCATCGTCATCGAGGCCGTCGGCGGCGGAGCCTCGTCCGTGCTCCGCGGCGTCGCCGACGATGAGCTCGAGCGCATGCGTGCCCAGGCGGCGGCGTTCGGCGGTGGACGGCTCTCCCGCACCGCCGACATCGTGAGCGCCGCGCTCGATGACATGACCGGCGCCACCTCGCCGCGACTGCACCTCGAACTGATGGTCGCCCGCGTCCTCGCCGGGGGAGCGTCCGCCGGTACTGCGAACCTTCCCGAGGCGTCGGTCGCGTCCGCGCCGCGCGCATCCGCAGCTGCGGCCCCGGCCGCGCAGAGTCCCGCATCCGCCGCGCCGCCGTCCGCCGGCGCCGCTCCGGCCGGGGTGCGCTCCGCGGGTGCCGCGCCGGCGGGAGTCGTCTCCGCGGGTGCCGCGCCGGCGGGA
>JBEBQG010000019.1:0-32358 GCA_040395495.1 Microbacterium hydrocarbonoxydans | reverse complement strand
ACCTCGCCGTCGACCTTGAGGACGCCGTCGTAGTTCTTGAACATGTAGTCGGCGATGGCACGCGTGTAGGCGTACTGCGTGTCGGTGTCGATGTTCATCTTGATGACGCCGTTGGCGACCGCGAGGGCGATCTCCTCGTCGGTCGAGCCGGAGCCGCCGTGGAAGACGAGGTCGAGCGGCTTGGGGCCGGTGCCGTACTTGGCGGCGACCTCCGCCTGGATCTCGCCGAGGAGCTCCGGACGCAGCTTCACCCCGCCGGGCTTGTAGACGCCGTGGACGTTGCCGAAGGTGAGGGCGGCGATGTAGCGGCCCTGCTCGCCGAGACCCAGCGCCTGCACGGCCTGGTCGACGTCGGCGAAGGTCGTGTAGAGGGCCTCGTTGGAGCCCTCGTGCGCGACGCCGTCCTCCTCGCCGCCGACGACGCCGATCTCGACCTCGAGGATGGCGTTGATGTTCTTCATGCGGGGGAGGAGATCCTTGGCGATCTCGATGTTCTCCGCGAGGGGGACGGCCGAGCCGTCCCACATGTGCGACTGGAAGATCGGGTTGCGGCCGGCCTTGACCTCTTCCTCAGAGGCGGCGATCAGGGGCTCGACGAAGCCCGCGAGGGCGTCCTTCGGGCAGTGGTCGGTGTGCAGTGCGACCGTGACGGGGTAGTTCTTGGCGACCTCGGTGGCGTAACGGGCGAAGGCGAGGGCGCCGGTGGCACGGGCCTTGACGGTGTGGCCGGCGAAGTAGTCGGCGCCGCCCGTGGTGACCTGGATGATGCCGTCGGAGCCGGCCTCGGTGAGGCCCTGGAGCACCGCGTTGATGGTCTGCGAGCTGGACACGTTGAACGCGGGGTAGGCGAAGCCGCCGGCCTTCGCGCGGTCGAGCATTTCGGCGTACTGATCCGGGGTGGCGACGGGCATGAGAACTCCTGCGGTAGGTGAAGCCGGGACAGCAGTCACTCTATCGGGGCTGACCGACGGATGCCGTCGGCGTGACGGTCCGTACGGGACGTCTCTACCGTCCTGTTAAGAATCGCGATTCCTTCGTTGAAATCTCGACGAAAGCGGGCGTTCGTCCGCGGGTTTCTGGATACTCTTGCCGCATGGTGAGTCTGACAGCCGATCTGAGCCCTCTTCGTCCCGACCGCAACCTCGCGATGGAGCTGGTGCGCGCGACCGAGGCCGCGGCGATCCGCGCCGTGCCGTTCATCGGCCGCGGCGCGAAGGAGGCTGCAGACGGCGCGGCCGTCGACGCCATGCGGGCGTTCCTGGGCACCGTCGCGTTCCAGGGGCGCGTGGTGATCGGCGAGGGCGAGAAGGACAACGCCCCCATGCTCTTCAACGGCGAGGTCGTCGGCACGGGAACCGGTCCGCTCTGCGACATCGCCGTCGACCCGATCGACGGGACGTCGCTCACCGCGGCGGGACGTCAGAACGCGCTGTCCGTGATCGCGGTGTCCGACCGCGGCACGATGCTCGATGCGTCCTCGGTCTTCTACATGGACAAGCTCGTCACCGGGCCCGCGGGTGTCGGCGTCGTCGACATCCGTCTGCCCATCGGCGAGAACATCCGCCGGCTCGCCGGCGCCCTGGGCAAGCCTGTCGACGAGATCGTCGTCTCGGTGCTGAACCGTCCGCGGCACGAGAAGCTCATCCAGGAGATCCGCGACGCCGGAGCCGGAACGCGGCTGATGAGCGACGGCGACGTGGCAGGCGGGATCAACGCCGCACGACACGGAGCGCGCACCGACATGTGCGTCGGCGTCGGCGGAAGCCCGGAGGGCATCGTCACCGCCTGCGCGATCAAGGCGCTCGGCGGTCACATCCAGGGGCGGCTGTGGCCTCGCGATGACGACGAGCGCCAGCGCGGTATCGATGCGGGTCTGGATATGGACAAGATCTACGAGGCTGACGACCTGGTCAAGGGCGACAACACGATCTTCGTGGCCACCGGCGTCACCGACGGACAGCTCGTCGCCGGCGTGCGGCGTGAGGCGGGTTACATCTACACCGAGAGCGTCGTGCTGCGCGGCGCATCGGGAACCCTGCGGAGGATCGCATCGGAGCACCTCGTCTCGAAGTGGCTCTGATTGCGGCGGCCTGAACCGGGCGCGGAGCGCTGAGGCGCGCCAGAGGTCGCGACGCGGAGTGGTTGCCAGTAGGCGAACCCCTGTGATCGGGCATCGTTACCGACCCGGTACGTCGGCGCGGTGCGGTGCGTCCCGGTGCACGCGCGTCCTCGTGTCACAATTGTCTCTGGGTTTGTCGCCGTCGACGGAGCCGCCAGGCACCGCAGGCACAGGAGGGCGAACAGATGGCAACGCAGCACACGAGCGGCTCCAAGGCCGCGCCGACGAAGATCGTCACCACCAGCACCGGCCGTATCCTGCGGGTGAACGTCGATGAGATGGCGGATGCGGCGGCTGCCGCTCATGCGCCGGCCGCGGCGACCGCTACGGCGGCACCCGCCGCGATCGATCCGGCCCGTCGCGCGGACGTGCTCTTCCGCGTCCGCCGTGACGAGGGCCATGAACTCAGCGCGTGGTGGATGATCGGCGCCTTCGTCGTCACGAGCGGCCTGGTGATCCTGCTGCTCAGCGGCGTTCCCGGCATCGCCTGAGCGGAGTCCCCCGGAGCACCTGAGCTCTTGTCGCGGGCGCCCGGTTCGATGGGCGCGCGTTGTAGGTGTTCGCTGGGCGATGCCGCAGTCGGCGCCCGGCGGCGTAGATCCTGTCAGGTCGGGCAGCTAGTCGTCGAGTCGGGCAGCTAGTCGTCGAGGCGCCGGCGCACGTCGCCGAGCTCCGCGCGCACCGGTTCGGAACGGTCGGCATCCGTGGAGTCTCCGTCTGTGGCGCCGGGGATCTCAATGCCGGAACCTGCAGTGTCGGAGGGCTGCATCGGGTCTTCGGTCCCGTCCGTCAGCTCCGGCGCCGTGAATCGTCGGGTGTTCCCCGTGATGACCTGCGGGCTCGCCATGAGCGACGACGCGTCGATCCCGGGGAACTGGCGTGCGGTCACGAGCACTCGGCTCTCGAGCGAGCCGGCGAAGCGGTTGTAGCTGTCGACGGTGCGCTCCAGGGCCCGGCGCAGGTCGTCGGCATGCCCGGCGAGCACGCCGAGCCTGTCATAGAGCTGCGTGCCGAGGTTCAGCAGAGTGCGCGCCTCGGTGGACACCTCCTGCTGTGTCCACGTGTAGGCCACCGTCTTCAGCACGGCCCAGAGGTTCACGGGAGACGCCAGAGCGACACGTCTGCCGAAGGCGTAGTCGAGCAACGTGGGGTCCTCGTCGATCGCGGCCGCGAGGAGCGACTCGCTCGGCAGGAAGCAGATGACGAACTCGGGACTCGCGTCGAGCCCCGACCAGTACGCCTTCTTGGCCAGGGCGTCGATGTGCGCGCGCACCGCCCTGACGTGCTTCTGCATGTGGGCGCGACGCTGTGCCTCGCTCGCGTCGTCGATGGGAAGGGCGGATGCCTCAAGATAGGCGTCGAGCGGTACCTTCGCGTCGACGGCGATCGATGCACCCCCGGCGAGGCGGATCACCATGTCGGGGCGGCCTTGGCCGCGGTCGGAGGAGATGGTCGACTGCAGATCGAAGTCGACATGTCGGGTCAGCCCTGCCGCCTCCACGACCCTGCGCAGCTGTGTCTCGCCCCACACGCCTCGAGTGGCCGTCGATCGCAGCGCACCGGCGAGCGACTCGGTGGTCGCGCGCAGCGCCTCGTCGGCCTCTTGTGCGCGCCGCAACTGTTCGGCGAGCGACCCGAACTGGACGTGCCGCTCCTGTTCGAGGGAGGTCACCGTGTGCTGCATCTGCTTCAGGCTCTCTCGCACGGGAGCGAGGGCCTGCAGGACGGCGCTCTGCTGCTGTGCGCGGAGCGCCTCGGCGCGCTGCTCCTCGCGGGCGTGTTCGACGGCATCGCGGTAGAGGTCGTACTGTCGGTCTCTGTCGTCTCGCGCGGCGGCGAGCTCGGCCTCGGCGCGGGCGAGGTCGGCGGCTCCGCGCGACGAGCGCAGGAACCATCCCGCAGCGGCGCCGGCCGCAAGGGCGATCAGCACGAGGACGATGGTCAGAGCTTCCATGTCTTCATGGTGCCCCGTGCCTCGGACATTGGGTCGCACGCCACGAGGGCGGGGGAGACGCGGGGTTCGAGGGGGAGGGGGAGGATCAGGCGACGGCGCGCTCGGGGGCGGAGACCACCGGCTCCGTGACCCGCAGCCCGAGGGCGCCCGCGAGGGCGAAGACGTCGGAGGCGCCGGCCCTGCGGGCGGAGTCGATGACGATCTGCGCGCAGGCGCGCGCATCGGCGAGGGCGTCATGGTGGGAGAACTCCGCGAAGCCCGCCGCCGAGGCAGCGCTGGGGAGCTTGTAGGAGTCGAGATCGTAGGTCTTGCGCGCGACCTGCAGGCTGCACAGCGAGCGATAGGGCGGGCAGACCTCCCCGGTCGCCTCGGAGGCCTTGCGCAGCACGTTCAGGTCGAAGCCGGCGTTGTGCGCCACGAGCACATCGGCTCCGGCGAAGTCGCAGAGCCGTCCGAACTGCTCGGTCCAGGTGGCGGCGGAGCGCACGTCCTCGGGATGGATCCCGTGGATGCGGATGTTCCACTCCTGGAACTCGTCGTGCCCGGCCGGGGGCTGGATCAGCCATCCCGTGGTGGCGACGACGCGCCCTCCGCGCACTCGGACGAGTCCGACGGAGCAGGCGGAGGCGGGGCTGGAGTTCGCCGTCTCGAAGTCGATCGCGGTGAAGTCCAGTGGCACCTCTCCACTCTCTCCCGCACCGCGTCGTGCTGCTGTCAGACTCGCCGTAGGCTGGCCACATGACTGACGGGATGGCGACCTCGTTCGGGGCGCAGGCGGGTGCGTACGAGATCGGGCGGCCGGACTACCCGTTCGAGGCGGTGGCGTGGATGCTGGAGTCGATGCCGGAGGGATCCCGCCGGATCGCCGACGTCGGCGCAGGCACGGGCAAGCTCACCCGCGTGCTGGTCAAGGCGCCCGATGCCGAGGTCGTCGCGGTCGATCCCGATCCGGAGATGCTCTCGACGCTGCGTGGCGCTGTTCCCGGGGTCCCGACGTTCGTTGGGACGGCCGAGTCGCTGCCGCTGCCCGATGCGAGCCTCGACGCGGTCGTGCTGGGACAGGCCTGGCACTGGGTCGACCCGGCCGCCGGCTCGGCCGAGGTCGGGAGGGCGCTCCGCCCCGGCGGAGTGCTCGGGCTGATCTGGAACATCCGCGACGACCGCGTGGACTGGGTGCGCCGGCTCACCGAGATCATGCACGGCAGCAACGCCGAGATCATGCTCGCCGAGGGCGGCCCGGTCGTATCCGACCCCTTCGGTCCGCTGGAGGAGGAGTCCTGGGAATGGTCGCGGCCGATCACCCGCGACCAGCTGCACAGCATGGCGTCCTCGCGGAGCTACATCATCACGGCATCCGACGAGGAGAAGGCGCGCATCCGTCGCGAGATGGACGAGCTGTTCGACGGGCTCGGCATCCACGGCGACGACACCGTCGACCTCCCGTACGTGACCAGGGCGTTCCGCGCGGTGCGCGGCTGAGCGGACACCGACGATGAAGCTGCTGCTCACCTCCGGCGGGGTCACGAATCCGAGCATCCGCCGTGCCCTGGTCGAGATGCTCGGCAAGCCGATCGAGGAGTCGACGGCCTTGTGCATCCCGACGGCCGAGTACGGGCATCCGCTGTGCACACCCGAGATCGGCTGGCGCTTCGTCGCCGGGCCGGATTCGATGACCGCGCTCGGATGGAAGTCGGTCGGCCTGCTCGAGCTCACGGCGCTGCCGTCCATGGCGGGGCGGCGGTGGGTGCCCTGGGTGGAGAACGCCGATGCGCTGCTCGTCGACGGCGGCGACGCGACCTACCTCGCGCACTGGATCCGCGAGTCGGGGCTGCTCGATGTGTTCCCGCGTCTCGCCGAGACGGTGTGGGTCGGGGTGAGCGCGGGGAGCATGGTGATGACTCCGCGGATCGGTCCGGACTTCGTCTCCTGGGACGGATCCGAGACCGGGGATCGCACGCTCGGCATCGTGGACTTCTCGATCTTCCCGCACCTCGGCCATCCATCCTTCCCCGAGAACTCCCTGGCCCACGCCCGGAAGTGGGCGGAGGGGATCGACGATCCGGCCTTTGCCATCGACGATCAGACCGCGATCCGCGTCGTGGGCGCGGATGTCGACGTGATCTCCGAGGGGCACTGGGAACGGCTGGAGTAGCGTCCCCGGTAGACTCGACTCCCGTGGCTCTCACTATCGGAATCGTCGGCCTGCCCAACGTCGGCAAGTCCACCCTCTTCAACGCTCTGACCAAGAACGACGTGCTCGCGGCGAACTACCCGTTCGCGACGATCGAGCCGAACGTCGGCGTCGTGAACCTGCCCGACCCGCGGCTGGAGAAGCTCGCGGAGATCTTCGGCAGCGAGCGCATCCTGCCCGCCGCGGTGTCGTTCGTCGACATCGCCGGTATCGTGCGCGGAGCGAGCGAGGGCGAGGGCCTCGGCAACAAGTTCCTCGCGAACATCCGCGAGGCGGATGCGATCGCGCAGGTCGTGCGGGGCTTCGCCGATGACGACGTGGTGCACGTCGACGGCGTCGTGAACCCGGCATCCGACATGGAGACCATCAACGCCGAGCTCATGCTCGCCGACCTCGAGACGCTCGAGCGCGCCATCTCCCGCTACGAGAAGGAGGTGCGCGGCAAGAAGATCGAGCCCGTCGTTCTCGAGACCGCGCAGGCGGCGAAGGATTCTCTGGAGCGCGGCGTGCTGCTGTCGGTCTCGGGTCTCGATCTCGCCCCCATCCGCGAACTCGGCCTTCTCACCTCCAAGCCCGTCATCTTCGTCTTCAACGTCGACGAGGCGGTGCTCACGGATGCTGCGCGCAAAGAGGAGCTCGCCGCCCTCGTCGCGCCGGCGAAGGCGATCTTCCTCGACGCGAAGATCGAGTCGGAGCTCAAGGACCTCGACCCCGAGGATGCCGCCGAGCTGCTCGCCTCGACCGGCCAGGACGAGTCGGGCCTCGACCAGCTCGCCCGCATCGGCTTCGACACCCTCGGCCTGCAGACCTACCTGACGGCAGGTCCCAAGGAGGCTCGCGCGTGGACCATCGGCAAGGGCTGGAAGGCCCCGCAGGCCGCCGGCGTCATCCACACCGACTTCGAGAAGGGCTTCATCAAGGCGGAGATCGTCTCGTTCGAAGACCTCGTCGAGACCGGTTCCGTCGTGGAGGCCCGCGCCAAGGGCAAGGCCCGCCTCGAGGGCAAGGACTACGTCATGCAGGACGGCGACGTCGTGGAGTTCCGCTTCAACAACTGACGCTGCCCTGGTGGCGCCCGACCTCCCGGCGTCGCACATAGGCTGGCCGGGTGAGTCCGGATGACGTGTGGCACGAGGTCGACTACGAGTCGGTGTGGGAGCCGTTCGATCGACGGTTGGCGTTCGCTCCCGACTACTACGAGCGAACGGTCCCGGCGATCACGGTGCCGGCGGATGCCCTGGTCCTCGACCTTGCTCCGATCTTCGAGAACGACGGACCGCGCTTCGCGGTCGATGAAGCCGCGGTGAACGCCGCCGCGCTGCGGTGGTTCGTCCGGCTCGCCGGCGACGAGGAGCTGATCGCCCTGGACTGGCAGCATCAGTCCTATCGATACTCCCCGGCCCGCCAGGCGATCACGCGAGGAGAGGCCGCCGTGCCGGTGTTCCCCAACGGCGACTACTACGCGCACATGATGCCGGACCTCCGGTGGGGCACGTTCGGGCATCCCTGGCAGCAGACGTTGACGCTGTGGGGTCACGAGCTCGTCGACGGGCTCGGCGCCGAGCTCTCGGCCTGGCTGCCGCGCCATCCGCAGAGTCCGCTCTGATTCGCGCATCGGTGACGGGCGCGCCCCTGATCCGATCGGCGGATGTCGGATGCCGGTGCGACCATGGACGCATGCCCGAATCTCCGGAGGTGCAAGCGCTCGTCGAGTTTCTGGACGAGCGAATCCGCGGCCACGTCATCGTGGAGATCGACGTCGGTGAGTTCCGTATCGTCAAGACGCGCGATCGCCCGCCTGCGTCGCTCAACGGTGCACGGATCAGCGGCCTGCGGCGCTTCGGGAAGCACGTCGGACTCGACACCTCAGCGGGGTGGCTGGTCATCGGGTTCGGTCGCAACGGATGGATACGGTGGGAGACGGCGGGCGACGACGCCGTCGGCGTGCCTGTCCCGGAAGTCGCGAGGATCACGCTCGACGACGGCGCGGTGATGCGGATCGTCGATGCGGGCGACTTCCTCGCGGTCACCGCTGCGATCGTGGATGCTCCGTCGGACGTGGCCGGCATCGCGGCGCTCGGTCCTGATCCGCTCTCGGACGAGTTCTCCCGCGAGGCCTTCGAGCGGGCGCTGGGAACCCGCAAGAAGCAGATCAAGGCGCTGCTGCAGGAGCAGACATCGATCGCGGGGATCGGAAACGCGTACTCCGACGAGATCCTGCACCGGGCCCGTCTATCTCCGGTCACGCATGCCGCGGCTCTCGACGCCGAGACCAGAGAGAGGCTGTTCGACGCCACCGTCGACGTCATGCGCGGTGCTCTCGCCGGGCGCCGCGGACGGGCTCCGGATGCCCTCAAACCGGCCAAGGTCGCGGCCATGTCTGTTCACGGGCGCGGAGGTCTGGCATGCCCCGTGTGCGGCACGACGATCGTCGACCATGTCTTCGGAGGTGCGTCCGCGCAGCGGTGCCCACGGTGCCAGCCCGATCCCGCAGACGGAGGGATGTCGTGACACGAGGAGTTGCGGAGCGTGACAGACCCGGGCCCGCTCAGAAGGTGTAGTCGGCAGACCGCTCGGTCGCCGGCGGATGACCGGACCTCGACTGATACGCCCCGATGAGCTCATCGGCGGAGATGTTCTCGCCCGCGGCGAGCCGAGCCAGGTACGGCACGAGCCAGCGCGCCTCGCAGGCGTCGAACTCCTCCGCGTACGCCTCGTTCAACTCGCCGTCGATGACCACCTGGGTCACCGGTCTCTGTCCGCCGGCGTTGACGATGTGAGGCCCGATCGAGAAGTTGAGCAGCGTCGTCGTGCTGCGCGGATGGACGCTGATGGTCACCGGGTGAGGCCAGCCGGAGGCGCCGTCGGGGGAGTGCCCGAGCATGAGGAAATCGAGCACGCGGGGCGGGCGGGTCTCCGTCATCGTCGTCTCCTGGTCACCGAACGGGATCGTCGCTGCGAGGATACCCGCCGGAGACGGGGGCGGTCACGACGGCGTATCCTCGGGTCATCGACTCCGAGGAGGCACCGGCATGAGCGGTATCCACGAGCACCCCGTGCACGACCACGTCCCCGCGCCCGACGGGCCGTCGATCCCCGAGCTGGAGGACGACGAGACGATCGCCCCGCGGCCGGAGGAGGAGATCGCTGATCTGCTCCGCGCCGAGCCCGACGTGGCGGAGCACGGTGCGGATGACTGATCGACCGGACGTACCTCGCGCCTCGCGTACCCTGGATACGACCCCTGACGCCGTACGAGGAGCCGCACGCTGATGACCGACACCCAGATCTTCGAGCCCGAGGGGCGCGCCATCCCGTTCGTCGACGAGGGTGACGGACCCGTCAAGCTCGTGCTGGTGCAGGAGCGCGGCCTCGCCGCCGACGTGCTCGGAGTCGTGGCGCACTACCTCGCCGAGGAGGCCGGGTTCCACGTTCTGCGCATCGGCCACCGCGCCGAGGGGGAGGCCTCCGTCGAGGAGGTCGTCGACGACGTGCTCGCCGTGATCGACCACGTCGGCATCGAGGACACCTGGGTCGGCGGCCACGGTTTCGGCGGCACGGTCGCGCGCGCGCTCACGGCATCCCATGCCGACCGCGCGAACGGGCTGCTCGTGATGGGCGTCGAAGACGTCGATATCCCCATCGCTCCGGCCATCCCCGTGCTCATCGTGCAGGGCACCGCCGACAGCACCACCCCGCCGGAGAACGCCGAGCGCCTGCGGGCGAGCGTGCCCGACCGCGCCAGCATCAAGCCGATCGAGGGCGACCACCTGTTCCCGATGACCCACCCGATCGAGACCGCCGTCGTCATCGAGGAGTACCTCGACTGGGATTGAAGACGGGTTCCGCGGCGGATCGGCCCTAGTCTGATCCCGTGACCCAGATCGCTCCCCAGCCCCGGACCAACACGATCGCGCTCATCGCGTTCATCGCGGCGTTCGTGATCCCGTTGGCCGGCTTCATCCTGTCGTTCTTCGCGCGCCAGCAGCTCGACGCCCCCGGCAACACGGAGAGCGGACGCGGGCTCGCCCGCTGGGCGATGGTGATCGGCATCCTCGGGACGCTCGCCCAGCTCGCGTTCTTCATCGTGTGGCTCGTGCTGTTCTCGACGGCGATCAGCCAGATGCCCATGGGGCGCTGAGCATGAGCACCCCGTCCGCCCGCACCTTCGTGCGGCTGCGCGCGCTCCTCTCGATCCTCCTGGGGATCGCGGCAGGGGTCTCCGCCGCACCGTTCCTGGGCGTGGCGGCCGGCATCCTCACGGGGTGGGGAGTCTTCGCGCTCGTCAACGTGGTGTGGGTGCTCGCCTTGATCTGGAAGATGGATGCGGCGTCCACGCGCGCGCACGCGACGATCGAGGCGCCCGGCCGTCGCGTCGCCCGGCTGATCTCCATCATCGGGAGCGTGGTCAGCCTGGGTGCCGTGCTCGTCGTGATCGTGCAGGCGCAGAAGACGCCCGGCCCCGAGGAGTATGTGCTGGCCGGTGTCGCCGTGCTCAGCGTCGCCTCCTCGTGGATGCTGATCCACACCGAGTACGTGCTGCGCTACGCGCGCATGTACTACGCCGATCCCGTCGGCGGCATCGACTTCAACCAGGACGAAGACCCCGAGTACACCGACTTCGTGTACTTCTCGGTCGGCCTCGGCATGACTTACCAGGTGTCCGACACCAACATCACGCGCAACGAGTTCCGTCGCGTCATCATCGCCCAGACCGTGCTGGGGTACGTCTTCGGCACGGTCATCCTCGCGTCGATCATCAACCTCGTCGTCGGACTCGGGTGAACGGCGTCATCCTCCCCACACGGCCCGCGCGCCCGCCTCGCCGATGAGCACGACCATCACGGTGCTGCCGGCTCCGGCGACCACGGACAGCACGGCGATGACCGCGCGACCCCTGCGACCCGGCGGCGTCGCACGGCGGTACCAGACCCACTGCACGGTCGCGATCACGAACATCGCCAGTGTCCACGGCCACAGCATCCGTCCGAGATCGGCGTGATGCGCGATCGCGGGGATCGGCCCGAGCCTCTGGGCGAGCGCTTCCCCGGCGAGCATGGTCACGGGGACGAGAGCGAGCACGAGCAGCGCGCTCAGGGGAGTCACGATCCCGAGCCGCGTGCGCACAGACGGGACGAGGGAGCCCAGCACGAGAGCGAGGGCGGTCAGGGGAACGAGCACGACGACCGCGTGCACGAGCAGCGGGTGCAGGGGGAGCCCGGCGATCTCGAAGAGGTCCATACTCGTGACACGGGCGCGGACGTCACCGGGTTCACATGAACCTCGACGGGCTCCGCTCCGTGTCTCCTGGAGGACCCGAAGGAGGTGGCGGATGCCGAGCGACGACGAGGCGCGGCTCGGGGCGCTCTACGATGCGCATGCGGCGCCGATCTGGCGCTACGTCGTGCATCTCACCGGCGATCGTGCCGGTGCCGACGACGTCGTGCAGGAGACCCTGCTGCGGGCGTGGCGTACCCCGCGGATCCTCGCCGACGATCCCACGAGCACCCGATCCTGGATGTACACCGTGGCGCGACACCTCGTGGTCGACGAGGCGCGTAGCGCGCATCGACGCCGCGAGATCGTCACGGAATCCCCGCCGGAATCCGCGGTGCGGGATGCGACGGACTCGATATTCGACGCGATCCTGGTCGAGGAGGCGCTCGCCGAGCTGTCCGAGGCGCACCGGGTGGTGGTCGTCCGGGCGTACTACGGCGGCCTGACGGTCGCCGAGATCGCCGAGGAGCTGACCATCCCCGAGGGCACCGTCAAGTCCAGACTGCACTACGGTCTGCGGGCGTTGCGCCTCGGTCTGCAGGAGAAGGGGGTGACGCGATGACCGCGCACGAAAGATACGCCGAGTGGGACGCCGCATACCTGCTGGGTGCGCTCAGCGCTGCGGATCGCGCCGAATACGAGACGCACCTGCAGCACTGTGAGACCTGTCGTGCCGCGATCGCGGAGGTCGCGCCGACCCTCGGCCTGTTGGCGCGGGCCCCGGCGGAGCGCGCCGAGGCGATGCTGCAGACGTCCGAGCCCGAGTCGCCCGACCCGGAGCACCGCGCCAGGGTGTTGTCGTTCGCGGCCGCGCACGCTCGCCGTCGGCGTCGCAGCGGCATCCTCGGACTCGCCGCGGCCGCCGTGATCGTGGCGGTGGCGGTCTCCGTGCCGATCACGTCTTCGCTGATGCGCGCCCCCACCACGACCGTCGCGCTCGAGCAGGTGGTCGATGCACCCCTCACGGCCACGGTGGATCTCGCCGAGGTGGCGTGGGGGACGCGCATCGACATGACCTGTTCATACGGGCCGGCGACCGACGCCCCCGCAGACGGGTGGGCGTACGCGCTGGTCGTGGTCGGAGACGACGGCAGGGAGAGCGTGCTGTCGACGTGGCGGGCGCACCCGGGAACCACGGCGCGCCTGAGCGCGGGCACCGCGCTCGCGGCATCCGACATCGCCTCCGTCGAGATCCGTTCGGTCGCGACCGGAGACGTGCTGATGCGCTCGCCGGCCGATCCGTCTCCGCGGGGATGAACCGGGGGACGCGCCGCCTCGTGTTCCCCACGACCGCACCCGCGGTCCTGCACAGGAGGTTCGACATGCTCACGAGAGCGCGGAAGTCCGCGGCCGTCGCCGCATTGCTCATGATGCTGGCCGTGGCCGGCTGTTCCTCGTCGACCGGAGGGTCGGGAGGATCGGACTCGGGAGGGGACGGCGGCGGAGGATACGGCGCGCAGCCGTCGTCTGCCCCGTCGACGGCGCCCTCCGCGGCGGTCGAACTGTCGACTGCGGAGTCGTCGCTCGGTCAGATCGTCGTCGACGCCGACGGCCGCACCCTGTACATGTTCGACAACGACACTCAGGGCTCGGGACAGAGCTCCTGCACCGGGGCGTGCCTCACGAACTGGCCGCCCCTCCTGACCGACGGCGCGGCGCCCACCCTCCAGGGAGTGACAGGAGAGGTGGGAACCATCACGACGGCCTCCGGTGACACACAGGTCACCCTGAACGGCTGGCCGCTGTACTACTTCGCCGGAGACGCTGCGGCGGGCGACGTCAACGGCCAGGGCGTCGGCGGGATCTGGTGGGTGCTCACCCCGGCGGGTGAGCGGATGGCCGGATAGTCCGGAGCGCGATGGATGCCGCGACGCGGAGGCCGCGGCATCCATCGCACGAGCTCAGGCGACCTGGGGGAGGACCGTGAAGGACACGGCTCCCGCCTCGTCGACCCCGGCGTCGAGGATCTTGTCGTCGAGGGCGGCGGAGGCGGGACCGTCGATGAAGAGGCGGGCACCCGCGACCTCGACGATCTGGTCCAGCGGCTCAGGATGCTCCGCGACCAGGACGGCCAGGCGCCCGCCGTCTTCGGATCCGGTCTCGGTGGAATGGATACGCAGTCCGGCATCGGCCGTGTCGGCCTGGCGGCTGACGAGGGTCGTCACGATCGCCGTGGCGTTGTCTGTGAGAGTGAGCACGGTGACTTCCTTCCGGTGGGAACGTGCCGCGGATGCGGCATGTCCCGGCCACGATGCCCGCTCGGAGCGAGCCGCCCCACCCCCTTGCGTCGATGGACCGGACGTGTCAAGGCCCTGCTCCCGGATGTCGGCGGAGCCGTACCGTCTCGGGCATGGCTGAGAACACGAAGACGACGAAGAACGCGGCACCCTCGAAGCGTGCGGCGAAGACCACCCGGCAGCAGAACGCGGAATCCGGCTTCACCGCGTCCGCGAAACTGGGTTCGGCGCTGCAGTCGGTGCTCGTCGACCTCTTGGAGCTCGCGACCCAGGGCAAGCAGGCGCACTGGAACGTGGTGGGGCGCAACTTCCGCGACACCCACCGTCAGCTCGACGAGATCATCGCGGATGCCCGGGTCTTCAGCGACACGGTCGCCGAGAGGATGCGGGCGCTGCACGTCGTTCCCGACGGTCGCAGCAGCACCGTGGCCGCGTCGACCACGCTCCCGGAGTTCCCGACCGGGGAGGTCTCGACGGACGAGACGATCGACCTGATGACGGAGCGGTTGGAGGCGGCCGTCGCCACGTTGCGCGGCGTCCATGACGGGGTCGACGAGGAAGACCCGACGTCTGCCGACGTGCTGCACGCCATCATCGAACGGCTCGAGCAGTTCGCCTGGATGGTGAGCGCCGAGAACCGCACACCCGCAGGACGCTGAGGCGTCAGCGCTCGTCAGCGCTGTCAGGCTCGTCAGGCTCGTCAGCGCTCGTCAGCGCGGTCGGCCTGTCCTCGCGCGCCTGCGCCGATGCGACGGGGGAGCCAGAGCCAGAACCCGAGCACTCCGAGCAGCGAGAGGACCAGGGCGATGGCTCCGGCGATGCGGTTCAGCGTGAAGTCGGCGATCAATGTCGTGACGCCGATCGTGAGAGCGCCGATGACGTAGAGGTCGACCTTGACGATGCGCGCCGCGATCGTCACCAACTCCGGCTTGCGTCTGCGGCCGAAGAGCGCCCGGTGCATGCCGACGGGCGTCAGGGACAGGATCGTCGCGATCGCCGCGAGGGCGACCAGCACGATGTAGAGCATGATCTGCGCGGCATCCATATCGGTGAACCGTTGCTGGAACGCGACGGCGAGCAGGAAGCCGGTGAGGATCTGCGTGCCGGTCTGCATGACGCGCAACTCCTGCATGAGCTCGTCCCAGTTGCGATCGGCGCGCTCGTTGGGCGTCTCATCCCGACCGTCGGCGCGGTCGTCTGCGGACTCGTCTGCGATCATGCGTCCCAGTGTCGCGGGGAAGCGGCGAGCCGTCTAGGCCTCCGCCGAGGCGGCGACCTCCTCGCGGAGCCGGGGCTCGGTGCGGCGCTCCGGCCGTACGCCCGCCTTGTCTGCGTAGAAGGCGCGGATGACGTCCATGTCGGCGCGCACGTCGCCGCTGAGCTCGATCGTCGGTCCGAGGCCGCACGTGCGCGTCGTGCGGTCCACGAAACCCAGGGTGACCGGCATCCCGGTTTCGCGGGCGATGCGGTAGAAGCCCGACTTCCAGTACTCGTTCCCGCCGCGGGTGCCGTCGGGTGTGATGACGAGGCCGAAGACCGATCCATCGTTCACCTGCGCGACGACGTCTCCCACGACCCGTGCAGGATCGGCCCTGTCGACCGCGATACCACCGAGCCGTCGCATGATCGGTCCTCGCCAGCCGCGGAACAGGCTGTTCTTGCCGAGCCAGTGCACGTCGATGCCGAGCCTCCACGCGATGGCGAGCATGAGCACGAAGTCCCAGTTGGAGGTGTGCGGGGCGCCGATGAGCACCGTCGGACGCGACGGCGCCGGCTCCGAGGCCAGGGTCCACCGGCTGAACGTCCAGTAGACGCGGGCGAGGAGTCGGGTGAGCATCAGTCCACCGTAGAGGAGGCGGCTATCGATCGGCTGGCGGCTCGGACAGGGCGGCGTCGGCGGCACGGCGGAGCGCTCCGGCGACAGCGGCGTCGAGCCCCGGCACGTCATCGAGGGGCACGGCGAGGGCGAGCAGCGCACGGCTGAAGTAGTTGCGGGCGGCCGCGGCGAGGGTGATGTCGACGATCTGGCGATCGGTGTATCCCTCGTCGCGCAGGGCCTGCGCGTCGGCATCGGTCATCGAGGCGGGGTCTGACGACAGGCGCGCGGCGTAGCGGATGACGGTGCGCTCGGCCTCGGTGAACGCGCCGTCGTCTCCGACGGCGAAGCGGGAGAGCCCCTCTTCGTCGAGGATCCCCGCTCGCAGGCTCTTGCGGCCGTGGGCGAGCAGGCAGTGCGAGGAGCCGATGGCTCTGGCCGCGCCGAGCGTCGCCGCCTCGTAGACCCTGATCCCGATCGAGGGCACGACGGCGGCGATCAGCCGGAGGAAGGCCTCGTGCGCCTCCGGGGAGAGCGCCATCGCCCGCGTATGGGAGAAGACGACCCCGTCGACACGCAGATCGTCGTCGTACATCTCGGCGACGTGGCCCTCCGCGGTCTCCGTCGGTGGGGTGGTGATGATCATGGCGGCTCCTTCGCGCCCGGCCCCTCTGCGCGAAGACTACGCCTGAGCAGGGCAGGGCGGAAGAGCGCGCGGAATCAGCGCCACCCGATCACAGCGGGCGTACCATCGAAGGATGACCGACACCGAGTCGACGACCGCAACGGATGCCCCCGAGGGGCTGCAGCCGCTGTCGAACATGCTGAACCTCCTGGGAGGCGATGCCGCCGGGTTCTGCAGCGGAGGCGTCTGCCACATCCCTGCGCCCTCCGAGAAGAAGAACGCCGAGTAGCGGCAGACGCCCCCGGATCGGTTGCTCCCGATCAGTGCCCTGCGTGCACGCCGTCGCCCGCGTCGTCGGCGGGCTTGCTCACGAACGGGCTCAACGCCACCGTGGCGAGCGAGATGATCGCCGCGATCAGGAACGCCGTGCGGGCACCCGGTGCGCCGGCGACGGCCGTCGTCAGGCCCTCGCTCTCACCAGCGTGCAGGATCGCCGAGTAGGTGACGGTGAGCAGTGCGACACCGGCCGCACCGCCGACCTGCTGCAGCGTGTTCAGCACCGCGGAGCCGTGGGAGTAGAGCGAGCGCTGCAGCGACCCCAGCGACGCGGAGAACAGCGGGGTGAACGACATCGCGAGCCCGATGGACATGGCGGTCTGCACGATGATCAGCACCCACCACACGGTGTGCTCGCCGACCGTCGAGTAGAAGAACAGCGATCCCGAGACCAGGATGGTGCCGGGGATGAGCAGCGGTCGCGTGCCCTTCGCGTCGTACACCCGACCCATGACCGGTCCGAGCAGACCCATGAGCACCGAACCGGGGAGCAGGATCAGGCCGGACTCCAGGGCGTTCAGGCCCGCCACGTTCTGCAGGTACTGCGGGAGCAGCGTGAGCGTGCCGAACATCGAGAGCGCCAGGATCGTCATGATAATCACGGACAGCGTGAAGTTCCGGGAGCGGAAGACGCGGAGGTCGAGCAGAGCGTCGTCGATGCGCTGCAGGACCAACTGGCGCCACACGAACAGACCGAGCGCGACGGCGCCGCCGACGAGCGAGATGATTCCGGTCGACTCGCCGGAGCCGCCCTCGCCGCCGAACTGGCTGAGACCGAACACGATTCCGCCGAAACCCAGTGCGGCGAGCGGGATGGAGAGCACGTCGAGCGGGACGTCCCTGGTCTCGCCGAGGTTCGTCATCCACTTGGCGCCCATGGCCAGGGCGATGAGCGCGATGGGCAGGATGATCGCGAACAGGGCGCGCCAGCTCAGCGTCTCCAGCACGGCGCCGGCGAGGGTCGGGCCGATCGCGGGAGCGAGGGAGATGACGAGGCCGACGCGTCCCATCATGCGTCCGCGGGACTGCGGGGGCACGACGTTCATGATCGTGGTCATCAGCAGCGGCATCATGATGCCGGTTCCCGCAGCCTGGATCACGCGGCCGACGAGCAGCACGGTGAACCCGGGCGCGACGAGGGCGACGAGCGTGCCGATCGAGAACGAGATCATCGCGGCGATGAAGACCTGTCGCGTGGTGAAGCGCTGCAGGATGAAGCCGGTCGTCGGGATGACGACGGCCATCGTGAGCATGAACGCGCTCGTGAGCCACTGGCCGAGCTCCGGCGGGATGCCGAGGTCGGCGTTCAGGTGCGGGATCGCGATGCCCATCGTCGTCTCGTTGAGGATGGCGACGAATGCCGCGACGAGGAGCAGCCAGATCACGCGCATGTCGCTACGGGGGATACCCCCGTTCGCGGCGGCCGGGGGCGTGGTTATCGAGCCGGTGTCGACGGCAGACATGGGCGTCCTCCAGGGCGTGAAGAGATGGAGATGCGTGCGAGTGCACGAGAGTCATTCAGCGTAACGGCATCCACGGACATTTCATTCCTGATTCTCGGGAATCGATCCGAGACGGCGGCGGATGCGCCGGAGGCCGGTCGTGGACGGATGGCCGGATCCCCGCCCGTCCCGGGGTCGCGTGTGATCGTGAACTGCACCTGGGCAGGCGTCTCCCGCATTTGTGTTGAATTCGCGAATTCGGAGCATATATGTTTCTTGATGTCCGGGCCGGGACGCGCGCCCATTTCGACCGGACGTAAATTCCCGCCCGTCCAGAGGAGAACCGTAGTGTTCATTTTCACGCTCATCCCCTTCCTGCTCAACATCATCGTGGGCTGAGTATGTGGTACATCCCGTTCAGCGTCTTTACCATCAGGCTCGCGCTCTTCAACTTCTGAGCGTCGACGAAAGGAATCCCGGTGTTCAATTTCTCCATCTTCACCTTCACGATCGTTCCGTTCTCTTTCCACCTCTTCGGGTGAGCGAAAGAGAAAGGGCCGCCATGCTGCAGCATGGCGGCCCTTTCTCTTTCACTCGCGCGTGCCCTGCTCCGCGTGGTCTGCTCCGCGTGGTCTGCTCCGCGTGCCGAGCGCCGAGATGCCATACGACGAGGGGCCGCCGTGCTCGTCGCACGGCGGCCCCTCGGACCGCGCTCAGCCCCAGATGGCGAAATCACCCAGGTGCAGGGTGAGGAAGTTGAGCGTGTTGCTGAACATCGTGAATGACCAGTTTCCCATTGTGGTTCCTTTCGTTGGTGCTCAGAGGGAGAAAAGCGGGATCCTCGCGGTGAACATCGTGAACAGGTCGTACCAGCTTTTCAACCTCGGAATGACGTTGAGTAACACGGGGACGAGTGCGAAGAAAAGCACCACAGATCTCCTCTGCGCGGATATGAATTGACATCCGGGAGAACAGGACATGCGTCCGACCCGGACACAAAAAACATATATGTTCTGCGCGAGTGAATTCAACGCAAATGCGGGAGACGCGTGATCTGATGCAGTTCGCGGCGCGGTCCGGGATATCGCAGGGATATCGCAGGGGTATTGTCACTATTCGCATCGTGTCGAATTCCCGCTCGTCGTCGCGGGGCGCGGGTCGGGAGCACCACGGCGCCGCCGCGCCGGTGTCCCCGCCGCTGAGTACGCTGGCGTGATGAGCATGGGTGGTGGCCGCGGCGGGTTCCGCGGCGTCGACGAGGCGGCGCAGCGGCGGATGAACGCGACCGCTCCCCGGATCTCCGGTCTGGGTTCCCGCGTCGTCGCGCTGTTCCGCCCCTACCTGTGGCGCATCGTCTTCACCGCCGTCCTGGTCGTGGCCGGCGCCGGCATCGCGGTGGTGCCGCCCCTGATCGTGCAGCGCATCTTCGACGACGCCCTGTTCCCCGTCGCCGGCGGCGGTCCGCAGATCACGCTGCTCACGTGGCTGGTCTCCGCGATGGTGGCGCTCTTCCTGCTCTCCGCGGCCCTGGGGGTCGCGCAGACGTGGCTGACCTCCACCGTCGGCAACAGCGTCACGGGTGATCTGCGGGTCCGGCTGTTCGAACACCTGCAGGCCATGGAGCTCGGCTTCTTCACCCGCACCAAGACCGGCGTCATCCAGTCGCGCCTGCAGAACGACGTGGGTGGCGTGTCCGGCGTGCTGACCAACACGGTCACGAGCATCCTGGGCAATGCCGTCACGGTGATCGCCTCGCTCGTCGCGATGATCCTCATCGACTGGCGGCTCACGCTGATCGCGGTGGTGCTGATGCCCTTCCTCGTGCTGGTGCAGCGCAGAGTCGGCCAGCTGAGGGCGAGGATCGCCGGCGAGACGCAGGAGTCGCTGTCGGAGCTGACCTCCATCACGCAGGAGACGCTCAGCGTGTCCGGCATGCTGCTGTCCAAGGCGTTCAACAGGCAGCGCACCGAGTCGGAGCGCTACCAGGCGGAGAACCGCAACCAGGTCGTCCTGCAGGTGCGCAGGGCCATGAGCGGTCAGGGCTTCTTCGCGGTGGTCCAGGTGCTGATGTCGAGTGTGCCCGCGGTGATCTACCTCGTGTCGGGCTACCTGATCGCCGGCGGCACCGGGGCGATCACGGCCGGCACCGTCGTCGCCTTCACCACGGTGCAGGCGCGACTGCTCATGCCGCTGATGGGGCTCATGCGCGTCTCACTCGACCTGCAGACCTCATCGGCCCTGTTCGCCCGCATCTTCGAGTACCTCGACCTCGTGCCGGAGATCACCGACGCCCCCGACGCGATCACGGTCGACGAGGCGCCCGGCCCCCGCGGCCGCATCGAGTTCCGCGACGTGGTGTTCCGCTATCCCGACGCGGCTCCCGGGACCAGGGCGACCCTGCAGGGGGTGTCCTTCGTGGCGGAGCCGGGGCAGAACGTCGCCTTCGTCGGCCCCTCCGGGGCGGGCAAGACGACCGTGCTGTACCTGGCTCCCCGGCTCTACGAGGCGCACGGGGGCACAGTGCTGTTCGCCGGAGCCGACGTGCGCACGCTGACCCAGGAGTCGATCATCGACCAGGTGGGCATCGTCTCGCAGGAGACCTATCTCTTCCACGCCACGATCCGGGAGAATCTGCTCTACGCGAAGCCGGGAGCCGACGAGGCGGAGCTCGTCGCGGCGTGCACGGCGGCGAACATCCACCACATCATCGCCGGGTTCGAGAAGGGCTACGACACGGTCGTCGGGGAGCGGGGCTACCGGCTCTCGGGCGGCGAGAAGCAGCGCATCGCCATCGCCCGCGTGCTGCTCAAGGATCCGCCGGTGCTCCTGCTCGACGAGGCGACGTCGGCGCTCGACACGGTGTCGGAGCGCGTGGTGCAGGAGGCCCTCGACGAGGCGGCGAAGGGCCGCACGACGCTCACGATCGCGCATCGACTGTCGACCGTGATGGGAGCGGACATGATCCATGTGCTCGACGCCGGTCGCATCATCGAGTCGGGCACGCACGAGGAGCTTCTCCGCCTCGGCGGCCTCTACGCGGAGCTCGCCGAGCAACAGGTGGCCGCATCGCAGGTCCTGCGCACCGAGAACGCCGTGGAGGCCGTCGCTGGCGTCCCTGCGCACGCCGACCGCCGAGCCGATCGCGCGCCCGAGTGACGCGGAGCCCAGGCCCGACCGCGCGCCCGAGTGACGCGGAGCCCAGGGCCGACCGCGCCTGACAGACGAGCGATGCGACCGCCGCGACCGCCGCTTCGCTCAGTGCGCCGACAGGCCGCCGTCGATGAAGAGCGAGTGACCGGTGACGTACCCCGACCCTGCGCCGGCGAGGAACACGGCCGCCGCGGCGAAGTCCTCGGGCAGCCCGTTGCGTCCGATCATCGTGCGGGCGGCGAGGGCGGCGATCTGGGCCGGATCCTCCTGCAGGCGCGCGTTCAGCGGGGTGAGCACGAAGCCGGGGACCAGGGTGTTGCTCGTCACGCCGGTGCCGCCCCATGCCTCGGCCTCCGACCGCATCAGCGACTCCACGGCGCCCTTCGAGACGCCGTAGACGCCGCTGCCGACGAATGCGCGATGCGCCTGCTGCGAGCTGATGTGGATGAGTCGGCCGTATCCCCGCCGAGCCATCCCGACCGCATAGCGCTGCCCGAGCAGGAACGGTGCGAGCGCGTTGACGGTCATCGTCGCGTCCCAGTCGTCTTCGGTGATCTCCGGGTACGGCGGGCGGATGTTGATACCTGCGGAGTTCACCAGGATGTCCGGTTCCCCGAAGGGCTCGGCCGCCGCGTCCGCGACCGCGTGGATGCCGGCGCGGGTGCTCAGATCGCCGACGACGCCGGCGGCGCGGCATCCGATGTCCGTCAGTTCGGCGACGGTCCGCGCGATGCGGTCATGACCGCGCGCGACGACCACGGTGGCGGCGCCGGCCCGCGCGAGGGCGGTCGCGATGCCCCGTCCGATGCCGGAGCTGCCCCCGGTGACGACCGCGGTGCGGCCCTGGAGCGAGAAGAGCGAGTCGAGATAGGTGTTCATGAGGTCCTGTTCCGGGGACGCGGCGGCCGGAGCACGCCGGACGTGCGTCTCCTGTCGGGAGCCGCGGTCACCAGGACAGCGCGGCGGAGAGTGTGGGATCGGGGTGGGCGTCGGCGAACTCGGGGTATGCCCGCAGGTCGTCGATGAACGCCGTGACCTCCGCGGCGTAGGCGGGATCGGGGTGGGTGCCGGCGATCTCCTGGAGCGGCGGCACGTCCATCGCGAGGATGAGCTCGATCCTAGCGGTCACCGCGGCGGACGCGCCGGCGTCGTGCAGCACGCGGATGCCGCCGCGGAGGGCGGCGAGGTAGTCGCGCATGATAGCCAGCCTGGCCTTGCCCTGCGTGATCGAGCTGCCGTCGGCGCGCAGGCGCCAGCGTACGACGGCGTCGGGGATCACATCGAACGCCCGCGCCCCGGTGTACATCAGCTGTGCGACGATCTGGTCCTCATAAGCGACCCCCTCGGGGAACGAGAGATCCCGCCAGAACTCCGTGCGGCTGATCTTCGACCAGGCCACGATGTTCGCCGAGGCTTTCGGATGCTCGAAGATCGTCGTGCCGAGCCGCTCGGGATCGGTCGCCGCGGACACCCACGGCTGCACTCGTCCCGGTGCGTAGCGCTCGCCGTCGAACCGCGAGCGTACATAGGCCCCCGCCGCGAAGTCGCTGCCGCTGCGATCGAGGGTGCCGAGGAGGCGCGCGAGCGCGGTGGGGGACAGCTCGTCGTCACCGTCGAGGAACCCGAGGAAGGGCGTGTCGACGTGCGCCAGCCCGGTGTTGCGGGCGGCCCCGAGCCCGCGCGGCTCCTCGTGCCGCACCCGGCGGAACCGGGGGTCGGATGCGGCGGCATCCGCGAAGACGGCCGCGGTGGCGTCGGCCGATCCGTCGTCGACGAGGATCGCCCGCCAGCGCGTCTCGGTCTGCGCGCGGAGCGAGTCGAGGGCCGCAGGCACGAAGGCGGCGATGTCGCGGCCGGGGACGATCATCGTCACGAGCGGAGCGGATGCTGTCACCAGCCGAGTCTATGGCCTGGGCACCGGCCGTCGGTGGCGCGTGCGGGTTGCGCTGGGTGCCAGCAGTAGGTGCGTGCGGGTGGCGCCGGGCGTCAGCCGACGGTGGGTGCGGGCGGTCGGCTTGTGTCAGTCGTCGACGGTACGCGCGGCCGGTTCGGCGTCAGCCGCCGACGGCGTGCACCGCCTCGGTGACGAGCGCCGCGAGGCGTTCCGGGGCGTCGTCGGGGAGCGGGTCGCGTCCGAACGTGAACCGCACGGAGGTCTGCGCGACCTCGGGGGCGATCCCGCAGGCGAGCAGCACGTGCGAGGGCTCGTCGCTGCCGGCCGCGCAGGCGGAGCCGCTCGACGAGACGACACCGCGTCGTTCGAGCTCGAGCAGCACGGCCTCGCCGCTGGTGCCCGCGAAGGTGAAGCTGGCGGTTCCAGGGAGACGGTCGACGGGATCGCCCGTGAGTGCGGCGCCGGGGGTGCCCCCGAGCACCGCCTCGATGAACCGACGGGTGGCCGCACCGACCCGTTCCGCGACCGATTCCCGTTCGGCCTCCGCGAGCTCCAGCGCCGTCGCGAGGGCCACCGCACCCGCGACGTTCTCCGTGCCCGACCGCCGGCCGCGCTCCTGGCCGCCGCCGTGCAGCAGCGGCTCCACGGGGATGCGTCCGCGCACCGCGAGGGCGCCGATCCCCTTGGGGGCGCCGAGCTTATGTCCGGCGAGGGAGACGGCATCCGCTCCCAGGCCGTCCACCGGGAGCCAGCCGGCGGACTGCACGGCGTCGAGATGCAGGGGCACGCGGCGTTCGGAGGCCGCCGCGGCGAGGTCCGCGGCATCCTGCACCGTGCCGATCTCGTTGTTCGCGTGCCCCACGGAGACCAGCGCCGTGTCGTCGCGCAGCGCGTCCCGCAGAGCATCGGGGGAGATCCGTCCCGCGGCGTCGACCGGGAGCGTCGTGACCTCCACACCGTGGAAGCGCCGCAGGTAGGCCGCCGACTCCAGGATCGACTCGTGCTCGATGGGGGAGACGACCAGGTGCCGCCGGCCCGACCCGAGCACGATCCCCTTCACCGCCAGGTTGTTCGCCTCGGTCCCGCCCGCCGTGAAGACGACGTCTCCCGCGCGCATGCCGAGCACCCGGGCCACGCGCGCCCTGGCATCCTCCAGCGCGCTCGCCGCGGCCTCGCCGACCGTGTGATGGCTCGACGGATTGCCGAAGACGCCGGTGAGATAGGGGTGCATCGCGTCGAGCACCTCCGGACGCACCGGAGAGGTGGCGGCGTGATCGAGGTACAGCATCAGTCGATCCGCACGTCCAGCCCGAGGTCCAGTGCCCGGGCCGAGTGCGTGAGCGCCCCGACGGAGATCACGTCGACGCCCGTTGCCGCGATGTCGCCGACCGTGTCGAGGCTCACCCCGCCCGAGGCCTCGACCTGGGCGCGGTCGCCGATCACCGCGACCCCGGTGCGCAGCTCGTCGAGAGAGAAGTTGTCGAGCAGCACGGTGTGCGCACCGCCGGCGAGCACGGTCTCGATCTGGTCGAGACGGTCGACCTCGACCACCACGTGCGTGGTGTGCGGGAGCCGTGCGAACGCCTCGCGCAGGGCTGCACCGAGGTCTGCCCCCGAGCGCTGCAGCACGGCGAGGTGGTTGTCCTTCGCCATCACGGCGTCGGACAGCGAGTGGCGGTGGTTGTGGCCGCCGCCGGACACGACCGCGTGCCGCTCGAACGCCCGGAGGCCAGGAGTGGTCTTGCGGGTGTCGGCGATGCGGGCGCCCGTGCCCCCGACCGCTCGGACGTACTGCGCGGTCAGGGTCGCGATGCCGCTCATGCGCTGCGTGAAGTTCAGGGCGATGCGCTCGGCGGTGAGCACGGCCCGCGCCGGACCCGTGACGGTCGCGAGCACGTCGCCGGGGGAGAACTCGTCGCCGTCACCGACGTGCAGGTCGACGACGACGGCCGGGTCGGTGAGGGCGAACGCGGCGGCGAACACCTCGCCGCCGCTGAACACCCCGCTCTCCCGGGCGACGAGGTCGGCCGTGGCCGTGGCCTCGGCGGGGAGCAGGGTCGTGCTGGTGAGGTCGCCCCAGGGCGCGTCCTCTTCGAGGGCGGCTCCGACGACGCGGGCGATGACGGCGGGTGTGAGCATCAGACTCTCTCCAGGTGCGGGGTCTCGAGGTAGTGGGCGCCGACGGAGACGGTGCGGGCGAGGGCGGCGGACGCCGTCCGCTCGGCGAGCAGCAGCAGGTTCGCGTCCTCGTGCTCGGCTCGAGTCGTGGGAGCGGGCGTGTCGGCGAGCCAATCGCGCACGACACCGAGGGCGTGCACGAGGCCCTCCTCCGTGCGCAGGAGGCCGACCTCGTCCCACATGAGCTGTTGCAGGAGCTCCCTGCGGAACGTGCCGGCGCCCGTGTGCTCGGCGTCGACGGCCGCTTCCGGAGCCGGAGTCGCCGGAGCCGCACCGGGCCAGGGGAGGGCGAGGGCCGCCGCGGCCCTGGCTCCGAACACGGCGCCCTCCAGCAGGGAGTTCGACGCGAGGCGGTTCGCCCCGTGCACGCCGGTGCGTGCGGTCTCGCCGACGGCGAAGAGACCGCGCAGCGAGGTGCGCCCGTCGAGATCGGTCACGACCCCTCCCATGAGGTAGTGGGCCGCCGGTGTCACCGGGATCGCCTCGGCGGCCCAGTCGAAGCCGCGCTCCCGCGTCACCCTGTCGATCGTCGGGAAACGGCGGGCGAGCGTCTCCGCGCCCAGCATCGTCGCATCCAGTCGCACGGGCGACCCCTGCAGCGCGGCCTGGCGTGCGATCGCCCGCGACACGACATCGCGCGGCGCGAGCTCGCCGTCGGGGTGGCTGTCGAAGACGAAGCGCCGCCCCTCGTCGTCGATCAGCGTCGCGCCCTCTCCGCGCACGGCCTCGGAGATGAGGAACGCGGGGCCTGCGGCGAGGATCGTGGGGTGGAACTGCACGAACTCGAGGTCGGCGACGGCCGCCCCGGCGCGCAGGGCGGCGGCGATGCCGTCGCCGGTGGTGCCGGCAGGGTTCGTGGTGTGCGCGTAGAGGTGCCCGGCGCCGCCGGTGGCCAGCACCACGGCGTCCGCACGCAGGTCCGCCTGACCGTCGCCGCGCAGCACACGGATGCCGCGCACGGCGCCGTCCTCGGCGATCAGGTCCACGACGAACGCGTGCTCGACGACCTCGATCGTCGTCGCACGCGCGGACGCGACGAGGGCACGGGCGATGGCCGCGCCCGTGGCGTCGCCGCCCGCGTGCACGATGCGGGCGTGGCTGTGCGCGGCCTCGCGCCCGAGCAACAGGTCGCCGTCGGAGCCGCGGTCGAAGGCCACGCCGCGGGCGATCAACTCGGCGATGCGCGCGGCGCCCTCGTTCACGAGCACGTCGACCGCCGCGGCATCCGACAGTCCCGCTCCGGCGTCCAGCGTGTCTGCGGCGTGCAGCGCCGCCGAGTCGCCCGGTCCGTAGACGCCGGCGACCCCGCCCTGTGCGAAGCCCGTGCAGCCGTCGCCGAGCGCCCCCTTGGTCACGACCGTGACGCGGTGGCCGGCCTCGTGCGCGTGGAGGGCCGCGGTGAGCCCGGCGATCCCGGAACCTGCGACGATGACGTTCATCGCGTCCCCGCGGCGACCGGCGGCTTGGCCGCGAGCATCCGCTCCAGGGCGACCCGTGCCGGGTCGGCGACGTCGGCGGGCACCGTGATCCGGTTCGGGACGCGACCGGCCACGAGCTCCTCGAGCACCCAGGCGAGGTAGCCCGGGTGGATGCGGTACATGGTCGAGCACGGGCAGACGACCGGGTCGAGACAGAAGATCTCGTGCTGGGGGAATTGCGCGGCGAGGCGGCGGACGAGGTTGATCTCGGTGCCGACGGCGAACGTGGTGGGCTCGGTCGCCGCGGCGATCGCCTTGCGGATGTAGTCGGTGGAACCCGCCTCGTCGGCGGCGTCGACGACCTCCATCGGGCACTCCGGGTGCACGATCACTCGCACGCCGGGGTGCTCGGCGCGTGCCTGGTCGATCTGCGCCACGGTGAACCGGCGGTGCACGGAGCAGAAGCCGTGCCACAGGATCACCTGCGACTCGGCGAGCTCTGCTGCGCTGGAGCCGCCGAGGGCCTTGCGCGGATTCCACATCGGCATCCGGTCGAGCGGCACGCCCATCGCCTTGGCGGTGTTGCGGCCGAGGTGCTGGTCGGGGAAGAAGAGCACGCGCCGACCGCGCTCGAAGGCCCACTCCAGCACCGTCTTCGCGTTCGACGAGGTGCACACGATGCCGCCGTGCCGTCCGACGAAGCCCTTGATCGCGGCCGAGGAGTTCATGTAGGTGACGGGGACCACGGGCACTCGTCCGTCGGCATCCGGTGTGTCGAGGTCTCCCAGCACCTCGGCGAGCTGCTCCCAGCAGTCCTCGACCTGGTCGATGTCCGCCATGTCGGCCATCGAGCAGCCGGCGGCGAGGTTCGGCAGCACGACGGCCTGCTCCGGCGTCGAGAGGAGGTCGGCGGTCTCGGCCATGAAGTGCACGCCGCAGAAGACGATCGCCTCGGCATCCGTCCGCGACTTCGCCGCCGTCGCGAGCTGGAAGGAGTCGCCCACGTAGTCGGCGTGCCGCACGACCTCCTCACGCTGGTAGAAGTGGCCCAGCACGACGACCCGGTCGCCGAGCGTGGCCTTCGCGGCCCGGATGCGCTCGTCGAGCTCGTCCTCCCCGGCCTCGCGGTACTCGGCGGGGAGCTCGCCCTGGCGCGGCGCACCGGTGGGGATGACGTCGCCCATCGACGAGCCGGGGCCGTAGCCGGGACGGGTGTCGAAGTCCCAGGGGCCGACCGCGAGGTCGGTGCTGCACGTCGTGTCGGTCGACGTGCCGGCGACGATGGCCTGCAGCTGGTGGTCGACCGAGGGGTCGAGACGGCTGACGGGGATGAAGGCGGTGCTCATCGGATGCTCGTTTCTTCGGGTCCGAGCGGGCCGCGATCGGCCAGCGCGACATCGGTGTTGTAGCGGTAGAGGCGGGCGGGGCGGTGGCTCCCCGTGCGGAAGCGATCGGTGGGGAGGAGGTTGCCCGACGCCTCCACCTGGCGTCGGAAGTTGGCGGGGTCGAGCGTCTTGCCGAGGATCGCCTCGTAGGCCTCGCGGAGATCGGCGAGGGTGAACTCCGCGGGCAGGAAGCCGTGCGCGACCCCGCTGTAGCCCACCTTGTTGCGCAGCCGCCAGAGCGCGTACTCGACGATCTTCACGTGATCGAAGGCGAGCTCGGGGAGGGCGCCCACGTCGAACCACCGCACGTTCTCCGGCGCGTGGCCGGACGCCAGGTGCGCGGCGCTCTGCGCATCGACGTCGTCCTGACGCAAGAGCGCCCAGTAGACGATGGAGACCACCCGAGTGGGGGAGCGGTCGACCGCTCCGAAGGCGTAGAGCTGCTCCAGGTAGCTGGGTGCGAGGCCGGTGGTCTCGGCGAGCGTGCGAGCAGCGGCGTCGACGGGTGACTCGTCGACGGTGAGCCAGCCTCCGGGGAGCGCCCACTGGTCGGCGAAGGGCTCCCGGGTGCGCAGCACGAGCGGCAACGTGAGCACCGCCTCGCCGCTCTCAGAGCGGCGCAGCGTGAGGATCACGGTGGAGACCGCCACGCGGATGCTTCGAGTCATAGGTACCTTAACCTCCCGCATCCGATCTTAGTGTCATTTCGACCCTTAGAGGGAATCGTGACCCTTTCGTCGGTCGAGGCCGAAACGTTACCTCTGGTCGGCGTCGAGGCTTGTCACCCCGATCGGGGTTTGTTAGGTTGCTGTCCTAACAAAACCTTTCGGGGTTTTGTCCAATGGACCTCACCCGGGGTTCGACTCCATCCGGAGATCCCTCCTGCAGTGCAGCACCGAGAGGAAACACCAGAATGATCCGCAATGGGAAGCGCCGACTCGCGCTCACCGCTCTCGCGGGGGCCTCGGCCCTCGCCCTCACCCTCACCGGCTGTGCCGGCGGGGGAGACACGCCCTCGGGCGATTCCCCGGCCGGCTTCGATGCCGAGGGGGCCAAAGGCCAGGACATCACGTTCTGGGTCATGGGCGGCGACACGCCCGACGAAGCGCGCGAGTACCTCATCGACCAGTACAAGGAGGCGACGGGCGGCACGCTGAAGATCCAGCAGCAGGACTGGACCGACGCCCTCACCAAGCTGACGAATCAGCTCCCCGACGCGAAGAACACCCCCGACGTCACCGAGATCGGCAACACGTGGTCGCCGACCTTCACCACCGCCGGCGCCTTCTCCGACCTCAGCCCGATCTACGAGGACCTGGGCGGCGACAAGCTGCTCCACTCCTTCGTCGAGGTCGGCGAGGTCGACGGCAAGCAGTACGCGCTGCCCTACTACTTCGGCTCGCGCTACGTCACCTACCGCAAGGACATCTGGCAGGCCGCAGGGCTCGAGGTCCCGACCACGCTCGAGGAGTTCAACGCCGACGTCGCGAAGCTCAAGACGGCCGATCAGTCCGGGTTCTACATCGGCGGTCAGGACTGGCGCAACGGCGTCTCGTGGGTGTTCGCGAACGGCGGCGAGCTGGCGAAGAAGGACGGCGACAAGTGGGTGTCGACTCTCTCCGACGCCAAGACGATCACCGGACTGGAGCAGTTCCAGGCGCTGTTCGAGGACGCGTCGAACGCGCCGGCCACCGAGGATGACTCCACTCCCTGGGTGAACATCAACAACGACAAGGACGGCGCGGCTCCCTCGGCCGCGACGATCATCGCTCCGGGATGGGCCCACTGGTCGATCGGCGACTACGTCGGCGACGACGACAAGGGCAACGAGAAGCGGGAGTGGAACGACGAGGTCTTCGGCGTCTTCCCGCTGCCCGGTACGACGGCTGGCGAGCCCGCCCCGGTGTTCGCTGGCGGCTCCAACATCGCCATCTCGGCGAAGAGCACGAAGCAGGCCGGCGCCAAGGAGCTGCTGCGGATCATCTTCTCCGACGAGTACCAGAAGCTGCTGGCCAAGAACGGCCTGGGGCCGGCCAACACCGACTTCGTCGGAGATCTCGGCGACGACCAGTTCGCGAAGGCCCTGGTCGACTCCGCGCTGAACTCGAAGCTCACCCCGGCAGCGCCCGGCTGGGCGGCGGTCGAAGGGCAGAAGATCCTCGAGGAGTTCTTCGGCAAGATCGCCGAGGGCGGCGACGTGAAGGCCTTGGCGAAGGAGTACGACGCCAAGATCGATGCGATCATCAACGGCTGACGCCTGCGGCGGGACTGGACTCCGGTCCAGCCCCGCCGCACCTCTCTTCGGATTCGTGATCTCATGACCCTCACCGCGCGCTCTCCGTCGACGGCATCCGTCGACGTCCCGCCGACGCGCCGCCGGAACTGGGCTCCCTACGTCCTGATCCTCGGCGCGTCCCTCGTCCTCCTCCTCGGCATGGGGTACCCCGTCGTCTGGCAGATCATCACCTCGTTCCAGAAGTACGGGGCGCTGCAGCAGCTGGGTGGCAAGGCCCCGGACTTCGTCTGGTTCGCCAACTACATCTCCATCGCGCAGAACGCCACGTTCTGGGAGGTGACCCTGCGCTCGGTCCTCTTCTGCATCGTCACCGCGGCGATCACCGTGGTCGTCGGCGTCCTGATGGCGCTCCTCATGACGAAGGTGCCCGCCGCCGTCCGCTTCATCCTGCAGATCGCGCTGCTGCTCGCCTGGGCGATGCCCGTGATCGCGGCCATGACCGTCTGGATCTGGCTCTTCGACCGGCGCCGCGGCGTCGTCAACTACCTGCTGAACCTCATCCCCGGGGTCGACGTCGGACAGTTCAACTGGATCGGCACGACTCCGGCGCTGTTCTTCACGGTCGCCGGCATCATCATCATCTGGATGTCCGTCCCGTTCGTCGCCTTCTCGGCCTACGCCGGTCTCACGCAGGTCAGCGGAGAGGTGCTCGAGGCGAGCCAGCTCGACGGCGCCGGTGCGTGGCAGCGGTTCCGCTTCGTGATGTTCCCCGTGCTCAAGCCCGTCATCGCGATCGTGCTCCTGTTGAACCTGATCTGGGACCTCCGGGTGTTCGCGCAGATCACTCTCCTGCAGGACGCCGGGCCGAAGTCCACCGACTACGACCTGCTCGGCACCTACATCTACAAGACCGGCGTGGCCGGATTCGACTACGGCGCGGGTGCGGCGATGTCGATCTTCGTGCTCGCGATCACGATCGCGCTGAGCTGGTTCTACGTGCGCAGCCTCATCAAGGAGGAGACATCATGATGACAGCGGTCGCAGAGCGACGCGTCGACTCCGGCACCGCCGTCTCACCGTCTCGGACGTCCGTGCGCACGCGCCGTCGGGTCCGGCCCGGCGTGTGGCTGTTCAGCATCCTCGCCCTCGTGCTCTCCGTGATGTGGGCGTTCCCGGTGTACTGGATGGTGAACTCCTCCATGCTGTCCTCCGTGACGCTGGAGGCGGCGACGCCGACCTTCCTCCCCATCGGGGGGAGTCTGAAGAACTTCGAGCGGGTGCTCACCCCCTCCTTCTTCTCCGCGCTCGGGGTCAGCGTCGGGGTGACGCTGCTCTCGGTCGCCGTCTGTCTCGTGTTCGCGTTCCTCGCGTCCATCGCGATCAGCCGGTTCCGCTTCCGGGGCCGGGTGAGCTTCATCGTCACGATCCTGCTCATCCAGATGCTCCCCGCCGAGGGGCTGTTCATCGCGCAGTACAAGATGATGTCCGCGATGGGGATGCTGAGCAACGTCTTCGGGCTCAGCATCCTGTACGTCGCGGCGGTCGTGCCGTTCACGATCTGGATGCTGAGAGGGTTCGTGGTCGGCGTCCCGGCGGAGCTCGAGGAGGCGGCCATGATCGACGGGCTGAGCCGCACCCAGGCGTTCATGCGGATCACGCTCCCGCTGCTGGCCCCGGGGCTCGTGGCCTCGGGGGTCTTCGCCTTCCTGCAGTGCTGGAACGAGTTCACGGTGGCTCTCGTGATCATGGAGAACAACCGCACGCTCCCGCTGTGGCTGCGCGGGTTCGTGCAGCAGAGCGCGACGCAGGCGATCGACTGGGGTCAGGTGATGGCGGCGTCGGCGATCGTGGCGATCCCGGTGATCATCTTCTTCGTGATCGTGCAGGGCCGGATGACGAGCGGTCTCGTCGCCGGCGCGGTCAAGGGCTGAGAGCCGACGCGGTGGTGGGGGGGGGGGGGGGGCCCCCCCCCCCCCCACCCCCCCCCCCCCCCCCCCCGCGCCCCCCCCCCCCCCCCCCCCCACCCCGCCCGCCGCCCCCGGCACGACCAGTGTATCTAATGGGTGGGAGAAATAAAGACTGGGAGAAGGGACGGAAGGG
>JBEBQG010000018.1:0-35462 GCA_040395495.1 Microbacterium hydrocarbonoxydans | reverse complement strand
GTACTGCAGGGGGGACCCTGTGGGAGAGTAGGACACCGCCGGACTCCTTTTAGACAAGAAGGCCACCCAGAGCTGGGTGGCCTTCTTGCGTTAACGCACGTTGTGCCATGCACGAGAAGGCCCTCGCCACGCGGCGAGGGCCTTCTGCGTATCCGGGTTCGAGCGAGCTCAGCGAGAGATCGGCAGACGCAGAGTCAGGACCGTGCCCGAGCCCTCGGCCGAACGCACCGAGACGTCGCCGCCGTGCTTGCGCATGATCGTCGCGACCAACGTCAGTCCGATGCCCGAGCCGTTCACGTCGCGGGCGTTGTGGGCACGGGCGAGCTCGTCGAAGACCTGCGGCAGGTCGGAGGCGGGGATGCCGCGGCCGGCGTCTGCGACCTCGATGACCGCCCAGCCATCCTGTTCGCGCAGGCGTACCTCGATGGGCCCCCGGGCGGAGTACTTGGCTGCGTTGCCGAGCACGTTGTCGATCGCAAGGGAGATGAGGTCGAGGTCGGCTGAGAGCGCCGGAACGGGCCAGGGCACCCTCGTCACGGCGAGGGTGAGACGTGCGCCGGCGTCGGGATTCTGCTGTGCGAGGGCGGCGATCGCCTCCTGCAGCAGTTGCTCCAGGTCGACCGGTTCCGTCTCCAACGGCCGGGTCTCGAGCTCGGCGAGCTTGCGCAGATCGCGCACCAGCGTGCTGAGCTTCGTCGCCTGCGCATCGACGGTGCGCCACGCCTCGGCATCCGTGGCGGTCGCGGCGTCGGCCGCGGTCGCGGCTGTGGCCCTGATGGCCGTCAGCGGGTTCTTGAGCTCGTGGTCGAGGCGGGCGAGGAACCGCTGATGGTTCTCACGCTCCCGTGCCGCGGCGGCCTGGGCCGCGGCCTGCGCGGCCTCGTCGACGAGACGTTGCCGGCGTGCGACGGATCGTCGACGACGGCCGAGGGCGAGCATGGCGCCGAGGGGGATGGCCGACAGCACGACCCCACCCACGAGCACCGCCCCGGGCAGGCTCGCCTGCACGCTCAGCATCCGTTCGTCTCCGGCGAGCACCATGGCGCCCGCCGTGATCGCGCAGACCCCGAGGGGCACGGCGCCGATCGCGCCGAGGATCGCCTCTCCGCGTCTGCTCATCCGGCCACCACCGGGGGCAGGAACTGGTAGCCCAGGCTCTGGGCCGTCTCGATGAAGCGGGCGTCGCCGGCGTTGTCTCCCAGCACGCGACGCAGCTCAGCGATGCGGTGGTCGACGGCGCGGCTGGACGTCGCGAAGTCGAAGCCCCAGAGTGTGGACAGCAGCCGTTCCCGGGTGTGCACCTCTTGGGGGTGCAGCATCAGGTACTCCAGCAGGGTGAGCGCTTTGGGGGTCAGCGTCAGCTCCGTGCCGTCGCGCCACACCCGCCTCGCCGTGCGATCGAGGGTCAGGTCGAGGGCTCGGAGGCGCTGCGCCGAGCGCAGCGAGCCCGCGCCCTGGGCGGAGCGGCGGAGCACCGCGCGGATCCGGGAGATCAGCTCGTGCGGGTCGAAGGGCTTGTTGAGGTAGTCGTCGGCGCCCTCATCGAGCGCGGCGCTGCGCTCCCACGACTCACCGACCTGGGTGAGGAGGATGATCGGCAGCCAGAGCTGGCGTGCCCGCACCCGGCGGACGAACTCCCGGCCGTCGATGTGCGGCATGATCACGTCGCAGACGACCAGGTCCGGGACGTCGCGTTCGACCTCGGCGAGGCCTTCGCGCCCGTCGACGGCGACGCGCACCTCGAAGCCGCTGCGCTCCAGGAACGGCCCGAGCGCTGCGGTGATCGCGTCGTCGTCGTCGACGAGCAGGATGCGGGGTCGTTCCGTGCCGTGCATCCGCTCAGCCCCGCCGCAGGACGTTGGCCGCGCCGCGGTCGGTGAGCGCCGGGGTCTCACCGGCCCAGAACACGGAGCTCGCGCTCCCCGTCACGGTGAGCGTCGTCACCCGGTCGACGTAGACGGTGGTGCCGCTTCCTGCGAGGGTGAGCGAGTCCACCTCGTCGGCGACCACGGCGCCGGCGTCGACCTCGATGACCAGTTCGGGGCACGGCCCCTCGACGCGGATCACCGCCCCGTCATTGGTCAGCGGGCCGTCGGGGCACGGCATGGTCGTCGTGGCGGCGGCGATGAGGATGTCTCTGCGCTGCTGCGCGTCCGCGCTGAACCCGGCGGCGGCATCGTCCCCCGCCTGAGGGGAGGGGGTCTCGGGAGCGGGACTCGGGGGAGTGCCGTCCGTCTCCGCGGCGGGGGCGTCGTGCTCGCCCTGCGTGACGGACGGGTCGACGATGCTGAGCGAGCAGGCGCTCAGCATCGTCGCCGTCGTCGTCGCCAACACCAGGGCGGCGGTGATGCGTGCGTGCGTGGTCAGGCGCATGGTGTCCATCCTCTCGTGTCCTCGACGGTCCCGCGATCAGAACGTCGCAGGGATGAAGATCTCGACGCGCCTGTTCAGCTGACGGCCGGCGGGGTTGTCCGCGCCGCCGACCTCGTTGGCGGCGACCGGCCGGGACTCGCCGAAGCCCTCGGCCGTGAGAGCCGTGCGGACACCGCGGTCCACCAGGCCGGCGACCACGGACTCCGCTCGCTTCTCGGACAGTTTCTGGTTGTAGTCGTCCGAACCGATCGAGTCCGTGTGCCCGGACACCTGCGCCTGGGCGATGTCGAGCGTGGTGAACGCCTGTGCGACCGCGTCCAGGGTCGCGGCCGCATCCGCCCGGATCTCGCTGCGGTCGAAGTCGAAGAGCACCCCGTCCTCGAAGGTGAGGGTGGTGCCGCAGGAGTCGAGCGGGGCGAGTGCGGCGAGCGGCGGGAAATCGCCGAGCCGGGGTACCGGCGGGAGGCGGTCGGCCTTCACCGTCTCGTCGTCGACGAGCGCGGTGCCGTCTCCCCAGTTGTGGATGCTGATCTTCCCGTCGTCGTAGGTGCCGGAGCCGTCGCCGAAGTTCTGGATGGTGACCGTGCCGTCGTCGTACTGCCCGGAGCCGTCGCCGAAGTTCTGGATGCGCACCGCCCCCTCGTCGAAATTGCCCGATCCGTCGCCGAAGATCTGCACCGTCCGCGTCGCGTCGCTGTAGTTGCCCGAGCCGTCGCCGAAGTTCTGGATGGTGACCGTGCCGTCGCTGTAGTTGCCCGATCCGTCGCCGAAGTTCTGGATCGTGACGCCGTTGATGGTCGAGTTGCCCGATCCGTCCCCGAAGTTCTGCACGGTGCCGTCCGGTCCGGTGAAGTCACCGGAGCCGTCGCCGTACAGGTACGCGGTGCCGTTGCCGGAGATCACCGCACCGCCCGCATCGCAGTGCGCGGGGGTCGCGGTCACGCCGGGGATGTCGGCGACCGCGGCATTGACCTCGATCGTGAAGGCAGACGCCGAGGTGTCCAAGAGCGACAGGTCGGGCAGCACGAACAGCGGCACGGGAGGGAACTGCCCCACGTCGTAGCCGGGGACGGTCGCCGTGGCGGCCTCTGCGGTGGGCTTCGGCGAGGCGGGCTTCGTCGTGTCGGTGGGAGCGGCTTCGGCGGCGCAGCCGGTGACCAGCAGGGCCGAGGTCAGCGCGAGGACGATGCCACGGCGACGGATGCCGCGGTGCCGGGCGGGGCGTGTCGAGGAGGTCATGCTTCGAGACTATCCAGCGAGTGTGGCGGCGCTGTCGCGGGGGTGTCGCAGTCCTGCGACACCCCCGTTCAGCGTGCCAGGCGGCTCTCGAGGGTCATCGCGCTGCGGCGCACCTCTTCGGCCAGGCTCTCCTCGTCGAGGTCGCCGGCGGGCCAGGTCACGGCGACTGCGGCCACCGGCCATCCCGACCTGTCGTGCACGGCCGCTCCGACCGAGCGCAGTCCGTCGGAGATCTCGCTGTCCTCGACCGCGTATCCGCGAGCGCGGACCTCGCGCAGCAGCTCCCGCAGCTCCCGCGGGGTGCGCGGACCGAGACCCGTGCGGTCGGGGAAAGCTGAGGCGTTCGGATAGAGGGCGCGTACCTGCTCGCGGGGGAGCGCCGCGAGCATCGCCCTGCCCGAGGCCGTGAGGTGGGCGGGGAGACGCACCCCGACGTCGGTGATCAGCGCGGGGCGCCGGGGGGCGCGCTCCTCGACGATGTACAGCACGTCGCCGCCGCTCATGACCGCCAGGTGGGCGCTCTCGCCCAGCCGGTCGGACAGCGCTGCGACGATCGGACGCCCCAGCCGCGCCAGCGGCTGCTGCCGGGCGTAGCCTCCGGCCAGCTCGAAGGCGGATGTGCCGAGGCTCCAGCGGCGGTCCTCGCGCAGGTGCAGCACGAAGCCGTGAGCTGCCAGCGTGGCGAGCAGGTGGTAGACGGTCGAGCGGGGGAGGGAGAGCTCCCGCGCGATGGCGGATGCCGCGACCGGAGCGGGACGCCCGGCCAGATAGCTCAGGATGCGGAGGGTGTTGTCGGCCGCGGGGACCTGGCCGCCGGCGGCATCCGATCTGTCTGGGATCACAGACAAAGGATGGCATGATCCTCTGCCGGACGCGACCGCGAAGGTGTGGAATCGAGTCATGAGTGAACAGCCCTCCGTCCTCGTCGGCGCCGAGACCCTCCGTCCCTCCGACGTCGTCGCGGTCGCGCGGCACGGCGCCCGCGTGGCCATCGCCCCCGAAGCGCTCGCCCGCGTGGCGGAGACCCGCAGCGTGATCGACGGCCTCGCCGCCGACCCCCACCCGCACTACGGCGTCTCCACCGGTTTCGGCGCCCTGGCCACCACCTTCATCGCTCCCGACCGCCGCCTGCAGTTGCAGGCGAGCCTCATCCGCTCGCACGCGGCCGGCACCGGTCCGGAGGTCGAGCGCGAGGTCGTCCGCGGCCTCCAGCTCCTCCGACTGCAGACGCTCGCCTCCGGCCGCACGGGCGTGCGCCCGGTCGTCGTGGAGACGTACGCCGCACTGCTCAACGAGGGCATCACCCCGATCGTGCGCGAGTACGGCTCCCTCGGATGCTCCGGCGACCTCGCCCCGCTCGCGCACATCGCGCTGGCGGCCATGGGAGAGGGCGATGTGCGCAACGCCGCGGGCGACCTGGTGGCGGCGGCCGATGCGCTCGCCGCGGCCGGCATCGTCCCGCTCACGCTCGTCGAGAAGGAGGGGCTCGCCCTCATCAACGGCACCGACGGCATGCTCGCCACGCTCGTGCTCGCCCTGCACGACCTGGACGAGCTGCTGGTCACGGCCGACATCGCCGCGGCGATGTCGATCGAGTCGCAGCTCGGCACCGACGCCGTGTTCGCCGCCGACCTCATGGCCCTCCGCCCGCAGGTCGGCCAGTCGACCAGTGCAGCGAACCTGCGTGCGTTCCTCGGCGACTCCCCGATCGTGCACAGCCACAAGGGGCCGGAGGACGGCCGCGTGCAGGACGCGTACTCGCTGCGTTGCACCCCGCAGGTGCACGGCACCGCGCGCGACACGGCGGGCTACGCAGCGACCATCGCCGACCGCGAGCTCGCGAGCGTCATCGACAACCCCGTCATCACGGTCGACGGGCGCATCGAGTCCAACGGCAACTTCCACGGCGCCCCTGTCGCCGCCGTGCTCGACTTCCTCGCCATCTCGGTCGCCGACGTGGCCTCGGTCTCCGAACGTCGCACCGACCGCGCCCTCGACCCCGCCCGTAATCACGGCCTGCCGCCGTTCCTCGCCGACGAGGTCGGCGTCGACTCCGGCCTCATGATCGCGCAGTACGCCGCTGCCGGCATCGTGTCCGAGCTCAAGCGCCTCGCGGTCCCGGCATCCGTCGACTCCATCCCGTCGTCGGCCATGCAGGAGGACCACGTGTCGATGGGCTGGGCGGCCGCCCGCAAGCTCCGCCGCGCCATCGACGGCCTCGGCCGCGTGCTCGCGATCGAGATCCTCACCGGAGCTCGCGCCCTCGACCTGCGCGCCCCGCTGCAGGCCGGACCCGCCACGGGCGCCGTGCGCGACCTGGTGCGCACCGTCGCCGGTGGTCCCGGCCCCGACCGATTCCTCTCTCCCGACATGGAGGCCGTGACAGCCCTCGTGCAGTCCGGCGCCGTCGCCCGCATCGCAAAGGAGCACATCAATGACTGAGGCACGCACCGTCCGCGCCGCGCGCGGCAACGAGCGCACCGCCAAGAGCTGGGGCGCCGAGGCCGCCAAGCGGATGCTGATGAACAACCTCGACCCCGAGGTCGCCGAGCACCCCGAGGACCTCGTGGTCTACGGCGGCACCGGCCGCGCGGCGCGCAGTTGGGAGGCGTACGACGCGATCGTCCGCACGCTCGACGAGCTCGAGCCCGACGAGACGCTGCTCGTGCAGTCGGGCAAGCCGGTCGGCGTCTTCCGCACGCACGAGTGGGCGCCGCGCGTGCTCATCGCCAACTCGAACCTCGTCGGGGACTGGGCCACGTGGCCCGAGTTCCGCCGTCTCGAGTCGCTCGGTCTCATGATGTACGGCCAGATGACGGCCGGGTCGTGGATCTACATCGGCTCGCAGGGCATCCTGCAGGGGACCTACGAGACCTTCGCCGCCGTCGCCCGCTCGCTCGGGAAGGACTCGTTGAAGGGCACCCTCTCGCTCACCGGCGGTGCCGGCGGCATGGGCGGCGCGCAGCCGCTCGCCGTGACGCTGAACGAGGGCGCCGTGCTCATCGTCGACGTCGACGAGACCCGTCTCGCGCGCCGCGTCGAGCACGGCTACCTCGACGTCTATTACACCGACCTCGACGAGGCGATCGCCCGTGCCGTCGCCGCGAAGGACGCCGGCGAAGCTCTCTCGGTCGGCATCGTCGGCAACGCCGCCGAGATCTTCCCGGAGCTGTTCCGCCGCGGGGTGCCGATCGACATCGTCACCGACCAGACCAGCGCGCACGACCCTCTCGCCTACCTGCCGGTCGGCATCTCCGTCGCCGACTGGAAGGCGGAGGCCGAGCGCGACCCCGAGGAGTTCACCCGGCGTTCGCGGGAGTCCATGGCCGCGCACGTCGCCGCCATGGTCGCGTTCCAGGATGCCGGAGCGGCCGTCTTCGACTACGGCAACTCCATCCGCGCCGAGGCGAAGCTGGGCGGCTTCGACCGCGCCTTCGAGTTCCCCGGCTTCGTGCCGGCCTACATCCGCCCGCAGTTCGAGGAGGGTCGCGGCCCGTTCCGTTGGGCCGCGCTGTCGGGTGACCCGGAGGACATCTACAAGACCGACCGCGCCATCGCCGAGCTGTTCCCGGAAGACAAGGCGCTGCACCGGTGGCTCGAGAAGGCGGGGGAGAAGGTGCACTTCGAGGGCCTTCCCGCCCGCATCTGCTGGCTGGGGTACAAGGAGCGCCACCTCGCGGGACTCAAGTTCAACGAGATGGTCGCCTCGGGTGAGCTGTCCGCACCCATCGTGATCGGCCGCGACCACCTCGACTCGGGCTCGGTGGCATCGCCGTACCGTGAGACCGAGGCCATGAAGGACGGCTCCGACGCGATCGCCGACTGGCCGCTGCTGAACGCGCTGCTGAACACGGCGTCGGGCGCCAGCTGGGTGTCGCTGCACCACGGCGGCGGCGTCGGCATCGGCCGCTCCATCCACGCCGGGCAGGTCACGGTCGCCGACGGATCGGCGCTCGCGGCCGAGAAGCTCGAGCGCGTGCTCACCAACGACCCGGGCACCGGCGTCATGCGGCACGTGGACGCGGGCTACGACCACGCGAAGGACATCGCGCGCGAGCGCGGCCTCAAGGTCCCGATGGGGCTCTGACCATGACCACCCTCCTCACGGGCATCGGCGAGCTGACCACCAACGACGGGCCGGCGCTGCACGACGCCGCGGTGCTCGTCGACCGCGATCGGATCGCCTGGGTGGGGCCGGCGGCCGAGGCGCCGAGCGCCGACGAGATCGTCGACGCCGGCGGGCGAGCCGTGATCCCCGGTTTCGTCGACAGCCACAGCCACCTCGTGTTCGGCGGCGACCGTGCGTCCGAGTTCGAGGCGCGGATGGCCGGACAGAAGTATGCCGCGGGCGGCATCCGCTCCACGGTCGCAGCGACCAGAGCGGCGACCGACGACGAGCTGCGCGCGCGTCTGCGCGGCTTCGTCGCCGAGCTGCTCGCCCAGGGCACGACGACCGTGGAGATCAAGAGCGGCTACGGCCTGAGCGTCGCGGACGAGGAGCGACTGGTGCGCCTCGCCGCCGAGGTCACGCCCGAGGTCACCTTCCTCGGCGCGCACGTCGTGCCGGCCGACTACGCCGACCGCGCCGACGAGTACGTCGACCTCGTGACGGGGCCGATGCTCGACGCGTGCGCCCCGCACGCGAAGTGGATCGACGTCTTCTGCGAGACCGGCGCGTTCACCGTGGCGCAGTCCCGTCGGGTGCTCGAGGCGGGGATCGTCCGCGGCCTCGCGCCGCGGATGCACGCCAGCCAGCTCGGACCGGGGGAGGGCGTGCGCCTCGCGGTCGAGCTGGGCGCGGCATCCGTCGACCACGGCACCTACCTGACGGATGCGGACGTCGACGCGCTCGCCGCATCCGACACCGTGCTCACGCTGCTTCCCGGTGTGGAGTTCTCCACGCGCCAGCCCTACCCCGACGCCCGGCGCCTCCTCGACGCCGGGGTCACCGTCGCGCTCGCGTGCGACACGAACCCGGGGTCGAGCTTCACGAGCTCCATGCCGTTCTGCATCGCGGTCGCCGTCCGCGACATGGGCATGACCCCGGCCGAGGCGGTCAGGGCCGCGACGGCCGGGGGAGCGGCGGCGCTGCGCCGCGACGACGTGGGTGTGATCGCCCCGGGGAAGCGCGCCGACCTGGTGCTGCTGAAGGCGCCGACGCACATCCACCTCGCGTACCGTCCCGGGGTGCCGCTCGTGGAGCGGGTCTGGAAGGACGGAGTCGCGGTCGGCTGATCCGCCGGGCGCTGCGGAGGCGTGTCAGCCGACCGCGTCGAGTGCCCTCGCGCACACGATCGCGGCGGCCGCCGACCAGGCCTGCGGCCGGCACGCCGCCGGGTACGGCACCGGTCGTCCGCCCGGCACCCGAACGTCGCCGGCGTGGAGCTCGGGGACCCGGTAGTCGAACCCCTCGGCCGCGTCCACCAGCTGGCGCGCGATGTCCGCCGCCGGCTCCGGAAGGCCGGCGCGCAGCATGCCGTGCACGGCGATCGCGCTGTCGTGCGTCCACACGCTGCCGCCGTGATAGCTGAGCGGCCAGTAGCCCGCAGCCCCGGTCGACAGGGTGCGGATGCCGTACCCGCTCGACAGCGCCGGTGAGGTGAGGAGATCGGCGCACGCCTCCTCCTCGTCGCGATCGAGGAGCCCGGTGCCGATGAGGTGGCCGATGTTGCTCGTGAGGGTGTCGACCGCCGCGCCGTGCGCATCGAGCGCGATCGCGGGATAGCGGCCCTCCGGGGTCGTCACCCAGTACCGCTGACGGAAGCGCGCGCGCAGGTCGGCGGCCCATTCGCGCAGCCCGTCCCCACCGGGCTCGCCGAGCGCGTCGAGCAGCGCGGCGCCGCGGACCGCGGCCTCGTACGCGTAGGCCTGCACCTCGCTGAGCGCGATCGGGCCGTCGGCCAGAGTGCCGTCGCGCCACTGGATCGAGTCGCCGGAGTCCTTCCAGCCCTGGTTGGCGAGCCCGTGGCCGGACTCGTCTGCGTAGTCGATGAAGCCGCTGCCGGAGGCGTCCCCGTGCACGGTCATCCAGTCGAGGGCGCGGCGGAGCGCCGGCACGAGGTCGCGCACCTCGGGCTCCGGCATCCCGGTGTCGTGGGCGTCGGCGAGCAGGCACACCCACAGGGGGGTGGCGTCGACCGTGCCGTAGTAGAGCGGCGGAAGGTGCACGCCCTCGTTCGGCAGCGACAGGGTGCCGTTGCGCAGCTCGTGCGGGATCTTGCCCGGGGCCTCTGCCGTGGCGACGTCCGTCTTCGTCCCCTGCAGACGCGCGAGCACGCGCAGGGTCGACGCCGCGACGGAGGGGTCCTCGCGCAGGGCGAGGCGGGCGGCCCAGAGGGAGTCCCTGCCGAAGAGCGTGAAGAACCAGGGCGCGCCCGCCGCGTAGAACGCGTCGTCGGGGTGGTCGGGGAGCGCGAGCCGCAGGGCGTCGAGGTCGGCGTCGGCCTGAGCGAGCCAGCGGGCAGCGCGGGGATCGGCGAGGGGGGTGACGGGTGGCGCGACGATCCCGGGGGCCGAGACCACGACCAGCGTCGGATCGACGAGGTCGACGGACCACCCGACGACCGTCTCGCCCCGGGCGGGGACCTCGACGCCCCAGTGCAGCAGCAGCTCCCCGTCCGTCGACTCGATGACGGCTCCCGGTGCACGCACGGCGAACGACGCCTCGCCCCGTCGACACCTCTCGCCGTCCCACTCCCAGCCGGCATCCGACGGCATCCCGGCCTTGACGGACTGCATCGGCGCGAAATCGGGTGCGATGCGCACCGTCAGCTCCACCGCCACCGGGGTCGCCAGGCTCGTAGAGACGCGCAGACCCTCCCCGAAGGAGCCGGCCGTGACCGCGCGCTCCCTGTCGAGGCGCACCTTCGGGTCGGCGGAGGCGTCGTCGAGCCCGCGGAGCAGATCGGTGAAGCGCACGTGCCGCGGATCCGGCGAGGCGTACCCGATCGACTCCAGCTCGGTGCCGCGCACCTCGGTCGTCACCGCCCGGATGTGGCGGACGTCACCGTGGTACACGCCGTGGATGGGCGAGGACCCCATTCCTCCGCTGGCGTCCGACCACACCTGGGTCGGCGCCTCGAGCACGATGACGGCGGAGTCCAGGAGGGGCTGGAGGGGCGTGGTGTCGGTCATTCCTTGACGGCTCCTTCTGTGGAGTTCATGATGCGGCGCTGGAAGACGAAGAACATCACGGCGACGGGGATGGTCATGATGAGCGCGGCCGCCAGCTTGATCGGATACTGGGTGCCCTGGCTGAGCTGGCCGCTCGCGAGCGAGGCGACGCCCTTGGTGAGGGTGGTCAGCGCGGGGTCGTTGGTCGAGACGATGAAGTGGCTCAGCTCGTTCCACGAGCCCTGGAACGAGAGGATCACGATGGTCACGAGCGCGGGTGTCGCCATCGGCAGCACCACGGACCAGAACAGGCGGAACGTGCCGGCGCCGTCGATGCGGGCCTGCTCCTCGATCGACACGGGGATCGACTCGAAGAAGTTCTTCATGATGAAGACGCCGGCGGCGTCGACGAGCAGCGGCAGGATCATGCCCGCGTAGGAGTTGAACATGCCGAGCTGGTTGATCACGAGGAACTTGGGGATCAGCAGCACGACCGTCGGCACCGACATCACGGCGACGAGTCCCGCGAACACCACGGTGCGGCCGCGGAACCTCAACCGCGCGAGGGCGTAGCCGGCGAGCGAGTTGAAGAACACCCGGCCGACCGTGACGACGATCGTCACGATCGTGCTGTTCACGAACCACAGCGGGAAGTCGGAGTGGGCGAACAGGCGCTCGTAGGCTGCGAACGTCCACACGTCCGGGATCAGGGAGATGCCGCTGGACGCGGCATCCTGATCGGTCTTGAAGCTCGTGGCGACCTGGATGAGGAACGGATAGGTGTACACGAGGGCGAGGCCGATGAGCACCGCGTACAGCACGATCTGCCACGTCAGCTGCTTAGGGGAGAGTCTCATGTGGCACCGCCCTTCTGCGTCACCTGATAGGCGCGGATGCGTCGTCGGGAGACCGGCCTGTCGCGCAGCACCCAGCGCTGCACGAGCGTGAACACCACGATGATGACGAACAGGATGAAGGCGATCGCAGCACCCTGACCCCACTCCTGACTCTTGAACGCGGTCTGGTACGAGAGGAAGGCCGGAGTCAGGGTGGTCTTGCCCGGGGCGCCCTGCGTCCCCGCGTAGATCTGGTCGAACACCTGCCAGCATCCGATGAGACCCAGCGTGAGGACCGTGAAGAGCGTGGGGCGGAGCTGGGGCAGCGTGATGCGCCAGAACCGCTGCCAGCCGTTCGCGCCGTCCATCATCGCCGCCTCCTCGACGTCGCCTCCGAGGTTCTGCAGCCCCGCGAGGAAGAGGAGCATGAACGTCCCGGACGTGGTGAAGACGGCCATGAGGATGTAGGCGCTCATCGCGATGGAGGGTCCGGAGAGCCAATCCCACCAGGTGACGCCGAGCAGTCCGCCCTGGGTGAGCGCGGTCGGGCCGCTGTCGGCGCCGAGGAGCAGGTGCACGATGCCGCGGGGATCGTTGAACCAGTTCGGGCCGTGCAGGCCGAACCAGGAGAGCACGTCGTTCACGGCGCCGCTCGCCGAGAAGAGGAACAGCCACAGCACCGTGATCGCGACGGAGCTCGTCACCGAGGGGAAATAGTATGCGGTGCGGAAGAAGCCCCTGCCGCGCAGCACCGCGCGGTTGACGAGCACCGCGAGGAACAGCGCCAGCGCCGTCTGCAGCGGCACGACGAGCAGCACGTACCAGGCGTTGTTGCGCAACGCCGTGCCGAAGTCCTTGGTCGCGAGGCCGCCGTCGGTCAGCACCGCCGAGTAGTTGTCGGCGCCGACGAACGAGACCGAGCCCGAGAGGGGGCTGCCGCGCCCGCCCCAGTCCGAGACGCTCACCCACAGCGCCATGAGCACCGGGACGAGGAGGAAGACGCCGAGGATGACGATCACCGGGGCGGTGAACAGCCACCCGGCCGCCGCCTCGCCGCGGCGGAGCCCGGAGGCCCTGCCGCGACGAGGCGTTGCCTGCGTGGTCATGACTACTTGACGACGGCTTCGAGGTTGGACTGCACCGACGAGAGGATCTGCGTCGGATCGGTCGTCTTCAGCGCCTCGAGCTGGGCGTTGAAGTCGGAGATGACGTCGGCGGCGCCGTCCTGGTTCGGCGGGAACTGCGCGTAGTCCGCGCCGGCGAGGAACGGCTCGAGGGCCGCGTTGTCCGTGGTCCAGGCGTCGGCGGCCGACGCGATCGACGGCATCGGGCCGAAAGCCTTCGAGAAGGCGAGCTGGCTGTCGGCGCTGGTGAGGTACTCGACGAGGTCGAGGGCGGCCTTCTGGTTGGGGCTGTCGGCGGCCATGCCCCAGCAGTTCGTGAACTGCAGGGTGCCCTTGCCGCCGGGGCCCTCGGGGAGCTCGGCGACCGTGTAGGCCACGTCGCTGAAGTCGTTGGACATCGCCCCGGTGATCCAGTTGCCCTCGATCACCATGGCCGCGGACTGCTTGCCGAGTGCCTCGCCGCCCCAGCCGGCGCCGACGTCCTTCGCGAACGCGAACGTGCCGTCGGCGAGGTGGGACTTCACGTACTCGAGGGCCTCGACGTTGGCCTTGTCGTCGGCGATGGCCGCGCCGTCCTTGACGAGCCCGCCGCCGGCCTGAGCCATGAAGGTGCCGACGCGCTGGTACTCCGCGCCGAAGGCGAGTCCGACGTGCTCGGGCGTGGTGAGCTTCTTGGCCACCGCGGCGAGGTCGTCCCAGGTCTGGGGGAGGTCGGCGTCGGTGAGGCCGGCGTCCGCCCACATCGTGGAGTTGATGATCAGGGCGAGCGTGGAGAAGTCCTTCGGGGCGCAGTAGAACTGGCCGTCGACGGTGAAGTTCTCGACGAGCGACGGATAGAAGTCGTCCTTGTTCTTCAGCTCGTCGCCGTAGGCCTGCAGAGAGCCGTTCTTCGCGAACCCGGCGATCTGGTCCGTCGACAGGTAGAACAGGTCGGCCGGCTTGCCCGCCGCGAACCCCTGGGAGAGCTCCTGGCTGAGGTTGCTGGCGATCTGGAGCGTGGCCTTGGTCCCCGATTCCTTCGACCAGGCGTCGATCGCGGACTGCACGGCGGCGGTCTCGGCGTCGCCGGAGGAGCCGATGAGCACGGTGAGAGGCTTGTCGGAGGAGGAGAGGCCGTCGGAGGAGGAGGGCGTGTCACCGCCTCCGGAGAAGCCGGAACCGCAGCCGGTGAGGGCCAGGGCGCTGGTGATCAGCACCGCGCCGGTGCCGAGGACTGCGCGTGGGGTATGCCGTGTCATGGTCGATCTCCTTTGATGTGTCACTGTGGGCGACGGCTGGCGAGGGAGGGTATGGAGGGAATTTGAACGATCAAATCCCGCGTGCCCTAGGCTAGGCGCGGGCCTGCGGGAGTGTCAAGCCCCTGCGGCAGCGGACGGCGATGGCGAGGAGGACGGATGGCGAAGGCACCGACGGTCGAAGACGTCGCGGCTCTCGCCGGTGTCTCCCGGCAGACCGTCTCGAACGTGCTGAACACGCCGGACATCGTGCGGGAGGCCACCCGGGAGCGTGTGCTCCGGGCGATCGACGAGCTGGGATACCGACGTCACGCCGCCGCACGGCGCCTGCGCCTGCGCCGCAGCTCGGCGATCGGCATCCGCCTCGATCCCTACGTCGGCGGCGTCTCCGGTGTGGTCCTCGACCGCTTCGTGCACGCCGTGACCGAACGGGCCAGCGAGCGGGGGATGCGGATGCTGGTCTACGCGGCGCGCACGCCGGCGGAGGAGCTCGACCGGCTCTCGGAACTGTGGGAGGGGTCGGAGATCGACGCCGCCATCATCACGGGAACGGTGCGTGACGACCCACGCGTGCGCACGCTCGACGCCCAGGGGGTGCCGTTCATCTCCTTCGGCCGCCCGTGGGGGGAGGACGACATCGCCGACCCCCTGCACCTGTGGGTGGACGTCGACGGGGCGGCCGGGACCCGGGCCGCCACCGCGCACGCCCTGTCGTTCGGGCATCGGGTGGCGTTCTTCGGATGGCCGTCCGGCTCGGGCACGGGCGACGACCGTGAACGCGGCTGGCGGGAGGCCATGGCCGACGCCGGCGCCGACGGGCCGCGACTCGTGGCGGAGGAGTCGGTCCCGACGGCTCGCGAAGCGGTCACCGCTGCGCTCGCCGCGGGGTTCGACGCGGATGCGATCGTGTGCGTGAGCGACTCCCTGGCGGTGGGTGCGCTCGTCGCCCTCTCGACCGCCGGTCGGTCGATCCCCGTGATCGGCTTCGACAACACGCCTACCGCGGAGGCGCTCGGGTTCTCCAGCGTCGAGCAACGACCCGAGGACGTCGCGACCGCGATCCTCGAACTGCTCATGGGGCCGACCGGCGACGTCGTCGTGCCTAGGCAGGTACGTCCGGGTGCGGCGCACGCGCTGATCGTGCCCGAGCTCGTCGTGCGTTGATCGTGCCCGAGCTCGTCGTGCGCTGACCCGTTCTACCGCCGGGAGTGCAGCCCGGCCAGCAGCTCCAAGACGCACAGGGCTGCGAGCCGCACCGTGCGGGCGTCGTCGGCGTCCGCCGTGGCGTCCACCTCGGCGAGATCCGCACTGACCACGCGGTGATCGGCGGCCACGGCGCGGGTGAGCGCGCGGAGCTCCCACGCCGCGAGCCCGCCGGGTACGCTCGCCGGGCACCCCGGTGCGACGGAGCGGTCGCACACGTCGACGTCGATGTCCAGGTGCACGCGCGCGTCGGCCCCGGTCCCGGCGATCTCCAGGGCCTCGGCCACCACATCGTCGATGCCGCGGCGGCGCAGCTCGTCGAGGGTGATCACGCGGATGCCCCAGTCGGCGGCGCGCTGCGCGTAGGCGACGGAGTTCGCGAAGTCGGCGATGCCGATCTGCACGATCCTGTTCGGATCGATGCGGGCGGTGTCGACGGTCGACCCCGTCGGCACGTCCTCCACGAGCCGGCGCACAGGGGTGCCGTTGGAGACGCCGTCGCGCAGGTCGTAGTGCGCGTCGAAGGTGATGAGCCCCGTCGCCCGCGCGCCGAGGGCCACGGGGTAGGTGAGGGAGTTGTCGCCGCCGAGCGCGATCACCAGCTCGGATGCCTGCGTCAGCTCGCGAACCCTGGCGATGACCTCGGCCTCACCCGCGTCTCCGTCCGGTTCGACGACGTCTCCCGCATCGGCGATGCGCAGCACCTCGTTCAGGTCGACCGGCGGCGGACCCATGAGCGCGGCCCCGTAGCGGGGGAGCGCGTCGCGGATCGCCGCGGGCGTCGCGTGCGCTCCGGTGGGCGAGAGCGACGTGCGCCAGACGGGCACGCCGAGGAGCACGGCGTCCGCCGCGGTGTCGAAGGCGGGCCAGGCGCCGGCGCGGGGCCAGAGGGGGTCGTGGGAGAGGGCCATGTTCAGACTCCGGGGATCAGGGCGTGCGCGATGGTGAAGATGGCGAGGCCGGCGAGGGCTCCGACGACGGTGCCGTTGAGGCGGATGTACTGCAGGTCGCGGCCGACCATGAGCTCGATCTTCTCCGTGGTCTCGGCCGGGTCCCACCGCTCGACCGTGTCGGTGATGATCGACGCGATGTCGTGGCGGTAGCGGTCGACGAGGAACACGGCGGCGTCGGACACCCAGGTGTCGACGCGGCGCTGCAGCGCGGCATCCAGGGTCAGTCGTTCGCCGATCTCCTGCAGCGCCTGCACCATGCGCCGGCGCAGCCCGCTCTGCGGATCGGCGAGCGCGGTGAGCAGGCCGTTCTTGGCGGTGTTCCAGGCCTCGGCGGCGAGGGCGCCGACCCGCGGGCTGTCGAAGAGGGAGGCTTTGGCGTTCTCGAGCTTGGCGCGCGTGGCCGGGTCGTGCTGGAGGTTGTCGGCGAGGCGGCCGAGGTAGCCGTCGATCGCGAGGCGCGCCGGATGCCGGGGGTCGGCCTGTACGGCGCGCACGAAGCGCAGCGCCTCGTTGTAAGCCGTCTCATCGACGAAGCGGTGGGCGAGCCGAGGCACCCAGGAGGGCAGACGGCGCGAGATGAGCCCGGTGAAGGCCGCGGCGTTCGCCGTGAGCCAGGTCGCGATCGTGTCCACGGCGAGGTCGACGGCGGGGCGGTGCGCGTCGGCGGTGACGATCTTCTCCAGCCAGATCCCGGCGGGCGTGCCCCACTCGGGCTCGACGAGGTGCTCGCGGGCGAGGTCGGAGATGAGATCGCGCACGTCGTCGTCGCTGAGGGCGTTCAACACCGCGGTCGCGATCGTCGCGCCTTCCGTGCCCAGCCGCTCGGCGTGCGGCTCCTGGCGCAGCCACTCGCCGGCGCGCTGCGCGATCGGCGTGCTGGAGAGCTTGGTGCGCACGACTCCCGCTTCGAGGAAGTTCGTCTCGACGAACTCGCCCAGGGTGCGCCCGATCTCGTCTTTGCGGCTGGGGATGATCGCGGTGTGCGGGATGGGAAGGCCCAGCGGATGCCGGAACAGTGCCGTGACCGCGAACCAGTCGGCGAGGGCGCCGACCATGCCGCCCTCCGCCGCGGCGCGCACGTAGGCGAGCCAGCCGACGCGCTCCTGCAGGGCGAACGCGATCACGAAGGCGACCGCCATGAACACGAGCGCGCCCAGCGCGACGGCCTTCATGCGCCGCAGGGCGCGGCGCCGTTCCTGGTCGGCGGGGGAGAGCAGCGTCGTCGGTGTTCGCGGCATGACGTCATCCTTTCACGCGCCTCGCCGCTGCCGTCCGGGGATCGCGGCGAACCGTCTGGCCCGCCAGACACTGACCTGTGTAGTACGCTCACTACATTCGGAATGGAGGTGCAGCATGTTCACCATGACCGCCAGGGAGTTCAACCAGTCCGTCGCGCAGGCGCAGCGCGTCGCCGACAGCGAACCGGTGCTGATCACCAAGCGCGGCGAACCGGCGTACGTGCTGCTCAACATCGTGGAGTACGAGCGACTCGCCCCGGATCGACCGCGGTCGATCCGGGAACTCCTCACAATGCCGGAGAGCGACCTGGCGCACGACGACGGCGAGTTCGACCGCATAATCGAGGGAATCGTCGCGGACCGGAAGAAAGACCTCGGCCGTCCTCCGATCGAGTTCTGATCGATGTATCTCATCGACACCAACACCCTCTCGGAGTCACGGCGCGGCGGGGTGGCCGGGACGGCGGCGCGGGCGTGGATGGACAGCACAGCGACTCACTCGCTGCACATGAGCGTGATCACGGACTATGAACTGGAGCTCGGCATCGTCGGCCTGCACAGACGCGATCCCCGCCAGGCGCGGGCCCTCCGGCGGTGGGCTGATGTGGTGCGTGAAGAGCTCGGGTCTCGCATTCTGCCCGTCTCGCCGGAGATCGCACGGATCTGCGCCGCGCTCAACGTACCGGATCGCCGTCCCTGGGCCGACGCTCTGATCGCCGCCACCGCCCTGCACCACGGCCTCACCCTCGTCACGCGGAACGTGAAGGACTTCGACATCCCGGGACTGGTGGTGTTCAACCCCTTCTCCGAGTGACTTCCCCCGCCACGCGACTACGCTCGATCTCGTGATCGAAGACATCAAGAAGCGCGCCCTGCACCGCACCAGCATCCTCGAGGGCCAGATGCGCGGCGTCGCGCGGATGATCGAGAACGAGGAGTACTGCATGGACATCATCACGCAGTCCCGGGCGATCCAGAAGTCCCTGGAGTCACTCAACCGGCTGCTCCTCGAGAACCACCTCCGCACGCACGTCACCCACATGTTCGAGGAGGGCGGGGAGGAGCGCGACAAGGCGGTCGTCGAGCTCCTCAAGGCGTTCGACTTCGATTCCAAGTAGACGCCTCAATCGAACGTCAACCGTCCGATTCGCAACTGAAACCGTTGTCGATCGCGCGGGCGGCTTCGGTTTTCGCTGTACCTAGAGCCTTTCCTGTGTTTGACTGTCGCTAGCGATTCTCAATGGGGAGGTTCCATGCCCGACACCACAGGCGGGGTCGTCATCGACGCCGTGACCAAGCACTACGGTGCGGCCACGGCCGTCGACGACCTGACGCTCGACATCCGCCCGGGGGAGTTCCTCTCCCTGCTCGGCCCGTCCGGCTGCGGCAAGACGACGACGCTGCGCATGATCGCGGGGTTCGAGTACCCCGACGCCGGTGACATCCGCATCTCGGGCCGCAGCGTGCTCACTCTGCCCCCGCACAAGCGCGAGGTGAACACGGTCTTCCAGGCGTACGCGCTCTTCCCGCACATGACCGTCGCAGAGAACGTCGCCTACGGCCTGCAGCAGCGCCGGGTGCCCAAGGCCGAGCAGCGCGAGCGCGTCGCCGAGGCGCTCGACATGGTGCAGCTGCGCCGGTTCGCCGATCGCAAGCCCACCCAACTGTCCGGCGGACAGCAGCAGCGCATCGCGCTGTCGCGCGCGCTCATCAACCGTCCGAGCGTGCTGCTGCTCGACGAGCCCCTCGCCGCGCTCGACCGGCAGCTGCGCGAGGAGATGCAGCTCGAGCTCAAGCTGCTGCAGTCGCGACTGGGCACCACCTTCGTCTTCGTGACGCACGATCAGGCTGAGGCTCTGTCGATGAGCGACCGCATCGCGGTGATGCGCGCGGGGCGCATCGAGCAGCTCGACGTGCCCGAGGCCATCTACGCCGAGCCCGCGTCCGCGTACGTCGCCTCGTTCATCGGCCAGCAGAACTTCGTGCACGGCACGGTCCGCACGGACGGCGGCTCCGTCGACACGGCCGTCGGCGTCGTCTCCGGACGCTGGGGCGGGGAGGCGGTCACCGCGGGGCGGTCCGCCGTGGCCGCGATCCGGCCCGAGAACGTGCGGCTCGAGACCGGCGGGGGTGCAGGCATCCCCGGGCGGGTGCTCGGCGTCTCGCACCTGGGGGAGACCCTCCAGATCGCTGTCAGCGTCGGCGGGGACTCGACTTTCCTCTCCCGGATGCCGGCGCCCACCGCTCCGCGCCTGTCCGTCGACGACGAGGTGCGCTGCGTGTGGGACGCATCCGACGTGCGCCTGTTCGCCGCCGACGGCGTCCCGACCACCGCGACCCACGTGATCGCCCTCCCGAAGGTCGCCCGATGAGCTCCGCGCCCGTGCGCGTGCTCGCCCACCGCGGTGCCGCCGGGATCCTCCGCAGCGAACTCACCCGACGCGGATTCCTCGCCACCGCGCTCGCCGCGGGCGGCGCCGTGCTCTTCACCGCCTGCGCTCCGGGGCAGGCGGGCACTGCCGCCCAGGCGAAGGGCGGACCGCTCGAGGACCGGCTGTCGATCTACACCTGGAGCGATTACGACGCCCCCGAGGTGCTCGACGCGTTCACGACGAAGAAGGGCCCCAAGATCGTCGTCGACGCGTTCAACTCCAACGAGGAGCTGATCGCCAAACTCGTCGCGGCACGAGGCACCTCCGGCTACGACATCGTCGTGCCCAGCGGCCTCTTCGTCACGCCGATGGCGGAGAACGGACTGCTGGAGAAGCTGAACCTCGATCTCATCCCCAACTTCGCGACGATGAACCCGAACTTCATCCACCGGTCGTTCGACCCCGACAACCAGTACTCGATCTGCAAAGCGTGGGGCACCACCGGATTCGTCTACGACACCCGAGTGATCACGAGGGAGCTCTCGACCTGGGCCGACTTCATCGACGCCGCGCAGAACGAGGCGTCGGGCAAGACCTCCGTGCTCGACGACCCCGCGCCGCTCTGCGGCATCTACCACTGGTCGCACGGCATCGACTGGAACACGACGAAGAAGAAGGACCTCGACGCGTGCGAAGAGTTCCTCGTGACGGAGCTGGCACCGCACATCTCGACCTTCGACTCGGCGCCCGGTGGGCAGGTCATCCCCCAGGCCACCGCCGCACTGGTGCAGTCCTACAGCGGCGATGCGCGCACCGGCATGAGCGAGTCCGACGACCCGGAGCGGTGGAAGTGGGTGCTCGGGGCTCCCGCGACCGAGCTCTGGATGGACAATTGGGCGATCGCGAAGGGCGCTCCGCACCCCGAGGCGGCGCACGCCTTCATCAACTACATCATCGCTCCGGACGTCCAGCTCGCCCAGGTCGACTACATCGGCTACGACACGGGTGTCGCCGGCACGCAGGAGAAAGCCGAGGCGGCCGGATTGGATCGCCTGGACATGGTGTACTTCGACGACGCGCAGGTGCAGACGATGCACGAACAGGAGTTCACCGAGGCGCAGGAGCGCATCGTGTCGATCTGGAACGCGACGAAGGCGGCCGCCGGTGCGTAGGGCGCGGATCCGCTTCGGGCTCGCGCTGCCGGCGTGGGTGTGGCTGGTCGTCTTCTTCCTCGTGCCGATCGGCGTGGTCGTCTGGTACAGCTTCGGCTACAAGCCGAGCATCTTCGCCACGAACTCGAACGACAGGCTGTCCTTCGACCGCTATGTGGAGGCGCTGTCGCCGACGTTCCTCAGCACCTTCCAGAACACGCTGTGGGTCGGCATCGCGGGCACGCTGCTGTGTCTGCTCATCGGCGCCCCTGTCGCGTACTGGATCGCGGTCAAGGCCTCGCCCGCCAAGCGGGGGATGCTGCTGGCGCTGGTGATGGTGCCGTTCTGGACGAACTTCCTCGTGCGCACGATCGGCTGGCAGGTCATCCTCGCTCCGGAGGGCTGGCTGTCGCAGGCGCTGCAGTTCATCGGCGTCATCCCCGGTCCGCTCGACATCCTGAACACCAGGGGAGCGGTGCTGCTCGGCGTGGTCTACAACTACCTGCCGCTGATGATCCTGCCCCTGTACGTCGCGTTCGACCGGGTCAGCGAGCCGCTCCGCGAGGCGAGCAAGGACCTCGGCGCGAGCAGCGTCACGACGTTCCTGCGCGTGACCGTGCCGATGGCGCAGCCTGGCATCATCGCCGGCATCCTGCTCGTCTACATCCCCCTGATGGGCGACTACATCACGGCGACCGTGCTGGGAGGGGCGAAGGGCAACATGGTCGGTCAGATCGTGGCGAGCCAGTTCCAGACGGCGCAGAACTGGGCCCTCGGCTCGGCCATGGCTGTGCTGCTGATCCTCACGATCGCCGTCTCGATCGGCATCGCCGCGCTGCTGCTGTGGCTGGTCACGATCCCCGTGCGACGACGTTTCAGCCTGACGTTGGGAGAAGGATCATGAACCGCTGGCGCTGGGTGCTTCCGGTCTGGTCGACGCTGGTGTTCGTCTTCCTGTTCCTGCCGATCATCGTGATCATCATCTACTCGTTCAACGTCGGGCGCCTGCTCGTGTCGTGGGACCACTTCGGCTTCGACTCGTTCCTCGCGATCGTGAACAAGCCGGCGATCCGCGACGCCGTGCTCGTCTCGGTGCGCACCGGTCTGCTCGCCGCGGTGCTGGCGACGGCGCTCGGCACGCTCGCCGGCATCGCGATGGCCCGCACCCCGGGCAAGTGGGTGGGCTGGTTCCTGGCGCTGCTGCTGTTGATCTCGGTCACCCCCGAGATCGTGGATGCCGTGGCGCTGCTGCCCTGGCTGGTGTTCCTGGGCCAGGACGCCGGCATCGGGATCTTCAACGACGGCACGGTGCGGCTCGTGGTGGGGCAGTCGCTGTTCTCCATCGCGATCGTGTCGTACATCGTGCGGGCCCGGCTCGTCGGCCTGGACGCGCGCCTGGAGGAGGCCTCCGCAGACCTCTATGCGCCGCCGGTGCGCACGTTCATGAAAGTGACGCTGCCGCTCGCGATGCCCGCCGTGCTCGCCGGCTTCCTGCTGTCGTTCACGCTCGGCCTCGACAACACGATCGTCTCGGCCTTCGTGCAGGTGTCCGGCACGACGCCCTGGCCGGTCTACGTGCTCAGTGCACTGCGCAGCGGGCTGCGCCCGGAGATCGCCGCGGTGTCGACCATCATGCTGTTGCTCACACTGCTCGCGCTCGCGCTCGTGGCCGTGGTGCTCAAGAAGGCCGGCGACTCGGCGACCGACATCGCCCGGACCATGGCCGGCGGCTGAGCGCACCGCATCCGAGTTCTCCTCCCGAGTGGGTCGCCCGCACGGGAGGACAACTCGCGTTCGGGAGGAGAACTCATCGAGATCTCTCCGCCCGAACGCGAGAACTCCTCCCGAACCGGCGCGGTTCGGGAGGAGTTCTGTGTGAGAGGTTCGGGAGGAGCTCTGTGTGAGAGTGGTCAGGCGACGTGCTCGTCCGCCACGTTCAGCGCCTCGTCGATCGCGGTGAGCCCGCGCACCAGCTCCTCCTCCGAGATCACCAGCGGCGGGGCGACGTGCACGCGGTTGAAGTGCGTGAACGGCCACACGCCGGCCTTCTTCGCCGCGGCCGTGAACGCGGCCATGGGCGTGGCATCCGCTCCCGACGCGTTGAACGGCACCAGCGGCTCGCGCGTCTCCCTGTCGCGTACGAGCTCGATCGCCCAGAACAGACCGCGTCCGCGCACCTCTCCGACCGAGGGGTGCTTCTCGACCCAGGAACGCAGGGTGGGCTCGACGATGCGCTCGCCGAGGTCGCGCACGCGCTCCAGGATGCCGTCGCGACGGAACACCTCGAACGTGGCCACGCCGGCCGCGCAGGCGAGAGGGTGGCCCGAGTAGGTCAGCCCGCCGGCGAAGGGCATCGTGTCGAACGCCTTGGCGATGCGGTCGCTGATGACCACGCCGCCCAGCGGCACGTAGCCGGAGTTCACGCCTTTCGCGAAGGTGATGAGGTCGGGCGTCGCGTCGAAGGCGTCGATGCCGAACCACTCGCCGAGGCGCCCGAAGCCGACCATGACCTCGTCGGCGATGTAGACGATGCCGTAGCGGTCGCACAGCTCGCGCACGCCCTGCAGGTAGCCGGGCGGCGGGATGAGCACGCCGTTGGTGCCGACGACCGTCTCGATGATGATCGCCGCGATCGTGTTCGGGCCCTCGAGCTGGATCGTCTGCTCGAGGTGGGCGAGCGCGCGCTCGGACTCCTGCTCCGGCGTCTCGGCATGGAACGGCGAGCGGTAGAGGTAGGGGCCGAAGAAGCGCACGGCGCCGGAGTCGACCGTGTCGTTCGCCCAGCGACGGGGGTCGCCCGTGAGGGAGATCGCCGTGGAGGTCGAGCCGTGGTAGCTGCGGTACATCGACAGCACCTTGCGGCGGCCCGTCGACTGCCGCGCCATGCGCACCGCGTACTCGTTGGCCTCGGCGCCGCCGTTGGTGAAGAAGACCTTCTCCATTCCCGCAGGCGCGACCTCGGCGATGAGCCGCGCGAGCTCGCCGCGCACGTCGTTCGCGACCGACGGCTGGATCGTCGCCAGGCGGCCTGCCTGCTGCTGGATCGCCTGCACGAGGTCGGGATGCTGGTGCCCGAGGTTGAGGTTCACCAGCTGGCTGGAGAAGTCCAGGTAGTCGCGTCCCTCGTAGTCCCAGAAGGTGGATCCCTCGCCCGCCGCGATGGGCAGCGGGTCGATGAGACCCTGGGCGCTCCAGGAGTGGAAGACGTGCCCGCGGTCGTCGGCGCGCACCTGCGCCTCGGCCTCGGGTGCGGGCAGGGCGTGGGAGGCGCCGTGCCGGTCGGTGTAGGTCGTCATGTCGCTGTCCTCCAGGCGGTCAGTGGTTGCTCGGGAAGCCGAGGTCGATCTGGGACGGCGTGTGGTCGGGCCAGCGCGTGGTGACGACCTTGGAGCGCGTGTAGAAGTGGATGGACTCGGGGCCGTAGATGTGCGAGTCGCCGAAGAGCGAGTCCTTCCACCCGCCGAAGGAGTACGCGCCGATCGGCACGGGGATCGGCACGTTGACGCCGACCATGCCGACCTCGATGTCGAACTCGTACTGACGGGCGGTGCCGCCGTCGCGGGTGAAGATCGCGGTGCCGTTGCCGAAGGCGTTGGAGTTGACCAGGTCGACCGCCTCGGCGTAGGTCTCGACGCGCACGACCGAGAGCACGGGGCCGAAGATCTCGTCCTCGTACACCTTCATGCCGGGGCGCACGTCGTCGATGAGGCTGACGCCGATGAAGAAGCCGTCGGAGTCGAAGTTCTGCTGCGTGCCGTCGACGACGACCTTCGCGCCCTCGGCCTCGGCTCCGGTGACGTAGGAGGCGACCTTGTCGCGGTGCTCGCGCGTGATGAGCGGACCCATCTCGCTCGCGGCATCCGTGCCGGCGCCGATCGTGAGGCCGTCGATGCGCGAGGAGATCGCGGCGACGAGGTCGTCGGCGACGTCGCCGACCGCGACGAGCACGGAGACGGCCATGCAGCGCTCGCCGGCGGAGCCGTAGGCGGCGGAGATCGCGGCGTCGGCCGCGGCGTCGATATCGGCATCCGGCATCACGACCATGTGGTTCTTGGCGCCGCCGAGCGCCTGGACGCGCTTGCCGTTCGCGGAGGCGCGCTGGTAGATCGAACGCGCGATCGGGGTGGACCCGACGAAGCTGATGGCGTTGACGCGCGGGGAGTCGAGCAGGGCGTCGACGGCCTCCTTGTCGCCGTGGACGACGTTGAGCACGCCGTCGGGGAGGCCCGCCTCGGCGAAGAGCTTCGCGATGAAGACCGCGGCGGACGGGTCCTTCTCGCTCGGCTTGAGCACCACGGTGTTGCCGCAGGCGATGGCCGAGGCGACCATCCACAGCGGCACCATGACGGGGAAGTTGAACGGGGTGATCGCAGCCACGACCCCCACCGGCTGCTTGACGGAGTGCACGTCGACCCCGCGCGCGACCTGCTCGCTGCGCTCGCCCTTGAGCAGGTGCACGAGGCCGGCCGCGAACTCGACGTTCTCGATGCCGCGGGAGACTTCGCCCGCCGCGTCGGAGAGCACCTTGCCGTGCTCGCTCGTGACGATCGCCGCGAGCTCCGGCGTGCGCTCCTTGAGCAGCTGACGCAGGCGGAAGAACACGTCGGCGCGCTTGATGAGGCTCGTCTCGCGCCAGGCGGGAAGGGCGGCGGCCGCGGCGGCGATGGCGGACTCGACCTCGGCGGTCGACGCGAGAGCGACCTCCCTGGCGACCTCGCCGGTGGCGGGGTTGAACACCTGGCCGGTGCGCGCCACCTCTGCGGTCTCGACTCCATTGATGACGTGACGGACGATGTCCACGGTTCTCCTTCGAGCGGGGATGCGTTCCGAACACTCTGACCGGTGTCCGTTACGCTGGTACTCCTCAATGATCACAGAGCAGATCGGCGGTTGAGAGTGTCAGAACGTCAGGAGTTCGCTCAGGATCGGACAGAACGTCCGGCGCGGGCCGGTGCGCTGCTCACGGTCGCCGACGTGCTCGCGGCACCCGCGGTGCAGGCGGGCACCCCGGAGGTGATCGTCGGCGGGGCGGCGCTCGATGCGGGCGTGCGCTGGGTGCACGTGTCGGACAGCGCCGACGTCGCCCGGCTCCTCGACGGCGGCGAGCTGTTGCTGAGCACCGGTGCGGGATGGCCGGCCGATCACGACGGACTTCAGGCGTTCGCGCGCGGCCTGCACCGCGTGGGCGTCGCAGGCGTCGTCGTCGAGCTGGGGCCGAGGCTCCCCGCTGTGCCGGATGCCGTCGTCGCAGTGTGCTCCGAGGTCGGTCTGGCGTTGGCGGCGCTCACCAGCGAGGTCAAGTTCGTCGCGGTCACCGAAGCCGTGCATCGCACCCTGATCTCCGCGCAGACCGATGCCCTGCGCGAACGGCAGCACCTGCACGAGCTGTTCACCGCGCTCAGCCTTCGTGGCGCCCCCGCTGACGTTGTCGTCGCGGAGACCGCGAAAGCGCTGGGCGCTCCGGTCGTGCTGGAGAACCTCGCCCACGAGGTGATCGCCCTGGAGGGGCTGAGGATGCCGGTCGCCGAGGTGCTCGCGCGGCGCGCCGATCCCGCGGCGGAGCGCGTCGACGTACAGGCCAGAGGAGTGCGCTGGGGGACGCTCATCGCGCTGGAGGGCCCTGCCCATCCGGCGGGGAGGGTCACGGTGCTGGAGCAGGGGGCGACGGCGCTGGCGTTCGGATGCCTCGCGGACGGGGGCGACGCGGAGTGGTCGCTGCTCGCCCAGCGCACGGTCATCGACGAACTCCTCGGCGCGCGGTTCGCGAGCCCCGAGGGCATCGACGCCCGGCTCCTCGCAGGCGGATTCGCCATCGCCGGGCGCCGTTGCCACGGCATCGTCGCCCGCGGTTCCGCCTCGGTCAGCGAGCTCGCCTACCGTGCCAGGCAGGCCGGTTGCGCGGTGGTCGCGGCGCACGTGGGAGACGATGACGTCGCGCTGCTCTCGATGCCGGCATCCGCGCCGTTCTCCGACGCCGTCGTGATGCGCATAGCGGGACCGGACCGCACCGTGTTCGTGGGGCCCCCGGCCGACGACGTGCTCGACCTGCTCGCCTCGCTCCGGGCCGCGCGAGACCTGGCCGACGGCGACCGGTCGGAGGCCGGACCCCGGGTGCGGAGGGTCGACGACCGGCCGCTCGAACGCCTGGTGACGGCATTGCGCGACGACCACCGTCTGCACGAGCACAGCGAGCGGATGCTGGCGCCGCTCGTGCGGTACGACCGTGAGCGCCGCGGCGACCTGCTCGACGTGCTCACCGCGCTCGTCGAGCATCCGGGCAACCGCTCGGCCGCGGCATCCGCCAGCCACCTCTCGCGGTCGGTGTTCTACCAGCGCCTCACCGCGATCGGCGACCTGCTCGACGTCGACCTCGACGACGGCGAGACGCTCGCGGCGCTGCACCTCGCACTGTTGGCGAGGCGCCGCACCGCGAGCGCCTAGACGGTTCGTCGCAGCGGGTCAGAGCACCGCCTGCGCCCTGGTCAGCACGTCGCGCAGGATCTGCTCGATCTCGCGGAACTCCGGCTGTCCGATCGTGAGCGGCGGGGCGAGCTGGATCACGGGGTCGCCGCGGTCGTCGGCGCGGCAGTACAGACCCGCCTCGTAGAGCGCGGGGGAGAGGAAGCCGCGCAGCAGGCGCTCGGACTCGTCGTCGTCGAAGGTCTCGCGGGTGGCCTTGTCCTTCACGAGCTCGATGCCGAAGAAGTAGCCGTCTCCGCGCACGTCTCCGACGATCGGCAGGTCGCCCAGCTTCTCCAGCTCGGCGCGGAAGAGCGGCGAGTTCTCACGTACGCGCGCATTGAGTCCCTCCTCGTCGAAGATCGCGAGGTTCTCCAGGGCGACGGCCGCCGACACCGGGTGCCCGCCGAACGTGTAGCCGTGGTAGAAGGTCGTGTCACCCGTCGCGAACGGCTCGTACACGCGGTCGCTGACGATGGTCGCGCCGATCGGCGAGTAGCCGCTGGTCATGCCCTTGGCGCACGTGATCATGTCGGGCACATACCCCAGACCCTCGCAGGCGAAGGTGTAGCCGAGGCGGCCGAAGGCGCAGATGACCTCGTCGGACACCAGCAGCACGTCGTACTTGTCGCAGATCTCACGCACCCTGGCGAAATAGCCGGGAGGGGGCGGGAAGCAGCCGCCGGAGTTCTGCACCGGCTCGAGGAAGACCGCGGCGACCGTGTCGGGACCCTCGAAGAGGATCATCTCCTCGATGCGGTCGGCGGCCCAGCGCCCGAAGGCTTCGAGGTCGTCGGCCGGCGCGCCCATCTCGGCCGCCCGGTAGAAGTTCGTGTTCGGCACCCGGAAGCCGCCCGGGGTGATCGGCTCGAACATCGCCTTCATGCCGGGGATGCCGGTGATCGCCAGCGCTCCCTGCGGCGTGCCGTGGTAGGCGACCGCCCGCGAGATCACCTTGTGCTTGGTGGGCTTGCCCCTCAGCTTCCAGTACTGCTTGGCGAGCTTGAACGCCGTCTCGACGGCCTCGCCGCCGCCGGTGGAGAAGAACACCCTGTTGAGGTCTCCCGGTGCCTCGTCGGCGAGCCGGTCGGCGAGCTCGATGGCCGCGGGGTGGGCGTAGGACCACAGCGGGAAGAACGACAGCTCAGAGGCCTGCGCGGCAGCGGCCTCGGCGAGCCGGCGGCGGCCGTGGCCCGCGTTCACGACGAACAGGCCGGCGAGGCCGTCGATGTACTCCTTGCCCTTCGCATCCCAGATGCGGTGCCCGTCGCCTTTGACGATGATCGGGACGCCCGACTTCTCCATCGTGGACTGACGGGTGAAGTGCATCCAGAGATGGTCCTTCGCCATCGCTTGGAGTTCGGGCTCGGTCGGTATGTTTCTCATCTGGTCCCCCAGTTGTAGAGCTGCTTCTGCAGCTTGGCGTAGATGAACGTCTCGGTCGACAGCACGCCCTCGATCGGGCGGATGCTGTCGTTGATCAGCGCGAGCAGATCGTCGTCGTCTTCGCAGACGACCTCGGCCAGGATGTCGAAGGAGCCGACGGTGATCACCACGTAGTCGATCGCATCGATCGCGGCGATCGCCTCGGCGACCACGCGGGTGTCGCCGGTGACGCGCACGCCGATCATCGCCTGCCTGCTGAAGCCGAGCTGCATCGGATCGGTCACGGCGACGATCTGCATCACGCCGGACTCGGTGAGCCGCTGCACCCTCTGGCGGACGGCCGCCTCGCTGAGGCCGACCTCGCGGCCGATGTCGGAGTAGGAGCGACGACCGTCGTCCTGCAGCAGCTCGATGATCGTCTTGGAGACGTCGTCGAGCACTGGCTGCTTCTTCTTCGAAACCATGGTGCGATCCTCGCACCCGGATTCCGATTCGGCAACCGATTTCGCACAATCAGTGGGGTCTGATCTGCGAAATCGGCCGTCAGGACTCCAGTGGACCGAGCCAGGCCGTCGCTGCGGTGGCGTGCGCGGACTCGGGATCGGAGGGGTGGAAGGCCCCCGCGAGCACGTCGCGGTACAGGCGGGAGAGCTCGTTGGACGTGAAGTACGAGCCGCCGCCCGCCGTCAGCATCGCCTGGTCGACCACGTGCTTGGCCATCGTGATCGCGCGGTGCTTGACCCCCGAGAGCAGGGTGAACCAGCGCGGCCCGTGGTCGGCGAGCTCGTCGACGTCGCGGGCGAGAGCCGCGATCTGCGGAGGCAGTGCGTCGTAGACGAGCGCCATGTCGGCGATGCGCCAGCGGATGTCGGGATCCTGGCTGTACGCCGCTCCGCTCTTCTTGGAACGCCGCTTCTGCACGGTCTGCACGGAGAGGTCGAGCGCGCGGCGCGCGATGCCCGTGTAGACGGAGGCCAACAGGATCTCGAAGACGGAGAAGATGCCGAACACGATCGGGTCGGGGTTCGGGCCGGGGTCGATGCGCCGCACGACGTGGGCGGCGTCGGCGACGGCGCCGTTCAGCCGCGTCGTCCTGGACTGCGTCGCCCGCATGCCGAGGGTGTCCCAGTCGTCTCCGGTGACCACGGCGTCGGTGCGCTCCACGAAGGCGAAGACGAGCTTCGGAGCGTCGGGGCTCGTGGTGTCGAGGCCGTGCAGCCCGAGCCTGTCCCAGACCGGTGCGAGCGAGGTGAAGATCTTGGTGCCGGTGAAGGCGTAACCGCCGTCCGCCGTGGGGACCGCGGCAGTGTCGCTGCCGAACAGCACGAGGTCGTTGCCGCCCTCGCTGATGCCGAAGGCGAAGACCTCTCCGCGAGCGGCGCCGTCCTGCACGAACTCCAGACCCGCGACGCCGCGGTCGGAGAAGACCTTCGCGACGCCCGTCCACACGAGGTGCATGTTGATCGCCAGGGCTGTAGCGGGCGCAGCGGTCGCGAGGCGCTGTTGCAGGATGGCGGCCTCGGCGAGTCCGAGCCCCGCCCCGCCACGGTCCGTCGGCACGAGGATCGACAGGTAGCCGGCCGCGCGCAGCTCGTCGAGGTCCTGCTGAGGGAAGGTGTTCTCCCTGTCGTGGATCGGCGCGCGCTCGCGGATCCGCTCGAGGAGGTCGTCGGGAAGGTGCGCGGCGGGATCGAAGGTGCTCACGACAGGGCCTCCAGCAGATGGCGGACGGATTCCTCCGGCCTGTCGCGGTGCAGGGAGTGGCCTGCCCCGGCGACGACGGACATGGTCAGGCGGGGGTTCGACGCGAGGATCGCCGCGGCGGAGTCGCCGGTGAAGAGACTGAAGACCGCCGGGTCTGCACCGATCACGTGGGTCGGCACCGTCAGGCGCGCGACGTCGGCCCGCACGTCCCACGGGCGGTTCTGCGCGCTCGTCTGTTCGACGGCCCAGCGGCTCGCGCGGTGCACGGCATCCACCTTCAGCTCCACGTCCTGCGGGTGCCAGTGCGGATGCTCCTCGCGGACGGCCTCGATGCGGTTGTCGGCGAACGCCCGCTCCTGGCTGCGACGGATGACGCCGGCATCGCGCCCGTCGAGCACGATGGCGGGGTCGATGAGGACGAGCCTGCGGGTCCACTCCGGGTCGGATGCCGTGGCCACCGCGCTCGACGCGCCGCCGAGGGAGTGTCCGATCACCGCATCCCAGGCTCCGCCGCTCTCCGGACGGACGGCCCCGAGATCGGCGCCGTAGGCCGCGATCGTGTAATCGAGGGATCGCGGTGCGTCTCCGTGGCCGCGCAGATCGACGGCCGTAGCGTGCCATCCCGCGTCGGCGAGAGCGTCTCCGAGCCGCCACATGAGGGCGGCCGAGGAGCCGAGGCCGTGCACGAGCAGCGCGTGCCGGTGTGCGGCCGGGTCGCCCCAGGCCAGGCGGGGGAGCAGGAGCGGAGCGGGCATGTGCCCAGCCTACGTTCTGCTCACGACGGGGTCACGGCCAGGGGCTCGGTGTCGGGACGCGGGCTGGCGTCGCGACCCCGCAGGTCGGGGAAGGCGCGCACGAACACGATGGAGACGATGAGTCCGACCGCTGCGAACAGGGTTGCGGCCAGGTAGGCACCACGGGGGTCGGTCACGTCGACGAGGAAGCCGGCGACCGCCGACCCCGCCGCTGCACCGATCAGCTGTCCGGTGCCCGCCCAGCCGAAGGCCTCGGCGGTCTCGCTGAACTTCACGCTCGCCGAGGTGATCGCGAAGAGCACGGCGAGGGCGGGGGCGATGCCGATGCCGGCGACGATCAGGGTGCCGCCGAGCCAGAACGCGTTCAGCGAGAACATGGTCAGCGCGAGGCCGACGGTGACGATAGCGAGCCGGCGGGCCATGGCCCACGGCCCGATCGGGATGTGGCCGAATGCGAGTCCGCCCGCGAGGCTGCCCACCGAGAAGACGGCGAGCACGAGACCGGCCGCGAGGCTGCCGTGCTCGAACGTCGCGACGACGCCGACCTCGACGGCCGCGCACGCGCCGATGAGGAGGAACCCGATCACGGTGGCGAGCAGCACCGGGGGCTTGAGCACCACGGTGCCCAGCGGGTTGCGGCTGCGAGGGATGCGCACGCGCCCCACCTCGGGGGACAGGATGAACCAGGCGCCGCCCGCGACGAGGATGATCGCGACCAGCAGCAGGCCCTGCACGGTGCCCACCTGCGTGGAGACGAGGGTGATGAGCACCGGGGCGAGGATCCAGATGATCTCCTGCAGCGATGCGTCGAGGGAGAAGAGCGGGGTGAGCTGCGAGGAGTTCACGAGCTTGGGGTAGATCGTGCGCACCGCGGCCTGGACCGGCGGCGTGGAGAGCCCGGCGATCATGCCGAGGGCCATGTAACCGGGCAGCGAGAGAGGCAGGAGAGCGAGGCCGAGGATGGCGACGACGCAGATGCTGAGGGTGAGCGTGATGACCCGGCGCATCCCCCAGACGCCCATCCATCGGCTGGTGAGAGGACCGGCCACGGCCTGCCCGACGCTGGTGGCGGCGAGGACCAGCCCCGCTGCGCCGTAGGAGCCGGTCTGCTGCTCGACGTGCAGCAGGATAGCCAGCGACATCATCCCGTTGGGGAAGCGCGCCGTCAGCTGTGCCGCGATCATGCGCGCCACTCCGGGCGTGCGAAGAAGGTCCCGATATCCCGCCACCAGACAACGGTACAGGCCGCCGGGGACACGGCGGAACCGCCCGGTGATGCGCGTTCGCGCACGGTGCTTGACCCTGCGCGAACTGCCGTTACGCCGGCCTTGCCCGCCCGGACGCGGCGGGGGAGCGTGGGAGTCGACCCCGCTCGCTGGACCATCGAGGAGGATGCCATGTCCGGACGGCACGACGGATGCTTCAACGCCCTGCCCGACCTGCAGGTCGTGTTCGACTACGAGGGCGACGGCGTCGGCATCCCGGACCCCGCCAACGTGCAGCACGCGTACGAGCTCATCGGCACGCTGGAGCAGCCGCAGGCGCGCATCCATTCCACCTACGTGTGGATCACGGAGGTGGCGGAGGAGACGCCGTGGGTCGCCGAGCACGTGCACGACTACGACGAGGTGCTGATCTGGACGGGCAGCGATCCCTCCGACCCGCGCGACCTCGGTGCGACGCTGCGGATGGTGGTCGACGGCGAGGAGCACGTCGTCACCCGTTCCGGTTCCGTCTACATCCCCGCGGGCACGCCGCACTGCCCGCTGGACTTCATCGAGGTGCACCGCCCCTTCACCTTCAGCGCCCTGTCGCTGGCGCCCGAGTACTCGGCCCGCCGCTGAGCGGGGCCGGAGGTGACCATGGGCCACGCCGGCCGGACGATCCTCGCCCGCCGCGGAGACGTCGTCGCCGAGGGGGCCATGTCCTTCGCGACCTACGACCCCGGCGACCCCGAGGCGCTCTGGGGATCGCTGCGCCGGCACGCCCTCGACCTGGCGTGCGCTGAGGGTGCGGATACGGCCAGGCGTGAGGCGGTGGGTGAGGTGCTCGACCGGTGGCTGGACCTGGTCGCCGAGACGGAGGAGCCCGGTGATGAGGAGTCGTCGTGCACGCTGCGGGTGCCCAGCGCCGACACGGCCCTGGTGCGGACGCTGCTCTCCCGCGGCTTCGCGCCCGTGACGATCGACGCCGTGCGACGGCTGTCGACGGGAGAGGCGGCCGCGGGCGTGGGTGGCGAGCGTATGCTGCGGCCGGCGGCGGGCGTCGGCGACGAGCGTGTGTTGCGGCTGGCGGCGGCATCCGACCTCGATGCGCTCGCCGCGTTCGACGCGCGTCTGCTCGCCCATGAGGCGGACTACGGCGCCGTGACGTGGCGGGAGGGCGCCGAGGCCGTGCTGCGCGAGTCGATGCGAGGGCGGCTGCGCGACTGGCCGCACTGGACCTGGGTGGTGGAGCAGGGCGGGCGCGCCGTCGGCTACGTGCATGCCTTCCCCGATGCGCCGGACGCGGTGGGCTCCCCGTCACCCGCCTATCTCGATGCGATGTATCTCTCGCCGGACGCGCGCGGCGCCGGCCTCGGGCGACGGGTGGTCGACGCCGTCCACGGCATCCTCTCGGAGCAGGGGGCGACCTCGGTGCGCCTCGACTACTCGGTGGCGAACCCGTGGTCGGGGCCGTTCTGGTCGCGGGTCGGATACCGTCCGCTGACGACCACCTGGCAGCGTCGTCCGTCGACGCGGTGAACGCTCCGATCGCGACACGCCGCGACACGCCGAAGGACGCTTTCCACAGAAATTCGAATGTCCGAGGCCCCGCGTAGCGTGCCCCCTGTGGATGGATCTCGAACCGGGGTCCGAGAGCCGCGGGATTCCGCGTTTCGACGACCCGTTCGATGCGGCTCCGGCTGTGGAAGAAACGGTGGAGAACCTGTGTTGTAACAGTGGAGAGCGGTGGAAAACTACACGGATGTAACTACTAGCCCTTGTGGTCGCACCTAATGTCCGCACCCATATGTAGTATTGAACTCCCGGAGGCGGTCCGCCCGGGTCACCATGAGATTTGAGGGGAATCACGATGTCGATCACCGTCTACACGAAGCCTTCCTGCGTTCAGTGCAACGCCACGTACCGTGCGCTGGATGCCAAGGGCATCGAGTACGAGATCCACGACCTGTCGGAGGACCCGACGGCCCTGGAGCAGGTCAAGGCGCTCGGCTACATGCAGGCACCCGTCGTCGTCACCGACGAGGACCACTGGTCGGGCTTCCGTCCCGACAAGATCGACGAGCTCGCGTCGCGACTCGCCTGAGGCCCTGGTCATGAGCGCCGTCGCCACTGCCGCGCCGCTCCTGGTCTACTTCTCGAGCGTGTCGGGCAACACCGCACGCTTCATCGAGAAGCTCGGGCTCCCCGCCCGACGCATCCCCCTGTACGCGCACGACGAGGCTCTCTCCATCGATGAGCCCTTCGTGCTCGTCACCCCCACCTACGGCGGGGGAGAGGGGCGCGGAGTCGAAAGAGGCGCCGTGCCCAAGCAGGTGATCCGGTTCCTCAACGACGAGGACAACCGGCGCCACCTGCGCGGAGTCATCTCCGCGGGCAATACCAACTTCGGCGAGGCGTTCTGCCTCGCCGGAGACATCATCAGCCGCAAGTGCAACGTGCCTCACTTGTATCGGCTAGAGATCTTCGGCACACAGGACGATGTCGATCGCGTGACCGACGGATTGGAACGACGGTGGGAACTTCAGTGACCGAGACGGTGGCGTTCAAGATGAACCCCGCGTACGAGGGGCTCGACTATCACGCGCTCAACGCGATGCTGAACCTCTACGACGCGAACGGCAAGATCCAGTTCGACGCCGACAAGCGCGCCGCGCGGGAGTACTTCCTGCAGCACGTGAACCAGAACACGGTGTTCTTCCACTCCCTCAAGGAGCGCCTCGACTACCTCGTCGAGAAGGAGTACTACGAGCCGACGGTCATCGAGAAGTACTCGTTCGACTTCATCAAGGAGCTCAACGACTTCGCCTACGGCAAGAAGTTCCGCTTCGAGACCTTCCTCGGCGCGTTCAAGTACTACACCAGCTACACGCTGAAGACGTTCGACGGCAAGCGCTACCTCGAGCGCTTCGAGGACCGCGTCGTGATGACGGCCCTCGCGCTGGCCGACGGCGACGAGAAGCTCGCCACCTCTCTGGTCGACGAGATCATCTCCGGCCGCTTCCAGCCGGCGACCCCCACCTTCCTCAACGCGGGCAAGGCCCAGCGCGGCGAGCTCGTCAGCTGCTTCCTGCTGCGCATCGAGGACAACATGGAGT
>JBEBQG010000017.1:0-38000 GCA_040395495.1 Microbacterium hydrocarbonoxydans | reverse complement strand
CTCAGCGACAACTGGAAGGGCGAGGCCACGGCGACCGTCGACGCCACGCTCGCCAGCCGCTACCACGAGCGCTTCGCCGACCACGCCGTGGCTGTCGCCAAAAAGGTCGTCTACCTCGCGACCGGTGACTGGCACGTCGAGGAGGAGGACATCGCCCTCGCCGTCGAGCAGCAGGAGCTGGAGCAGCAGGACCTCGGTCACGCCTGACCCGCGCACACGCGAAGAGGGGCGGATGCTGCGACAGCATCCGCCCCTCTTCGTGTCAGCGGGTTACTTCTTGCCCTGCGCGGCGACCGCGGCGGCACCCGCCGCAGCGGCCTCGGGGTCGAGGTAGCGCCCGGGACCGGTGGGTACGTTGTTCTCGTCGAGCTCGTACACGAGAGGGATGCCGGTGGGGATGTTCAGCTCGGCGATGTCCTCGTCGCTGATGCCCTCGAGGTGCTTCACGAGGCCCCGCAGCGAGTTGCCGTGCGCCGTGACGAGCACGGTCTTGCCCGCCTCGAGGTCGGGGATGATCGCGCTCTCCCAGTACGGGAGCAGACGGTCGATGACGAGCTTGAGCGACTCGGTGCGGGGCACCTCTCCGTCGATCCCGGCGTAGCGCGGGTCGTTGACCTGGCTGAACTCGCTGTCGTCGTCGAGCGGGGGCGGGGGCACGTCGAACGAGCGACGCCACAGCTGGAACTGCTCGGCCCCGAACTGCTCCAGCGTCTCGGCCTTGTCCTTGCCCTGCAGCGCACCGTAGTGGCGCTCGTTGAGACGCCAGGAGCGCGTCACCGGGATCCACAGGCGGTCGGCCGCGTCGAGGGCGATGTTCGCGGTCTGGATAGCGCGGCTGAGCAGCGAGGTGTGCAGCACGTCGGGCAGGATCCCGGCCTCGGCGAGCAGCTCGCCGCCGCGCTGGGCCTCGGCTTTGCCCTGCTCGTTGAGGCGGACGTCCACCCAGCCGGTGAAGAGGTTCAGTTCGTTCCACTCGCTCCGGCCGTGGCGGAGCAGGATCAGGGTGCGCGTCATGGTTCCAGCTTATCGAGCGCGCTGAGAGGATTGACCCATGGCGTCATCTCCCCTCGGCAGGCCGACACGCGGCACGACGGGGACGAACCGGCTGCGTCGCAACGACCGCTGGATCGCGGCGTCCTCGGCCTTCCGAGGAGCGGCGGATCCCCTCGTCGTCGACCTGGGCTACGGGGCGAGCGGCGTGACCGCCTTAGAGCTCGCCGCCAGGTTGCGCAGGGTCAGGCCGGATGCCGAGGTGCGCGGCCTCGAGATCGACCCCGCGCGCGTGGCGCTCGCCGAACGGCAGCTCGACGAGGTGCGCGCGGGGGCCACCCCGTTCGCACCGGACCTGCCGGTGTCCTTCGCGCGCGGAGGCTTCGAGGTGCCGCTCCCCTCCGGCCGGCGCGCGGCGGTGATCCGCGCGATGAACGTGCTCCGCCAGTACGACGAGGGCGACGTCGCCGAGGCGTGGCGCACGACGGCGGCCCGGCTCGCTCCCGACGGCGTGCTCGTCGAGGGCACCTGCGACGAGATCGGCCGCATCGCCAGCTGGGTCGACGTGCGTCACGACGGGACGCCGCTGCGCTTCACGATCTCGCTGCGGCTCGCGGAACTGGAGCGGCCGAGCGTCGTCGCCGAGCGGCTGCCCAAGGCGCTGATCCACCGCAACGTCGAGGGCGAACGCATCCATGCGCTGCTCATCGACCTCGATCGCGAATGGGACAGGGCGGCCCCCCTGTCGACGTTCGGCGCGACGCAGCGGTTCCTCGCCGCCGTCGGGGCGTTGAAGGCGCAGGGGTGGCCGGTCCTGGGCGGAAAGACGCGCTGGCGCCTCGGCGAGCTCACCCTCCCCTGGGAGGCCGTCGCACCGCTCGGCTGATAGGCGCGGACGAGGGACCCGCGCCTCGCGGGTCCGGACGGCGCTCGCCGGGCCGGACGACTATGCGTCGCGCGGATCCGGGGCGCTCGGGCGCCGCGAGAGCCTCGTCAGACGCGGGACGTCGGCGGTGGCACCGGCATCCGCCGGCACGATCACCTGCTGCGTGGCCGCGATGTCGGCGCCGTCGGCGCGCACGACGAGATTCCCCGCCGGAGCACGTCGCGACAGCATCGCGAGCGCGATCGGGCCGTCCTCGTGGTGCCGTGCGACGGACGTCACCCGACCGACCTCGTCATCGCCCGCGAACACGGGGTCGCCGGGCGCCGGGAGCACCGCGTCGCTGCCGTCGAGGTGCAGGGCCGCGAGACGGCGCGGAGGATGTCCGAGGTTGTGCACCTTCGCGACCGTCTCCTGGCCGCGATAGCAGCCCTTGTTCAGATGAACGGCCGTGCGGATCCAGTCGGACTCATGCGGGAGGGAGCGCTCGTCGACCTCGGTCGCCCAGCGCGGGCGCCAGGCGGCGATGCGCAGCGCCTCCGCGGCGAGCAGACCGGCGAGCCCGTCGGCTCCGAGCTCGCCGGCGAGGACGTCGGCGGCCTCGTCTGAGACGATCGCCACCCGCCACGCGAGATCGGCGCCCGGGTGCGCGGCGATCTGCGCGTACTGGTGTCCGCCGGCGGAGACCCGCTGCCACGGATCGGTCCATACGAGGGGCATGCCGTTCGGCGCGGATGCCGCGGAGACGACGGTCTGCGCCACGGAACCGCCGTCGACGTAGCCGACGAGGCCCAGGTCGGGGCGCACCGTCACCGTCGCCTGCGTGCGGAACTTCATGCGGGTGAGCCACGCGGCCAGCGGCTCGGCGTCGGCGGCGTCGGCGATCAGCCAGGTGACGACCCCGTCGTCGACGACACCGGCGGCGTGCTCCACATGCCCCTGCGGGTCGAGGATCAGCAGCTCCGTGCTCTCCCCCGCGGCGAGCCGGCCGACCGCCTGCGAGGTGATGGAGTCGAGCCAGCCGAGCCGTTCCGGCCCGGAGACCTCGATCACCGTGCGGTCGCCGAGCGGAGCGGCGGCCGCTCCGGCCGCCAGACGACGCTGCTCGCGGAACGCGTCGCCGAAGTGGGCGATGCCCGACTCCCCGGCCACCGCGCCGTCGACGTCGGCGAAACCGGTCATGTCAGACCCTGGCCAGGCGTGCGGAGGCGTGCGAGCGGAGGGCCGTGCCCAGGGCCGCGATATCCCACGCCCAGAGCAGATGGCCGTCGACCAGGCCGTACATCCGAGAGGCCGCCGCGTACTCCTTCGATCCGGCGCCTCGCACGATCGCGTCGGAGGCGATGTCGATGCGCGGTCCGTTCACCTCGCCGAGATAGAGCTCCAGTGTGCCGTCGGAGTGGGCGACCGACACCTGGAGCGGGAAACCTCCGGATGCCGCGCGCAGGGCCTCGACGTCGTCGACCCCGCGCACGACGACGTCCGCCGATGGCGGAAGCAGCGCAGGACCGGCATCCGAGGCGGCGGCCGGTCGGTCCAGCCGCCAGAATCCGGTCTCCGCGACGAGCGGGATCGAGACGCCGTCGTCCTCGCCCGTGAACGTCGCGGTCGCGGCGTAGTTGAGGAATGCGCCGCCGTCGTGGCTGAAGCTCACCCGATGGCGAAACTCGCCCTGGAGCCGCTCCTCGCCGACCGGGTAGTCGATGACGCCCGTGCCCTCCCAGACGCCGATCAGCCAGGCCAGCGGGGCGAGGTCTGCGGGAAGGTCGGTGGGCAGTTCGAGCATCAGCTCAACGCTGGCCGCGGAAGAGGTTGCGCAGCACCACGACCGAGACGAAGGCGATCGCGAGGCTCGCCAGGCCGAGGAGACCGATGAAGAAGAATTCGAGGGCGACGAGATCCATGCTCACAGCCTACCCCCCGAGCCGGGGTCGTCAGGCGGGAAGGAGAGCGGCCAGCCCGAATCCGACCGAGATCAGGCCGGTCAGCAGCAGCGCCCCCGTGACACTGCAGGCCACCCGGAAGATGAATCCCTCGGTGCGGGCGTACCAGAGCTGCACGGCGAAGGACAGCAGTACGAGCGCTCCGAAGACCACCACCAGCCAGGACAGCCGCCACTCCTCCGGCACGAAGACGCCGACGGCGACAGACGCGAGGAAGGCGACGCCCCACACGACGAAGACGCCGACGACGGCGTTGCGTGGGGCGAGTGCGGGCTGCGACATGACTCCATTGTCCCCCATCCGCTGCCGGTATCATGGCGGCACGTCGACGATCGGCGTCCGGAAGGAGTGCGCGTGGCCCAGGTCCTGGTGTTGACCAGCGCTCCTGACGCGGAGCAGGTCCTCCCCGCCCTGGGGCTCCTCAGCCACCGCGTGCGCCACATCCCCGCAGAACCGGCGCAACTCGTCGGCGCTCCCGAATACGACCTGGTCGTTGTCGACGGGCGCGGCGACCTGGTCGGAGCCAAGTCGCTCTGCCGGCTGCTGCGGGCGACGGGGCAGGACGCTCCGCTGCTCCTGGTCGTCACGGAGGGCGGGATGAGCGCGGTGTCCGGAGACTGGGGCATCGACGACGTGCTGCTCTCCACCGCCGGCCCCGCCGAGATCGATGCCAGGGTGCGGCTCGCCCTCGCCCGTCACGAGGAGGAGGCGGAGCCCGCCCGCGTGCAGGCGTCGGGGATCACCATCGACGAGCAGTCGTACTCGGCCAAGCTGCACGGCAAGCCGCTCGACCTCACCTACAAGGAGTTCCAGCTGCTGCACTTCCTCGCCACGCATCCCTCCCGGGTCTTCACACGGGAGCAGTTGCTCAGCGAGGTGTGGGGCTACGACTACTTCGGCGGCACCAGGACCGTGGACGTGCACGTACGGCGCCTGCGGGCCAAGCTCGGCGACCAGGAGCAGATCATCGGCACCGTGCGCAACGTCGGCTACCGCTTCAACGTCTACGACGACGACGCCCTCGTCGCGAGCCGGTAACGGAACCGCTCCGTTCACACGCTCGTCACCTCTCGGTGCTTAGATGTACCCCATGATCGATCCCGCTCTCGCCGATGCAGGTCTCGGCGACGCCGAAGACGACGACTTCGACGCCATCGAGGCTCCGGACTCCCTCCTCCCCGACCACCGCTACCTCGACCGCGAGCTGAGCTGGCTCGCGTTCAACCAGCGTGTGCTGGAGCTGGCGGAGGATGCGACGCTTCCGGAGCTCGAGCGGGCCAACTTCCTCGCCATCTTCGCGAGCAACCTCGACGAGTTCTTCATGGTGCGCGTCGCCGGCCTCAAGCGACGCATCGTGACCGGCCTCGCCGTCCCGACGAACATCGGACGCTCCCCCGTCGACGCCCTGGCCGACATCTCCCGCGAGGCGCACGCCCTGCAGCTCCGTCACGCCGATGCGTGGACCACCCTCGTACGCCCTGCGCTGGCGGAGTCCGGCATCGAGATCGCCGACTGGGTCGACCTCACCGACGCCGAACGCGACGCGCTGACGGACTACTTCCAGGCGCAGGTCTTCCCCGTGCTGATGCCCCTCGCGGTCGACCCCGCCCACCCCTTCCCCTACATCTCCGGCCTCTCGCTGAACCTCGCGATCCGCATCCGCAACGCCCGCACCGGACGCCAGGAGTTCGCCCGCCTCAAGGTGCCGCCCATGCTCCCCCGCTTCGTCGAGGTGCCCGGCGGCGGCGAGATCCTGCGGTTCATCCGGCTGGAGGAGCTCATCGCCAACCATCTCGGCGACCTCTTCCCTGGTATGGAGGTGCTCGACCACCACGCGTTCCGCCTCACCCGCAACGAGGACATGGTGATCGAGGAGGACGAGAGCGAGAACCTCATCCAGGCGCTGGAGGCCGAGCTCATGCGCCGGCGGTTCGGCCCGCCGATCCGCCTCGAGATCACCGACGACATGGACGACGTCACGCTCGACCTGCTGGTGCGCGAGCTCGACATCACCGACCAGGAGGTCTACCGCCTCCCCGGTCCGCTCGACCTGCGCGGACTGTTCGACCTGTCCAAGGCCGACCGCCCCGACCTGCGCTACCCGCCGCACCTGCCGACCACGGCCGTGGCGTTCCAGCCGGGCGACAGCAACGAGCGCGCCGACGTCTTCAAGGCCATCCGCAAGTCCGACGTGCTCGTGCACCACCCCTACGAGTCGTTCACGACGAGCGTCGTGGCGTTCCTCCAGCAGGCCGCGCGCGATCCGCACGTGCTCGCCATCAAGCAGACCCTCTACCGCACCTCGGGCGACAGCCCGATCGTCGAGGCCCTGATCGACGCCGCCGAGGCCGGCAAGCAGGTGCTGGCCCTCGTCGAGGTCAAGGCGCGGTTCGACGAGGCGAACAACATCGTCTGGGCGCGCAAGCTCGAGAAGGCGGGGGTGCACGTCGTCTACGGCCTCGTCGGCCTCAAGACCCACTGCAAGCTCGCCCTCGTCATCCGCGAGGAAGACGGGATGCTGCGTCACTACTCGCACGTCGGGACCGGCAACTACAACCCCAAGACCAGCCGCATCTACGAGGACTTCGGCCTGTTCACCGCCGACGCGCAGGTGGGCAAGGACCTCACCCGCCTGTTCAACGAGCTCAGCGGATACGCGATCGAGAAGAAGTTCAAGCGGCTGCTCGTCGCTCCCCTCCACCTGCGCAAGGGACTCCTGCGCCAGATCGACAACGAGCGCGCGAACGCGGTCGCCGGCAAGCCGGCCCGCATCCGCATCAAGGTCAACTCGATGGTCGACGAGGAGATCATCGACGCGCTCTACCGCGCCAGCGAGGCCGGCGTGAAGGTCGAGGTGTGGGTGCGCGGCATCTGCAGCCTGCGCACCGACCTCGACGGCATCAGCGACAACATCACCGTGCGGAGCATCCTCGGCCGTTACCTGGAGCACTCGCGCATCTTCGCCTTCGAGAACGACGGCGACCCGCAGGTGTACATCGGCAGCGCCGACATGATGCACCGCAACCTCGACCGACGCGTCGAGGCGCTGGTGCGGGTGTCCGACCCGCACCACCTGCACGAGCTGCTCGCGTTCTTCGACCTCGCCATGGACCCCGGCACCAGCTCGTGGCACCTCGGCGCAGAGGGAGTCTGGCAGCGCCACGCCGAGGATGCCGACGGCAACCCGCTCGTCGACCTGCAGGATAAGACCATGGGGACCATCCAGCGACGACGTCGCGCGCGGGCGGTGCGATGACCGCAGCGCAGGCGGCGCCGAGCAAGACGCGCGCGAAGTGGACCGACAAGGCCGTGTACGCGGCCGGGGCGGTCGTCTGGCGCATCGTCGAGGGCAAGCTGCGCATCCTGCTGATCCACCGCACCAAGTACCGCGACGTCACCCTCCCCAAGGGCAAGGTCGACCCCGGGGAGATGCTCGCCGAGACCGCCGTGCGCGAGGTGCACGAGGAGACCGGCATCCGCGTCTCGCTCGGCGTGCCGGTGGGCGTGAGTCGCTACCACCTGCCGTCGAACAAACAGAAGGTCGTGCACTACTGGGCCGCGGAGGCGACCGACGACGCCATCCGCGCTTCGACTTTCGTGCCCAACCGCGAGATCGCCGCGATCGAGTGGGTGAGCGTGAAGAAGGCGAGGGCACGGCTCAGCTATCCCGTGGATCTCGAGATCCTCGACTTCTTCGCGAACCTCGTCGACGACGGAGTGCTGCGCACGTTCCCGGTGATCGCGCTGCGGCACGCCAAGGCCATGCCCCGCTCCGAGTGGGAAGGCGCGGATGCCGCGCGCCCTCTCACCGACCGCGGACGCCGTCAGGCGAAGTCCATCGTCGGCCCGCTGCGAGCGTTCGGCGTGCGCAAGATCGTCACGAGCGACGCGGTGCGCTGCGTCGAGACCGTGAGGCCTCTCGCCAAGGCGCTCGACCGCAAGCCCGTGAAGACGACACGGATCAGCCAGGACTCGTGGGAGGACGGCGTCGCCGACCTGCGTACCGCCGTCGGCCGCCGCGTCGCGTCCGGCAAGCCGGCCGTGCTCTGCAGCCACGGTCCGGTGCTCCCCGGTCTGCTCTCGGAGATCGCGCTGGCCACCGGCACCATCCACGGCTCCTATGTGGGCAGCGCCGCCGACCTCGAGCCCGCCGCCTTCTCGGTCGTGCATCTGTCGGCATCCAACCCTGGATCCGGGATCATCGCGATCGAGACGCACGTCCCCCAGGTCTGATCCCCCTCGCACCCGTCTCGGCGGCGACGTTCCGCGCGCCCGCGGGCGAATCCAGAGAGTCGCCGGTCGTTCACCTTCCGTTCACCTGGGCGGGAGACTCTCGTTAACCGCCGCACTTAGCGTCACTGTGTGCCCTGCACCGGGCCCATTCCCATTCCCGATCGAACGGATCCACAGTGAAGATCTCCCGCATCGCCCGAATCGGCGCCATCGGCGCCGTCGCTGCCCTCGCTCTCGCCGGTTGCGCCGCGAACGAAGGCAGCACCGGCGGTTCCACCGACGCTCCCACGTCCGACGCACCCGCGCTCACGGGTTCGCTCGTCGGCTCCGGCTCGTCGGCGCAGCAGGTCGCCATCCAGTCGTGGACGGCCGAGTTCCAGAAGACCAGCCCCGACGCGGTCGTCGAGTACGACCCCGCCGGCTCCGGCGCGGGTCGTGAGTCGTTCCAGCAGGGCGCTGTGAACTTCGCCGGCTCCGACCGTGCGTTCAAGACCGACGAGGTCGCCGCCGGCGGCTTCGGCGCGTGCGTCGACGGCTCCGACATCGTCGAGATCCCCGCCTACGTGTCGCCGATCGCCATCGTCTTCACGCTCGAGGGCATCGACTCGCTCGACCTCGACCCCGAGACCGTCGCCGGCATCTTCGCCGGCAAGATCACCAAGTGGAACGACCCGGCCATCGCCGCCACCAACAAGGACGTCAAGCTCCCCGACCTGGCGATCTCGCCGGTCCACCGCTCCGACAAGTCCGGCACCACGGGCAACTTCACCGATTACCTGGCCCAGACCGCGCCCGACGCGTGGACCTGGGGCAGCGTCGAGGAGTGGCCGACCGAGCTCGGCGGCGAGTCCGCGGAGAAGACCTCGGGCGTCGCGAACGCCGTCAAGGGCGGCCAGGGCCTCATCGGCTACATCGACTCCTCGCAGGCCGCCGACTTCGCGTCGGTGAGCGTCAAGGTCGGCGACGAGTTCGTCGCCCACTCCGCCGAGGGCGCCGCCGCGACGCTCGACGCGTCCAAGGTCGAGGACGGCCGCACCGAGGGCGACCTCGCCTTCGCGATCGACCGCACCACCACGGCCGCCGGCGCCTACCCGGTGCTCCTCGTCAGCTACCTCATCGGCTGCACCGAGTACGAGGACGAGAACGTCGCCGCGCTGACCAAGGCGTTCTTCTCGACCGCGATCAGCGCCGAGGGCCAGAAGGCCGCCGCGACCAACGCGGGCAGCGCTCCGATCTCCGACGACCTGCGCACCAAGGCGCAGGCCGCGATCGACCTCATCAAGTGAGTCAGTGACGGTCTCCGGGGTGCCTCGGCATCCCGGAGACCGTCTGCACGCTCCCGACACCCGAACCCACTGAGCAGGAAGCAGCTCCCATGACAGCCACGACAGCGGCGGCTCCGGCACCGATCGTCGCGAAGAAGCGCGCTGGAGACATCTGGTTCTCCGGCACGGCGGTCGCCGCCGGCTCCATGATCATGATCACGCTCGCCGCGGTCGCGATCTTCCTCATCGTGCAGTCCATCCCCGCTTTCACCGCCGGCCCCGACGACGCCTCGCTGCTCCAGTCGAACTTCTGGGAGTATGTCGGCCCCCTTCTCTACGGCACGCTCTGGGCCGCTCTCCTCGCCCTCCTCATGGCCGTGCCGCTCTCGCTCGGCGTCGCGCTCTTCATCACCCACTACGCACCGCGCCGGCTCGCTCAGACCATCGGCTACATCGTCGATCTGCTGGCCGCGGTGCCCTCCGTCGTCTTCGGCCTCTGGGGCATCTTCGTCCTCGCCCCCGCGGTTCAGCCCGCCTATGCCTGGCTGAACGCCAACCTCGGCTGGATCCCGTTCTTCGGGGGCGTCGTGTCGCCGACCGGTCGCACCATCCTCACCGCGGCCATCGTGCTGGCCGTCATGGTCGTGCCGATCATCACGGCCATCTGCCGCGAGATCTTCCTGCAGACGCCGCGTCTGCACGAGGAGGCGGCCCTCGCCCTCGGAGCCACGCGCTGGGAGATGATCCGGATGGCGGTGCTGCCCTTCGGCCGCTCCGGCATCGTGTCCGGGTCGATGCTCGGCCTCGGCCGCGCCCTCGGCGAGACCATGGCCGTCGCCATGGTGCTCTCGGTGAGCAAGGCCGTCACGATCGAGCTGCTCACCTCCACGAACCCCTCGACGATCGCCGCGAACATCGCGCTGACCTTCGCCGAGGCGTACAAGACCAACATCAACGTCCTCATCGCGACCGGTCTGATCCTCTTCATCGTGACGTTCGCGGTCAACGCGATCGCGCGCTGGTTCGTGAACCGCCGCAAGGAATTCTCGGGAGCGAACTGACATGACCGTGATCGCCCCGCAGTCGCCGCGCGCCGCTCTGCCGACGTCCCGCGCCACGCTCTCCTCCGGCCACCTCCCCCGGTGGACGCCCTGGGCCCTGCTCGGGATCTCCCTCGTCATCGGCGCCGCCCCGTTCGCGGTCATGGCCGCGGCGTCCGGCGCCGACTTCAACATCGCCGGGGCCCTGGTGCTCGGCGCCGTGCTCTACCTCGTGATCGTCTACACGACCTCCCGCATCGTCGAGGGACCGCGCAAGGCGCTGGACCGCTTCGTCACCGGCATCGTCACCTCGGCGTTCCTCATCGCGATGGTGCCCCTGATCTCGGTCGGCTGGACCGTGATCTCCAACGGCATCGCCCGCCTCGACCCGCTGTTCTTCTCCTCGTCGATGCGCGGAGTGCTCGGCGAGGGCGGCGGCGCGCTGCACGCCATCATGGGCACGCTGCTCGTGACGCTGGCGGCGACGATCATCTCCGTGCCGATCGGCCTCATGACGGCTGTGTACCTCGTCGAGTACGGTCGCGGCACTCGGATGTCGAGGATCATCACCTTCCTCGTCGACGTCATGACCGGCATCCCGTCGATCGTCGCCGGACTCTTCGCCTACGCGGTCTTCGCACTCATCTTCGGCCCGGGCGTGCGCATGGGCATCATGGGCTCCGTGGCGCTCTCCGTGCTGATGATCCCGGTCGTGGTCCGCTCCACCGAGGAGATGCTGCGCCTGGTGCCGAACGACCTGCGCGAGGCCTCCTACGCGCTCGGCGTGCCGAAGTGGCTGACCATCGTCAAGGTCGTTCTCCCGACCTCGATCGCCGGCATCACGACCGGCGTCATGCTCGCCATCTCGCGCGTCATCGGCGAGACCGCGCCGCTGCTGCTCACCGCCGGCTTCACCGATGCGATGAACTACAACCTCTTCGGCGGCCGCATGCAGACCCTCCCGGTCTTCATCTACTCGCAGTACGCCTACCAGGGCATCCCCGCCGAAGCATACGTGGATCGCGCCTGGGCGGCCGCACTCACCCTTATCGTCATCGTCATGGTGCTGAACCTCGTCGCGCGCATCGTCGCGAAGGTCTTCGCCCCCAAGACCGGCCGCTGAGCCGCAACCCGAAGGAACATCACGTGTCCAAGAGCATTGAAGTCAACGACCTCAACGTCTACTACGGCGACTTCCTCGCCGTCGAGGGCGTGTCGCTCGACATCGAGCCGCGCAGCGTCACCGCGTTCATCGGCCCGTCGGGCTGCGGCAAGTCGACCTTCCTGCGCACGCTCAACCGCATGCACGAGGTCATCCCCGGCGCCCGCGTCGAAGGCCAGGTGCTGCTCGACGGCGACGACCTGTACGGCCCCTCTGTCGACCCCGTGACGGTGCGCCGCCAGGTCGGCATGGTCTTCCAGCGTCCGAACCCGTTCCCCACCATGTCGATCCGCGAGAACGTGCTGGCCGGCGTGAAGCTGAACAACAAGCGGATCGCGAAGTCGGATGCCGATGCCCTCGTCGAGAAGTCGCTGCAGGGCGCGAACCTGTGGAACGAGGTCAAGGACCGTCTCGACAAGCCCGGTTCCGGTCTCTCCGGCGGCCAGCAGCAGCGTCTGTGCATCGCCCGCGCCATCGCCGTCTCCCCCGACGTGCTCCTCATGGACGAGCCCTGCTCCGCTCTCGACCCGATCTCGACCTACGCGATCGAGGAGCTGATCGGCGAGCTGAAGCGCGAGTACACGATCGTCATCGTCACGCACAACATGCAGCAGGCGTCCCGCGTCTCCGACCGGACGGCGTTCTTCAACATCGCTGGCACGGGCAAGCCCGGCAAGCTCATCGAGTACGACGACACGACGAGCATCTTCACGACTCCGTCTGTGCAGGCCACCGAGGACTACGTCTCCGGCCGCTTCGGATAAGCCGCCGGGCGCCGGGCGACCTTCTTCCCGAGCCTCCGTTCTTCCCGTTCCCTCGTTCTTCCCGACTCTCGTACTTCCCGTTCCCTCGTTCTTCTCGACTCTCGTTCTTCCTCTTCAGCCGTACGAAAAGTCGGAGAACTCCGGAGACACGCCGGCGGCGGATGCCGCGGCACGGCGTGTCGGCGGGGCGCTCCGACTTTTCGCGCGCTGGGGTGGGTGCGGCACCGGTCCTCCACACGCGCGGGTATGGGCGACTTGTCCACCGCTCCCGCGGACTGCGCTCTCCCGCGCCCCGGCCGGATGGCCTCTCCGGCCAGACTCGCGGCATGTCGTTCCGCACCGCATCCGCCGCCCTCGCCGCCGCGGGCGGCATGGCGCGCACGCGAACCCTGCGGGAACTGGGGGTCTCCGCACGGGAGTTGAGCCGCGCACGCGAAGCAGGCGAGATCGTGCGGCCGCGCCAGGGACTGTACGCACTCCCGGCAACCTCGCATCCGGAGTTCCACGCTGCCACTCACGGCGGCGTGCCCGCATCATTGTCGGCGGCGCGGTTGCACGGGCTCTGGGTCCTCGACGATCCCGCCGTCCACGTCTGGATGGGATCGGGCGGACGCCGTCTGAGCGCCTGCGAGGAGTGCTGCATGCACTGGTCCGACGGGCCTGTCATCGCCGGCGCTCTGCCGTCTGTTCCGCGGACCCTGCTGCAGATCGCCCAGTGCCGCGACGAGGAGGCCCTCTTCGCCGCGCTCGAGTCCGCATTGAGACAGAAGCTCCTCACAGAGCCAGGGCTGCGGTGGCTGCGTGAACGGCTTCCTCACCGCTTGAAGCTGCTCGTCGACATCGCACGGTCGGATGCCGACAGCGGGCTGGAGTCCATCGTGCGACTCCGGTTGCGTCGGCGGGGCATCGACGTGCGCACCCAGGTCGTGATCCACGACACGGGGAGGGTCGACCTCCTTCTCGGCGACAGGCTGTTGATCGAGATCGACGGCAAGCAGAACCACGACGGGCAGGCCTCACGGCACAAGGACCTGGTGCGCGATGCCCTGTCTGCGATCTGGGGTTACGAGACCCTGAGGTTCGACTTCGCGATGGTCATCCACGACTGGGACCTCGTCGAGGCCGCGATCCTCGCCAAGATCAGCGCCGACGCGCACCTCTGGCCGCGCTGACCGCTCGCGCCCGCCCCGTCCCGCGCCGGGAGCGCCCGCCCCGTCCCGCGCCGGGAGCGCCCGCCCCGTCCCCGCGCCGGGAGCGCCCGCCCGCGTCCCCGCGCCCGCCCCGTCCCCGCGCCGGGAGCGCCCGCCCCGTCCCGCGCCGGGGAGCGCCCGCCCGCGCCGGGAGCGCCCGCCCGCGTCCCCGCGCCCGCTCCGTCCCGCGCCCGCCCGCCCGCCCGCGTCCTCGCGCCCGCCCGCCCGCGCCGGGAGCGCCCGTCCGCGTCCCCGCACCCGCCCCGTCCCCGCGCCGGGGAGCGCCCGCCCGCGTCCCCGCGGGCTGCCCGCCACGTGCGAAAGGTCGGAGTTCCGCGCCGACACGCCGTGCCGTTGTGCTTCAGGCCGGCGAGTTGCGCCGCGGCTCCGACTTTTCGCCCGGTGAGCGCCCCCGGATGCCCCAGACCGGACACGCCGCCGTCAGCCCGTCGGGAGCCGGCGTGTCGTCTCCGGGCTCCGAAACTGTGCCCGGCCGGGGCCGGGATCAGGAGACGGCGGGTCAGTCGCGGGGCGAGAGGAGGTACTCGTTCAGAGCTGCGGTGAAGACTGCGTCCACGGGCAGTTCCGCTCCGTCGACGGCGGTGATCGGGGCGGCGAGGCGCACGCTGGAGACGAGCCAGGCGGCATCCGCGGCGGCCAGATCGGATGCCGGGATCTCGGCGTATCCGACCTCGAAGCCGCGCTCGGCGAGGTGCTCGTACACGCTGAGCTGCGTCGTGCCGTGCAGGATGCCGCCGTTGGGCGCCGGCGTGACGAAGCGGTCCCCGACGCGCAGGATCAGCGACGCGGTCGGCGCCTCCAGCACGAACCCGTCGCTGGAGAGGAACACCGCGTCGTCGGCCCCGCGTCGGTGCGCCTCGCGCAGCGCAGCCATGTTCACGGCGTACGAGAGCGTCTTCGCCCCCAGCAGCAGCCAGGGCGCACGCTCTGCGACGTGGAGGTCGTAGCCGCGGTCGAGGGTGACGACGCGGATGCCGTGCGCGCGCACGGCGGAGAAGTCGGGCGCCGGAGCCGCCGTCACCCAGGCGGTCGGAGTGGGTCCGTGCTCGACGCCGCGGCTGAGGATGAGCTTGATGACGGCTTCGCCCTCGCCGCACTCGGCTGCGGCGACCGCCACGGCCTGCCGCCACTGTTCGAGGTGCGGCGCCGGCAGGTCGCAGAGCTGCGCCGAATGGGCGAGACGCTCCAGATGCGGTACCACCTCCTGCGCGTGCCCGTCGATGACTCCGATGGACTCGAAGACGCCGTCTCCGCGCTGGGTGCTGAGCTCGCCGACGCTGAGCGCGGGAGCCGCGGCATCCACCATCGTGAAGGAGTCCGCGTAGTCCGCGCGCTCCTCCGAGGCGTCGAGGGGATCGATCATGAGCGCGAATCGACGGGTCATGCTCCGAGCCTAGAGGGCCGGGAATACGTCCGACAGCATCGCGTTACACTGGTACAGGCCGGGCCGCATAACCCCGGGCTCCAATTTTCGCCGCTGCGAGCGGCCTTCCGCCGAGAGGCGTTCTTGCGGCCCGGTCTTCTCCTGTCCGGGGACCGCGTCAGGCGAGGGATCCCATACGCCAGAGCACCGCGGACGCCGACAGGTCCTGCGCGTAGCCGCTGAGTCGCAGGGCGCGTGTGGTCAGCTCGCTCGCCCGCCCCGGCTCCGTCGGCTCGTAGTCGTCGGCCGTGTGCGTCGCCCCCGAGGCCTGCACCCGGCAGAACGCCGCGGCCCTGTCCAACGCGACCGCGAAGTCGCCGCGGAACGCTCCGCGCAGGATCGTGTCGATGAGCACGACGATCTCCTCCGGATCCGCGGGCACCGGAGCCCCCGCGATCACCGCGTCGGCGGACGCGAGCTCCACACGACCGCGCTCGTACAGCAGTGCCGCGGTGCGGGGGTCGGAGTGGATGGCGAGCTGCAGCAGATACAGCCGCCAGAGCGCCCCGGGGAGCGTGCGAGACGGCGCCTTCGACCACAGCTCGGCGATCTCGTCGATCCCGTGCTCGGCCGTGAACGCCACGAGGCGATCGGCGCTCACCCCGCTGTCGTCCGCTCGAACCCTGGTCAGCAGGGCGGATGCCGTCGCATGCGCGATCCGCGTCTCCTCTGCGGGGTCGTGCGCGCCCACGATGTTGTCGAAGGCGCTGGACGGACGACGCACAGGTCGGTGATGGTGCTGCTCGGGCATCCCTCCAGGGTACGCGCGATCACCGACGCTCAGGCAGCGGTGGGGATCACGATCACCGGGTCCGAGGTCGGCGACCCCGTCGGGGATCCGCCGTCCTTCTCGACCGTGACCGCGATGGTGTCTCCGGCCTTCATCTCCCCACGGAGCTCGGCGGTGGCGTCTCCGCCGTCCACGTCGAACGTGCCCGCCGACACAGGCGTCTCACCGCGCACGAACCACAACTCGTAGGTCTCCCCCGCTGCGGGCGTGGCGATGCCGTCGGCGACGAGCACCGCCTTGCCCAGCGACGCAGACCAGTGCGCCGTGGCCGTGCCTCCGCCGTCGAGCGTGACGGACGCCTGCTGCGCGTCCTCAGCTCCTTCGATCTGCTCGAGCGCGACCACAGAGGCCGGGCGGGTGAGGTAGCCGTTCAGCGCCGCAGCCCCGACGCCGATGCCGACGAGCAGCACCAGGCACGCGGCGAGCGCGAACAGCATCCGCAGCCCGCGTCGCCGCGACGGGTCGGCGGAGTCCTGCGCGCTCGCGCCCCGCGCGGTGCCTTCGCCTGCGTCACCGGACCGCTCGGCATCCGTCGCGACCGCGGGAGCCGCCCGCCGGGTCTGCCCCGCGTCGGTCACGGCATCCGCGGTGGGTGCATCGCGGATCTCGGCGGGAGAGGCGTCGTCGGGCGAGGTCTCGTCGATGGCGTCCAGGAGGGCTGCGAGGATGCCGTCCGGCGGAGTCACCGGAGCGATCGGCGCGGCGAGCGCTGCGGCGGTCGCCTCGTCGTCGCGAACGATGCTGCGCCATTCGGGATGCACGGTCAGCGCCGCTCGGAAGCGCCGCTCGTCGTCCGGAGACAGCGCGTGCACCGCAGCCGCTGCGGAGAGCTCCGCGAACTCCTGCTCGTTCATGCCGTCACCCCCATCGCCGCGCGAAGGCGGGTGAGTCCGTCGCGCATCCGTGTCTTGATCGTCCCCAGCGGCGCCCCCACGAGCGCCGCGATCTCGTTCTGACTGTATCCGCCGTAGTAGGCGAGCACGATCGCCTCGCGCTGCGCCTCGGGGAGGTCGGACAGCGCCGCCGTGACGCGTTCCCCCTCGATGCCCAGCTCGACGCGCTCGGCGACGCTGTCGTGCGCCACCCCGATGTCCCTGAGCCCCGCCCTCACGTCTCGGTCCGCGCTCGACTGGGATGCCCGCACCCGGTCGACGGCGCGGCGATGCGCGATGGTCATCACCCAGGTCCGTCCCTGACCTCTGTTCGGAGCGAAGCGCGAAGCGGATTGCCAGATCTCCAGGAACACCTCCTGCAGCACCTCCTCGCTCTGCGCGCGATTGACGAGCACGCGGAGGATGAGGCCGAAGGCACGGGCGGAGAGAGCGTCGTACAGATCGGCGAAGGCCGCCCTGTCTCCGTCGGCGACGCGGAGGAGGAGGTCGGCGACGGCGTCGCGCGCCGCACCGTCCTCGGGAACATCCATCCCGTCGATGACCATCTCCCCCAGCATGCCGCATCCCTCCCACTTCGCGCGCAGGCCTCACCCGAAGGTGAACGAATAGACCTGCACACCCGCGGGGACGCGGAGCGTGAACGTGCCAGACGACACGCCGTCGGCGACCCGCAGCGCGTACGACCGCGGGGTGCCGTCGACGGGGATGGTCTGCTCCCGCCCCTTCTCGTCGCGCGCGACGACGTCGCCGGTTCCGGCCACCACCATGCGGACCTCCGCAGCGTGGTATTCGAGCCGTACACGACCGTCGGTCCCGGAGGGAGTGGCGTACTGCGTCTGCACGTCCCATCCCCCGTCGAGGGCGAAGCTGTCGGCCGGCTGGTCCTCGGGGAAGGTGTAGTCGCGCGCACCCGCGCGGTACGGCACCCCGCCTCCGAAGTTCACGTCTTTCGCGGAGCCGAGGAAGGTCTCCCGCGTCGTAGACCCCACGTCGGGGGTCTCGTCGGCGACATCCGTCGGCGCGGGCAGCTGCACATCGGGGTTCGCCTCCTGCAGCAGCTCGCGGATGAGCTTCTCGGTCGTCGCGTAGTTCCCCTCACCGAAGGCGATGTGGCGCACGGTGCCGTCGGCGTCGATCAGGTAGTGCGCCGGCCAGTAGCGGTTGCGGTAGTTCGTCCACGTCGCGAGGTCGTTGTCGAGGGCGACCGGATAGCCGATCCCGAAGCTCTGCGCACCGGCCGCGACGTTGGCGACGTCCTTCTCGAACGCGTACTCGGGCGAGTGCACCCCGATCACCTGCAGTCCCAGGTCGCCGTACGCCTTGTCCCACGCCACGACGTGCGGAAGTGAGCGCTGGCAGTTGATGCACGAGTAGGCCCAGAAGTCGATGAGCACGACCTTGCCCCGCAGGTCGGCGAGGTCGAGGGGCGCCCCGTCCGGGGTGTTCAGCCACTGCGAGATCCCCGTGAGCGACGGCGCGGTGCCGCAGGACTCGAGTTCGGCGGCGCCGTTGGTGCACTTGTCGAGGTCTTTGTTCTCGTCGGTGACGAGCCCGCCGAGGTCGAGGGCGTCCGACACCTGCTCCGAGTCGGCGAGCTGCTCCTGCAGCGGCGCGGTGTAGTCGGGGAGCAGACGCTGCAGGAACTGCGGCACATTGAAGACGAGCCCCACGGCCAGCGCGATCATCGCGACGCCCGCAGCGATCCGCAGACCCCGCTCCCTGGTGCGGAACGCCCTGATCCTCTCGATGACCCCGCGTCCGGCCAGGGCGAAGACCAACAGCGGTACCGCCACCCCGATCGCGAAGGAGGCCGTGAGAAGCACCGTCCCGACGCCGATGCGCCCGGTCGAGCCGGCGACGATGATCGCTGCGAGCACGGGTCCCGCACACGGGACGAACACGGCGCCGAGGGCGAGTCCGACGCCGAACCCGTTGCCGCGGTTCTTCACCTCGCGCTGGCCGAATCGCTGAAACGGTCGCTCGAGGAGGTGGGCCAGCCGCGGGACGATCAGGCTCACCCCGATCACCACCAGCACGATGATGCCGGCCCAGCGGATGACGTCCTGCGGAAGGCCGAGCAGTCCGAGCACGAGCGAGCCGACCAGGGTGACGAGCGTGAAGCTCAGGATGAGTCCCGCGATGACGAAGTAGGGGCGGCTGCGCCGTGCAGGCACGAGCTCGCCGTCGAACTTCGCCGACTGCGCCCCGCCGGTGAGGAAGATCACCGGGAGCACGGGCAGGATGCACGGCGAGATGCCGGTGATGAGCCCGCCGAGCAGGCCGATGACGATCAGGTCCATGGAGTCCTCTTCTCCTCGGATGCTGTTCGCTCCGACCCTGCGAACGGATTGGATCCGAACCTGTTCCGATCCGATCTCCCGACGGCTCCGAACAGGAGTCGACGCCGCGGAGAGACCGTGGCTCGTTTCTGAAGGAGCTCGAGATGTTCAGCACCACCAAGAAGGTCACTGCAGCAGTCACCCTCACGCTCGCGAGCGCATTCCTGCTCTCCGCCTGTTCGATGGGGAACACCCCGGCGGCAGAGTCGCCGAAGCCGTCCGCTCCCGAGTCGTCGGAGGCCACGCCGGAGACGATGGACCCCGCGGCGAACCTGGTCGGACCGGGATGCTCCGCCTACGCCGACCAGGTCCCCTCCGGCGCCGGATCGATCCAGGGCATGTCGCAGGACCCGGTCGCGGTGGCCGCCTCGAACAACCCCCTCCTGACGACGCTCGTCGCCGCCGTGAGCGGTCAGCTCAATCCGGACGTCAACCTCGTCGACACCCTCAACGGCAGCGAGTTCACGGTGTTCGCGCCCGTCGACGACGCGTTCGCCAAGATCGACCCGGCGACGATCGACGGGCTCAAGACCGACAGCGCCACCCTCACGTCGATCCTCACGTACCACGTGGTCCCCGGTCAGATCGAGCCGGCTGACATCGTCGGCACGCACAAGACCGTGCAGGGAGCCGACCTCACCGTGACCGGCAGCGGCGACGATCTCATGGTCGGCGACGCGAAGGTCCTCTGCGGCGGCGTGCAGACCGCGAACGCCACCGTGTATCTCATCGACTCGGTGCTGATGCCGCCCGCCCAGTGAGGCCGGTGACGCCGAGCGGGGAGACTCGGCATCCCTCGTCGCTCGGGGAGGACGGGGAGGGAATCGGACCGTCGGCGGCCTCGGAGTCGCCGGCGGTTCGCCGCGTGAGCCCTAGACTGGAGGGACGGGCCTCTAGCTCAGTTGGCAGAGCATCGGACTTTTAATCCGCGGGTCGTGGGTTCGAGCCCCACGGGGCCCACCGTGACGCACTCCTCAGGCGTGCGTGATCCGCCGACGGCCGTACTCCTCGGTCATGTCCGGGCGCGGTGCCGCCGGACGGCCGCGCGGTTGGCGCAGCGCACCGAGCAGAATCGCTGTCGACCGTTGCGCGTCACATCCACGACGACGTTCGTGCACGGCGAGGCCTCGCACCGCAGTATCCGCGTCATCCCTCGCGTCGTGAGGTGCAGCGCGGTGCCCACCGTGATCACGGCGCGCAGCACGAACGCGAGACGCTGGCCGTCGTCACGGTAGTGCAGGTGCCAGCCCTCGTCATGGTGATCGGTGAGTCGCGGGTAGGTGGCCGCGGCGGCCATCTGCGCGTTCAGGAGCTCGGCGCGCGGAAGGCCGGGCTCCGCATCGACGACCCGCAGCCACTCGTCGATGACCTCCCTGGCCAGCGCATGGTCGTCCGGCTCAACGGGGAAGTCCATGGTCATGCCGAACTCGCGGGTGCGCGCCTCGACCCCGGCACGATCCTCCGGCCAGTCGTTCGCGAGCGACGCGGCGAGGAGGACGGCGTATTCGCCGTAAGGGTTGAGATGCATAAGGCCATTACATCACGCTGGATGCATGACCTCGTTGCACACTCTTCCGATACCTCGTCCGGTCGAGGCGACCCACGAACACGCGTGGCTCGTCGAGTCCCGTCATCCCACCAGCGAGGGCACCGTCCTCTATGTGCGCTGCGCCGAGTGCGGCACACGCCGTGTCGACGTCCAGCCGCACCCGACCCTGCCTCCGGAGGCGCTCAGCCGCCCGCTCGCCTAGGCGGTGAGCTCCGCGAGTCGGCGCACCGTGCGCAGGTTCCTGGCGGTGCCGACGACCCCCAGAGTCCTGTCGAACACGGGCGTGGTGAGCCTGGTCCCCTGCACCCCGTCTCCGTAGTCGATCCAGAGCTCCGTCCCCACCAGCGCGATGCGCTCCCCCGGACGCAGCCGTCGCGTCAGTTCCTCCACGGCTCCCGGCTCCGCGGGCCCCTCGAGGAACATCGCGTGCAGCATCTTCTCCTCGGCCCCGTCGAAGGGATGCGCGTCGAGCGCGGTCACGAGTTGCTCGTGCGTCCTCGGGATCACAGGTGTGTCGACGTCGAACTCCGACGCGATCAGGGCGCGTACCTCGGCGCACGCCGACACCGGGTCGGACGGATGCTCGCACACGATGTTGCCGCTGGCGATGTAGGTGGTGACGGCGCCGAGCAGCGGTTCGAGCACGACGCGCAACCGGGCCATGGGCACCCTGCCGTGGCCCCCGACGTTCACGGCCCGCAGCAGCAGGACGCTGCGGCTCACGCCGTGCTCGACTTGGCCAGCACGGCTCCCGCGTGCGCGAGCTCGATGAGTGCCGCCTCACTGGATTCAACCGCGACGCCCGCGACGAGGTCGGTGAAGACGCGCACCTGCACGCCGTGGGCGATCGCGTCCAGCGCCGAGGCGCGCACGCAGTGGTCCGTCGCGATGCCGACGACGTCGGCGCCCAGCACGCCGGCCGCCGTCAGCACGGAACCCACCGTGTCGCCGGCATCCGTCACGCCCTCGAACATCGAGTAGGCGGGCCTCCCCTGCCCCTTGCGCACGTGGTGGGTCACGGCCTCCGTCGTCAGCAGAGGGTCGTACTCGGCACCCGCCGTGCCTGCGACGCAGTGCACCGGCCAGGTGTCCACGAAGTCGGGGGATGCGGAGAAGTGCCCTCCGTTGTCCCCCGTCGCGTCATGCCAGTCCCGCGACGCGATGATCACGCGGTAGTCGGCACTGTGCGCGGCGAGGAAGGCGGTGATCGCGGAGGCCGCCGCGTCACCACCGGCGACCGCCAGCGCGCCTCCTTCGGTGAAGTCGTTCTGCACGTCGACGATGAGAAGCGCTCTGCTCATACTCCGAGCGTACGCTCGGCTTCCGTTCCCTGGGAGACGGGAAGCGACCGGAGCACCGCCGACGGGCATCACCCGAACCGACGCGGAGCACGCCCCGGAGATGCGAGAACCCCCGGGATTCAGTGAATCCCGGGGGTTCCGGTGGAGCCGCTTGTCAGAATCGAACTGACGACCTTTTCATTACGAGTGAAATGCTCTGCCGACTGAGCTAAAGCGGCGCGGTCTCCGATATTACCTGTTTCGGAGCCGTGTCGCGAATCGAGCGCCCGTCACTCGCAGCGCAGTCCGTCTTCGGGCACCGTGCCGTCGAGGAAGTAGGCCTCGACGGCCTTGTCGACGCAGCGGTTGCCCTTGTTGTAGCCGGTGTGCCCCTCGCCCACGCGAGTGATCAGCACGCCCTCGTCGAGCTGAGCGGCGAGCGACTCCGACCACTCATAGGGTGTGGCGGGGTCGTTGGTGGTGCCGACGACGAGGATCGGCCCGGCACCGGAGGCGTGGATCTCGCCGCGGGTCCCCGTCGGCGGGTACGGCCACACGGAGCAGGAATCGGGTCCGTCCCAGTAGGGGGCGATGGTCGGCGCGCCCTCGGCGATCTTGGCGGAGCTGGCGGCCTCGGCCGCGGCGTCGTTCTCCGCCGGATAGTCCATGCAGTTGTAGGCGCGGAACGCCTCGCTGGAGTTGTCGATGTACGCGCCGTTCTCGCGTCCGTTGTAGAAGTCCGCCAACAGGAAGGCCGTGCTGGGATTGCCCTGCAGCGCCTCGTCGAGTGCCTGGGTCAGGTAGCTCCAGCTGTCTTGCGAGTACAGCGCGGCGATGATCGCGGTCATCAGCGAGTCGGCACCCAGCAGCCGCTTGTCGCTGTTCTTCAGCGGGGTCGCATCGACGCTCGCCAGCAGGGCGCCGAGGTCCGCCATCGCCTCGTCGACCGTGCCGTTGAAGGGGCAGTTGCGGCCGTCGAGACAGCTCTGCATGTAGGCGCGCAGCGCGGACTCGAATCCGAGGGCCTGAGTGGCGCTCACGTCGAGACCGGAGACGGCCGGGTCGATCGCGCCGTCGAGCACGAGGCGCCCCGCGCGGTCGGGGTAGAGCTCGGCGTAGGTGGCGCCGAGGAAGGTGCCGTAGGAGTAGCCCAGGTAGTTGAGCTTCTTGTCCCCGAGCACTCCCCTCAGCAGATCCATGTCGCGCGCGGCGTTGATGGTGGTGATGTACGGCAGGATGCCGCCGCTGTTGGCCTCGCACGCCTCGGCGAACTTCTTGTGCTCGGCGAGGATCGACTCGTCCCACTGCGCCGAGCCGCGGGTTCCCGTCGGGATCGAGTAGAGGTACGCGTCCATGCCCTTGGCGTCGAAGCACGTGACGGCCGTCGACTGGCCGACACCGCGGGGGTCGAACCCGATCACGTCGTAGTTCTCGATGAGGTCGGAGCCGACCGCGAAATCGAGGCTGTCCTTGATGAGGTCGACGCCGCTCGCCCCGGGGCCGCCGGGGTTGGTCAGCAGCGATCCCTTGGCGGTGCCGGTGGCGCGATGCCGGACCACGGAGAGGCTGATCTCGCCGGCGCCGGGGTTCTCCCAGTCGAGCGGCGCGGTCACGTCCGTGCAGTCGAATCCGGAACCGCAGTCGGTCCAGCTCAGCGTCTGCCCGTAGAACGGCAGCAGGTCTTCCGAGACGCCCTCCGTGTCGGGGGCGTTCGTCGCCGCCGGCTTCGAGCCCCCGTCGGGGATCATCGAGTAGAGACAGCCCGACAGCATGACGGATGCCGCGGCGAGGCCGGCGAGCACGGCGGCGGCGCGTCGGAGACGGGAAGTCGGTCGGTTGTTCACGGTGTCCTCCCGCTCGCGACTGTCACGAGCAAGCTCTCGAGGGCCAGCAGCGGAGCGACGTTGCGCTCCAACGACTGCCGGGTGTCGGCAAGGTGGTCGAGTACGACAAGAGTACGGGCCTGGGGCCAGGCCTCGGCGAGCGCGGTCAGCTCGGCGGTCAACTCGCGGTTGATCAGTTCATCGGCACGCCCGAACTGCAGCATCACGACGTCGCGGAAGAGGGATTGCAGGTCGGTGAGCACCCGATCGATGCCGTCGCGAAGACTGCGGGTCGCGCGCTTCTTCTGCTCGTCTTCGAGGGCGGACAGCTGCGCGCGCAGAGCGGGCGGCACCGCCTGCCCCTCGGCGATGCCCACGGTGCGCAGCAGCGAGGAACGCTCGGCGGCATCGCGCTCGGCGGTCAGGGCCTTGGCGTCTTCCGTGGCCGCCTGGATGATCTGTCCGGCGACCTCCACCGCGTCTCCGACTCCCCGCACCCCGATCACGGAGCGGAGGGTGAGGTCGCGCCGGCGCCGGGCCGCGTCGTCGGTGGCGAGGCGCTGCGCCATGCCGATGTGGCGCTGCGCGTGGCGGGCCGCCTGCTCTGCGACGGCCTCGTCGACGCCGGTGCGCAGGCTGATCAGCCTCGCGACGTCGGCGACGTCCGGCTCTCTGAGCCGGAGGGAGCGCACCCGCGAGCGGATGGTCGGCAGCAGATCCGCCTCGCTGGGCGCGCAGAGGATCCACACCGTCTGCTCCGGCGGCTCCTCGAGCGCCTTCAGCAGCACGTTGGACGTGCGCTCGACCATGCGGTCGGCGTCTTCGACCACGATCACGCGGTAGCGCCCGGCGGACGGGGCGAAGTAGGACCGCTCGACGAGCGCTCGCGCCTCGGCGATGGTGATGATCACCTTGTCGGTGCGCAGCGCGGTGACGTCGGGATGGGTGCCGGCGAGCACCTGTCGCATGACCGCCTCATCCCCCGGATGATCGGCGACGAGCGCCGCGGCGAACGCATAGGCGAGTGTGGAGCGCCCGGAGCCCGGGGGGCCGGTGATCAACCAGGCGTGGGACAGCGCACCGGGATCGGCTGCGGCACCGCGGAGCGTGTCGACCGCCGCATCCTGCCCCCAGACGTCGCCCCAGGGGAACTCGGCGGCTGCGGTCTGGGGCATGCATTCAGCGTAACCTGCGCGACCGACATCTCCGGGCGAGCCACCTGCGACGACGAGCGGGCGGGGCGGATCCGCGGGCCGGTCGACGCACGGACGGAGCCGCGGAGTCAGTCGGCGAGGAACTCCCCGACGCGGGCCCGGACGGCGGCGGCGATCTCGTCGACGGATGCCGAGGCGTCGAGCACGAGGAACCGCTCGGGTTCCGCGGCGGCGAGGGCGAGGTAGGCGTCGCGGACCCTGCCGTGGAACTCCTCCTTCTCCGCTTCGAGTCGGTCGAACGGCTTGTCGGCGGAGTCGAGACGCTCCCGGGCCTTCTCCGGATCGAGGTCGAGCAGGAGCGTGAGGTCGGGGAGCGCCCCCTCCGCCGCCCACAGGGAGAGATCGCGGATCTCGGTGCCGTCGAGCACCCGCCCCGCGCCCTGATAGGCCACCGATGAATCGAGGTACCGGTCCTGCAGCACGATGTCGCCACGGTCGAGGGCGGGACGCACGACGGTCGCGACGTGGTGGGCGCGATCGGCGGCGTACAGCAACGCCTCGGCCCGCGGCGCGATGTCGCCGCGGTGGTGCAGCACGATGTCGCGGATCAGCTGTCCGACCTCCGAGCCGCCCGGCTCCCTGGTGCGCACGACCGTTCGCCCGGCATCCGTCAGCCAGTCGGCGAGCAGGTTCGACTGGGTGGTCTTGCCCGAGCCGTCGCCGCCTTCGAGGGTGATCCACACACCGCGGCCCGAGGTCACGAGCCGGCCTTGGCCTTCGCCGCCGCGTTCGCCGCCCTCGTGGCCGCCGCCTTCTTGGCCGCAGCGGAGCGCGCAGCGGCCTTGTCGGCATCCGTCGGCGTCTTCTTGGCCGCCGCCTTCTTCGCAGGCGTCTTCTTCGCGGCGGTCTTGGCCGGCGCCTTCTTGGCCGCGCCCCGGGCACCCCGCTTGGGGGCGGGTCCCTTGGCTCGCTTGTCGGCGAGCATCTGCACCGCGATCTCGAAGGTGATGTCGGCGACCTGCTGTCCGCGCGGGATCGTCACGTTCGTCTCGCCGTCGGTCACGTAGGCGCCGAAGCGCCCGTCGCGGATGCGGATCGGCTTGCCGCTCACCGGGTCTGCCTCGAACTCCGCGAGCGCGCTGGAGGCGCGGCGCGACCCCGCACCGTACTTGGGCTGGGCGTAGATCGCGAGCGCCTGGTCGAGAGTGACGTCGAAGATCTGCGATTCGCTCTCGAGCGACCGGGAATCGGTCCCCTTCTTCAGGTAGGGGCCGTAGCGGCCGTTCTGCGCCGTGATCTCGTCGCCCGATTCAGGATCGGTGCCGACGACGCGCGGGAGGCTGAGCAGCTGCAGGGCGGTGTCGAGGTCGATGGTGTCGACGGACATCGAACGGAACAACGATCCGGTGCGCGGCTTCGGAGCCGCCTCCTTCTTCGCTCCGCGCTTCGGCTTGGGTGCCTCGACGACCTCGCCGGTCGTCTCGTCCACGGCGGCGTCGTCGGACACCGGGTCGTTCTCCTGCACGTACGGACCGAAGCGGCCGTCCTTGACGACGATGATCTTGCCGTTCTCGGGGTTCTCACCGAGAACGCGGTCGCCTGCCACCGGCGCATCGATGAGCTCCTGCGCCTTGGCGGAGGTCAGCTCGTCGGGGGCGAGGTCTTCCGGCACGTTCACGATGCGCGGCTTCTCGTCGGGAGCGTCGGGGTTGGTCACCTCGAGGTACGGGCCGTACTTGCCGAAGCGCAGCGTGGCCGTGTCGGTGATCCGCGTCGAGTTGAGCGCCCGCGCGTCGATCTCGCCGAGGTTGTCGACCACCTGACGGAGCCCGACGTGGGAGTCGGAGCCGAAGTAGAACGACCTGAGCCACTCCACGCGGTTCTGCTCGCCGCGGGCGATCGTGTCGAGGTCGTCCTCCAGCGCCGCGGTGAAGTCGTAGTCGACGAGATCGGCGAAGTGCTCCTCCAGCAGGCGTACGACGCTGAACGCGAGCCAGGTCGGCACGAGGGCCTGGCCGCGCTTGACCGCGTAGCCACGGTCGAGGATCGTCTCGGGGATCGTCGCGAAGGTCGACGGCCGGCCGATGCCCTTCTCCTCCAGCACCTTGACCAGGGAGGCCTCGGTGTACCGCGGCTTGGGCGTGGTATGGTGCCCCTTCGCCTCGGCCTCGGAGACGCCGAGCTCATCGCCGACGGCGACGGCGGGGAGCGACTGGTTCTCGGCGGCGTCGGCATCGCCGCGCTTCTCGTCGCGGCCCTCCTCGTAGGCCTCGAGGAAGCCCTTGAAGGTGTAGACGGTGCCCGACGCCGTGAACTCGGCGTTCTGACCGGCGGCATCCACCGCGATGGTCACCGTGGTCGTCTCGTACTTGGCGTCGGCCATCTGGCTCGCGACGGTTCGCTTCCAGATCAGGTCGTAGAGCCGCAGCTCATCGCGGTCGAGTTGCGAGGAGACCGATGCGGGGGTGCGGAAGTTCTCGCCGGAGGGGCGGATGGCCTCGTGCGCCTCCTGCGCGTTCTTGCTCTTCGACTTGTACACGCGGGGCTTGAGGGGCACGGCACTGTCGCCGTAGAGCGCGACCGCCTGGCTCCGCGCCGCCTGCACTGCCTGGGTGCTCAGCGCCGTGGAGTCGGTGCGCATATAGGTGATGTACCCCTTCTCATACAGGCGCTGGGCGACGCCCATCGCCTGCTTCGCTCCCATCGAGAGCTTGCGCCCGGCCTCCTGCTGCATCGTGGAGGTCGTGAAGGGGGCATAGGGGCTGCGCGTTCCCGGCTTGGCCTCGACCTTGGTCACCGTGCCGGCACCGGCCGCGTCGACGGCGAGCGCGAGCGCGGTGGCCTTCTTCTCGTCGAGGACGACGACGGCCTTCTTCAGAGCGCCGGCATCGTCGAAGTCCGTGCCGCGCGCCAGCTGACCGCCGTCGACGCGCACCAGACGGATGCGGAACGACGTGCCGCTCCCGGCCGCCGCCGCATCCACGTCCCAGTAGTCCGCGGAGACGAAGGCCATGCGCTCGCGCTCGCGGTCGACGATGAGACGCGTCGCCGCCGACTGCACACGCCCCGCGGAGATGCCCGTCTTCACCTTGTACCAGAGCACGGGGGACACGTCCCAGCCGTAGAGCCGGTCGAGGATGCGGCGGGTCTCCTGGGCGTCGACGAGCGCGTGGTCGAGTTCACGGGTGTTGCCGACCGCCGCCTGGATCGCGTCCTTGGTGATCTCGTGGAAGACCATGCGCTTGACGGGGACCTTCGGCTTCAGCGTCTCGAGGAGGTGCCACGCGATGGCCTCGCCCTCGCGGTCCTCATCTGTGGCGAGCAGGAGCTCGTCCGCGGTCTTCAGGGCGCGCTTGAGCTCGGCGACGGTCTTCGTCTTGCGATCGGAGACGACGTAGTAGGGGTCGAAGTCGTTGTCGACGTCGATGGAGTACTTCCCGTATGCCTTCTTGTCGGCCGCCGGGATGTCCTTCTTGTCGGCGAGGTCGCGGATATGGCCGACGGAGCTCAGCACCTCGTATCCGTCGCCGAGGTACCCCTGAATCGACCGCATCTTCGTCGGGGACTCGACGATGACGAGCTTCTTGCCTTCAGCCAAGGGTGCGTCCTTTCTTCGAAGCACACCATACACACCGCTGACATGGGTTGATCACAGCGGGTGCGGAATGGAAGCCGTCGATTTCCCGTCGGGTGGCCCTGTCGGGCGCGGGAGACGGCAGCGAGACCAGCGTACGCCGCCTCGACCTGGGTGATCGCCACGAGCGGACGGACGGCGACCGGTGCGGGGCCCGTCACTCCCCCGCCGCCGGCCCCGCCCTGGCACGGACGTCCGCCGCCAGTCCGGCGAAGGGGATCCGGACGGCGACCGTCGCGACGAGTCCGTCCAGGACGCAGTCGACGAGCTCCGTCCCCGAGGCCAGGGCGACCTTCGCCGCAAGGGCGCACGGCGCCTCCGTCACGGCGACGGCGCCGCTCGCCGCGTCGGCGGCCGCGAGGGCCGCGGCGTCCGCCGCCCCCGCGGCCCTCTGCGCGGCGACCGCCGCGCCGCCGACGGCCACCAGTCCGAGCGCGAGCGTCGACGACGCGGCGAGCACGCCGATAGCGAGCATCGATCCGGCCATCAGTCGTCTCCCCGCGGTTCGCGCCCCGTCATCGTCCGCCGCCCAGGGCGCAGCTCGACGCCCGCAGCGGCAGGCGCAGGAGCCCGCCGACGATCGCCTCGCCGGTCGCCGTGACGCACACGAGGTCGCCGTCGTCGCTGCTCGACATCTCCGCTCCCCGCACGGCGACGCCGACGGCGCGCTCCGCTGCGCCCGGATCCTCACCTCTGCCCAGGAGGCGCGCCGCATCGGCGGCGGCATCCTGCAGGGCCACCTGCCGGGCGGCGGCGCCGAGCGCCCCGACACCGAGGAGCAGGGTGAGCACGACGACCGGCAGCGCGACGGCGAGTTCGGCGACGACGGAGCCGCGTTCGCCGTCGCGAGGCGGAGGGCCGGCCATCAGGCCACCGTCAGCGCGCGGCGCACGAGGTCGGTGAGGATGCCGCGCACCTCATCGGATCTCATCACCACGACGAGGACGCCGGCGAAGGCGACGGCTGCCATGGTCGTGATCACGTACTCGGCGGTGGCGGCACCGCCCTCGTCGCCGAACAACGATGCCGCGCGGCGACGGGTCAGGGCAGGGATGGTGTTCATGGATTCCTCTTTCTCTCTGCGGTGCAGGCGCACCGGTGGTCACAGGGGCAAGGGCGTGGACGCGAGCACGCTGAGCAGCAGCGGCGCCACACCGAGCAGCAGGAAGGAGGGCAGCGTGCAGACGCCCAGGGGGATCAGCAGGCGCGTCGACAGACGCACCGCCCGCAACCGGCCGTCGACCCGGGCGGCGTGGCCGCGCTGCGCCGCGGACGCCCTGAGCAGTTCAGCGGCCGGGACGCCCGCCGAGCGAGAGAGCTCGAGCACGACGCGCACACGCTCCTCGTCGTCGGGATCGTCGCGCGCCGAGCTGCCGCTCTCGGCGACGAGCCTCAGCGCACGGTCGACGGACGCGCCTCCCGAGAGCGCGACGGCGACGAGCTCCGGTCGGATCCCGGGTGTGCCCGATCGTGGCCGTGCCCTGACGAGCAGACGTCCCGTCCACAGACGCGCGACGAGCACCAGCAGCAGACCGACGACCACACAGGCTCCGCCGGCGGGAGTCCCGACGATGATCCCAAGCGTGTCGAACCCCAGGGCGAACCCGAGCACGAGCCCCACCAGCGGCATCCACAGCAGCAGCCGCGCCGTCGCCGCCGGCTCGGCCAGCGCGACCCGGACCTCGTCTGCGGCAGATGCGGCATCCGCGAGCGTCTCCGAGATCATCCGCAGCACCTCCGCGAGCGGGGCACCCACCGTCGTCGCGATGTCCCAGGCGGCCGCGAGGTCACGCCACGCACCGCCCTCCGCCTCGATCGCCTCGGTGAGACCCGCCCCTCCCTCGACCCTGGCCACGACCGTTCCCGCATGCCGGTCGCCGGTGTCCGCGAGATGGCGCCACGCGGTCAACGGCACCGCACCCGCCTGGAGGAGCACCGCGAGCGTCCGCACCGACGCCGCCGCATCCGCTCCCCCGTCATCGCCCCCGCGCGCCCTCACCACGGCCGCACCTCGGCGATGCCCAAGCGCTCGCCTGCCAGCGTGAACTCGCCTGCCTGCCCGATGCGGCGAGCGCCGTCGGGTTCGCGCACCAGATGCAGCACGATCGTGAACGCGCTGACCACCTGCCGGGCGAGCGCGGTCGCGTCCATCCCCGCGAGGGCGCCGAGCGCCTCGAGGCGTGCGGGGACGTCGCGGAGTCCGCTGGCGTGCAGCGCGCCGGCGCCGCCGTCGTGCCCGGTGTTGAGCGCGGTCAGGAGCTCGCGCACCTCCTCTCCACGGCACTCGCCGACGACGAGACGGTCCGGGCGCATGCGCAGCGACTCGCGCACCAGCCGTGCGAGCCCGATGCCACCGGCGCCCTCGAGATTCGCCTGCCGCGCCTCCAGCGCGACATGGTGCGGATGTCGCGGACGCAGCTCTGCGACGTCTTCGATCGTGACGATCCGCTCGCCCGGAGGCACCGCGGTCAGGAGTGCGGACAGCAGCGTCGTCTTGCCCGTGCCGGTGCCACCTGTGATGAGCACGTTCGCACGGTCCTCGACGAGACGGTGCAGCCATCGCCGCTGGCGAGGATCGAAGGCGCCGAGGCCGGCGAGCGCATCGAGATCGATGGAGCGCACACGGGGGATGCGAATCGACAGCGCGGTGCCGGCCGTGGCGACGGGGGCCAGCACGGCGTGGACCCTGATCCCGGACTGCAGTCGGACGTCGACGCACGGGGACTGGTCGTCGAGATGTCGACCGCCGAGGGCGACCAGCCCGACGGCGAGGTCGCGCACCTCACGCTCCGACGCGCTCCATTCGCGCACCGCCTCGACGCCGCCGCCCCGGTCGACGAAGAGGCCCGATGCGCCGTTGACGAAGACGTCGGTGACCGCCTCGTCGGCGAGGTGCTCCGCCAATGGGCCGAACGCCGGGTCGGCGCCGAGCGGGATGGCGACGGATGCGCCGTCGCGGAGCGCCGACGGCCGAGGGCGGAGGACGAAGGAGGTGGACATGGCCCGACGCTACGGGCGTGGGCCCGCAGGGATCGGCGGTCGATCGCGGATCTCCCGGGACCTGTGCACAACCCGCGGATCACGGCATCGGTGCAGGATGGGCCGGCGCGAAGCGCCCTGGAGGCGGCCCGCGGAGAGAGCGCTCCCACAAAGAGAAGGGCGGCATCTCACGGGGGGAATGAGATGCCGCCCAGGGCGGCGTCCGATCGGGGGAATCGGGCTCGCCAATGCCGGAATGAGAATTCGGCTGTGGTCGAGTGTACGCAAGGCGACCGTCCTGACAAAACCCGCGCCGGTACCTACTTTCGGCAGTATGCGGTGTCAGCGGTCACGACTAGATTCGCCCTGACCCGGTCGCGCCCTGACACGACCGCGCCCCGCACGACCCGCATCGCCGCAAAGGAGCGCCTGCCGATGAGCAGCCAGATCGACCATCTCCTCGATGAGACCCGCCAGTTCCCGCCGTCCGAGGAGTTCGTCGCGCAGTCCATCTCGTCCCCCGCGCTGTACGAGAGCGCCGCTGCCGATCGCGAGGGGTTCTGGGCCGAGCAGTCGCGGGAGCTGCTGCACTGGCACACGCCCTTCACGCAGGTGCTCGACTGGTCGACGCCGCCGTTCGCGAAGTGGTTCGACGACGGCGAGCTGAACGTCGCCTACAACTGCCTCGACCGTCACGTCGAGGCGGGCAACGGCGACCGTGTCGCGCTCCACTGGGAGGGCGAGCCCGGGGACTCCCGCGCCATCACCTATGCGGAGCTGACCGAGGAGGTCAAGCGCGCAGCCAACGTCCTCGAGGGCCTGGGCGTCGGGCACGGCGACCGTGTCGCGATCTACCTGCCGATGATCCCCGAGGCCATCGTGTCGATGCTCGCCGTCGCCCGCCTCGGAGCGATCCACTCCGTCGTCTTCGGCGGGTTCAGCGCCGACAGCCTCCGTTCGCGCATCGACGACGCCGGGGCGAAGCTCGTGATCACCGCCGACGGCGGGTACCGCAAGGGTCGAGTGTCCGCCCTCAAGCCCGCGGTCGACCAGGCCCTGTCCGACCGTGGCGAGGGCGAGCAGCAGACCGTCGAGCACGTGCTCGTCGTGCGACGGGGCGGCAACGACGTCGACTGGACCGACGACCGCGACATCTGGTGGCACGACGTGGTGCCGACGGCATCCGCCGAGCACTCGGCCCAGGCCTTCCCCGCCGAGAACCCGCTCTTCATCCTCTACACGTCCGGCACCACGGGCAAGCCCAAGGGCATCCTGCACACCTCGGGCGGCTACTTGACCCAGGCCGCGTACTCGCACAAGTACGTCTTCGACCTGCACGCGGAGAACGACGTCTACTGGTGCACCGCCGACATCGGCTGGATCACGGGCCACAGCTACGTCACCTACGGTCCCCTCGCGAACGGCGCAACCCAGGTGCTCTACGAGGGCACGCCCGACGCCCCGCACCCCGGCCGCTGGTGGGAGATCATCGAGAAGTACAAGGTCTCCATCTTCTACACGGCGCCGACCGCCATCCGTTCGTTCATGAAGATCGGCCGCAGCGTCCCGAAGAAGTTCGACCTGACCTCCCTCCGTGTGCTCGGATCGGTGGGCGAGCCCATCAACCCCGAGGCGTGGATGTGGTACCGCGACGTCATCGGCGCGGGCAAGACGCCCATCGTCGACACCTGGTGGCAGACGGAGACCGGAGCCATCATGGTCTCCCCGCTCCCCGGCGTCACCGCGACCAAGCCCGGCTCCGCGCAGGTCCCGCTGCCCGGCATCTCGATCGACGTGGTCGACGAGTCGGGCACCGAGGTCGGCAACGGCAACGGCGGGCTGCTCGTGATCACCGAGCCGTGGCCCAGCATGCTGCGCGGCATTTGGGGCGACCCGGAGCGGTACCGCGAGACCTACTGGGAGAAGTTCGAGGATCAGGGGTACTACTTCGCCGGTGACGGCGCCCGCCTCGACGAAGACGGCGACCTGTGGCTGCTGGGCCGCGTCGACGACGTCATGAACGTGTCGGGTCACCGCCTGTCGACGGCCGAGATCGAGTCGTCTCTCGTGGCCCACGAGGCCACGGCGGAGGCCGCGGTGGTCGGAGCCTCCGACGAGACCACGGGCCAGGCGGTCGTGGCGTTCGTCATCATCAAGGAGAGCTACCTCTCGGCGCACGACCCCGCCGGTCTCGCCCAGCAGCTGCGGCTCTGGGTCGGCGAGCAGATCGGCGCGATCGCCCGCCCGCGTGACGTCTACATCGTGGGCGAGCTGCCCAAGACCCGTTCCGGCAAGATCATGCGCCGTCTGCTGCGCGACGTCGCCGAGGGCCGCGAGGTCGGCGACACCACGACGCTGGCCGACACCGCGGTGATGAGCATCATCTCGGCGCAGGTGAAGTAACCCCCGCAACAGCAGAAGGCCCCCTGCCGCGCCATGCGGCAGGGGGCCTTCTCGTGTGTGCTCCGACGGATGCCGTCAGGCGAGGATGAACGTGACCTCGACCTCGACCGGACTGTCGAGCGGCAGCACGGGCACGCCGACGGCCGCGCGGGCGTGACGTCCGGCATCGCCGAAGATCTCCCCGAGCACGACGCTCGCGCCGTTGATGACGCCGGGCTGGCCGGTGAACTCGGGAGTGGAGGCCACGAAGCCCCCGACCCGCAGCACCCCGCCGATGCGGTCGACGCCGCCGGCCGCATCGGCTGCGGCCGCGAGCGCGTTCAGCGCACACGTGCGGGCGTAGGCGTTGGCGTCCTCCGCGGTGACCTCGGCGCCGACCTTGCCCGTGGTCGGGAGCGATCCGCCCGAGAACGGGAGCTGACCGGAGGTGTAGACGAGGCCCGCGTGGACGACGGCGGGGACGTACGCCGCGACGGGGGCGGCGACGGCCGGCAGCTCGATCCCGAGCTCGGCGAGACGTGCGGAGATACTCATGCGGCGCCCCCTTCGAACTGGCGGGATGCCTCGGCGGCCGCGGCGAGTCCGGCGTTGGCTGCGGCATCCGTCGTGACCGGACGCTTGAAGTAGGCGACGAGCCCGCCCTCGGGCCCCTGCACGACCTGAACGAGCTCCCAGCCCTGCTTGCCCCAGTTGTTGAGGATCGCGGCGGTGTTGTGGATCAGCAGCGGCGTGGTGAGGTATTCCCACGTGGTCATGGCACTCCTGTCTGGCGGTTTCTGCGGCGCAGAGCGTCAAAGGCGGTATTCAGGGAACTCCCCTACGATCAAGCGTATGCCTCAAAAGAACCGCACGGTGAAGGGCGTGCTCGGCGGCCTCCTCGGCCTCGTCGGGCTCAGCGCCGTCGCCGGCCTCCTTGTCACGGCCAGCGTGACCCCCGTCCTCGCCATGACCGGCATCACGGGTTCGCAGGCGTTCAGCCTGTTCGAGAGCCTCCCCGACAACCTCAAGGTCAACGCGCCGATGGAGCAGTCGACGATCTACGCGACCGGCGCCGACGGCAACCCCTTCCCCCTGGCGTCGTTCTACGATCAGAACCGCATCCCCGTCACCTTCGACCAGGTGTCGCCTGTGATGTACGACGCGATCCTCTCCAGCGAGGACAAGGACTTCTACTCCCACGGCGGGGTGAACCTCGGCGCCACCATCAAGGCCCTGGCCGAGAACGTGACGCACACGTCCGACCGCGGAGCGTCGACGATCACCCAGCAGTACGTCAAGAACGTGCGCATCCAGGAGTGCGAGCAGAACGTCGACCCCGGAGCCACGGACTACAACGACCAGATCCAGCAGTGCTGGCTCAACGCGAGCATCGCGACCGGCAGCGACGGCATCGAGCGCAAGCTGCAGGAGATGCGCTACGCGCTCAAGATCGAGAAGGACTACTCGAAGAACGACATCCTCCTCGGCTACCTGAACATCTCCAACTTCGGCGGCACCGTCTACGGCATCGAGGCGGCGGCGAACCGCTACTTCACGACCACGGCCGCCAACCTCACGGTCGCGCAGGCCGCGACCATCGCCGGCATGGTGCAGGACCCGAACAAGTTCCGCATCGACCAGCCGGCGGGCAGCTGGAAGGACAAGGCCGGCAACCCGATCAACAGCGAGGCCGACGGCTACTCGCTCACCAAGGAGCGCCGTCACTACGTGCTGCAGCGCATGCTCGCCCTGGGCAAGATCACCCAGGCGCAGTACGACGAGGCGGATGCCTCTCCCGTCGCCCCGCTGATCCAGAACACCACGCAGGGCTGCTCCACCGCCGGCGACAACGCCTACTTCTGCACGTACGTCAAATACGTCATCGAGAACGACAAGGCCTTCGGCGACTCCCCCGAGGAGCGCAGGTCCAACCTGCGCCGCGGCGGCCTGCAGATCTACACCACGCTCGACATGCGCGTGCAGGGCCCGGCGATCGAGGCTGTCAAGTCCCGTGTCCCGCAGACCCTGCCCGGTATCCTCGTCGGCGGCGCCGGCGTCTCCGTCGAGGCGAACTCCGGTCGCATCCTCGCGATGGCGCAGAACACGCAGTTCAACGAGTCGTCCGCCGCGAACCTCGCCCTCGGTGAGACCTCGATGGTCTTCGCGGCCGACCGGGCGCACGGCGGAAGCACCTACGGCTTCGAGACCGGATCGACGTACAAGCTGTTCACGCTGCTCGAGTGGCTGAAGACCGGTCACTCCGTGAACCAGGTGCTCGACGGCCGGCTGAAGACCTACAGCCCGTTCACCGTCTGCGGCGACAAAGTCACCAACGCCGCGAAGATCAACAACTTCGGCAACGGCGGCGGCTCGGTCTCCAGCGTGCGGGCATTCACCGCCAAGTCGCTGAACACCGGCTTCCTGGCCATGGCGCAGCAGCTCGACCTCTGCGACATCAACCAGACCGCCAAGGACCTCGGCGTGCACTACGGCAACGGCGACGACATCACGGTCGGCGGCAAGACGGTCAACAAGGATCCGAACGGCGTGTTCGGTTCTGTGCTCGGCTCCAAGAGCGTCGCCCCGCTGCAGATGGCCGGCGCCTACGCCACCGTCGCCAACAAGGGCATCTATTGCCAGCCCAAGGCGATCGATCGCGTGGTCGGTCAGAACGGCCAGGACCAGGCCATCCCCGAGACCACCTGCTCGCAGGTCATCTCCCCCGAGGTCGCCGCGACCGCTGCGTACGCGCTCCGCGGAGTCATGGAGGGCGGCGGAACCGGTGCCAACGCGAAGCCGAACGACGGCATCCAGGTGATCGGCAAGACGGGTACCGCCGAGAAGGAGCACACGATGCTCGTCGAGTCGAGCACGAAGGTCGCCACGGCGGTCTGGGTCGGCAACATCGACGGCCGTGAGCCGCTGGCCCGGTACTCGGCGCACGGCACCCCCCTCAACAACATCCGCTACGGGATGGCCAGGGCGATCCAGTCCGCCGCCAACTCCGTCTACGGCGGAGATGCGTTCCCCGCCCCCGACACGAAGCTCACGCGTCAGGTGATGTCGGACGTCCCGAACGTCGTCGGCAAGAGCGTGGAGGAGGCGACCGGCATCCTCGAGGAGGCGGGCTTCAGCGTCAACGTCGCGAACCCCGTCGACAGCGATCTCCCCGCGGGCGTCGTCGCGACCCAGGACCCGTCGGGCCAGGCCGCGACCGGCACCACCGTCACGCTCTCGCCGAGCAACGGCCAGGGGGCGACGGTGCCGGCCGAGGTGATCGGCAAGAGCAAGGCGGATGCGCAGTCCCTCCTGTTCGGCGCCGGATTCACGTCGATCGCGTTCCACAACTCGTGCAACCCGCCCAACGCGACCGTCACGAGCACGGACCCGGCCGCCGGGGGCCCTGCGAACAAGAGCACGACCATCAACGTGTCGTGCGAGTGACCAGCAGTCGTCGCGCCCACCCGGCCCTCATCGCGCTCGGCGCGGTGGGGGCCGTGGGCGCGGCCGCCACCGTCTGGGGCGTCGGCATCGAGCGCTATCTGTTCACGGTGCGCGAGGCGACGTCCGCGGCGCTCGCACCGGGCTCGGCGCCGATCCGCGTGCTGCATCTCTCCGACGCGCACATGGCGCCGTGGCAGTACCGCAAGCAGGACTGGCTCGCGTCCCTCGCGCAGCTGCAGCCGGACCTCGTCGTCAACACCGGCGACAACCTCGGCCATCGCGACGGGCTCCTCGGCATCCGACGCGCGTTCGAGCCCTTCGCGGGGATCCCCGGCGTCTTCGTGCACGGGTCGAACGACGTCGCAGAGCCGGCGCCGCGCAACCCGTTCCGGTACTTCATGGGCCCGTCGAAGAGGCATCAGAAGGCGCCGCTGCTCGACACGGCGGCCATGGATAGGTTCTTCACCGACGAGCTGGGTTGGACCGACCTGAACAACGCCGCCGCCCGGCTCACGGTCTCGGGCAACTCGGTGGACTTCTTCGGCGTGGACGACGCGCACCGCGACTGGGACCGCCTCGACGCGCTCCCCGCGGCCATCGAGGCGCTCGGTGCGCGCGACGAGAACTCGTCGGTGATCGGCGTCACGCACGCCCCCTACCAGCGAGTGCTGAACCGTTTCGTCGATCTGGGGGCGGATGCCGTGTTCGGCGGTCACACGCACGGCGGACAGGTCTGCCTCCCCGGTGTCGGGGCCCTCGTCGCCAACTGCGACATCCCCCTGAAGCAGGCGAAGGGGCTGAGCACCTGGACGCACGACG
>JBEBQG010000016.1:0-40463 GCA_040395495.1 Microbacterium hydrocarbonoxydans | reverse complement strand
AAGGTCGTCACCGACTACTACGAGAAGTCCGGTCTCGACAAGGACCTCGAGGGCCTCGGCTTCTACACGGTCGGCTACGGCTGCACGATCTGCATCGGCAACTCGGGCCCGCTGATCGAGGAGGTCTCCGAGGCGATCAACTCGCACGACCTCGCCGTGACCGCCGTGCTCTCGGGCAACCGCAACTTCGAGGGTCGGATCAGCCCCGACGTGAAGATGAACTACCTGGCCAGCCCGCCGCTGGTCATCGCGTACGCACTGGCCGGGTCGATGCACTTCGACTTCGACACCGATGCGCTCGGCACCGACACCGAGGGCAACGACGTCTTCCTCAAGGACATCTGGCCCACGCCAGACGAGGTGCAGGAGATCGTCGACTCGTCGATCTCCCGTGACCAGTTCATCAAGCAGTACGCCACGGTCTTCGACGGCGACGAGCGCTGGCGCAACCTGCCGACGCCCGATGACGACACGTTCCAGTGGGACGAGAAGTCGACCTACGTGCGCAAGGCGCCGTACTTCGACGGCATGACGATGGAGCTCACCCCGGTGCGCGACATCCAGGGCGCGCGCGTGATGGCGACGCTCGGCGACTCGGTCACCACCGACCACATCTCGCCGGCCGGCAACATCAAGCCGGGCACCCCGGCCGCGCAGTACCTCACCGAGCACGGCGTCGACCGCAAGGACTTCAACTCCTTCGGCTCGCGTCGCGGTAACCACGAGGTGATGATCCGCGGCACGTTCGCGAACATCCGCCTGAAGAACGCGCTCGTGAAGGCCGTGAACGACGGCCAGCAGATCGAGGGCGGCTTCACCCGCGACTTCACGAAGCCCGAGGGTCCGCAGTCCTACATCTACGACGCCTGCATGAACTACGCCGAGCAGGGCACCCCGCTCGTCGTCTTCGGCGGCAAGGAGTACGGCTCCGGCTCGTCGCGCGACTGGGCGGCCAAGGGCACGAGTCTGCTGGGCGTCAAGGCGGTGATCACCGAGAGCTTCGAGCGCATCCACCGCTCCAACCTCATCGGCATGGGCGTCGTCCCGCTGCAGTTCCCCGCCGGCGAGAGCTGGGAATCGCTGGGCCTCGACGGCACCGAGGTCGTGTCGATCACGGGCCTCGAGGAGCTGAACAACGGCGTCACCCCGAAGACGGTGCGCGTCACGGCCACCCCGAGCGAGCACTCGCCCGAGGGCAAGCAGGTCGTGGAGTTCGACGCGGTCGTGCGCATCGACACCCCCGGTGAGGCGGACTACTACCGCAACGGCGGCATCCTGCAGTACGTGCTGCGCTCGCTGGTCTGATCAGACAGCTGCAGAAACGGGCGGAGCGTCTTCGGACGCCCCGCCCGTTTCCGCGTCCGCTCCAGACCACAGGAGGCCGATCCCGGCGAGCATCGACGGGACGAACACGGCGAACACGTCGAGAGGTCCCGTCCCGAGGACTGACAGCAGCGGTCCCGTGAGACAGAGCAGCGCGAGGATCGACAGCCGTCTCCGGCGTGTGGGGGAGCCGTCGCGGTGACGGAGGAGCAGCAGGAAGCAGATCGCCGAGAGGCAGATCGCGGCGGGCGCCGCCCAGTGCGGGAGAGGCACCGCGACGGGTGAATCCCCGAACCCGGGGTCGAACAGCGGCCACAGCGCCTGCACGCCGCCGATCGCCATGGCGACGGCCGCCGCGATCACCGCGACGGGGAGTGCGACGGCCAGGAGCCCGTCGCCGTTCCATCGCAGGGGCCGAGCGAGCACGAGCAGGATGACGGCGAACAGGATGACCGCGAGGGTCAGGATCATGAGGTGCGTCGCGCCCGCCGCTCGCATGCCCTCGAACACTCCGCCCATCTCGTCCCATCCCGATTGCGGATCCGTCGGACGAGGGGTCAGGGAGGCGACGACGGCCATCACGAGGAGGGAGCAGAGGAAGGAGACGACGATCGTGATCGGCGACAGCACGAGGGTCAGCGCGAGGATGCGTCGGGTGCGCGCGGACGGAGCGGGGACGGCATTCGGCATTCGGCTCCTCCTGGTCGATGCCACGATGCTAGCGGGATCCCTCCCGACCGCGGCGGCGTCTCTGTCAAGCCCCCCGCGCTCACCGGTCATTCCCGGTCGGGCGCGATAGGATCGTGACGGCGTCCGACCGGAAACGGGCGTCGCTGACGGTGCCTGTGAGGAGGTGCAGATGCCCATTCTTCCGAGCATCTCAGGACCCCGTGATCTGGACGGATTGTCCACGGAGCAGTTGGCCGAGCTCGCCGCGGAGATCCGCGCGTTCCTCGTCGAGAACGTCTCCCGCACCGGAGGGCACCTCGGGCCCAACCTCGGCGTCGTCGAGCTGACGATCGCCCTGCACCGCGTCTTCTCGTCGCCCGACGACCCCATCATCTTCGACACCGGACACCAGTCCTACGTGCACAAGCTGCTCACCGGACGTCAGGACTTCTCCGCCCTGCGGGTGCGCGGCGGCTTGGCCGGCTACCCGCAGCGCAGCGAGAGCCCGCACGACGTCGTCGAGTCCTCGCACGCCTCGAGCTCCCTGAGCTGGGCGGACGGCGTCTCCCGGGCCCTCACCGCCACCGGCCGCGCCGACCGGCACGTCGTCGCCGTCGTCGGCGACGGCGCTCTCACCGGCGGCATGACGTGGGAGGCGCTCAACAACATCACCGATGACAACGACCGCAACCTCGTGATCGTCGTCAACGACAACGGCCGCTCCTACGCTCCCACGATCGGCGGCATGTCGCGCTATCTCAACAGGGTGCGCACCGCCGCGGCGTACAAGGACCTGCACCGCAAGTCCGACCGGCTCTTCCGCGCCTTCGGCCCGGTCGGGCGCGCCGTGTTCCGCGGCGTCCGCGGCGGCACGCACGGTTTCCTCTCGCGCTTCACGAACAACGAGGCGCTGTATTCGAACCTCGAGATCAAGTACCTCGGCCCGGTCGACGGGCACGACCTCCCGGCGTTGCTGGAGACCCTGGAGCTGGCGAAGTCCTACGGCGCCCCCGTGATCGTGCACGCGATCACCGAGAAGGGCCGCGGATACCAGCCCGCGCGTGACGACGAGGCCGACCAGTTCCACGCCGTGGGCAAGATCGACCCCATCACCGGCGAGACGCTGTCGGCGGGCGGCAAGGGATGGACCGACGTCTTCTCCGATGCTCTCGTCGAGGTGGGGGAGCGACGGTCCGACGTGATCGCGATGACGGCGGCGATGCTGCGCCCCACGGGGCTCGCGCCGTTCGCGGAGCGCTTCCCCGACCGGGTGTACGACGTCGGCATCGCCGAACAGCACGCCGTCGCCTCGGCGGCGGGTCTCGCGTTCGGCGGACTGCATCCGGTGGTCGCCGTCTACGCGACGTTCATGGGACGAGCCTTCGACCAGGTGCTGATGGATGTCGCGCTGCACCGCGCCGGTGTCACCTTCGTGCTCGACCGCGCAGGTGTCACCGGCCCGGACGGTCCCAGTCATCACGGCATGTGGGACCTCGCGATGCTGCAGATCGTGCCGCACATCCGCATCGCGGCTCCCCGTGACGCGGCCCGCCTCCAGGAGGCCCTCGACGAGGCCGTCGCCGTCGAGGACGCGCCGACCGTCATCCGCTTCCCCAAGGGCGAGGTCTCTCCGGAGCTGCCCGCCCTGGAGCGCCTCGACGACGGCGTCGACGTTCTCGCCCGAGGCGAGGGCGAGGACGTGCTGATCGTCGGCATCGGACCCTTCGCCGCCCTCGCGATGGACGTCGCCGATCGACTTCGCGCACAGGGGATCGGCGCCACGGTCATCGATCCGCGCTGGGCGATCCCCGTGCAGCCGTCCGTCGTGTCCCTCGCCGCACGTCATCGCCTCGTGATCACGCTGGAGGACGGCATCCGCGTCGGCGGCATCGGCACCCGGGTGCGTCAGGTGCTCCGCGAGGCGGGTATCGACACGGCCGTGGACGAGCTGGGCCTGCCCGACGAGTTCATCGACCACGCCTCGCGGGAGCAGGTGCTGGCGGATGCCGGTCTCACCGCCTCGAAGATCGCTCAGGACGTCGTGGCGCAGGTGCTCGGCACCAGGATCCCGGTCGCGCGCAGCGCGGGGGAGACCGGGGCGATCGAGCTGCCCCTGCACGAACGGGGCTGAGCGCGAGGGCTCCTCGCCGTGGGCGTCAGCTCGGCGTCGAGCTCGCCGTGACGTCTTCGGCACGCGCATCCGGATCGACGCGGCGACGCGATTGCGGGCGTGGCCGCCGCCCGCTGTCCTCGTCCCGTGCGCGACGAGCGGTGTGCCACCATCCGAGCGGAACGGCGACGGCGACGGCAATCGCCGGCACGAGGATGACGCCGTCCCAGATCATGAGCGGCGCCCACAGGTTGCCGGCGCGGAAGATCGCGACGTAGCCGAACCCCACGGCGGTTCCGAGCGCGGCGTACACGACGACGTGCACGGACACGCGCCGCGTGCGGCGAAGAAGGTGCCCGAGGGGCTTGGCGAGCATGACTCCGACCGGCAGGAGGATCAGCGACACCGGCGCGCCGATCATGAGCGCGACGACGGCGAACAGGAGGAAACTGATCACGACGGAGCCCGGATCGGCAGTGCCGGTGTCGATCGCCATCAGACCGGAGAGCACACCCATCCCCAGCACGAGTAACAGGAGGAAGTAGGCCCACGCCCAGAGACCGCCGCGCAGGAGCTCGTCGTTCGTGAAGGCCATGGGCTCCTCCGCCGTCCGGGGGGAGGAGACGCCGGGGACGCTCATGCGCGGACCTCAGCGACGAGCGTGAACAGCTCGCGGGCGGCCGCATGCAGCCCGGGCACGCGGACGAACGGCAGAGCGACGGCGAGGAGTCGGAACCCGGCGTCGGCGAGTCTCGTGGTGTCGCGCTGAGCCGGCGACGAGTCGTACGTCCAACGGAGCACGATGGCGAGGTAGGCGATGAACAGCGCCTCGGGGAGGAGCCGGGCGATGTCCTCGGGGAGGCGGTGCGGTGCGCCGTCGACGGCCTCGCGGAACAGTCCGACCGTCAACTCCCGTGCCGCCCCCGATTCACGTGCGAGGGGGTTGATCGGCGAGTCGGGGGAGATCATCGCCGTGAGGAAACCCGTCGACACGGAGCGATACGGCTGCAGTGTCGCGAGCCCCGCATCGACCACCGCCCGCAGACGATCGACCAGACCGCGTTCGCCGTCGAGCGCGGCGCGTGCGGCCACGCCATGCTCCCGCTGCACGCGCACGTACAGTTCCTGGACGAGATGATCCTTCGAGGGGAAGTAGTAGTACGCGTTGCCGACCGACACTCCCGCCTTCTCGGCGATCAGGCGCATCGTGGTGTCCGCGTATCCGCGCTCGAGGAACGAGGCGATCGCCGCGTCACTGATCCGGGCTCGTGTACGCGCGCTCTTCGATGTCGGCGCCTCATTTTCGAACATGTTCAAAAGTGTAATGCCGCGTCTGCGTCGACGCCAGCGCGGGCGTCAGTTCAGAGCATGAAGGGCCGAGACGACCTCGGCGCCGCGATCCGTGTCCCTCAGCGCCGTCGAGAGCAGGTATCCGTCGGTCAGGGCGTCTCCCGTGACCATCACGCGCACGAGCTCGACGCCGCAGGCGCGCCGCACGTCGTCGGCGCTGGCGGCGATCACGCGGGTGTTGATCTCGTCGTTGTGCGGGAGCGCGTCGCCGTCGAGGCTGCGGATCACGTCGCGCAGGGCGGCGCCGACGATGTTCGACGCCCGCTCCTTGACGTTCGCCACGTCGAGTTCGAACACCCGCAGGTCCCGCCCGTTCGGGATGGGACGCCATTCGAACGAGGCGTGCACGCGGTGCTGATGACCGCTGGCCCCCGTCATCTCCCGGGCAGGGAGGTCGGTCGCGCGACAGCGGACGTCGACGAGCTTGTACCAGTAGAAGAGCGGGAAGGCGCCGTGCGAGCCGGGATCGAGCACGACGACCTCCCCGACCGCTCCGCCGCGGGACGTCGGTCGACGCTGCGGCCTGTTCCGGATGATGGGCTTGCCGTTGCGCGTGCGGATCGCGGCCCAGCCCTCGTCGACGGTCACGACGAAGAGCTTGAGCAGCGCCGGAACGACCAGGAGCACGGTGAGGATCGCCGTGCCGGTCTTGAGGAGCCCTGAGATCCCCTTGCCGCCGAGCATCGTGAAGATCATGTCCATGCCACCACTGTGCCGGTTCGGAGGAGCGTCGACGCGCCCGCGCAGGCCATCGCCGGGGGAGTTCATCCGCTGTTCCCCGTGCGTTCGCCGCTCCGCCGCGCGGCGGATACGGTGCGCGACGGGAGGTGTCAGCCGGGTCCGGCGAGCGTCTCGGCGACGATCTCCTGCACGGGGACGAGGCAACGCGCCCGGTCGCCGTCGACGAGGCCGATCCTGGTGCGGCGGTCGAGCACGTCCTCGGCGCTCATCGCCCCTTCCACGCGCACCGCGTACTCGACTTCCGCGCGGGTGAGGCCCGTCGCATCGTCGAGCACGACCGCGGTCACGGCGGCGGGCACCTCGCGCTCCACGAGTCGGAGCGTGGCGGTGCGGCTGGGTGGCGTCTGCAACCCCCTGACACGCACGGCGAGGTCGACCGCGTCCTCCGCCATCCGCCGATACGTGGTGAGCTTGCCGCCGAGCACGGTCACGAACCCGTCGTCGGAGGCCGTGACCAGGTGCCGACGCGAGACGTCGGCCGTGGAACCCGAGCCGGCGTCGACGAGCGGGCGCAGTCCGGCGAACGCCCCGCGCACCTGATCTCTGCGGATCGGCGTGGACACCACGCGGTTGAGGGTCTGCAGCAGGAAGTCGATCTCGGACTCGGTCGGCAGCGCCACCGGCGGAACCGGCCCCGGTGCGTCTTCATCGGTGAGGCCGACCACCACGCGGCCGTGCTGCTGCGGCAGGGCGAACACGTAGCGGCTGATCGATCCGATGTGCGGGATCGTGAGCGCGGCCGTGGGTCCGCCGAGGTCGTCGGCGTCCAGCACGATGTGCGTGCCACGGCTGGGGCGCACACGGATCTGCTCGTCGAGCGACCCCGCCCACACACCCGTGGCGTTGACGACGCTCCGTGCCCTGAGCTCGAGACGCCGTCCGGTGACGGCGTCCTCCGCGGCGACGCCGTCGCCGCGGAGCTGCAGCACCCGCACCCGCGTGAGGATCCGCGCCCCGTGCGCCGCCGCCGTGCGCGCGACGGTCGCGACGAGGCGGGCGTCGTCGACGAGCTGGCCGTCGTACGACAGCATCCCTCCGCGGAGCCGCCGAGGGGCGAGGGCGGGGGCCAAGCGCAGGGCGGTGCGTGCGGACACCGGTCGCGGAGCCGGGAGCACGGAGCGCGGCGTCCTCGCCCGCATGCGCAACAGGTCGCCCAGCGCCATGCCCACCCCTCCGGCCGCACGTTGACGCAGGGAGACCTCCGGGCTGAACGGCAGCAACTGGCCGAGCGGGCGGATGAGGTGCGGGGCGATCGAGGTCATCAGCAGGTGGCGTTCGATCGCGCTCTCGCGCGCGGTGGCGACGTCGCCGGTGGCGAGGTAGCGGAGGCCGCCGTGCACGAGCTTCGAGCTGAAGCGGCTGGTGCCGAAGGCGAGGTCCTCCGCCTCGACGAGGGTCACGTCGAGTCCACGGGACGCGGCGTCGAGTGCCACGCCGACGCCCGTGATCCCTCCGCCGACGACGAGGATGTCGGCGATGCCGTCCGCGGCGTGTGCGAGCTCCGCCGCACGGCGGTGGGCGTTGAGCGCGGAGGGGTGCGTGGTCACGGCCGCAGCAGCCCGTCGAGAGCGGTGCGCAGCTCGCGCTCCCAGGCGGGTTCGGAGATCAGCTCGGCCACCGTCCCGTGCGACAGCACGGCCGACTGTGCGATGAGCAGCAGCATCACCGCGATCTCCTGAGGCTCCCCGCCGCGTACGGTGCCGCCATGCTGGGCGTGGGCGATGGCGGCGGAGAGCCAGCGCAGGATCAGCCGCTGGCTGGAGCCGACGCGCTGCAGGGTGTAGCGGGTGAAAGCCTCCGGCTCGTCGTCGAGGAGTCGCGCGTACACGGCATCGGCGCGGAAGAGGGAGATGAAGCGCAGCACGTCGGCGACCAGCGTTTCCCGGGTCCGCGCCTGCTCGGGGAATCCGTCGAGGATGCCGCTCATGCGCCGGAGCAGCGCGGCCCTGACCACGTCATCGGCGTCGCTCCAGTTGCGGTAGATCGTCGGACGGCTGAGCTCGGCGCGTCGCGCGAGCTCGGCGATGGTCACGCCATGCACGCCCCGGCGGGCGATCAGCGCGTCGGCGGCGTCGAGGATGCGGGCCTGGGTCGCGTCCCAGAGAGGTTGACGTTCTTCCATGATGTGTCACACTGTAACGCATGAGTCGAGACGAAGACAGGGCCGACGCCGACCCGTCGATGAGATGGAACGGCTGGGGCGATCCCGCCAAGGCCAAGGACCTGCCGCTGGCCGTGCGCACCCTGCTGCCGCTGTTGCTCGGTCGCATCCGCAAGCCTCAGCCCGCCGTCGAGCTCGCCGATGTGCGCGTCGAGGAGAGCCGCGCCACCGACGCCGACATCGCGGCGTTCGCCTCCGCAGTCGGCGCCGACCATGTCGACCTGTCGCCCGAGGCGCGCATCCGGCACGCCGGTGGTCGCTCGACTCCCGACCTCCTCCGTCGCCGAGAGGTCGCGCAGCAGACCCCGGACGCCGTGGTCCGCCCTTCCGACCACGCCGAGGTCGCCGCGTGCCTGGCGATCGCCGTGGAACGGGGCATCGCGGTCGTCCCGTTCGGCGGAGGCACCAGCGTCGTCGGCGCCCTCGATCCCGAGCGCGGCGCACACCACGCCGTCGTGAGCCTGGACCTGCGGCGCATGTCGGGGCTGCTCGGACTCGACGAGATCAGCGGCGAGGCCGTACTGGCCGCGGGCACCAGCGGACCGGAGGCGGAGAGCCTGCTCGCGGCGCTCGGGTTCGAGCTCGGCCACTACCCGCAGAGCTTCCGCTACGCGACGATCGGCGGGTTCGCGGCGGCGCGGTCGTCGGGGCAGAACTCCGCGGGCAACGGACGCTTCGACACCATGGTGACCGGCATCCGCGTGGCGACCCCCACCGGCGACATCGAGCTCGGTCGGTCGCCCGGGTCCGCCGCGGGGCCCGACCTGGTTCGCGTGTTCCTCGGCTCCGAGGGCATCTTCGGCGTCATCACCGAGGTGCGTGTGCGCGTGCACCCCGTGCCGCGCGACCGCGTGTTCGAGTCGTGGTCGTTCCCCGACTTCGCCAGCGGGGCCGACGGGCTGCGCCGCGTCGCCCAGCACGGCGGCGGACCGACGGTCATCCGCCTCTCCGACGAGGCCGAGACCGCCGTGAGCCTCGCCCAGGTCGGCAAGATCGGCCGGGCGCTGGCCAAGGGCGCGAGCGTCGTCTCGGTGTACGAGGGCGAGGACATCTCCGCGCGGCGCGCCCGCACGAGCGCTCTGCTCGCCGAAGCCGGAGGCACCTCCGCGGGTGAGGGAGCGGCGGAGGAGTGGCTGCACGGTCGGTTTGACGGACCGTACCTGCGCGACTCGCTGCTGGATGCCGGCGTGTTCTGCGAGACCCTGGAGACGGCGACCACCTGGTCGAACCTCCCGCGCCTGCGGACGGCGGTCGAGGAGGCCCTGAAGGGCGGTTTCTCCGAGGCGGGAGCGAGGTCCTACGTGATGTGCCATGTGTCGCACATCTACCCGACGGGCGCCTCGCTGTACTTCACAGTGCTGGCCGGCGTCCGTGCCGACCCCCTCACCGTGTGGCAGCCGGTCAAGGCGCGTGTCAACGACGCGATCATCGCCGCCGGCGGTACCATCAGCCACCACCACGCGGTCGGTCGCGACCATGCGGCGTGGCTCGGGCAGGAGATCGGCGACACCGGCGTCCGGATCCTCCGGGCCATCAAGCGCGAGCTCGATCCGCACGGCATCCTGAACCCGGGCGCCGTGATCCCGGAGGAACGGACGGTCTGACATGGGAGAGCACATCGCCGTGCTCGTGAACCCCTTCGCGGGGAAGGGCAGGGGACGCCACGTCTCCGAGTCCGCCGTGGCGCATCTGCGCGCCCGGGGAGCGGAGGTGCGCACCTACACCGGCTCCAGCGCCGCGGAGACCGCCGAGTTGGCCGGAGCGGCGCTGGCCGAGTCGCCACGCGTGCTCGTCGTGATCGGCGGAGACGGCACGCTGTCCGGTGTCCTCGACACCGTGCTGTCCACGTCGGTTCCCGTCACGCTGGTGCCGGCCGGCACGGGCAACGACCTCGCCAGGGCTCTCGGCATCCCGCGCGGAGAGCCTGTCGCAGCCGCGGAGCTGGCTCTCACCGGCGCACCGCGGTCCATCGACGTCGGGATGGTGGTGACTCCGGACGGCACGCGCCGGTTCCTCACCATCGCCGCGCTCGGGTTCGACGCGAAGGTCAGCGACCGCACGAACCGCCTGCGCTGGCCGCACGGCGCCCTGCGGTACTACCTGGCGCTGGTCGTCGAGCTGCTGCGGCTCAGGCCGGTGGACTTCACGCTGTCCGTGGACGGGGAGCCGGCGACGAGGTCGCCCGGCACCCTCATCGCGGTCGGCAGCACGTCGAGCTATGGCGGAGGGATGCCGGTATGCGCGGGCGCCGTCCCCGACGACGGCCTCCTCGATGTCGTGCACGTGGCACCGCTGGGGCGTGCGCGGCTGCTGCGGCTCTTCCCGCTACTGCTGCGCGGCACACACCTGGAGCGTCCCGAGGTGTCGCATCGACGTGCGCGCACGGTGACCGTGTCGGCCCCTGACCTGGTGGTCTACGCCGACGGGGAGCGCCTGGGGGAGACGCGATGCACGATCTCGGTGCTGCCGGGCGCGCTGACGATGATGGTCCAGGGAGGGCAGGAATGAGCGGTTTCGATGACGACGTGATCATCGTCGGCTCGGGCTTCGGCGGCTCCGTCGCCGCGCTGCGGCTGGCCGAGAAGGGCTACCGGGTGCGCGTCTTCGAGGCGGGGCGACGCTTCGAGGACGAGGATTTCGCCAAGACCAGCTGGAACGTGCGCCGCTATCTCTGGGCGCCCCGGATCGGGTGCTTCGGCGTGCAGCGCATCCATCGGCTGCCGCACGTGATGATCCTCGCGGGCGCCGGTGTCGGCGGGGGCTCGTTGAACTATGCGAACACGCTGTACCGGCCCGGCGCCGCGTTCTTCGAGGACCCGCAGTGGCGCGGGATCGCCGACTGGGACGAGGAGCTCTCGCCGCACTACGACACGGCGACGCGGATGCTGGGCGTCGTCGAGCACTACCCCCACACGGGGCCCGTCGAGCGCATCATGAAGGGGGCCGCCGACGACCTCGGCGTCGGCGACACGTTCCGGCGCGCGCCCGTCGGCGTCTGGTTCGGACGGCCGGGGGAGCGCACGGCCGACCCGTTCTTCGACGGTGAGGGTCCTGAGCGCACGGGCTGCACGCTCTGCGGCAACTGCATGGTCGGATGCCGCGTCGGCGCCAAGAACACCCTCATGAAGAACTACCTCGCCCTCGCGGAGCGCCGAGGGGTGCGGATCGAGCCATTGCGCACAGTCACGGAGGTGCGCGAACTGCCCGGCGGCGGATACGCGGTGACCACGGAGCGCAGCGGCGCCTGGGTGCGTCGTTCCCGCCGCACCGTCACAGCCGCCCAGGTCGTGCTGGCGGCCGGCACCTGGGGCACCCAGCAGCTGCTGCACCGCATGAAGGACTCCGGAGCGCTGCCGCGGGTCTCCGACGCGGTGGGCCGCCTCACGCGCACGAACTCGGAGGCGCTCGACGGCGCCATCGCCACCCGGGTGCCGGAGGGACTGGCGCTGGCACGAGGCGTCGCTATCACGACCTCGTTCCACGTGGATGAGCGCACGCACGTGGAGAACGTGCGCTATGGCCCCGGCTCCAACCTCATGGGCGCGCTCGCGACCGTGATGGTGCCGGGCGACCGCGGCCTGGGCGCGCGCCTGGCCGGCCTCGCGGGGCGGGCGCTGCGGGCACCCATCCGGCAGTTCCGACTGGCGTCGCTGCACCGTTGGAGCGAGCGGGGCATCATCGCTCTGGTGATGCAGACGGCCGACAACTCGCTCACGCTGTCGTTGCGCCGTCGGTTCGGACGTCTCGTGATGACGAGTGCGCAGGGCCACGGCGAGCCGAATCCCAGCCATCTGCCGCAGGCGCACGCCGCGGCGACCGCCATCGCCGCGCGCATCGAGCGCGACGGCGGAGTGTCGGCGGAGGCGCGCGGATCGTGGCCGGAGGTGTTCGGCATCCCGCTCACCGCGCACTTCCTCGGGGGAGCGGTGATCTCGGCGTCCCCGGCGGACGGCGTGATCGATCGGTACAACCGGGTGTGGGGGCACGAGGGCCTGCACGTCGTCGACGGCGCGGCGGTGCCGGCGAACCCCGGGGTGAACCCGTCTCTCACGATCACCGCACTGGCAGAGCGTGCCCTGTCGTACTGGCCGCGGCACGGAGAACACGACGCGCGGCCGCCGCAGTCCTCGCTCTGACGCGGGGATCGATCCCGTAACGGGAAGACCCCGCCGTGCTCGGGAGGAGCTCGGCGGGGTCTTCTGTCGCGACGGGGTCAGCGCTGCTCGATACCCCGGATCTGCGGCGTGTGGAACGAGCCGCCGAAGGCCCGCTCCGATGCACCCTCGCGGTCGAGGTAGGGCGAGGCGCCGCCGTCGATGAACGGCCAGCCGGCGCCGAGGATGAGGCACAGGTCGATGTCCTCGACCTCCGGCACGACGCCCTCGTCCAGCATCAGCTTGATCTCGGTGGCCAGGCCGTCCTGCACCCGCTGGAGGATCGTCGCCGCCACCGCCGGCGTGTTGCCGATGGCCGGCTTGATGACCTTCTCGGCCTGCTTGGTCCAGCCGGTCACCCGGCCGCCCTTGTCCTTCTCGACGACCGCATCCAGCTCGGCGAGAGCGTGGAAGTTCTCATTGGCGTAGAAACGGTCGGGGAAGGCGTGCACCATCGTGTCCTGCACGTGGGCGGCGACCTTCCAGCCGACGAGATCGATGAGCTGGAACGGGCCCATCGGCAGGCCGAGAGGGGCGAACGCCTTCTCGACGTCGGCGACCGGCGTGCCCTCGTACACCGCACGCGCGGCCTCGCCCATGACCTTGGCGAGCAGGCGGTTCACGACGAACCCGGGGGCGTCGGCGGTGAGCACCGCGTTCTTGCCCAGGCCCTTCGCCACCACGAACGCGGTGGACAGCGCGGCATCCGTCGTCGACGACGTCTTCACGATCTCGATCAGCGGCATGACCGCCACCGGGTTGAAGAAGTGGAAGCCGACCAGGCGCTCGGGGTGCGCGAGCTTCGATCCGATCTCCTCGACGGACAGCGACGAGGTGTTGGTCGCGAGGATCGCGTCCTCGGCGATGATCTTCTCGATCTCGCCGAACACCTGCTGCTTGACGCCGACCTCCTCGAACACCGCCTCGATGACGAAGTCGCAGTCGGCGTAGAGGGACTTGTCGGTCGTGCCGGTGACGAGCGAGCGCAGCTTGTTGGCGGTGTCGCCGTCGAGACGGCCCTTGGCCTCCAGCTTGCCGATCTCCTCGTGGATGTAGGCGACGCCCTTGTCGACGCGCGCCTGGTCGAGGTCGGTGATGAGCACGGGCACCTGCAGCTTGCGCACGAAGAGCAGGGCGAACTGGCTCGCCATGAGGCCGGCGCCGATGATGCCGACCTTCGTCACCTTCTTCGCGAGTGTCTTGTCCGGTGCGCCGACAGGGCGCTTCGCGCGCTTCTGCACCAGGTCGAACGCGTACATCGACGCGGCGAACTGATCGCCGGTCACGAGCTCGGCCAGCGCTTCGTCCTCGCGGGCGAAACCCTCCGCCTTCGTGCCGCTCTTGGCCTTGTCGAGCAGGTCGAGGGCCGCGTACGGCGACTTCGGCACGGTGCCGATCTTGGACTCGAGCATGCCGCGGGCCATCTTGATCGCGATGGGCCACTTGGTGAGCCGCTCGATCTTGCCCGGCTCGTTCTTGCGCTCCACCTTCTTGCCGCCGAGCACCGCGTCGGCCCAGGCCAGCGAGTTCTCGAGGTAGTTCGCCGCGGGGAAGATCGCATCGACGACGCCCAGGTCGAACGCCTGCTGCGGCTTGAGCATACGGTTCTGCTTGAGCGGGTTGGAGATCACCACCTCGAGGGCGTTCTCGATGCCGATGAGGTTCGGCAGCAGGTAGGCGCCGCCCCAGCCCGGGATGATGCCCAGGAACACCTCGGGGAGCGCGATCGCGGCCGCCGACGCGTCGACCGTGCGGTACGTCGAGTTGAGGCCGATCTCCAGCCCGCCGCCGAGCGCGAGGCCGTTGATGAACGCGAAGGAGGGCACTCCGAGGTCTCCGAGCTTGCCGAGCACCTTGTGTCCGAGCTGGGCGATGAGCCTCGCGTTGTCGCGCGAGCCGACCCTGGAGATGTCGGACAGGTCGGCGCCGGCGGCGAGGATGTACTGCTTGCCGGTGATGCCGACCGCCTGGATCTCGCCCGCGGACGCGCGCGCCTTCAGCCCGTCGAGGGTCTCGCCGAGCTCGGTCAGCGTGGCGGGTCCGAGCGTGTTCGGACGGGTGTGGTCACGGCCGTTGTCGAGCGTGATCAGGGCGAGCACCTTGCCCGAGGCGAGACGGATGTCGCGCACGGGGGAGTGGGTGACGACCTCTCCCTCGGTGAGGGCCTGGATGGGCGAGAAGTCGATCTGTTCGTAGTTCGTCATTCCGCGGATCCTTACTTGCGCTTCTTGCCGTCGTAGTGCGGGTTCTCCCAGATGACCGAGCCGCCCTGGCCGAGGCCGACGCACATGGCCGTCAGGCCGTAGCGCACGTCCGGACGCTCGGCGAACTGCGCCGCGAGCTGGATCATCAGGCGAACGCCGGATGCCGCGAGCGGGTGGCCGAGGGCGATGGCGCCGCCCCACTGGTTGACGCGGGGGTCGTCGTCGGCGATGCCGAAGTGGTCGAGCAGCGAGATCACCTGGATGGCGAACGCCTCGTTGAGCTCGAAGAGCCCGATGTCGGAGATCTGCAGGCCGGCCTTCTTCAGCGCCTTCTCGGTCGAAGGGATCGGGCCGATGCCCATGATCTCGGGCTGTACGCCCGCGAACGCGAACGACACCATGCGCATCTTCGGCGCGAGGCCGAACTCCTTGACCGCACCGCCGCCGGCGAGCAGCGACATGGTCGCCCCGTCGGTGAGGGGCGAGGAGGTGCCGGCGGTGACGCGCCCGTGCGGACGGAACGGCGTCTTCAGCGCGGCAAGGTCCTCCATGGTGGTCTGCGGGCGGCGGCCCTCGTCCTCCGTGGCGAGGCCCCAGGCGCCCTCGGCATCCTTGATCGCGACCGGCACGAGGTCGGGCTGGATCTTGCCGGCGTCATAGGCCGCCTGCACCTTGTGCTGGCTCAGCATGCCGAAGCGGTCGGAGCGCTCCTTGGTGAGGTGCGGGAAGCGGTCGAAGATGCGCTCCGCCGTGACGCCCATGTTCAGCGCGCCGGGGTCGACCATGCGCTCGGCGACGAAGCGGGGATTCGGATCGGCGTTGCCGCCGATGGGGTGGTGACCCATGTGCTCGACGCCACCCGCCAGGGCGAAGTCGTACATGCCGACGCCGATCGAGGCGCCCATGGTCGTGACGCTCGTCATCGCGCCGGCGCACATGCGCTCGACGGCGAGTCCGGGAACCGTTTGCGGAAGACCCGCGAGGATCGCGACGGAGCGGCCGAGGGTGAGCCCCTGGTCGCCGGTCTGACTGGTCGCAGCGATCGCGACGTCGTCGATGCGGTCGGCCGGGACGGCCGCGTTGCGCTCCATCAGGCCGATGGTCGCCTTCACGGCGAGGTCATCAGCGCGGGTGTTCCAGTACATGCCCTTTTCGCCGGCGCGCCCAAAGGGGGTGCGCACCCCATCGACGAAATAGACGTCCGAGATCTCGGCCACTCTGCCTCCAAGTTTGTGCGGTGACCTCAGTCTAGGAAGGCCCGCCGGACCGGGAGGAATCGGTTGGATCGAACCTACGAAGCGGTCGCGGACGTCTCGTCGGGCGATTGCGCGGCCTCTACAAAGGCGGCGGCGATCTTCTGTGCAGTCTGTGCAATCTGCCACGGGCGAGCGCCGAGCGCGGCGAGCGCCGCCCCGATGTCCTCCGCGGTCGTCCCGGGCAGATCCCAGGAGACGCGGCGGAGGAACTCCGGAGTCAAGAGGTTCTCCGTCGGCATCCCCAGATCCTCGGCGATCGCCTCCACCACGGGCCTGGCGGCCTTCAGGCGCGCATCCGCCTCCGGGTTGCGGTCGGCCCAGGCGCGGGGTGGCGGCAGGGCATCGCTGGGCACCCGCTCCCGCGGGAGCTCCTGGCTCGCGCGTCCGTCGACGATCGCCTGCCACCAGCGGTCGATCTGGGTGCGGCTCGCGCGTCCCTGGAAGTCCTTCGTGGCCGCGAGCGCCGACTTGCTCTGCGGGTTGGCGAGCACCGCAGCGACGAGCGAGCGGTCGGGCACGAGGCGCCCGGGGGAGACGTCCTGCTCCTGTGCGAAGGCCTCACGCGCGTGCCACAGCTCCCGCGCCACGGCGAGGTTGCGGGCTCCGCGCACCTGGTGCAGCCCGCTGAGCCGTCGCCACGGGTCCTCGCGAGGAGGCTTGGGCGGACGGCTGAGCGTCGCGGCGAACTCCTCGGCGGCGAACTCCGTCTTGCCCTGCTCTTCCAACTCCGCCTGCAACGCCTCCTGCACGTCGATGAGGTGGAGCACGTCGAGCGCGGCGTACTCGAGCCATGCGGCGGGCAGCGGCCTGGTCGACCAGTCGGCGGCGGAGTGCTCCTTCTTGAGCGTGATGCCGAGGGTGCTCTCGACGACGGCGGCGAGGCCGACGCGCTCGTGGCCCAGCAAACGCGAGGCGAGCTCGGTGTCGAACAGCGTCTGGGGGAGCAGGTCGAGCTCGCGCAGCGACGGCAGATCCTGACTCGCCGCGTGGAACACCCACTCGACGTCGCCGATGGCCGCCTGCAGCGGGGCGAAGTCGCCGATCGCGGGAGGGTCGAAGAGGAAGACGCCGGCACCGCGGCGGAAGACCTGCACGAGGTAGGCGCGTTGCGAGTAGCGGAAGCCCGACGCGCGCTCGACGTCGACAGCCACGGGGCCGGTCCCGTCAGCCAGTGCGGCGCACGCCGCGAGGAACTCCTCGGCATCCGAGATCACGGAGTATTCAGTCACGTGCAGCCTTTCGCGCGCCGATCACGGCGATGCCCTCGGATCCGGGCGGAAGACCCGCCAGCATTCCCACCAGTTCGGCCCATGCTTCGACGTGCGGTCGGAAGGGGCCTTCGGGTGTCCAGGACGCCCGCAATTCTATCTGTGCGCCGTCGCCTTCGATCGCGAGGCCGCCGAACCCCTTGGACAGCGTCTTGGTCGACGTCCCGGACGCGGAGTGATAGACGGCGTCGCGGGAGTCCAGGGCGTCGACGAGCCACGACCAGGTGACATCGGCGAGAAGGGGGTCGGTGCCGATCTCGGACTCCAGCGGCGCCTGCGCGAAGAGCACGATACGCCAGGTGCCGTCCCAGGCGGACGGGGCATCCGGATCGTGCAGCAGCACGAAGCGCCCGGTACCGTACACGGACTCCCCGTCGTCATCCGGGCGCACGTCTGCGGCGAGCGCGATCGCGAACGGGGCGAGGCCCTGGGGCGTGGCGATCTCCCGAACGGTGATGTCCGCACGGAAGGCGGTGTCACGCAGTTCGGCCACGGCGGCGTCGAATTCTGTCCCGGCATCGGGCTGAGCGGTCACGGCAACAGGCTAGAGTCAGGAGGCGATGAAGAGTCTCAGGCACGCCGTTGCGTTCCTCGTCCCCGCCCTGCTCGCGCTCGGCGCGGCGCTCGCGCTGCTCGTGTTCGGTGCCGCGCGGCGTGTCGTCACGCCGACGAGGCGGACGACCGACACCACGATCCTCGCGATCGACACCGGTGCGCAGACCATCGAGCTGCAGCGCACCCTCGACTCGGAGCTCCCCGGCCGATACGGCCTGTTCACCACCGGGACGTACGGCTACGTCAAGCTCGGTGCGGTGCTCAGCGCCGATGCGAGCACGGTGCGCCGCAAGCTCCTCACCCAGATCGAGCCGGGGGCGAGGGTCGATCGCGAGGCGACGTTCAGCGGCTGGTACTACTCCTCGCCCGCCGAGCTGCACCTGCGCTGGGAGAACGTGCTCATCGGCTCTCCCGCCGGACCGTGCCCCGCCTGGTTCTTCCCCGGGTCGTCATCCACCTGGGTGATCCAGGTGCACGGACGCGGTGCGATGCGCGCGGAGTGCCTGCGGGCCGTGCCCGTGCTGCACGCCGCCGGACTTCCGAATCTCGTCGTCTCGTACCGCAACGACGGCGAGGCGCCGCGCAGCCGAGCGGGCGCGTACGCCCTCGGAGCCTCCGAGTGGCGCGATGTCGACGCGGCGATCGCCTACGCCCTGCGGCACGGCGCCGAGCGCGTGATCCTCATGGGATGGTCGATGGGCGGCGCCGTCTCGCTGCAGGCTGCCGTGAGCTCCGGCAACCGCGACCGCATCGCCGGCCTCATCCTGGAGTCTCCCGTGGTCGACTGGCGCAGCGTGCTGCGCTTCCAGGCGGCGCAGTCGCGCGTGCGAGCGCCGCTGCCCGAGTTGGCCATGGGGGCTCTCGAGGTGCCGTTCACGGCGCGTCTGAGCGGGGCGGACGACGCCATCTCCTTCGATCGTCTCGACATGGTGGCCCGCTCGTCGGAGCTCCGGACGCCGATCCTCGTGCTGCACAGCGACGACGACGGGTTCGTGCCCTCCGACGCATCGCACGCGCTGCAGGAGGCGCGGCCCGACCTCGTCACGATGCCGCGGTTCACGGTGGCCCGTCATACCAAGCTGTGGAACTACGACCAGGACGCCTGGACGGGTGCGATCACGGACTGGCTGTCGGCGCAGGGCTTCAGCGCTTCTGCCTGACCTGGTTCTTCGCCCGCATCAGCATCCCGGTCATGCCGCTGATGCGCAGCGGCGACACGAGAGCGGTGAGACCGATCGACTGCGGATAGTCGTCGGGGATCGCGAGCACCTCGTCGGCGGTCAGCCCGCTGATCCCCTGGACGAGGATGCTGGCGAAGCCGCGAGTGGTGGGCGCCTCGGGAGGCGCGGTCGCGTGCATCGTGACGATCCCGTCGTCGACCTCGACGGAGATGTAGACGGGGGACTGGCACTCGGCCACGCGCTCGTATATCTCGGGGTGGCTCGCCACCTCGTCGGACACGGGAGGAAGCTCGTCGGCGAACTCCAGGAGGAGCAGCAGACGATCGGAATCCGGAGTCTCCAGGAACGTGTCGCGGATCTCGGCGAGGGTGTCGGGGACGCTGGGTGTGCTCATCCCCGCCATTTTCCCACGGTCAGAGCGAGCCGGGCTCCGAACCTGTGACGATGGGGACGCGCACGGCGCTGCCCCATTCGGTCCACGACCCGTCGTAGTTGCGCACGTCCTCGAATCCGAGCAGGTGCTTCAGCACGAACCAGGTGTGGCTGGACCGCTCGCCGATGCGGCAGTAGGCCACCACCGGGTCGCCGTCTGAGAGGCCGGCCCCGTCGCGGTAGATCGCGTCCAGCTCGGCGCGCGTCTTGAACCCGCCGTCCTCGGCGACGGCCTTCGCCCACGGCACGCTCTGCGCCGTGGGGATGTGCCCTGCGCGAAGTGCGCCCTCCTCGGGGTAGGCCGGAGCGCTGGTGCGCTCTCCGCTGTACTCCTCGGGCGAGCGCACGTCGATGAGGGGTTTGCCGAGGTGCGCCAGCACGTCTTCCTTATAGGCGCGGATGACGGAGTCGTCGCGCTCGACGACCGGGTACTCGGTCTCGGGGCGACCGGCGGCCTCCCTGGTGAGCTCGCGTCCCTCGGCGATCCACCGGTCGCGGCCGCCGTCGAGCAGACGGACGTCCTCGTGGCCGAAGAGCGAGAAGACCCAGAGCGCATAGGCGGCCCACCAGTTGTTCTTGTCGCCGTAGATCACCACGGTGTCGTCGCGTGAGATGCCCTTGCGGCCGAGCAGGGCCGCGAAGCCCTCCCCGTCGACGTAGTCGCGCACGACGGGGTCGTTGAGCTCGGTGTGCCAGTCGACCTTCACCGCGCCGGGGATGTGGCCCGTCTCGTAGAGCAGCACGTCCTCGTCGGACTCCACCACGACGAGTCCGGGTTCGCCCAGGTGCGCGGCGAGCCACTCGGTGGTGACCAGGCGGCCGGGCTCGGCGTACTCGGCGAACTTGGACGAGGAGGAATCGAACTCGATGGCCACGGGATCTCCAGGGGGTGAGGAGGCGATGAGGGGTGTGCCGACGGCGTAATGTGGAGCCGTCCCTTCGACGATAGATCCCCGCTGCACCCCCGGGCACCGGATTCGTAAGACTTCGACACAGGAAAATCCGATGACTGACACAGCGAGCCGCTCCGGCGTCGTGCACCTGACCGAGCGCCAGCCCACCGTCACCGGTCCCGAGATGCTGGCCAGCCTCGTGCCGCCGCCGCAGTTCGACGGGGCGACGTTCGACAGCTATCGGGCGGACGCGGCCTATCCCTCCCAGGAGGAGGCGAAGGAGACGTTGATCCGCTTCGCAGGACGCGGCGGTGGTCCGGTGAAGCGCGGCGGTCTGTTCAGCCGCGCCAAGAAGGAACCGGAGATGAAGCCGGGCGTCTATCTCGACGGCGGCTTCGGCGTCGGCAAGACCCACCTCCTCGCCTCGATCTACCACGCCATGCCCGCGCGACGGAAGTACTTCGGATCGTTCATCGAGTACACGGCGCTCGTCGGCGCTCTCGGCTACAAGAACACGGTGGACCTGCTCAAGGGCGCCGACCTGCTCTGCATCGACGAGTTCGAGCTCGACGACCCCGGCGACACCATGGTCATGACCCGGCTGCTCGGCGAACTCGTGCCGACGGGCACCAGACTCGCCGCGACGTCCAACACCCCGCCGAACGCGCTGGGCGAGGGACGGTTCGCCGCTCAGGACTTCCTGCGCGAGATCCACGCGATGTCCGACAGCTTCCAGACGCTGCGCATCGACGGCGTCGACTTCCGTCAGCGCGCGCTCGACGGGCACGCCGTGGTGTCGTCCGATGAGGAGTACGCGGCAGCGATCGCCGACACGTCGTCAGCGGGCACCGCGTCGGACGACGCCTTCGACGACGTCATCCGCCACCTCGCCCGCGTGCACCCCTCGCGCTACCTGCGTGTGATCACGGGACTCGACCTCGTCGGCCTCCGCGACGTGCACGTGCTCACCGACCAGTCGGAGGCACTGCGGTTCGTCGCATTCGTCGACCGGGTGTACGACGCGCAGATCCCGATCGCGGCGACGGGCGTGAGCCTTGATCAGGTGTTCAGCGAGGAGATGCTCGGCGGCGGCTACCGCAAGAAGTACCTCCGGGCCGTCTCGCGACTGAACGCCCTCACGCACGCCGAGCGCTGACCCGTCGTAACGCGATGTTCACACGGGGACCGCTCCCGTAACGTCGCCGCAACACAGCTCGCGAATCCCCGAAACGGGGCGTCGCCACACTGAACCTCACAGTTTCCCGAATGTGAGGTTCACACATGGATGCACCAGGCAACATCTCCTGGGCGATCACCGCCACCGCCCTCGTCCTCCTCATGACGCCCGGCGTCGCGTTCTTCTACGGAGGTCTGGTCAAGGCCAAGAGCGTCGTCAGCATGATGATGATGAGCTTCGGCTCGATCGGACTCGTCGCCGTGCTCTGGATCCTCTTCGGATACTCGATGAGCACGGTCGGCAGCCCGCTGCAGTTCGCGGGCAACCCGTTCGCCGACTTCGGCCTCAGCAGCCTCTCATCGGGGGAGGGGGCGAACGTCGCCCTGATCGGCGTCGCCTACGGCGCGACCTTCGCGATCATCACGGTGGCGCTGATCTCCGGCGCCATCGCCGATCGCGCCAAGTTCGGCTCGTGGCTGATCTTCGCCGGCGTCTTCGCGACGGTCGGGTACTTCCCGGTCGCCGCGTGGGTCTGGGGCGGAGGGTGGATCATGAACCTCGGCACCGCGCTGTTCGGCGAGGACAGCGGCATCTCGGTCATCGACTACGCCGGCGGCACCGCCGTGCACATCAACGCGGGTGCGGCGGCGCTGGCGCTGGCCCTGGTGCTCGGCAAGCGCATCGGCTTCCAGAAGGGCATCCTGAAGCCGCACAACGTGCCGCTGACCCTGCTCGGCGCCGCGCTGCTCTGGTTCGGATGGTTCGGGTTCAACGCGGGCGCCGAGTGGCTTGCCGAGGACATGGGCGGCGTCGGCCTGATCGGCATCAACACCCTGGGTGCCACGGCCGCCGCGATCCTGGGGTGGATCCTCGTCGAGCGCATCAAGGACGGCAAGGCGACGTCGGTCGGCGCGGCGTCGGGCGCCGTGGCGGGTCTGGTCGCCATCACACCGGCCTGTGCGAACCTGACCCCGGGCTGGGCGCTCCTGCTCGGCGCACTGGCCGGGGTGCTCTGCGCGATCGCCGTCGAGCTGAAGTTCCGACTCGGCTTCGACGACTCGCTCGACGTGGTGGGCATCCACCTGGTCGGCGGACTGTTCGGCACGCTCTACCTCGGCCTCTTCGCCACCGGGACGGGACTGTTCGTCGGCGGCGACGCCCGTCAGCTGGTGGTGCAGGCGATCGCTGCGGTGGGCGTGCTGGTCTACTCGTTCGTCGTGGCCTACGTCATCGGCTTCGCGATCGAGAAGACGATCGGGTTCCGCATCACGAGCGAGGACGAGATCGCCGGCGTCGACCTGGTCGTCCACGGCGAGGAGGGCTACGCCCTCGCGGACGCCTGAGTCGCTGGGACACCACGGGGCGCTCCGACCGGAGCGCCCCGTGGTGCGCGTGCGCGGGTTCGGAGCGGCTAGGGTGAGCGGGTGGCGAACTCGAACGGCATCCTCACCGCGCTCCTGGACATCGTGCTGAAGGCCTTCGGCTCAGGACGCTCGACGGGTGCCGGAGGTGCGCCGGCACGCCCGAGGGCCCGCCTGAGGACCGACGGCGGAGAGACCCCGGCGCCGTCCGATGCGCCTGTCGAGCCCGGCAGGGCGTCGAGCACGGAGACGCGCCGGATCGACCCCGACCGCATCGGAGATCTCCGGATCGCCTACGCGCCTCAGCGCGACGGCGCGCCGGACGCGGGCGAGATCATCTGGACGTGGGTGCCGTACGAGGAGAACGACGGACGGGGCAAGGATCGCCCCGTTCTCGTGATCGGGCGCCAGTCGGCCTCTCGGGTCTACGCGGTGCGGATGACGAGCAAGGCGCACGACGGCGATCGCGACTTCCTGTCGATCGGCACCGGAGCGTGGGACTCCCAGGGGCGGGAGTCATGGGTCGACGTCGAGCAGCTCTACAGCGTGCACGAGCGCGGGCTGCGACGTGAGGCCGCCGTGCTCGACACACGCCGGTTCGGACGCGTCGCGGAGGCGCTGTCGCGCCGGTACGGCTGGCGCACCGGCGCCTGACAGCGCCGCGCTCGGATCAGGTGCTCTGGAAGGTCAGCACCCGATCGATGGCGACCGCGGGCTTCAGCTCGCCGGCGAGCACCTCGACATCCAGGTGGTTCTGGGCGGGCGGCAGCGGGCAGGTCACGAAGTTCGTGAACGCGCACGGGAGCGCCGTGAGGTAATTGAAGTCGATCCAGTCGATGCGCTCGCCCGCCTCGTCGGCGAACTGCAGCTCCACGACGCGGCCTGCGCCGTAGGTGGTGCGTCCGCTCGTGAGGTCGCGGATGTGGGCGACGGGCTGCACGCCGTACGCCGCGTCCTTGCCGATCAGCGCCAGCTCGTGCGTGCGTCCGTCGAGCTCGAACGACAGCACGCCGATGCGCGCCGTGGTCTCCCGCACACCGGTCTCGACCGTCACCTGCTCGACATCCTCTCTGGGCGCGGGCGTGAAGACGGCAGGCAGGCGCCAGGCGGGGTCGTAGTCGTACGCCGCGAGACCGGAGAAGTCCTTGCGGGCGGACTCGCGAGGGTCGCGCACGCGCACGGCGAAGACGCTGTCGCCGTCGTCGGTCGTGCGGGGGATCGTCTCGACCTCGCGCACGCCGTGGTACACCGGCACGCTGCGACCGTGGCCGTAGGTCTGGTTGCGACCCGGCACGATCTCGACCGTGCCGGACGCGTACTCGCCGTCGACCACGAGGTTGTCTCCCTCGGCGGGGGCCGTGTACAGGACCTTGCCGCCGGCCACGCCCCAGGTGCCGGGGAGGCCGTCGAGCACGACACCCGCGTCGCCGTCGCGGAGCCAGTGCTGCGCCACCAGGGCGGTCCATCCGTAGGGGCGGGAGAGTTCGGAGATGCGGGAGTGGCGCCACTCGAGCCACTGTCCTGCGAGGTGTTCGTCAGCGGTCATTGTCGTCGTCCTTCGTGTGGGGCGGGATGTCGGATGCCGCGGCTGCGGCGCGGTGGATGAACGCCACGACTCCCTCGAACGAGTCGGCTCCGGCGCGGGCGTTGCCGCGCGGCGTGCCGCCGTTGGAGTAGTGCACGCCGGAGACGGGGTGCACGCGGTCGATGTCGGTCGCGGGGAGGTGGGGGAGGTCGATGCCGTGGCCGGCGTCCTCGTAGTCGAGGTGCAGGCGCTCGGAGTCGTGGCCATGGCGGACCAGGGCGGCGAACACCTGGCGCGAGGCCATGCTCGACGGCCAGGCGCGGTCGTCCAGTCCCGAGACGCAGGCGACGGGACCGGCGAACCGTTCGATCGGGATGCGCGAGGCCGCCGCGAGGTCGTGGTCGCGGAGGCCGTCGACGTACACGTCGCGGTGGCGGTCGGGCGCGGGCTCGTCGTTCCACGGCTGCCAGGTGACCCCGGCGTTGTCGTGCCACAGGTGTTCGAGAGGCTCTCCGCGGTGCGTCCACGCGGGGCCGTCCCACCCCTCCGCGGGGTCGGCGGCACCCTGGGCGCCGAAGACGAACGCCCCCGGCACGAAGGCGACCGCGCCCAGGATGCGCTCGGGGTAGGTCGCCGCGAGCAGCAGGGACAGCTCGCCGCCGCGGGACTGACCGCTCACCACGGGGCGGCCGCCGGCGGGATCGAAACGCTCGATCACGTGGTCCAGGGCGGTCTCGAAGTACTCGAGCGGGGTGCGGGAGATGTACCGGGGGAGGCCGGGGGCGCGGAAGTAGCCGAGCGCGAACGCCTGGATGCCACGGGAGGCGTACAGCGCGGCCCTGGCCTCGTTGACGCCCCCGCCCGAGCCGTTCATGACGATCACCGTCGGAAGGGGGCCGTCGAGATCCGGGCGGAAGAGGGTGCCGACGAGACCCCGCTCACAGACCTCCGTTCGCGCGATGCCGTCCACGAGCAGCCGCTGGGTGACCTCCGCGGTGTCGCCGTCGGGTCTGGCCGGGGGTGCGTCGTGATGGCCGGTCCCCGGCTCCGCACGCGCGACCAGCGTCGTGATGAGCGGACGCGCCGGGTCCGAGGGGTGGGCGGTGCCCGTCGTCCCCGGCTCGGGGCGCTGGGCCCAGAACAGGCCCATGGCATCGGCGGTGCGGTAGTCGCCGGAGACCGGGGCGTCGGCGTCGAGATCGATCCGTCCGAGGGCGTCCGCGAGAAAGGTCGCCTGCGCGGCCCAGGCTCCGCCGTCTCGGGGCGTAGTGGCGCGCACGGTGACGAGCGAGCCGGGCACTGCGCCCTCGACGGTGATCGACCGACGCTCCCACAGCGGAGCGTCGACGGGGTCGACGAGGAGCCTCAGCCCGGTCACTCGGTCGGTCCTTCGAGGCGGGCCTGCAGGTGGGCGAGGTCCGGGGCGTCGAGGTCGAGAGGCTCGGACAGGGCGTCGACGCTCGACGGCAGCGTGTCGAACCGTGCGGGCAGATGGCCGCCCGCCGCCGTCCAGTCCGCGGCGAGCCGTGTCGCCGAGGCGGCGGCGTCCGTCCCTCCGGCACGTGCCGGATCGAAGGCGATGACGATGGCGCCGCGTGCGCCGTCGGCGGCCTCCGGGCGGCGTCCGCCCGTCGCCACCCCGGCGAGGGCCTCGACCAGCAACCCGGTGAGCGAGCCGGTCAGGCTGTCGGGGAGGAGAGCGGCGACCTCGGTGGGAAGGAGCGTCGGCGCGCCGGAGGAATCGGCGGCGACGCCTGCGGGGAGGTGCTCGCCGCGCTGCGCGGCCTGCCGTACGGCGGCCAGCGTGAGGGGAGAGGTGGCGTAGTCGAGCACGAGCGGCGGGGCGTCGTCGCGCGGCACCGCGATGGCGACGGGGTTCGTGCCGATGGCCGCCGTCGTCGCCCCCCACGGCGCCACGAACGGGCGCGACTGCGCGGACGCGATGGCCACCGCTCCGTCGTCGGCGAGGGTGCGCACGGCCGTGCCGAGGATGCCGAGCGCTCCGACCTCGCGGATGCCGATGATCGCGACGCCGTGTGCGCGAACGCTCTCGCGTGCCGTGCGCACCGCCGCCGCCAGCGCCACGACTCCGGGAAGGCCGGAGGCGTCGATCGACCCGATGGGCGCCGGCGAGGTCACCGGAGCCTCGGGGCGGACCTCGCCGAGACGGTCGAGATCCCTGTCGAGCATCCGTACGCCGAACTCGTGCAGGCCGAGGAGCTCGGCCTGCACGAGCCACAGCGCTGCGAGGTCGAGATCCGCCGCGGACACGCCGGGTGCCGCCTGTTCCAGCACCCGACGCAGATCGGCATGCAGGGCGAGCGCGTCGGTGCTCATCAGTACGTGACCCAGGGCACGACGCGGCGCTCCAGCAGAGCCCACAGCGCTGTCGCGCCGTAGCCGAGCACCGAGATGGTGACGATGCCGACGTACATCTTCGAGACGGCGAACGTGCCCCACGAGCTCCAGATCATGTAGCCCAGTCCGCTGTTGGCTCCCACGAACTCCGACGCGGCGATGATGACGAAGGCCCCGCCGGTGGCGAGCTTGATGCCCGTGAAGATCGACGGCAGCGCGTAGGGGAACGACACCGTGAGCCAGCGCTGCAGGCGCGTCGCGCCGTTGGCGGTCGCGACGTCGTTGAACAGCGGCGGCGTCTGCAGCACGCCGCTGAGCGTGTTGAAGAGCAGGTAGAAGAAGACGCCGATGGCGACGATGACGTACTTGCTCGTCTCGCCCAGCCCGAAGATGAGCAGCAGGAGCGGGAAGATCGCCACCTTCGGCACCGGGAGCAGGCTGGAGAAGATCGGGTCGAGCAGCAGCCGGAGGGTCCGAACCGATCCGAGCAGGATGCCGAGGGCGATGCCCGGGATCGCGCCCATGACGAAGCCGACCGCGATGCGCGAGAGCGTCATCCCGATGTTCTCGATCAGCACGCCCGACATCAGCAGGGTGAAGAAGGTCGACACGATCGAGGTGGGAGCGGGGAAGAAACGCGGGTCCAGCACGCCGGTGCGGCTGCACAGCTCCCAGATGACGAGGATCAGCACCGGTGTGTACGGGCCGAGGCGTCGCACCCAGGGGGAGCCGCGCTCGGCCTCGACGGCCTGCTTCAGCAGCGCCTCGGTCTCGGCATCCGCGATCGTGCTCATCGTGCCGTCTCCGTCTCTGCGCCGTGCTCGAGCAGGTTCCACAGCCGGTCGGTGATCTCCCCGTAGCGGCTGTCGCGGCGCAGGCTCGCGATGTCCCTGGGGCGCCCGAACGGCACCTCGATGTGGTCGATGATGCGACCGGGGCGATGGGACATCACCACGACGCGGTCGGCGAGCATGAGCGCCTCATCGACGCTGTGCGTGATGAACATGACCGCCTTGGAGGTCGACTCCCAGATCTGCAGCAGCTCCTGTTGCAGCGCCACCCTCGTCTGCTCGTCGAGCGCCCCGAAGGGCTCGTCCATGAGCAACAGGCCGCCGTCGTCGGCGAGGGCGCGGGCGACCGAGGTGCGCTGGCGCATCCCGCCGGAGATCTGCGCGGGGTAGTACCCGCCGAAGTCGGAGAGCCCCACCAGGTCGAGCAGCTGCTCGACCCGTTCGGCCCGCTGCGTCTTGGACAGGCCGCGCAGCTTCAGCGGGTACCCGATGTTCTGGGCGACCGTGAGCCACGGGAACACCCCGTGCTCCTGGAACACCACCGATGGACGGCTGGAGGTCGTGTACTCGCCGAGGCTCGGCTTCTCGAGGCCCGCCGCGATGCGCAGCAGCGTGCTCTTGCCGCATCCGGAGGGACCGAGCACGCAGACGAACTCGTGATCGCCGATCTCCAGGTCGATGTCCTGCAGAGCGACGAGCAGCTCGCCCTTCCTGTCCGCGTTCGGATACGCCTTCCAGAGTCCCCGAACGCTCAGGCCGCTCACTTACCGCCGGACAGGTCGCCGCTGTCCGCGAGCGCGATGGCCTTGTCGAGGAGGTCCTTGCGGTAGATGTCCTCGATGCTGGAGTCGCCCTCGAACTCGAGTGCGCCGCGGTCGCGGAAGAACTGCTCCTGACGTGCCACGTCCTTCCAGTCCACCGCGCCGCTCGGGTCCTGGGTGGTGAGGGCGATCGAGGTCAGGGTCTCGACCGGGAGATCGGTGTACTCGGCGATGATCTTCTGCGTCGCGGGGTCGTCCCAGCCGCCGTCTGCGAGCTCCTTGACGGCCTTGAGGTAGGCGGCGGTGAAGGCCGTGACGGCGGCGGGGTGCTTCTCGACGTAGGCGGTGTTGAAGACCATGGCGCCCAGCTCGACGCCGGCGTGATAGTCGATGGGGAGGATCTCGTGTCCGATCTTCTGCGCCACGACGGCGGAGGAGATCGGCTCGATGGACCAGCTCGCGTCGATCGAGCCGTTGGAGAGGGCGGCGGGGATGTCGCCGGGGCTCAGGTTCACGAGCTCGACGTCGTCGGTGCTGAGGCCGGCCGACTCCAGCGCGAGGGCGACGGAGTAGATGCCGAAACCGCCGTCGCCGGGGATGCCGATCTTCTTGCCCTCGAGGTCGGCCGCGTCGGTGATGCCGGAGTCCTCGGACACGAGCAGCGGCGAGGGGTTGGGGCCGGACTCCGGGATCCGGGAGACGCTCGCGATCACCGAGATGGATGCGCCTGCTTTGGTGGCGTTGAACAGGCCGGCGCCCCAGGTCGCGCCGCCGGCCGTGATGTTGCCCGTGCTGACCTGCTGGTAGGTCTCGCCGGAGCTTCCCCCCTTCGCGACCAGCTCGACGTCGACCCCCGCCTCGTCGAAGTAGCCCTTCTCCTCGGCGAGGAAGAACGGCGCGTAGTCGGCGTAGGGGGAGTAGAGGAAGGTGATCTTCGGCGCGTCCGCCGCGTTCTCCGTGGCGGGGTCGGATGCCGGGCCCGATGCGGCGCATGCGGAGACGACGAGCGTGCTGGCGAGGATGATGGCGGCGCCTGCGAGGGCGCGACGGCGAGAGGACATGACGGTCTCCAGGGGTTCGGGTTGGAATCGAATCTATCGATTCGCTGTGACCTCGGATGACCACATGACACTTTGTGTCGATGCCCGGCGACGGGAGGCGATCGGCTCGGCATCCGCCCGTGCTCGCGCGGAGGCCGGATCGGGCAATCCGCGCGGACGGCGGCTCCGAACAGAGGGTGAGCCGCACCCCGCGGCGAACCGAAGGAGCAGATCATGCGTTTCATCCCCACCAAGGTCCACGGCGCGCTCGACTACATCGTCGGAGTGGCGCTGATCGCGGCCCCCTGGCTGTTCGGCTTCGCGAGCGTCGGCGGCGCCGCCGTGGTCATCCCCATCGTGCTCGGCGTCGGCCTCATCGTGTACAGCCTGTTCACGCGGTACGAATGGGGTCCGTTCAAGCTGATCCCGATGCCGGTCCATCTCGTGTTCGACGTCGTCGCCAGCCTGTTCCTCGCACTGTCGCCGTGGCTGTTCGGGTTCTCCGGTCAGGCCCTCAACGTATGGCTGCCGCACGTCGTCGTCGGTGCCGCGGTGATCGTGGTCGTCCTCTTCTCCCAGCCGCAGCCGGCGAGCGCGAAGGCTGTCCCGGCCCGCGCCTGATCACGTGCGCCGGCTCAGCACAGTTCGAGGCTGAGCCAGCGCGCGTACAGCATCCAGGGGTCGCCGGCGGCGCGGAGGGCTTCGACGTGGGCCGTCAGAACGCCCGTGAGGGTGAACCACTCGCCGCCTTCCCGGAGGTCGGCGAACTGCCGGTGCCGTTGCTGCTCCACGTCGCGCCCGCCGCGCTCGAAGGCCAGGAGCTCCTCGTGTCGGATGGCGGCCAGCCGTTGTCGCGGACGCCGGCTGGTTCCGATCTTCACCCGGCGGTCGTAGCGGAGGTGGTAGACGACGTCGATCCGGGGGAGCGGCAGATCGGGGTCGGGGGAGTCGCCGTATCACCATCCGCAGTCTGCGCAGTGCGGACGTTCGTCGAAGCGTGTGCCGAGAACCGATCCGCACAGCGCGCACGGGCCGGGCAGGAGATCGTCGCGAGTCACTCCGTCACCATAGGTGCGGTGTCCGACATCATCGTCCTCGGCGGAGCGTGAGCCGGGTGGGATCACGGCCTCGCGAAGAAGCCCGCGCGGCTCAGCGTCCAGACGAGCGACCCCGCAGCGACGAGAATCGCGAACAGGCCGGCCGACGTCGCCACGAGCGCCCAGGCGCCGCGCTCCGGGAGGAGGAAGCCGTAGGGCACCCAGCCGTCGACGGCGCCGCGAACGAGCGTCACGCCGAGCCAGACGACCGGGTAGGGGAGCACCCACCAGAGGCGGGACCAGGGAAGGGGCGGGCGGTCGGCGATGAGCAGCCAGTCCAGCACGAGCAGGATCGGGAGCGCGATGTGCAGGACCGCGCTCACCCAGACCGGCGCCGTGCCGGTGCCGGGGACGACGAGGTTGTAGATCAACCCCACGACGATCATGCAGGCCACGGCGACTCCGCGCATCGTGTGCAGCGCGAGCGGCGCACGGCCGAGACGCAGCGTCGTCGCTCCGGTCGCGATGAGCACGATCGCGGTGAGCAGCGCGGTGAGGTTCGTGAAGTAGCCGAAGTAGTCGAACGGGTTCGCGCCGCGGGCGGGGATCCCCAGCGCGAACGTGTAGATCAGGATGCCGACAACGATCGCGCCCACCAGCATCCGCGTGATCGCCATGAGCCTGGTCATCGGGGGAAGAGCGCGCACGGGATCAGCGTAGGACGGGAGAGGCCCCCGACGTCCGTTCGCGGACATCGGGGGCCTCTCCCGTACGTCGGTCAGGCGCGACGGCGACGACCGGCGATGGCGAGTCCTGCGCCGGTGGCGGCGAGCAGGAACGCGGCGGCGAACAGTCCGATCGGCACGTCGCCCCCTGTCGTGGCGAGTGCTCCGGAGCCCGAGGGCCGGCCCGATCCGCCGTTCGTGCCGGGCGCGGTCGCCGCGGCCGTGACGGTGAGCGGTGCGCTGGCGATCACGTCACCCGGCGCGTTCACCGCGGCGATCGTGACCGTGTGGGCTCCTGCGGGAGTGCCGGCGGGGACCTTCGCGCCGCGGAGCGCGAGCGTCCCGTCGGCCCCGGCGGTCGCCGTGCCGAGCGACACGGGGTCGGAGTGCAGCACGACCTCGTACGCGATGCCGGGCGCCAGGCCCGCGGCGGTGATGTCGATCGTGCCGCCGGCGACGACCGTCGAGGCGCTCAGTGAGACCGAGGGGGCGACAGGCGCGACGAGGCCGAGGTCGCACGACACGGTGCCCGCCCACAGGGAGTGGCCGCCGTTGTTGCCGTCGTCGGAGCGGACGACCTGCTTGACCCCGTCGACGCAGGTCGAGTCGGGTGCCAGTGCGAAGCCCTCGAGGTTGAGGTTCGCGAGGCCTGTGGGGCGGTTGAAGATCCGGTCGACGGCGAAGCCGCCGCGGTCGGCCTTCATCAGCGTGACCGAGCCGCCGACGCTGTCGTCTGCGACGGCCCAGATGCGCTCGTTGTCCTCGTCCCACTGCACATCGGCGATGCGGGGCATGCCGGTGACGACGGTGGCCACGCGGTGAGCGGAGGCTCCGCCCGCGCCGAGGGCGTAGGCGTAGAGGTTGCCGTTCTTCTCCAGGGCGAGGAAGAACAGCCCGGTGCCGTGCCCCGGGTAGTCCGACGGCGCATAGGCACGACCCGTCGACTGGTCGATGAAGCCGTTCCTCGTCAGCACGGAGTCGGGCACCCACGTGATTCCCTCGAAGCCGAGGTTCGCGTCGTCCTTGACGGCGGGGTCGATGACGCCGGCGAAGTCCGCGGTGACGTCCCACTGCGCGGTCGGGTGCAGCACCGAGCCCTGCTCGTTCGGGTCGAAGCGGAGCACGCTGTCGAGCGCGACGCTCTTCTTCGCGTTGTCACGCTCCGTCGTCACGTAGAGGAAGCCGTCGGGGCCCACGGTGATCCCCTCGGTGTCGGGCTGGCTCAGCGTCGGGTCGGTCGCACCGGGGAAGACCAGATCCTTGCCCTCCGCCCAGCCGCCGGACTGGTCCTTGACCCACTGGTCACCGTCCTTGACGAGGCGGTAGAGGTGGTTCTTGTTCTTGACCGCCCACATGACATCGGGGTGGTCGGGGTCGATGTCGAGGCCGGACACGTCCTGACCGGACACGGCCGAGGTGAACTGGCACTGGTTGTCGGCGACCTTCCAGTCCTGGCTGCCGGGCCAGGCGACGCCGCCTGGCATCTCCGCGGCGAGGTCGGATGCGGGCTCGGTCTGACAGGGCACGGCGCCGCCGCTCAGGTCGATGATGCGGCCGCTGCAGGCGACAGCGTTCGACTCGCCGAAGCTGTCCCGCTCGGTGTGCAGCCAGTTCTCGGTGCCGTCGCCGCAGCGGGACAGCGAGCCGGGCTCGGCATCCATCCCCGTCCAGGCGATCTCGTCGACGAGGGTCGTGCCGTCGGCGAGGTAGAGCTTGACGGCGTCACCCGTCTTGCCGAGGCCCTGGTTGGAGGTCAGAGTGAGGAAGCCGTGGGCCGGCACGACGGTGCCGTTCGGCGAGACGAGCGCAGACGGCGTGTGGGAGCTGTCGTTCTGCAGCCAGCCCGCGACGTCGATGTCCGCGTCGCCGCTGTTGTAGAGCTCGAAGACGTCGGCGTCGGACGTGACCTCGTTGATCGTGATCGCGCGGTACGACTCGTCGACCGGCGTCGTGGGTCCGGTGTCGCCGTCCTGGCCTGGGTTGAGGGCGCCCGGCGTCTTGGTGTCGAGCGCGACGAACTCGCCGGCGCCGTTCAGGCCGGAGGTGCTGAGGTGCACGTCGCCCCAGGTCTGGCTGTCGACCTGGGTGACGCCGTCGGCCTCGAAGACCGTGAACGTGTCGCCCTTCTTGAACTTCAGGGCAGGGAACTGGTCGCCGCTCGCGAGGTAGACGCCGCCGGCGGGGATCACCGTGTTCTCCGGCAGGGTCACGGTGAAGCCGTTGAGCGCGCCCGTCAGCACGTAGCCGGAGGCGTCGAGCGACTCGGAGCCGAGATTGATGAGCTCGGCCCAGTCCGGGATGCCGTTCGTCTCGATCTCGTTGATCCTGAGGTTCGGCACGGTGGGGTCTGGCGCGGCGAGCGCGACGGTGGCACTCGAGAGCGTCAGCATCGCGACGCCGATGGCGATGGCGGTCGTCTTGGTCAAAGTGTGTCTGTGCACCACGGGTCCTCTGTCGGGCGGGCAGTCGTCTTCGCATGCCACCAGTAGCGGGTTACCTCCGCCGGACCGCCGAGTGTCCGGAAGATGAACAGAGGGGCGGCGGAGCGCGAGCGGATGTCGGGGGAGCTCTGCCGGAACGACGAAGCCCCGTTCCGGCAGAGCGGAACGGGGCTTCTCTGGTGGGCGATACCGGACTCGAACCGATGACCTCTTCCGTGTGAAGGAAGCGCGCTACCAACTGCGCCAATCGCCCATACCTTGCGGGTACGTCAACCGATACTACCTGACGCTCGGAGGCCGCGATGACCAGATCGCGAGACACGCGCGAGATTCGCCCCTGGTTTTGACAACCGCGGATCGTCGGCTAATGTTTATCAAGTGCTCGGGGCAGAAACCCCGGGAACAACGCGGATGTAGCGCAGTTGGTAGCGCACAACCTTGCCAAGGTTGGGGTCGCGAGTTCGAGTCTCGTCATCCGCTCAAGTGCAAGGGCCTTCTTCGGAGGGCCTTCAGCACGTGGGGTCAATCCACACGGTGGCGTGGCCGAGCGGCTAGGCACCGGCCTGCAAAGCCGTTTACACGGGTTCGAATCCCGTCGCCACCTCTCCGTAAACTGAATAGCCCACAACGGGCGCGATTGGCGCAGCGGTAGCGCGCTTCCCTGACACGGAAGAGGTCACTGGTTCGATCCCAGTATCGCGCACAGCAAGAAAACCCTCGGTCTACCGGGGGTTTTCGTTTTCCTGGACGCGGCGATGTCATGCCTGGCGCGCGTCGGCAACCGGGCTCGGCTCTCGGACGAAGCGCTCCATGAGGTCGTCTCTGCCGGTGTAGGTCCAGCCGAGCGCGGTGAAGAAGCCAAAGGCGGGAGTGTTCTCGGGGTCGACGAATGCGATCCATCGAGCGGTTGCGGGGTGCCCGTGCCAGCGCAGCACCGCATCGACGGCGTCGCGCCCGAGTCCCTGCCCGCGCCGCATCGGATCCACGGCGATGTCGGTGATCCCGTGCTCGAGTCCGTCGGCGTCCCAGACGCATCCGACGAGCGCGAACGGTTCGCCGGAGGGCGCCTCGACGACGAGCTGGACGCCGCCGTCATCGGTGAGCACGTGTTCCAGCCACTCCTCGTCGAGGGGACCGAGCTCCCGATCGAGCACCGGGTCCTCGAACCAGGCCTGCACCCAGGACCAATCGTTGCGGACCATCCGCCGGACGAGGAGCGCTGCGCCGCCGCTCATCCCTTGACGCCTCCGTGCCGCTTCACCACGTCGTAGGCGGCGAGCGCAGCCTTGCGCGTGTCGGCGAGGTCGACGATGGGCTGGGTGGGCGCATCCGACGCCCACTGCGCGATGTACAGCCCCTGCGGGTCGAACTTCTTCGCCTGCAGCTCGGGGTTGAACACCCGGAAGTACGGCGCGGCATCCGCCCCCGACCCCGCCACCCACTGCCAGTTGAACGGATTGCTCGCCTCGTCGGCGTCGACGAGCGTGTCCCAGAACCACTCCTCGCCGCGCCGCCAGTCGATGAGGAGGTTCTTCACCAGGAACGACGCGGCCACCATGCGCACGCGGTTGTGCATGAATCCGGTGTGCCAGAGTTCCCGCATCCCGGCGTCGACGAGCGGCACCCCGGTCTCGCCCCGCTGCCACGCCGTGAGATGCGTCGGCCGGAGCCGCGGCCAGGGGAAGGCGTTGTACTCGCTCCGCAGGTTGTCGGTCGCGAGGCGGGGGAAGTGGAACAGGGTGTGCCAGGCGAACTCCCGCCAACCGAGCTCCGAGAGGAATCCGCCGGCACCGTCGACGCCCACGGACTCGTGCCAGACCGTGAAGGGACTGATCTCGCCCCACCTCAGGTGCGGCGACAGCAGTGACGTCGCGCCCGCCGACGGTGTGTCACGCGCCGTGTCGTAGTCGCGGAGATCCTCGTCGAGGAAGGCTCGGAGCCGGCGCCTCGCCGCAGGCTCGCCCGGTTCCCACGTCTCGCGCAGGCCCGCCGCCCAATCCGGGCGGCTCGGCAGAAGCTCCCACTCGTCGAGGTCATCGGATGCCGTCTGACCGACAAAGCCCGTGATCTCGCGGGGCTCCGGCAGGGGAAGCCGGGGTGAGGGGAGCGCGAGGCAGGCGCGCCAGAAGGGTGTGAAGACCGAGAAGTGCGTGCCGGCTCCCGTGGTGACCGTCCACGGCTCGTGCAGCACGGATGCCGCGAAGGAGGAGACCTCGACACCATCCCCGCGCAGGCCGGTCTTCAACTCGGTGTCGACCGCCCGCTCGGCCGCGCCGTACCGACGATTCCAGAACACCGCGTCGGCTCGCGTCTCCGCGACGACCTCCCTCACCGCGTCGACGGCGGGGCCGCGCCGGAGCACGAGACGTCCGCCGCGCTCGCTGAGCCGTTCGCCGAGCGACGCGAGCGAGTGATGCAGCCACCACCGCGAGGCGCCGCCGAGGGGGCGGACGCCGGGGGACTGCTCGTCGAGCACGAACAGGGCGATGATCGGCTCGCCGCGCTCGACGGCGGCCCGCAGAGCAGGGTTGTCGGCGAGGCGGAGGTCGTCGCGGAACCAGACGAGGGAGGGCGAGGGCATCGCTCCATTCTGCGCCAGACCCGGGCCTCACGCCGCGTGGCGAGGCCCGGTCCGAACGCCTCCGGGTCCGGACTCCGGGTCATGCGGCAGGTGCACCGCGCTCGGACTCCCACTCGCGGAATGCGTCGAGGATCGCGGGGGTCTGGCGGTGGTGGAGGTAGTGCTCCCCGGGGAGCGCGATCACCGTGCCGTCGTCAACGGTCCGGGCCTGCCGCTCATGCAGGGAGACCCAGTCGGGGTTGGTCGCGTTGTCGGACTGCACGAAGAGCAGTACGGGCAGATCGGCGGGGAAAGTCCGGCCGAGCGCATTGCGGAAGTTCTCGCCGATGCGCGACATCTCGTCGAGGTAGGTCGGCTCCAGCGAGTTCCTGGTGCTGAGGAGCGCGATCTGCTCGCGGTCGTCGTCGGTGAAGACGGGGTCGTCGTAGCCGGATCCGCCGACGCCGGACAGCAGCCTGACCAGCCCCAGGCTCTTGACCGCTCCCAGAAGCCCGGTCGGGAACGCGATGTCCATGTTCGGCTGTCCCGGCACGCTGGAGTCGATGCCGACGAAGGCCGTCACCTCCTCGGGGAATCGCTGCGCGTACTCGATCGCGTAGATCCCCGCGATCGAGTGGCCCATGAGCACGTACTCGTCGATGCCGAGCTCGCCCAGCGCCTCGTGCACCTCCGTCACGATGTTCTCGGTCGTGCGCGGCACGTCCGTGCCGTCGCTGAGGCCGTAGCCGAAAGGCTCGACGATGACGACCCGATGATCCGCGGCGAGGCCGGGAACGAGCGGGGCGAAGTCGAGCACGGGGGAGGAGGTGCCGAATCCGGGCAGGAGCACGACCGTCTCGGCGCCCGCGCCCGTGACCATCACGTTCATGTCGCGTCCGTCGACCTCCACCGTCTCGCCGTACGGCCGGATGTGCTCCTTCTCGGCGTCGGTGGCGACGGCGTTGACGACGGTGGTGGTCGTCAACCCGACGGCGATCACGGCGGCGACCGCCGTGACGACGAACAGCGCTCTTCTGCGGGACTTCTTCATGACGGGCCTCTCCGGGGCCGGCGACCGACCCCTCCGATCCAGCCTCGCGAACCGGGGTGTCGCAGTCGTCGCCCCCGCGCAGACACCTTCGTACGGCGATCGCGGTACGCCGGGATCAGCCGCTGGGCGGATCCCGGCGCCGATCAGCGCCGGGAATACTGGAGGCATGTCGTCGCGTCGTGATCTCCCGGTCGCCACTGTCCTCCGCGACGTGATCGCCGTCTCGGTGATCATCCTCCTCGGCGTGCTGCCGTTCCCCGATGGAGTCTTCCGCGCCCATGGCCTCGTGCTCGTGCCGGCGTTGCTCCCCGCCCTCGCGATGCCGTTCCGGCGGCGGTGGCCGCTGCCCGTGCTCGCGCTTTCGCTCTCCTGCGCCGCGGGGGCCGCGTTCCTCGGCGCCGTGTCCCCCGGTGCGCTGGTCGCGGTGGCGTTCGCATCGTTCTCGGTGGCCGAGCGCTCCCGCCGTGCCGTCTCCGCGGCCGCGGTCGCCGGTACGGCCCTCGTCGTGTTCTTCGTGAACGCGGTGCCGCTCGACGGCGAGCTGTTCGACTCGCGGGCCATGCAGTTCCTGTTGTTCATCGTGCTCGCGGGCGCGATCGGCGATGCGACCCGCTCCCGCCGGGACTCGGCCGCCGCCCTGCGTGAGAGGGCCGAGCGCGCCGAGCAGGGGAGGGAGGATGAGGCGCGCCGCCGTGTGGCGGAGGAGCGCGTGCGCCTCGCCCGCGACCTCCACGACGTCGTCGCGCACCAGATCTCCGTGATCAGCCTGCACGCGGGCGTCGCCTCCTCGGCGATCGACTCCCGCCCGGAGGAGGCGAAAAGCGCCTTGCGCTCGGTGCGTTCTGCGGCGCGCGCGGCCCTCGCCGACATCGGGACCCTGATGGGGCTGCTCCGCGACGGCGAGACCGACCGTGACGCGCCGCGACGCCCCCAGCCCGGACTGGCCGACCTCGACGAGCTCGCCCGCGTGTTCCGCCGGGACGGGCTCGACCTCGAGGTGCAGGTCGACGCCGATCTCGCTCCGCTCCCCGGCTCGACCGACATCGTCGCCTACCTCGCGGTAAAGGAGGGGCTGACCAACGCGCTCAAGCACGGTGACGGCCGGGCGCGGCTGCAGGTGCACGGACGGGACTCCGCCGTGGAGATCCTCGTGAGCAACGCCGAACGTGCTCAGGAGGGCCCTGCATTCCCGGTGAGCGGTCATGGGCTCAGGGGTGTGCGCGAACGCGTCGAGGCCCTGCACGGCGACGTCGAGATCGAGCGCATCGGGGAGGCGTTCCGGTTGAGGGTGCGCGTCCCGGTCAGCGGAGAGGCAGCGCCGTGATCCGTGTGCTCGTCGTCGACGATCAGCCCTTGGTGCGTCAGGCCGTGCGCGCCATCCTGGCCGACGGGGGAGCGGAGGTGGTCGGCGAGGCGGCGGACGGACACGCCGCCGTGGAGCTCACGTCGACGCTGCGTCCCGATGTTGTGCTCATGGACATCAGGATGCCGGGCATGGACGGCATCGAGGCCACCTCTCTCATCTGCGATGGGGGCGGGGCCGCCCGCGTGCTGATCCTCACCACCTTCGAGGAGGACGACTACGTGGTGGCGGCGTTGCGCGCCGGCGCCAGCGGCTTCATCGGGAAGGGCGCGGAACCCGAGCAGATCGTCGACGCCGTGCGTGTGGTCCATCGCGGTGAGGCGCTCCTCTCACCCGCGGCCACGCGGTCGCTGATCGCACGCACCGTGCGGGGTGCGGAGCCGGACGAGGAGGCGTGGACGGCCGGCCCGCTGGCCCTGCTCACCGCCCGCGAGCGCGAGATCCTGCTCGCCGTCGCGCGGGGGGAGAGCAATCACGACATCGCCCGCCGGCTCGTCATCTCCGTCCACACGTCGAAGACGCACGTGAATCGCGTCATGAGCAAGCTCGGAGCGCATGATCGCGCGCAACTGGTGATCCTCTCGTACGAGGCGGGACTGGTGCGTCCGGGCGATCGTGAGCCCGGCGGCGGAGGTGCCCTGTCACACTGAGCGCATGACCGTTCTGCGCATCAGCATCCTCTTCCTCCTCGCCGCCCTCGCGGAGATCGGCGGCGCATGGCTGATCTGGCAGGCCGTGAAGGAGAACCGCGGCTGGCTGTTCGCCGTGCTCGGGGTGATGGCGCTCGGTGCATACGGGTTCATCGCCGCCTTCCAACCCGACGCGAACTTCGGACGGGTGCTGGCGTCCTACGGCGGGGTGTTCATCGCGGGCTCCCTGGCGTGGGGCATCATCGTCGACGGTTTCGCACCCACGATCTGGGACTGGATCGGCTCGGCGGTCGCCCTCCTCGGTGCGGCGATCATCATCTTCGCGCCGGCGGTCGAGGGCGCGGCGAGCAGCGCGTAGCGGTCCTGAGCACCCCGGGCATGCGAGTAGCCTGGATTCCTGACCCAGATGGAGTGCTCAGTGTCTGAAAACGCCCAGCCGAAAGACGGCTTCGCCCTGTTCTCTGACCGATCCGTCGTCGCCATGCGCGTCAACGGCATCCTCAAGGACCTCGCCGCCACCGTGACCGACACCGACGAGGTTGAGCCGGTCGCCATCGACAGCCCCGACGGGCTCAGCATCCTGCGCCACTCCACTGCGCACGTGCTCGCACAGGCCGTGCAGCGGATCAACCCGCAGGCCAATCTCGGCATCGGCCCGCCCATCACCGACGGCTTCTACTACGACTTCGGCGTCGACTCGCCGTTCACGCCCGAGGACCTCAAGGCGATCGCCAAGGAGATGCAGCGCATCGTCCGTGAGGGACAGCGCTTCGTCCGCCGCGTCGTCACCGACGACGAGGCGCGTGCCGAGCTGGCCGACGAACCCTTCAAGCTCGAGCTGATCGGGCTCAAGGGCGGCAAGGAGGCCGCCGAGGGCGCCTCCGTCGAGGTCGGCGAGGGCGAGCTGACGATCTACGACAACACGACCCGCGACGGCGAGGTCGTCTGGAAGGACCTCTGCCGCGGCCCGCACCTGCCCAACACGCGCATGATCGGCAACGGCTGGGACCTCACCCGCATCGCCGCCGCCTACTGGCGCGGCAGCGAGAAGAACCCGCAGCTGCAGCGCATCTACGGCACGGCCTGGCCGTCGAAGGACGAGCTGCGCGCCTACCAGCACCGCCTGGAGGAGGCCGCGAAGCGCGACCACCGCCGACTCGGCAAGGAGCTCGACCTGTTCTCCTTCCCCGAGGAGATCGGCTCCGGCCTGTCGGTCTGGCACCCGCGCGGCGGCGTCGTGCGCGGCGAGATGGAGCAGCACGCCCGCAAGCGCCACATCGAGGGCGGCTACACCTACGTGTACACGCCGCACATCTCCAAGGAAGA
>JBEBQG010000015.1:0-64400 GCA_040395495.1 Microbacterium hydrocarbonoxydans | reverse complement strand
CGCTCCCCCGACCCAGTCATCACAACCAGGCCCGAAGGGCAACTTCTCTATCTTATCCGTGTCATTCAGGCTGTCAAATCGACACGCCGTAATGTTCGGAACCAGATCTGCGACCTGGCGCTTATCGCGCCGAGGCAACTTCACTAGCTTATCCGTTCTCGTCGTGCTGTCAAATCGACGCCGTCCGAGTTCGGAAGCTCCAGCTCAGACAGAAGTGTGTCTGCGACCCGCTCCGAGGAGCCGATCGAATGGAGGTGGTTCTCCGCTTGAGGGGGGTAAGGCTCTCGGCCTCTCCGCTTCCCTGTGGGGCGAACAGGTAATAACTTACGTGGATCCGCGGGGACTGGCAAATCAGGCTCTCCCGCCGGGCGTGTCGCGCCATGAGCCGACGGGTCAGCGCCGCAGGAACCGGTGCGCGGCCGCCGTGATCTCCGTCGCTCCGGGCGCTCGCCCCTCGGTGAGTACGCGGAACACGAGTGGCCCCACGAGCTCGGGCACGAGCATCCCGTCATCGGCGACCGGCGACTCCCCCCACGCGGGGAGTCGCCCGAGCACCGTCCGGGCGGATTCCCCCAGCACATCCGTCTCCCGGAGCAGCTCGGCGACCCGCCGGTCGTGCTGCGCCTCCCCGAGGAGCGCGCGATAGGCGAGTCCGGCATCCGTCGCGGTGAGGAACTCCGCCAGCGCCGTGAGGAAGGCGACCACCTGCTCCTCGGCGCTGCCGTCGTCGTCGACGACGAGCTCACGGCGCGCATCGGCCGCGCTCGCCTCGAGGAGGATCTCCGCTTTCGACGACCACCACCTGTACACGGTCTGGCGCCCCACGCCCGCGCGCTCGGCGATCCCCTTCATGGTCATCGCCGCGTACCCCTGCTCGACGAGGAGATCGTCGGCTGCGTGGAGCACCGCGAGCCGGGCCCCTTCGCTCCGGGGCCGTCCGAGGGGGCGGGGACTCTCGCTCATGCGTTGACCGTAGCAGTTCCGGTACCCGGTGCTTCGAAATGAATACGAGACAGTGTGTCTTGGATTCGTGCTACTGTTCCGATACACGATGTCTCTTTATTAGGAGCGTTCCATGACGTCCACCCCTGCCGCCCGCACTCCCCCGGGACTCGCGGTCACCGCGACCGCCTTCGCCTTCCTCGTCACGATGACGGGCACGACCATCCCCACACCGCTGTACCCGATCTACTCCGCCGCACTCGCCTTCTCGCCGCTCACCGTCACCGTGCTGTTCGCCGTCTACGCACTCGGGGTCGTCGCGGCGCTGTCGCTCTTCGGCCGTCTCTCCGACGACCTCGGACGGCGACCCGTCCTCCTCCTCGCCGTCGGACTCGCCCTGCTGTCCGCCGTGCTGTTCCTCCTGCCGCCATCGCTCCCCCTTCTCATCGTCGCCCGTGTCGTCTCCGGCCTCGGCGCCGGGCTCATGAGCGGCACGGGCACGGCCGCGGTCATCGACCTCTTCCCCGCGGACCGCAAGGCTCTGGCCGGCACCCTCGCGGTGACGGCCAACACCGGCGGGCTGGCGCTCGGCACCCTTGGCGCAGGCATCCTCGCCGCCACCGCACCGCTGCCCCTGGCCGTGCCCTTCGCCGCGCACCTCGCACTCTGCGTCGTCGCCCTCGTCGGCCTGCTGCTCTGGGCGCCGCGATCGGCTGTGCGAGGCACCGCCCGCATCCGCCCGCGGCCCCTGCGCGTCCCGGCGGGGATCCGGAGCGCCTTCGTGCGCGCGGTGCTCGCCGCGGGCACCGGCTTCGCGGTGACGGGCGTGCTGACGGCCGTCTCTGCACTGTTCCTCGCCCGCGACCTGCACCTCGACGACCACGCCCTCGCGGGCTCCGTCGTCTTCCTCGCCTTCGCGTGCATGGCCGTCGGACAGCTCATCGCGCGGCGGATGACGCCGCGTTCGACGCTCCCGACCGGTTGCGTCGGCCTCGTCGTCGCCGCGGCATCCCTCGCTCTCGCGCTGGCCACCACGACGCTGGCTCCGCTGCTGGCCTCCGCGGTGATCCTCGGCCTGTCCGGAGGGCTCTGCCTGAACGGCGGCATCGCGACGACCGTGGAGCAGGTGCCGCCAGCCCACCGCGGCGAGGTCTCGTCGTCGTTCTTCGCCGGCCTCTACGTGATGCTGGCGCTGCCCGCGATCGGCGTCGGCATTCTCGCCGGCGTCATCGGCCTCCGTCCGGCCGGGCTGATCTTCAGCGCCGTCGTCGCCGTGCTCGCCGCGGTCGTCGGGATCGTAGACCTCGTCGCGGCGCGCAAGGACGCGGCGAGCGCCTAGAGCTCCTCAGAGCAGGTGACGGAGCCGTCGACCGCGAGCCGGCCATCGTTCTAACATTCTTGATACGCTCGTAATGTGAACGATAGAAATGAGGGGGTCGCGATGACGACAGAGGCGACCGTGCTCCGGATGGACACGGGGACGAAGCTCCTGGTCTGGGCCGTGTGCGGCGCGGCCGGTGTCGGGCTCGGGCTCGCGCTGCCCTGGATCCTCACCACCGTGGGCGCGTGGCCCCTGCCCTTCATCGACTGGCTCAAGGTGCTCGCGACCTTCGACTCGCCCGCCATGGTCGTCGGCCGCCCCGCCGTGCTCGGGCTGGTCGGCCTGGGGATCGCGCTCTTCATCACGCACGAGAGCGCGATCCTGACCATCGACGACGAGCGCATCCTGGTGCGCGAAGGGGACGACGAGCGCATCATCGAGCGCGCGAGCGTCGCCGGCGTCCATCGCCGCGGACAGAAGGTCCGCATCGAGTCCCCCGAGGGACGGGTGCTCTTCGACGACGACGTGGAGGGCGGTCGCGCGGCGATCGCCGCCGCGTTCCGCCGACACGGCTACCCGTGGGAGGGCGCGGAGAGCCTGCGAGAATCGAGCTCATGACGACGATGCTCTCCGTGTCGCCGCGCACCCTGATCGAGGGATGCTTCGGTTCGGACGGCACCGCGGCGCTGAGCACGGTGTACGACCTCGGCCTCGCACTCGGCCTCCCGGAGCAGAATGTGCGGCTCACCATCCGGCGCATGCAGTCCGCCGGGCTCCTGCACCAGGTCGGCAGGGGCAGGGGCGGGACGCTCGTGCGCGACGAGGAGGGTGCGAGGAGCGAACGCACGGCGCTGCGCCTCCTCGACTTCGCCTTCGCACAGGATGACGGCCGTCATCCGTGGGACGGATCCTGGCGTCTCTACGCCTTCTCGATCCCGGAGGGGAGACGTGCCGAACGCGATGCTCTTCGCACCGCCCTCACCGACCTCGGCGCCGCCGCCCTCACCCCCGGTCTCTACGTCTCGCCGCACGATCTCGGGTCCGAGCTCTCGCGTGAGCTCGGCGACGCGGTCGACTCGCGCCTGGCGAGCGCGACCACGAGGGATCTCGTCGTCCCCGGGTGCCAGGACGACTCGGCGATCGCCGAAAGGCTGTGGCCGGCGGCCCTGGTGATCGAGGGATGCGCACCGCTCGACGACCTGCTGGCGCGGATGCAGGTCGAGCCGCCGTCCGATGAGATCGGCGTCATGGCCGCCGCCCTCCGCCTCAGCGAGGGACTCGACCACGCCCTGCGCGTCGACCCTCTGCTCCCCCTCGAACTGCGTCCGAGTCCCTGGCCGCCCCGGCGCACCCGCTCGGACTTCATGGCCGCGTGGAATCGCCTGGAAGCGGCCGCTCCCGGTCTGCCGGTGTTCGCGGACCCGCTGTGAGAGGGGCGGTGTGAGCGGGGTCGGCGCGAGAGGCGCGGCGTGGCCGGGGACGAGCCATCGCCCCGGCCACGCGCTCATCCTGCGCCGATGATCCTCTCGACGAACCAGAACATCCCGACGACCGCGACCGCTCCCGCGATCCAGAGGCCCGCGGACGGCACCCGCTTACGCAGGAGCACGAAGAGCGGGAAGACCACCGCGATCACGGCCAGCTGCGCGAGCTCGATGCCCACGTTGAACACCAGCAGCGCCCCGAGGAGGTCCCAGGAGAACGGCTCGTCGATCCCCAGCGCACCGGCGAAGCCGACGCCGTGCATGAGACCGAAGACGAACACCACCGCCAGCCGCACCAGGTCGGCGCGGCCGAACGCGTCGGCCCGCGTCGGAGCCTCCGGCCGAGCCACGACGAGGGTGCGCTCTCGCACGGCGACGGCGGCACCGCCTCCGCCCGTCTCGATGTCGTCGCCGCGGGGCTGCTCGGGGCCCGTGACGCTTCCCCGCACCCGCCGTGCGGCGCGGTACCGCCGCATCTCCCACAGTGCGACCACCGCGATGGACAGCGCGATGGCCGGCTCCACGATCCACGCGGGCACGCTCACGACTCCCAGCGCCGCGAGGATGAACGTCGTGGAATGGGCGATGGTGAAGGCGGTCGCCGCGAGCACGATGTCGCGCAGACGACGCGATCCGATGATGAGCGCCAGCAGGAAGAGCAGGTGGTCGGGCCCGAGCAGCAGGTGCTCGGCACCGAGGACGAGGAACTCCCCCATGCGCGAGCCCCAGTCGGTGGTCGTGACCATCGTGGGGTTCGTGTCGGTGTCGAGGCTGGCCACGCCCGATCCCGAACGCACGTCGTACTGGACGACGGTGGTCGTCATCCCGCCCGGCGCCGTGCCGGGGAACAGCCTGGTCGTGATCGAATAGGGCACGGGCATCGCCTCGACCCGGTCGGAGCAGTCCGCCTCGAGGACGATGCGCACGTGCGGGACGCCGTCGCGCATCACGATCTCGTACGGGGCCACCCTCTCGTTCGGACAGGTCGACGCGACCTCGCCGTCGACCGCCACGCCGACCGCGAAGCGCGGGAGCACGTAGCCGTCGACGGTGTCGGGATGCGCGTCGAGGACGGAGGTGGTGAGCTTCTCGGGATCCTGGCCGGATGCCTGGACGTCGGCGAAGGCCTCCTGTTCGAACGCGTCGTCCCCCATCGCACGCGCGCCGTCCGTGGCGAGGAGCACGTACTCCAGATCGAGCACGGTGCGCACGACCCCGCGCTCGGGTTCGGACACCTGCGCATAGACGGTCGCGGAATAGCTGTGCGCCGCGGCCGGGGCCGCCGCCAGCAGGATGCTGACGGCGGCCCCGGTGAGGGCGACGACGATCGCGACAGCGGTGCGGACGCGCGTCATGCGCGCTCACCCGCGCGGCGGGCGGAGACGCGACGGACGAGCACCGCTCCCGCCGCGAGGAGGGCCAGGGCCGCGAACCCGATGAGAGCCGGCGCCTCCCCTCCCGTGGCGGCGAGGGCGTCTCCCGAACCGGAGCCCCCGGGGGCGGTGCCGCCGCCGGACGGCGTGCCCCCGCCCGGCGTGCCTCCGCCCGGGTTCTCCCCGCCGGGGTTCTCCCCGCCGGTGCCCACGGCGGCGGTGACCGTGAATGTCACCTGATTCTGGCGCGCCGCGGCATCCGTCGCGACGTAGCGGAGCGTGTACACACCGGAGACGCGCGGGGTGAACCTGTATCCGGCGGCCGCCGCGGCGACGGCGAACCGTTCGGCGGAGGGCGCTGCACCCGCCACCTCGACGGGCGCGCCCGTGGGGTCGGTCACCTCGAGTGCCGCGGTGACGCGACCGGAGTTGTCGACCGCCTCCGCCACGGGCGCGGCGTAGGGCTGGCCGACCACCGCATCCGCCGCCGGTGCGGGGTCCACGCGCACCAGCGGGGGCATGGTGTCGAGCGGCGTGAGCTCCCGCGTCGCGACGCGGTACACATCCTTGTCCGACAGCGGGTCGCTGTAGAGCTCGACTCCGGAGATGCGCCCGTTCATTGTGGCGTCGTCGAGGGCGCCCGAGGTGTTCGCGTCGCCGCCGATCACCAGGTAGCGGGCGGACGCTGCGCTCGGCTTGACCGAGAAGCTGACGTCTTCGACATCGCTCTTCTTGACGCCGTCGACGTACAGCTTCGCGTCCTGCCCGTCGTACCACGCTGTGACGTGGTACCACTGGCCGTACTTCAGCGAAACGGTCGGGCGAGGCGAGGCGTACCAGAACTGGAGCTCGTAAGTGCTCGCACTCGTACCGACAGCCTCCAGGCCGATGCCTCCGCTCTGCATGCCTCCGAACACATCGACGTACCCGCCGTCGATCGAGTCCAGGCGGAAGGTCGCGTCCAGCGTGAAACCGTCCTGCAGGAGCGCGTACTCGGCGTCGGTCAGCGCAGGCGTGCGGATGCCGGTAGCGGAGCCTTCGACGCCCACCGCGACCTCCGTGCCGACAGTCGGATCGGCAGAGAACTCCACGTCGGCTCCGGCCGTGAGCGACCTCGCGGCCGGAGAGGCGTCGGTCGCGACGCCCCCGCCGAAGCCGACGTCGAGGAGGTCAGCGGTCGGGATCGGCGCCCGCAGGTCGTCGAAGGTCAGCGAGCTGGGGTCGAACGGCACCTCTCCTCCCCCGTCGGCATCCGTGGTGAAGCGCGCAGTGAGTGCCGTCCCCTCCTTGCCCCACGCGTTGACGGGAGTGACCCGCACCTCGTACTCACGCGAAGGGCTCAACCCCCAGACCTCGTGCTGGCGGCTCGTGGGCATCGGCAGGTTGTAGAAGCCGGACCACTGCAGGAAGGAGTTCACTTCGTCGCCGGTGGCGACGTCGACGGTCGAGTACCGGTACTTGTGCACGATGTCGCCCACGGCGTTCGGTGCCGGCTGCGCCTGCGGGAAGGACACCATCGCCTTGCCGCCGGAGATCTGGTCGATCGTCACCGCCGACCCTGCGGGCCACACCGGGCCGGCCGACGCGGAGGCGCGACGGGTGTTGTTGAATGGGAAGCGTTCGTCGTAGCTCTTCGTCGTGTCGACGGAGTCCGCGACGTCCCAGGTCCAGGTCTGGTCGATCCACTGGTCGGCGAGGAGATCGTAGTTCTTGATGGTCACGACCGTCCCGGTGATCTCGACGATCGCCGTCTGCCGGTTGTCGCCCGCGTCGTCCGGAGTGGTGTCGTTGCCCCGACTCGTGGGGCTGGTGTTGATGACGCCGGACTCGAACTCGTAGTAGGCCAGCGGCGGCGCGTTCACGGTCGTGAAGCCCTTGCCCGCCTTCTGCCCGGCGCGATCCTCCTGACCCTGCCAGATGGAGGTCGGGATGTTCTGCGGCGTGTGGATGTGCCCGCCCCAGACGACGGCCTGCGGGAAGTCGTCGAACACCGACTGGAATCCGTCCCCGCATCCGCTCGAGAGACCGGTGCCGTACCACTCGTTGGAGACGTAGTGCGTGCACTGCAGCGGGTGGTGCACCAGCACCATGACCGGCTTGGTCGGGTCCTCGGTCGTCGCTGCGGTCAGCCGCTGCTGCAGCCACGACTGGGCGTAGGCGTAGTTGCCGCTGCTCGCCGCCGACGGCTTGCCGGTCGCGGGGTCGAGCGTTCCGCTGCCGGGCGAGACGGTGATGACGTGATACCCGTTCACGGTGTAGTCCGCGTTGGGCTTCTGACCGCCCGTCGCCTGGGTGAACAGGTCGTAGGACGAGATGCCGGACACGTCGTGGTTGCCGAGCGAGGCGATGGCGGGGATTCCCAGTGACGCCTTGTCGTCCATGGTCTGCTTCAGACCTGCGAACTCGTTCGCGGTGGCGCTGTTGGTGAGATCGCCCACGAAGAGCGCCGTCTGGACGTTCTCCTGCTTCCAGAAGTCGTAGGCCTCGGCCAGTTCGCTCCAGTTGTCGTGGATGTCGCCGATGGCTGAGAACCGGACGTCGGGCCCGCCGGTCTCGGCCGCGGGGACCGCCCCGACGGTGGGCGCCGCGGCCACGGTCTGCGCCGCCTCGCCGTCGACCACGATGGTGCGCGTCTCCTGGCTGATACCTCCTGCGGCATCCGTGACGGAGTAGGCGACCAGGTACTCACCGGGAGCGCCGGGGGTGAACGGATAGGCGCCGTCGGCGTCGGGGGTCACCATGGAGACCACCCCCGTGGGGTCGGTCACGGTCACGACCACGTCGACCTTCGAGCCGTCCGCGTCCGCGGCGGACGCTGCGGGCAGCAGGATCGCGTCGCCGACGCTGCCGCTCTCCGGCGCCTCGCCGGAGAGGCTGATGATGGTCCCGTCGGCGGGAGCCGTGCCCGCAGGATCGACGGCGGCGGGTGCGACCACGGCTGTGGCGGCGGCCGTCGAGGCGACCTGAGAGGAGGAGGCGGCGGCCGCGACGGGGAACGAGGAGACGGCGACGCACGCGAGGACCGCGGCGATGGACAGCGGGCGGATCAGCGACTCACGGCGGTCGGGGAACGGGACGGGATCGGGAACGGGGGGCTTGTGACGAGACACGGAGCATCCTCTGTGTGGGCGAAGGAATCGGACATCGCCCAATCGACCGTCGCCAGATGGCCGTGACGTGAACGGGGTTTGACCGCGGGGTGTCATTCACTCGGCATCGGGGGATCCGAGTGGCCCGGTGCGCACACCGGTCTCGCGGCGACCGCACCGCGGGTCAATCGCCGAGGGGGATCTCCGCGGCCCCGAAGGCCGTCGCCTCGAACGAGATGGTGTGCGGAACGTACCGGTCTTCGGCGCACTCGACCGGGCGACCGGTCGATGCGAAGGTCTCCCGGCGCACCTGGAGCAGCGGGCTCGATCGTCGCACGCCGAGCAGACGGGCGTCCTCGGTCCCCGCAGCCACGGCCTCGATGCGGTGGGTGCCGGTGGTCACGAGGATGCCCGCATCCGCCAGGACCTTGGTGGTGGAGGGCACGTCGTCCGGCACGTCGGCGATGTGCGGGACGACCCACGGGGCCCAGGTCGAGCGCTCCACCATCACGGCCCGCTGCTCGAGGGTCCGCACCCGGGTGAAGACCACGACCTCCGCTTCCGTGCTCACGGAAAGCAGCCGCGCCTCGCGCGCCGTGGCTCTGCGCGCGGTCCGCGAGACGATCGACCCGCCCGGCTCGCGACCGCGACTGCGGGCCCACTGCGCGAACGACCGCATCCGATCGAAGCCCTGCGGCTGTCCCGGCTGCACGAGCCAGCCCGATCCCCGATGGGGTTCGACGAGTCCCTGTCGGGCGAGGGAGGCGAGGGCCGTGCGGATCGAGCGCCTCGACACGCGGTGGATGGCCGCCAGCTCGACCTCGCTGGGGAGCGCGGCACCCACCGGGTAGACGCCGGAGAGCACCTGCTCCCGAAGGAGCACGGCCACATCGCTCATCGGGGCACCGGCCCCGCGGCCTGAGGCGGCCTCGCGTTCGACAGCACGATTCACTCTATCCGGGCGCTCCCCGAATCACTCAGCCATATAGATGACGAAGAGCCCCTCCGTGCTTCGCTCGGAGGGGCTCTTCGTCGTCTGTGGACCTAAGGGGATTCGAACCCCTGACCTCCTCGATGCGAACGAGGCGCGCTACCAACTGCGCCATAGGCCCGTGAACCTCGTCTACGTTATCACGCGATCCGAGGTGTTCGTGCCGCCGACGTCATCCCGCGGCGCGACGCGCCAGCAGCTGCCGCACATGCGCCTCGATCTCGGCGTCGTCGACGAACCCCATCTGCGCGTACGGCGAGGCCGCCGCCGGGAGCTGCACGGGCTCCGGAGGCGCCATCCGCTCCGCGCGCTCGCGGAGCTCGGCCAGACGGGCAGCCTTGCGGCGCTCCGTCTGCGCGTCGATCTCCGCCTGTGCGACCTGCGCGCGGGAGCCCGCAACCGTCACGAGCGGCTCGGGAAGCCGACGCGGAGTCCATGTCGCCCGCCCCTGGTCGTGCAGTTCGGGGGCGACCCGCGGGGTCGCCGTGGCCGCGGAGGCGACGGCCTCGGCCGGCCGGCGGGCGGCGCGCGCCGTGACGGCTGCCATGCGCTGAAGGACGAGCCCGGACAGCAGCACGATCGCGCCGCCGATCCAGAGCAGCAGCTGCGCCTGCGCGGCGAGGAGCTGCCAGACGCCGAGGCCGGTCAGCACCAGTCCCGCCAGGAGGCCCGTCGTCGCCCCGATCCGCACACGGCGGCGCGCACGCGCCTGACGCACGACGGGGTCGGCCTTGGTCGCCGCCAGCTGCTCCTTGAGGAGCACAAGCTCGGCCGCCTCCTTCTCCGACTGCAGCCGCTTCGCCAGCTTCTGCTGGGCGAGCGCGGTGCGGGCGGTCAGCTCCAGGCGCACCTCGCCGGGGGTCTCGCTGGTCTCCGCGAGCACACGCAGCGCCTGGTTGAGACGGACGGCGTTGCGCTCGGCGGCGTTGTACTGGAAACGGCCACGCCAGGACGGCAGCAGATAGAGCATCCACAGGAGCACGGCGACGAGGACGATCACTCCCCCGCTCAGCACCGGCCCATCCATAGGGTCAACGGTAAGGGAACAGCGCCGACCACACCCTCAGCACGGGGCGTGTGTCGCGATCAGATCGTGAGACGATCGGACGGCGGCACCGTCGCCGCATCCGGAGGCACCTGGCCGTTGAGCCATCTCGCGAGGACGCCCTGCGGCACATCCTCCTTGGTGAGCGCGAACGCGTAGTGGTCGCGCCAGTCACCGTCGATGTGGATGAAGCGCCGACGCAGACCCTCATACCGGAAGCCGAGCTTCTGGACGATGCGCAGGCTCGCCGCGTTCTCCGGTCTGATGCAGATCTCCATGCGGTGCAGGCCGTACTCGACGAAGCAGGCGTCGGTCGCCAGCGCCACCGCCGTCGGGGTGATCCCCTTGCCGGCGAACCGTTCGCTCACCCAGTAGCCGATCGTCGCCGAGCAGAGCGATCCTCTCGCCACTCCCCACACGTTGAGCTGTCCGGCGATCTCGCCGTCGTACTCCATCACGAAGGGATAGCCGGCGCCGTCACGGTACTGCTGCAGGAGACGGCGGATGCTGAGGCGCATGTCGAACGACACCGAGCCGTAGGGCACGGTGGCCTCCCACGGCTGTAGCCAGCTGCGATTGGTCAGCAACTCATGCTGCAGCGGACGGGCGTCGCGCGAGCGCACGAGTCGCAGCTCGACCGGCCCGTGCCGCATTCCCGTCGCCAGATCCATCATCGCTCCCGACGCCGCGGTGCCGCCTAGAGGCGTGCCGCGAACTCCTTCAGCCACGGTCGGAGGTCGGGACCGAGGTCGTCGCGGTCGGCGGCGAGCTGCACGATCGCCTTGATGTAGTCGACCCGGTCTCCGGTGTCGTAGCGACGTCCGCGGAACACGACGCCCACGACGCCGGGTCCTGCGGGGTCGGTGGCCAGCTCCTGCAGGGCATCGGTGAGCTGGATCTCCCCGCCCTTGCCCGGCTCGGTGCGCTCGAGGATCTCGAACACCGACGCCGGAAGCACGTAGCGTCCGATCACGGCGAGGTTGGAGGGGGCGTCCTCCTGCGCGGGCTTCTCGACGAGGCCGGTCACTCGCACGGCATCCGTGCCCTCCATCTCCTCCACGGCGGCCGCGCCGTAGAGGTGGATGCTGGCGGGGTCGACCTCCATGAGGGCGACGACGGCGGCGCCGGTGCGCTCGTGCTCGGCGATCATCTCGGTGAGCAGCGGGTCGCGCTCATCGATCAGGTCGTCGCCGAGCAGTACGGCGAAGGAGCTGTCTCCGACGTGCGTCTTGGAGCGGAGCACCGCATGGCCGAGCCCCTTGGGCTCTCCCTGCCGCACGAAGTGGATGTCGGCGAGATCACTCGACTTCATCACGCGTTCCAGACGCCCGGTGTCGCCCTTCTCGGTCAGCTTGACCTCGAGCTCGGGCACCGAGTCGAAATGGTTGGAGATCGCGTTCTTGTTGCGTCCGATGATCACCAGGATGTCTTCGATGCCGGCATCCGCCGCCTCTTCGACCACGTACTGGATGGCCGGCTTGTCGACGACGGGGAGCATCTCCTTCGGCATCGCCTTGGTCGCTGGCAGGAACCGCGTCCCCAGTCCTGCAGCGGGTATGACGGCCTTGATCTTCTGGTGACCCATTGCTCCAGCCTAGCGGTGACCCGCCACGTAGACTCGGAGCCATGTCGAACGACGTCGAGCACGCAAAGCGGGCGCTGCGGGCCGATCTGCGCGAGCGCCGTCAGCTCCTGAGCGAGAGCCAGCGCGCCGAGGCCGCGACCGCCATCGCCCGTCGGCTCGACGAACTGGTCGATTCTCTCGGCGCCCGGTCCGTCTCCTGCTTCCTCTCGACCACCACCGAGCCGGGCACACGGGAGTTCGTCTCGGCCGCCGTTCGCCGCGGCATCCGCGTGCTCCTCCCGATCACCCGGGCCGACGGACTGCTCGACTGGGCCGTCGCCACCGACGACGACGAGATCGCCGAGGGCCTCTACGGGCTGCCGGAGCCGACAGGCGCCGTGCTCGGACCGATAGCGGTGAACGACGTCGACCTCATGATCATCCCCGCCGCCGCCGTCGACCGAACGGGGATGCGCATGGGCTGGGGCCGCGGCTACTTCGACAAGACCATCGGATCCATGGAGAAGTGCCCGCCCGTCTACGCGGTCGTCTATGATTCCGAGATACTCGACTCCCTGCCTCGGGAGGTGCACGACCAGCCGGTGACCGGCGTCGTGACCCCGACGCAGACACTGATCCTGTCGCAGACGCGGCGCTGAACACCCCGAGGACATCCATGCCCACCTACGCCTACGCCTGCACGTCGTGCGGGCACCAGTTCGACGCCGTGCAGAGCTTCTCCGACGACGCCCTCACGGTCTGCCCCGAGTGCGGCGGAGCGCTGCGCAAGCAGTACGGATCGATCGGCGTGACCTTCAACGGCTCCGGCTTCTATCGCACGGACTCGCGCGCGAAATCTGGCGCATCGACGGATGCTTCGGCATCATCGAAGACGGAATCGTCGACAGGAGCCAAAAAGGCCCCCGCGTCGAGCCCCGCCTCCACCTGAGGCGGATCATCCAGTTGGGGGTATCCATGTTCAAGGGCTTCAAGGAGTTCATCTCACAGGGCAACGTCATCGACCTCGCGGTCGCCGTCGTCATCGGCGGCGCGTTCACCGCGATCGTCAACGCCGTCGTCTCGAGCATCATCAACCCGCTCGTCTCGCTGTTCTTCAACGCCGACTCGACGGGCAAGATCGGCATCGTCACTCACGGCATCTTCGGCCAGGAGGTGACCTTCCCGGTCGGCGAGCTCATCAGCGCGATCATCAGCTTCCTCGCCGTCGCGCTCGTGGTCTACTTCGTGTTCGTCATGCCGATGAACAAGTACAAGGAGCGCCAGGCCGCGAAGAACCCCAAGGTCGAGGAGGCGACGCTGCCGAACGAGCAGGAGCTCCTCATCGAGATCCGCGACCTGCTGCGCCAGCAGCGCGGCGCCTGACCGGCATCCGCACACCGCATCCGAAGCGCGGCATCTCCACCGAGGTGCCGCGCTTCGCCGTTCCCGGCGGGCCCTCAGTAGTGCGGCGGGACGTCCTGCCGCAGCCGATCGTCGTTGGGTCCCCTGTCGACCGGCGCCCTCGTCGCGGCGGGTTCCTCCTCCGAGGAGCGGGTCTCCGGAGCGGTGTCGGTACCGGGCACGGGAGTCAGGCGAGCGCGGCGCGATCCCGCGACGCGTTCGACGTGCTGACGTCGTGCCGCGTCATCCATCGTGCGGGTCGACGGTGTCGAGCGGCTGCGTGTCGTTCTCGGCACGGGGAGCGGACGCCGAGATGCCCAGCACCCCTGCAATGCGCGTGGCCACCGTCGCCGGGTCGCTGTAGAGGTCGAAGGCGTGCACCCGCACGTAGTGCCAGCCGAGACGGCGGAGCACGTGCGGGCGGAGACGCAGCGTCTCGCGCAGGGACTCCCCCCTCGACTCCGGGTCCGACTCGATGACGACGGCCTTGCCGTCGTGCTGCGCCACGAGCGGGAGCAGTCCGCGGTAGTCCACGTCGACGGAGGCGCCCAGGCGTCGCAGCTCGCGCGCGAGGGCCAGGGTGAGCGGGTCGGCGAGGTCCTCCAGACGGGCGTCCCGGCCGCGACCGGCGAGTCCGCCGAGGATCGACATGAGGGTGGCGGCGCCGTATTCCAGGCGGCCGTCGTCGAACGCCGATGGCCGGATCGAGGAGACGATCACCATCGAACGCCTGGCACGGGTCATGCCCACGGTGAGCAGCCGCTCCCCGTCGGGCGACGAAAGGTCTCCGAAGTCGCTCAGCACCCGGCCGTGCTTGGTGAGGCCGAATCCGAGGGAGAAGATCACCCGATCGCGGCTCTCCGCCACCGATTCCTCGAGGGTGAGCACGGCGAAGGGCTCCGCCGTGTCACGTCCGACGAAGTCCGCGACGTCCGCACGCCCGGCGAAGGCCGAGGTGACGGCGGCTCGCACCCGCTCGGCGTGCCTGGTGCTCGCCGTGACGACCATGAGCGACTCATCCGGCCGATGCACGGCGTGCTCGACCACGAGGGTGACGACCCTGGCGACCTCGGCGTCCGGGCTCTCCACGGCGCCGGACACGGGGTCGGGGGTGCCCGTCCCGCCCTCGACGTAGTCGACCGTGAGGCTCCCCCGGCCCAGATACGAGCCCGCCCACGGGAGGGAGACGATCTCGCCGCCGTAGAAGGCGTCGTTGATGAGCTCGACCAGGTCCTCGCCACCCGCCCGGTAACTGCGGGTGAGCGTCGACACGGGGAACACCTCGGACAGGCGCTCGAACACCGACACCTGGTCGAACGGCACCTCGGGCTCCCACTCCGCACCGGGGTCCACAGCCACGCGGAACGGGGTGGGGCGCTGGGTGACCGGGTCGCCGAAGGCGACGATCTGGCGGGCCCGGCGGATCGCGGGGGCGGCCTCCGCGAGGTTGATCGCCCCCGAGTCCACCAGGAGCACGGTGTCGAACTCGACGGAATCGGGGATCTCGGGTACCAGGTAGGGCGACGAGATCCACACGGGGGCGAGCACGTTGACCAGGGTCGGCGCAGCGCTGACGATCTCGGCCGTGCTCGTGCCCTTCTGGGTGAGCGCGCGACGCAGGTTCTGCGACTCCTGCGGCTCGTCGACGATCGCGATCCGCCACTGGTTCGCGAGCTGCCAGGCGAGGAGAGGGCCCGCCGCCGCGGCATGAGCCTCGTCGACGAGACGGAAGTCCCTCTCGAGCCTGTCGACCACGGCCGTGTTGGCGCCGAGGAGCGCCCTGTCGTCCTGCAGCGCGCGCTCGAGCAGGGACTGCCACCATGCGAATTCCAGTTCGTCGCCCACCCGCGATTCGGAGACGTGGCGCACGGAGAGCTCGGTGAGCAGCGGCTCGATCCCGAGTTCGGAGAGACGGTCGCGCAGCTGCGCGCGCTCGACGAGGTTGTCGAAGACGTCGGACTTCGCCGCGAGTCCCGCCAGCATCCGCACCAGGCGCGCCACGGGGAGCGAGGACAGCGGCTCCCGCCGGCCGAGAGCGGCGTCGAGCTCGGCGAGTTCGGCCTCCACCCGCTGCCAGGCCACGTACACGTCCGCGATACCCAGGGGGATCTCCGGTGCGACACCGGCCTCGACCACCCGCTGCCACTGGGTGCGCTGCGTCTGGATGCGCAGCAGCGCCTCGTGCATCTCGGTCACGTGCACCCCCGGGCGCACGTACTCCTTCGCAAGCCGTCGCAGCCGCCGCCGGTTCGCACCGGACATGCCCGGGGCGTCGCGCCGGGATCCGTGGGCCTGGATCAGCTCGCCCAGCGGCCGCTCGAACACGGTCGGGCTGAACCGGTCGAGGGAGTCGCGGATCCCCTGCAGGAGGCGCAGGTACTCGCCGAGCTCGTCGATCGTCGCGAACGGCCGCATGTGGGTCTGGGAGATCAGCGCGTACCCGCGCTCGAGCAGGGCAGGCACCGCCGTCGCGTGCAGACGCGACGCGAGTTCGTGCGCCGATCGCGCCGCCTCCGTGCTCGAGAAGCTGACACCGTACCAGGGCGAGTCGTCGGGCCCGAATCGGAACTCCCCGAGACGCGCGGCCTGGGCCAGGGCGGATGCGGCGGCTGACCTGTCGTCGGCGAGACGGCGCAGCGCTTCGAGGCTGAGCCGAGCCGTGGTCGACGGCGGATTCGGGAGGGATGCGAGCCGGGTCAGGTGACGGGTCGCGTCGAGCACGGAGGCCCCCGTGCCGGCGACCGGGGTGGTCAGCGCCTGCCGGTAGTCGCGCAGGACCGTTCGCAGACGCACCAGCGCGTCGTCGACGTCGCCGACCTTGGGCGCAGCGGCCTTCTCGTTGCGTCCGATCGCGCGCACCAGGTCACGCCGCACGGAGGACGTCGACACGGCGAGGCTGTCGAGGCCGATGCCAGCCAGACGATGACGGACGCCGTCGAGAGTCGACCGGCGGGCGGACACCACGAGCACCCTCTTGCCGCCGCGCACGAGCTCGCCGAGGGCGTTGATGACCGTCTGGGTCCCGCCGGTCCCCGGCAGGGTCGCGATGGTCAGCGAATGGCCGGCGGCGATCCGCGCCAGCACGGCCTCCTGCTCGGCATCCGCGTCGAGCAGGAGGTTGTCGGATGCCGGCGCCCTGTCGTCGGGCCCGGTGTGGTGCGGTTCCGGTCGTCGCGCCGAGATCTGCTCCCGATCCCCCACGTGACCGGCGAGGGCGTTGAGCACCACGTGATCGAGGTTGCGGCCGTCGCGGGTGAGCGCGCCGGCCACGTCGGCGAACGTCGAGACGACCAGGCGCGGCTGCACGGAGAAGGTGTCGATCGACCTCGTGGACGCGCGCAGGCTGTCGATCACGGGTTGCGGCTTGAAGATCCCGCCGTCGTAGGCGAGCGAGGCCAGCGCCGCGGCGTCGATGCTCAGACCGAAGTGCTCACGGGCGATGCGGACCAGCTCCGGGTTCACCTCGAAGGCGCCCTGCAGCTTGAGTTCGAAGTCGGAGTGGTGCCGCCGGATCGCGAGCGGTCGCAGGAGCACGGGCGCCGCGTAGTCGACGCCTCCGATGCGCCACCCCGCGACGCCGACGGCGAGATGGACGGCCTCGATCCCCCGCACCGTACGCAGTTCGGTGTTCTTGGCGGTGATGCGCTCGGCGGCGAGTCGGGCCGTGCGCAGACCCACCTCGTCGCGGAAGAGGTTGGAGAGGAGCGTCGACTTGCCGGTGATGAACTGGGGCAGGCTGCCGGGGTGGGCTTTGGAGATGTCGATGCCCGATTCCACGGTGTCCCGGAACGACACCAGGGGGGAAGGACCGCCCAGATCAGCCGCCTCCGCACGCAGCCGTGTGCGCTCCGCCTCGGCGGCATGCGCGACATCGACACCGGTCGGGCTCCCGTGCAGCTCGCCGAGGGTCACCGCGGCATCCGTCGCCGCCTCTTCCGCAGCCTTGCCATCACGTCGCCACACACCTCACACACTAAGCGCGACACGCCGCGGGATCGGTATCCCGGGCGGGTTTCACCGGATTTCCGCGTCTGAACGGCCCGAGAGGGTCTCTCGGCACCCTCCTCCACCGACATCCGATGGTCTCGATCCCTCCACCGATCCCGGGCCAGGACGGTCGGTCGGGTCCGACGGTCGGACCCGACCGACAGGATGGGGGCATGACCTTCCGCTACGACTTCGCACCGACGCCCTTCGGCGACGCGCTCGCGGTCTTCTCCCCCGACGGCCTCGTGGCGTTCGACCTGTCCGAGTCCCTCGATCCGTCCGTGCCCTGGCTGCTCGAAGAGGTGTCGGGCCGGCTACGGGCGATGCCGGAGCCGGAGCCCGGTGCCGCCGACGCGCTCACGCTGCTCCTCGACCGGTACTTCGATGGGGAGCCGATCCGATTCGACGAACACGTCCGGCTCGACTGGAGCCTGGTCGACGGCTTCGCCCGCGCCGCTCTCCAGACCATCTGCACCATCGAGTGGGGGGAGACGCTCAGCTACGGCGAGGTCGCCGTGCTCGCCGGCCATCCCGGAGCGGCCCGCGCCGTGGGAACGGCATGCCGCCTCACCCCGTTCTCGATCGTGGTTCCCGTGCACAGGGTGGTCCGCTCCGACGGAACCGCCGGTCACTACGGCGCCCACCCCGAACGCAAGCGCTTCCTGCTCGACCTGGAATCGCAGGGCTGACGGAGCGCACCTCGACGACGCGGGTCCCGGCGTGTAGGCCGCCGGGACCCGCGTGCGGGTCGACAGTCATGCCGGAGGACGGATGCCGAAGGCGACGAGCTTCACCGCGCGCGCTCGCGGCAGAACGCCCTCCGGCCGGCGGCATGCGAAAACACGCCTCGGGGGAAGCACGAACCGAGGGAAAACACGCGACGGGGGAAGCACGAACCGAGGGAAAACACGAACCGGGGGAAAGCACGCGTCGGAAAAGCCCGTATCGGGGGAAGCCCCGCGGGGAAACCACGCGTCGGGGAAAAGCACGCGTCCGGGGAAAGCTCGTCTCCGTCGAAAGCGCGCGTTCGGGGAAAGCTCGCCTCCGGGAAAGCTCGCCTCCCCGGGAAAGCGTGCGTCCGTTGAAAACTCGCCTCCGTCGAAAGCGCGCGTCCGAGGAAGGTGCGCGTCGGGTCAAATGGCACCCTCCGGAGAAAGCACTCCCGGACAATGCGTTCCCGGCACAGCACGCTGCGGAGAAAGCGGGACGGCGTCAACCGCCGGTGATAAAGTCGAGTCGTCGAAAGGGCGCACGGTGCCGTCACCCTGAAGGAAGGTCGCCGTGAGCGGATCGCAGGAGCTGGAGCTGGAGCCGGAGAGCGAGCTCGTCGCGAGGGCCGTACGCGACCTCGCGCGGCGCACCCGCTTCCCCGTGGCGTTCGGAGGGCTCATCGAGCAGGGCGTCGTCGCCGTGACGAGCATCGTCGGCAATCGCACGAACAGCCTCGACGGCCTGCGGGTGCGGCCGGAGCGCGGTCTCGGCGGCCGGGCGATGATGGAGCTCCGCCCGCGGATGACCAACGACTACGGCTCTTCGCAGCAGATCACCCACGACTACGACGTGTTCGTCCTCGGCGAGGGGCTGAGCACGCTTCTCGCCCTGCCGATCATCGTCAACGGGCGCCCGCGCGGCGTGCTCTACGCCGGCGCCTGGGAGGAGACGCCGGTGGGAGGGGTGACCACTGCGCCTGCGATGCAGGTCGCCCAGACCGTGGCCGATGAACTCAGGATCCGCGACGAGGTCGAACGACGGCTGCGCGCATCCGCCCCCTCCGCCTCCGTGGCCCCGAGCCAGCGCGAGGAGCTGCGCGAGAGCTTCGCCGAACTGCGCAGCATCGCAGCCTCGGTCGACGATGCGGAACTGCGCGCGCGGATCGCCGTGATCGAGAACAGGCTCGTGAGCCTCGCCGGAGACGCCCCGCAACCCACGACCGGATCGGTGCCGACCGTGCACCTCTCACGACGCGAGACCGATGTGCTCGCCTGCGCGGCACTCGGCGCGACGAACGCCGAGATCGCGGCGCAGCTCGGGCTGCGCGAGGGCACCGTCAAGGCCTACCTGGGCACCGCCATGTCCAAGCTCGACGCCTCGACGAGGCACTCGGCCGTCGCCAGGGCTCGTCGGGCCGGACTCCTGCCCTGACTGCACAGGGCCTGACTGCACAGGGCCTGCCCAGCCCCGTCCGCTAGCATGAGGGGAGTCGGCGAACCCCGACTCCGGACGAGGCAGGCCAGTACCCGGTGAGCGAAAAGACTGGTCCGAAAGGACCATCATGTCGTGGATCGTGCTCATCGCATCCGGCATCCTCGAGGCCGTCTGGGCCACCGCACTCGGCAAGTCCGACGGATTGACCAAACTCTGGCCGAGCGTGATCTTCTTCGGCGGTCTCGCGCTCTCCATGGTCGGGCTCGCCTTCGCCATGCGCGACATCGCCACCGGCACGGCGTACGCCGTCTGGGTCGGGATCGGTGCGTCCCTCACCGTGATCTGGGCCATGATCACCGGCGACACCGAGGTGTCGTGGCTGCGCATCCTGCTGCTCATGGGGCTGGTTGGCTGCATCGTCGGTCTCAAGCTCATCGACCCCGGTCACGAATAACCACGGAGAATAGCCGCGGCGCTCCTTGTCGGCATTCCTTGACGCGGGTATTGTCAATTCCATGGCGAGAAGAATTGTGCACCAGTTGGTCGACGATATCGACGGCAGCGTCCTGGAAGTCGGGGAAGGCGAGACCGTGCATTTCTCGCTGAACGGAACCGCATACGAGATCGACCTGAACGCCGAGCACGCTGCAGAATTGCGGTCGGCATTCGAGCCGTACATCTCGGCCGGACGCCGTGCGGGTTCGTCGAATTCCGCACCCCGCGCGGCGGCACCGCGAAAGCGCCCCGCGCGCAATCCGGAGGTCGCCGCGATCCGCGCCTGGGCGAACGACAACGGGTACACGCTCTCCGAGCGCGGCCGCATCCCCGCCCCGGTGATCGAGGCGTACAACGCGGCCCATTGACCGCTCAGCCGTGGGCGCCGTCCTGCGCCCACGGCTCGTCACCCGTGAGGGTGATCTCCGCCGTCATGTCCATGAGGAAGCGGATCACGACCTCCCTCTCCTCTGATGTCAGCCTCGCGGCCGCATAGAACCGCTTGGACTGCTGGCGACCCACCGTCTCCATAGCCGCCTGCCGGGTCTCGGGTGTGATGGAGATCGCGAGCGCGCGCCGGTCCGTCGGATGAGGCGCGCGCCGGATGTGCGCCCCCTTCTCGAGCCTGTCCAACAGCTTCGTCGTCGACGCCGTCGATATCCCCAGATGCTGCGCGATGCCTCCGGGCGTCGCGATGACCCCGCGGTTCGCGCACACGATCAGGTAGTGGAGCGCCCGCATGTCGGTCTCGTTCAGCTGCATGTACCGCCGAGAGGCGAGGGAGAGCCGCTGCTCTGCATCCCTCAGATCTCCGAGGGCGCCCATGAGCACGGCGATCTGGCGCAGGTCCTCAGGGGCGACGCCGGTCCGATCGATCAGCGTGCTGCGCGGATCGCTGGCGTCCACGTCGTAGATCGCCGAGTACGTGAGCCCGTCCGGCGAGGTCCGACCCTCGCCGGTCGACCCCGTCGAGGGGGTGGCGTCGGGTCGCTGTTCCATGGCATCATGCTACACATCAATACTTTCATGCTAAGTTTATTACTCGCCAAGCTAGGCAAATGGAGAGACATGGACGACGTCACCCTGCTGGACGATGACGGCACGATCATCGGCTCCTCGGCCAAGCTCCTCGCCCACACGGCGGACACTCCTCTGCATCTCGGCTTCTCGTGCCATCTGCTCGACGGACGGGGACGCCTCCTCGTGACCCGCCGCGCTCTCGGCAAGCAGACGTGGGCCGGAGTGTGGACCAACAGCTTCTGCGGACACCCCCGCCCCGGCGAGACGGTCGAGGATGCCGTGCACCGACGCGCGGCCGACGAACTGGGAACCACCGTCTCCGCCCTCCGCCCCGTGCTGCCCGACTACAGGTACCGCGCCGTCGACGCGAGCGGCATCGTCGAGAACGAGATCTGCCCCGTGTACGTCGCCATGCTCGACGGCGCGCTCATCCCCCGGCCCGGTGAGGTCGCCGAGTGGAGCTGGACCGCCCCTGACGCCCTCCTCACGGCCGTCCGTGCGGCGCCCTACGCGTTCAGCCCCTGGATGCGCGAGCAGCTCGAGCTCCTGCACGCCCTCGGCGAGGTCTGACCGTGCCCGCCGCCGTGGGTCACGACGCCCTCCACGTCGCGATCGAGGACTCGCTCCGTCGGCGCTTCGACGATGGCATCGATGCGGCCCGCTCCTACGGCGACGAGTTCGTCCGGGTCTGGCGCACCGCGGCCGACGGAGCGATCGGCGGCAAGCTGCTGCGACCACGCCTGCTCATCGAGTCCTACCGTGCCCTCGCCGGAGGGCTCGGCACGGTCACCTACGACGAGGACGCCGTCGTGGAACTCGCGACCGCCGTGGAGCTGCTGCACTACTCGTTCCTGCTCCACGACGACGTGATCGACGGCGACATGATGCGGCGCGGCCGCCCGAATCTCGTCGGCGCGCTCGCCCTCTCCACGGACCGACCTTTCCGTGACGCCATCCCCTCGTCACGAGCGCAGCACTGGGGGCGCGCCGGCGCTCTCCTCATGGGCGATCTGCTCCTCACCGGAGCCGTGCTGGGCTTCGCGCGCGCGCCGGTGGGAGCCGAGACGCGCACGCGGCTGCTCGACCTGCTGGAGCACGTCATCACTGAGACGGTCGCCGGCGAGGTCGCCGACGTCGGCCTCGGCGACGGCGTCCTCGATGCCGAGCTCCCCGCGATCCTGCGCATGACGGCGCGGAAGACCGCCGTCTACTCGTTCGAGCTCCCGCTGCGTGCCGCGGCCATCCTGTCGGGATGCACCCGTGCCGCCGAGGACGCCTTGGCGGAGGCTGCCGGGCACGTCGGCCTCGCCTTTCAGTTGCAGGACGATCTGATGTCGGTGTTCGGGGATGCGCGGGAACACGGGAAGGATCCTCGGTCCGACCTGCGCGAGGGCAAGGAGACGGCGATCATCGCGTACGCGCGCATGACCAGCGCGTGGTCGGCCATCGCGCCGCGGTTCGGCGCCCCGGATCTCACGCCGGCCGAGGCGTCCCTCATCGCGAGCCGGTTGCGCTCCTGCGGCGCCGAGGCCTTCGCGGAGGCCCTGATCGCCGAGCGGCTCCAGGATGCGCGGAGCATCGTCGACGATTCCGTGCGCGACGCCCTGATGCCCGCCGGCATCCGTCCCGTGCTGCTCGCCGTGATGGACCGGATCACGGGGAGGCGCTCGTGAGGAGGGGACGCAGGGCCCGCCCCGAGACGGAGGCGCTCGATCGCTTCACCCGCACGGCGGAGACCGCCGCCACGGGCGTGATCCGCTCCTACTCCACATCGTTCGGGCTCGCGACCCGGTTGCTGGGGAGCCGTCATCGGCAGCACGTGCGCAACATCTACGCCATGGTGCGGATCGCCGACGAGATCGTCGACGGCGTGGCCGCCGAAGCAGGCCTGGAGGACTCCGTGCAAGCGGAGGCTCTGGACGCCTACGAGACCGAGACCCGCACCGCCATGAGCCGCGGGTACAGCACGGACATGATCCTGCACGCGTTCGGACGCACGGCGCGCCGGGTGGGGATCGACGAGTCGCTGACGGGCCCGTTCTTCGACTCCATGCGAGCCGACGCGCTCGGCGGAGCCTTCGTCTCCTTCGACGCGGCGCAGCACGAACGCTACGTCCACGGATCGGCAGAGGTCGTCGGACTGATGTGCCTGCGGGTCTTCCTCTGCGACGACGAGCCCCGAGCGGACGAGCTCGCCGTGCTCGAACACGGCGCCCGACAGCTCGGGGCCGCGTTTCAGAACGTCAACTTCCTGCGCGACATCGCCGACGACACCTCCCGGCTGCGGCGCGGCTATCTGGGCGGGAACAGCCGCGTGACGGATGCCGATCGCGACCGATGGGTCGAGACCGTGCGCCGCCAGCTCGACGACGCGTCGAAAGCGGTGCCGCTGCTCCCCCGCGACTGCCGCGCCGCCGTGCGCAGCGCCCACGGACTGTTCCTCGCGCTCACCGAGAGGGTGGCCCGCACGCCGGCCGAGGAGCTCTACCGCACCCGCGTGCGCGTGCCCGATCCGGTCAAGCTGGCGACCGCCGCGCGAGCACTGGCCGTGACGGCGCGGGAGCCGCGCTCGTGAGCCGGGCAGTCGTGATCGGCGCGGGCGTCGCGGGGCTCGCCGTGGCGGGGCTCCTCGCCCGCGACGGGCACGAGGTCCTCGTGCTCGAGAAGAACCGCAGCACCGGCGGGAGGGCGGGATCGCTCGAGCGTGACGGGTTCCGCTTCGACACCGGCCCGTCGTGGTACCTGATGCCGCGGGTGTTCGAGCACTTCTTCCGCATGATGGGCACGTCGACCGCGGAGCAGCTCGACCTGGTGCACCTCGATCCCGGCTACCGGGTCTTCGGCGAACCGGGAGCCGACGGGACCGCTTCGACGGTCACCGTGCCCGCGGGGAGGGAGGCCGCCGCGCAACTCTTCGAGTCGATGGAGCCCGGTTCCGGCGAGCGCCTCCGGCGGTACCTCGACTCCGCGCAGCACGCGAGCGCCATGGCCGAGCGGCACTTCCTCTACAACCCGTTCACCCGCCTGTCCGGCCTCCTCCACCCGGAGGTGCTGCGCGGGGTTCCGCGGCTCCTGTCGCTCCTGATCGGCCGACTGCAGTCGTTCGTGGCAGGGCGCTTCCGCCACCCCCTGCTGCGTCAGATCCTCGGCTACCCCGCGGTGTTCCTCGGAACCGATCCGCGGCGAGCGCCGTCGATGTACCACCTGATGAGCGCGCTCGATCTCGACGACGGAGTGAGCTATCCGCAGGGTGGCTTCCACCGCGTGGTCGAGCGCATCGGAGTCCTCACGCGGGAGGCGGGAGCCGTGATCCGCACGGATGCCGAGGTCACCGGCATCCGGGTGATGGCGCGCACCGGCCGCCGAGCCCGCGTCGACGGCGTCGAATGGGTCGCCTCCGACGGCACCCGCGGTCTGGAGCACGCGGACATCATCGTCTCCGCGGCGGACCTGCACCACACGGAGACCGCGCTTCTCCCCCGTGACCTCCAGACCTACCCGGAGGCATGGTGGCGCCGGAGGGTCAGCGGCCCCGGGGCCGTCCTCGTCATGCTGGGCGTGCAGGGCGGGCTCGAGAGCATCCCCCACCACTCGCTCTTCTTCGCGGCGGACTGGGACGCGAACTTCGACGCGATCTTCGGACCGCGCCCGTCGGTGCCGACACCGGCCTCGGTGTACGTGTGCCGCCCGAGCGCGACCGATCCGGCCGTGGCCCCCGCCGGACACGAGAACCTGTTCGTGCTCGTCCCCGTCCCCGCGGACACGGGGATCGGGAGCGGCGGAGCGGAGGGCACGGGCTCGGTCGCCGTCGAACGCGCCGCCGACGCCGCAATCGATCTCGTGGCGGGATGGGCGGGCATCCCCGACCTCCGCGACCGCATCGTCGTGCGCGAGACGAGGGGGCCGGGCGACTTCTCGACCGACTACCACTCGTGGCGCGGCGGCATCCCGATGTGCCTGATCAGCGCGGAACTGGTACTCAAGCGCATCCGAGGCGACCACTCGAGCGGCCCCCTCCCCGAACCGACGAGACGGCCGGAGGACGGACGATGACGGGCGCGCTCTACCTCCTCGCCCTCCTCGCGTCGCTCGCGGGGATGCTGCTGCTCGACAGGAGGTTCCGGCTCTTCTTCTGGCGCGACCCCCGATCCGCGGCGATCGTCACCGTCATCGGCATCCTGTGCTTCCTCTCCTGGGACGCCGCCGGGATCGCCGCTGGCGTCTTCCTCCGCGGGGATGCGGCCATCGCGACGGGCATCGTGCTCGCGCCGGAGCTGCCGTTGGAGGAACCGGTCTTCCTCCTCTTCCTCGTCGTGTGCACCATGGTCGTCTACGCGGGCGCCGTGCGGATCATCGCCCGCCTCCGCCTCCGTAGCCGCGACCGCGGAGGCGCGCGATGACCGCCTACGCCTCCCTCGCCGTGACAGGCCTCGCCATCGCCGCCGTCGCCGCCGCGCTGCTCAGCCTGCTGACTCCTGCGAGGCGCCGCGTCCGCCCGCTCCCCGTGATCGTCACCGCCCTCGTCCTCACGGCTCTCACCGTGGTTTTCGACAGCCTCATGATCGCCGCGGGGCTCTTCCACTACGCGCCGGAGCTGCTGCTCGGCGCACATCTCTGGCTCGCCCCTCTCGAGGACTTCGCCTATCCGCTCGCAGGCGCGGTGCTGCTCCCCGCGCTGTGGGCCCTCCTCATCTCCCGCCGCGAGCACGCTGGGGTCGCGAGCGGTGACGGGGGCACCGCCGCGGACGCGGACGCGGACGGGGACGGGGCCGCGCGAAGGGAAGAGCGACGGTGACCGCCGGAGGCACGGCCGCCAAGGACGCCGCAGCGATCCTGCTGTCCTCCCGGCCGGTGAGCTGGATCAACACCGCCTTCCCGTTCGCCGTCGCCTACCTGCTGACGACGCGGGAGCTCGACGCCACGGCGGTCGTCGGCACCCTGTACTTCCTGGTGCCCTACAACCTGGCCATGTACGGCATCAACGACGTCTTCGACTACGCCTCCGATCTCGCCAACCCTCGCAAGGGCGGCATCGAGGGCGCGCTGCTCGGCCCCAGCCTGCACCGCCGCACGATCTGGACCGCGGTGTGCCTCAACATCCCGTTCCTCGTGTGGCTCTACGCGGTGGGCGATGCCGCGTCGTGGATCGCGCTGAGCGTGAGTCTGTTCGCCGTGATCGCCTACTCGGCGCCGCGGCTCCGCTTCAAGGAGAGGCCCTTCGTCGACTCGGCCACCTCCAGCGTGCACTTCGTGAGCCCCGCCGTCGTCGGACTCACCCTGTCCGGCGCCGCCCCGACCACCGGCACGATCCTCGTGCTCGTGTCCTTCTTCCTCTGGGGGATGGCCTCCCACGCCTTCGGCGCCGTGCAGGACATCCGTCCGGACCGCGACGCGGGCATCGCGTCCATCGCCACGGCGATCGGCGCACGGGCGACCGTGCGCTTCTCGATCGCGCTGTGGACGGCATCGGGGCTCGTCGTGCTCGCAGCTCCGTGGCCCGCCCCGCTGGGTGCGGTGCTCGCGATCCCCTATCTCCTGAACGCGCTGCCTTGGTGGAACGTCGAAGACGCGGATGCCGCATCGACCAACCGCGCATGGCGACGGTTCATCGCTCTGAACTACTTCGCCGGATTCCTCGCGACGATGATCGTCATCCTCGCGTGGCTCTCCTGAGACCGACCGACCCGAGAGGATCTCGATGCCCCGCCGCTCCGCACACCCCGCCCCCGCCCCTCACGACGCACGGGAACGTCCGCGTCGCCGCTCCTGGGCGCGGGTGCTCATCCCCGCTCTGCTCATCGTGGCGTGGCTGGCCGCCGCGGGCATGGGCGGACCGCTGTTCGGCAGGGTCGACGAGGTCTCCTCGAACGACCGCACGGCGTACCTCCCCGAATCGGCCGACGCGACGCAGGTGCAGGAGCTGCTCGGGGAGTTCACCGACAGCGACGCCGTTCCCGCGATCGCCGTGTTCTCGAGCGACGAGGAGCTGTCTCCCACGACGCTGGCGGCGATCTCCGACCGGGTGTCGAGCGCGGTCGACGTCGACGGGGTCGCCGACGAGGTCTCCCCCGCGATCCCCTCGGACGACGGGAAGGCCGTGCAGGCGTTCGTGCCGATACGCAGCGACGCCGAGCTCGGCGACACGGTCGAGGCGGTGGCGGACCATCTGCGCTCCGGCCTTCCCGACGGGGTGGCGGTGCACATCACCGGGCCGGCCGGGTTCAGCGCCGACCTGATCGCGGGGTTCGCGGGCATCGACGGCCTCCTGCTGGGGGTCGCCCTGCTCGCCGTGCTCGTCATCCTCGTCCTCGTGTACCGCTCCCTGCTGCTCCCGCTGGTCGTGCTGTCGACCAGTCTGTTCGCGCTCTGCGTCGCCCTGCTCGTCGTCTGGTGGCTCGCCAAAGCGGGCGTGCTGCTGCTGAGCGGCCAGACCCAGGGCATCCTGTTCATCCTCGTCATCGGCGCGGCCACCGACTACGCCCTGCTCTTCGTCTCGCGCTTCCGGGAGGAGCTGCGCCGCACGCTCGACAGGGGCGCGGCCGTGACGGCCGCGTGGAAGGGATCGGTCGAACCGATCGTCGCCTCCGGAGGCACCGTGATCGCCGGTCTTCTGTGCCTGCTCCTGAGCGACCTGAAGTCCAACAGCACTCTCGGCCCGGTCGCGGCGATCGGCATCGCATTCGCCATGCTCGCCGCGCTCACCCTGCTGCCCGCCCTGTTGATGACCTTCGGCCGTGCGGCGTTCTGGCCGCGTCGCCCCGCGTTCGAGCCAGAGGTCGTCGCCGCCGAGGACGGCCGCCCGACATCGGGGCTCTGGGCCCGTCTCGCCGCAGCCGTCTCCCGGCGTCCGCGCGCGATCTGGATCTCCACGACCGTCGTGCTGCTGATCGGAGCCGCAGGGCTCACCCAGCTCGACGCGACGGGGGTGCCGCAGTCCGACCTCGTGCTCGGAGCGTCCGACGCCCGCGACGGTCAGGCCGTGCTGGGCGAGCACTTCCCCGGCGGCTCCGGAAGCCCCGTGTACGTGGTCGTCGACGAGGCCCGCCTCCAGGATGCCGCCGACGTGCTCCTCGCCGACGACGGCATCGACGGCGTCTCCGTCACCTCCGCCGCATCGCCGAGCGGATCCGCCCCGGTGACGACCGAGGGCATCGGCGCGGTCGGCGCACCCGGGAACCCCGCCCTCGACCCCACGGTGGTCGACGGAGAGGTGCTGCTGCAGGGCACGCTGACCGCTGCGGCGGACTCCGACGCCGCGGCATCCACCGTCCGTCAGCTGCGCACGCACCTCGACCCGCTGGGCGCCCGCGTGGGCGGCGTGACGGCGACCTCGGTCGACACGAACGACGCATCGATCCACGACCGCACGCTCATCATCCCCGTCATCCTGGGGGTGATCCTGGTGATCCTCATGCTGCTGCTGCGATCGGTGCTCGCACCGGTGCTGCTCGTGCTCACGACAGTGCTGTCCTTCGGCACCGCACTCGGCGTCTCCGCCCTGGTGTTCAACGGGGTCTTCGGCTTTCCCGGGGCGGACCCGGCGGTCCCGCTGTTCGGATTCGTCTTCCTCGTGGCACTGGGGATCGACTACAACATCTTCCTGATGACCAGGGTGCGGGAGGAGTCGGCGAGGCATGGCACCCGCGACGGCATCCTCCGCGGACTCTCCATCACGGGCGGCGTGATCACCTCCGCCGGCCTCGTCCTGGCGGCGACGTTCGCCGCGCTGTCCGTGATCCCGATCCTCTTCCTCGTGCAGCTCGCCTTCATCGTGGCGTTCGGCGTGCTGCTCGACACCTTCATCGTGCGCTCCCTGCTCGTCCCCGCCCTCGCCTACGACATCGGCCGGCGCATCTGGTGGCCGTCTGCGCTCTGGCGACGCGGGGAGGACTGACTCAGGCGAGCGAGCGCCGCCTCGTCCTGGCGCTCCAGCGTCCGTCGTCGTACGCCACGTCGATCGGATGCCGGAACGCCTCGCTGATCGTCTCGGACGTGAGCACGTCGCCGACGGGACCCGCGGCGAGCGCGCGTCCGTCGGCGATCACCATCGCGTGCGTCGTGCTCTCCGGCAGCTCCTCGAGGTGGTGCGTGACGAGCACGGAGGCCACCTCCGGCTCGGTGCGGGAGAGATCGTCGACGGTCTCCAGCAGCTGCTCCCTGGCCGCCACATCGAGGCCCGTGGTCGGCTCGTCCAGCAGCAGGAGGGCGGGCGACGCCGCGAGCGCCCTGGCGATCAGCGACCGACCGCGCTCCCCCTGCGACATGGTCGGCCAGCGGGCGTCGCCCTTGCCCGCAAGGCCGACCAGCTCCACGAGCCCCACCGCCCTCGCGTGCTCGTCGGCGGAGGGCGCCCATCTCATCATCCGCTCGACGGTGCCGGTGAACCCGGTGAGCACGACGTCGAGGGCGGTGAGGTCGGAGCGGATCGGATGACGGGGGTTGACATGGCCGATGTGGCGGCGCAGCTCCTGCATGTCGACCCGGCCCAGCCGTTTGCCCAACACGTCGACGGTTCCCGTGGTGGGGTGGGTCTGCGCCCCGCAGAAGCCAAGGATGGTGCTCTTGCCCGCGCCGTTCGGGCCGAGCAGCGCCCAGTGCTCCCCCGCCGCCACGCGGAGATCGACGCCGTGCAGGATCTCCGTGCCGTTGCGGCGGAAGGTGACGGCGTCCAGTCTCAGCACCTCGGTCATGACAGCGCCTGCTTCAGCTCGGTCAGGTGCTCCCTGCTCTCGGATGCGGCCGCCTCGGCGTCGTGGTCGGCGACGGTGTCGGCGAGCCGCACATGGCGGTCGTGGTCGGCGGCGCCGCCGAAGTCGACCCGGATGCGCAGCATCTCGATCATCGACTGCCGCAGTCTCGGGGTGAGCCCGTCGAAGAGCTCGAGCAGGATCGGGTTGTGCGCGGCCACGACGATCGAGCGGTGGAACGCCGTGTCGGCGTCGACGTGAGCCTCGATGGACGTGGCGGACGCGGAACGCACATCGAGCGCCCGGCGGATCGCCCGGAGATCGGACGCCGTGCGGCGCAGGGCGGCGAGGGAGGCCGCCTCGGACTCGATCGCGATCCGCGCCTCGATCACGCTGACGATGTCGGCGCGGCGCAGCACGGCATCCCAGTCCTCCGGCACGTCGAGGGCCGTGACGAACACGCCCGAGCCCTGACGGGAGGCGAGCACCCCCCGTCCGGCGAGCTGACGGATGGCCTCGCGCACGGTCGATCGTCCGACGCCGAGCTGGGGTGCGAGGGTGGTCTCGCCCGGGAGCTTCTGGCCGAGCTGCCACTCCCCGGCGCGGATGCGGTCGAGGAGCAGGTCGGCCGCCTGGTCGGCGAGCGGAGTGCGCTGGATCTGTGCCATGCGAGGAGTATAACTTGTCAACTTGTCTGAGGAGTTGCTACCGTCTCGTCCCATGACTTCCCGATCGTTCCCGACCCTGTCCACGCCGAACGGCCCGGTGCCGTCCGACGCCCCGCACTGGAACCGGCAGCGCGGCTCGCAGATGCCCTCGCATCGCTATCTCCCGCCCCATGACCGCGTCGACGTCCCCCTCACCGACCGGCTCTGGCCGACCCGCCGCCTCACCGAGGCGCCGCTCTGGGTGCCCGTCGACCTCCGCGACGGCAACCAGGCTCTGGCCGAGCCGATGGACCCCGCCCGCAAGCGCCGGTTCTTCGAGCTGATGATCGCCATGGGCTACAAGGAGATCGAGGTGGGTTACCCCTCGGCCTCGCAGACCGACTACGACTTCGTGCGGTTGCTGGCCGAGACCGACCTCGCGCCGGACGACGTCACGATCGTCGTGTTCACCGCCGCACGGCGCGACCTGATCGAGCGCACGGTCGCCTCCGTGCACGGCATCCGCAACCCCGTCGTCATCCACGTCTATACCGCCACCGCCCCCACCTGGAGGGACGTCGTGCTCGGCCGGTCCCGCGAGGAGCTGAAGGACCTCATCCTCGCCGCGGGCCGCGACGTGCTCGACCTCGCCGGCCACCTCCCGCACGTGCGGTTCGAGTTCTCGCCGGAGGTGTTCAACCTCACCGAGCCCGACTACGTGCTCGACGTGTGCGACGCCATGACCACCCTGTGGGACGCCACGCCCGATCGCCCGGTGATCCTCAACCTCCCGGCGACCGTAGAGATCGCGACTCCGAACGTGTACGCCGATCAGATCGAGTACATGCACCGCAATCTCGCCCGGCGCGGCGGGGTGATCCTCTCGGTGCACCCGCACAACGACCGCGGCACGGGCATCGCCTGCGCGGAACTCGCCGTGCTCGCCGGAGCGCAGCGCGTCGAGGGCTGCATCTTCGGCAACGGTGAGCGCACGGGCAACGTCGACATCGCCACCCTCGCTCTCAACCTGCATGCCCAGGGTATCGATCCGATGATCGACTTCTCGGACATCGACGAGATCCGCAGGACAGTCGAGCACTGCAACGGCATCGACGTGCACCCGCGGCACCCCTATGTCGGCGACCTCGTGCACACGGCGTTCAGCGGGACGCACCAGGACGCCATCCGCAAGGGCCTCGCCGAGCACCGGGCCCGTGCCGCCGCCGACGGGGTCGACGAGCGCAGCCAGCAGTGGCGCGTCCCCTATCTGCCCGTTGATCCCGCCGACCTCGGCCGCACCTACGACGCGGTGATCCGCGTCAACTCGCAGTCCGGCAAGGGCGGCATCGCCTACCTCCTGGAGACGGGGTTCGGCGTCGAGCTCCCCCGGAGGCTGCAGATCGACTTCGCGCGGCAGGTGCAGAACCGCGCCGACTCCGCCGGCGAGGAGCTGTCGGCCGCGGACCTGTGGAACCTGTTCGCCGACACCTATCTCGCCGGAGACGACGAGGAGCCGACACTCGTGCACTACCGGGTCGACGACGCCCACGCCGATGTCACCGTGCGGGTCGACGGGGTCGACCACGCGCACCGCACCAGCGGCCAGGGTCCGGTGGAGAGCCTGACGGCCGCCCTCGCCGCGGCGGGGGTCGCGGTGGACGTGCTGTCGCTGCATCAGACGAGCATCGACGCCGGCGCGGACAGCGATGCCCTGACGCTCGTGGAGTATCGCGACGGCGACGGCACCGGATGGGCGGCCGGACGGGCGCGGTCGGTGCTGGACGCGAGCTTCGCGGCCGTGATGCGGGCGGCGGGACGGCAGCGCCGGCTTCGAATCGCGTGAATGACCCGGTTTCGCGGCGGAACAGGGCCAGTCGTGCGATTCGAAACAGTCGGTGTGCCCTCGACTGGATTCGAACCAGCGACCTGCCCTTTAGGAGAGGGCTGCTCTATCCGACTGAGCTACGAAGGCGCGCGACCAGTCTACGGGACGCGTCGGGCCCGCTCCCACACCGTCCGACGTCGGCCTCAGGCCGCGAGGGCGAGGTACGGCTCCCACCGCGGGTCGCTGCGCTCCGACCCGCGCACCGTCCACGCGGTGCCGTGCGGCGGGCGCGGCGTCACCCGGAGTTCCCACCGCATCTCCTGCGGGGTACGGTCGCTCTTGATGTTGTTGCAGCGCAGGCAGCACGCCACCAGGTTCTCCCAGGAGTCGGCACCGCCGCGCGACCTCGGCATCACGTGGTCGATGGTCGACGCGGCCTTGCCGCAGTACCCGCAGCGGTGATCGTCGCGACGGAGCACCCCGCGCCTCGTCACCGGCACCCGGCGGCTGAGGGGGACCCGCACGTAGCGCGAGAGGATGATCACGACCGGCCGATCGTAGACGCCGTGGGTGCCCCAGACGGGGTCGTCCTCCACGTGTTCGATCACCGTCGCCTTGTCGTTCATCACGAGCACGAGTGCTCTCTTGAACGACACGATCGCGAGCGGCTCGTATCCGGCATTCAGGACCAGTGTGCGCATCGTCATCCTCTCGATCCGCCGGGACGGCTTCCCGGCACTCTCGACTCACACGAGGCCGCACATCAGGGGGAGCGTTCGCAGGGACGAAAAAAGGCGCTGTCTAGAGACAGCGCCTTCTGCGCACGGCAACACCGTGGCGTCCCTGCGGCCGATGCTGAAGGACGTGACGACCGAGGGCATCCATGGTGCGGATGCTCGGTATTCGTTCCATCAGCCTCTCCCGTCTGTGCGGCAACGGGATCAGGCTAACCCATTCCCGGAGGGCGAGGGCGAAACTGCGGGTGAACAGACGGGGGCGTGTCAGCGCGGATGCCGGCGATCAGCCCGCGTTGGCAGCGAGCCAGCCGATCGGCTCGACGAGGCCTCCGTTGACCTTGACCTCGAGGTGGAGGTGGTTGGCCGTCGAGCGGCCGGTGCTGCCGACGAAGCCGATGAGCTGGCCTGCGGCGACCGTGTCTCCGACCTGCACCTGGCGCGAGCCGTAGGTCATGTGACCGTACGTGGTCTCGACCCGGGCTCCCCCGACGACTCCGTCGATGACGACGCCGACGCCGTAGCCGTAGTAGCTCTCCGAGGAGACCCGGACCACGCCCGCGGTGGCGGCGTAGATCGGCGTGCCCTGCGGCGAGACCATGTCGGCGCCGTTGTGGCCGTTGCCGAGCGTGCGGCTGACGTTGTAGGAGCCCTGGGGCAGCGGGTAGCGCACCTCGCCGGAGCCCGGAGACACGAGCGCGTAGTTGCCCACGCTGAAGCTGCGGTTGGACGACGACGCCGCGGAGGCGAGCGCGGCGGCGCGGGCGGCGGCGGCCTCCTCGGCCTTCTTCTTCTCGATCTCCTCCGGCGTGGTCGCGCTGAAGGTGCCGCGGTCGATCGGGGCGGCCGTGGTCTCCGAGGCGACGACGATGGACTGCGCGTCGACGGCTGCGAGCTGCTGGACCGTGGTCGCGGCGTCATCGGGCGTTGACGCGGCGTAGGCCGGAAGCGCCACGGCGGCGACGAGGGCGCCGACGGCGCCGAAGATGGCGACGGACCGGAGCGGCTTGGCGACCGAACGACCGGCGGGACGCGGACCGTCGCGACGGACGGTCACTCGATCTTCAGATGTCTTCGCGGTCGGTTCGATGTCTGCGGCCAAAACGTGATCCTCCTGCGCCTGCGCGCTTCGGATCAGCGCTGGCTCGTCGGCACTCTGCTTCTCGTGGCACGAATGTAGCTCGGGGTACTTTGTGCGATCCTGCCGCGAAGACGACGAGCCTGAAGGCGATCTCCGCGGGTAACCGCCAGCGGGCTTCTTCGCTGGCGACCTGACCGAGGTTACCGGAAGATAACGGTCGTGTCACCCCACGAACCTGACAATCGTCAGAGAGGGGTCAGGCCGGGTCCCCCACGAGGAAGATGTGCGAGGCGAGTTCGACCGGGAGTTCGAGACCCTCGTCCTTGCCCTCCATCTGGATCAGCACGTAACCCTCGTTGAAGCGGTAATCGCCCTTCGCGCCCGGCACGACGCCGGCATCGCGCAGCTGGTCGAGCAGCTCGGGGTCGACCTGAGCGGGCTCGGCGAGACGGCGCACGGTGCCCTCGATCGGCTCCCCCGCCGCGTTCAGCTTCTGCACGAGGCCGATGACGCCCTCGTCGAACGTGCGGGCGGGCGAGTCACCCAGCTGGTCGAGTCCGGGGATGGGGTTGCCGTACGGGGACTCGGTGGGGTGGCCGAGGAGCTCGACGAGGCGCCGCTCGACCTGCTCGCTCATGACGTGCTCCCAGCGGCACGCCTCCTCGTGGACGTAGGCCCAGTCGAGGCCGATCACGTCGGAGAGCAGCCGCTCGGCGAGACGGTGCTTGCGCATGACATCGACGGCCTTGCGGCGACCCGCGTCCGTGAGCTCCAGCGTGCGGTCCTCGGAGACGACGACGAGGCCGTCGCGCTCCATGCGCCCCACCGTCTGGGATACCGTGGGACCGGAGTGTCCGAGACGCTCGGAGATGCGCGCGCGCAGCGGCACGATGTTCTCCTCCTCGAGCTCGAGGATGGTGCGGAGGTACATCTCCGTGGTGTCGATCAGGTCGGTCATCTGGGCCCTCCGGGTCTTCTTAGGCAAGCCTACCTTCCCGAGCGCGTCGCGGGGCGTCACGCGGACGGGCAGGGCTCGGCACGCCCCCTAGAATCGACGCATGGCGATCGAGATTCCCCGAGACCTCCTGCCCGCCGACGGCCGCTTCGGATGCGGCCCGTCGAAGGTCCGCCCCGAGCAGCTCGACGCGCTGCTCGCCGCGGGCGCGTCCCTCCTGGGGACCTCGCACAGGCAGGCGCCGGTCAAGAATCTCGTCGGCAGCGTGCGCGACCAGCTCTCCTCCCTCTTCCGCCTCCCCGAGGGGTACGAGGTCATCGTCGGCAACGGCGGCTCCACCGCGTTCTGGGATGCCGCGGCCTTCGGCCTCATCGAGCGACGCAGTCAGAACCTCGTCTTCGGCGAGTTCGGCGGCAAGTTCGCCGCCGCGGCCGCCGCCCCCTGGCTCGAGGCCCCGGACGTGCGCAAGGCGGAACCGGGATCGCGCGTCGCGGCGGAGCTCGTCGACGGGGTCGACGTCTACGCGTGGCCGCACAACGAGACGTCCACCGGCGTCGCAGCCCCCGTCTCCAGGGTCGCGGCCGATGGCGCGCTGACCGTGATCGACGCCACGAGCGCCGCGGGCGGCATCGACTTCGACGCCGCGCAGGCCGACGTCTACTACTTCGCACCCCAGAAGAACCTCGGCTCCGACGGCGGACTGTGGTTCGCGGCCGTGTCGCCCGCCGCCGTCGAGCGGATCGAGCGGATCGCGGCGTCCGGCCGCTACATCCCCGAGTTCCTCAGCCTCAAGAACGCGCTCGACAACTCCCGGCTGAACCAGACGCTGAACACCCCGGCCCTGACCACGCTGCACCTGCTCGACAGCCAGCTGCGCTGGATCGAGGACAACGGCGGACTCGCGTGGGCTGCCGCCCGCACCGCCGAGTCCTCCGGCGTGCTCTACGACTGGGCGGCGGCCAGCCCGGTCGCGACGCCCTTCGTCACGGACGCCGCGCACCGGTCCCCCGTGGTCGTCACGATCGACTTCGACGACACCGTCGACGCCGCCGACGTCGCGAAGACGCTGCGCGCTAACGGCATCGTCGACACGGAGCCCTACCGCAAGCTCGGCCGCAACCAGTTGCGCATCGCGACCTTCGTCTCGATCGAACCGGACGACGTGCGTCAGCTCACGCGCGCACTCGACTTCGTGCTGGAGCACCGGGGCGCCTGAGCCTGCATGAAGAGGGGCGCGGAGCTCGGCTCCGCGCCCCTCTTCATGTGTACGGCCCTTGTCCGCACGATGGCGGGCAAGGGCCGTCGGACGTCAGTCCGCGGGACTCACTCCTCCTCGGAGTCGTCGTCCGCGTCGGAATCGTCATCCTCGTCGGAGTCGTCGTCCTCGTCCGCGTCGTCATCCTCGTCGGAGTCGTCGTCTACGTCCGCGTCGTCGTCGTCATCCTCGTCGGAGTCGTCATCCTCGTCAGAGTCGTCATCCTCGTCGGAGTCGTCATCCTCGTCGGAGTCGTCGTCCTCGGCGTCCACCGAGTCGTCGAGCTCGTCGATGTCGACGCCGTCGAGGTCGCCGGCGTGGAGCGCCCGGGGCTCGTCCTCATCGAGCTCGTCATCCGAGTCCTCGTCGAGATCGTCATCGAGGTCCGCCTCGGCGTCTTCGTCATCCTCATCGAGGTCGTCGTCCTCGGTGCCCTCCTCGGCATCGATCTCGCCAGCGGCTGCGGCAGCCGCCTGCTCCGCGAGCTCCGCCTGGTGCGCGCGGTACTCCGCCAGACGCTCCGCCCACGGCACCCACTCCGGGGCGAGCAGCGCACCGTCGCCGGGAAGCAGCTCGACCTCGAGCACCGTCGGCTCCTCGTCATCGACGCGGGCGACCGTGACGGTCCAGTACCAGCCGGGATAGCCGGGGAGTCGGTTCTCGAAGCGCAGGGAGACCGAGCCGTCGTCCTCGGGGAGGTAGCCCGCGGCGGGGCCGATGGTCGACGCCGGCGTGATCTCGCGCAGTGCAGCCAGCGCGAGGTCGTGCGCGTCAATCAGACGCTGGTCGAGCTCAGGCTTCGAGGTCATCGGCGACCTTGCGCAGCACGGCGGCGATCTTGCGGCCGTGACCGGAAGAGGGGTAACGGCCGCGGCGGAGATCTCCACCGATGCCGTCGAGGAGCTTCACGAGGTCCTCGATGATGATGGCCATGTCGTCGGCCGGCTTGCGCTTGGCCTTCGCCAGGCTCGGCGGGGCCTCGAGCACGCGCACCGAGAGCGCCTGCAGTCCGCGCTTGCCGTCGGCGACGCCGAACTCCACGCGCGACCCCGCCTTGACCGCGGTGCCGGCCGGCATCGCGGAGGCGTGCAGGAAGACGTCCTGGCCATCGTCGGAGGCGATGAAGCCGAAGCCCTTGTCTTCGTCGTAGAACCTGACCTTGCCGGTGGGCATGGGAGAAACCTCGCTGATGTCGCTGTGAGAAGAAGGCGCTCTCCTGAGCGCCCTCCTCCAGCCTACCGGTCGGCGACGCAGTAGGCTGAGACCGATGAACGCCCAGAATCCCGAGCCCGAGGTCCGCACCGTGGATCGTCTCCTGGCGTTCACCGCTCTGGGACTCGCCGCGGCATCCATCATCTGCTTCTTCGCGATCATCATCGGCACGGCCGTTGGCATGAAACAGTCTGATTTCGGCACGGGGGTCTGGCCGATCGTGGCCGCCATCCCCTACTGGGGACTGCCTGTCGCGTTCGTGCTGATCATCACGCTGCTGGTGATGAGCTTCATCCGGAAGGGGCGCGCCGCGTCGCGTCCGTGAGGCACCCGGCATGAGCACGCACGCCCGACCGCTGGCCGAACGGCTGGCCGCGGCGAGCGATGACGAGCTGTCCGCGCTCTTCCGTGCCCGCGGCGTGCGACCGGATGCCGCGTGGCAGGACTTCTTCGACGCCGCGGAGTCGCTGCTCGACCAGGCGTCCCTGGCCAAGGCCCTGCCGACCCTGACCGGCCAGGAGGCCGCGGCCCTCGTGCGCGCGGCGGCCGGAGAGGTGCCGTCCGAGCCCCATTTCGGCACCCTCGTCGGACTGGCACTGCTCCGCTCCGACGGCATACCGTGGCCCGAGGTCGCCGCCGCGATCGACGGCCGCCCCGCGCCGGACGCCCCCGCGCCCTCCGAGCCGACCGCCTCCGACGCCAGCGCCTCCGCACACGCGGCGGAGCGGGCCTTCACGACACTCGGCGCCCTCGCCGACCTGCTCCTGCTCGCCAGGGAGAAGCCGTTCGCCCTCCTCACCGGCGGCAACGTCAGCGCCGGAGAGAAGAAGCAGCTGTCGGAGGCCGGGGTGCCGACCGAGACGGTCGACCCGCTGATGTCCATCGCCGTCGACGCCGGCCTCGCCGTCGTCGACGAACGCCGCCTGCGCACGACGGCACGGGCGGAGGACTGGCTCCGCTCCTCCGCTGTCGAGCGGTGGAGCGTCCTCGTCTCCGGCTTCCGCGACGCGCTGCCCCGCGGCGTCCGCACGCCGAGCGGAGGATCGACTCCTCCCGCGGCCTGGCCGCACGCGCATCCGTGGGATCCGACCTGGCCCGAGCGCAGCGATGCCCTCCTGGCCCGTGCTCGCCTGCTCGGCCTCGTCGCCGACGACGACACCGAGCCGTCGTGGACCGCCTCGGTGCGCGCGGGCGCCGATCCCGATGCGGCGGGGCTGGGCTCCCTGTTGCCCGCCGAGGTCGATCGCATCTTCCTGCAGAACGACCTGAGCGCCATCGCCCCCGGTCCGCTCGCCGCGGCGCTGGACGTGCGGCTGCGCACGATGGCCGTGCGCGAATCCGCCTCGCAGGCGTCGTCGTACCGCTTCACGGGCGATTCGATCGCGCGCGCCCTGGTGCTCGGCGAGACCGAGGAGTCGATCCTCGCCCTCCTCGGGGAGCTGTCGCTGACCGGCATCCCGCAGCCCCTGCGGTACCTGATCGCCCAGACGGCGCAGCGCCACGGCCTGGTGCGCGTGTCGACCGACGAGGAGACCGGCCGCACCCGCATCGAGAGCACCGACCAGACGCTCATCGAGGCGATGGCCGTCGACCAGGGCCTGCGCCCCCTGGCGCTCTCGAAGCACGTCGCATCGCTGACCACGCGCGTCGGTCGCGAGACCGTGTACTGGGCTCTCACCGACGCCCGCTACCCCGCGACGATCGTCGGCGAGGACGGCGCCGTGCTCGCCGGGGAGAGGCATCCGCCGGTCGACGCCGCGCCGCGACCCACCTCCGACTTCGGCCCGCTGATCGCCACACTGCGCTCGCACCAGGGACCCGACGCCGACGCCGCCTGGCTCGATCGCGAGCTCGAGGCCGCCGTGCGCGTCAGAGCCGTGCTGCGGGTCACCGTCGGAATGCCGGACGGGTCGACGAGAGAGCTGATCCTGGAGGCGACGGGCCTGGGCGGCGGGCGCCTCCGTGGTCGCGACCGCACGGCCGACGTCGAGCGCACCCTTCCGGTGTCCAGCATCCGCGCCGCCACCGTCGTGGCCCCGTGACCCGAACCGCGCAGTAAACTGGTCTGCTATGTCTGATGGCCCCCTGATCGTCCAGAGCGACCGCACGGTGCTGCTCGAGGTCGCCCATGCCGACGCCGAGAGCGCACGCCACGAGCTCGCGATCTTCGCCGAGCTGGAGCGCGCGCCCGAGCACATACACACCTACCGCATCACGCGGCTGGGGCTGTGGAACGCCCGTGCCGCCGGGCACACCGCCGAGGACATGCTGGAGACGCTCGACCGCTGGTCGCGCTTCCCCGTGCCGCCGTCGGTCGCCGTCGACCTGCGCGAGACGGTGAACCGCTATGGACGCCTCGTCATCGAGCGCGACGAGGAGGGCACGCTGATCCTGCGCTCCTCCGACCCCGCCGTGCTCACGCAGGTCGCCGCGAACAAGCGCATCCAGCCGTTGCTGATCGGGCACCCGTCTCCCGACACCTACGTCGTGGACGCCTGGGCCCGCGGCCAGATCAAGCAGGAGCTGCTGAAGATCGGCTGGCCGGCGGAGGACCTCGCCGGCTACACGCCGGGCACCCCGCACGAGATCGAGCTCGCTGAGGACGGCTGGCAGATCCGTCCGTATCAGCAGGATGCGGTGAACGCCTTCGCGAAGGACGGATCCGGTGTCGTCGTGCTCCCCTGCGGCGCGGGCAAGACGATCGTCGGCGCCGGCGCGATGGCCGCGACGAAGACCACCACGCTGATCCTCGTGACCAACACGGTCTCCGCCCGTCAGTGGCGCGACGAGCTGCTCAAGCGCACATCGCTCACGCCCGAGGAGATCGGCGAGTACTCCGGCCAGGCCAAAGAGGTCAAGCCGGTCACGATCGCGACGTACCAGATCCTCACCGCCAAGCGGAAGGGCGAGTACGCGCACCTGGCCCTGCTCGACGCACTCGACTGGGGCCTCATCGTCTACGACGAGGTGCACCTGCTCCCGGCTCCGGTGTTCAAGCTCACTGCCGACCTGCAGGCCCGCCGCCGCATCGGCCTCACCGCCACCCTCGTGCGCGAGGACGGCCGCGAGGGCGACGTGTTCAGCCTGATCGGCCCCAAGCGCTTCGATGCGCCGTGGAAGCAGATCGAGGCGCAGGGGTTCATCTCCCCCGCCGCCTGCTACGAGGTACGCGTCGACCTCCCGCCGAGCGACCGGCTCGAGTACGCGGCGGCCACGGACGACGAGCGCTACCGTCTCGCGGCCTCCGCGCCGGCGAAGATCGAGGCCGTGCGCGAGTTGATCGCCAAGCACGACGGCGAGCGCATCCTCGTGATCGGCCAGTACCTCGACCAGCTCGACTCGCTCTCCGAGTCCCTGAACGCCCCGCAGATCACCGGCGCCACCCCGGTCGACGAGCGCGAGGAGCTGTACCGGGCGTTCCGCGAGGGCGACATCTCGCTGCTCGTGGTGTCGAAGGTCGCGAACTTCTCGATCGACCTGCCCGAGGCGTCCGTCGCGATCCAGGTCTCCGGTTCCTTCGGCTCGCGCCAGGAGGAGGCGCAGCGCCTCGGGCGCCTGTTGCGTCCCAAGCAGTCCGGGCATACGGCGAGCTTCTACACCCTCGTCGCCCGCGACACGATCGATCAGGACTACGCGCAGAACCGTCAGCGGTTCCTCGCCGAGCAGGGGTACAGCTACACGATCATGGACGCCGACGCGATCGCCGCCTGATCATCCGGCACGATCGAACCAGTCGATGGCGAGCCGCGCACACTCCTCGGGCGCGTCGTCGGGGAGGAAGTGCGCCGCGCCCTCGACGAAGGAGAGCTCGAAGCGGTCGGCGTGCCGCCCGTGGTGCCGGCTGATCCGCCGCGCGGTCGGTTCGGAGAACGGGCCGTCCTCCCTCCCGAACACCACGCGCATGGGGGTGCGCAGCCTCTGCCGCCGGTAGACGCCTCCCATGAGGCGGAACGAGACCGGGATGACCATGCCGCGGTACAGCGCTCGCACCGCCCGCTGCACATCGGGGCGTTGCTGCGGACGCAGGTACGCCTCGACCGTCTCCTCCGACATCGGCCGGGCACAGTAGCGCGGGCTGAAGAGATAGCGCAGCGATCGGCCGGGGCGGTGCATCAGCAGCGCAGGCATGTGCGCGAACGCCGGGATCACGGCGGGGCTGAACTCCATGAACCCCGGCGGCACGGCCAGCTGCACGATCGAGCGCACGCGCTCCGGATGGCGGTAGGCGAGCTGCATCCCCGAGATCGCGCCCATGTCGTGGCAGAGGAAGTTCGCCCTCTGCACACCGAGCGCGTCGAGCACGGCGACGACGTCGTCGAGCTGGGACTCGGGCCCGAACCGCGGCTCGTCGGCCTCCGTCCACCCCGACCCCCGCAGATCGGGGCAGATCGCCCGACGACCCGACGCCGCGATCATCGGCGCGATGATCCGCCATTCCCACCAGTGCTGCGGGAACCCGTGCAGCAGCACCACGGGGTCGCCGTCGCCGATGCTCGCGACGTGCGTGCGCAGCCCAGGCGTCTCGATCATCGTGTGCACGAAGCCCGGCGCCTCCGGGAGCGGGGGCGACCAGTGCTGCCCCACGCGTCGTCGCGGGGATGCCGATGCGTCCATGACGAGTCCTCCACATCGCTGTGCCACTGGGCCGTCCGACCCTGGAACCAGGTTACTACGTTTCTAGTGTTTTGCTACTAGAAATATAGTGTCATACGCTCGGGGGATGAGCAGCACCCGCGCACGCGCCCTCGACGCCGCCGTGACCCTGGTCGGGACCGAGGGCATCCGGGCGCTGACGCACGGGCGGGTGGATGCCGCAGCGGGCCTGCCGGCCGGCTCGACGTCGAACCACTTCCGCACGCGTGCGGCCCTCGTGTCCGGGGTGATCGAGTGGATCGCGAGACGGGAGCTCGACGATGCGGGCACCGCCGACATCCGCAGCAGGGACGATCTCGTCGCCGCTCTGTCGCGCATGATCGCCGCGCAGTCCGGCCCCCTTTCCGCGCGGACCAGGGCCCGATACGCCCTGTTCCTGGAGGCCGACGAGGACACGGCCCTCCCCCTCCGCGAGCAGCGAACGGCGATGGAGTCCTGGTTGCGCAGCATCCTGGGCGCACTGGGAGGGGAGCAGGCCGCGGCCCGCTCGGCGCTCGTGATGGCCGCGGGGGACGGGCTGCTGCTGCACCGGATCACGGTGGATCCGGATGCTCCGATCGACGACGTCGTCGCACGCGCGGTCGACGCCGCACTGGGCGGGTGAGCACGCCGCTCCGGCGGATAATCAGGCAGAGCATGGCCCGAGTCACCATAATGGGGTCATGACTGCTGCGCGCATCCTGGTCGTCGACGACGAGCCGAACATCCGCGACCTGCTCTCCACGGGTCTCAGCTTCGCCGGGTTCCAGGTGAAGACCGTGGCCAACGGAGCCGCCACCATCTCGGCGGTGCTCGAGGAGGAGCCGGACCTCATCATCCTCGACGTGATGCTCCCCGATATGAACGGCTTCAGCGTCACCAAGCGCCTGCGCGGCGCCGGGTTCACCGCGCCCATCCTGTTCCTCACCGCCAAGGACGGCACGGAGGACAAGATCGAGGGCCTCAACGCCGGCGGCGACGACTACGTCACCAAGCCGTTCAGCCTCGACGAGATCGTCGCCCGTGCCCAGGCCATCCTCCGCCGCACCATGCAGGCCGACGAGGAGTCGGTGATCCGCGCCGGCGACCTGTCGATGGACCAGGACACGCACGACGTGCACGTCGGCAAGGAGTCGATCGAGCTCAGCCCGACCGAGTTCAAGCTGCTGCGCTACCTCATGCTCAACCCCAACCGGGTGCTGTCGAAAGCGCAGATCCTCGACCACGTGTGGGAGTACGACTTCAACGGCGACGCCGGCATCGTGGAGAGCTACATCTCCTACCTCCGCCGCAAGATCGACCCGCACACCGAGGAGTCGCTCATCCAGACCAAGCGCGGCTTCGGCTACATGCTCAAGGTCGGCAAGTAGCCGGCATCCGTCATCCGCTGACGCCGCACCGGGGAGGACCGCATGGCGCACAAGCCTGACGCGGTCACCCGCTGGTGGCGGGCGATCAGCCTGCGCGCCAAGGTCACCGGCGTCACGGTCGCCGTGCTCGCGCTCGGTCTGCTCGTGGCCGGAGTCGGCACCGTGCCGATCCTGCGCTCCACCCTGGTGGCCAACATCGACGCGCAGCTCCCCGCGCTCGTCTCGACCGACCTCACGGGGCGCTACTTCGAGGTCGACACCTCCGACGGCACCACCACGTACCGGCCGAAGGAGACCCCCCGCGACTTCTACTTCGCCATCTACGACGCCGAGGGCGTGCTGCAGGCGACGGCCGGCAGCGGCTCGTCCACGCCGCTCTTCCCGTCGACGTACACCCTCGCGCAGGCGCAGGACGACGCCGACACCGTGCTGACCCTGGGCGGGACGAAGGGGGCGACCTTCCACGCCGCGGTCGCGAGCCTGCAGGGCAACGGCGGAGGCGCCCTGCGGGTACAGCTGGTCGCGATGCCGCTCTCGGCGGCCGACCACATCATCAGCCAGTTCTTCGGCATCTACGTCACCGTCGCGCTCATCACGATCGTGATCGCCGCCCTGCTCATCCGCGGTCTCGTCACGCTGACCTTCCGCCGGCTCAGCCAGGTGGAGTCGACCGCCATGTCGATCGCCGCCGGCGACTTCAGCCAGCGCCTCACCGACCTCGAGCCGACGACGGAGGTCGGCCGCCTCAACGCCGCGATCAACGCGATGCTCGACCGCACCGACCACTCCCTCGCGCAGCGCGACCGCACGGTGCAGCATATGCGGCGCTTCATCGGCGACGCCAGCCACGAGCTGCGCACCCCGCTGGTGAGCGTGCGCGGCTACGCAGAGCTCTACCGCATGGGCGCCATCAAGGGCGAGGAGGACACCGCGCGGGCCATGGAGCGCATCGAGAAGGAGGCGATCCGGATGGGCGTCCTCGTCGAGGACCTCCTCGCGCTCGCCCGGCTCGACGAGGAGCGCGAACTCGAGATCGAGGCCCTGGACCTCCGCCCGATCGCCAGGGACGCCGCCCTCGACCTGCGCGCCGCCGCTCCGGGACGCACCGTGACGGTGATCGATCGCACGATCGACGCCCCCCTCGCCGAGATCACGTCCCGCCCCGCCGCCGCCCCGGTGCCGCAGCCCCCCGCCCCGCGCGGGATCTCCCGCGCCACGCTCTCCCGCCTGCGCCGCCGCCCCCGCGCCGCCGCGCCGGAGGTGCCCGCGATCGACTTCACCGAGGCCACCGATATCCCCGTGCGGACGCCGCCGATCGTGCTGGGCGAGGAGAACAAGGTCCGCCAGGTCGTCACGAACCTCCTGGGCAACGCGCGCCGCTTCTCGCCCGAGGACGGCCCGATCGAGCTCGTCGTCGACGCCGACCGGGTCAGGGGCACCGGCAGCATCGCGATCGTCGACCACGGCGAGGGCATCCCTCCGCAGATCCGCGAGCAGATCTTCGAGCGCTTCTGGCGCGCCGACACCTCCCGCGCGAGGGAGACCGGCGGCTCGGGACTCGGGCTGGCGATCGTGTCCTCGATCGTGAAGGCCCTGCACGGGAGCGTCGCGGTGTCGGAGACCCCGGGCGGTGGAGCGACCTTCACGGTGACCCTGCCCCTCGCCCCGTCGCGCGCCACGCCCGCCCACCTGCTCGAGGACACGCAGCCCCTCGACCCGCTGGACATCTGAGCCCCACTCCCCCTGCACGGATTCCGTCTTCGCCGGGTTGTCCACGTCGTCCGGGTGCAACGGACAGGACGCCGGATGCCGCCGTCCGCTCGCTCCTAGCGTCGGAATCCCAACGAGAGGAGATCTCCCATGTCCGTCTTCACCGTCGACACCGATGCTGTCCAGGCCGCACAAGGGTCCACCCGCGCAACCGTGGAGCGCGTACGCGCCGACTCGGCGACCCTCGCCGGTCAGCTCGCCCAGCTGCAGTCGTCGTGGACCGGTGCCGCATCGCAGGCGTTCCAGCTCTGCGCCGAGGAGTGGCGAGGCGCGCAGCTGCACATGGAACAGGTGCTCGACTCCATCGGCACCGCGCTCGGGTCGGCCGCGACGCAATACTCCGATGCCGATCAGTACTCGGCGAGCCTGTTCCGCTGACGAGGTCCGCAGATGCAGAAGCGCCCCGACCGAGAGGTCGGGGCGCTTCTGTCTATCGGATGCGGAGATCCTGATCCGGTGAGGGGATCAGAAGTCCATGCCGCCCGACGGGTCACCCATCGGGGCCGGAGCCTTCTCGGGCTTGTCTGCGACGACGGCCTCGGTGGTGAGGAACAGACCCGCGATGGAGGCCGCGTTCTGCAGAGCGGAACGGGTCACCTTGGCGGGGTCGATGATGCCGGCGGCGAACAGGTCGACGTACTCACCGGTGGCGGCGTTGAGGCCCTGGCCCGCGGGGAGCTCGGAGACCTTGTTCGCGACGACACCCGGCTCGAGACCGGCGTTGAGGGCGATCTGCTTGAGCGGAGCCTCGATCGCGACGCGCACGATGTTGGCACCGGTCGCCTCGTCGCCCGAGAGCGCGAGGGCGTCGAGGGCCTTGGAGCCCGACTGGATCAGTGCGACGCCACCGCCGGGGACGATGCCCTCCTCGACGGCCGCCTTCGCGTTGCGGACGGCGTCCTCGATGCGGTGCTTGCGCTCCTTGAGCTCGACCTCGGTGGCCGCGCCCGCCTTGATGACGGCCACGCCGCCGGCGAGCTTGGCGAGACGCTCCTGCAGCTTCTCGCGGTCGTAGTCGCTGTCGGTGTTCTCGATCTCGCGGCGGATCTGGGTCACGCGACCCTCGATCTGCTCCGCCTCACCGGCGCCCTCGACGATCGTGGTCTCGTCCTTGGTGACGATGACCTTGCGCGCACGGCCGAGCAGGTCGAGGGTGGCGTTCTCGAGCTTGAGACCGACCTCCTCGGTGATGACCTGGCCACCGGTGAGGATGGCAATGTCCTGCAGCTGAGCCTTGCGACGGTCGCCGAAGCCGGGAGCCTTGACGGCGACCGACTTGAAGATGCCGCGGATCTTGTTCAGCACGAGCGTCGCGAGAGCCTCGCCCTCGACGTCCTCGGCGATGATGACGAGCTCCTTGCCGTCCTGGATCACCTTGTCGACGATGGGCAGGAGGTCCTTGATGTTCGAGACCTTCTGGTTCGCGATGAGGATGTACGGATCCTCGAAGACGGCCTCCTGGCGCTCCGGGTCCGTGACGAAGTAGGGGTTCAGGTAGCCCTTGTCGAAGCGCATGCCCTCGGTGAGCTCGAGCTCGGTGCCGAAGGTCTGCGACTCCTCGACGGTGACCACACCCTCCTTGCCGACCTTGTCGATCGCCTCGGCGATGAGCTCGCCGATGGCCGGGTCGGCGGCGGAGATCGACGCGGTGGCGGCGATCTGCTCCTTGGACTCGATCTCCTTGGCGCTGGAGAGCAGCTCCTCGGTGATGGCCGCGACGGCCTTCTCGATGCCGCGCTTGAGCGAGATGGGGTCGGCGCCGGCCGCGACGTTGCGCAGACCCTCGCGGACCAGGGCCTGGGCGAGGACCGTGGCGGTGGTGGTGCCGTCACCGGCGACGTCGTCGGTCTTCTTCGCGACCTCCTTGACGAGCTCCGCGCCGATCTTCTCGTACGGGTCGTCCAGCTCGATCTCCTTGGCGATGGAGACACCGTCGTTCGTGATCGTGGGGGCGCCCCACTTCTTCTCGAGCACGACGTTGCGACCACGCGGGCCGAGGGTCACCTTGACGGCGTCGGCGAGGATGTTGAGGCCGCGCTCGAGGCCGCGACGGGCCTCCTCATCGAAAGCGATGATCTTTGCCATGAGTTTTGTCGTCCCTCCTGGACGTAGACGTTGGGTTTAGCACTCAGACTGAGCGAGTGCTAACGCCATTCTGGCACTCGACACCTTCGAGTGCAAGCCGCCGGGAGGGCGAGCTCAGGGCGCCGGGCTCTGCGACGGGGCGGTCGAGGCGGAGGACGAGCGGTCGAGGCCGATGACCACGACGAGCTGCTTGCCGTCGGTGGTGTTCTGCCCCGCGTAGAAGTCGGACTGCTGCACGTCGGCGCCGCCGATGAGGTGGGCCAGGCCGATCGCGGCGAGCTCGTCCTCGGCGGCGACGTAGTACACGGTGGTGGTGGCGAAGTCCTTGCTCTCGCTGTCGCTCGCGTACACGGTATCCGCCGACCACCCGCTGTTGAGCAGCTGGTCGCGGATCTGCTCGTCGAGGCCCTCGTCGGGGGTGGCGTTGAGGACCATCACCGAGTAGGTCGTGTCGACGACGCCGGTCTCCTCCGGGGTCGGCGCCGCGGTCGGCACGGCCTCAGGGAACAGCGTGATGCGCCCCATCACGACCAACGAGCCGAAGATGCCGACGATGATGAGCACCAGAGCGGCGACGAACGACCACAGCAGAACGACCCAGCCATTCATGCCCGGGGCCTCGGCGCGGTGCGCGCCGACACGTCCGGTGGATCGGGGGACATCGTCGAATCGGTCACGGGTGGGCTTGGACACCCCTCGATGCTAGTGGCACCTGCCTGTGCGAACCCGCATCGCGCGGCCGCACGGCGTCTCCTCAGCCCACGAAGCCCGGTGTGCGCGAGCGACGCCGGAGGGCGCGCGCGTCTCTGATCCTGCGCAGCCGCCCGATCAGCAGCGGGTCGTACTCGAGCGCAGCCTCCGAGTCGATGAGGCGGCCGAGCAGCTGGTAATAGCGCGCCGCGCTCATGCCGAGCTGTGCGCGGATCACCTCTTCCTTCGCACCGCTGTGCCGCGGCCAGGCGGTCTCCATCGCGAGGATGGCGCGGTCGCGCTCGGTCAGCTCACCCAGCATGACCTCATGCTAAGTCGCCGGTGCCCCCGCGCCCGCACGCCACTCCCACGATCGCCCGAGCGGATCGGCGGCGGCCCGCACCCGGCCGTCCAGGGCGACCACGAATCCGGGCCAGGCGTCGGCGTCCACCTGTGACGACCACACGTCGAGCAGCGCGGGCGGGTCGATGGTGACCCATCGGGCGGGCAGGACCCCGATGCGCGCGACGAGCTCGCGTCTCGCCTCTCGGGGGATGTGCACGAGCACCCCGGGGGTGGTGACGACCAGCGTCGCCTGCGCGGGGGCGGACGCGGCGAGCGCATCGAGGCGGTCGGCGGCGTCTCCCGCGACCAGCAGCGGCGGATCGGCGGCGGCGATGTCGAGCGCCGCCGTCACCCGCTGCTCCCGCCCCTCCTCCCCCGGCCAGACCAGGCCGCGGAGCCAGCGCCGGTCACGGGCGTCGCGGGCGTCGAGCGGCGCGAGGTCGATCCCGGCCCGCCACACGACCTCGGGGAGCCGCACCGGCGGCATCTCCCCTCGCACCGTGCTCTCGAGCACCACAGGGGACGTGCCGTCGGCCGGGTCGAGCGCGCGCAGGAGCCCGCCGTCCTCATCGACGTAGCGGTAGGAGTAGCGGTCGGGATAGAGGCAGAGACCCGCCGACGCGCCGATCTCGAGCAGGGCGATGGGACCGTCGATCTCGGAGAGCACGGGCAGGAGCGGGGCGAGACGGAGGGGCTCGTTGGTCTGGAGCCCTCTGGCGCTGCTCTCGCGGACGACCTCGTCGGCGCGGGCGAGCACGAACGCGCGCCATGAGGCGTACCCCGTGAGCCCGGACCCGAGCATCCGGGTCACGGCGAAGACCAGCGGGGGCTGCCGGCGGTTCTCCGGGATGCGGGCGAGCACGGCCTGCACCTCGGGGTCGTCCGCCACACCGTCCGCCCACTCCCCGTAGAGGGCGCTGCGGCCGGGGGCCTCCTGCGCGGCGAACCGGGCGTAGCGCTGCTGCACGGCATCCGTCATCCCTCCATTCTGACCTCCCGCCCCGTTCTCCGTCGGACGCGCGAGAATGGAGGTATGGCCTACAGCGTGGACAAGAGCGAAGAAGAGTGGCGCGACGAGCTCGGCGCCGACCAGTATGCGGTGCTGCGCCAAGCGGCGACCGAGCGCGCATGGACGGGCGAGCTTCTCGACGAGAAGCGTTCGGGCCTGTACACGTGCGGCGCCTGCGGTGCCGAGCTGTTCAAGAGCGGCACGAAGTTCGACTCCGGCTGCGGGTGGCCGAGCTTCTACGAGTCGATCCGCCCCGAGGCGGTGGAGCTCATCGAGGACACCAGCCTCGGCATGGTGCGCACGGAGGTGCGGTGCGCGGCATGCGGCTCCCACCTCGGCCACGTCTTCCCCGACGGCTTCGGCACGCCCACCGGCGACCGGTACTGCATGAACTCCCTCGCCCTCACCTTCACCCCGGACGCCGAGTGAGCGCATTCGACGCCGTCAGCGCGCGCCGGTCCTGGTCCAAGGTGACCGAGGACGCTCCGACCCCGGAGGAGCTGCGACGCCTGGTGTCGGCTGCGGGACGTGTCGCCGATCACTCCTCGCTGCGCCCCTGGCGGCTCATCGAGCTGCGCGGTTCCGACCGGGAGACGCTCGGAGCGGCGATCGCCGAGGCCCAGGGCGACGACTCCCCCTCGACGAAGCCGCTGCGTGCGCCCCTGCTCGTGGCGGTCGTCGCCAGCTACCGCACGAGCGAGAAGGTGCCGCGGTGGGAGCAGGAGGCCGTCGCCTCCGGCGTCGCCCACATCCTCAGCCTGCTGCTCGACGAGGCCGGGTGGGGCGTCATCTGGCGCACCGGGCACTACACGAGGTCGGCGGCCGTGGCCGCGGCGCACGGCCTCGGCGCGAACGAGGAGCTGCTGGGCTGGCTGTACGTGGGCGGCAAGCCCGCGGGCAAGGGCCCAGGCCGCCGCAAGCCGGTCGACGCCGACGAGGTCATCGGTCGGATGCCGGAGCCGGAGGCGTCCCCGTCGGAGGAGGATCTGACGGAGACGCCGAGGCCGGCGAAGACGAAGACGTCGAAGAAGGAGAAGAAGCAGGCGAAGAAGGCGAAGAAGCGGGCGAAGAAAGAGAAGAAGCGGGCGAAGAAGGCGAGATGACCGCCCGGCTCCGACCACGACGGGGCACCGCCACCACGACCGACAGCACGGCCACGAGCACCATCCCGACGATCTGCCACAGGGCAGGTCCGGAGGCGGCGGGCCAGACGAGGTCTATGACGACCGAGGCGGCCAGCTGTCCGAGCACCGATCCGAGCCCCATCAGCAGCACCCCGGTGTGCGCGACGATGAACGCACCCAGCAGGATGTAGGCGAAGCCGAGGACTCCCCCCAGGTAGAGCCACGGTTCCGCGGGAAGCGCGTGCGGCGCGCCACGGAACAGGATGCTCGTCACCGCGGCGAGCAGGAGCGCGACCGTGCCGGCGATGAAGCTCATCAGGGTCGCGGTCATCGGAGACTGCACGCGTTGCGCGAGCCGCCCGTTGGTCGCGGCCTGCCAGGCGATCCCGACGCCGGCGGCGAACGGGAGCAGGAGCATCCACAGCGGAGCCGTGCCGAGCACATCGCCGCCGAGCGAGATGGCGACCGCGACGAGCGCGAACAGGCCGCCGAGCACCCGGCCGGGGGTGACCGCGACGACACCGGCCGGCCCGAAGCCGATGCGGTCGAGCACGAGGCCGTGCAGCGTCTGCCCCGCGACCACGCCGACCGTGAACAGCGAGACGCCGAGCACCCCGGCGGTGAGCCCCTGGGTCGATACGGTCAGCGCTCCGCAGGCGCCGCCCAGGAGCATCCAGAACGGGATCGTCCCTCCCCGCACTCCGCGCCACAGCCGGCCGACGCCCCGTCTGGCCGAGGGGATGCACGGGACGACGATCACCAGCACCAGGAGACCGACCGAGAAGGAGACGAACCCCGCGACGATTCCGTTGTCGACCTCGACGCCGAGGACGCCGTTGACTCGCGCCTGGACGGCCGTCATCACCCCGATGGCGACCGCTCCTCCGAGCGCGACGGGCGCGGGGAGGCGGCGGTTCTGGGTCACCTATCGACCCTACCCGAGCCGCTGTCGGAGGCCGGGACTACGCTGGCCGCATGTGCGCGAGCTATGGCTTGGACCCGCGGTTCACCGACGCGGAGCTCATCGAGGAGATCGACGACGCGGTGCGTGAGGGTTTGCGCGCCTGGGCGGCGGAGAACGCCGGGGAGACCGTGCGTCCCACCGGGCGGAACCTCCGCAACCTCAATCCGTTGATCGTCCCCGGCGACGGAGCGGCCGCCGTCGAGACCGGCTGGTGGGGCTTCCTCGTCGGAGGGGAGCCGGCGAAGTTCCCCTCCATCAACACCCGCTCCGAGCGGCTCAGGGAACGCCCCGGAGGGCTGCGCGGCCGCGCCCTCGTCCCGGCGACGAGCTGGTACGAGATGCAGAAGCCGTCGAAGACCTGGCACGAGTTCCTCCTCGACGACGGGGCGCTCTTCGGGATGGCTGCCGTCACGCAGCGGGGCCGCACCTCCGACGGCCAGTGGTTCACCTGCTACTCGATCGTCATGCGGCCGGCACCGGCGCACCTCGCGGGCGTGCACGATCGGATGCCGCTGCTCGTCCCCGCGTCGTTCGGCGACGAGTGGCTCTCCTCCGACCCCTCCGCCGAGCTCCTCGACGAGGCGCTCCACGCTGCGGCATCCCTCGACGAGCGCGTGACCGCGATACCCCGCGCCACGGACAAGGGCGGCGCGGACCGGCTCTTCTGATACGCACGGGACGAGCGATACGCACGGGACGGGCCGTTCGAACCGCCCCTTCGACGGTCGCGGCAGCCCGCACCACGACCCCTTTCGGAGGTCAGAAGAGTCCTCCGCGTCACTTTTCGTCGGCGGCGCGCACCTTCTCTGTGACGGAGGTCGCCGACGGGGCCCCTCCGAGGGTCAGGGGAGGTGCTCGATGCGGAACGACCGTATCGACCGGAAGCGCGTGCGACGCGCCGCCGTCGTGGAGGAGATGGTGCTCCAGCGTGCGCGCGCCGTGGAGCTGCTGTCCGATCGGATGGGGCTCGACGTGGTTCACTCCTGCTCGTCGCTGCGTCAGTTCATGGCCTGGCTGCAGCGGGCGGACCGGGTGCGCTGGCCGCACCTGCTCGTGATCGATCCGCTGTCCGACGCCGACTCGCCGCGCGACCTCGAGGTGGTCGGCGCGCTCCGTGAGGCGGGCATGCGTGTGCTCGTGCTCTCCCCTCTGCGCTCGCGCAGCGGCGGGAGACGGCTGATCGACGCGGGGGTCGAGGGGATCGTCTCGACGAGCGACGGCGAGGAGGAGTTCCTCGACGCCGTCGACGCGGTGCTGGCCGGTGAGACCGTCGTCACCCCGCGCGCCCGGTCGTCGATCCGCGGGTCCGAGGACGCACCCCGCCTGAGCGCTCAGGAGGAGCGCGTACTCGCTCTGTATGCGACGGGGCTCACGATCTCGGAGGTCGCCGATCGCATCGGAGTGCGGCACGACACCGCGCGCAAGTACCTCACCCGGGTGCGCGACAAGTTCACGGCCGCCGGGCGTCCCGCGCGCTCCAAGTTGGAGCTCGCACGGATCGCCTGGGCCGAGGGGTACGTGGCCGACGACGCCGATCTGGAGCCCGATTCCTCGCGCACCCGCGCGCGCGGGGCCTGAGTGACTCCTAGTATGTGAAACACCGATGTCAATCGGTTGCCGACGGTGGACAAACCGCACGGCTGTGTGCTCCCCAGGGGGAGGGGAGCCGGCGTTTCACGGGAGGGAAACGTGGAGGATCCCCGCAGCGATGCCGACCTGCTGCGCCTGCTCAGGAACGGCGACCGCGATGCCTACGTCGTGCTGTGGGAACGGCACATCGGGGCGGCGCTCCGGTACGCGGGAAAGCTGTTCCCGTCGAGGGCCGAGGACCTCGCCTCCGAGGCGTTCCTCGCGGTCTATCAACAGGTGACGACGTCGCAGAACGGACCCGAGTTCGCGTTTCGGTCGTACCTGAAGGCCGTGATCCGCAACATCTCCATCCGGTGGCGCAGAGACGCCGACCACCTCGACGACACGGTCGAGGTGGACCCGGTGGACGCTCGGGACGCGCTCAGCCTCGTCGCCAGGGAGGCGGATGCCGGTGAGCTGCTCGGGGCGTTCCTGGAACTGCCCGAACGCTGGCAGCGGGTGCTGTGGCTCGCCGAGGTCGCCGACGTCGCACGACCCGTCATCGCCCGTGAGCTCGGCATCAAGCCGAACGCGGTGTCCGCGCTGCAGCGCAGGGCGCGCTCAGGACTCAAAGTGCAGTGGCTCACCAGGCAGGTGCCGGTCGCTCTCCGCGACGACGACTCGCACGCGGCCCGTCTCTTCCCGCTCCACCTTGCCGATCCGCGCGACACCGCCGTGTCGGCGGAGGTCTCCTCGCACATCGACGACTGCGCCGCATGCGCGGATCTGCTCCTCACGATGCGCAGCGACGCGCGGCGGCTCCAGGGGGCGACCCTGTCGGCCGTCGGCTTCGGAGCCCTCGGCGCGGTCATCCCCGCCGGTGCGTCCCTGGCACCGGGAACGGCCGCGGCCGCGGCCACCCTCCTCTCCGGTGCCGGACTCGCCGGACTCGTGCTGGGCGGGATGGGTGCGCTCTCGGTGGGCGGCCTCCTCCTCGCCACTTTCTTCCCCGTGGTCCCTCCGGCCGAGGCTGCCCCCGGCGCGGAGGTCGCGATCGCCGCGCCGCATCCCTCCGCCGCACCCGCACCGGCGCCGTCGACGCTGCCGAGCGTCCGGCCCGATCCGCAGGTCACGGCGCCCGAGCCCTTGCGTCTGGGACGACGCAACGCCGACCCGGCCATCGAGTCGGTGGACCTGGTGAACGACCCCTGGGCGGAGGGACCGCCGACCCCGACGCGGCCGACGCCCGTGAGCGAGGTGCCCGATCCCTCCGGTGAGCCGACCACCGCGGACGGCCCGGGCCTCACCACACCGACCGCGTACTCCGGCTATCTCTCGCCGCAGCTCTCCGGCAAGACGGCGCCCGGATCGTCGGTGGCGGTCGAGCTCGACGGCAGTCGCTACACACCGCAGGTGGCGGAGGACGGCACGTGGAGCTTCGACACCCGGGCGTTGAACTTCTACGCCGGCCGTACCTACGACTACCGGGTCTGGTCGTACGACGCCGTCACGCAGTCGATGCCGACCGCAGGCTCGTTCACCGTGGCCCCCGTGGGCGTCGAGGGGTTCGAAGACCTCACCGGGTTCCACGACATGACGGTCGAGGAGGGCAGCACCACGGGGCTGGTGGTCTCTCTCACCGGGCCGGCCAACGGCATGCTCTCCCTGCAGTCGATGACCGGGCACTCCGTGGTGGTCCCGCTCGGCAGCACCGGTCACGTCGTCAAGCGGCTGCGCATGTACGACCACGGCTGGTACTGGTTCACGATCCGGCCCATCGACGCCGACGGTTTCTGGGGTCCGATGGTGGAGCGAGGCGTCGACGTCTACGACCCGGACATCATCTTCGACCCCTGGGGCAGCGAAGGCGACATGTTCGACCTCGTCGACCCCTGAGCGACGGGAGGTGGGCCCCGGGTGCCACCCTCCCGCCGCGAGGACGGTACCTCCGGAGGACGCGGCCTCCTGGTGCCGCCGCATAGCGTGGAGGCATGATCACTGCAGAGGGACTCACGAAGAGATTCGGGGACAAGACGGCCGTCCAGGACGTGTCGTTCACGGTCAAGCCGGGAACCGTCACGGGGTTCCTCGGCCCCAACGGCGCCGGCAAGTCGACCACCATGCGACTGATCGTCGGTCTCGACCGCCCCACCTCGGGGCGAGCGACCGTCGCCGGTCGGGAGTATCGCAAGCTCACCGCGCCGCTCACCGAGGTCGGCGTGCTGCTCGACGCCAAGGCCGTGCACACCGGGCGTACGGCGCGCAACCACCTGCGCGCCATGGCGGCGACGCACGGCATCCCCGCCTCCCGCGTCGACGAGGTCATCGATCTCGCCGGCATCGGAGCGGTGGCCCGCAAGCGCGCGGGCAAGTTCTCCCTGGGCATGGGGCAGCGCCTCGGCATCGCATCGGCCCTGTTGGGCGACCCGCACACGCTGATCCTCGACGAGCCGGTCAACGGGCTCGACCCCGAGGGCGTGCGATGGGTACGCCAGTTCGTCCGTCACGCGGCCTCGGAGGGACGCACCGTCCTCCTCTCCAGCCACCTGATGAGCGAGATGGCGCAGACCGCCGACCACGTCATCGTGATGGGCAGGGGCCAGGTGCTCGCCGATGCCCCGCTCGAGGAGCTGGTGCGGGCGTGGACCCGCAACACCGTCCGCGTCCGCACCCCGCGCGCCGCGGACCTCGCCGCCGCGGTGGCGGGTCCCGAGGTCGAGATCGTCAGCATCCAGCCCGACCTGCTCGACGTGGTCGGTCTCCCCGCCGCTCGCATCGGAGACCTGGCCGCCGATCGCGGCATCCCGCTGCACGAGCTGACCCCGACCACCGGCTCCCTGGAGGACGCCTACCTCGCCCTCACCGGCGACGCCGTCGAATACCGCACCAAGGAGATCTCATGACCGTCCAGGCAGCACAGGCTCCCGTCCGCACCTCGCCCGGGCATCGCCTGACCTTCCCCTCCGCCGTGCGCGGCGAGTGGATCAAGCTCTCCACCCTCCGCTCGACCTGGTGGTCGATCGCGATCGTCGCGGTCCTCACGATCGGGATCGCCGCGCTCATCGCGCAGGCCGTCGACCTCCCCGGGTTCGACCCCATCCAGGCCGTGGTCATGCCGATCCAGTTCACGATGCTGCTCGCCGGCATCCTGGGCGCGATCTCCGTGACGGGCGAGTACTCGACCGGCATGATCCGCTCCACGCTCACCGCCAACCCGGTGCGCGGCTCGGTGCTGGCGGCCAAGACCATCGTCGTCGCCGTGTTCATGTTCGTGTCGTCCGTGATCATCTTCGGCATGGCCGCTCTCGCGGTGACGCTCATCGTCGCCCCGCGCGATCAGTCCATCGACTGGAGCGACCCGGAGGCGTCGTTCCTGCCGATCCTCATCGCATCGCTGGCCATGGCCGTGTTCGCACTGATCGGCGTGGCGTTCGGCTTCATCCTGCGCTCCGGAGCCGGAGCGATCGCGGCCACCGTCGGACTCCTGTTCGTGCTGCCGCTGGTCGCCAACATGTTCGCGCTCTTCGGCGAGTCCTGGCAGTGGGTCCTCGATGCGACCACGTACCTGCCGGTGTCCGCGGCGCAGAGCCTGATCGTCCCCGGCTCCGGTCTCGACGAGCCCGTCGCCTACCTCACACTCGGCGCGTGGGTCGTCGCGGCGATGCTCGGCGCCTGGGCGGTCCTGCGCACGCGTGACGCGTAGAGTCGCTCCGTGATCAAGACGCGCAGCCGCAGCGACGCCGTCCGCGAGGACGACGAGCTGCGGCTGCCGCGTCCCCCGGGGATGTTCCGGCGGTTCTGGGCACGGCATCCGCTCTTCGCGGACATCCTCATCATGCTGGTCTGCCTTCTGCTGTCGCTGGCACCCGCCCGCGGCCCCGGCGAAGACCTGCCCTTCCCCGTCGCGGTCGCCGTCGGAGTCCTCATCCCCCTCTCGGTGCTCGTCGCGTGCGGAACGCTGCTCGTGCGCCGCCGGCATCCGTACGTTCCGTTCGTCGCCGCCTTCGCCGCCGAGCTGTTCCTGCTCGCGCTCGGCGGGCCCGGCGGCACTCCGATGCTGACCGTCGCCGCCTACTCGCTCGCGGTCTACGCCTCCACCCGCGCGGCCTGGGCCGGGCTCGGCATCGGCATCGCGTCGATCGCGATCCTGGCCGGCGGGCTCATGGGCGCGGGGATCATCTCGCTCCAGACCGCCGCGAACGCGGTCGTCGGCAACCTCGTGGTAGGACTCATCGGCACGCTCATCGGCATCAACGTCGGCGGTCGCAAGCGGTACGTGGCGGCCATCATCGACCGCTCCCGGCAGTTGCTCATCGAGCGCGATCAGCAGGCGCAGCTCGCCGCGGCCGGAGAGCGCGCCAGGATCGCCCGCGAGATGCACGACATCGTGTCGCACTCCCTGACGGTGATCGTGGCGCTCTCCGAGGGGGCGGTCGCCACCCAGAATGCCGAACGCGCGAGGTCGGCCGCCGGAGCCGCCGCTGCCACGGCGCGGTCGGCTCTCGGCGAGATGCGGTCGATGCTCGGAGTGCTCCGCGACGACGACGCCCCTCTCCCCCTCGCTCCGATGGCTCCCCCGACGCCGCACGAGACGGTGGAGAACGCGCAGCGTGCCGGGTTCCCGGTGACCCTGTCGACGATCGGAGACGCGGCACTGAGCCCCGTGGTCGAGCACGCGGTGTCGCGCATCGTCCAAGAGGGCGTGACGAACGCCATGCGCCACGCACCGACCGCCAACACGATCGCCGTCCGGCTGGACAGATCGTCGCCGTCGGAGATCGTGATCGAGATCGTCAACGACGGGGTCAGGGCCCAGACCGGATCCTCCGGTTTCGGTCTCCGGGGCCTGACCGAACGCGTCACCCACGCGCGCGGACGCATCGACTACGGTCGGGACGGATCGCGGTGGCGGTTGCGCGCCGTCATCCCGCTCGGCGAGACGGAGGAGAAGTCATGACGGATCAGATCAGGGTGCTGCTGGTCGACGACCAGGAGCTGATCCGGCTCGGGTTCCGGATGGTCCTCGAAGCGGAAGACGACCTGGTCGTCGTCGGCGAGGCCGGCGACGGGCATGCCGCGATCGCGCAGACGGCGATGCTGCGGCCCGACATCGTCCTGATGGACATCCGGATGCCCGGGCTCGACGGCATCGCGGCGACCGAGGCGATCGTGCACGAGCATCCGGGCACCCGCGTGGTCGTGCTGACCACCTTCGACCTCGATGAGTACGCGTTCGGCGCGATCCGCGCCGGCGCGAGCGGGTTCCTGCTCAAGGACGCGCAGCGCCATGAGATGCTGTCGGCGCTGCGCGCGGTGCACCGGGGAGACGCGGCCCTCTCCCCGCGGATCACACGGATGCTGCTCGACCACGTCGCGCCGACGCTGGGGGCGACCACGACCCCTGATCCCGGCGCCCGGGGCGTCGTCGACGTGCTCACCGAACGCGAGTCGGAGGTGTTCCTCGCCATGGCGCGCGGACTCACCAACGCGGAGATCGGCGAGGAGCTCTTCGTGAGCGAGTCCACGGTCAAGACGCACGTCGGACGCGTGCTCGCCAAGCTCTCCGCCCGCGATCGCATCCACGCAGTGATCCTGGCCCATCGCCTCGGTCTCGTCGACGAGGGGCCGGGATCCGAGGTCTGAAGCGGGCTCGGACGAGCTCCGACCCGGGCCTCAGGCCGTCGCGGGCGTCCATTCCGACACGAGGTTCAGGCGCTCGACCTCCTCGGGCGTAAGCGTGAGCCGGGCCCCGGCGAGGAGATCGGGCACCTGCTCCACGGTGCGCGCGCTCGCGATCGGAGCGACCACCGTGGGCTGCGCGCGCAGCCAGGCGAGCGAGGTAGCCGCGACGGAGGCGCCGTGCGCCCCGCCGATCTCCTCCAGCGCGTCGATGATGCGCAGGCCCGCGTCCGTGGCGTACTTCGCCGCGGCTCCCGCACGCGGCGATCCCTCCCCCGACGCGTCGGTCAAGCGGTACTTGCCCGTGAGGAAGCCGCTTGCGAGGGAGTAGTACGGCACGAGTCCGAGCCCGAACTCCTCGGCCACGGGGATGATCTCCTCCTCGACCACGTTGCGGTGCACGAGGTTGTAGTGGGGCTGCACCGCGACCGGTCGCGGGAGTGCCAGCCGATCGGCGATGCCGACCCACTCCCGGATGCGCGCGGCCGTGTAATTCGACACCGCGACGTGACGGACGAGGCCGTCTGCGACGAGCTGCCCGAAGGCCGCGACGGTCTCCTCGAGCGGGACCGTCTCATCGTCGAAGTGCGCGTAGTAGAGGTCGATGGCGTCCACACCGAGCCGGGTCAGCGACGCCTCGGCCGCGGCCCGAACGTTCGCCGCGGACAGACCGCGGAACTCCGGATGCTGGCTGACCTTGGTGGCGACGACCACGCCGGACGGCTTGCGGGAGGCGAGCCACTCGCCGATGATCGTCTCGCTCTCGCCGCCGTGGTTCCCCGGCACCCAGGCGCTGTAGGCGTCGGCGGTGTCGATGAAGTCGCCGCCTCCGTCGACGAACACGTCGAGCACGGCGAACGAGGCGTCGCGATCGGCGGTCCAGCCGAACACGTTGCCGCCGAGCGAGAGGGGGAAGACGTCGAGGTCACTGGATCCGATGCGGGTCATGATCGCCATAACCTCGCCGCCCCGCAGCGTATTTCCCTGTGACGGCGTGTGACGGTAGGCCGCTCCCGCTATGGGGTGGGCAACGCCAGATGGAGGATCGGGTAGGGACGACCATCCCCGTCGAGTTCGCTGCGTCCCACCTGGACGAAGCCACGGCTGAGGTAGAAGCCGATGCCGCTGACGTTCTGCTCGTTGACGTCGACCCTGACGACTCCTCTATCGGCGATCGCTTCACGGAGCAGCAGCGTGCCCACCCCGGTGCCGCGGGACTCGTCCGAGACGAACAGCATCTCGAGGTTGCCGTCCGCGACTCCTGCGAATCCGACCGCGACCCCATCGACCTCGGCGACGAGAAGATCCACCGCGGGGAAATAGGCCGAGGCGAGGTTGTTCTCGATGCGATCGAAGTCCTCCTCGGCGAGGAAATCGTGTGTCGCCGTGACGGCGCTTCGCCAGATCTCGACGAGGCGGGGGAAGTCGGCCGGGACATCGGCCGTTCGGAGCGTGATGCGTCGCGGCTTCTCGGGCATCACACGATCCTGGCGGAACACGCGTTGCCGGTCAAACCGATCGCGAGCCTCGGCAACGTCGTCGTCATCGCGACCGGCAACGCCCTGCTGGTCGTCGTCCGCGGACGCATCACGACGGGCGCACCCGACGTCATGACGTCCCGGACGTCCCGCGCTGTGGGACACTCGGATCCGTGCCCGAGCCCGTGTTTGCCCGTCTCTCGTCGCGCGTCGGGTACTCGGCCGCCGACGGCGCCGTCTCGCTGATCTGGTCGGTCGCCGCGGGCTACCTCATCGTCTTCTACACCGACGTGGCCCAGTTCCCTGCCGCGGCGGTGGGGACTATGTTCCTCGTGGTACGGCTGGTGGACGCGGCCGTCGACCCCCTGATCGGGGCCGCGATCGACCGCACCCGCACCCGATGGGGCCGGTCTCGCCCCTACCTGCTGTGGACGAGCGTCCCCTTGGGCGCACTGGCCGTGCTCGCGTTCTCCACTCCGGACTGGTCCGAGCCCGGTCGGCTCGCCTGGGCCTACGCGACCTACCTGGGGCTGTGCATCGTGTACTCGCTGGCGAGTGTCCCTCTGGTCTCCATCCTCGCCCGGCTGTCAGATGCCGAGGACGAACGGATGCGGCTGAGCGTATGGAAGAACATGGGGAACGCTCTCGGCTCGATCCTCGGCGGGGCCGCGCTCCTTCCGCTCGTCGGGCTCCTCGGCCGAGGCGATCAGGCCGCCGGGTTCCGAAGCACCCTCGCGCTGCTGGGAGCCTTCGCCGCGCTGTGCCTGCTTCTCGGCTTCGCGACCCTTCGGGAGCGCAGCGCCTCGGAGTTCCCTCCCGCGGATTCGACACGGCGCACGAGGCTGCGCCCGTCCGTGCCTCTGCTCGTGGGCCTGGCGTTCGTGCTGATGGTCAATCTCGGCACCGCCGCTCGCCTGAGTGCCTCGGTGTACTTCATCCGCGACTATCTGGGACGTGCCGATCTGATCCCCGTCATGAGCCTGGTGCAGGGGACGCTGTTCGTCGGACTACTCCTGTCGATACCCGCCTCGCGACGCCTGGGCAAACGCAACACGCTGTTCGTCGGAGCGCTCGCCCAGGCGTCGGCCATCGCCCTGGCGATCCCTTTTCAGACGAATGCCGCGGTCGCCGTCATCTCCGTCGCACTGGCGGCAGCGGCCTCGGGGATGCAACTGAGCACCCTCTTCGCGATGCTGGCCGACGTCATCGACTTCGGCGAATGGAGCACCGGGGCGCGGGCGGAAGGCATGATCAGCGCACTGGCGACCCTGTTCGTGAAGATCGGGATCGCGATCGGCGGCGCCCTCACCGGCTGGCTTCTCGGTGCAGCCGGCTACGCCGCGGGAGCCGCGGTGCAATCCGAGAGCACGATGTCGGCCGTCCTGTGGTGCTACTACGGCTTCCCGATCCTCAGCCTCGGCGCCGGCGCCGGCCTCCTCGTGCTCTACCGTCTGGACGCGAGCATGCCGCAGATCACCGCGGAACTCCGAGATCGCAGGGCGCCGTCACCGGTGTCGGTGTGAGCGGTCGACGCCTCAGGGACCGCCGAGAAGGCGGTGCCGTCGAGCCACGCGCACCGCATCCTCTCGGCTGGTGGCGCCCAGCTTGCGATACAGCCCCGTGCGCTGGTTTCGGAGCGTCTTCGGCGACACGTTCAGATCGGCGGCGATCTGCGTGATCGTCGACGACCCGGTCGCCAGGCGGTGCAGGAGCCGCCGTTCCCGCGGAGTGAGGAGGATCGGACGGATCTGTGCGGGGAACATGTCGGGTACCGCGTTCTCCTCGCCGAGGATCGCCGCCGCCGCGGAATCGCCGTCGGCGACGGCCAGCTCCCGGAGGGCCGCGCGGTCAGAGGAGGGCAGGAAGGCGAGCGGCGTCCGCAGCCTGAAGCCGGCCATCAGCCCCGCAGCGCTGTCGAGATTCTCGCGCGCGAGCGGCAGATCCCCCAGACGCGTCGCTGCCGCGGCACGGATCAGCGCGAGCGTCGCATCCTGCCTCGGATCCAGTCCCCCATCGGCCCCGTCCGGCGACGCCGCTCCCCCCGCACGATGAAGCGCGTGGCTCGGTTCCCCGGATATCAGCGCGAGAAGCGACCGGGCGATCATCTCGTCCGCGCTGTCGCCGGTGAGACGTCGTGCGTTCTCGGCGGCGGCCGACACGTCTCCGGAGGCGAGATGCAGGAGGACCCGCCATGCGTTCATGCTCGCGACGAGTCGCGGCGACGTCGCGGGGCGAGCACCGGCGACGAGCGCTTCGCGGAGTGATCGCAGTCCTTCACGCGACCTGCCGGCCGCGGCATGCACGAACGCCTGCACGGGGGCGAAGAGCGCCCAGAACTCGTACGAGATGAAGGTGTGCTCGACGGCGTCGATATGCTCTTGGGCGGTTGAGATATCGAACTCTTCGAGAGCCGCGACGGCCGCGGCGAGATGGAACGGACCGCCGAAGAAGTCGTCGCGCTGCTCGGGTGGCCAGTCGAGGGCACGCGCCCTGCTGATGTAGTCCGACGCACGGGGCATATCCCCCGCCATCGCGTATACGCCGGCGAGAAGGGGCACCGCGATGCACTCGTCGAGCCGACTGCCCCTGCCGGATGCATAGGCGTCCTGGAACACCCGTGTCGCCTGGCGTGTCTGCCCGGTGTACCAATACGTGCTGCCGGCAAGGGAGAGCAACTGGGTCGTTCCCGCACCGAGCTCGGCCCGTTCCTCGAGGGACAATCCGCGGAAGATCTCCATCGCGCGATCGGTCGCGACCGTGGCCGCGCGATACTGTCCGGTCATCCGGGACGAGACCGCCTCCGTCACCGCCAGCGCGAACGCCTGCGCCTCGTCGTCATGCGTCGTCCGCGCTCGCGCCCTGCATGCCTTCGCCGTCATACGGAACCACTCGAGTCCGCGCTGGCGAGTCTCGTCCACCGCGTTCAGGTTGGTGGCAACGAACGCAAGAAGGCCGGGATGGCGTCTCAACGCCGCCAGCGGGACATCCTCCAGCATGCTCATGAGAGCGTCGCCGTGCAGATAGCCGATCGTGAGCGCGCACGATCTCAGCGCCCGTGCCGCGAGCTCGAGATCCCCCGCGCGTACGGACTCGAGGATCGCCGTGAACGGATCCGCGTTGCGATAGCACCAGGCCGCATACGAGAGTCGGAGCTCCCGCAGCAGCCGGGGCGCTGTCGTGCGCAGTTGCTCCCCGAGCACGCTGCGGATGATCGTCGACAGGCGGAAGCCCGGCTCATCCGTGTCTCTGACACGCAGATCGGCCCACGTGCCGAACCCGTGCTTCTCGGCGGTCGCCAGATGTACGGCAGCCCCGTTGAGGTCCGTGCCGCCGAGCACCGCCGCGAGTGAGACGGTCACCCCGTCCGCCACGGAGATCCGCGTGAGGAAGTTCAGGTAGTCGGTTCCCGCGTATGCATCCAGCAGGACCGAACCGAAATAGCCTGCGAGGTCGTCCACCAGATGCTTCCTCGTGAGCGCCCGAACCGTCTCCGCCGGGCGCCTCCCGATGGCTGTCGCCGCGGCACGCACTGCAAGTGGGTTGCCGTCGAGCACCTCGTGCAGTTGCGCGGCCACGGGCGCGCCGACCGTCACATCGGCGGCGCGGAGCGCCGCCGCCGTCTCCTCGGGCGAGAACGCGAGATCTGCGTGGCCGACGACGAGGCGGTCGACGAGGAGCCCGGCACCCGGCCCGGTGAGCAGCCCCGGCTTCCTCGTGAGGACGACGACGCGAAGATCGGCCGCGTGGGCGAGCAGTACGAGGATGTCTCGACCGATCTGGTCGTCGTCGACGAGGCCGAAGCGATCCAGCACGAGCACGAACGGGCGTTCCAACGCCGCGGCGACCCGGCGCAACGCTCCGGTGAGATCCGAGGTCGTGGGTACCGAGCGCACGACCTCTCCCATGTCCACGGAGCCGGTCGCGATCGCGGCGTCCGCCATGGACGACAGCACCCGCTCCCAGAAGGCTCGACGAACCGTGGCCGGCTCGTCGAGCGTGACCCACACCCCTTCGGCCACCGACTGCGCCCACAGGGCGACCGTCGTCGACTTACCCGCCCCCACACCGGCGTGCACGACGACGAGCGGATGGTGACCATCGAACCTGCCGACGAGCGCCGGGCGAAGGACCACCTGTCTGCTCAGCCGCGGGACTCCCCGCATGGCGCGCTGCGCCGGCGACATCGTTCACGCTCCACCTCTTTGCGGCCCCGATAGCGTCCAGGAACTCGCCCTCGACGGCCGCAACGTTCAAGACGATACCGGAATACTGCTCCGGGGCGATCATGAGCGCACCCACCTCCCCCGCGTTCGCAGTGGATGCTGTGCTCCGCGACGTCTCGGGGGGGGGCCCCCCCCACACCCCCCGCGGGGGGTGGGGTAGTGGGGGGGGGGGGCGGGCACCCCCGCACCGGGGGCCCGCGCGGCCGGCG
>JBEBQG010000014.1:0-64503 GCA_040395495.1 Microbacterium hydrocarbonoxydans | reverse complement strand
GCGAGGAAGAACTCCTGCATGTCGATGCCGTTGTCGGCGTGCTCGCCGCCGTTGATGACGTTGAACAGCGGGACGGGCAGGACGTGCGCGTTCGGTCCGCCGAGGTAGCGGAACAGCGGCAGGTCGGCCGAGTCGGCAGCGGCCTTGGCCACCGCGAGGCTCACGCCGAGGATGGCGTTGGCGCCGGTGCGCTGCTTGTTCTCCGTGCCGTCGGTCTCGATGAGGATCTCGTCGACGATGCGCTGCTCGCTCGCCTCGACGCCTTCGATGGCCGGGCCCAGCTCGTCGATCACGGCCTCGACGGCCTTGAGCACGCCCTTGCCGCCGTAGCGGCTCTTGTCGCCGTCGCGCAGCTCGTACGCCTCGAACGCACCGGTGGATGCACCGGAGGGGACGGCGGCCCGCTGGACGACGCCGTCATCGAGGAGCACCTCCACCTCGACGGTCGGGTTTCCGCGCGAGTCGAGAATCTCGCGTGCGCCTACAGCCTCGATCAGTGCCACAGAAGTGCTCCTTGTTCAGAAAAGGGGTTTGTGGTGGAGCGACGTCGATCCGCGCCCAGTCTAGCCCCGCGCCGTCGTCGGCCGTGGGGAGGCGTCGCCCGGCGGGGAAGGCGATCCGGGCTCAGACCACCACGGCGATCGCGACGCCGTCCCACCCCTTGACGCCGACGGTCTGCAGGGCCGTGGCATCGAAACGGGGGTCCTCCCCCAGCATCCGCAGCCCGTCCCTCGTGCCGATCACCTTCGAGTCGGCGGAGTCCGCACGCACGATCTCACCCTCGCGACCGATGTTGTCGAGCACCACGACCGTGCCGGCGTGTCCGAGCTTGGCCGCCCAGTCGAGGTAGACCGTGTTGGACTCCTTGTCGGCGTCGATGAAGACGAGGTCGAACCCGCCGACGAGGGTGGGCAGCACGTCCGCTCCCCTGCCGATGCGGATCTCGACACGATCGCCCACCCCGGCCTCGTCGATGCTCGCCCTGGCCACGGCCGCGTTCGCCGCCTCGGCCTCGATCGTGACGACGCGCCCTCCCTCGCCGACGGCGCGCGCCAGCCAGATCGTGGAGTACCCGCCGAGCGTGCCGATCTCGAGCACCCTTCGCGCCCCGCTGATCCGCACGAGCAGGCTCAGCAGCTTGCCCCCGACCGGCGCCACCTCGATCTCGGGGAGCCCCGCGTCGCGCTGTCGGGCGAGCGCGGCTTCCAATGCGGGATCGCGACCGACGAGGGTGTCGGCGAGGAAGGCGTCTGCGGCGGTCCAGGCTGCGGGGGTGGAGTCCATGCGCCCAGCCAACCCCGCCGGACGGGCCCGGTCAAGGGTCAGCCCGACGCCCCCGCGACCCGCAGCCCCTCGAGCACCGCCCCCGCCTGCTCGGCGCCGTCGACCGTGACCACGAAGACGGTGCCCTTCGTGCGCGTGATCTGCAGGGCCGGCCCCGCGCGCAGCACGACGCCTCGACGCCCGTCGGTCGCCAGGCGCCACCCCCATCCGCCGAACTCCCCGAACGGATCGCACTCGACGACCTCGACCTTGGCGATCTCGTCGAGCGGGATCGAGATGCTCGGCCATCCGACGAGGGAGCGGACCCGCAGGCCGGCCTGGTTCACCCGCACCCGGAACGCGAGCATGGATCCCATCACCACCAGCATGGCCAGCGAGATCGCGAGCACGGCGAACGCCGACCCCCATGCCCCGTCCTCGGGAGCCCGCACCAACAGGAGGACCGCGATCGCCAGGAGCACCGTCGACAGCGCCCCGAGCACGATAGACCCGGTGCGCGAGACGCTCACCGAGCCGAGCCAGGCCGCCCGCTCCCCGCTGAACACGCGGACGGGCGCGGGCGTCGTCTGATCGGAGGGCTCGACGGCGGTCGAGGGCTGCAGGAACCAGCCGAGCACCGCCAGCAGCACGAGCGCCCCGAGACCGGCGATCGTCCAGGGCAGGATGTCCGGGCTGTCTGCGGCACCCGCGAGGTCGAGCTGCACACCGGCGGTCAGCACCGACATCCCGCCCAGGAACCCGGCCGTTCCGAGGTTCACCGCTCCGAGGAAGCGGGCGGTGGGAGACCAGGTCGCTCGGCCCCTGCGCGCCTGCATGCGGCTCGACGTCAGGACGACGACCGTGCAGAGCAGCACGAGGCCGGCGGCGATCAGCGGCGTGAGGAAGAGCGTCCAGCGCGGACCGAATCCGTCGACGCCCGACTCGCCCCAGTGCATCGCGACGGGATCGGGGAGCCTCGGGAGCCAGGCCGCGATGGTCGCGGTCGCGACGACGAGCAGTGCCGAGGGCACGACGACGCCCACGAACACGAACGCCGGCACAGGGCGACGGAGGTACCGGTCGGTCATGCTGTCGCGGCCTCCGGGGTCCGCTGCGCGAGCGGCGGTTGCACCCGGAACTGGCCGGTGAGGGCCAGCACGGCGATCACCACGGCGCAGACCACCCATCCGACCACTCCCAGCGGTCCGGCGAGGGCCAGATCGGGTGAGGCCGCGCTCAGCAGCAGCACGAACCCGGCGGAGGCGTTCAGCGCTCCGTGCGCGAGCACCGCGGGCCAGATCGACGCCGAGCGCAGCCGCAGCCAGCCGAACAGGACGCCCCAGCCGATGCATCCGGCGATCATGAACAGCACGCCGCTGAGATCGGTGCGGCCGAAGTTGTAGCCGAGCAGGATGATCGGCGTGTGCCAGAACCCCCAGATCGCGCCGCTGACGAGCAGCGCCGGCCACGTGCCGAGGGGGCGCAGCGCCGGCACCAGCCAGCCGCGCCAGCCCAGCTCCTCGCCGAAGGCGAGCAGCCCGTTGAGCACGGCGGCGACCGGCACCATGAGCACCTGGGTCAGGACCAGGAGCTGCACGGGAGGCATCGGCGTGCCGGCGGGCAGTGTCGCCTGCAGTTGCGCGGCGAAGGCGCTGAACGCCCAGTCGGGCTGGATGAAGCCGAACGCCACCGCCAGGAACACGGTCGCGAGCACGATCACCGGTGGGGCGAGCCACCCGAGCACGATCATCCAGACCACCCGCTTCGCCGGCCGCAACGGCCACAGCCCGAGGAAGCGCAGGCGGTCACCGGGGCCGGGACTGCGCATCGCGAAGGTCACGACGAGCGCCGAGATCGCGGGCGTGACCATCATCATGGGCAAGATGATCCCGGCGGACGGGGTGGCGAGGCCGTCGCCGAGCCACAGGGGCAGACACACGACCCAGGCGAGAGCGCAGGCGAGCACCGAGAAGACGATCACGGCGCGGGGACGGACGGTCATGGTGTTCTCCTTGGCGGGGTGTCGGGGGATCTCACGGTGCGACCTCCTTGACGAGGGCGGCGAGGGTGGCGGGGGCGACTCCGAGCCGGATGCCGCGGCGGACGAGCTCCGCGATGTCGTCGGCGAGCACGGCCAGGGGCTCGGCGGTGGCGGCGATCACCGCTCCCCTGCCGCGGCGGAGGTCGACGAGCCCCTCGGAGCGCAGCTCCTGGTAGGCCCGCAGCACGGTGTGGACGTTGACGTCGATGGCCTCGGAGACCTCGCGCGCGGCGGGGAGGCGGTCACCGGCCCGCAGGCGTCCGGCCAGCACCTCGGCGCGCACGGACGCCGCGATCTGCTCGAACAGCGGCCGTGTGCTGTCTGCATCGATCCGGATCAGCATCCGTCACCCCCTTGCACAGTTATTCTAGGATAACTAGAACAATTGTGGAACTCATCCAGGCGATCCTCGATGCGGGGCGCTCCGGGGGCAGACTGGCCGCATGCGCATCACACCCCGTCGTCTCGCCCTGGGCATGAGTCTGTGGATCCCCAACCTGTTCAGCGGGATCAGGGTGCGCCGATTCAGCGACGACTGGACGCACGCGACCGTCGAGCTGCACGTCAACCTCTTCACCCGCAACTACGTCAAGACCGCGTTCGGCGGCTCGATGTCGGCCATGACCGACCCGTACTTCTTCATGCTGGTGATGCACCAGCTCGGCCGCGACTACGTGGTGTGGGACACCCGCGGCGAGATCGAGTTCGTCAAGCCGGGCCGTGGCGTGCTGACCGCGGAGTTCGAGGTGCCGCGCGACCGCGCAGCGCAGATCCGTGAGCGCGCGACGGGCGGGGCCAAAGTGCTCGAGTGGTTCGAGACGGTGATCACCGATCGCGAGGGCGACGTGGTCGCCCGGGTGCGGCGCGAGGTCTACATCCGCGAGAAGAAGCGCGTCACCGCGGCCCGCGGCTGAGCGCTCCGTCCGCCGGCCGGGTCGTCGACCCCCGCACGATCAGCTGCGGCGCCAGCCGTACCGTCTCGTGCGAGGCCGCCGTGCCGGACACCAGTCCCAGCACGAGCTCCAGCGCCGTGCGGCCGCTCTCCTCGAAGGGCTGACGCACCGTGGTCAGGTCGAGCGCTGCGGCGAGCTCCCCGTCGTCGTACCCCACCACCGCGAGACGTTCGGATGCCGGGCGCGCGCGCTCCCGCGTGAGCACGGCCGCCGCGAACTGATCGTGGTTGGCGACGATCGCGGTGGCGCCCGACGCCTCGGCCGCCCGTCGCACGCGTTCGTCGATGGAGCCGGGTCCCTCCACCGCCAGCCCCGTCACCTGCACGTGCGCCGTGAGCCCCTCGATGCGCAGCATGCCCGCGGACACGTAGGAGCCGGAGCGCTGCGGCTCGTGCACGAACAGCACCCGGCGATGCCCGAGTCCTGCCAGATGCGCGCCGATCTGCGCTCCCCCGTCGCGGTCGTCGACCAGCACGACGGGGCCGCCTGCGTCCGCGCGGTTCGGCACCACGTCGACGTAGGCCACCGGGATGCGCGCCGCCCTGCTCGCACGCCGGGCCGCACCGCCCAGCGGGACGCCCATCACGACCAGCCCCGACACGTCGGTGCGCGCCGGCAGCACGTCGAGCAGCGGTTCATCGGCGGACGCCGCGGAGTCGAGGTCGTACGGGATGATGTCGACCGCGGCGTCCCGCGCGCGCCGGAGCATGCCGGACAGACGACGCAGGTACGACGGGTAGGCCGTGAACGGCGCCGCCACCGCGATGCGCGCCGCCCCCACGCGACGTCCCTCGGTCATGCGGTACCCGAGCGACGTCGCGGCCTCGACGATGCGCTCGCGGGTCTCCGGGCGCACCCGGTGCGGCGCGCTGACGGCGAGGGAGACGGTGGAGATGCTCACCCCGGCGCGTGCCGCGACATCGTAGATGGTGACCCGACCGGGACGTGCGCGCATCCGCTGACCTCCGCACTTCATCGAAGTTCTTCGATTGCTCAGACTAGTCCGCAGCCGTCGAAGGAGATGCCCGATGCCGAGAAGCCGTTCCCGATTCCGCCGCCCGCAGCTCGACCGCGCCGTCGCCGCGTTCGAGGAGAGGACCGCGCCCCTGCTCGCCCCGGAGCCCGCCGACCCCGCCGGCCGCCGCCGGGTCGCGCACGAGAACGACACCGCGGTGAGCGCGGCCCTCGGCATCCGTCCGCTGGCGACCGCGTCAGAGGATCGCGTGCTGCCCGTGGCCGGACATCCCGACGTGCGCATCCGGATCTACTGGCCCGATGCGGAGCCGACGCCGGCGGGGACGGGCTTGCCCGTGCTCGTCTACTTCTACGGAGGCGGCTTCACCATCGCGGGCATCGACTGGGTGTCGTGGGACGCCCGCTTCCGGCAGCGGGCGGCGGATGCCGGCATCGTCCTCGTGGCGGCGGACTACGCCCACGCCCCCGAGCAGCGCTTCCCCACCCAGCCCGAACAGTGCTGGGCCGCGTTCGAGTGGGTGCGCGCGCACGCCGAGGAGCTGGGAGCATCGCCCGATCGCATCGCGGTGGGCGGCGCCTCGTCCGGCGGCGACCTCGCCGCAGCGGTCACCCTGATGAACCGGGACCGCTCCGCGCACCCCATCGTGCTGCAGGTGTTGGAGAACCCGGCGCTGGATCTCACCATCGGGCACGCCGACATGGGCGGGATCAGCGCGTCGATGCCCGGGGTGATCGTGCGCAAGGCCGGTCGGATGCTGGTGCGCCAGTACCTCGGATCGAACGGCGCGACGGCGAGGCAGCCCTATGCCTCCCCCCTCCTGGCCTCCTCGCACGAAGGCCTCCCGCCGGCGCTGATCATCACCTCGGAGCTGGACCCGCTGCGCGGGGACGGCGAGGCGTACGCCCGGGCGCTGTCCGCGGCCGGGGTCCCCGTCACCGCGATGAGGTTCATCGGCCAGACCCATGGCTCCCTGGGCTCGACGGGATTCGTGCCCTCGGCCGACGTGGCGCACCGACTGCTCGTCGCCGAGCTGCGCACCCTGCACGACGTCGTCACACTGCGCACCCGGCACGACGATGAGCGGTCGTCCTCCACGACGACGGAGCGGAGCGCAGGCGCATGATCGACGACGACATGCCGCCGCTCGACGCCGCCGTGCGCGAATGGATCCGCCGCGCCGAGCATCTGTCGGAGACGCTCCCCGGGCTGAGCGGCGGCGACCCCGCGGCACGGCGGGAGGCCGCACGCGAGCTGAGCGACCTGCTGGCGGTGGAGTTCACGGAACCGGTGCCCGACGGAGTGCACATCGACGACCTGACCGTCCTGGGTGACGCCGGTCCGCTGCGGGCGCGCCGCTTCCGCCCGGAGGCGAGCGCGGGCCCGCTCCCCACCATGCTGTGGCTGCACGGAGGAGGGTGGATCGGCGGAACCATCGACGAGACGCTCAACGATCGCACGTGCGCCGACCGCGCACTACGCTCCGGCGTGCAGATCGTGTCGCTGGAGTACCGCCTCTCCCCCGAGCATCCGTTCCCCGCACCCGTCGACGACGCGGTCGCCGCGCTCGCCGACCTCCGATCCCGCGCCGACGAGCTCGGCGTGGACGCCACGGCCATCGGCATCGGCGGGAACTCAGCCGGAGCCACGATCGCGGCATCCGCGGCCCTGCGGGAGCGCAGCGCAGGACGCCCGCTGCGGCACCAGGCGCTGGAGGTGCTGCCGGCCGCCCTGCGTCCCGTCGGCGACTCCATCCACCGCTACCGCCGTGCGTCGGGCCTCGACGGCGCCGAGCACCTCGCCGACATCTATCGCGGCGACGCTCCGCTCGCGGTCTCGTCTCCGCTCGACACGCCGGACCTGCGCGGCGCTGCCCCCGCGCTCATCCTCACCGCGGAGTTCGATCCGCTGCGCGACGGCGCCGTGGCCTACGCCGAGGCCCTTCGCGCGGCCGACGTCCCCGTGACGCTGTGGACCGGTGCCGGTCACGTGCACGGCTCCCCCGGCATCACCGCGCGCTGGCAGGGCGCGCGCGACTGGCGCGACCTCTTCGCCGCCGAGCTCGCCTCCGCGTACGCCACCTCCCTCCTCCGCTGACCGCCCGACCCCACCTGGAGACGATGATGTCCACCCACGCTGTCGACCCCGTGTTCCCCTCCCCTCCCGTGCCCCCGCTCGCCGAGGACGCCGTCCCCGGCGAGCGCCAGACCCGCTGGTTCTGGGTCGCGTTCGTGCTCACCTGGTTCGCCAGCGGCATCGCGCAGGGCGTCGCGAGCGTCGCCGTGCCGCAGCTGCTGAAGGAGTGGAACCCCGATCAGGCCACCGGCGACCTCAGCATCGTCCTGACCGTCGGCGGGGCGGCGATCCTCGTCACGACCCCGATCTTCGGGCGCCTCAGCGACCGCTCGACGTCGCGCCTCGGCATCCGTCGGCCCTGGATCCTGTGGGGCGTGGTCGTGGCCGCCGTCGGCTACGTCGTGCAGGCCGTCGCCCCGTCGCTGCCCGTGCTCGGCCTCGGCGTCGTGCTCGGACTGGTCGGCTGGGGCGCCGTGTCGATGACCGTGCACACCCTGTTCGCCGACCAGATCCGGCGGCGCATCCGCGCCATCATGTCCGCCGTCACGGGGGCGGCGACGACCGTGGGCATCCTGCTGGGGGTCTCCCTCGCCGGCGTGGTCGCCGGCACCGGGCAGCTCGGCATGTTCCTGATCCCCGGCGGCATCGCGTGCCTGCTCGCCCTCACCCTCTTCTTCGCCCTCCGCGACCTGCACCGCACCGTCCCCGCGGGCCCCCTCGACTGGCGCGGGGTGCTGGAGACCTTCTGGCTGAGCCCTCGCCGCTATCCGGACTTCGCCTGGGCGTGGGTCTGCCGGTTCTTCATGACGGCGTCGATCGTCTCGGTGACCAGCTACCTCTACCTCACGATCTCCAGTCGCTTCGGCATCGACGACCCGGCCGAGATCGCCGGCATCCAGACGCAGGCGACCGGCGCCTTCACCCTGATGAACCTGCTGATGGCCTTCGTCTTCGGGGTGATCTCCGACCGCACCGGGCGCCGCAAGCCGACCGTCGTGATCGGCGCGCTCCTCAGCGCCGTCGGCCTCGTGCTCGCCGTCGCCCTCGGCGACATCGCGTTCTTCCTCGTCGGCATCGCGATCGTCGGAGCCGGCCAGGGCGCGTACATCGCGGCCGACGTCGCGCTGATGACCGAGTGCCTCCCCTCGGTAGAGGACGCGGGCAAGGACCTCGGCATCGTCGCGCTCGCGTACCTACTGCCAGGTATCCTCGTGCCCGTGTTCGGATTCTTCGTGACGCGCATCGGCTCGCCCACCGGGGAGAACTTCCTCGCCCTGTACATCGGCGCCGTGGTGATGGCACTCGTCGCGGCGTTCTCCGTGACGCGCGTGAAGGGAGTGCGATGACGGATGTCCCCCGCCTGAGCCGCGCGGCGCGCGGCGAGTACCGCCGACTCCGACGGGCCGCCGACATGCCGCCGGCGACCCGACCGGACGTGCGGCGCGACGCGGCGATCCCTGTCATCGCGTCCGACGGGGTCGAGCTGCTCACCGACCACTGGCACTCCGAGGGCGCCGACGGCGGCACCCTGCTGATCCGCACCCCGTACGGACGGGAGGACATCGCCGGCGTCGCGCGGTTCGTCGCCGAGCGCGGGCACCACGTGGTGGTCCAGAGCTGCCGCGGCACCTTCGGCTCCGGCGGCACCTTCTACCCCCTGCGCGACGAGGTGGCGGACGGTCAATCCACGATGCGCTGGCTCTGCGAACAGCCCTGGGCAACCGGCCCCGTGCACTCGTGGGGCGGGAGCTACTTCGGCGTGACCCAGTGGGCGTACTGCGACGGCGAGCTGCGCCCCGACGCCATGGGCATCGCCGTCTCGGCGCGGCGGTTCGACGAGGCGATCCTCTACCCGGGCGGCGGGTTCGACATCGACACCCCGCTCACCTGGGCGTACGCGCTCGGCATCCAGGAACGGTCGTTCGCACGGCGGATGCTGGCGCTGCTGAAGGCGCACAGGGCCCTGCGGCGCGGCGCCCTCGCCGTGCCGCCGACCCGGGCGGTGCCCACGGCGTTGGGCGAGGATCCCGGCTTCTTCCGCGACTGGATCGAGCACAGCGATGCGGACGACCCGTGGTGGCGGCCGATGCACTTCGCCTCGGACCCCGGCACCATCCCGCCGGTGACCCTGATGGCCGGATGGCAGGATCTGTTCCTCGAGGGGCAGCTGCGCGACTACTCCGCGCTGAGCGAGGAGGGGGTCCCGGTGCGGCTCGTCGTCGGCGACTGGGCCCACGGCGCTCCCGAGACCACCGTCATCGGCGTCCGCGAGGCGCTGCGCGCATTCGACGGCGGGGTCGGGCATGGCAGGGCCGGGCGTGGCGGGGTTCGCGTCGAGGTGAGCGGCGGGGGCGGCTGGCAGGACCTCGAGTCGTGGCCGCCCGAGAGCTCGGTGCGCGAGTGGGAGCTGACGGATGACGGGGGCCTCGCGGCCCCGCTCGGGGCGACGCGCCCCGGCACCCTCGGCTACCGCTACGACCCGGCCGATCCGACGCCCGACGGGGGCGGACGCACGCTCAACCCCTTCGGCGCCGGCCGACGCGATCAGCGCGTGCGGGAGCGTCGCGACGACGTGCTCGTGTTCACCGGCGACCCGCTGACCGAGCCGTTGACGGCGATCGGCGACGTCGGCATCGCCCTGACCCTGGCGTCGACGAACCCGCGGGCCGACGTGTTCGTGCGGCTGTGCGAGGTCGACGCCAAGGGGAGGTCGCGGGCGATCACCGACGGATACCGGAGGCTGCCCGCGGAGGTCGTGCCCGGCGAACCCCGACGCGTGACGCTCGCTCTCGCACCCATCGCCCACCGGTTCGCGCGGGGCAGCCGCCTGCGGGTGCAGGTGTCGTCCGGCGCCCACCCCCTGCACCTTCGCAACCCCGGCACGGACGATCCGGTGCGCGACCACTCCCGCCTCGTGCCGAGCGACCAGATCCTGCACCTCGGTGCGGGGAGTCCCGCCCTGCTCTCCCTGCCCGTGGTCGGATGAGGCACGGCATCCGGGACACCCGCTGTTCACCGCCGCGTGCCACGATGTGGACATGCCCCTCGCCCGCACCCTGAGACTCCGCGACGCGGTCGCCATCGGCCTCGGGTCGATGATCGGCGCCGGGGTGTTCTCGGTCTGGGGACCCGCGCTCACCGTCGCCGGCAACGGGCTGCTCATCGCGCTCGCGATCGCCGCGCTCGTCGCCTACTGCAACGCCACCTCGTCGGCGCAGCTGGCCGCGGCGCATCCGGTCTCGGGCGGCACCTACGCCTATGCGCGCGCGGAGATCGGCGAGTGGTGGGGCTTCGTGGCCGGGTGGAGCTTCGTCATCGGCAAGATCGCGAGCTGCGCCGCCATGGCGATGACCTTCGCCGCCTACGCCGCGCCGGCCGACGGGCAGAGGGCGGTCGCGGTCGCCGCCGTGGTCGCCCTGTGCGCGGTGAACTGCATCGGGGTCACGCGCACCGCCCTGCTCACCCGCATCCTCGTGACCGTCTCACTGCTCGGCCTGGCCGTGGTCGTCGCCGCCGGCGCGGCCGCCGCCCCCGCCGCGTCTCCGTCCCCGCTCCCCGACGCCACGGGCTACGGCGTGCTGCAGGCCGCAGGGCTGCTGTTCTTCGCCTTCGCCGGGTACGCCCGCATCGCCACGATGGGGGAAGAGGTCGCCGACCCCGCCCGTACCATCCCGCGCGCGATCGTGCTCGCCCTCGGCGGCGCCGTGGCCGTCTACGCGCTCGTCGCGCTGGTGGTGCTGCTCGTGCTGGGCGCCGACGCCGGGGCGACGGCCGCCCCTCTCGCGGAGGTCGTCGCCAGGGCCGGATGGCCGGGCGCGGGGATCGCGGTGCGGATCGCCGCGGCAGCGGCGTCCCTCGGCGCACTGCTCGCCCTGCTCACCGGCATCGGGCGCACGACACTCGCGATGGCCAGGGAGGGCGACCTCCCGCGGTTCCTCGCGCGGATCGATCCGCGGTGGCAGGTGCCACGGCGCGCCGAGATCGCGATCGCGGTGGTCGTGGTGGCGATGGTCCTCGTCGCCGACCTGCGCGGGGCGATCGGCTTCTCGTCGTTCGGCGTGCTCCTCTACTATCTGATCGCCAACGCCGCGGCCTTCCGGCAGCACGGAGAGATGCGTCGCCATCCGCGTACGCTGCAGGTGATCGGCGCCCTCGGATGCCTCGTGCTGGTGAACTCGCTGCCCGTGACGGCCTCGCTCGTGGGGACGGGGGTCGTGCTGGTCGGCGTCGCCTACCGCGCGGCGCGCCTGCACCTCCTCCGCCGCCGGCCCCCGTCCGCTCCGGCTCAGCGCCCCGACTCGGACCGGTAGGTGCGCGGTGCGATGCCGAGCACCGCACGGAAGTCCCTGGTGAGGTGGGCGTGATCGGCGTATCCGCTCTCCGCCGCGAGGGTCGCCAGATCCAGCGACGGGTCGGCGCGCAGGCGCTCGGCCGCGTCCTGCAGCCGTCGACGGCGGATCATCGCGGCCGGCGACAGCCCCACGTACCGATGCGCGAGCCGCTGGAGGGTCCGCACCGACACGGCGAGGCGTATGGCCGCCTCCTCCGGGGATGTGGCCGGCCGCTCGCCCAGGAGCACGTCGACGAGCCCGTCGGCCTGCCGTGCGGCCTCGCCGACCGGGCCGACCCTGTCGACGAGCCAGTCGGAGAACGCGGCGACGGCATGCTCCCTGTGGTGCTCCCCCGCGGCCATGGCGGCGGAGACCGCGCTCGACAGCTCCGGTGCGTCGAGGAGGACCTCTCCGTCGACGAGCGCGGCGGCATCCTCGGTCAGGGCGGCGACCGCAGCGGGGCGCAGGAGCGCGCCGACGGCCCACCCGGTGCCGCGGAGGTCGCGGTGCGTGGCCCGCGTGCTCGCCCCCGAGAGCGACACGGAGCGCCCTTCGACGACGAGATTGAGCGCCGGGTAGGCGACGATGTCCTGCCGCGAGGAGCGACCGGGCTCGATGTCCCATTCGGGGATCCAGAACCAGACGACGAGCTCCCCCGCCGCACCCGCCGGAGGAAGGCGATGGAACTGCGGCAGACGCGCGGGGTAGAGCACGCCGCGGGTGGGATCGACCATGACGTCAGCCTAGGCGCGCGGGGCGGGGCACCTGTCGCGGATGTTCAAGCGCACGGCATCCGCTCCTCCCTATCGTGGCGGCATGACAGAAGACACCACGACCGGGCTGACCGGTGAGCACACCACGAACGGACGCCCGAACACCTCGACGTCGCTGACCCCCTTCCTCGCCATCCGGGGCGCCAAGGAGGCGATCGACTTCTACCGCGACGTGTTCGGCGCGCGCGTGATCGACGTCACCGAGTTCGGCGGCGTCGTCGCCCACGCCGACATCGACTTCGGACTCGGGATGCTGCAGCTGGGCGAGCCGAACCCCGAGTACCACCTCGTGCCGGCGCCCGACGGCGAGGACGACTGCTACTCGATGGGGCTGTACGTGCCCGACGTCGACGCGGTGGTCGAGCGCGCCGTCGCGGCGGGGGCGATCGTGCGCGAGGCGCCGAGCGACTTCGTCTCGGGAGACCGCTTCGCGAGCATCCGCGACCCGTTCGGCGTGCGCTGGTCGGTGATGACCCGCGTGGAGGACCTCTCCGAGCAGGAGAGCGCGCGCCGGGTCGCCGAGTGGGCGGCCTCGTTCAGCTCCGCACCGGCCGAGTGAGACGCGCCGAGGCCCTGACCACCGCCGGCAGCAGGGCCTCGGCCGTTCGGCGGTAGCCGAGCGCGCTCGGGTGGAACCGGTCGAGGCTGAACATCTCCTCCGGCTCGTCGAAGAACATCGGCCCCACCGCCCGGCGCAGGTCGACCGGCTCCGCCCCGGCGCGCTCGGCCGTCTCGTGCTGCACCTCGGCCAGCCGGCGCGACATGCTCGACGCGAGGCGCCGCAGGGGCTGGGGCACCGCCCGCAGCGCCCCCAGGTCGGGGCAGGTGCCCACCACCACCTCGGCCCCGCGTTCGCGCACCCCCCTGATCGTCTGCTCCAGGTGCGACGCCGAGACGGATGCCGGGATGCGGTGCGTCACATCGTTGCCGCCGACCACGATGACCGCGACCTGCGGCCGATAGTCGGCGGGCAGCCGGTCGAGCTGTGCGGCCAGGTCGGAGGACTCCGAGCCGACGACCGCCGCCGTGCGCAGCCGCACCGGTCGCCGCGTCCGCGTCGCGAGTCCCTTCGCGAGCCGTCCGCCCAGCGTCTGCTTGCGCGTCTCGGCGCCCAGCCCTGCGGCGAGGGAGTCGCCGAGCAGCAGCAGCTCGATCGGCTCCCCGTCGAGCGATCGCCGCCACACCCGGTCGGCGTCCGGAGACTCCTCGCCGAGCGGCTTGCCGATGCGGCGACGCGCGATCGCCGCCTGGCGCGTCAGCAGGAAGCGGATGCCGACGACGGATGCCACGACACCGAGGCCGGTCGCGACGAGGAGGCGGGTGCGGCTCACCCCTCGATCACACTCCACCCCCGTGAACGCCGAGTGAACGTCGCGACCGCCCCGCGCACCGGAGTCACCCCGCACACCGGAATCACCCGCGCGCCGCGGTCACCGCACCTTGCGATCACTCCGTCGGGAGTTTTCGCATTCGTCGGGCGATTTCGGCACGACACTCCGGGAACAAGACGGCCGCTCCCGAAAGAATGCGCGCGGGACCCGCCGGCCGGGTCCCGCGCGCACCGGGGGTCAGGCCAGCGGCTTGAGCTCCACGTCCGCCGCCCCCGCGGAGACCGTGGCGAACGAGGTGTAGCCGTCGGCGGCTGAGCGCTCCAGCAGCGCCTTGAGGTTCTTGGTGCGACGCTCCAGCCGCACGCGGGCGCCCCCGCGCACCAGGCGGGCCTTGTGCGCGACGAGCTCGGCCACCGGCACGTCGGCGTCGTGGATGAGCACCACGGCCGCGGCCGCGGCATCCGTCTGCGCCGTCACGAGGTCGACGAGGCGCTCGAAGCCGAGCGAGAAGCCGACCGCCGGCACCTGCTGTCCGAGGAAGCGCCCGATCATGCCGTCGTAGCGTCCGCCCCCGCCCAGCGAGTAGTCCACAGTGGGGTGCGCCAGCTCGAAGATCGTGCCCGTGTAGTAGCCCATCCCCCGCACGAGGAAGGGGTCGAAGACCAGCGGGACGTCGGTGCGGCCGGTGCCCGCGGCGACCGCGTCGCCGATGCCGACGAGATGCGCGACGATGTCGTCGGGAGCAGCGTCGGGCAGCGCCTTGCGGATCTGCCGCTCGCCGAACGGGTTGTACTCCATCGTCTGCGGGCGGCGCAGGAACGCCTCGAAGGCGTCGACGGCGCCGGCATCCGCGCCGCGCTCGCGCAGCTCGGCGGCGACCCCGTCCGGGCCGATCTTGTCGAGCTTGTCGATCGTGATGAGCACGCCGGGGCGCTCGTCGAGACCGAACCCGAACGACTCGAGCATCCAGTCCAGCACCCGCCGGTCGTTGACGCGCACGGTCGCGCCCTCCAGACCCAGGGCGTCGAGGGCGTCGAGCGAGGCGACCATGAGCTCGGCCTCCGCACGCGAGGAGTCGTCGCCCATCACATCGATGTCGCACTGCACGAACTGCCGGTAACGGCCCTTCTGCGGGCGCTCCGCACGCCACACCGGGCCGATCTGGATCGAGCGGAAGACGCCGGGGAGCTGCCCGCGGTTGCTGGCATAGAAGCGCGCGAGGGGCACGGTGAGGTCGTAGCGCAGACCGAGGTCGGCGAGCGCGGCCGGGTCGGCCGCGGCCTCTCGGATCGCCTCGGCGTCGAGCCCGCGGCGCAGCACGTTGTAGGCCAGCTTCTCGTTGTCACCGCCGATGCCGGCGTGCAGTCGGGAGTACTCCTCGAGGGCCGGGGTCTCGATCTCGTCGAATCCGTGCGCACGGTAGCGCTCGCGGATGACGGTCAGCACGCTCTCGCGACGGGCCTTGTCGGCGGGGAGGATGTCGCGCATTCCGCGCGGCGGGTTCACAGTAGCCACGTACCCATCTTTCCAGGTCGCAGGAGTATCCTCGACGGTATACTCCGAGTATGACCATGACGACCATCAAGGTCTCGACCGAGCTGCGGGACCGCCTGAAAGAGCGGGCTCGGGCGGAGAACAGCACGATGAGCTCCTACCTCGAGAAGCTGCTGGAGCGGGAGCTGCGTGCGCTGCGCTTCGAGGAGGTCCGCACGGCGATGGCGGACACCACGCCAGAGGAATGGCGGAGCTATCGCGAGGAGACCGAGTGGTGGGACCGTGCCGCCGCGGTCTGAGCTCGCACCGCGCGACATCGTGTGGATGGAGCCCGATCCGACCGTAGGCCGGGAGCAGGGCGGGCGGCGTCCCGCGGTGGTCGTCGGCGGCGCGGACTACATGCGCGTCATCGACACCCTCGCCCTCGTGGTGCCGATCACCTCCGTGGACCGCCGGTGGCCGAACCACATTCCGATCAGCGGACTCCCCCGACCGTCCTGGGCGATGACCGAACAGCTGCGGGCCGTGTCGCGCGACCGGCTGCACGGCGGCCTCGGACGCATCGATGCCGCCGAACTCGCGCGCATCCGGACGTGGCTCCGCGACCACCTCGACCTCTGAGCAGGGTCGCCGCGAGGTCAGGCCTCCGCCGCGCGCACCTCGTCCTCGAGCGCGCGGAGCCTCTCGCGCAGCGCACGCTCGGCGTCCCACCCGTTCTCGCGGGCGGTGGCGACCAGGGCGAGCAGGGCATCGCCGAGCTCGGACTCGGACGCAGGCGCGCCCGAGACGACGGATGCCGTGACGCCCGCGCCGCGCGCCCGCCCGAGCAGCTTCTGCGCGAGGGCGAGCGAGGGCATCCCCCGGGGCACGCCGTCGAGCACGCTCGTGCGCTCGCGCTTCTCCGCCGCCTTGGCGGCGTTCCAGTGCACGAGCACCTCCTCGGGCGTCGTGGCGACGGCGTCGGCGAAGACATGCGGATGCCGTCGGACCATCTTCTCGGTGAGCGTCTCGGCGACGTCGTCGATGTCGAAGGGGTCGTCCGGGTCCTGTGCGGCGATCGCCGCGTGGAACAGCACCTGCCAGAGCAGATCCCCCAGCTCCTCACGGAGATCGGCGCGCGAGCCGCCCTCCACGGCGTCGATCACCTCGTGCGACTCCTCGATGAGGTAGGGCACGAGATCGCGGTGGGTGATGCGCTGCGACCAGACGCACCGCTCGCGCACCTCCCTCATCGTGTCGGCGGCGGCCCGCAGCGGGTCTTGCGACGAGATCGTCATGAGCACTCCTCCCGGTTCATGAGGACGCGGCCGCCGTCCTCCGGTACCACCCGGCCCGCAGCGAGACGACCACCGCGGAGAGCACGAGCGCGACGAAAGACCCCAGCAGCACGCCGAGGATGGCCTGATCGCGGATGCCGTCGTCGGCGGCGAACGCGAGGTTGGCGAGCAGCAGCGAGACCGTGAAGCCGATGCCGCCGAGCACGCCGGCCGCGAGCAGATCGGCGAACGGCAGCGACGGCGGGGCGCCCCGGGGGCGGATGCGCATGGCGAGCCAGCCGAACAGCGAGATGCCGATGACCTTGCCGGCGGGGAGCGCGACGAGGATGCCCCAGAACGCCGGGGAGAGATCGGTCGGCGACACCGCGGGGATCACCACGAACGCCGCGACGAAGGCGAACAGCGGGAGGATGGCCCCGTTCACGGTGGGCTCGAGCGCATGCCGGACCCTGCCGGCCGGCACCGGAGCCATGACGAGGCCGAGCAGCACCCCGGCGATGGTGGCGTGGATGCCGGACACGGCGACGAACCCCCAGGCCGCGACGCCGACGACCACCATGGCCACCGCGACCGTCGGGTGCCCCTTGGCGTGCAGCAGTCTGCTCAGCGCCCAGAACAGCGCCACGGCCACCGCCGCGAGGACCAGCGGCAGCCACTGCACGTCGTGCGCGAACAGCACCGCGATGAAGACGATGCCGATGATGTCGTCGAGGATGGCGAGCGCGAGCAGGAACACGCGCACGGTAGACGGCAGGCCGCGACCGAACATGGCGAGCACGCCCAGCGCGAAGGCGATGTCGGTCGCCGTCGGCACCGGCCAGCCGGAGGCGGTGCGCGCGTCACCCGCGATCAGCAGGTAGACGGCGATCGGCACCAACACGCCGCCGGCCGCCGCGATCGCCGGCTGCACGGCCTTGCGCGGGGAGTCGAGCTCGCCGTGCGTGAGCTCGTGGCGCAGCTCGATGGCGACGACGAGGAAGAACACGGCGAGCAGGCCGTCCGACACCCAGTGCTCGATCGAGAGGTCGAGACCGGTCAGCGGCACGGCGACGTGGAGCTCCAGCACCGAGGCGATCGCGTCGTGCGCGGGGAGATTGGCAAGCAGCAGCCCGAGCCCCGCCGCGACGAGCAGGAGGACGGCCGGGAACTGCTGGCCGCGAAGGGGGTTGGCCGAGATTCGCATCTCCTCCATGCTAGGTGCCGCCGCCGACCCGCCGCCCGTGGTCTCGACGTCCCCGCGCGTCATGAGTTCCGGGCGTGCGTCCGGCTCGGGATACTCTCGGAGGGTGACCCCCGCACAGTCCTTTCCCGAGCCCACCGACACCTCGGCCATCCGCATCATCGGACGCTTCGAAGCAGGCCGCAGCATCCCCGAGGCGATGAGATCCGATGTCAGGATGCTCGGCGCCCTCCTCGGCCAGGTGCTCCGCGAGGCCGGCAGCGACGGTCTGTTCGACGACGTCGAGCGCCTGCGCCTCGCCACGATCCAGGCTTACGACGAGGAGACGTCCGACGCGTTCGACCGTGCCGCCGCGATCGCCGAGTCCTTCACCGTGGCGCGGGCCGACGAGGTCGCCAGGGCGTTCACCTGCTACTTCCACCTCGTGAACCTCGCCGAGGAGCACCAGCGCGTGCGCGTCCTCCGCGAGCGCGCGGGGCAGCCGGGACGCGAGGACGCCGCTGACACCGTGGCCACCGCGTACGCCCGGCTGAAGGAGGAGGTCGGCGACGACGAGGCCCGCCGTCGGCTGGAGGGCCTGCGCTTCCACCCCGTCTTCACGGCGCACCCCACCGAGGCCCGGCGCCGTGCGGTCTCCGGCAGCATCCGCCGTCTGTCCGAGCTGCTCACCCAGCACGACGCGGCGAGCGAGGGCGGCGCCGAGCAGCATCGCGCCCGCCGCCGCATGCTGGAGGAGATCGACACCCTGTGGCGCACCGCGCCGCTGCGCGCCCAGAAGCCCACCCCGACCGACGAGGTGCGCACCGTGATGGGCGTGTTCGACGAGACGCTGTTTACCACCGTCGCGCACGTGTACCGCCGCATCGACGACGCGCTGCGCGGCGACGACTCCGGAGCCAGCGCGCCCGTGATCCCCGCCTTCGTGCGGGTCGGATCGTGGGTCGGCGGCGACCGCGACGGCAACCCGTTCGTCACCTCCTCGGTCACCAGGGAGGCCTCCCAGATCGCGTCGGAGCACGTGCTGCGCGGCACGGAGCGCGCGATCGAGCGCATCGGCCGGACGCTCACCCTCGACGCCGAGGACACGCCGCCGAGCGCGGCCGTCACCGCCCTGTGGGACGCGTTCGTCGCCGCGCGCCCGCACGACGCCGCCGAGCTGGCGACCCGCTCCCCCGGCGAGCCGCACCGGAGGGTCGTGCTCGCGCTCGCGCGGCGCGTGGCGGCCACCCGTCGCGGGGACGACCTCGCCTACGCCTCGCCGGACGAACTGCTGTCCGATCTCCGCGCCGTGCAGGACTCCCTCGCAGCGGCGGGCGCTCGCCGGCACGCCTTCGGCGGGGTGCAGCACCTGATCTGGCAGGTCGAGACCTACGGCTTCCACCTCACCGAGCTCGAGGTGCGCCAGCACTCCCAGGTGCACGCCACCGCGCTCGCCGAGCTCGACGCGGGAGGGGCCGTCAGCGCGCAGACGGAGGAGGTGCTGGAGGTGTTCCGCGCGATCGCCGACATCCAGCGCGACCTCGGTCCCCGCGCGGCCGGCAGATACGTCGTGTCGTTCACGCAGTCGGCATCCGACCTCGCGGCCGTGCACCGGCTCGCCCGTCACGCGCTCGGCGACGCGGCTCCCGTGCTCGACGTGGTCCCGCTGTTCGAGACCTTCGCGGATCTGCAGGCGGCCCCCGGCATCCTCGCCGAAGTCGTGACGTACCCCGAGTTCCGCGAGCGGCTGGCCGCGACCGGCAATCGCCTGGAGGTGATGCTGGGCTACTCCGACTCCTCGAAGGACGTGGGCCCGGTCGCCGCCAACCTCGCCCTCTACGAGGCCCAGGAGAAGATCGCCCGCTGGGCGAAGGAGTCGGGCATCGAGCTCACGCTGTTCCACGGCCGCGGCGGTGCACTGGGCCGCGGCGGCGGCCCCGCCAACTCCGCGATCCTCGCCCAGCCGCCGCACTCCGTCGACGGGCGGTTCAAGCTCACCGAGCAGGGCGAGGTCATCTTCGCCCGCTACGGCGAGCCGGCGATCGCCATGCGCCACATCGACCAGGTCGCCGCGGCCACCCTGCTCGCCTCCTCGCCGACCGTCGAGTCGCGCACCAGCGGCGCCGCCGCCCGCTACGCCGAGGTCGCCCGCATCATGGACGCGTCGTCCCGCGAGCGTTTCTTCTCGCTGGTCAAGGCCGAGGGCTTCGCCCCGTGGTTCGCGACGGTGACGCCGATGGAGGAGATCGGCCTGCTCGCCCTGGGCTCCCGCCCCGCGCGACGCGGACTGTCCGTCGAGTCGCTCGAAGACCTGCGCGCGATCCCCTGGGTGTTCGCCTGGACCCAGGCGCGCATCAACCTCGCCGGCTGGTTCGGCCTCGGCACGGCCCTGGACGCCGTCGGCGACGAGGCCCTGCTCGCCGAGGCCTACCGCGAGTGGCCGCTGCTGCGCACGATGGTCGACAACGTCGCGATGAGCCTGGCCAAGACCGACGAGCGCATCGCCCGCCAGTACCTCGCCCTCGGCGACCGCGACGACCTCGCAGCTCTCGTGCTCGACGAGATGGCCCTCACCAGGCAGTGGGTCATCCGTCTCACCGGCGGTGAGGGACTGCTCGAGAACAAGCCGGTGCTGCAGCGCGCCGTGCAGCTGCGCAGCCCCTACGTCGACGCGCTGTCGCTGCTGCAGTTGAGGGCTCTCCGTGCCCTCCGCGCTCCCGCCGAGGACCAGCCGACGGGCTCGGGGGCGGATGCCGAGCAGCAGCGGCTCCTGCTGCTCTCGGTGAGCGGCGTCGCGGCCGGCCTGCAGAACACCGGATGACCTCACGACGCGCCCGGCCGGCGGGACCACCTGCCCGAGCGCGCTAAAGTGAAAATTCCTGCCTGATCCGGCGACGCATCACGCGACACGATCGCTCGCACCCATCCCCCTCCAGAAAGCACACGCGTGACCGACACCACCGCCGACTTCCATCCCCTCAGCGACATCGCACAGCCGATCTTCGACGACGTCCGCTCGCTGAACCCGAACGAGCCCGAGTTCCACCAGGCCGTGCACGAGGTTCTGCACTCGATCGGCCCCGTGCTCGAGCGCCGCCCGGACTACGTCGACAACGGAGTGCTGGAACGCCTCGTCGAGCCGGAGCGACAGGTCATCTTCCGGGTGCCGTGGATCGACGACGCCGGTCGCCTGCAGGTCAACCGCGGCTACCGCGTGCAGTACAACTCCGCACTCGGCCCGTACAAGGGCGGGCTGCGGTTCCACCCCTCGGTGAACATCTCGATCATCAAGTTCCTCGGCTTCGAGCAGATCTTCAAGAACGCGCTCACAGGTCAGGGCATCGGCGGCGGCAAGGGCGGCTCGAACTTCGACCCGCACGGCAGGAGCGAGGCCGAGGTCATGCGGTTCTGCCAGTCGTTCATGGGCGAGCTGTACCGCCACATCGGCGAGCACACCGACGTCCCCGCGGGCGACATCGGCGTGGGAGGTCGCGAGATCGGCTACATGTTCGGCATGTACCGCAAGATCACCAACCGCCACGAGTCCGGCATCCTCACCGGCAAGGGCATCGGCTGGGGCGGCGCGCAGGTGCGCACCGAGGCGACCGGCTACGGCGCCGTCTTCTTCGTGCAGGAGATGCTCGCGGTGCACGGCGAGAGCCTCGAGGGCAAGCGCGTCGCGGTGTCCGGCTCGGGCAACGTCGCGATCTACGCCATCGAGAAGGCGACGCAGCTGGGTGCGAAGGCCGTCACGGCTTCCGACTCGTCGGGCTACATCGTCGACGATGCCGGCATCGACCTCGCCCTGCTGCGCCAGATCAAGGAGGTCGAGCGCGGTCGCATCGTCGAGTACGCGAACCGTCGTCCCGGCGCCCGCTTCGTCGAGGGCGGCACGGTGTGGGAGACCCCCGTCGACATCGCGGTGCCGTCCGCCACGCAGAACGAGCTGAACGAGGACTCCGCGCGGGCCCTCATCGCGAACGGCGTGCGAGCGGTCGCCGAGGGCGCCAACATGCCGAGCACCCCGGAGGCCGTCGAGGCGTTCCAGCGCGCCGGCGTGCTCTTCGCTCCGGGCAAGGCCGCCAACGCCGGAGGCGTCGCCACCTCCGCACTGGAGATGAGCCAGAACGCCGCGCGCCAGCGCTGGGACTTCGCGACCAGCGAGCAGAAGCTGCGCGACATCATGGCCGACATCCACAGCGCCTCCTTCGAGGCCGCCGAGCGCTACGGCACCCCGGGCGACTACGTCGCCGGTGCGAACATCGCCGGCTTCGAGCGCGTCGCCGACGCGATGCTCGCCCAGGGCGTCATCTGACCGCATCCGTTCCATGACGAAGGCCGCCTCCCCTCGACGGGGAGGCGGCCTTCGTCATGAGCCGCGCATCAGCCCTCGTCGACCGGCACCTTCACCACCTTGTTGTATCCGGTGACGGCCTGGTTCTCGTCGAACGCGACCACCTTCTTGCGGAAGCCCTTCGTGATCACCGCCAGGTAGATCAGGCCGAGCACCGTCCAGACGAGCCCGCCCCGCAGGGCGTCCTCGTGCAGGTTGGCCCAGAGCAGGCCGGTGAGCACCATGCCGATACCCGGCATGACGATGTACGAGAAGATCTGCCCCGGCGTCTTGCGCATCCCCTTGCGGATGGCGAACCACGCGATCACCGAGATGTTGACGAAGGTGAAGGCGATCAGGGCGCCGAAGTTGATCCATGCTGCGATCAGCTCGAGGCTGAACGGGATCGCGAGCAGGCAGATGGCTCCGACCAGCACGATGTTGAAGGTCGGCGTGTGGGTGCGGGGGTTGATGTAGCCGAACATCTTCTGCGGCAACACGTTGTTGCGGCCCATCACGAGCAGCATGCGCGAGACCGAGGCGTGCGAGGCGAGGCCCGAGGCGAGCGTGGCGCAGAAGCCCGCCGCGGTGAGCACGGCCATCAGCACGTTGCCACCGACGATGTCGCCGATGATCGGCAGGGTGGAGTCCTCGATGAACTGCTGGTCGCCTCCGGGCGCGAACTCGTTGTAGTCCGGGAACCGCAGCTGCGTGACGTAGGCCGCGATGAGGAAGATGGCCCCTCCGAGGAGCACCGTGAGCAGGATCGCCCTCGGCATGATCTTCGGGTCCTTCGCCTCCTCCGCGTACATGGTGACGGCGTCGAAGCCGATGAACGAGAAGCACACGATGGTCGCGCCCATGAGCACGGCGCCCATCGTGACCCCGTCGTGCACGAACGGCGCCGCGGAGGCGAGCGTCGCCGCGCCCTCGCCCCGCGAGAGCTGGGCGACGACCATGACCACGAACACGACCATGACGACGATCGAGAAGACGAGGAGGATCATGTTGGCGTTCGACGTGCCGCGCATGGTCATGTAGATGATCGAGGTGACGAGGATGCAGTAGATGACGACCCAGATCCAGCCGGGGATGTCCGGGAACAGCGCCTCGAGGTAACTGCGGATGATGAGGCAGTTCACCATCGGCAGCAGCACGTAGTCGATCAGCGAGGTCCAGCCGACCATGAAACCGAGGTTGGGGTGGATGGATTCGCGCACATAGGTGTACGCGGAACCGGCACTCGGGATCGCGCTGGCGATCTTGCCGTAACTGATCGCGGTGAAGACCATCACCACGAGGGCGACGAGGTAGGCCATGGGCACCACGTTGTCGGTGTCGCGGGCCACCATGCCGAAGGTGTCGAACACGACGGTCGGCGTCATATAGCCGAGCCCGAGTCCGACGATCGCCCACAACCCCAGGTTCCGCTTGAGGGTGCCCCCACCCTGCGCAAGCGGCTTGGTCTTCATCGACATATGTTCGCTCCTTCGAGAACACGCGGTCGGACGTTCGGGTGTCCGATGATGACCTTCATTATGTCGGTCAGGTTTCGATAGGGCGAGAAGTTTTTTCCTTCGAAATACGTAGGTCGAGTCCAGGAACTGTTCTGTTTTCGAAGCCGGAGGCTCACCAGCCTTCCGTGAGCACCCTGTCCAGCATCCCTACGACGTGGTCCGCGCTGGCGGCGGTGAGGCACAGCGGCGGCTTGATCTTGAGCACGTTCGATCGTTCGGACGTCGTCAGCACGATCACCCCCAGCTCCCGCATCCGCTCGCAGATCGCCGCGGCCTCGGCGGCGGCGGGCTCCATGCTCTCCCGGTCGCGCACCAGCTCGACGCCGAGGTAGAGACCCTCACCGTGCACGGGGCCGACGAGCAGATGCCGTTCGGCGAGACCGCGCAGCGCCCCGGCCAGACGGGCTCCCACCGTCAGGGCGTTGCGTTGCAGGTCGTCCTCCACCATCGCATCGAGAACGGCGATGCCCACTCGGCAGCTCAGCGTGCTGCCGCCGGCCGACGAGAAGAACTGGCCCTGCGTGGAGAGGGCGTCGGCGATCGCCCTCGTGGTGATCACCCCGCCGATCGGGAAGCCGTTGCCCATCGGCTTGGCGATCGTCACGATGTCCGGCACCACGCCGGAGCGCTCGAATCCCCAGAACGCGGAGCCGATGCGTCCGAAGCCGACCTGCACCTCGTCGGCGATGCACAGCCCGCCCGCCGCGCGCACGAGGTCGTAGGCGCCGGCCAGGTACCCGTCGGGCAGCAGCACTCCCCCGGCGTTGCCGAGGATCGACTCGCAGAGGAAGGCCGCGGGCGCCCGCCCCTCCTCCGACAGCCGCCGGAGATCGACGTCGAGGTCGGCGAGGTAGCGGCCCGCGGTGTGCTCTCCGCGGTACGTGCCGCGGTACCGGTTGGGCACGTCGGCGACGTGCACCCAGTCCGGCCGGGTGCCGAAGGCGTCGGGGTTGTCGTAGGCGCTCGTGGTGACGGCGTCGCTGGCCATCGTCCACCCGTGGTACGCCTCGCGCAGGGCGACGACCGTGCGCCGCGATGTCGCCGCCTGCGCGAGCCGGATGGCGAGGTCGACCGCCTCGGATCCGCTGTTCACGAGCAGGACGGTGTCGAGGCCGCTCCCCTGCGGCATGAGGGCCAGCAGCCGCTCGCTGTACTCGGCGAGACCGCGGAAGAGGAAGCGCGAGTTCGTGCCGAGGGTGCGCAGCTGCGTGCTCGCCGCGTCGGCGACCCGCGGGTGGCTGTGTCCGAGGCCGGCGACGTTGTTCACCATGTCGATGTACGCGCGTCCCGTCGTGTCGACGAGGTGGTGCCTCCAGCCGCGCTCGATCTGGGGCGGATGCTCGTAATACCGCTCCTGCGCCTCGGCGAACAGGGCCTCCCGCCTCCGTCGCTCCCGGTCGGACTCGTCGCTCTGGGCGAGCGAGGGCAGGCCGAGCAGCGGAGCAGGGTCCGCGCTGAGCCGGTGCCAGGCGCCGACGCGGTCGGGGGCCACGAGCGTCGCGCGACCGGGTGTCGGCTCCGTCCCGGGGGCGTCCCCCTCGGCGTCCGGCTCGGCACCGGCACCGGCGTCGGCGTCCGCGCGGCGTACGCCGATCACGAGCGAGCGCGGGGTGCGGGCGGCGACCAGCTCGCCGATGCGGTCTCCCGACGACACCCGACGGGGGCTCTCCGCACCCTGGCCGCGGGCGGGGGCGAGGTCGGGAGCGAGGTCGGGTGCGAGGCCGCGGATGTCGACGATCCAGCCGTCGTCGCGCGCGATCCGCACGCCATCGGCCGTCGCCCGCGCGAGTCCGGGGCACGGCGCGGTGACCACGTGCGCGGCACCGGGGGTCACGTGCACCTCGGTCTCGACGGGCCAGGTGCGCGCCGCATCCGCCGAGTCCGTCGCCGTGCGGGTCAGGCGGTAGACGCCGTACGGCATCACCGCGGCCTCCGCGCCCTTGTCGAACGCGGTCGTCGCGAGCGCGCCCTCGGCCGAGTCCGCACCCTCGGCCGAGTCCGCCATCCACCGCCCATCGGAGAGATCGGCGGACTCGACTCCGGGGTCGAGCACGACGACGCGACCGATGCCGGGAAGGAGCGCGGACAGCGGCTCCGCGTCGGCATCCGCGTCGCTGGCGAACGACGGTGCCTCGACGCCCACTCGCTCCCGCACGAGCTCCACGGCCTCGACGAGCGGCACGGCGGTGGCGGCGTCGAAGATCGCCTGCTCCCCCGCGATGCGCTCGCTCGCGTACTCGTTGTCGCCGTCGATCTCCAGCTGACGCCATCCGCTCGCGACGAGCAGCGCCGCGCGCAGCACGACGAGCGGCCACACGGCCTGCGCCTCGGCACGGCTCAGCGGCGCCGCGGCGTGGAACGCGGCGATCGTGTCGAGCACCCGCAGGGGGCGTTCCGGCTCGTGGTGCAGCATCGACGAGGCGCATACGGCCAGCTCGGCCACGCGCCAGCCGAGGGCGAGGTCGCCGAGGTCGAGCACGGTGTGCGGATGCAGGCGCGCGTCGTCTCCGCGGATGCCGGTGACGTTGTCGTCGGTGAGGTCGCCATGGACGGGCTGCACAGGGAGGTCGGCTGCGACCTCCCGCAGCAGGTCGTCCGCGGCGTCGGCGGCCCGCACCACACGATCGCGCAGCCGCTCGTCGGTGATCGAGGGCGCCAGCAGGAGCACCTGCTCGTGGGCCACTCGCATGTCCCACATGTGCGACCGGTCGAGACCCGGATGCTCGAGACCGGCGAGAGCCGCGACGGATGCCGCGGCGAGCGCCCCGAACTCGGCGAGCACGACCGGCGCGAAGTAGCCGACGTCGACCATCGGCTCCCCCTCCGCGAACTCGCTGCGCCGCACGGCGAGACCGCGCCACCGCTGCGTCAGCGCACCGTCGAGGCCGGGGAGCACGGCGGGGACGGCCACTCCGGCCGCGCGATAGGCGTCGAGCGCGAGATGCTGGGCGTCGCGGGCGTCGTCGCCGAACACGGGGTTGTCGACGCGAAGGACGCTGCGGGTGCCGTCCGGCGCGGTGAGCACGAAGTTGCGGTCCTGGTTGCTGCCGAGCTCCACGGCCGTCGCGACGATCCCGTAGCACGCGCGGGCGATGTCCGCGGCATCCGCCTCACTCACCGCGGGGCGGACCAGTCCTGCGCCGTCACTCACCGTCGATGATCTCGTGGTCGTCGGCGTGCCTGGCGAGGGAGCTGCCATAGCGCTCGGTGAGCTGCACCATGAGGTCGGGGGTGTCGCGGTCGACGCCGAAGACGTGACCGGGGAAGTCGAGCTCGGGCTGCGCGGCCGCGATCTCGGCCTCGCGATCGGGAGACAGCAGCTGCACGGGGTCCCCCACCGCGACCCAGCCGATCGGCACGACCGTGCCCTCGGGCAGCACGGCTCGGCGGTGCACGATCGCGTTGACGCGCACCTCGCAGCGATCGCCGACCAGTGCGCCGTTGAAGATGCGAGCCCCCGACGCGAAGAACACCTCCTCGCCGACGGTCGCGCCCGCGATGCTGGCGAGCGTGCCGATGAGGGTGTGCGCGCCGATGTGCACAGCGTTGGCCGCGGTCGCGCGGATCAGCGCGTTCTCCATCACGATCACGTGCTCGCCGAGCGTGATCGGCCCGCCCTCGGCCGTGATCACGGCGCCGTGCAGCACCTGGCAGTGGGCCCCGATCTCGACGTCTCCGGAGACGACGGCGGTGGGAGCGATGACGGCGGTGTCATGGATCCGGGGCCGAGCCCCGAGGTGCTCGTACAACATGCGGCCAGACTAGTCCTCGGCGGCTCGGCCCCACGAGCACAGCTTCGGTACCGCAGGTCGACACGCCGTCGGCATCCGTTCCCCGTCGGCGTGTCGCGCTCGAGCTCGGAAGCCGTGCCCGGCGAAGCGGGCGGTGTGTCGGTGGGGAGCTCCGCTATGTCAGGCATCGACCACGGCTACGCTCGGGCCATGGTCGTCGTCCCCTACCGCGCACTGCCCGCGGCGTCGGATGACGTCCGCTACGAGTACGGACCGGACTCCCTCCCACGTGCCGGGGTGAGTCCCGGCACTGTACGCGAACTCGTCATCGACGACAGCGTCGCGTTCCCCGGCACGGTGCGACGCGTCTGGATTATCGGCGGGAGAGATCGCCTTGCGCGGTCCGGCACGGCTCGCCACGGCCGTGTCCGAAAAGTCGGAGTCCCACGTCGACTCGCCGCCCCGATGCGAGGGGAGCCGGCGTGTCGCGCCTCCGGTCCGACTTCTCGATCGCCGTCGGTGAGGTAACTCACTCCCTCGTGGAGCTTCCTCGCCGCAGCATCCCGAAGACGATCGTGCCGATGAACAGGACGATCCCGACGATCGCGAGCCAGAACAGCCCTTTCACGACGAAACCGAGCACGGACACTCCGGCCCAGAGGATCAGCAGGATGATCAGTAGGGTCCACATGCCGCCACCCTGCATCCGATCGGCGGCGGAGCCCACCGGGTTGACGCGGCCTGCGTCGGTCGCTAGCGGCTGCTTTTCCCCGCCGTCCGCCTCCACCCGTGCGCGAAACGCCGGACTGGCGAGGCGACACGCCGCCCCGGCACCGGCTCACGCGGCGTGTCGCGCGGAGCATCCGACTTTTCGCGCGCACCCCGCGACTGCGCGCCCCGCGACCGCCCGCACCCCGCGACGGCGCCCGCCCGCGCCCGCACCCGCGCGCGCGTCACTCCGCGGCGACGGGCTCCGGGAACAGCGCCGTGAACAGCTGACCGACCCACTCCAGCAGCTCCCGACCGGGGACGGGCTCCAGTCCCACGCCGACGGCTGCCGGCACCGTGGGCATCGGCACGACCAACGCCTCTCCCCCGCCGACGAGCTTCGCCTTCGGGTAGAGCCGCTGCATCCGCACCTTGATCGAGTCCTCGAGCCGGGCCGGGGCGATGCGCAGGTTGGAGCCCATCGCCACCACGTCGGTGAGCCCGGCCCGCGCGGCGCGACGGCGCAGGCGGGCGATGGCGATGAGGCCCTCGACCTCCTCCGGCGGGGTGCCGTAGCGGTCGGTGAGCTCCTCGATGACGAGGTCGATCGCCTCGTCCTTGGCCGTCGCCGCTGAGGCCGCGGAGAGCTTCTGGTACGCCTCCAGACGCAGCCGCTCGCTGTCGATGTAGTCCTCGGGGATGCGGGCGTCGAGCGGCAGCTCCAGACGCAGCTCCTGACCGGTCTCGACCTCCTCGCCGCGGAACGTGGCCACCGCCTCGCCGATCATGCGCAGGTAGAGGTCGAATCCGACGCCGGCGATGTGACCGGCCTGCTCGGCGCCGAGCAGGTTGCCCGCACCGCGGAGCTCGAGGTCCTTCAGCGCGACCTGCATGCCGGAGCCGAGGTCGTTGTTCACGGCGATGGTCTGCAGCCGGTCGGCGGCGGTCTCGCTGAGCGGCTTCAGGTCGTCGTAGAGGAAGTACGCGTACGCGCGCTCACGTCCGCGCCCCACGCGCCCGCGCAACTGGTGCAACTGGCTGAGGCCGTATTTGTCGGCGCGGTCGATGATGATCGTGTTGGCGTTGGAGATGTCGAGACCGGTCTCGATGATGGTGGTCGACACGAGCACGTCGAACTTGCGCTCCCAGAAGTCGTCGACGACCTGCTCCAGCTGGTGCTCGCCCATCTGCCCGTGTGCCACGGCGATGCGCGCCTCCGGCACGAGCTCGGCGAGCTCGGCGGCCACGCGCTGGATCGACTGCACCCGGTTGTGCACGAAGAACACCTGGCCCTCGCGGAGGATCTCGCGGCGGATGGCGGCGGCGATCTGCTTGTCGCTGCGGGGGCCGACGAAGGAGAGGATCGGATGCCGGTCCTCCGGCGGCGTCGCGAGGGTGGACATCTCGCGGATGCCGGTCACCGCCATCTCCAGCGTGCGCGGGATCGGCGTGGCGCTCATGGCGAGGATGTCGACGTTCGTCTTCATCTTCTTCAGCGCGTCCTTGTGCTCGACGCCGAAACGCTGCTCCTCGTCGATGATCATGAGCCCGAGGTCCTTGAACATGACCTGGTCGGTGAGGATACGGTGGGTGCCGATGACCATGTCGACGGCGCCGTCGAGGAGCCCCGCGAGCGTGAGCCTCGCCTCCTTGTCGGTCTGGAAGCGCGACAGCGGCCGCACCTTGACGGGGAATCCGGCGAAGCGCTCGGTGAACGTCTCCAGGTGCTGCTTCACCAGCAGCGTCGTCGGCACGAGCATGGCGACCTGCTTGCCATCCTGGATCGCCTTGAACGCGGCACGCACCGCGACCTCGGTCTTGCCGAATCCGACGTCCCCGGAGAGCAGGCGGTCCATCGGGATCGGGCGCTCCATGTCGGCCTTGATCTCGTCGATGGTCTGCAGCTGGTCGTGGGTCTCGGCGAACGGGAACGCCTCCTCCAGCTCTCGCTGCCAGGGGGTGTCCGGTCCGAAGGCGTGACCCTTGGCGCTCATCCGCGCCGAGTACAGCTTGACCAGCTCGACGGCGATGTCGCGCACGGCCTTGCGGGCTTTGCCCTTCGCCTGCGCCCAGTCGCTGCCGCCCATCTTGGACAGGGTCGGCGCCTCGCCGCCGACGTACTTCGAGAGCAGGTCGAGCTGATCCGTGGGCACGAAGAGCTTGTCGCCCGGATACCCGCGCTTGGACGGCGCGTACTCCAACACGAGGTAGTCGCGCACCGACTTGGTGGCGTTGCGCCCGCCCGTCGACACCTCGCGCTGCGTCATCTCCACGAAGCGTCCGATGCCGTGCGTGGCGTGCACGACGAAGTCGCCCTGCTTGAGCTGCAGCGGGTCGACGACGTTCTTGCGCCGCGAGGCGAGCTTCTTGACGACGCGCTGGTCGCCGCCGATGGTGCGCCCGTAGAACTCGTTGTCGGTGAGGACGGCGAGCTTGGCCTCCGGCACCTGGAAACCGGATTCGACCGAGCCGGTGACGAGGGTCGCGACGCCCGGTTCGGGGGCGTCGGTCAGACGATCGACGATGCGGGCGGCGACGCCGCGGTCCGACAGCACGTCGCGCGCGCGATCGACGAGCCCGGCGCCGGCCGCGATCACGACCACCCGCCAGCCTTCGGAAACGCGACCGTCGACGAACGAGATCGCGCCGTCGACGTTGCCGTGGAAGGAGGGGATCACCGACGAGTCGATGGTCTCGGCATCCGCCCCGCCCATCGCGAACGGGCTGAGGCGCCACCAGACGCCGCCGCGGTCGCGCACGACCTCGCGCAGCTGCGCGATGGTGAGGAAGTCGCCGGCGCCGAGGTCGATGGGCGCGGACGCCCCCGACGTGGCTGCGCTCCATGCGGCGTCGAGGAACTCGCGGTTGGTCTCGCCGAGCGTGATCGCGCGGGCCGACGACCGCTCCGGGTCGACGACGGCGGTGGCGGCTCCTGCGGGGAGGTACTCCACGAGCGACTTGAGGGGGCCGGCGACGGCGGGCAGCAGCGACTCCATGCCCTCGACCGGGATGCCCTCGGCCATCTTCTCGAGCATCCCGGCGATGGCGGGGAACGCGTCCTTCAGCGCGCGGGCGTTGTCGCGCACGTCCTGCGTGAGCAGCAGCTCGCGGCTGGGCGGGAGGTCGACGAGGTCGACGTTGCCGGGGAGGGAGCGCTGGTCGGCGACCGAGAAGGCGCGGATCTGGTCGATCTCGTCGCCGAAGAACTCGACGCGGTAGGGGTGCTCGGAGATCGGGGGGAACACGTCGAGGATGCCGCCGCGCACGGCGAACTCGCCGCGGCGGGACACCATGTCGACGCGGGTGTACGCCCTCTCGACGAGCCCCTCGGCGACCCCGTCGAGCTCGTTGCCGCGGCTGCCGATGCGGAGTTCGAGCGGGGCGATCTCGCCGAGGTTGCCGGCGATGGGCTGCAGCGCGGCGCGGACCGATGCGACGACGATCAACGGGCGCTCGCCCTGCCACTCCGCGATGCGACGGAGGGTCTGCAGTCGCTGGCCGACCGTGTCGGGGCTCGGGCTGAGGCGCTCGTGCGGGAGGGTCTCCCAGGCGGGGAAGGTCAGCACCTCGGCATCGGGGACGTAGGCGCCGAGCGCCTCGGCGAGACTCTCCGCCCGCCGTCCGGTGGGAACGACGGCGAGGAGCGCCGCGGGATGGCCGCTCGCCGCACGCTTCGCCAGGAGTCCGGCGAGCGCCGGGGCGTCGAGCCCGTCGACGAGGCCGAGGTCGGCGTCGGTGTGCGCCCAGCTGAGGGCGTCACGGTACAGAGACGCCTCTTCCAAGGCGCGCAGAATCCCCGGAACAGTCACCGGACAAGCTTAGTCGCGGGCCTCCGACATCCGGCCGGATGCCGGTGCGGCAGAGTCTCCGCCGCGCTGCGGATACCCTGCTCCGCCGCGCTGCGGATACTCTGCGCTTTGGATACTCTGAGCCGATGACGACCCCCGCGGGAGGACCGCCGCCGATCCCGTCGCCCCGGGACATCCCGCTGGATGCCCAGGCGATGACGCCGTTGCCGCAGCCCGCGTACGCCCGGCAGCCCCCGACGCCGGTGCTCGGGATCGTGTCGCTGGTGCTCGGAGTCGTCGCGCTCGTGATCGGGATCCTCTGCCCGGTGTTCGCCCTGGGGGCGCTCTCCGACGCCGGTATCGAGACCACGCTCGGCACCGCGTTCCTCGTCGGGACGCCGATCGGTCTCGGCGCGATCGTCACCGGTATCGCGGCGATCCGCACCGGCCAGGGACGGGGGCTCGGCATCGCGGCCATCTGCGTCGCGGGCGTCGCGGCCCTGATGCCGGCGTTGTCGCTGCTGCTCTACATGTTCGACTTCCTGGTGCGGCTCGGCCACGATCAGTGAGCGGCCTCGCCGTCCCGGGACGCCGCGGCGACGCGCATAGGATGCCGGGATGGAACCCGTCACCCTGACCACCGAACGACTCGTCCTGCGCGCACCCGCCGCCGACGACGCCGAGGCGATCGAGCGGGCGTGCCAGGATCCGGAGATCCCCCGCTGGACGACGGTGCCGAGCCCGTACACGCGGAAGGACGCCGAGGACTTCATCCGGCTCATCGGCGAGTGGTGGGCCGACGGCAGCGAGCACGTGTGGAGCATGTTCCGCGACGAGGTGCTCGTCGGATCGATCGGCCTGCACAACATCGAGACGCACCACACGGGCGACTCCGCCGAGCTCGGCTTCTGGGTCGCCGCCGACGCCCGCGGCCACGGCTACGTCACCGAGGCGGCGAGGGCCGTGATCGACTGGGGGTTCGCGGAACGAGGGCTCGTCCGCATCCGCTGGCAGGCGGTCGTGGGCAACGTCCCCTCGGCCCGCGCCGCCCGCGCGCTCGGGTTCCGCTACGAGGGCATGCGGCGCCAGGCCATGACCAGCCCGCGCGGCCGCGACGACGGCTGGCTCGCCGGTCTCCTCCCGACCGACGACCGCGCCCCGGTCGACTGGCCCGTGCTCTGACCCGGGTCGCCGATGCACCGGGGCCTAGCCGGATGTCGGATGCCGGTGACAGGATGAACCCATGCCGGAGATGCCCGAGGTGCAGGGGCTGACGACGTTCCTGGAGGGACGGGCCGTCGGCCGCACGATCGCGCGTGCCACGGTCGCCGCGATCTCCGCGCTGAAGACCTACGATCCTCCGATCCACGCACTGCAGGGCGCGGAGATCACCGCGGCGGCGCGATACGGCAAGTTCGTCGTGCTCTCCTGCGGGCCCGACCTGCACTTCGCCTTCCATCTCGCGAAGGCCGGCTGGCTGCGCTGGTACGACGCGCTGCCCACCACGCTCATCAAGCCGGGCAAGTCGCCGATCGCGCTGAGGCTGGCGCTCGACGACGGCAGCGGCTTCGACCTCACCGAGGCCGGCACCAAGAAGTCCCTCGCCGTCTACGTCGTGCGAGATCCGCAGGAGGTCCCCGGCATCGCGCGCCTCGGCCCCGACCCGCTCGACCCGTCGTTCACCCGCGACGTGTTCGCCGGGCTCCTGGAGGGACGACGGATGCAGATCAAGGGGTTGCTGCGCGATCAGGGCGTAATCGCCGGCATCGGCAACGCCTACTCCGACGAGATCCTGCACGCCGCGCGCATGTCGCCCTATGCCAACGCCGGCAAGCTCGACGATGACGAGATCGACCGCCTGTACGCCGCCATGCAGACGACGCTCACGGACGCCGTCGCCGAGGCGTCTGGCAAACCTCCCGCCGACCTCAAGGACGCCAAGCGGCGGGGGATGCAGGTGCACGCCCGCCGCGGCGAGGCCTGCCCCGTCTGCGGCGACACCGTGCGCAGCGTGTTCTTCGCCGACCGGTCCCTGGAGTACTGCCCCACCTGTCAGACCGGAGGAAAGCCGCTCGCCGACCGCCGTCTCTCCCGGCTGCTCAAGTAGTCACGGGCCCGATCCATGTCTCGGAATGAAATGCGCTCAGCCACGTTGAGTACACTCAGAGCATCAAACGTGCTCCGGGGTCGGTGAGAATCCGAACCGGCGGTGACAGTCCGCGAGCGTCTCGGTTCTTCCGGGATGCCGATCCGGTGGAATTCCGGGACCGACGGTGATGCGAGAGTCATCTCGCTAGTCCGGAAGGGAGGCAGCACGCAGCGTTCGCGCGCGCGTTCTGCCGACCCCCTCCAGATCGGTGAGGCCGGAGCCTCAGAGGAGGACGACGGATGGCAGTGACCGAGGCCGAGCGCCGCGCGATGGGTCGCGCGCTCGCACTCGCGGCGAACGGACCGCGGGGCGTGAACCCGCAGGTCGGCGCCGTCATCCTCTCCCCCGACGGCGAAGTCATCGCCGAGGGCTGGCACCGCGGTGCCGGAACCCCGCACGCCGAGGTCGATGCGCTCACGAAGCTCGGCCCCGGCGCGGCCCGGGGGGCGACGGCCGTCGTCACCCTGGAGCCCTGCAACCACACCGGCCGCACGGGTCCCTGCGCCGTCGCGCTCATCGAGGCCGGCGTCTCCCGTGTGGTCTACGCCCTCGACGACCCCGGCGCCGTGTCGGGCGGAGGGGCGGAGCGCCTGCGCGCCGCCGGCGTCGAGGTGGAGAGCGGGGAACAGGCGGACGCCGCTCACGCCCTCATCGACGACTGGCTGACCGCACAGCGACGGGGCCGCCCGCACGTCACCGTCAAGTGGGCGCAGAGCCTCGACGGCCGAGCGGCGGCCGCCGACGGCACCAGCCAGTGGATCACCGGGCCCGCCGCCCGCACCGACGTGCATCGCCGCCGCGCGGAGGCCGACGCGATCGTGGTCGGCACCGGCACCGTGCTCGCCGACGACCCGGCGCTCACCGCCCGCGACGGCGACGCCCTGTTCCCGCATCAACCCGTGCCCGTGGTGATCGGTTCGCGTCGGACACCCGACGACGCCGCAGTGCACCGGCATCCGCATCCCCCGCTCTTCTACGACACCCACGACCTGCGCTCGGTGGTCGCCGACCTGCATGCACGCGGGGTGCAGCGCGTGTTCGTCGAGGGCGGCCCGACGCTCGCCAGCGCGTTCATCGCCGCCGGGCTCGTCGACCGCGTGCTCGCGTACGTCGCCCCCGTGCTGCTCGGCGGAGACCGCCTCGCCCTCACCGACATCGGCGTCCCCTCGATCGATCAGGCGCTTCGCCTCGAGATCGACGAGTGGCTGCCGCTCGGACCAGACCTGCTCGCGATCGCCCACCCCGCGACCGGCGACCCGGAAGAAGGGACCATCTGATGTTCACCGGAATCATCGAGGAGATCGGCGAGATCACCGCCATCGCGCCCGCCGGAGACGGCTGGCGCCTGACGGTGCGCGCGCCGAAGGCCGCAGCGGATGCCGTGCACGGTGAGTCCATCGCGGTCTCGGGCGTGTGCCTCACCGTCGTCGGCTCGACCGCGGACACCTTCGACACCGACGTCATGAAGCAGACCCTCGACGTCGCGGCGATCGGCGGCGCGACCGTCGGCACGCGCGTGAACATCGAGAAGGCGATGCCTGTGGGCGCCCGGCTCGGCGGTCACATCGTGCAGGGTCACGTCGACGGCACCGGCACGGTCGTCGAGGTGCGCCCAGGCGATCAGTGGAGCGTGCTGCGCGTCTCGCTGCCGGCCGACCTCGCGCCCCTGGTCGTCGACAAGGGCTCCATCGCCGTCGACGGCACCTCGCTCACGGTCAGCGCCGTGAGCGAGGCCGATGCCGCCGAGGCGTGGTTCGAGGTGTCGCTCATCCCCGAGACGCTCGCCGCCACCACGCTCGGATCGCGGACGATCGGCGACCGCGTGAACCTGGAGACCGACATCCTCGCGCGCCACGTCGAGCGCCTGCTCGCGTTCCGCGCCGCACCGGAAGGAGGCTCGCGATGAGCCTGTCCACCATCCCCGAGGCACTGGAGGCGTTGCGCGCCGGCCGGCCGGTGCTCGTCGCCGACGACGAGAACCGGGAGAACGAGGGCGACGTCATCCTGTCGGCCGAGCTCGCCACGCCCGAGTGGGTCGCCTGGACGGTGCGCTGGTCGTCGGGCTTCATCTGCGCCCCCATGCCCACCGACCTCGCCGACAGCCTCAACCTGCAGCCGATGGTCGCCGTGAGCGAGGACGCCCGGTCCACCGCGTACACGATCAGCGTCGACGCGGCGGAGGGCGTGACAACGGGCATCAGCGCGCACGACCGCGCGCACACCCTGAACGTGCTGGCGAACCCGGCATCGACGGCGGGAGACCTCATCCGCCCCGGCCACGTGCTCCCCCTGCGCGCGGTCGACGGCGGCGTGCGCGAGCGCAGCGGGCACACCGAGGCGGCCGTCGAGCTCATGAGGCTCGCGGGGCTCCGCCCGGTCGGAGCGATCGCCGAGGTGGTCGCCGAAGACGGCAGCATGATGCGGATGCCGGGGCTCCTGGAGCTCGGAGCCCGCGACGGCGTGCCCGTCATCACGATCGAGCAGCTCATCGCGCATCTCAACGAGGTCGACCCTGCCGGCGCCGTGCCGACCACCAGCCGCCGGGTGAGCCTGCGCGCCGACGCCACCGTGCCCACCTCGCACGGCACCTTCCGGTTCCTCGCCTACAAGGACCGCGTCAGCGGCACCGATCACATCGCGGTCGTGTCGGGCGAGCCGGGCGAGACCGCCCTGGTGCGCGTGCATTCGGAGTGCCTCACCGGCGAGGCCTTCGGGTCGCTCAAGTGCGAGTGCGGTCCGCAGCTGGACGCGGCGCTCGACGCGATCGAGCAGGAGGGCGGCGTGGTGATCTACATGCGCGGCCACGAGGGGCGCGGCATCGGCCTCATCAACAAGCTGCGCGCCTACAGCCTGCAGGAGGAGGGGCTCGACACGGTCGACGCCAACCTCGCCCTCGGGCTTCCCGCCGACGCCCGCGAGTACGCGGCGGCCGCCGGCATCCTCGCCGACCTCGGCGTGTCGAGGGTGCGCCTGCTCACGAACAACACCGACAAGGTGACGCAGCTGCGCGAGCTCGGCCTGGACGTCGTCGAGCAGGTGCCGCTGATCGTCGGCGTCGGCCCCAACAACCACCAGTACCTCGAGACCAAGCGTGACCGGATGGGTCACATCATCGGAGAGGCGGAGCTCGCAGAGGCTCTCGCCCACGGGAAGGACGACGAATGAGCGGCGCAGGAGCACCCCGGACCGGAGCAGTCGACGGACGCGGACTGGACGTCGTGATCGTCGCCGGCACCTGGCACGACACGATCACGAACGGCCTGATCGCCGGGGCCGAGCGCGTGCTGAACGAGGCGCAGGCGACGCACCGGCTCGTGCGCGTGCCCGGGTCGTTCGAGCTCGCGATCGCCGCGCAGGCCGCGTTCGCGGGCGGAGCGGATGCCGTCGTCGCGCTGGGTGTGATCATCCGCGGGGGCACCCCGCACTTCGAGTACGTCTCGGCGGCGACGACCGACGGCCTCACCCGGGTGTCGCTCGACGCGGGCAAGCCGGTCGGCTTCGGCGTGCTCACCCTCGACGACGAGCAGCAGGGCCTCGACCGCGCGGGCCTCGAGGGCTCGAAGGAGGACAAGGGCGCCGAGGCGGCCGACGCCGCGCTGCGCACCGCCCTCGTGACGCGCGCGCTGCGCGGCGCCTGACCCCCTGAGAACAGGAAGACCGCTCCAGAACAGGATGCTGGGACCACGGCATCCTGTTCTCGGGCGGTCTTCCCGATCCCGGACGGATGCTGAGGGTCGCCTGGCTGGCGCCGATATGCTGCCGGGCGTACGGTGAGGGCATGGAGACCCTGCGCCACATCGTCCTTTTCGTCCACCTCATCGGATTCGCCGTGCTCTTCGGCGCCTGGGCCGTGCAGGCCTTCGGGGGCAAGCGCGAGTTCACGCGTCTGATGAGCATCGGCATGGCGATCGCCGCCGTCGCCGGGCTCGCCCTCGCGGCGCCCTGGGGTCTCCCCGAGGGCGTCACCATGAACTACGCGAAGATCGGCACCAAGCTGGTCATCCTGCTGATCATCGGCGCACTGCTCGGCATCGGATCGGCGCGGCAGAAGCGCGGAGACGCGATCGCCCCCGCCGTGTTCTGGCTGGTCGGCATCCTCACCGCCGTCAACGCCGGCATCGCCGCCATCTGGTAACCCGCACGTCCTTCGAATCGCACGATTGACCCCGTTCCACGCTGGAACGGGGTCAGTCGCGCGACTCGAAACCGTCGCAGGTCAGCGCGGGGGCGCCGTGCTGCCGCGGACGACGAGCTCGGTGCCGACGAGCGGGGTCTCGAGCCGCTCCCCCTCGTCGAGCTCGGCCACGAGCACGTCGACCGCGAGCGCGCCGACCCGCTCGGGGTGCTGCTGCACCGTCGTCAGCGGCGGCCAGAGCTGCGCGGCGTCGGGCAGACCGTCGAACCCGACGATGCTGACCTCGCCGGGCACGTCCCGGCCCGCCTCGCGGAAGGCGCGCAGCACGCCGATAGCCATCTGGTCGTTGGCGGCGAAGACGGCCGTGACCTCGTCGAGCTCCCGCAGCCGGAGCCCGGCCTCGTAGCCGGACCGAGCGCTCCAGTCGCCCTGCAGCGGCTCCGGCACCCGGAGCCCCCGGGCCTCGAGGGTCTGCTGCCACGCCTCGCGTCGCCTCTCCGCGGAGTACGACCGCGCGGGGCCCGTGACGTGCCACACCGTCTCGTGCCCGAGGTCGAGCAGATGCTCGGTGGCGAGCCGCGCCCCTTGGGCCTGGTCGGTGTCGACGAAGGGATGCTCCGCGCCCCTGTTCGAGTCCACGAAGACGACCGGGACGCCCTGCGGGATCTCCACGTCGGCCTCGTCGAGCTGGTGCGCCTCGATCACGATGATGATGCCGTCGACGGCGTGCTCCTCGAGCCGGCGGAACGCACCGGCGACGGTGTCCCTGGCATCGGACTCCACCGGGATGAGGGTGAGCGCGTAGCCGAGCCCCGCCGCGCGGACGGCGATGGCATCGAGCGTGCGCTGGTTGCCGTAGGAGCTGAACGAGAACATGACGACGCCGATGGTCCTGAACCGCCCCGAGCGCAACGCCCGTGCCGCGCTGTTGGGCCGGTAGCCCAGACGCTGCATGGCCTCCTCGACCCGCTCACGCGTCGCCGCCCCGACGTAGCCGCGTGCGTTCACGACGCGGGAGACGGTCTGCCCTGAGACTCCGGCCTCCCGCGCGACGTCTTCCATCGACGGCTCGCGCCGTCGCTGCGGCGACTCGGCTTCTGCTGAGGTCACGATCATCATCCATTCGTATGTTGACGTTGACACACTAGCATCCGGTCGCATATGTTGACGTTGACACATGGCGCGACAGGCGCCCCGATCTGGAGAGAATCGTCGATGACGACTGAAATCACCGCGGTAACGGCGCCTTCGGGAGCCCTCCGCCGCCGCGAGAGGCGCGATTGGAAGGGCTGGGCGTTCGTCGGCCCCTTCATGATCGTGTTCGCCCTGGTGTTCCTCACACCGCTCGCCTACGCGCTGTACCTGAGCCTGTTCCAGGAGAAGCTCGTCGGCGGTACCGCCTTCGTCTGCCTGGACAACTACGTCCGCGCCCTCACCGATCCCCAGTTCTGGGAGGCGTTCGGGCGCGTGCTGCTCTTCCTCGTCGTGCAGGTGCCGATCATGCTCGCCCTCGCCCTCGCCGCAGCTCTCGCCCTCGACAGCGCACGCCTGCGCGGAGCATCCTTCTTCCGCATCCTGATCTTCCTGCCCTACGCCGTGCCCGCCGTCGTGGCCGTGCTCATGTGGGGCTACATCTACGGCGACCAGTTCGGCCTGACCAGCAACATCAACGATCTCCTCGGCGTCGACGCGATCACGCCGTTCGCCAAGGAGTGGATGCTCGTCTCGATCGGCAACATCGTGACCTGGGAGTTCGTCGGCTACAACATGCTGATCTTCTACTCCTCGCTCAAGACCATCCCCACCGAGATGTACGAGGCCGCATCGCTCGACGGCGCCGGCGCATGGCGCACCGTCTTCTCGATCAAGATCCCGTCGGTGCGCGGCGCCCTGGTGATCGCCACGATCTTCTCGATCATCGGCAGCTTCCAGCTGTTCAACGAGCCGAACATCCTGCGTCCGCTCGCCCCCAACGTGATCACCACCTTCTACACGCCGAACATGTACGCCTACAACCTCTCGTTCGCCGGCCAGCAGTTCAACTACGCGGCGACCATCGCCATCATCATGGGCGTCATCACCGCCGTCATCGCCTACGTCGTGCAGCTGCGCGGCTCGAAGTCGGAGGTGCGCTGACATGGCACTCCCCCTCGCCCGCCCCCGTCGCACCAACGACCCGCTCAACCCGCGTAAGTCGAAGACGCTGCTGATCGTGATGATCGCGTACGCCCTGTACACGCTCGTCCCGCTCGTGTGGCTGCTGTTCAGCGCGACCAAGACGCAGTCGGGGCTCTTCAGCTCCTTCGGCCTCTGGTTCGCCGACGACTTCGCCTTCGTCGACAACCTCGTCGAGACCTTCACCTACCGCGACGGCATCTTCCTGCGCTGGCTCGGCAACACGCTGCTCTACGTCGTCGTCGGGGCCGGCGGCGCGACCCTGCTCGCCACCATGGCCGGCTACGGGCTGGCCAAGTTCCGCTTCCCCGGACGTCGCGCCGTGTTCGCGATCGTGCTCGGAGCCGTCGCCGTCCCCGGCACCGCGCTCGCCGTGCCGACCTTCCTGCTCTTCAGCGAGCTGGGCCTCACCAACACCCCGTGGGCCGTCATCATCCCCTCGCTGATCAGCCCGTTCGGCCTCTACCTGATCTGGGTGTTCGCCTCGGAGTCCGTGCCCACCGAGCTGCTCGAGGCCGCGCGGATCGACGGCGCCGGCGAGTTCCGGACCTTCTTCACGATCTCCATGCGGCTGCTCGCGCCGGGCATCGTCACGGTCGCCCTGTTCACCGTGGTCGCGACCTGGAACAACTACTTCCTCCCGCTGATCATGCTCTCCGACCCCGCCTGGTACCCGCTCACGGTCGGACTCAACCAGTGGAGCGCGCAGGCCATCGGAGCCGGGTCCCAGCCGATCTACAACCTCGTGATCATGGGGTCGCTGCTCACCATCATCCCCATCGTCATCGCCTTCCTGCTGCTCCAGCGGTTCTGGCAGTCAGGTCTCACCGCGGGGAGCGTCAAGCAGTAGCTCCCCGCACCCTGCAACACATCCGGTCACAGCCGGTTCCCCCACCCGAAAGGACACAGCAATGAAGCACCTTCCCTCCCCCGCCGCGCGGCGCGCGCTCCTGGCGCTCGCCGCCGGCACCGTCGCGGCCGTCGCACTCGCCGGCTGCAGCACGGGCTCCTCGTCCGACGGCGGCGCCGCGGCGGGCGACGGCTCGTTCGACTCGGTCGAGGCCGCGCTCGAGAAGGGCGGCGAGATCACCTACTGGTCGTGGACCCCGTCCGCCGAGGCCCAGGTGGAGGCGTTCGAGAAGGCCTATCCGAACGTCAAGGTCAACCTCGTCAACGCCGGCACGAACAACGAGGAGTACACCAAGCTCCAGAACGCCATCAAGGCGGGATCCGGCGCGCCGGACGTCGTGCAGGTGGAGTACTACGCCTTCCCGCAGTTCGCGCTGACCGACGCCTTCACCGACCTGTCGCAGTTCGGCTTCGCCGACTTCGAGAAGGACTACACGGCATCCACCTGGAACTCCGTGACCGACGGCGACGCGATCTACGGCCTGCCGCAGGACTCCGGCCCCATGGCGCTGTTCTACAACAAGGCCGTGTTCGACGCCGCCGGCGTCGCGGTCCCCACCACGTGGGACGAGTACTACGAGGCCGCGAAGGCGATCCACGCCGCGAACCCCGACGCCTACATCACCAACGACACCGGTGACGCCGGGTTCGCCACGTCGATGATCTGGCAGGCCGGCGGCACGCCGTTCCAGACCGAGGGCACCGACGTGACGATCGACCTGCAGGACGCGGGGTCGAAGAAGTGGACCGAGAACTGGAACCGTCTCGTCTCCGAGGAGCTGCTGGCGCCCTACGGCAGCTGGAGCGACGAGTGGTTCCGCGCCCTCGGCGACGGCAGCCTCGCCACGCTCGTGATCGGCGCGTGGATGCCGGCCAACCTCATCTCCGGAGCCCCCGACGGCGCCGGCGACTGGCGGGTCGCCCCGATGCCCACCTACGACGGCACGCCGGCGAGCGCGGAGAACGGCGGCGGCGGCCAGGCGGTCACCACGCAGAGCAAGAACCCGGCTCTCGCGGCCGGCTTCCTGTGGTGGCTGAACAACTCGGAGGAGAGCATCTCGATCTTCCTCGAGACCGGCGGCTTCCCGTCCACGACGGCTCAGCTGCGCAGCGAGGAGTTCCTGAGCGATGCGCCGGAGTACTTCGGCGGCCAGAAGATCAACGAGGTGCTCGCGGCCGCGGCCGACGACGTCGTCACCGGCTGGGGCTACCTGCCCTACCAGGTCTACGCGAACAGCATCTTCGGCGACACCGTCGGCCAGGCGTACCAGGACCGCAGCGACCTGAACGACGGCCTCACGTCGTGGCAGGACGCTCTGGTCGAGTACGGCAACGCCCAGGGCTTCAGCGTCAACAAGTAACACCCCCGGTGGGCGCGCCCGTCAGCGCGCCCACCACCTCACCGAAAGCACTCACCGTGACCAGCTTCACCATCGGCGACGCCGACTTCCTCCGTGACGGACGGCCGCATCGCGTCCTCTCCGGCGCCATCCACTACTTCCGCGTGCACCCGGATCTGTGGGTCGACCGCATCCGCAAGGCGCGGCTGATGGGGCTGAACACGATCGAGACCTACGTCGCCTGGAACGCGCACGAACCGCGTCGGGGCGACTGGGACGTCACGGGCGGCAACGACCTCGGCCGCTTCCTCGACCTCGTGGCCGCCGAGGGCCTGGACGCGATCGTGCGCCCCGGGCCCTACATCTGCGCCGAGTGGCACAATGGCGGCCTCCCCGTGTGGCTCACGGCCGGCGGACGTGAGCTGCGCTCCTCCGAGCCGTCCTACCTCGCCGAGGTGAGCGCCTACCTGCGCCGCGTGTACGAGATCGTCGTCCCGCGCCAGATCGACCGCGGCGGGCCCGTCGTGCTCGTGCAGATCGAGAACGAGTACGGCGCCTACGGCGACGACGAGGCCTACCTGCGGGCCCTCGTCGACGTGACCAGGGACGCCGGGATCACGGTGCCGCTCACCACCGTCGACCAGCCCACCGATCGGATGCTCGCCGACGGCGGCCTGCCCGAGCTGCACAAGACCGGATCGTTCGGATCCCGCAGCGCCGAGCGCCTCGCCACCCTGCGCCGGCACCAGCCGACCGGTCCGCTCATGTGCTCGGAGTTCTGGGACGGATGGTTCGACTGGTGGGGCGGTGTGCACCACACCACCGACGTAGCGGCCGCGGCGGCCGACCTCGACGAGCTGCTCGCGGCCGGCGCCTCTGTCAACATCTACATGTTCCACGGAGGCACCAACTTCGGCCTCACCAACGGCGCGAACGACAAGGGCCGTTACCTGCCGCTCGTGACCTCCTACGACTACGACGCCCCTCTGGATGAGGCGGGTGACCCGACGGCCAAGTTCTACGCCTTCCGCGATGTGATCGCCAAGCACGCCCCAGTGCCGGAGGAACTGCCGTCGCCGGCCTCCCCCGCCCCGAGCCTGACGGCGCCGCTGGAGAGGGTCGGGACCTGGACGGATGCCGCGGCATCCGCCCGGGTCACCGAGCATCCGCTCTCGTTCGACGCCCTCGAGCACCTGAGCGCCCTGGTGCGGTACGACGTCGCCCTGCCCGAGACCGGCGGAGGGGTGCTCGTCGTGGACGAGGTGCGCGATCTCGCGTGGGTGAGCGTCGACGGCACGCCGGTCGGAACGCTCTCGCGCACGCGCCACGACAGGGCGCTCACGATCCCCGCCGGGGCGGCGCTGAGCATCCTCGTGGAGGATCAGGGCCGCGTGAACTACGACCACCGCCTCGGCGAGGAGAAGGGTCTGATCGGCGCCGTCTCACTGGACGGCGTGCCGCTGACCGGCTGGCGCTCGACGCCGCTCGACGTCGAGGCGATCGCAGCGTCCGCGGCGTTCGGCACCGGTGGGAGCGGCGCATCGGCCTGGCGCGCCCGCGTCGACCTCGACGAGCCGCACGACCTCTTCATCGACACAGGGACCTGGGGCAAGGGCTACGCGTTCGTGAACGGTTTCTTCCTCGGTCGCTACTGGCGCAACGGCCCGACGCGCACGATGTACGTGCCCGCGCCGGTCACCCGCGCGGGGCGGAACGAGGTGCTCGTTCTCGAGCTCGAACAGCTCCTCTCCCCCGTCGTGCCCTTCGTCTCGTCCCCATCCCTCGGCGTCACGGAGGAGTAGCCTCCCCGCGGGGTTCGAGTCGCATGAACGACCCTGTTTCGGTGCGGAACGGGGTCATTCATGCGACTCGAGTCGTCAGTACTCCGCGGTGACGGTACGGCTCGCACCGTCGAGCGTCATCGTGCCGCCGTACGGCAGGATCCACTGCGGACGGGTGTGCCCGAACGGCACCCCGACGCAGACCACGGCGCCGGGGTTGTAGCGGGCGAAGGTCTCGACCACGGCGTCGCGCTGCGCCTCGCGCAACGCCCTCGCCTCATCGGGAGACGGGCGGAACTCGAAGTCGCTCACCGGCGGACGCGCCACCAGAACACCGGAGACGGCGCCGAGGATGCCACGCTCGCCGAGATAGCGCAGCCACCGCGCGACCCATCCCGCCGGCGGGCGCTCCTCGCTCGTCTCCAGGAGCAGGATGCCTCCGGCGAGCCGGGCCGGATCGGGGAGCCGGCCGAGGAATGCGAGGCCGTCGATCGACTCCAGGCAACCGCCCCAGGTGCGCCCCTGGACGCGGATCGCCGGTCCGGCCCAGGTCCACGGCTCGGTGGCGACGCGGTCACCGTACTCGACGAGCGCGCGGGGGTCGTGCCAGCGCCGCCCGACGTCCTCGGACTCCCCGGGCTCCGTGATCTCGAGCGTGCCGCCGTCGAGGAGCAGGGCACGGAGCGAGCGCAGATGCACGTCGTCCACCGCGGGGCCCGGTCCGAGATGCACGGCGGTCGAGCCCCCGTAGTACCCGCGGACGCCGTGGCCCCAGAGCCAGTTGAGGATGTTGGTGTTGTCGCTGTAGCCCACGAACGGCTTGGGGTCGGCGACCGCGAGCGACGCGTCGAGGTGCGGGACGACCGTGATCTGGTCGTCCCCGCCGATGGTCGCCAGGATCGCACGGATGTCCGGGTCGGCGAACGCCGCGTTGACGTCGGCGGCCCGCGCCTCGGGGCTCGCGCCGAGCAGGCGCGTCGTGGGGTACTCGATCGGCACGAGGCCGGTGAGGTCGCGGAGCCGGCGCAGCGCCTGCTCGTGCAGCTCCGGGGCCACAGCCGGGGCGGCGAAGGCGGGCGACAGCACGGCGACGCGGTCGCCGGGGACGGGGCGGGGTGCGGACAGCATCCGTCCAGTCTCTCCCATGCACACCGTGTGCCTCTCTGCTCCGGGGGCAGGCGAGGCGGGGCGGAGCGGGCGAGGGAGACCATCGACTGCGCAGCACAACTGGAGTATCATCGGATGCGGATGATCAGGCGCCCCGTCGTGGCGCCGCTCCCACCGCAGCCCGGGGCTGCAATCGTTAAGTTCTTCTTAAAGTTCGCGTGCAGAACTGCTCGATGGACGCCGTCTCAGACGCGCCGACAGACTGCATTCCTGAGGGAACACTCTCACCCCGCCCGAACGGGGACCCCGCCTCACAGGAAGCGCGATCAATGGCGAATCGATCACGGAAAGTGTTGTTCGGAGGGCTCGCACTCGTCGTAGCCCTCGTCGTGTCCGGCTGCAATGCGAACTCCCAGCCCACCGAGTCCTCGACCCAGGGCGCCGCGACCGCGATGGAGTCCGTGCCCACCGGCGGCACGCTGCACTACCTCTCGCGTCGTGCGAACGAGTCGTGGGAGACGGCCAACGCCCAGATGGTCCCGACCAGTCGGTTGCGCTGGGTGCACCGCGGACTCACCTCGTGGCAGACGTTCCCCGACAAGGACACCATCCTCACCCCCGACCTCGCCACCGACACCGGCACCACGGACGACGGCGGCCAGACCTGGACCTTCACGCTCAAGAAGGGCCTGAAGTTCTCCGACGGCACGCCGATCACCGCCGCCGACGTCAAGTACGGCGTCGAGCGGTCGTTCGCGCCGATGTTCCAGGGCGGCCTCGGCTACCACAAGACGCTCCTCGTCGGCGGCTCCGACTACGAGGGCCCCTACGACGGGGAGTCGCTCGACTCGATCGAGGTCGTCGACGACCAGACGATCGTGTTCCACCTCAACCGCCCGTTCGGCAACTGGCCGTGGATCGTCAGCATGCCGGCCTTCGCACCCGTTCCGGCCGCCGCCGACACCACGCCCGCGACCTACGGGGAGAACCCCGTGGCGAGCGGTCCGTACATGATCACCGAGTACGTCAAGGGCTCGCGCGCCGTGCTGGAGCGCAATCCGTACTGGGACGAGAAGACGGATGACGTGCGCTTCGCCGGCCCCGACAAGATCGTCGTCGACATGGGCCTCAACAACGACACCATCGTGCAGCGCCTCATCGACGACAAGGGCGAGGACAAGAACGCGATCAGCAACGCGCTCATCTCGCCGTCGCAGTTCCAGCGCATCGACTCGGACCCGTCGATCTCGAGCAGGCTGGCGAACGGCCCGTCCGGCTACTTCCGCTACCTCGCCCTGAACATGAAGAGCCCGAAGCTCGCCGACCTGCGCGTGCGCCAGGCGATCAACTACGCACTCAACAAGGCGGAGCTGCAGAGCGTCTACGGCGGCCCGAAGTTCGGCGGCGAGCTGAGCTCGACGATCATGACCCCCGGCATGCCCGGCTACGAGGACTACGACCTGTACGACGGCGGCGACAAGGGGGACCCGGAGAAGGCGAAGGAGCTCCTCGCCGACGCGGGCGTCTCCGACCTCACGCTCACCCTCACCTATCCCGCCGATGTCAGCGCCATCGAGGAGAAGGAGGCGCTGAGCATCAAGAACTCCCTCGCCAAGGCCGGCATCACGGTCGAGCTCAACGCCCTCGACTCCGACACCTGGTACGAGCTCATCTCCTCGGGCGGGGCCGACTACGACCTGACCACGAACGGATGGGGGGCGGACTTCCCGAGCGGCATGAGCACGATCCAGCCGCTGTTCGCGTCGACCGAGATCGGCAACGGCGGAGGCAACGCCTCCAACTACTCCGACCCCGAGGTCGACGCGGCGATGGACGCCGCGATCTCCGAGCCCGATCTGGACAAGGCCGGGGAGATGTGGGCCGCGATCGACAAGCAGATCATGGAGGATGCTCCGATCGTCCCGATCCTCGTGCAGCGCACCCAGGCGCTCGCGGGCTCCGGCATCCTGAACTACTTCATCCCCGCCTATCCCCCGTTCGCGAACGAGCTGGTCGTCGGCATCTCCCAGTGAGCACCATGACCCTGGTCGCACCGAAGCGCGCGGAGGGCCGACGCCCGTCGGTCCTCCGCCGCTTCGCCCGCAAGCGCTCCGCCGTGATCGGCATGGTGATGCTCGCGATCCCGCTTCTCGCCGGGCTCTTCGCCCCCGCCCTCGCGGCGCTGGAAGGGCAGGACCCCTCCACGTTCCACACCGAGCTGCTCGATCCGGACGGCGGTCGCCCGCTCGGCGCCTTCGGCGGCATCAGCGCGGAGCACTGGCTCGGCGTCGTGCCGGTCACCGGCATCGACCTGTTCGCGCAGATCGTGTACGGCATCCGCTCCTCGCTCTTCATCGCCGTCGCCGCGAGCATCATCTCCATCCTGTTCGCCGCCGTGCTCGGCACGGCGATGGGCTACTTCGGCGGCTGGCTCAACGCGGTCGCCGGGCGCGTCATCGACTTCATGTTCGGCTTCCCCGGGCTCATGTTCGTGATCGCGATCATGGTCATCGTGCCCCCGGAGCTCCCCCGCGAGCTCGTGCTCGTGTTCATCCTCGCCTTCTTCGGCTGGACCGTGCCCGCGCGGATCCTCGGGGCGCAGGCGGCGGCCGTGAACGCGCGCACCTTCGTGGAGGCGGCCAGGGCCACCGGCGCTCCGCCGTGGCAGATCATCCGCCGCGAGATGCTGCCCCACCTGTTCGGACTCGTCGTCGTGCTCTTCGCGATGTCCCTGCCGGCCAACGTGAGCCTCGTCGCCGGCCTCTCCTTCCTCGGCGTCGGCCTGCGCGGCGACGTGCCCGACCTCGGCAAGCTGCTCTCCGACTCCCTTCCGTGGATCTACAGCGGCGCGGACGTCTGGTACATGGTCTTCCCCGGCGCCGTGGTGTTCTGCATCGTCTTCGGCGCCACCCTCGCCGGCGACGCGCTCCGCGACGTCCTCGACGTCCGCACGGAGGACGCCTCATGATCGTGTACATCGCCCGCCGTCTCGTCACCGCGGTCTTCATGCTCCTCGCCATCGCCTTCGTGACGATCGCGCTGTTCTTCGGGGCTTCTCGGGACCCCGCACGGGCCATGTGCGGCAAGCCGTGCCCCGCGGACACGCTCGCCAAGGTCAGCGCCTACATGCAGACCGATCAGGGCGTGCTCTGGCAGTTCGTGGAGTTCGTCAAGGGGCTCTTCGTCGGACGCACCTACGGCTCCGGCTCGCAGCAGGTGCACTGCGCGGCCCCCTGCTTCGGGTACTCGTTCCCCAACCAGGCCGACGTCACCACCCTGATCGTCGAGCGGCTGCCGGTGACCCTCTCGCTCACCTTCGGCGCGGCGGTGCTGTGCCTCGTCGTCGGCATCGGCCTCGGCGCCGTCTCGGCGATCCGCAAGGGCGGTGTGATCGACCGGTTCTCCACCGGGTTCGCGATGTTCGGCCTCGCCGTGCCGACCTTCCTGGTCGGGCTCCTCGTGGTGCAGGTGTTCGGGTTCATGCTCAACGCGCTGCCCTACTCCGGGTTCGTGCCGATCTCGGAGTCGCCGACGGACTGGGCCTGGCACCTCATCGGCCCGTGGATGGTGCTGTCGATCATCCTGGCCGCCGGCTACATCCGCGTGACGCGCACCCAGTTGCTGGGCGAGCTGTCGTCCGAGCACCTGGTGGCGATGACGGCGCGGGGCGCATCCCCCCGCCGCACGAACGCGCACGCGATCCGCGGGGTGATGATCCCCGTCGTGGCGATGTTCGCCCTGGACGTCGCCGCGCTGCTCGGCGGCTCGGTGATCGCCGAGAAGGTGTTCAGCCTGCACGGTCTGGGCGACCTGCTGCTCGCGGGGGTCAACGAATCGGACCTCAGCCTCGTCGTCGGCGTCACGCTGTTCTCCGCCTTCCTGATCATCATCGGCAACCTTCTCGCCGATCTGCTGATGCCGCTTCTCGACCCGAGGATCCGTCGTGCCTGAACCCGTGCTCCGGATCGAGGACCTCTCGATCTCCTTCACCCACGCCGGTCGCGAGCTCGACGTCGTGCGGGACCTCTCCGTCGGGCTCGAGCCCGGGCGCACCCTCGCGGTCGTCGGCGAATCCGGATCGGGGAAGACCATCACCGGACGCTCCATCATGAGCCTGCTGCCTCCCGCGGCGAGCGCGCGCGGCAGCATCAGGGTGGCCGGGCGCGAGGTGCTGTCCGCCGACGAGAGGGAGTTGCGGAGGCTCCGCGGCGCCGACGTCGCCATGGTGTTCCAGGACTCGCTCTCGGCGCTCAGCCCCTACCTCACCATCGGAGCGCACATCGTGCAGGCCGTGCGTCTGCACGACCGCTCGGTGAGCAGGCGCACGGCCCTCGGCCGTGCCGTCGAGATGCTCGACCGGGTGGGCATCCCCGATCCGGCCGCCGCGGCCGGCCGTTATCCCCACGAGTTCTCCGGAGGGATGCGGCAGCGTGCCGTGATCGCCATGGCCCTGGTCAACCGCCCCGCGCTGCTCATCGCCGACGAGCCGACCACGGCGCTCGACGTCACGGTGCAGGCGCAGATCCTCGCGCTGTTGCGCAGCCTCCAGGACGAGTACGGGATGGCCATGATGCTCATCAGCCACGACTTCGGCGTCGTGGCGAAGGCCGCGGACGACGTGCTGGTGATGTACGCGGGGAGGGAGGCCGAATACGGCACCCTCCATGACATCTTCGTCCGGCCGGCGCACCCGTACACGGCGGGACTGCGGGCCGCGACCCCGCGTCTGGACGCCGGGGAGCGGACGCGTCTGGTCGCGATCCCCGGGGCTCCGACCACGCTGCGCGACGCCGGCGACGGGTGCGCGTTCGCACCGCGATGCTCCTTCGCCGCAGGGTTCGACGGACGCTGCTCCGTGGAGCGCCCGCTCCCCGCGCCCCGCGGCTCCGACGGGCGGCATCGGGCGGCGTGCCATCTGACGCGGCTGCCCGAGCTGCAGGAGGCGGGCCGATGAGCGCGCCGATGCTCGTGATGACCGACGTCACCAAGAGGTACCGCACGGGCGGCGTGCTCGGGCGGGCGGCGAAGAGCGTCCTCGCCGTCGACGGGGCGAGCCTGCACATCGAGCGCGGCGAGTCCCTCGGCCTCGTCGGCGAGTCCGGATCCGGCAAGTCGACGCTGGCGCGGATGGTGAACGGCCTGATCGCGCCGACCTCGGGGACCGTCCTGACCGACGGACAGGACGTCGCCCGGCTCGGAGGCAAGGGCCTGCGCCGGCTCCGCCGCAACGTGGCCATGGTGTTCCAGGATCCGCTGGGGTCGCTCAACCCCCGTCAGACCGTGCGGCAGACGCTCGAGAACGTCTTCCGCGCCCACGGCGAGACCACGTCGACCCGGGAGCTGACGGAGCTGCTCGAGTCGGTCGGCCTCGGTGCCGACTACCTCCACCGCTACCCGCACGAGGCCTCGGGCGGACAGCTGCAGCGCGTGGCGGTCGCCCGGGCCCTCGCCCTCAAGCCGGCGCTCATCATCGCCGACGAGCCGACCTCCGCCCTGGACGTGTCGGTGCGCGCGCAGATCCTCAACCTCCTCGCCGACCTCCAGCGCGACCGCGGCATCTCGTTCCTCCACGTGAGCCACGACCTGGCGGTGATCCAGCTCTACAGCGACCGCGTCGCCGTGATGAGCCGCGGACGCATCGTGGAGACCGGACGCTCCGCCGAGATCTTCCGCGCCCCGCAGCATCCGTACACGCAGGCGCTGGTGGCCGCGACCCCCGAGGCCGAGCTGCCCGAGGACGCGCGACCGGTGCGCACGGACGACGCCACGTGCGACGATCGTGACCATGACTCACCGAACGACCACGACGCCGTGGTCCGGCCCGAAGCCGGCCCGGCCCGAGACAGAAAGAGGACACGTGGGTACTGACCTGTTCGTCCGAGAGTTCGGACGGGATGCCCGGGAGGCTCCCGTCATCCTGATCCTGCACGGCGCCGTCGAGTCCGGCGCCTGCTACGGGGACGCGGTGCGCCGCTGGGGCGGCGACTTCCACATCGTCGCCCCGGACGCCCGCGGTCACGGACGCTCACCCGGCCGTCTCCCCGAGCACGACGGCGTGCCTTCCACCGACGTCATGGTGCAGGACGCCATCGACATCCTGGAGGACATCCTCGAGGAGACCGGACGGAAGACGCTGATCGTCGGTCACTCGATGGGGGCGCGCATCGGCGCGTTCGTCGCCGCCGATGCGCCTCACCTGGTCTCCGGGGTCGTCCTGGAGGACCCGCCGTGGTGGGTCCCCGAGGCCGGCCCGAACCCGTGGCTGAGCGTGGAGCAGACGACCAAGGACCCGTTCGACTACGCCGATACGGCGTCCGTCGAGGAGCTCGTCGACATGCAGCGCGAGCTCAACCCGCACTGGCCCGAGGAGGAGCTCCTCCCGTTGGCGGAGGCGATGAAGGCCGTCGACGTCTCGTACATGGAGCAGAGGGTGCACGAGAAGAGGCGCATCTGGACGCCCACGGCGAGGCAGATCACGGTCGGCCCCGCCGGCGTCCCTGCGCTGTTGGTCACCGGCACCGGGGACGTCATCGTCGACAAGCACTCGCGCGAGCGGCTGACCGCCGTCGCCCCCGGCTTCGACATCGTCGTGATCGACGGCGCCCACCACTGCGTGCGGCGCGACCGTCCGGTGGAGTACCACCGGCACGTCGACGCCTTCCTCCGTGAGAACGCACCGTCGGTGGGACGGGTCACTCCACGCTGAACGTGTCGGACCGTGCGAGCGGGCCGTGGATCTCCGAGTCCGGCTCGGCGAGCACGGCCCGCATCGCCTCCAGCCCTGCACGCACCACGGGATGCGCCTGGTTGTCGCGCCGCGTCGTCATGATCACCTTGCGCAGGGGCGCGATCCCCTGCGTCGGCAGTACCGTGATCCACTCCTCGTCGCGGGCGGAGAGCGCCGACTCCGGCACGAGGCAGACTCCGGCCTCGGCGGCGACGAGCGACACCGCGGCGCGGTAGTCGTCGGACACGTGCGCGATCGTGGGGTGGAACCCGAGCTCGGCGCACGCCTGCAGCACCATCGTGCGCGACGGGTTGCCGGGTGAGGGCATGATCCAGCCGTCCTCCACGAGCCGGGTGAGCTCCACCCCCTCCGACGACGCCAGCGGGTGGCTGTGCGGCAACGCGGCCTTGAACCGCTCGATGTACAGGGGGAACTTGATCACGTCCGGGGAGTCCCGCTCCGGGTCGGATTCGTACTCGAGGCTGACGGTGACGTCGATGTCCCCGCGCATCAGCATGCGGTGGCTCATGTGCGCCTCCGCATCGACGACCTTGACCTCGATACCGGGGGCCTGGCGCCGCAGCTCGACGATCGCGGGCGCCACCACCCAGCTGATCGCGGTCGGGAACGCGCCGATGCGCAGCTGGCCGAGCAGACCCCCGGAGTGCGCGGCGAGCTCGGCCTCGGCGATCTTCAGGCGCGAGTTGATCTCCTCCGCGTGCTCGGCGAGGATGCGCCCGGCGGGCGTCAGCGCCAGCTTGCGCCCCGTGCGCACCATGAGCGCCTGCCCCACCTCGCGTTCGAGCGCCGAGAGCTGCTGCGACACGGCGGAGGGGGTCAGGTGCAGCGCGGCCGCCGTGGCGGTGACGCTGTCCGACATCACGAAGGTGCGCAGGACGAGGAGACGTCGGGGGTCGATCGTTGCCACAGGACTCCATCGGCGAAGGGCGGCCGGTCGTCGCGTGCGGGCCCACGCGCGCCTCCGGATGCGTCCATCCTACCGAGGCGGACATCGTCAATAGATGTTGACAGACGGTGATCCGTCGCCCATCATGGACGTCAACGGTCATTGACGAAGAGAGGTGCGAGATGAGCACGCCGACGTCCATCGCGGAAGAGGGCGGAGAGCCGTTGTCGGAGCTGCACCGGCTCGCGGGGCTCCGCAGGGAGATCGCGCGCGCGGAGGACATCCAGGTGCGCAGGGCTCGCAACCTCGGCTACTCGTGGCAGGCGATCGCGAGCGCCCTCGGCGTGACGAAGCAGGCCGCGCACCGCCGGTTCGGCGCCCGCTGACCCGACGCACAGCCCATCCACAGGATTCGCGACGGCACGAAGTACGGTCGAAGCACCCCCTTTCTCAGAACGAGGTCCCGCATGTCCAGCATGGCGACGTCACGTCGGCGCGGACGCGGCGCGCAGCAGGACGGCCCGCGCGCCACATTCCGTCAGCTCCTCCCCTTCCTCTTCGAGCACAAGCGCACGCTGATCGTGGTCGCCGTGCTCAGCGTGATCGGCGCCGCGACCTCGCTCGTGCAGCCGCTGCTGGTCGGCCAGGTCATCGACGCGGTGCAGTCCGACCGAGAACTCGGCATCCTGGTCTGGCTGCTCGTCGGGTTCGTGATCGTGTCGTCGATCATCTCCGGCTACCAGCACTACCTCCTGCAGCGCACGGGCACCGCCGTCGTGCACTCCAGCCGGCGCAAGCTCATCGCCCGCATCCTGCACCTGCCGATCAGCGAGTTCGACGCCAGACGCACCGGCGACCTCGTCTCGCGGGTCGGAACGGATACGACCCTGCTCTACGCCGTGCTGACCCAGGGATTGGCGGATGCCGTGGGCAACGCCATCCTCTTCGTCGGCGCGCTGATCGCGATGCTGCTCATCGACCCCGTGCTGCTGCTGCTCATCGTCGTGGTCATCGGCGCCTCGGTGGTGGTCGTCGTCGCCCTGAGCGGCCGCATCCGGACCGCGTCCACGGCGCAGCAGGTCAAGGTCGGCGAGCTGGCCTCCGGCGTGGAGCGCGCGGTCGGCTCGATCCGCACCGTGCGCGCGTCCGGGGCGACCGAACGCGAGACCGCGGCCGTGTCCGAGCTGGCCTCGGAGGCGTACGGCATCGGCGTGCGGATCGCCAAGATCTCCTCCCTGGTCGTGCCGGTCGCCGGCATCGCACTGCAGCTGTCGCTGCTCGTGGTGCTCGGCGTCGGCGGCTTCCGGGTCGCGGCCGGCGCCATCACGATCGCCTCGCTCGTGACCTTCATCATGTTCCTCTTCATGATGGTGATGCCGCTCGCCTCGACCTTCGGCGCGATCACCTCGGTGAACCAGGCGCTCGGCGCCCTCGGCCGCATCCAGGAGGTGCTGGACCTCCCCACCGAGACGCAGCACGATGCGGACACGGCCGCGGGGATCGCACGGGATGTCGACGAGGGGGACGCTCCGGCGCTGGAGTTCCGCGACGTGCGCTTCCACTATCCCGAGAACGTGGTGGCGGCACGGGAGAAGGCGGCCGCGGAGGCCCGCACGCTGCTCGCCGATGCGCACCTGGAGCGCACGGACGACGACGTGCCGACCGCGGCAAGGGAGGTGCTCCGCGGTGTGTCCTTCGCCGTGCCGCGGGGGGCGCGCGTCGCCCTGGTCGGCCCCAGCGGGGCGGGCAAGAGCACGATCCTGTCGCTGATCGAGCGCTTCTACGACCCGACGGGCGGATCGATCAGGCTGAGCGGGCACGACGCCCGCACCTACCCGCGCGACGAGCTGCGCGCGCACTTCGGCTACGTCGAGCAGGACGCCCCGACCCTCGCCGGCACGCTCGCCGACAACCTGCGGCTCGCGGCGCCTGCGGCGTCCGACGCCGACTGCGAGCGCGTGCTGCGCGCGGTGAACCTCGGGGAGGTGCTCGAGCGCGACCCCCTGGGCCTCGACGCACCGGTCGGCGAAGACGGCGTGATGCTCTCCGGTGGCGAGCGGCAGCGCCTCGCGATCGCCAGGGCGCTGCTGACGGAGGCGCCGATCCTGCTCCTCGACGAGTCGACCTCGTCCCTCGACGGCGTCAACGAGCAGCGCATGCGCGAGGCGATCGACGCGGTATCGGCCGACCGCACGCTCGTGGTGATCGCGCACCGGCTGTCGACCGTCGTCGACAGCGACCTCATCGTGGTGCTGCAGGACGGCGCTGTGGTCGGCCAGGGGACGCACGCCGAACTCGTCGAGGAGGTCCCCCTCTACCGCGACCTCGCCCGCCACCAGCTGCTCGCCTGAGTCCCCCTCTCCCCTCTCCCCTCCCGTTCGCCGAGACCTGCACTTAGCGCCGAGACCTCACGGTGCAACTGCAGGTTGGGGCGGGGACTGCAGGTCTCGGCACCCGGTCAGCCGGCCGGAGGCGGTGCGAGGTGCCAGGCCGTCACGTGTACGGTGGCGCCGGGCACGATGTCGAGCGACACGTCCCAACTCACCCGCTGCTCCCCCGGGAGCACGGCGATCCACAGACTGCGCGCAGCGAGCTGACCGTGCACGGAGTTCGCATCCCAGCCGATCGCCGCGTCCGCCGACTCGCCCGGCTGCAGCGTGACGAGCGTCGCCCCGGGGTCCTCCGCCATGAACGAGCGCCCGTGCTCGACCGCGACGTCGAGGAGATGGCCGTTCTGGTCGCCGTAGGCGACGTCGGGGTATCCCTCCACCGTGCACGGCTCCTCCGACACGTTCACGAGCTGGAGGTACTGTGCGCGGTGTCCCGTCGCACCGTCCGGCGCCGGCGCCATGATCGTCGTGTTCTGCGCGGTGCAGGCACCGGCGGCCGCCTCCGTCTCCCCGGGCGCCGCCGTGGGCACGGCCTCTCCGGACGCGGACGGGTCGGGAGCCGCCGCACCGTCGGGGTCGGCCTGGGCCCCGGAGGAGGACTGGTCCTCGCGGAGCTGCTGCTGGGTCGCGGCGTTCGCGGCCTCGGTCGCCACCGGGACGAGGACGAGCGCGACCACCGCGAGGGCCGTCACCGCGGCGACGCCCGTGCGGGGGCCGCGAGGCGAGGAGGCGACGGGCTCGATGCGGCTCGCCCGAGCCCAGACCAGGGCGGGGATCCAGCCGAGCGCCACGGCCCACCAGGTCGTCATCGCGGCGACGCCCATGGTGCGCAGAGCCCCCTGCATGCCGAACGATCCCAGCCAGACGAGAAAGCTCCCGATGTCCTGGGCGGCGCCGATCGCGAAGGCGACGAGGATCGCCGCGAGCCACCCGGCCACGAACGCGCCTCTCCGGGAATCGACCGTCGGATCGACTCCCCCCGATACCGTGCGCGGGGAGAGCCGTGGGGCGAGCGCGGCGAACCCGGCCACGAGCACGAGCGCGATCAGCACCTGCACCAGCACGGCCCACGGCAGCGGGCTTCCGAAGACGCCGCGGCCTCCGGGAGACGGCACGAGGAGGGCGAGCGTGCCAAGGCTGCCGCCGGCGCTGGCCAGCGCGAACGACACCCAGGTGCCGCCGAACCAGAGGACCGCGAGCACCACCCCGCCGAGCACACCGCGCTTCATCGCATCCCCCCGTCACGCCCGCGCAGCAGGGCGGACACCCCGACCCTACCCGGCCGTGCCTCTCGCCACGACCGCCGAGACCTGCATGTACTGCCGAGACCTCACGCTGCACCTGCAGGTCTCGGCGGGAAGTGCAGGTCTCGGTGAGATCCCGAGTCCGGGCAGCGCGAAGACGGGATGCCGGAGACCACTCAGCCATGGGTTCGTCTCTGACATCCCGCCTTCGCGGGTCCGTCGGTCCCGAGGGACCAAGGGGGCGCCCGAATCCCCCGATGCGGGCGCCCGGTCTGATCAGGCGTTCTCGAGGCGGTACCGCAGAGAAGCCAGCTCGGTGCGCAGGGCCGCGGGGATCCTGTCGCCGAAGGTGTCGTAGAACGCTTCGGTGAGGTCGGCCTCGGTCTTCCACGCCTCGGCGTCGACCGAGAACAGCTCGTCGAGGTCGGCGTCCGTCACGTCGAGACCGTCGAGGTTGAGATCCTCGACGTGCGGCAGGCGGCCGATCGGGCTGTCGACCGCGCCCACCTCGCCGCTGATGCGGCGGATGACCCAGTCGATCACGCGCGAGTTGTCGCCGAACCCGGGCCACAGGAAACGGCCGTCCGCACCGCGGCGGAACCAGTTCACCTGGAAGATGCGCGGCGCCCGGTCGAAGCGCAGCCCGCGGCCGACCTTCAGCCAGTGCCCGAAGTAGTCGGCCATGTTGTAGCCGCAGAACGGGAGCATCGCGAACGGGTCACGGCGCAGCTCGCCCACGGTGCCCTCGGCCGCCGCCGTGCGCTCCGAGGAGATGTTCGAGCCGAGGAAGACGCCGTGCGTCCAGTCGGTCGCCTCGACGACGAGCGGCACGTTGGTGGCGCGGCGTCCGCCGAAGAGGATGACGTCGAGCGGCACGGCCGACTCCCAGTCCTCGGAGATCTGCGGGCACTGCGCAGCCGACACGGTGAAGCGCGAGTTCGGGTGCGCGGCCGGGCGGCCGGAGTCGGGCGTCCACGGGTTGCCCTGCCAGTCGATGAGGTTCGCCGGGGCCTCGTCGGTCAGACCCTCCCACCACACGTCGCCGTCGGGGCGGAGCGCGACGTTCGTGAAGATCGTGTTGCCCCACAGCGTCTCGACGGCCGTGACGTTGGTGGACTCGCCGGTGCCGGGCGCGACGCCGAAGAAGCCGGCCTCGGGGTTGATCGCCCACATGCGGCCGTCCTCACCGGGACGGATCCAGGCGATGTCGTCGCCGAGGGTCTCCACGCGCCACCCCGGGATGGTCGGGCGCAGCATCGCGAGGTTGGTCTTGCCGCACGCCGACGGGAACGCCGCGGCGACGTGGTAGGCGTTGCCCTCGGGGTCGATCACGCGGATGAGCAGCATGTGCTCGGCGAGCCACCCCTCGTCGCGGGCGATCACCGAGGCGATGCGCAGCGCGAAGCACTTCTTGGCGAGGATGGCGTTGCCGCCGTATCCCGAGCCGTAGGAGAAGACCTCGAGCGTGTCGGGGAAGTGCACGATGTACTTCTCGTCGTTGCACGGCCACTCGACGTCGGCCTCGCCCTCCGCGAGCGGGGCGCCGACGGAGTGCACGGTCTTGACCCACGGCGCGCCCTCGGCGATCTGACGGGTGACGGCGTCGCCGACGCGGGTCATGATGCCGATCGAGGCGACGGCGTAGGCGCTGTCGGTGATCTGGACGCCGATGTGCGACAGCGGGCCGCCGACCGGGCCCATCGAGAACGGCACGACGAACATGGTGCGTCCGCGCATCGACCCCTCGAAGATCTCGGTCATCTTCGCGCGCATCTCGGCGGGCGCCGCCCAGTTGTTCGTGGGGCCGGCGTCCTCCTCGCGCTCGGAGGAGATGAAGGTACGCCCCTCGGTGCGGGCGACGTCGCTGGGGTGCGAGCGGGCCAGGTACGATCCAGGCCGCCACTCGGGGTTGAGCTTGATGATCTTGCCCTCGTCGACGAGGCCGCGCAGCAGCCAGTCGTTCTCGGCGCGCGAGCCGTCGACCCAGTGGATGCGGTCGGGCTGGGTGAGCGCGGCGATCCCGTCGACCCACGCGGCCAGCTCCGCCATCGCGGGGGTGTCATAGGCCGGTGCCGCCCCGAACGTGCGCACGGGCGTGACGGATGCTGTGCGGGGGGTGAAGACTTCGGCGATCGCCATGACTGCTCTCCTTTGAAGTGGGGCCGTTGCATCCATCTTCTTCCCGCTTGTTCGCGACTTTCGGCCATTTCGCGTGGTAAGAATCGATGTTCTTTCGCTAGGATCAAGGAATGGCGACCTCCGGCATCCACCTCACGACCCTCGGTCATCGCATCCGCCACCACCGGCTCGAGAACGGGTTCACCCTGGACGAGCTCGGGGCCCTCGTGGGAGTGGCCGGGTCTCAGCTCAGCCTCATCGAGAACGGCAAGCGCGAGCCGAAGCTCTCCCTGCTGCAGGCGATCGCGCACGCCACCGGCACCGATGTCACGGATCTGATCTCCGGGGAACCGCCGAACCGGCGCGCCGCGCTCGAGATCGAGCTCGACCGCGCGCAGGCCAGCCCCGTCTTCCGCCAGCTCGGCATCGCACCCGTGCGCGTGACCAAGGGCATGAGCGACGAGACCATCGAGTCGGTGCTCGGACTGCACCGCGAGCTGCAGCGCCGCGAACGCGAGGCCATCGCCACCCCGGAGGAGGCGCGCCGCGCCAACACCGAGCTGCGGCTGCGCATGCGCGCCCAGGACAACTACCTCCCCGAGATCGAGAAGCTCGCCGAGAAGCAGCTGCGCGCCGCCGGTCACGTGCAGGGCGCCCTCACCCACCGCACGGTGAGCATCATGGCCGAGAAGCTCGGCTTCGAGCTCATCTACGTCAGCGACCTCCCGCACTCCACCCGATCGGTCACCGACCTGGAGAACGGCCGCATCTACCTGCCGCCCGCGTCGATCCCCGGCGGGCACGGCCTGCGCTCGATGGCACTGCAGGCCATGGCGCACCGGCTGCTCGGCCACACCCCGCCCACGGACTACGCCGACTTCCTGCAGCAGCGGCTGGAGATCAACTACTTCGCCGCCTGCGCCCTCATGCCGGAGTCCGCCTCCGTGGCCTTCCTGCAGCAGGCGAAGAAGGACCGCAACCTCGCCGTCGAGGACTTCCGCGACGCGTTCGGCGTGACCCACGAGGCCGCGGGCATGCGCATGACCAACCTCGTCACCCAGCACCTCGGAATGTCGCTGCACTTCCTGCGGGTCGACGCGACCGGCGCGATCACCCGCGTGTACGAGAACGACGACCTGCCGCTCCCGATGGACGTCACCGGCGCCGTGGAGGGGCAGCGCGTGTGCCGCAAGTTCCAGGCGCGCAGCGCCTTCACCCAGCAGAACCGCACCACCGAGCATCATCAGTACACCGACACCCCGTCGGGGACGTTCTGGTGCTCGACCCAGACGGGCTCGTCGAGCGACGGCGAGTTCTCCGTGACGGTGGGCGTGCCCTTCGACGACGCGCGCTGGTGGCGCGGCCGGGAGACGGCCGACCGCGCCGTGTCGACGTGTCCCGACGAGTCGTGCTGCCGCCGGCCCCCCGCCGACATCGCCGAGCGCTGGACCGGCAAGGCGTGGCCGAGCGCACGCGTGCACACGCACATGTTCTCGCCGCTCCCCCGCGGCGCGTTCCCCGGCGTCGACGACAACGAGGTCTACAACTTCCTCGCCCGGCACGCGAGCGAGTAGGCACGCGAGGGGGCAGAGAGGACGTCCCTCCCTCGCGCCCCAGGCCGGCGGACGGCGCCAGCCCCGCCCGCCCCGCCTCAGCCGCTCACGAAGGCGCTGTACCGGCGCAGCGCCGCGGTCACGGCATCCGCGTCGACCCGGCCGAACGGTTCGGAGATCGGATCGTCGCGGTGCCGCCCGACGGCGGCGGAGTGGGACCACGCGCCGGCGATCCGGCCGGCCGACAGCAGGCTCGCCCGCACCATGCCGTTCTTGCCCGGCCCGATGCGCGCCATCGCCTCGGCGTCGGCGACCGGGGCGCGATCGGCGTAGGAGATGTAGTACTCGTCGAACATCGGCAGCGCGAGCACCGCGTCGTCGGAGGCACCCCGCGCCCGCCGTGGTCGCGTCGCCGCGACGTACAGCCCCTCTGCGACCTCCTCGATACGGTGCCTTCCGCGCTCGTCGACGCGGTGCCGACCCCGCTCGACGGCCTCTCGAGCACTGCCGAGGGTGAGCCCCGACCACCAGGCGAAGTCCTCCGCGCCGGCCGGTCCGTGGCCGTCGACGTACCGCACGAACATCTCGGCGAGCGGATCGTCGGGCATCGGAGCCTCGGGGAGGTGCGCGTCGGCCAGCACGAACAGCTGCTCGCGCGCGATGGCGTCGTCGCGGCGGACCACCGGTCCCTGCACGAGCACTCCCGCCACGCACAGCGAGCCGATGAGGTGCACACCGCGCTGCGCCGCGGGGTCGATGCCGAGTTCGGCGATGTCGTCGAGAAGCTGCGCCCTGGTGCGGCCGCCGTCGGCGAGCTTCACGCGGAACGCCCGCTCGACCGTCGCCAGCACCTCGTCGTCGATGCCGAGTTCCCGGTGCCGAGCTGCCGCCTGCCGTCGCTGCCGATCGGCCGTGACGGACAGCATCCAGCGCACGTCGGCCGCCGGGACGATGTGCAGGGTGCCGCGCATGGTCCACGTGCGCACGAGCAGCCCGCGCGCGAAGGCGCGGTCGACGGCGGAGAGCGTCGGCGCCCCCGACGAGCGGATGCCCAGCGCCCAGCGTCCGGCGAGGAACTCCTGGCTCTGCACCGCGAGCATGTGCGACGCGGCGTCTACCACCGACCTCGCCGGAGCGGTGAGCCGATGGGATCGCAGTCTCTCCGATAGCAGGGCGCGCGGCGTCATGCCCCCATCCTGCCCGGAGCCGCCGACATCCGCGTCAGCCGCTCCGCTCTCACGCCTCCAGCGTCACCTGCCGTCGCGCGGGGAGCACGACCGGGTGCGACCCCGCCATCGTCTCCAGCACGCGGATCACCTGGCAGGAGTAGCCGAACTCGTTGTCGTACCAGACGTAGAGGATGAGAGTGTCCTCGTCGGCGATCGTGGCGAGGCCGTCGACGATGCCGGCGCGGTGCGAGCCGACGAAGTCCGTCGACACGACCTCGGGCGACTCGACGTAGTCGATCTGCTGGCGCAGGCGCGAGTGCAGCGAGACCCGGCGCAGGTAGTCGTTGACCTGGTCCTTCGTCGCGGGACGCTCGATGGTGAGGTGCAGCACGGCGAGCGAGACGTCAGGGGTGGGCACGCGGATGGAGCTGCCGGTGAGCTTGCCCTCCAACTGCGGGAGCGCCTTGGCCACGGCCTTCGCCGCCCCCGTCTCGGTGATCACCATGTTCAGCACGGCCGAGCGGCCCCGGCGGTCGCCCTTGTGGAAGTTGTCGATGAGGTTCTGGTCGTTCGTGAACGAGTGCACCGTCTCGACGTGCCCCTTGACCACCCCGTAGGCCTCGTCGATCGCGGCGAGCACGGGAGTGATCGCGTTGGTGGTGCAGGATGCGGCGGAGAGGATGCGGTCGTCGGGAGCGATGGTCCCGTCGTTGATGCCGTGCACGATGTTCTTCAGGGGGCTCTTGCCCGGCGCCGTGAGCAGGACGCGCGCGACGCCCGTGGAGCGCAGGTGCTGCGACAGCCCCGCCTCGTCGCGCCAGCGTCCGGTGTTGTCGACGACGATCGCATCGCGGATGCCGTACGCCGTGTAGTCGATCGCGGCGGGGTCGTCGGAGTAGATGACCTGGATGCGGGTGCCGTTGGCGACGATCTGCTCGCTGTCCTCGTCGACCGTGACGGAGCCGGCGAAGCGGCCGTGCACCGAATCGTGCAGCAGCAACGAGGCGCGCTTGACGAGGTCGTTCTCCGAGCCGCGGCGCACGACGATGGCACGAAGGCGCAGCCCGCTGCCGCCGCCGGTGTGGGCGATGAGGATGCGGGCGAGCAGGCGCCCGATGCGACCGAATCCGTACAGCACGACATCGGTCGGCTCCGCGGCGACGGCCCCGACCGCGGGGGCGAGCGCCTCGGCGAGGAACTCCTCGCGGGCACGTCCGTCGGCGGCGTGGTCCTCGACGAGGCGTGCGACGTCGAGCGATGAGGCGCCGGGCGCGAGCGCGTGCAGCGCCTCGAGCATCGCGAGGGTGTCGTCGAGCGCGAGCTCGGCGTGGCCGAGGCGGGCGACGCGGTCGTGCACCTCGACGATGCCCGTGGCCGAGAGTCCCAGCAGCCGGTGCCCGTGCAACGAGGTCACGACATCGTGCTCGCGCCGGAGCGACCCGATGAGCGGGATCATCCGCTCGGCCAGTTCTTCGCGAGCCGTCCAGGCGTCGCCGTGTGCGTCAGTCATCTGCGTCCTTGCATGGTGGGTGCGCGCCGAGGGGTGACCGGCGCACAGGATTGCCGGGTGGAGCTCGGGGGATGCTTCCAGGGTACGCGCGGCGGACACGCCCCCGCGAATCCTCTCGCGCTGCGGAACTTTTTCGTCTACGCTGGTGGAATAATGCGCACGACACACACCGGCGACGACGCCGACCTGATCATCCGCGGCGGACGCATCCACGCTTTCGACAGCTCCGGCACCGTGCTCTCGGCGCTCGCGGTCAGAGACGGAGTGGTCGTCGCCACGGATGCCGCGGCCGAGGCCCTGCGCGCGGCGGAGACCGTCGAGCTCGACGGCCGCACCGCCGTGCCCGGCATCAACGACGCGCACCTGCACGCCGGCTGGCTGGGAGCACGGTGGCCCCACCTCTTCTTCTCCGACACCCCGCCCGAGCACCAGCCCTCCGGACGCCTCGCGTCCACGGCATCCGACCGTCGCGAGGCCCTGCTGCACGCCTGGGGCCTGCTGGCCGAGCTCGGCATCACCAGCTATACCGAGCCGGGCATCGGCCCCGGGGAGGACGAGGGCGAGACGGGATGCTTCGGCACCCCCATGCTCGACGCCTATGTCGAGCTGCACCGCGCCGGCGCGCAGACCTCGCGCGTGACGCTGCTGCGCCTCTTCGGCACGATCGACGGCGAGAGTACCCTCGCCGACTTCGAGCGCGGCATCCGCACCCCGGCGCCGACGACCGATCCGCGTTGGCTCGCGGTGCCCGGTGTGAAGATCTTCGCCGACGGCATCCCGCCCATGGCCACGGCGTGGGTGCGCGAGCCCTATCCCGACGGCTCCTCCGGCCACCTGCTCACGCGCGGAGAGGACCCCGTCGCGGCCTTCCGCACGATGGTCCGGCTCGCCGCGTCCGCGGGAATGCAGGTCGCCGTGCACGCCACCGGCGACCGCGCCATCGAGGAGTTCCTCCGCGCGCTCGAAGCCCTTCCGCCCGCCCAGGGCGCGCCGCACTACGTCGTTCACGGCGACCTCGCGTCCCCGGCGCAGATCGCGCGCATGCGTGCGGTGGGGGCCGGCTTCGCCGTGCAGCCGCTGATCGCCGCGCACACCCGGGAATGGGCGGGGGCGCAGCTCGGCCCCGAACGGCTCGCGTCCGCCTGGCCGCTGGGCGAGATGATCTCCTCGGGCGTGCTCACCACCATCACGAGCGACGCGCCGATCGCGACCCCCGACTGGCGCCTCGGACTCGACGCGTCGCTCGCGCTTCTCGGCACAGACGACCCGGTCGTCCGCGGCGCGCTGCTGCGGCGCATGACGGCGGATGCCGCCGCGCAGGACGGCGCCGCACACTGGAAGGGCACGCTCGAGCCGGGCAAGGTCGCCGACCTCACCGTGCTCGACGAGGACCCCCTGCAGCCCGGCCGCGGCTTCGCCTCGCTGTCGGTCGAGCGCACCGTCGTCGGCGGCCGCACGGTGTTCACCCGCTGAGACCCGCCCCGGCCGCACCCCGGACCCGTCCGGCACCCCACCCGTCCGGCATCCCCACCCGTCCGGCA
>JBEBQG010000013.1:0-85293 GCA_040395495.1 Microbacterium hydrocarbonoxydans | reverse complement strand
CGCGGGCGCGCCGCCCCCCCGCCGGGCCCGGCGCGCGGGGGCGGGGGGGGGCGCCCGCGGGGGGGGGGGCGGCGGGCGCGGCGGCGTGCGAAAAGTCGGATGCTCGACGCGACGCGCCGGCGTGGAGACGCCGCGGGCGGTGTGCCGCCTCGGAACTCCGACTTTTCGCACGCGAAACCGACCGGAGCACCGCGGCGCGAACCGACCGGAGCACCGCGGCGCGAACCGACCGGAGCACCGCCCCGCCCGCGACCCCGCGCCCCCGCGACCCCGCACCCCCGCGCCCGGGGTCAGCCGAACAGGTACCGCTGCACGGTGGGGGCGACGCGGCGGACGAGCTCGTCGATCGGCGCGGCGGTGAGCGCGGGGAGCCGCACCACGTATCGCGTGATGAGCAGGCCGGCGATCTGCGAGGCGACGAGGCTCGCGCGCAGTTCGGCGTCGTCGACGTCGAGGCTCTTGGCGATGCGTCCGATCAGCTCGCGTGAGAGGAATCCGGCGAGCAACGGCGTGGTGAGCTTGCTGCCCACGGCGGTGCGGATGAGCATCACGCCGCGACGGCGGACGTCGGGCTGCTCGAAGGCCTCCAGCACATAGCGGATGATCCGCTCCCCCACCTCGTCACGCGGGCCGGCGAGGATGCCGGGCACGTCGATGTCCGGACGCAGCGGGATGCCGACGGCATCCGCGAACAGGTCGGCCTTCGTGCCGAAGTAGTGGTGCACGAGGGCGGAGTCGACACCGGCCCTCGTCGCGATCGAGCGGATGGTGGACCCCTCGTAGCCGTGCTCGCCGAACTCGTCGACGGCGGCAGCGAGGATCCGCTCGCGCGAGTCCGTCCCGCCGCGCGGACGCCCGCGGCGGCGTGCGGGCCTCGACTCGGTCATGCCCGACAGCCTACGACGCCGCACCGCACCCGGGTCAGCCGAGGAGGTGCCTGAGATAGCGCGTCGGGGCGTCGAGGAAGGAGCGCCAGTGCTGCACGAGCTCGAGTTCCTCCCACTGCGCGGGGCGAATGCCCCACTCGCCGACCTCCAGGATGCGCGCGCCGGGCAGCGCTGCGAGCACGGGCGAGTGGGTGGCGCACAGCACCTGGCCGCCGTCGTCGACGATCCGCTGCAGCACCGCGATGAGCGCGAGCGTGGATTGGAAGGAGAGCGCGGCCTCCGGCTCATCGAGGCAATAGAATCCCGGCTCGTCGAAGCGCGACTCCAGCACGGCGAGGAACGACTCGCCATGGCTCATCTCGTGGAACGGCACGTCGGGCATCCCCGTCGACGGGTTCTCCTCGAGGTACGTGTAGAAGGAGTGCATCGTCTCGGCCCGGAGGAAGAACCCCCAGCGGCTCGCACCGATGCCGCGCTGCAGATGCAGCCAGTCGGACAGCGGCGACTCCGTGGGACGCGTGCTGTGCATCGCCTGGCGGGACCCGCCCTCTGGCGAGAGACCGTAGGCCACAGCCACTCCCTCGACGATCGTCGACTTGCCGCTGCCGTTCTCTCCGACGAGGAAGGTGACGCCCGGTCCGAGGTCGACGCCGTCGCGCAGCACCTGGGCGACGGCGGGGATGCTCGACGGCCAGCGGCTGCTCGGCGCAGGGGCGTCATCCGTCGGCCGCACCGCCACGACGGGCTGCTCCCGCTTGCGACGGCTGCCCGCCTTCCAGATCGACTCCACGGTGCCACGCTAGACGCGACCGCCGACATCGGCATCCACCCCTGACCCGACCGGGAGGCTCCGACGGCCCGAACGTCCCGATGGCCGAACGTCCCGGACCAGCGGGCACGTCCGACGGATTCAGCACTCGATGACGTTGACGGCGAGTCCGCCCTCGCTCGTCTCCTTGTACTTCGTCGACATGTCCAGACCGGTCTGACGCATGGTCTCCACGACCGCGTCGAGCGAGACGTAGTGGTGGCCGTCGCCGCGCAGCGCGAGACGGGCGGCCGTGACCGCGGTGGAGGCCGCGATCGCGTTGCGCTCGATGCAGGGGATCTGCACGAGCCCGCCGATCGGATCGCAGGTCAGGCCGAGGTGGTGCTCCATCGCGATCTCGGCGGCGTTCTCGATCTGCCGGTTCGTGCCGCCCATGACTGCGGTGAGCCCGCCGGCGGCCATCGCGCACGCCGATCCGACCTCGGCCTGGCATCCGCCCTCGGCGCCCGAGATCGACGCGTTGGCCTTGAACAGCGATCCGAGGGCCGTGGCGGTGAGCAGGAACCGGCGGATGCCGCGGCGCCGGTTCGCCTCGGCGACGGCGACGGGGTCGTCGATCGCGCCGACCGCGACGAGCGAGGCCTCCGCACCGAACCCGAGCAGCGCGCTGCCGACCAGCTCTCCGTAGGGGGTGACCGCGTTTCCGGCCCCGAGCCCCGAGTCCGCCAGGAAGCGCCACCAGTACATGGCGACGGCCGGGAGGATGCCGGCGGCGCCGTTGGTCGGAGCGGTGACGACCCGTCCGCCCGCGGCGTTCTCCTCGTTCACGGCGAGCGCGAAGGCCCCGAGCCACTCGCCGGGCAGCTCACGGTGCCCGTCGGCCTCGACGTCTTCGAGCTGGGAGCGGATCGTCCCGGCGCGGCGCTTGACCTTGAGGATTCCGGGGAGGACGCCGTCGGCGTGCAGTCCGGCATCCACGCACCCGGACATCGCGTCCCAGATCGCGTCGAGTCCCGCCGCGACCTCCTCCTCCGAGCGCATCGCGGTCTCGTTGAGCCGGGCGAGCTCCGCGATCGTGAGCCCGTGCTCGTCGCACAGCGCGAGCAGCGAGGCGGCATCCGCGTACGAGTACGGCAGCGCGGCCGTGGCGAGCTTCGCCTCCTCGCCGTCACGGCGGATGAAGCCGCCGCCGATCGAGTAGTAGGTCTCCTCGGCGACGACCCCGGCCTCGGCATCCCAGGCGGTGATCGTCATCGCATTCGGATGACCGGGCAGACGCGTGCGCGGGGCGAACACGATGTCCTCCTTGGCGAACGCGACGTCGTGCTCTCCCGCGACGCGCAGCAGCGAGCCCGCCGGGAAGTCCGTCCAGGCGGAGCGCACCTCGGCCGGATCGCACGTCTCGGGCGCGAGTCCGCGCAGTCCGGCGACGACGGCATCCGGAGTCCCGTGCCCGATGCCGGTGGCGCCGAGCGATCCGTAGAGCGTGCAGCCGACGCGGGCGACGCGGCGCAGATCGCCCGAGGACGAGAGCCGCTGCGAGAACTGCAGGGCGGCCCGCATCGGCCCGACCGTATGGGAGCTCGAGGGCCCCACTCCGATGGAGAAGAGGTCGAAGGCCGAGACGTACGCAGTCACCCCCTCAGCTTACTTCCGAAGATTTCCGGCGGATCGGTCACATCCGCCGATTCCCCTTCATCTCCTCTGTACAGCCGTCCGAAATCGGCGGCGCAGACGAAGGAGTGAACCTGAGATGACCACCCCCACCACCGCCCAGAACGACATCGTCGTCCACAAGGCCCGGATGCCGCCCGGCAGCTCCCCTACGACTTGTGGTCGCTGGCGACGCGTTTCGCGGCCACAACTCATACGGGGGCGCGGCGTCAACCCCCTACGACGGGGGACGCGCTGAGGGCAGGGTGGGCGCAACGAACAGGAGGCGCCATGAACGCAGGAGAATCCGCACGCGAGGACAACCCGGAGGCCGCCGTCCCCACACCGTCGCCGTCGTCGGGCACGGATGCCGGCGACTTCACGGTCGGCGGCGGCGAGGAGCACACCGAGGGCGAAGACACGGCTCGGGTTCCGGACGAGGCGGATGCCGGTGAGAGCGCGGATGCCGGGGCCGCCGCCGACCAGGACAGAGCGGGGGCACCCGAGCAGGCGGATTCGCCGGAGGACGCCGACGCCGACGAGATCCCGTCGGACGACGAGCTCGAGGAGCCGAGCACCGAGAAGGAGCCGTCGGAGGAGCCGAAGGCCCCCCATCGCGACGACCCCGAGCCCGACCACCGCGCCGTCGGCATCGGCGTGATCGACTCCTGACCCGTCGCGCGACCGCTCCCGTATGAGTTGTGGTCGCTGAAAGGGAGTTTTCGCGACCACAACTCATACGGGAGCAGAGGAAACCAGCGGCAGACGCGGGCTACTCGACGAGCTTGCCCGTGGTGTCGACCTCGCGCATGAGCTCGGCGATCTCCTCGGGGATCTCCGGGATCGCCTCGCGGAGGACGCCGGTGCGGGGGCTCCACACGAGGTTCACCTGCAACGTGGGGTCGGTGTCGGGGAAGTCGCTGCGGTTGTGGCATCCGCGCGTCTCGCGCCGCTCCAGGGCCGCCTCAAGAGTGGCGCGCGCCGCGAGCGCAGAGGCCTTGAGGTCGAAGGCGTGCGCGAGGTCCTGGAACCCCGCGATGTCGGGGTGGATGCCGACGTCCTCCATGCGTCCGTCGATGAGGTCGAGCTCGGCGAGGCCCGTGCGCAGCCCCTCCTCCGATCGCACGACGCCGGCATACGCGGTCATCGTGTCGCGGATGGCGCGCTGCAGCGCACGGACGTTCTCGCGTCCTTCGGCCGCCAGCAGGCCGTCGATCTCGGCGCGCGCCTGCGCCACGGCATCCGCCGACCGGCGCTGCGCCTCGAGCCCGGCCGCGTGCGCCATCGCCGCCTGCCCGACGATGCGTCCGTAGACGAGCAGCTCGATCAGCGAGTTGCCGCCGAGGCGGTTGGCGCCGTGCAGGCCGCTCGACGCCTCGCCGATCGCATAGAGCCCGTCGACGTCGGTCTGGTGGTCGTCCGGCCGCACCCACACCCCGCCCATCGAGTAGTGCGCGGTCGGCGCGATCTCGATCGGCTCCGTGGTGATGTCGAGCATCTGCAGCTCCATCATCGTCTGGTACACGCGGGGCAGGCGCTCCATGATGACCGCGCGCGGCAGGTGCGAGACGTCGAGCCAGACGCCGCCGTTCGGGGTGCCGCGGCCCTCGGCGATCTCGGTGTACGCGGCGAGCGCGACGCGGTCGCGGGTGGACAGCTCCATGCGCTCGGGGTCGTACTTCGCCATGAACCGCTCGCCGAGCGCGTTGGTGAGGATGCCGCCCTCGCCTCGGGCGGCCTCGGAGATGAGTGTGCCCGCCGCGTTCTCGGGCTCCAGGATGCCTGAGGGGTGGAACTGCACGAGCTCGGGGTCGCGCAGTCGCCCGCCGGCCTCGACCGCGAGGCGGAAGGAGTCGCCGGTGTTCTCGTCGCGGCGCGAGGAGGTGCGCCGCCAGATGCGGTTGTGCCCACCGGCGGCGAGGATCACGGCATCCGCATGGATGAGGTAGCGCGTGCCGTCGGCCTGGTCGAAGCCGTAGGCGCCGAACACGACGTTGTCGCGCACGAGCAGGCGCGTGATGTACACGTTGTCGAGGATCGGCACGTCGAGCTGTTCGGCCCTGGCGACGAGGGTGCGCTGGATCTCGAGGCCCGTGTAGTCGCCTGCGAAGGCCGTGCGGCGGAAGGTGTGCGCCCCGAAGAAGCGCTGCGAGATGCGGCCGTCGTCCTCGCGGGCGAAGTCCATGCCCCAGCGCTCCAGGTCGCGGATGCCGCGCTCTGCGCCCTGCGTGACGATCTCGACCGTGTGCGGGTTGGCGAGCAGGTAGCTCTCCTTGATCGTGTCAGCGGCGTGCTGCTGCCAGGAGTCCTCGGCGTCCATCGTGCCGAGGGCCGCGTTGATGCCGCCCGCCGCGAGGGCGGTGTGCGCGTCGTTCCGCGGGCGTTTGCCGACGGCGAGCACGTCGACCCCGTGCTCGGCGACCTCGATCGCCGCACGGAGCCCGGAGCCGCCCGTGCCGATGACGAGGACGGTGGTGGAGATCTGACGTTCGCGGGTACTCATGCGTTCCACGCTAGGAACGAGCATCCGATAACTCCAATGCATTGTTCTACTGGTATCGATACACTGACAGCATGAATCTGGAGCAGCTCCGCGGCTTCGTGGAGGTCGCGCGTCTCGGCCACTTCACGCGGGCCTCCGAGAGCCTGCATCTCGCCCAGCCATCGCTGAGCCGGCAGATCTCCACGCTGGAGCGCGAACTGGGCGCCGAGCTGTTCCACCGCGCCCGCGGGCACATCTCCCTCACCGCCGCGGGCGAGACGCTGCTCCCCCGCGCCCGGCGGATGCTGGCCGAGGCCGAAGCCATCCGCGAGGAGATGGGCGAGCTGCGAGGGCTCCGCCGCGGACGCGTGCGCCTCGGCGCCCCGCCGACCCTCTGCATCAGCCTCGTCGCCGAGACCATCAGCACCTTCCACGCCGCACACCCGGGCGTCGACCTGCACCTCACCGAGAGCGGATCGCGATTGCTCGTCGAGCAGCTCGCGGTGGGCGCCGTCGACATCGCGCTCATCACCGAGTCGGCGGGGCAGGGGGTCGCCGGGGTGAGCCTCACGCGCATGCCGCTGCTGACCGAGGAGCTCGTGGTCGTGTCGTCGGCCGCGGAGCCGCCGCTCTCCGACGGCTCGGCGATCGACCTGGAGCAGTTGGCCGCACTCCCCCAGATCGCGTTCGACGAGAGCTACGAGCTGCGCGCGACGACGGATGCGGCGTTCCGCGCCGCCGACCTCACGCCCACGCAGGTGCTGGAGGGGGCGGAGATGGATGCCGTGCTGCGCTTCGTCGAGCGCGGGGTGGGCGTGGCCGTGGTGCCCGCCATGGTGCTGCTCGATCGTCCGGAGCTGCGGTCGGTGCGCCTCGCGCACCCGTCGATGACGCGCACCATCAGCCTCGCGCACCGGTCGGACGTGACGCCCGCCGCCGCGGTCGCCGCGATGCGCCGCGTGATCGTGGCCACCGCGGCCGGCGTCGCCGAGCGCGACCCCGCCATCACCAGCCTGCTCTAGCTCCCCGGAGCGACGGGTACCGGAGGCTCAGGTGCCCGGGGGCGCCGGATCAGCCCCAGAACGCGGCGAGGTGCGGCGCGAGCGCGATGCCCTGGGCGCGCCCGATGCGCGCGGCGTGCGGGCGCAGTGACGGGTCCATGGCACGCGGACCGATCATGCGGTCGAACTCCTCCCCCGGCAGCACGGTCTCCACGATGCTGCCCCAGGCCCGCAGGTCGTCGACCTGCGCGGCGAGCTGCATGCGCCATTCGAGCGGATGCCGGGTCCTGCCGCCGAACGGAGACAGCACCAGCACCCGACCGCACCCGGCGGCGAGGTCGGCGTTCTCGTTGCGGCGGTAGCCGCCGTCGATGAAGCGACGCTCGCCGATGCGATAGGCGAAGCCGCTGGAGCAGCTCGCAGCCACGGCATCCGCCAGGGCGACCCCGCTCGCCCGGTCGAACACCACCGGTTCGCCGGTCGCGGCGTCGACGGCCGGCACGAGCAGGCGCCGCTCCGGCCACTCGCCGACAGGCAGCCGCGCAGCGACGGTGGTACGCCACCGCCCCGCCTGCGAGCCGTCCGCGTCCATGTCGAACGCCTCGGCGCCCATCCGGCGCCGCATGTCCGCCGCGTCGGACGACCCCGCGATGATGCCGGCCGTGCGCGCCATGTTGTCGGCCGCCGACCGCACGCCCGCGACGCCCTGGCGCGGGGCCGGAGCACCGGACGGTCGAGACCCCGTCTGCCGGCCATCATGCGGAGACGCCGGGGCGGGTCGGGCTCCCGCCGGTCGGCCGCCACGAGGAGGCGGTGGCGGCGCGAGCACCGCGTCGAGCAGCGCGGCCGGCGGCGAGGTCGCGATCTGCACGGCCGTCGTGGCACCGGCGGAGGTGCCGATGAGCAGGTCGGCGGCGGTCACGTCCACGCCCGCCTCGCAGAGCCCCGCGACGACGCCGAGCAGCCAGGCGTTGCCGGTCGATCCGCCGCCGCCCAGCACGAGCGCACGCGAGTGCGCGTCGACGGAGGAGGAAGGGGCGATCATGGGGTCCGCCACTCAGGATGCACCCGTGATCCGCACCACCGCAACCGGGTCGGTGCGACGCGGCTCATCCGCCCTCCCGCGGCTCATCCGCCCTCCGGAAGCCCGACCTTGGCCTTGGCCCACGAGCGCCCGCGGGTGTCTTTGAGGATGGTGTACTCGACGTCGACGTGCGGCTCGATCGCGCTGTACTTGTCGTTCGGCGCTCCGATCACCAACTGGAAACCGAGCCCCCGCCACGCCCCGATCGCCCGCTTCGTGAAGTGGGCGTCGGCCTTGATCAGCGCCTCGTCCATGAACACCGGCGCATAGCGCGGGCGTTCGGCGCCGGCATCGCCCAGTTGGTAGCGCAGGGCGGCGCCGACGATGAACGCCACGAGCTCCTGCGACTCCCCGCCGGACTTCTCCCCGATGTGGTCGTAGAGGGCGACGTGCTCCCCCGTCTCGGCGTTGATGCGCTCGGCGCTCACGCGCACGTGGTTGCGCACGTCGATGAGCTCGGCGAAGTCGGGGGCCGTGCGACGCATCCTGCCGATCAGGCGGCTCATCCGGCGGTAGACCGCGTCGCGGTCGGCATCCGTGGATGCGGCCTCGATCAGCGCCCGCACCTCGCGGAGCTCCCGCAGGAAGCGTTTGCGCGCCTCGGACTGGTTCTCCCTCGGCGCGATCTGAAGACGGTGGTCGTCGTCGTAGAAGGGGAGCCCCTGCATGATCCGGTTGATCGGCTCGATGCGGTCCTTGATCTCGCGTCGCGACCGGGCGAGCGTGGAGTCCAGGCTGGTGAGGTCGTTGCCGGAGAGCTTGAGCAGGCTGTCGCGCCACTCCGTCTCGAGCTCGTGCAGACCGTTGGCCTGCAGCGCGTCGAGGATGCCCTCGAACTCGGCGACCGACTCGTCGGGATCCGGGAGGATCGTGAGGTCGTTCCAACGTTCGAGGAACCCGGTCATGAGCCGGCGCATGCTCTCGCGCTGCTCCTCGTGCGCCTCGGCGGCGGAGCGGCGGTCCTCGTGCAGACGCTGCGCCGCGGTGCGCAGGGCGGTGTTGAGGTGCGCGAGCCGTTGCGAGGCGGTGGGACTCGCCGCGTCGACGAGCAGGAAGCGGGAGTCGAGGAACGACGCGTGGTCGTGGGTGAGTTCGATGCCTCCCGCCTCCGCGGCGTCGAGCACGGCCTGGCACGAGTCGACCTCGTCGGTGACCTCGCCCCACTGCGCCTGCGCCTGCTCCAGGTCGCTCGACAGCCGGGCCTCCTCCTGGCGGAGCCGCGCGGCGCGGGCCTTCAGCTCGTCGGCCTGCCGCGTGAGCTGGGCGATCTGCGGGTTGCCCTCCGTGACATCCGCCTCGACGGCGAGCCAGCGGTCGCGCTCGTCCGCGATGGCGTCGACGTCGATCTGCTCCCAGGTGACGTCCTCGATGCGCGCGAACGCCGTCGAGCGGGCCCCGACGCGATCCAGCGCGGCCTCGGCATCCCCGGCGTCCCTCGCCGCCTCCTCGTACTTCTCGGAGAGCGCCCGCACGCGGTCGTCGAGTTCGCGCAGGCGACGCTCGTTCGTGAAGCCGAGGAGGTTGGAGCGCCCCTGCCCGCCGTGCGCCCCTCGGCTGCCGTGCGACACCTGCCCGGTGATCGTGAGGGCCTTCGGGTGATCGCCGAGCTCGGCGGACGAGTCGACGCACACGTACCCGAATCGCTCCTGCAACCGCTGTTGCAGCCAGCCGGTGAACGGGCTCTTCTGGTGATCCAACCGGCCGGGGAGCGTCTTGGCGTCGGCCGCGCGGAGCTCGGCGAGCCCGGTGTGCACGCCCTCGTAGTTCAGCCTCTCGGGCACTCGCACGCCGTTGATCGCCGCGCGGAACCGGTCGAGATCTGCGACGTCGATCAGGAGCGTCCTGGCGAACCCGCCCAGGGCGAGGTTGAACGCCTCGCGCCACGGCTCGAACTCAGTGCGCACCTCGATGAGCTCCCCGACGAACGGCAGATCGCCCGCGTCGAGCCCTGCGGCCTCGGCGAGCCGGGCGCGGGACTCGTCGAGATGGGAGGGGATGCTGCTGCGCATGCTGCTCGTCCGGTCCCGCTCGCCGCGGGCACGGTCCAGTTCGGCCTTCGCCGCCCGCCGCGCGGTCTCGGCGTCGGCGAACGCCGCGCGGAGGTCGCGGACCGATGCGTCGGGGGCGGCGCTGCGCACCTCGGCCACGAGAGCCGCGAAGTCCGCGGCCGACTCCACGACCGCCCCGAGCTCCTGCGCGACCCTGTCGAAGCGCTCGCGCTCACGACGCGCCTCGTCGAGCCGGCGCTCCGTGGCCCTGAGCTCGCGCTGCGCGGTGTCGAGACGGTCTCCGCCCGACTGCCGCAGCACGTCGAGCAAACCCTCGCGCTCCACATCGGCCGCCTCCACGAGCGCGCGCTTCTCCCTGACCGAGAGCTGCAGCGAGCGGGTGCTCTCGCCCAGCTCGACCTCCACCTCCCTGAGCAGGCCGAGACGTCGCTCGGCGCTCCACAGGGATGCGAACGAGGAGGCATCGGAGAACACGCCGACCTCGTCGATCACCCGCACCCGTTCGGCCGCGGAGGCGATGCGTTCCTTGATCCCGCGGATCGGCTCGAGCGCGCTCACCTGCTGCTTGGCGGTCAGCATCCGCGTGCGCGTGCTCTCCAGTTCGTCGAAGTGGGCGACGACGGCATCCGCCGCGGCCATCGTCTCCGGCTCCTCGAGCACGAGCTTCTTGTAGAGGTCGTCGACGGTGGTGATCTGCTGGCCCGCCTGGATGCGGGCGAGGAGGCTGATCGCCTTCGCCCCCGATCCGGCGGCGCCGATGCCGAGCACCGCGTGCAGCCGGGCCGAGAACTCGCGGTCCGTCGGGAGCGTCTCCAGGCCCGCCTCGCGCACCGAGGCGTCGGACAGCCGCTGACCGGCCGCCTTCTCCAGCACGGCCAGGTCGAAGGAGCCGGCTGTGGTGGCCCGCACCCGCACGGTGTCCTCGAGGGTCCGCGCATCGGCGGGGATGTACCAGGCCCGCACTGCCGTGAACCGAGACCCGTCGTGATCGAGCCACGTCGCCGCGATCGCGCTCCACGTGTCCTCGCCGTCGCCGCGCAGCACCCGCAGCTTGGTGCCCTCCTCGGTGCGGGACTCGTCGATCTTGCCACGCCCGTACGACAGGATGTTGCGCTGTTCGTCGCCGCGCGGCCTCCCGGTCACCCCGCCGTTCGATGCACCGTTGAACGGGGTCGTGTGCGGCATCATGAGAGCGATGTAGGCGTCCATCAGGGTGGACTTGCCCGAGCCGGATCCCCCGCAGAGCAGAGTGGCGTCCGGCGAGAACCGGATGCGGTGCGGGCCCCCGTCGTAGCCGCCCCAGTTGATCAGCTGCAGGTCTTCGGCGACCCATTGCTGCCCTCGGGATTCCGCCGGGATGAGCCCGAAGAGCGTGTCCACCATGGTCATCGGGCGACCGCCTCCCGAGCGCGCAGCCACTCGCGCAGCTCCCTCAGCGTCTCGGCGCTGAGCACCACCTCGACCAGCGCGGTGATGCGGTACCGCCCGCTGCTCTCCTCTTGCACGATGCCCTCCCGATCGAGGCGGTCGAGGGCGTTCCTGATCGCCTTCTGCTGCCTAGCCGTGCTGCCCTCGACATCCGTGAAGTAGCTCAGGACGGTCTGCTCCACGTCTTCGACGTCGATGCGCACCGACGCCTCGCCGGCCGCGGACTCCCTCTGATACACGGTGCGCAGATGCACGAGCACCAGCGTCTCGGCCCGCGAGTACGGCGTGTCCTTGAGCAGCACCGGCATGTCGACCTCGTCGGAGCGGATCTGCTGCTTGTAGGCGAACCCGCGTCCGTGATCGACGACGAGCCGAAGGTACAGGTCGTTCAGCCGCGACTCGATGATCTGCTGGTGGTCGCGCAACAGCGTCCACTCGCGGCGGTTGCGCTCGGCCGAGATGAACCGGCGCTGCAGGATGTGCACGAGCACCCGGCGGATCTCGGGGTCGAGAGTGCCGCGATCGCCGGGGAAGTGCTCCCCGAGGTCGTCCTCCATCGCGACCGGCGAGATGAACGCCTCGTCGGCCGGCGCCTCGGTCACGAGGTCGTCATCAGTCATGTTCCTGGTCCTTCGTGGTCCGCGCCGTCACGGCTCCGAACGCGAACCGTCGCGTCGTGCCGTCCGGGCGCAGGGCGACGACGACGGACACGTCGTCGCCCTCGTTCATGCCGTTGCGGTGGGCGATCTCGAGCAGGCCGACCAGGTCGACCGGGCGACGGGTGTCCTCCGCGGCCTCCGCGAACGCCGTGCCGAGGTCGAACTCCTCGCCGAGCCCCGAGACGTACTCCTCCAGCTCGGCGTACCGCGGCCCTCCCCACGCACGGGTGTCGGCGTCGACGAACTCGACGTCGTCGGCATCCGCCAGCGGCGCCGGCGCCCCCGGCGGGCGGATGTCGCCCGCCGTCTGCCGGAGGTGGCCGAGGTCGACGAGCGGCATGCTGCGCACCGGGTCGACGACCGAGCCGGTGCCGCCGCCCGCGTGGAGGCCGGCGATGACATCGCGCAGCAGGTCGTCGATCTGGCGGTCGCGCAGCGGGTCGTGCGTCTTCACCTGCCCGGTGATGACGTGCGACGCCCGGCGCTGCGCCGCCAGCACCTCCTCGACGCCGAGCTCGACCCGCCGTCCGATGGCGTCGAGCTCGGCACGTCGCCCCGCATCGAGCATGCGGGCGAACGGCTGGCCGAGCAGGCCGCGCAGCTGGTCGGCCAGCGCGTCGATGCGATCAGGATCGCCGATCAGCCGCAGCGCGCCGGCGAAGGCCCGCCCCTCCGGGGTGGACTGCATCACGTCCTGCGCACGCTGGAGATACTCGCGCAGCACCTCCCCGGTCGGACGCTCGTCACGCCGGAGGTGCGCCACGACGTCACGCTGCATGGCCTTGAGGGACTCCGCGACGCGGGTGAAGTCGGCGGGGAGCTCGCGCGCCAGGTGCAGCACGTTCTCGGCCTCTTCGAGCAGCTCGTCGTCGTCGAGCGGGTCGGCGATGCCGGACTCCTCGATCCGCGCGATGTCGGCGTCGATCACGGCGCGCTCCTCGCGCAGCCGGGCGAGCCGGCGCGCGGGGTCGGCCTCGGCGCTGTCGGCCAGATGCTCCACGGCCTCCAGCAGCGTGCGGACGCGGGAGTTCGACACACGGGTGCGCCCGCCGCCCGTCCGCCCCGCGATCTCCAACGCCTCCACGGCGTGCGCCGAGAGCCGGTACACCTCGACGTCGTCGTCGATCTGCTGCACGAGCCACCCCAGGCGCACCCACTGCCGGCAGACGTCACGGCCGCCGCCCGTCGGCATCCGTCGGCCGTCTTCGTCGTCGTAGCCGGCCGCCCTCAGCTCATCGAGCACCTCGGACAGCTCCGCATGCGCCTCGGAGATCGGCACGGACGCACGATCAGCGGTGAACAGCACCGACAGCGAGGCCACGACGAAGGGCGCGAACCGACCGTGCAGGAGGCCGAGGGTCGGCGTGCTGAACGCCGTGACAGCGCGGGAGTACGCGGCCTCGGCTCGGGATGCAGTCACACCTTCGAGATTATCCTGAGGGACCGACGCCGGCCGACCGGCCTGTCCCCGTGTCCCGTCCGCAGGTCCGCGGGCCGGACGGATGCCGGATCCCGTGTACCGTCCGCAGGCCCGTGGCTCGTCCGGATGCCGCATCCGGGGGTTCTCGACCCGCAGAAGGGAACTCGGCCTGCAGACGGCACCGCCCACACGGCCGAATGGGACGGCACCGCCCACACGCAGAAACGGCCCCCACCGGAGTGGGAGCCGTTCCTGTACTGTCTCAACACAGTGTGCGCCTCGAGGGACTCGAACCCCCAACCTTCTGATCCGTAGTCAGATGCTCTATCCATTGAGCTAGAGGCGCATGGCCCGGAACTCACCGCTCAGCGGGCCGTGGAACAGCCTACAACAGTCTTTCCCAGAAAGCGAAACGGGGCCTCAGGGGCGCTTGGAGCCCTTCTTCGACCCCGCTTTCGAGGCCTCCTTCTCGGCCACGCGCTCCTGTTTCTTGAGCCTCTTCGCCCGCGCGCGCTGCTGCGAGGACAGCGCCTGGAGGTCGACGAGGCGGAGCGCCTGCATCCGCGCCTCGCGCATGCGCTCGTAGTCGGGATCCTGATCCGGACGCATGCCCTCGACGATGAGCCGTCGGTCGAGGTTGTGCCGCACATCCGCCCAGGCCGCCTTACGCGCCTCCTCGACGATGACGCCCAGCTCCTCCGGATCGTCCATCATCTCCCGGAGCCTCGTGGCCACGCCGTGCGACTGCTTGGCACGGCGGCGCAGGTTGCGCACGTCGCGGTCGCGGTAGTCGTGCGTGCCCACCGGATCGGAGTGCCGGCCGCGGGCGCGCTTGCGCAGGGCGGTCAGCGTCTTCTCCGCCTCCTCCGACTCCTCGGCCATCGCCCGGAGCGCCTCCCGCGCGTCGTCGACGTACTTCTCGGTGTCGAAGACGCCGTCCTCGGCGATCGTCCCGACGAGGATGTGGTTCTTCACGGCGAGGCGCGCGGCAGACGTCGCGATCGCGACGCCTTCGGCGATGGCATCCGCAGTTCGTCCCACCGCTACCTCCTCTCCATGAGCGTACCCGTATCGCCTCTCCCGCAGGTCGGCCAGAATGGATCGGGATCGCTGGTCCCCGCCCGCGACGACGCCTGCGGCGTGCACCCGGAGCACGCCACGAGGAGGATGCATGAAGCGACTCGAACTCGCCGGCCGCACGACCGTCATCACGGGTGCGGCGAGCGGCATGGGCGCCGACATCGCGCGGCAGCTCGCCGCCGCGGGGGCGCACCTCGCGCTCGTCGACCACAACGCCGAGGCCCTCGACGCGCTCGTCGCCGAGATCACGGATGCCGGGGCGCCCGCCGCGGTCACCCCGCACGTGGTCACCTCGCACGTGGTCGACCTGCGCGACGACGAGGCCGTGCTCGCGGCGGCGGCCGAGATCACGGCCGCGCACCCGCGCGTCAACGCCCTGATCACGTGCGCCGGCTCGTCGATGCTCGGCACCCTCGACCAGCTCACCATGGAGGAGATGCGCTGGTTGGTCGACGTCAACCTGTGGGGGACGGTCTCGATCACGAAGGCGCTGCTCCCCGCCCTGCGTGCGCAGCCCGCCGCGCACATCACCCATCTCGCGAGCGTCTACGCCCTCGCGGCGCCGGCCGGGCGCATCCCGTACTCGCTGAGCAAGTTCGCCGTGCGCGGCTTCTCCGAGGCGCTGCGCCACGAGCTCGAGGGCACGTCCGTCAGCGTGGGCGCCGTGTATCCGGCGGGCGTGCGCACCGGGATCATCCTGCACGGACGCTACGCCGCCGCGATCGACCCGGCGGTCGCCCAGCGCGCGGCGGCGGCCCAGGCCGCGATGTACCACACCGAGCCCGCCGACGCCGCTGCGCGCATCGTGCGGGCGACCGAGCGGCGCCGGCCGCGGGTCATGGTCGGCCGCGAGGCGCGTCTGATCGACGTGCTCACCCGTCTCGCGCCGACCTCGTACTGGCGCGCGATGCGAGGCCCCCTGCGCGAGGCGATCGACACGACCACCCCGATCTAGCCCCCCTCTTCCCCTCCCCCTCCCCCTCCCCTCCCCCTCCCCCGGGATGCCGAGACCTGCAGTTCTCGCCGAGACCTGCCGTTGCACCGTGAGGTCTCGGCGGGAACTGCAGGTCTCGGCGAAGAGGGAGAAGGGGACGGGGGCGCGGGGTCAGCGCACGGCGCCGACCCAGATGCCGGAGGCCCACGCCTGCTGGTCGCCGTCGCAGCCGACCGAGCCGGGGAAGCCGCGCACGGCGGCCATGCAGTTCGCCAGGAACTCCGGGTCGCCGCCGAACATCGACTGGTAGGCGCTGGACGAGGTGAGGGCGCCCCAGACCTGGAACTGGTAGATGTGCGCCAGCTCGTGGGCCATCGCCCAGTTCAGCCGATCGGTGCTCCATCCGGCGATGTCGGCCCGGTACTTGATGTACCCGTTGCTGTTGGCGCACGCCGCGGCGCTGCCCCCCGCGCACGACGCGGACTCGTACAGCCCCACGCCGCCGCCGCCGACGCGGTCGAGAGCGGCCCTGACCCGCGCGTAGCCGTCGGGCCCGCTCGACGACCAGGCGGGCCCGCCCGGTCCCGTGAACCGCGTGGCCTGCCAGGCGGCGACGTCGCCGGTGATCTTCTCGGTGAGGGCGTGGATCGTGGCGGTGGCGTTGACCACCACGGACGGATCGCGGCGCTCGGCCAGCACGGCCTGCTGCGCCGACAGGGCCGATGCGCGGTCGGCCGAGGTGTCGACCTTGCCCTCCGCCCCGCTCAGCGCGGCCGCGAGGGCACCGACCTCGGCGACGAAGGCCGGACGCACCTCGAGCACGGCGGCCCGCTCGTCGGTCTCCTTCTGCGCCGCGTCGACCGTCCCGTTCAGCCGATCCGTGCGTTGCTGGGCCGTGTCGAGCGAGACGGCGAGCTCGTGCAGCTCAGCCACCGCGGTCGCCCGCTCGGCGTCGAGGGCCTCCGCCCTGTCGACGACGCCCGCGGCGAGAAGCACCCCGGCCACGGCGGCGATCGCGACCGACCTCCTCATCACGGCAGGAGCCCCGTGGTGTCGGACAGCTGCGCGTCCTGCTCGGCGATCCTCGACCGCAGCTCCGTGAGGGTCTGCGCGAGTCGGAGGTTGCTCTCCTTCTTCGCGTCGAGCAGCTGCTTCGCCTCGGCGACCGCCGTCTTCGCGTCGCTGACCGCCTGTGCGCGCTGCTGGTCGGCGGACACGACGACGACCGCGCCGCCGACCAGCAGCAGGCCTCCCACGATCAAAGCGACAGCCCGCATATCGCTCCCCAGTGCACGCCCGTCCGGATGTTCCGTAGCCCAAATATAGCCACGGCCGGACCCCGCCTCTAGTCGACGGCGCCGGGCGCGGCGCTGCGGAATCGCCGCAGTCGCAGGCTGTTCAGCACCACGAACACGCTGGAGAACGCCATGGCGGCTCCGGCGAGCATGGGGTTGAGCAGCCCGAGGGCGGCGAGGGGCAGCGCGGCGACGTTGTACGCCAGCGCCCAGAACAGATTGCCGCGGATCGTGCCGAGCGTGCGGCGGGCGAGCCGGATGGCGTCGACGGCACCCCACAGATCGCCGCGCACCAGGGTCAGGTCGGATGCCTCGATGGCGGCATCCGTGCCCGTGCCCATGGCGATGCCGAGGTCGGACTGTGCCAGCGCTGCGGCGTCGTTCACGCCGTCGCCGACCATCGCCACAACCCTGCCCTGCTGCTGCAGAGCGGTGATCTCGGCGACCTTGCCCTCGGGGAGCACACCGGCACGCACCTGCTCGATCCCCACCGCGGAGGCGACCTGCGCCGCCGCTGCGGCGTTGTCGCCCGTGAGGAGCACCGGGGTGAGCCCGAGCCCGCGGAGCGCGGCGATCGCCTCGGCGCTGGTCGGCTTGACGCGGTCGGCCACCACGAGCACTCCCCGCACCTCCCCGTCCCACGCGACCGCCACGGCGGTGCGCGCCTCGTCCTCCGCCCTGGCGAACGCCGCGGCGAGATCGTCGTCCAGGTGCAGCGACCAGTCGGCGAGCAGCGACGGCCGTCCCGCGAGCACGGCGTGACCGTCGACGACGCCCGTGACGCCGCGACCCTGCACGTTCTGGAATCCGGACACCTCCGGCAGTTCTCCGATGCGCTCGGTCGCGCCGCGGACGACGGCCTGGGCGATCGGATGCTCGGAGGCGTCCTCCACGGCGGCGGCGAGGCGGAGCAGCTCGAGCTCGTCCTGGCCCGACGCGGGGACGATGTCGACGAGCGTCATACGACCCGAGGTGACGGTGCCGGTCTTGTCGAGCACGATCGTGTCGACGCGTCGCGTGGACTCCAGCACCTCGGGTCCCTTGATGAGCACACCCAGCTGCGCGCCACGGCCCGTGCCGACGAGCAGCGCCATGGGGGTCGCCAGTCCGAGCGCGCAGGGGCAGGCGATGATCAGCACGGCGACCGCGGCCGTGAACGCCCCGGCCGCGCCTCCGCCGAGGAGCAGCCAGGTCACCAGCGTCACCAGCGCGATTCCGAACACGATCGGCACGAACACGGCCGACAGCCGGTCGGCGAGGCGCTGTGCCTCGGCCTTGCCGGACTGCGCCTCCTCGACGAGCGTCGCCATGCGTGCCAGCTGGGTGTCGGCGCCCACCCTGGTCGCCCTGATCGTCAGCCGTCCGCCGACGTTGACCGTCGCTCCGGTGACCGCGTCCCCGACCCCGACCTCCACCGGCACGGACTCGCCGGTGAGCATGGAGGCGTCGACGGCGGACGTGCCGTCGAGCACGATGCCGTCGGTGGCGATCTTCTCACCCGGTCGCACGACGAACGTGTCGCCGACGAGCAGCCGGCCGAGCGGCATCCTCTCCTCGACGCCGCCGCGCACGACGGAGACGTCCTTGGCACCGAGCTCCCCGAGGGCTCGCAGAGCCGCGCCCGCGCGTCGCTTGGACCTCTGCTCCAGGAACCTGCCGAGCAGGAGGAACAGCGTGACGCCCGCGGCGACCTCGAGGTAGATGCTGCCGAGACCGTCGCCGCGCTCGATCGTGAGCCGGAAGGGGTGGGTCATGCCCCACATCCCCGCGGTGCCGAAGAACAGCGCGTACAGCGACCACAGGTAGGCGGCCGTCACCCCGACCGAGATCAGGGTGTCCATGGTCACCGCCCGGTGCGCGGCGTTCAGCCAGGCCGCCCGATGGAACGGCCAGGCGGCCCACAGGACGACCGGTGTGGCGAGCACGAGCGACACCCACTGCCAGCCGGGGAACTGCAGCGGCTCCGCCATCGACAGGGCGATCACCGGCACGGCCAGGATCGCCGCGACGATGAGACGCAGGCGCAGCAGCCGGTAGGCCGGGTCGACGTCGGGCGCCTCCTCCTCGCGCGGGAGCGCCGCGGAGTAGCCGGTGCGCACGACCTCGGAGATGAGGTCGTCGACGTCCACCCCCGGCGCCGCTTCGACGTGCGCCTTCTCGGTGGCGTAGTTGACGGATGCCGCCACGCCCTCGATGCGGTTGAGTCTCTTCTCGATCCGCGAGGCGCAGGATGCGCAGGTCATCCCTCCGATGTCGAGATCGTAGGTGACCGCTGTGCCCGACACGGCCGGACTCAGGCGCGGACGGCGCTGTAGCCCGCCTCGTCGACGGCGGCCAGGATGGCGGCGTCGTCGAGGGCGGAGTCGGACGAGACGACGAGGCTGCCGTCGGCGGCGGAGACCTGGATGCCGGTCACACCCTCGACCTTGGCGACCTCGCTGCGCACGGAGCCCTCACAGTGCCCGCAGGTCATCCCGGTGACGGCGTAGGTGGTGGTGTTCATGATCTCTGCTTCCTTCTCGACGGCGGTCCCCGGTGGGGACCGGGATACCCCCTAGGGGTATCTGATCGAGGACAACGATACCCCTCCCCCGTCTATTCCCCAAGCCGGGAGGAAGGTCAGATGGAGTAGTTCCCGTTGGCGAGTCGACGCAGCGCGGCCTCCTGGCCGCCTGCGAGGTGCAGAGGGATGATGCGGCGCAACGACTCGGCGTCACGCGCCTCGAGCGCCGCCAGGATCACCCGGTGCTCCTCGGCCATCGCCGACAGGTCGTCGTGCTGCCCGAACAGCCAGCGCAACCGGGTGACGAACACGCCGATCAGCTCCGAGAGCATCTCGTTGCCCGCCAGATCCGCCACGATCTCGTGGAACTCCGCGGCCGCCGTCCGCGCGGCGTCGACGTCGCCGTTCTCGGCGGCTGCCCGTTCCCGCTCGTAGGCGCCGCGCACCCGCGCGAGCCCCGCCTCGTCGTGCCGCTGCGCCGCGAATACGAAGATCAGCGTCTCGATCGCCTCCCGCACCTCGCCGAAGTCCTGCACGTCGCGGTGCGTGAACTCCCGCACCACCGCCCAGGTGCGCGGCCGCGAGATCACGATGCCCTCGCCGACGAGAGCGCGGATGGCCTCCCGCACGGGGAGGCGCGACACGTTCAGCTCGGCGGCGATGTCCCGCTCCACCAGCCTCGAACCGGGAGCGCGGCGGCCGAGGATGATGTCGTCGCGCAGGATGCGCGTCACCCTCGCCGACTCGAGTTCGCCGGCAGCCCCCGCCCCCGTCATGCCTGAATTCTCTCACTCGGCGAGAGGGATTCCCAACTTTTGGTATCCCAAGCGGCCGTCACATGTCACCGGACAGACGCGGAGGGGCGGATGCCGCAGCATCCGCCCCTCTGCGTTCTCTCCGCCGGCGACCTCCGGCGCAGGCTCAGGCTCAGGGCAGGCGGTTGGCGATCGCGAGGTTCGCCCGCAGCTCGTCGGCGTTCTGGCGCACGACGTAGGCCGGGCGGTCGCGCTCGACGCGCCAGGACTCGCTGAGCGGGCCGATGTTCACGGTGTCGAAGCCGGCGCGGTCGTAGAAGCGCGTGACGAAGTCGACCGCCTCGGCGTCGTCGCCCGCGGTCGCCAGCGCGCGGCGGTCGGGGGTTCCGGCCGGCGTGCCCGTGGTGGTGATGTCGCCGGACCCGATGTGGTTGAACGCCTTGACGACCTTCGAGGTCGGCAGGTGCTGCTGGAGGAGCTCGGAGGTGGTCGTCTCCCCGCGGTCGAGGGCGTCGATGTGCCCGTCGCGCTCGAAGTAGTAGTTGTTCGTGTCGAGGACGATCTTGCCGGCGAGCGGCTCGACGGGGACCTGGTCGATGGCACGCAGCGGCACCGTCACGACGACCACGTCGCCGGCGGCACCCGCCTCCTCGGCGGTGGCGGCGGTGGCGTGCGGTCCGAGGTCGGCGACGAGGTCGGCGAGCGTCTCCGGGCCCCGGGAGTTCGCGATCACGACCTCGTAGCCCTGAGCGATCGCGGCGCGCGCGATCTGCGATCCGATGTGTCCTGCGCCGATGATTCCGAGAGTTGTCATGCAGGGCGAAACCGCGCGGCGGCGCCCGCGTATTCCCGCCGTCGACATCGTCAGAGATCGAGGAAGAAGGACTCCTCCGTACGGCGGTACCCCAGCCGCTCGTACAGGTCGATCGCGCTCTCGTTGAACCCGAAGACGTGCAGCCCGACCGAGTCGGCCCCGATGGCTCGCGCCTCACGCTCGGCGGCGTACATGAGCTCGCGTCCGTACCCCCGGCGGCGATGCTCCTGCGCCACCTCGATGTCGAGCACGAAGGCGTGCGGGCTGCGGTCGCGCAGCCGGGCTCCCACCCACAGGATGCCCACCTCCTCGCCGTCCACGGATGCCGTCAGCAGCGACTGCCCGGGGGTGTCCACCCCGCCGGGCAGTTCGAGCAGCATCTGGCGGTGCGACTCCGCGACGGCCTCCTCCTCGGTGTACCGCCCGGATGCGGCGAGGTCGAGGGCGAACTCGGCCTCGGAGTGCGCGGCGAAGGAACGGTACCGCTCGGCGGTCATCGCGCTCACCTCGACCCGGGGGGCCGGATCGCGCACCGGCAGCGGTTCGAGGAGCATCTGGATCGAGGCCAGGGTGAAACCGCGCCCCGCGATCAGAGCGTGCCCGATGCGGTCGTCCGGATGCAGCGCGATGCTGAGCCGCGAGGCCCCTCGGTCGCGGGCGATACGCAGGATCAGGTCGTACAGCTCGCCCAGGGCCGCCGTGGACACCCCGTCGTCGAGGTCGAGATCGACGACGAACACCTTGTCTCCGGCCGCGCCGAGCCACACGGTGCCCCGCTCGCGGTCGTCGTCGCCGACGACGAGGATGAGCGAGGTCGGCGATGCGGCCCCCTCGGGCAGCAGCTCGGTCAGGAACCGGTCGGCGTACTCCTCGGCATCCCTGCCGATGCGAAGGCCCGAACGGTCGCTGCGGGCGGCGATGCGATCCCGCGCGGCGGACCGCCACGCGTCGAAGCGGTCGGCGGGCAGGGGTGCGAGCTGCATGGTCGTGTGCGCTCAGCCCTTGGCGAGAGCATCCTCCGCGGCCACCCAGGCGAGCATGGCGCACTTGACCCTGGCCACGTACTTCGACACCCCGCCGAGGGCTGCGGCGTCGCCGAGCAGCTCCTCGTCGGGCTCGATCTTGCCGCGCGAGCGCATCGCCTCGCGGAAGGACGCGATGCGCACCTCCAGCTCGGGCACGGTGAGCCCCTCAGCCAGTTCGGACAGCAGCGAGGCGGAGGCCTGCGAGATCGCGCAGCCGTGCCCCTCCCACGCAATGGCCTCGATGGTGCCGTCGGCGGCGCGATGCACCTGCAGGGTGACCTCATCGCCGCAGGTGGGGTTGAGCTGGTGCGACTGCGCGGCGATCTCGCCGCGCAGCCCGAACCCGTGCGGGGTGCGCGAGTGGTCGAGGATCAGCTCCTGGTACAGGTTCTGCAGGTCGCTCATGCGCCCCTCCGGAAGAACTCGATGGCGGCGGCGGTGCCGGCGATCGCGGCGTCGACCTCGGCATCCGTCGTGTAGAGATAGGTGCTCGCCCTGGTCGACGAGGTGACGCCGAGCCGGCGGTGCAGCGGCTGGGCGCAGTGGTGGCCGACGCGCACCGCGATGCCGAGGTCGTCGAGGAACTGGCCGACATCGTGCGAATGGATACCGGCCACGTCGATGCTCGCGAGCCCGACGCGCGGCAGGTCGATGCCGGCGCCGAGCACGCGAACGCCCTCGACCGCGCCGAGCCCGTCGACCAGACGCCGTCCGAGCGCGGCCTCGTGCGCCGCGATGCGCGGCATCCCCACGGCCGAGAGGTAGTCGACGGCCGCGGCGAGCGCGATCGCCTGCGAGACCCGCTGGGTGCCGGCTTCGAAGCGCTGCGGCGGCGGCAGGTACTCGGCCTCGGTCGTCGTGACGGTGGTGATCATGGAGCCGCCGGTGAGGAACGGCGGCATGGCCTCGAGCAGCTCGCGGCGTCCGTAGAGCGCGCCGATGCCGGTGGGGCCGAGCATCTTGTGCCCGGAGAGCACGGCGAAGTCGACGTCGAGCGCCTTCACGTCCAGCGGCAGGTGCGGGGCCGATTGGCAGGCGTCGAGCAGCACGAGGGCGCCGTGCGCGTGCGCGAGGGCGATCAGCTGCTCGACGGGGTTGATCACGCCGAGCACGTTGGAGACGTGCGTGACCGCGACGATCCTCGTGCGCTCGCCGATCAGCTCGGCGGCGACGTCGAGCCGCAGGGCGCCGTCATCGTCGAGCGGGATCACGCGGAGGGTCGCACCGGTGCGGGCGGCGAGCTCCTGCCACGGGATGAGGTTGGCGTGGTGCTCCATCTCGGTGGTGACGATCTCGTCGCCCGCGCCGAGACGCAGCCGCGCGGCCGCAGCTCCCCCGCGCCCGAGCGAGGCGTTGGAGAGGGAGTAGGCGACGAGGTTGATCGCCTCGGTCGCGTTGGAGGTCCAGACGACCTCGTCGTCGCGGGCCCCGATGAAGCGGGCGAGGGTCGAGCGCGCGTCCTCGAAGAGCTCCGTGGCCTCGGCGGCCAGCGTGTGCGCCCCGCGGTGCACGGCCGAGTTCATGGTGGTCGCGAACTCGCGCTCGGCGTCGAGCACCGCCAGCGGGCGCTGCGACGTGGCCCCGGAGTCGAGGTAGGACAGCGGATGCCCGTTCACCTCGGTCTGCAGGATGGGGAAGTCCGCGCGGAGGCGGAGCACCTCCTCTGCCGTCAGCGGTGCGGGATCGCTCGGAGTGCTCATCCTTCTAGCTTCTCATCCGGCACCGGATGCCGGGGCCGCGCCGTAGGATCGCACCATGTTCAGCGCCGAGACCCTCGCGACCTTCGTCGTCGCGGCGTTCATCATGGTCGTGATCCCCGGGCCCACGGTCCTCTTCACGATCGGCAGGGCGATGGCGCTGGGCCGCGCGGGCGGGTTCCTCAGCATCCTGGGCACCGCCGTCGGGTCGCTGGTGCTCGTGGTCGGCGTCGCGTTGGGCGTCGGCACGGTCATCGCGCAGTCCGTGGTGCTGTTCACGATCGTCAAGGTGCTCGGGGCGGGTTATCTCGTCTACCTCGGCATCCAGGCCATCCGGCACCGGAAGGATGCCGCGGGCGCCATCGCCGGCGCGCAGCCGCAGCGCTCGGGGGCGCGCCTGCTCGTCGAGGGCTTCGTCGTCGGGGTGAGCAACCCGAAGTCGATCGCGTTCTTCCTCGCGATCCTCCCCCAGTTCGTCGACCTGCACGCCGGCTCCGTGCCTCTGCAACTGCTCGTGCTAGGCGCCGTCGTGGTCTCGATCGGGGTCACGTGCGACGCCGTGTGGGTGCTGCTCGCGAGCGCCGCCCGCGACTGGTTCGGCCGGTCGCCGCGACGGCTGGAGGCCATGGGCGGGATCGGCGGCGGTCTGATGATCGCACTGGGCGCGTTCCTCCTGGTGTGGAACGAGAAGCCGGCTGCGGCCTGAGCCGCGGCGTCACATGCGGGCGAACCGCGCCCTCGTGATGCAGAACAGACCGTAGACGACGAGACCGGCCGCGACGCACCAGAGCGCGACGCGTCCCCACGGCAACAGCAGGAGGCCGTGCAGCGCGGCGTCGAGTCCCGCGGCTCGTCGCGGCTCCTGGGTGAGGGCGGCGATCACGAAGAGCGTGCCGGTTCCGACGACGGCGAGGCCCTTGGAGATGTAGCCGATCGAGCCGAGAAGACGGATGCCGGAGCCAGCCGTACCGGGAGGGAGGTCGAGCGTCTTCGCGAAGACACCGGAGAACCCGCCGACCACGAAGCCCACCCCGACCGCCACCACCCCGATCCCGACGACGACGAGCAGGACCACGCCACCGGGCGCCGCGAGGATCCGCGCGCTCAGCGTCTGCGAGGCCTCTTCCGAGTCCGCCCTCCCACCCACCGCGTACACGAACGCCATACTCGCGACGGCCAGGTACGCGACGGCGATGCCGGCGCTCTTCACCCGGCGCGCCCATCTCCGAGCCTCCTCGGCATCGGTCATGAGGAAGGCGCTCGCGATCTGCCAGACCGCGAGCGCCCCGAGGCCCACCCCGACGATGAGCAGCAGCAGCCCGCCGACGGCGGTGTGCCGGATCTGCTCCATGGCGCCGTCCTGATCCGCATCGCCCCCGGTCCCCGCGGCGACGGAGATCGCGACGCATCCGATCACGATGTGCACGATCCCGAGCACCACGTACCCCGTCCGCGCGGTGCGACGGAACGTCGTGGACCGCTTCGCGGCGCGCGCCGCATCCTTGGCCGTGCTCATACGCGAACCGTAGTGGCGGGACCACCGCGGGGTACAGGGGCTTGCCGGGCGATGTCAGGCCGGTTCGACCGCGATCCAGAGCTCGCAGGACGCGTGCGTGCCCGTGAACGAGCGGTACCGCACGATCGAGGGCCCCGGGCGAAGCCGCCACGGATTCGACGGGAACCACTCGGTGGCGGTCGCCGCCCAGAGCGACTGCAGCACGTCGGGGAACGGGCCTTCGGCCGCGAACACCGCCCACGATCCGGCGTCGACGCGGATCACGTCGAGATCCTCGGGGACGGGTGATGACACGGTCAGCGCGACGCCGTGCAGGTAGGTGAGCTCGGTCCCCTCCGGGGCGTCGGGCTCGACGTCGGCGGTCACGGCGAGGATGCCGCCGGGCTCGGCGTCGGAGAGCGCCTTGAGCCGTGCATGCTCCTCGGGCGGGATCGCGGCGATGTGCTCCTGGATCTGCGGGTTCACGCCGCGGTGGATCAGCGGGACGCGCGCGGCGTGCCCGGCGAGGACGAGGGCGGGTGTGGTGACGATGGTGACGTCCATGGGTGTGCTCCCTTCGACGCTCAGGCGGAACCGGAGCGTGGGTTGTGTACGGAGAGGGCCGCCGTCACGGCGGGCATCGGACGGTCCGATCCCGTGCACGGCGCGGAACGCCCTCCCGAACGCCTCTGCCGACCCGTACCCGTGTCGCACCGCCACCTCGAGGATGTTCGGCGCCCCTGCGACGATGTCGGCGCCCGCGAGCGTCATGCGCCGGCGTCGCACGTACTCCGACAGCGGCATGCCCGCGAGCGCGGAGAACATCCTCCGCAGGTGGTACTCGGTCGTGCCGTGCGCCCGGGCGAATGCGGCCACGTCGACCTCGGCGCTCGCATCGCGCTCGACGAGGTCGACCAGGGCGTTCATCGTTCCGATCATGCGGCCCTCCTTCTGACACCAGACTCGCGCGCGGTCGGGACCGGTCGCCCGATCGTCCGTGCCCGATCCGATCATGCCCCACCGCCCCGACGGGGCCCGGACGATACGGTGGTGCCGGAGGCGCCATGAAGATCCTGATTCCGAACACCATCGCCCTGCGGCTGCGCACGGATGCCGAGGTCGTCGTCTACGACGTCGGCGAGGACATCCCGCACGAGCACCGCGACGCCGAGGTGCTCGTCGCATGGCACAACCCACCGGAGTCGCTCGAGGAGGCCGCGCGAGCCCTTCCCCGGCTGAGGCTCGTCCAGGCTCTCGCCTCGGGTGCCGACGTCGTGCTGGCCGCCGGATTCGGGGAGGACGTGCGCATCTGCTCCGGCCGCTCGCTGCACGACGGGCCCGTGGCCGAGCACGCGCTCGCCCTCGTGCTCGGCGCCGTCCGACGGCTCGACCTCCTGCGCGACGCGCAGCACGACCACCGCTGGGACGAGGCCTTCATCCGCGCACAGGCGGCACCGGAGACCCACCGGCTCCACACGCTCGCCGGGGCGCGGGTGACGATCTGGGGCTTCGGATCGATCGCTGCCCATCTCGCCCCGCTGCTGGAGCTCCTCGGCGCACGGGTGACCGGTATCGCCCGCACCTCCGGCATCCGCTCCGGGTTCGAGGTGCGCGCCGAGGCCGACGCCGCCCGGGTCCTCGCCGACACCGACATCCTCGTGTCGCTGCTGCCCGCGACCGCCGAGACCGCCGACGTGTTCGGCGCCGACGTCTTCGGGATGCTGCCGCACGGCGCCGTCTTCGTCAACGTCGGCCGCGGGGCGACGGTCGACGAGGAGGCTCTGGTCCACGCGCTCGGATCGGGGCGGCTGCGCGCCGCGGCCGTCGACGTGACGAAGACCGAGCCCCTCCCCGCCTCCTCGCCGCTGTGGGAGGTGCCGAACCTCGTGATCACCCCTCATGTCGCCGGCAACCGACCGGTGGGCTCGGGAGAGCTCATCGACGAGAACGTGTCGCGGTTGCTGGCCGGGCGCGACCTCGTGAACCAGGTGCACCCCTGACGCGCGGCCGGCTGATCGGCGGCTACAGCTCGACCGGCGGCTGGGGCTCGGACTCGGCCACCTCGGGGTGACGGGCGAGATTCACGATCGCCGCGACGAGGCCGCCCCAGACGGTGACCATGGCGACGATCATCATGACGATGGCCGTGGTGCTCATGCCTCGCCTCCTCTCTGCGCGGCGGCCTGGGCCGGCTGCGTGTCGCGATCGGCCTCGTAGTGCTCCGCCGCGAGGAACTCGTCGTAGCCCTGGTCGTCGCGTGCGTGCGACCGGGGTCCCCATGGCAGCAACGACAGCAGCACGCCGAGCACGACCAGCGAGACGACCATGCCCCACCCGAACACGCCGAGGAACCATCCTGGGTACCCGCCGTAGGGCTCCGAGGTCTTGGCGATGATCTCGCTGACGAAGAGGTAGCCCAGCACGACGGGGGCGAGCACGCCGACGAGGATCATCCAGAGCCGACCGACGCCGAAGCTGGAGCGGCGGTTCAGGTGGTCGGCGAGGGCGGGCAGACGATGCAGCAGCCAGGCGACCACGACCACCGAGACGAGGGCGACGGCCATGATGCCGAACGCGTTGATGAACGCATCCGTGGTGTCCAGCACCGACAGCGCGGTGGTCGTGGAGAAGAGCATCATCGAGATCACCGCCAGCGGCACGGCCACGACGAGGGTGGTGCGCACCCGACCCCAGCCGAGCTTGTCCTGCAGCGCCGCCACGATGACCTCCAGGATCGAGATCAGCGACGTGACGCCGGCGAAGACGAGAGCGCCGAAGAACAGCACGCCGATGATGGAGCCTCCGGTCGCCTGCGACACGATCGTCGGGAACGCGATGAACGCCAGGCCGATGCCGGAGGAGGCCACGCCCGAGACCTCGGCGCCCTGCGCCTGCGCCATGAACCCCAGGGCGGCGAACACGCCGATCCCGGCGAGGATCTCGAACCCGGAGTTCGCGAAGGCCACCACCAGCCCCGACCCGGTGAGGTCCGTCTTGCGCTTCAGGTACGAGGAGTACGTCACCATGATCCCGAACGCGACCGACAGCGAGAAGAAGATGTGCCCGTACGCCGACGCCCACACGCCGGGGTCGGCGAGGGCCGCCCAGTCGGGCGTGAAGAAGGCGTCGAGACCGTCGAGCGCCCCGGGGAGGAACAGCGACTGCACCACGAGCGTCGCGAACATCACGGTGAGCAGCGGCATCAGGATCGTGTTGGCCCGCCCGATGCCCCGGGCGACGCCGAGCGCCATGATGACGACCACCACCACCCAGACGACGGCGAGCGGGATGCCGACCTGGGGCACGAACTCGGTGGACACCCCCGTCTCGCCGACGTCGGCCGAGCGGAGGAAGTCGTCGAAGAAGAAGTCGTTCTCGTTGCCTGGTCCCCACGCGAGCTGAGCGGAGAACCAGGTGTACATCGCCGACCACGCGATGATCACGGCGTAGTACACGGCGATCACGACGCAGATCAGCACCTGCCACCAGCCCAGCGCCTCGGCCGAGCGGTGCAGGCGCCGGAACGCGAGCGGCGCCGAGCCGCGGAAGCGATGGCCGATCGAGTAGTCGAGGAACAGCAGCGGGATGCCGGCGGTGAGCAGGGCGCAGAGGTAGGGGATGAGGAACGCCCCGCCGCCGCCCTCGTACGCCACGTACGGGAAACGCCAGATGTTGCCGAGGCCGACGGCCGAGCCGATGGCGGACAGGATGAACACGTTGCGCGAGCCGAACGCCTCGCGCCGGGGTGTGTGCGTCGATGCGGTGGCCATGACGGCGACCCTACCCGAGGCCGCGGACGGTTCATGGGCGCCTCGACGGGGAAGCCCTGGACACGCTGTACGACCGGGCGCATGCTGAATCCATGACCGCATTCCAGACCGCACACGCCTTCAGCGGGTTCAGCGTCGACGACATCGACGCGGCCCGCGCCTTCTACGGCGACACGCTCGGGCTCGACGTCTCCGTCAATGCGATGGGGTTCCTCGACATCCGTCTGCCGCAGGGCGGCTCGATCCTGGTGTACTCCAAGCCGAACCACACACCGGCGAGCTTCACGATCCTGAACTTCCCCGTCGACGACGTCGAGGCCGCCGTCGACGACCTCAACGCCAGGGGCGTGGTGACCAAGATCTACACCGACCCCGATTTCGGCACGGACGCCAAGGGCATCGCCCACGGCGCACCCGGCCGCGGGCCCGACATCGCCTGGTTCACCGACCCGGCGGGCAACGTGCTCTCGGTCCTGGCGGCTGGCTGATCCCGCAGCGTCCTATACATGCAGAAAGACCCCACTTCGTGAGGGTCTTTCTGCATGTGCGGAGTCGGAGGGAGCCGTCGGTCGCTCCGCTCCCTCCTCCCAAATCCCGCAGCGTCCTATACATGCAGAAAGACCCCCACTTCGTGAGGGTCTTTCTGCATGTGCGGAGTCGGAGGGATTTGAACCCTCGGTCCCCTTGCGAGGACTCCACCTTAGCAGGGTGGTGCACTAGGCCTGACTATGCGACGACTCCAGGCATCCGACCCGAGAGCACGGATGCGCCTTGCAATCATAACGTCTCCGAGGAGCGGTCACGAATCGAGCGGTTCCCGAGCGCGCGTCGTTCACTTCGTCGGCGCAGGACCCGCGTCGTCGGCGGACACGCCGGCGGATCCGCCGACGACGCGTGCGCGGCGCCGACGAAGTGGTCCGGCACACCGCACGGCTCCCGGAGCGGCGGGCGTCAGACGCCGGACGACTCGCGCACGACGAGCTCGGGCTGGAAGCGCACCCGCCGCTCGTGCTCGACGCCGTCCAGCTCCTTCAGCAGCAGGTCGACGCCCGTCCAGCCGAGCAGCCGGGCGGGCTGGCGCACCGAACTGAGCGGCACGACCGTGGCGGACGCGAAGTCGATGTCGTCGTACCCGACCACCGCGATGTCCTCGGGAACCCGGATGCCGGCTCCGAAGCTGAACGCCTGCAGCAGCCCGACGGCGAGGAGGTCGTTGGCGGCGAAGACCGCGTCCGGTCGATCGGCGGCGTCCCTGGCGAGGATCTCCTCGCCGGCCGCCCGCCCCTGCAACACGGTCAGCGCCGACCGCTCGACGACCTCGAGAGCGGCATCAGAACGTGAAGCGACGGCCGCTCGGGCGCCGACCAGGCGATCGGCGACCTGACGCACCGACTGCGGACCGCACACGAACGCGAGGCGACGACGTCCCGCCGCGAGCAGGTGCTCCGCGGCCAGGCGTCCGCCCTCGACGTCGTCGACGGACACCGAGGGCACCAGTCCCTGCTCGACCTCCCGGTCGACGAGGATCATCGGCATCGCGCCCGACGCGAACCGCAGTACCGCGGAGAGGTCGTCGGACGCCGGGGACAGCAGCACCCCGTTCACCCGCTGCTCCCGGAACAGGTCGAGGTGGGCTTCCTGCCGCTCCTCGCGCTCGTCGCTGTTGCCGAGCAGCACGGTCATCCCGGCATCCGCCGCCCTGTCCTCGGCTCCCCTGGCGACGTCGGCGAAGAAGGGGTTGCCGATGTCAGGCACGACGAGGCCGATGCTGCGGCTGCGCCCTGCGCGGAGCTGGCGGGCGGCGTCGTTGCGCACGAACCCGAGCTCCCGGATCACGCGCTGGACGCGCTCGACCGTCTGCGCGGACACGCGGTCCGGTCGATTGAGCACGTTCGAGACCGTGCCGACCGAGACTCCCGCCGCCTTGGCGACGTCCTTCACACCCACTGCCATCTCCACCCCTGACGGTCGGCATCCTCAACGTTTCAAGGTTCTCACCCCTGCGCCGTCGCTGGCGAGAGGCCGCGCTGTCGCGTCCGGAGACCGCCGCTGTCCCCGCCCCCACGGCGTGATCGTCCAGTCCATGTATTGCATGGGTTGAGCAGGGAGAACGAGGCACATGACGACTTGAATTGACCCAGTCGGTTCACGAAGTACAGAGGAGTACCCGATGAGCGTTGTGGTTCAGACCAGTGCCTGCGTCGGCGCCGGGCAGTGCGCCCTGGTCGCCCCGGACGTGTTCGACCAGGACGACGACGGCATCGTCCTGCTGCTCGAGGCGGAGCCCAGCGGCGCCGATCTCGACGCCGCGACGCGCGCCGTCCGGCTGTGCCCCGCGCGGGCGATCACGCTGACCGCCTCATGACCGCCTCCGATCGCGTCGTCGTCGTCGGCGCGTCGATCGGCGGGCTGACGACGGCGGAGACGCTCCGGCAGGAGGGGTTCGACGGCGAGATCGTGCTCCTCGGCGACGAACAGCACCTGCCCTACACCCGGCCGCCGCTGTCGAAGCAGATCCTCCTGGGCGAGTGGGAGCCGTCCGACGCCGCCATCCGCACCGATGCCGAGCTCTCCGACCTCGACATCCAGGTGCGGACGGGATGCTCGGCGACCGGAGTCGACGTCTCGGCCCGCGTGCTGCACACCTCAGCGGGAGAGCTGCCTTTCGACGAGCTGGTCATCGCGACCGGCACGGAACCGCTCTCCCACCCCGCCCTGCCCGGAGCCCTCACGCTGCGCACCATGGACGACGCGCTGCGGCTTCGCACCCGGCTCCGCGATGCGCGACGGGTGGCCGTCGTCGGCTCGGGCGTCCTGGGCTCGGAGATCGCCAGCGCGGCCCGCGGCCACGGCGCCGAGACGCTCCTCGTCGGCCGCTCCGGCCGGCTGAGCTTCGGCGGCGCGGGCACCCTTCTGAGCGAGCAACTGATCCGCCTGCACGAGGACAACGGCGTCGCGCTCGCGCTCCGCGAGGACGTGGCCGCGTCGTCGCCCGCGTCGGAGGTCTGGAGCGTGGTCTTCTCCGACGGCCGTGAGCGCGAGTTCGACCTCGTCGTCGCCATGATCGGCGGCCGTCCCCGCACGCAGTGGCTGCGCTCGTCCGGACTCGACGTGGCCGACGGCGTCGCCTGCGACGTCGACGGGGTCGCAGCCCCGGGAATCTCGGCGGTCGGCGATGTCGCGGCGTGGGCGAGCCCTGCGACCGGACGGCCCGTGCGCGTCGAGCACCAGAGTCACGCCATCGAGCAGGCCGTGGCGGTCGGGCTGCGTCTGGCGACGGGCGGCACGAGCCCGCATCCCGTGCCGCTGTTCTGGTCCGAGATCCACGGCACGCGCATCCATGCCTACGGCTGGTTCGACGCCGAGCACCCGCTCGAGGACGTCACCGCCGATGCCGCTGCGCGCGGCCGCGTGCTCGGCAGCCGCGACGCCGACGGCGGGCTCCGCGGCGTCATCGGCTGGAATGCGTCGCCGCGGGACTTCCGGGCGGCGCGCAGCGCCGTCGTCGCCGACACCTCACCCATCCCCCATCTCTGAAGGAGCACGATCGATGTCGATCCCCGCCGAATGCCCGTACCACGCCCGCTCCCTGCCCGGGGACGGGACGCCCCTGCGGCCCTCCCCGCAGCTGGCCGCCTGGCGACAGGACGCGGCCTTCCAGCCCCTCGACTTCCAAGACGGTCACGAGGGCCTCGTCGCGACGCGCTACGAGGAGGTGATCAGCGTGCTGCAGGACCCGCGCTTCAGCATGCGCCCGAGCCGCATGCCCGTGGGGCCGGGGGCGCAGGACGCGGCTGCCGCGCACGGCGAGACCGCCGCGGCCGAGGCGGTGCCTCTCGAGCTCCCCGGCGACCTCGACGAGGCGGGGCAGGCCTCGGATGCCCTGAACCTGCTCAACCTCGACGGGGAGGAGCATTCCAAGCTCCGCCGCTCGGTGATGCCGCGCTTCTCGGTGCGTCAGGCCCGCGGGCGCGAGCCGTGGATCCGCGCCATGGTCGCCGAGCAGATCGAGCGGCTCCGCGAGCTCGGGCCGGAGGTCGACCTGTGGCGCGACTACGCGATGCACATCTCCGCACGCACGCACTGCCACGTCATCGGCATCCCCGACCATCATTTCGACACGTTCGTGTCGCTGTTCGTCGAGGCGTCGACCGCCCAGCAGAAGTACGACTTCATCCGTGCGCTGCTCGCCGAGCGCGCGGACGATCCCGGCGAGGACGTCATCACCGACCTGTTGAACAACCCCGATCTCGACCGGATCGAGGTCGAGGGCGTGCTGCGCCTGCTCATGGGGGCGGGGCGCGACTCGGTGGCCTACCTCATCGCCACCGCATCCGTCGCCCTCCTCACCCACCCCGACCAGCTCGCGATCCTGCGCGCCGACCCCGAGAAGGTGCGGCCAGCGGTCGAGGAGTTCATGCGCGTCGGCGCGATGTTCGTCACGCTGTTCGCCCGCACGGCCACGGAGGACGTGGAGGTCGGCGGCACGCGGATCCCCGCCGGCACCTCGGTGTCGGTGTCGCCGGTGGCGGCGAACCGCGACCCCGAGCACTGGGGGCACGAGGACCCCGAGGGGTTCGACGTGACCCGCGACGCGTTCGGGCACCTCGGATTCGGCTACGGCATCCACGGCTGCATCGGCCAGCAGGTCGCGCGCGTCGAGATCCGCGAGGCGATCACGGCCCTCATCGAGGCCTTCCCCGACATCGCACTGGTCGAGGCCGAGCAGCTCACCCCGCAGCCGTTCGCCCACCCGGTCGCCGTATACGAGGCGGGTGCCGTGATCGTGAGCCTCGACGGTTCGCCGAGACGCACGAGAGGCTAGCATCGACCCTGTGACCGCGTCCCGCCCCGACGACGCCGTGGTCGTCGGGGCGAACTGGTACCGGTTCTCCTCCGGCGAGCGCATCGTCAACCCGCACGTCAAGAGCGTGTCCTTCGTGTGGATCGTCAGCGGCGGGGGCGAGATCCGCGCCAACGGCCAGCGCTTCGTCGTGGATGCGCAGCACGTCGTGCGGATGCCGTGGAGCCATCACGTCGAGTACCGCGCGCACACGCGCGGCCCCTTCCACATCGGCACGCTCCACGTGGTCCCCCGTCACGACCGGACCGCCGCCGTGACGCCGCGCGTCGCCTTCCTCCCCGGTGACCCGCTCCTGGAGGATCCGGCTCGTCACGGCAGCCCCGGCGCGTTCCGGGCCGGGTTGTCCTCCATGCGCAACGCCGCGGCGCGCCGCATCACCGAGTTCGGCACCATCGCGATCGAACGGCTGGGCGAGGGGTCGTTCGACGAGGAGTACTTCCGCGCGCTCGGCCGGCTGGTGCTCCTCGAGAACGAGGCGTGGTCGGACGCCCAGGCGCAGGAGACCGCGCTGCCCGGTTCCCTGGAGCTGATGATGACGTTCATCCGCCACCACATCGCCGAGACGCTGACCGTGGCCAGGGTGGCCGAGGCGGCGCGCTGCAGCGAGACCACCGCGCAGCGCCTCTTCTCCCGTCATGTCGGCGAGTCCATGCAGGCGTGGATCCGCCACGTGCGGCTGCGGGAGGCGGCCGGTCTGCTGCGCACGACCGGACTGCGCGTGAACGAGGTGGCGCAGCTCGTCGGATACCCGGATCCCCTGTACTTCTCCCGCGCCTTCCGCCGGGTGTACGGCGTGGCGCCGAGCCGGTTCGCCCACGCGACGCTGCGCCCCTGATGCGGGGTGGCGCGACCGTCCTGTCCATGTTTTGGCCGTCCCTGGGCCGGGTCCCCGGCGGCGCGTCTCCGTAGATTCGACAGGAGAGTCGCGCAGCCCGGCTGCGCCAGAGCGTGAAGGAGCGCACCCGCACATGACCGTTCATCGACGAGCGTTCGGACGAACAGGATGGCAGATCAGCGAGGTCGCGTTCGGCGCCTGGCAGCTCGGAGGCCAGTGGGGTCCCGTCGACGACGACGAGTCCGTGCGCACCCTGCACGAGGCCTTCGACAGGGGGGTCGACTTCGTCGACACCGCCGAGATGTACGGCTCCGGCCACAGCGAGGAGGTCGTCGGGAGGTCCCTGCGTCAGTGGAGCGGCGACCGCATCCGCGTTGCCACCAAGGTGCAGCCTCCCCGCTGGCCGCATCCCTCCGTCGACGACCCCGACATCGCGGAGGCGTACCGTCCCGAGTACCTCCGCGCCCAGGCCGAGCAGTCACTGCGCCGGCTCGGGGTCGACCGCATCGACCTGTATCAGCTGCACTGCTGGATGCCAGGGGGCATGAGGGATCTGACCTGGCTCGACACCCTGCACGAGCTGAGGTCGGAGGGCAAGATCGACCGGATCGGGGTCTCCCTGCGCGACTACCGTCCCGATGAGGGGGTCGAGCTGGCGGCCTCGGGGCTCGTCGACTCGATCCAGGTCATCTACAACATCTTCGAGCAGCAGCCGGAGCACGAGCTGTTCCCGGCCGCACAGGAGTCCGGCACCGCGATCATCGCGCGCGTCGCCCTCGACTCCGGTTCGCTCAGCGGGGCGTGGACCCCGCAGACCTACGAGGAGTGGGAGGAGGGCTCGGTGCTGAAGACGATGTTCCGCGGCGAGCGGTTCGCTGAGACCCTGGCCCGGGTGGCGGCCGTCAAGGAGGTCACCGAGGAGCGCTACCAGGGTCTCGACGAGGCCGCCGTCCGCTTCGTCCTCGACTCCCCCGCGGTGTCGACCGCGATCGTCGGGATGACGTCGCGTCGACGCCTCGCACGCAACCTGTCCTTCGCCGACGGCGAGGGTCTCGCCGAGGGGATGCACGAGCGCCTGGGCGGGTTCGAGTGGCGGAGGAACTTCTACGTATGAGCACGTCATCCGCCGCCGCCGCGGAGCGGCTCGCACCCCGGGAGATCGAGGCGCGACTGGCCACGGCATCCGTCGCGTACCTGCCCCTGGGATCGCTGGAGTTCCACGGCCCCCACCTTCCGATCGGCCTCGACGCCCTCACGGCCCACGGCGTCTGCCTGCGCGCGGCCGAGCTCGGCGGCGGCATCGTCCTTCCGCCCTGCTATCAGGCCGTCGGCGGCGAGCACTCCCGCTATCCGTGGACGATCATGAGCGACTCCCCCGCCGCGATCGAGACCCTCCTCACGGAGACCCTCGTGCGCCTCGACGAGCTCGGCGTGCGCCGTGCCGTCATCCTCAGCGGGCACTTCGCCGACGAGCAGCGCGATCTCGTGACGCGCGTCGCCGACGCGTGGAACTCGTCGGACGCGCCGCTGCGCACGGTGGCCCGTACGCTCGGCCAGGCTCCGGAGCCGCCCGTCGCCCCCGACCACGCGGGGCGCTTCGAGTCGCTCCTCCTGCACGCGATCTCGCCGGAGCTCGTCGACGTCTCACGGCTCCCCTCGGCCGAGGAGTTTCCCGCCCCGAGCGGGGAGGACCCGTACGGGCAGGATCGCCATCGCGTCGACCACCCGCTGTACGGCGTCTTCGGCGCGGATCCACGCCGGATGGACGTCGCCGACGCCGCTCCGCTGCTCGAGCACCTCGCGCGCTGGACCGCGTCGCTCGCCCGCTGAGGCGAGGCGCACACGGAGCGCCCCCGGTCGGATTCCGACCGGGGGCGCTCCGTGTGTCCTGACTCAGAAGTCGAACGTGTCGATGTTGCTCTTGTCGAACACGTACGGGTCGCCGAGCAGCACGGTGGCGTCGGCGCCGACGGTGTACTCGCCGAGCTTGCCGGCCTTGAAGGTGTCGCCCTCCTTGCCGGTGATCTCGCCCGTGATGAGCGCCGCCGAGGCGTACGCGGCGAGGTAGCCGAGGTCCTCCGGGTTCCACAGGGCGAAGGCGGTCACGGTACCGTCCGCGACGTACTCGCGCATCTGGTTCGGCGTGCCGAGCCCGGTCAGCGCGACCTTGCCCTTGTAGTCCGAGGTGGACAGGTAGCGGGCGGCGGCCGAGATGCCGATCGTCGTGGGCGAGATGATGCCCTTGAGGTTCGGGTGGCTCTGCAGCACCGCGGCGGTCTTGTCGAAGGAGATCTGCTCGTCGTCGTCGCCGTAGACCACATCGACCAGCGTCACGTTCGGGTGCTCGGAGGCGAGCAGCTCCTTCATGATGTCGATCCACGCGTTCTGGTTGGTCGCGTTGGCCGTCGACGACACGATGGCGATCTCGCCCTCGTCGCCGATCTGCTCGGTGATCAGGTCGACCTGCACCTTGGCGATGCCCTCCGCCGTGGCCTGGTTCACGAACAGGTCGCGGCACTCCGGGTTGGTGTCGGAGTCGAAGGTGACCACCTTGACGCCGGCCCCGCGGGCCTCGTCGAGGGCGTCGCAGATCGCCTTGGGGTCGTTGGCCGAGACGACCAGCGCGCCCACGCCCTGCTGGGTTGCGGTGTTGATGTAGCTCACCTGCGCATCGGGGGTGGACTCGGCGGGACCGACCTCGGCGAACGTGCCGCCGAGCTCCTCGACGGCCGCCTTGCCGCCCTTGCTCGACGTGTCGAAGTAGGGGTTGCCGAGGCTCTTGGGCAGGAACGTGATCGCGAGGTTGTCGCTGCCGCCGTCACCGGTCGAGCCGCCGCCGGAGGTGCCGGTGTCGGCGCAGCCCGAGAGGGCGAGCGCGGAGGCGACGACCACCGCGGCCACCGCGGCCACACGCTTGCGTGCAAACTTCATTGTTCTTCCTTTCGTGCGGTCGACCGCGACGGGTGCCGTCGGCCGGAGGGGACGCAGCGTCGTCAAGATGCCGTGGGTGCTGCGACGCGGAGGGGACGACGAGGTCGCCGTCGGGCTCGTTGGAGCCAGGTGAGGATGCTGGCCCCCACGACCGAGACCACCAGCAGCACGCCGGTGATGACGTTGATCACGTCGGAGGTGACGTTCGCCAGCCGCAGGGCGCTGGCGAGGACTCCGATGAGGAGCACGGCGGCGACCACCCCGTAGAGCTGACCGCGTCCTCCGAAGACGGAGACGCCTCCGAGCACGACCGCGGCGATCACCTGCAGTTCCAGCCCCGTGGCGTTGTCGCCGCGGGCGCTGCCGAACCTCAGCGTGAAGTAGATGCCGGCGAAGGCCGACACCAGCCCGGCGAGCACGAAGAGCACGAACTTGGTGCGCTCGACGTGCACGCCCGAGAACCGTGCGGCGTCCTTCGACAGGCCGATGGCGTAGATGCCCCGCCCGAAGGGCGTGAAGTGCAGCACGACGATGAAGACCGCCAGCAGGATGAGGAACGGCACCATGATGTACGGGATCGTCGTTCCCGCGATCTTCGCCTTCGCCAGCGCCGTCCACGTCTCCGGGAAGTCCGTCACCGCCGTGGTGCCGAGCAGACCGACGGCGAGCCCGCGGAAGAGCGCGAGCGTGCCGATCGTCACCGCCAGCGACGGGAGACCGACGACCGTCACGAGGAACCCGTTGAACGCCCCGCCCAGGCCGCCGACGAGAAGGGCGAGGACGGCGGCGAGCTCGAACGGCATCCCCGCCTGGACGCCGGCACCCGTGACCACGCTGGCGAGGCCGACGGTGCTCCCGACGGAGAGGTCGATCTCCCCGGTGATCATGATGAGCGTCATCGGCAGCGCGATGAGCAGGATCGGCGCGACATCGAGCAGCAGGTAGGTGAGCGTGATCGGCTGGCCGAAGCCGCGCACGGAGGCGATCGCGTACACGGTCACGATCACGAGCAGGGCGACGATCGCGCTCTCGCGGCTGATCAGGACACGCCGCCAGAGAGGCTTGTCGAAGTCGCGCGCGACGCGGTTGCCCGAGGTCACCGGTGTGGTCTGGGTGGTCATGCCTGATCCCTCGCTTCGATGAGTCGCCGTTTCTGCCGCACCGCGAGCCAGCGGTCGAGCACGATGGCCCCGATGATGAGCACGCCGACGACGGCGCGCTGCCAGAAGTCGGGGATGCCGAGGATCGGCAGGGCCCTGTTGATGGTCATGAGGAGGACCGCGCCGATCGCGGCTCCCCAGACCGTGCCGACGCCTCCGGTGATCGCGACCCCGCCGATGACGGCGGCGCCGACCGCGTCCAGCTCCCACCCGGCGCCCGCCTGCGAGCTCACGGTGCCGTACCGGGCGACGTAGAACACCCCGGCGAGCCCGGCGAGCGCACCGGAGAGCACGAACGCGGCGAGCACGCGGCGGGTGACCCTGAGGCCGTACAGCTCGGCCGCGGCCGGGTCGGACCCGATGGCGAAGTACTCTCGACCGCCCCTCGTGTTGCGCAGGTACCAGGCGATCGCGACCAGCAGGACGCACGCGACGATGGCGAGGATGGGGATCGTCAGCACCTGCCCGGTGCCGATCGCCAGGAACTCCTTGGGGATGTCGGAGGCGTTCACCCTCGTCGACCCCGCCCACATCACGTTGATGCCGCGATAGGCGTAGAGCGTGCCGAGCGTGATGACCATCGCGGGGACGCGGGCGAAGGCGACGAGCGCACCGTTGACGAGGCCGAGCAGCGCGCCGAGGCCCACGGCGAGGATGACCACGACGGGGATCGGCAGGTCGGGCAGGTCGATGAAGAGGCGCCCGGTGAGATAGGCCGACAGGCCCATCACCGAGCCGACCGACAGGTCGACGTTGCGCGTGATGATGACGATCGCCTGGCCGATGGCGACGAGCACGAGGATCGACGGCGTGAGGAGCAGATCCCGCCATCCGTCGGCGGAGAACAGGAAGCTGGGGTTCTTGGCGGTCGCGGCGATCACGACCAGCGCGAGCGCGATGAGGATGCCGAACTCGCGTGCCCGGCCGATGGCGCCCATGTGCTTGGCGAGGCCGGAGACCGGGATGCGGGTGGTCGATGTGACGGTCACGAGTGCTGCTCCGTTGCGTGCGTGGCGGCGAACATGACGTTCTCGCTGGTGGCGTCGGCCCTGTCGATCTCGGCGGTGATGCGCCCCTCGCGCATGACGAGGACGCGGTCGGCCATGCCGAGGACCTCGGGGAGCTCGGAGGAGATCATGAGGATCCCCATGCCCTGTCCGGCGAGCTCGGAGAGCAGCCGGTGCACCTCCGACTTCGTCCCGACGTCGATACCCCGGGTGGGCTCGTCGATGATGAGGACGTCGGGTTCGGTGGCGAGCCACTTCGCGAGGACGACCTTCTGCTGGTTTCCGCCGGAGAGGGTCGCGGCGACCGTGTCGAGTGCGTGCGCCTTCACCTCGAGTCGGCTCGCCCAGACGCGCGCCGCGCGGTTCTCGTCGCCGTTCGTGATGAGGCCGAAACGCGAGAGCTGGTGCCGGATCGCCATGGTGATGTTGCGCCCGACGCCGGACTCGATGACGAGACCCTGCTTGCGGCGATCCTCGGGCACCAGGGCGATGCCGGCGCGCATCGCCTCGGTGGGCCGCCCTCGACGGATGCGGGCGCCCTTCATGGTCACCGTGCCCTCCTGATAGCCGTCGACGCCGAACACGGCGCGTGCGACCTCGCTGCGGCCGGCTCCGACGAGCCCGGCGAGGCCCACGATCTCGCCGGAGCGGACCGTGAAGCTGATGTCGTGGAACACTCCGGGGCTCGTGAGACCGTCGACCTCGAGCAACGGGTCTCCGATGACGGCGTCCTGCTTGGGGAACAGCTCGGTCACGTCGCGTCCGACCATCTGGCGCACGAGATCGGCGGGCGTCGTCTCGGCGATCGGCATGGTCGAGATGTACGAGCCGTCGCGCATGACGGTCACCGTGTCGCAGAGCGCGAAGACCTCGTCGAAGCGGTGCGAGATGAAGATGAGCCCACGGCCCTCGTCGCGCAGGCTGCGGGCGATCGCGAACAACCGCTCGACCTCCACCCCCGAGAGGGCCGCCGTGGGCTCGTCCATGATGAGCACCGTGGCGTCGAGCGACACGGCCTTCGCGATCTCGATCACCTGCTGATCGGCGATCGAGAGCCCCTCCGCAGGACGGTCGGGGTCGATCGTCACGCCGAGGCGCGTGAACAGCCGCTCGACCTCGTGCCGCATGGCCTTGCGATCGATGCGTCCGAGCCTCCCGGTCAGCTGGCGGCCCATGAAGATGTTCTCGGTGACCGAGAGATCGGGGAACAGCGTCGGCTCCTGGTAGATCACCGCCACTCCCGCCGCCTTGGACTGGGCCGTCGAGGTGAAGTCGACATGCTCCCCGCCGAGGAGGAACTCCCCGCCGTCGCGCCGGTAGAGGCCGGCGACGATCTTCACGAGGGTCGACTTGCCCGCACCGTTCTCGCCGATGAGGGCGTGGATGGAGCCCGCCTGCAGGCGGAGGCTCCCGGAACGGAGGGCCACGACGGCGCCGAACGACTTGACGACCTTCGACAGTTCGAGGACCACGGGCGCATCGCTGCCCGGGGCGTTCGGCACGCTGCTCGGCACGGGGCTTCCTCCTCGCTGAGGTTCTGAATAGGATATGAATCGATTCAGAATCGATTCATGGCTACTGTAGGCATCGCACCGCCACCCGGTCAAGTCACGGAACGAACACAGTGCTCCGAGGCCGGGTCGCACGGCATCGCGGTCGACAAGGGAGGACCACGCATGGCAGTGAGCATCAGGGACGTCGCCGACGAGGCCGGCGTCTCGGTCGGCACTGTCTCCAACGTGCTCAATCGACCGGAGAGCGTCTCGGCCGGTGCGGCCGAGCGTGTGATGACGGCGATCGACCGGCTCGGCTACGTCCGCAACGATGCGGCGAGGAAGCTCCGCGGCGGCGTCTCCACGACGGTGGGCTTCGTCGTGCTCGACGGGCAGAACCCCTTCTTCAACGACGTGGTCCGCGGGGCGGAGGACGAGGCGTCCCGGCACGGCATCGCCATCCTCTACGGCAACACCGACCAGGACAGCTCCCGCGAGAGGATGTACCTCGACCTCTTCGAGGAGCAGCAGGTGCGCGGCGTGCTGATCTCGCCGTACGGGGACGTGTTCCCCCGGCTGGAGCGGCTGCGGTCGCACGGCATCCGCGCGGTCCTCGTCGACCGTTTCGGCGGCACGAGCCGGTTCAGCTCCGTCTCGGTCGACTCGGTCGCCGGCGGCAGGATGGCGGTGGAGCACCTGATCGCGACGGGGCGGCGCCGCATCGCCTTCGTCGGCGGCCCCATGGACATGCGCCAGGTCACCGACCGCATCGCCGGAGCGCGCGTCGCCGTCGACAACGCGATGGACGCCGTCGATCTCGAGGTCCTGGCGATCCCCGCGATGACGGTGGAGGAGGGGGTCGCAGCAGGACGCCGGGTGCTCGCCCGGCCGCGCAGGGAGTGGCCGGACGCCCTGTTCGCGGCCAACGACCTCGTCGCTCTCGGGCTGCTGCAGTCGCTCGTCGTGGACGGACGGATGCTGGTCCCCGACGAGATCGCCCTCATCGGGTTCGACGACACGGCCTTCGCCGCGGCTGCCGCCGTGCCGATCTCGTCGATCCGCCAGCCGAGCGCCACGATCGGGCGCACGGCGCTCCGCGTGCTGCTCGAGGAGAGCGAGGATCCCGAGCTGATCCCCCGGCAGACGGTCTTCCCGCCCGAGCTCGTCATCCGCCGCTCCACCGCGGTGCGCTGAACCGGTCCCGCCTCCGCCGTCGCCTCGACGGACGGCCGAACCGCCGCTTGACCGCCATCCACATCCCGACTATCGTCTGAAACGATTCATAGCCGAATGGCGGGCTCTCCCGCCCGCACGTCACGGAGGAGCACCATGACCCGCGTCGCGTTCACCCTGCAGGTGCGCCCCGAGCTGATCGACGCCTACGTCGAGCGGCACACCCCGGTGTGGCCCGAGATGCTCGCCGAGATCGCCGCTGCGGGCAGGCGGAACTACTCGATCTTCCTCGACCGCGAGCGCAGCGTCCTGTTCGGCTACTACGAGGTCGATGACGACGACGCCGCGCGGGAGTATCTGGCGTCGTCCGCGGTCGCCGCCCGATGGGAGGCGTCGATGTCCGAGTTCTTCGTCGGTCTCGACGGGCGTGCCGATCAGGCCGCCCAGAACCTCCCCGAAGTCTTCAACCTGCACGACCAGCTCACAGAAAGCCACTCCTCATGAGCAGCATCCTCTCGTCCGACATCCTGTCCGCCCTCGAGCGTCAGGCCATCGAGCTCCCCAGCTGGGCGTTCGGCAACTCCGGCACCCGGTTCAAGGTGTTCGGCACGCCGGGCACGCCCCGCGACCCCTACGAGAAGATCGCGGACGCCGCGCAGGTGCACCGTCACACCGCGCTCGCGCCGACCGTGGCGCTGCACATCCCGTGGGACCTCGTGGACTCCTTCGACGACCTCCGCCGTCACGCCGAGGACCTCGGGGTGACCCTCGGGACGGTCAACTCCAACACCTTCCAGGACGACGACTACAAGTTCGGCGCGCTCACGCACGAGGACGCCGCCGTGCGCCGCAAGGCGATCGACCACCACCTCGCCTGCATCGACGTCATGGACGCCACCGGCAGCCGCGACCTCAAGATCTGGCTCGCCGATGGCTCGAACTACCCCGGCCAGGCCGACCTGCGCGGACGGCAGGACCGCCTGCACGAGTCGCTGCAGGAGATCTACGCGCGCCTCGGCGACGACCAGCGCCTGGTCCTGGAGTACAAGTTCTTCGAACCGGCGTTCTACCACACCGACGTCCCCGACTGGGGCACCTCCTACGCCCAGGTGAGCGCGCTCGGCGAGAAGGCCATGGTGTGCCTCGACACCGGCCACCACGCCCCCGGCACGAACATCGAGTTCATCGTGATGCAGCTGCTGCGCCTCGGCAAGCTCGGGTCCTTCGACTTCAACAGCCGCTTCTACGCCGACGACGATCTCATCGTGGGCGCCGCCGACCCGTTCCAGCTCTTCCGCATCCTGTTCGAGGTCGTGCGCGGCGGCGGGCTGAACAACCCCGACGTCGCGTTCATGCTCGACCAGTGCCACAACGTCGAGGACAAGGTCCCCGGTCAGATCCGCAGCGTGCTCAACGTGCAGGAGATGACGGCCAGGGCGCTCCTCGTCGACCGCGACGCCCTCGCGTCGGCGCAGCGTTCGGGCGACGTGCTCGCCGCCAACGCGGTGTTCATGGACGCGTTCTACACCGATGTGCGCCCCGCCCTCGCGGAGTGGCGCGAGTCCCGCGGCCTCGCGGCCGATCCCATGCGCGCCTTCGCCGAGTCCGGCTACCTCGCACGGATCGCCGCCGAGCGCGTCGGCGGTGTGCAGGCCGGCTGGGGCGCCTGAGCCGTACCCCGGCGCGCCGCACCTGCCGTGACCGGCGCGCCGTCCGCTCAGGAGCGGGCGGCGTACCGGTCGCGGATGACCGGTCGGTGATCCATCGCGAAGGAGCGGGCCTCGGCATCCGCCCACACGGGGCGCTCGCCGGTCAGCGCCCACCCCGCCTGCACGGCGGCACCGCGCGCGACGGCCTCGGCGACGCCCGGCACCACGATCGGCGCGTCGAAGACCTGCGCGGCGATCCTCGGCACGGCGGGATTGCGCGCCGCTCCCCCGATCAGCATGATCCGCTCGGCCGGGACCCCGCACCCGCGGATCGCGTCCAGGCCGTCCGCGAGGCCGCAGAGCAGCCCCTCGACCGCGGCCCTGGCCAGCGTCTCCCGTCTGGTCGATGCGAGCGACATGCCGAACAGCGTGGCCGTCGCATCCGGGCGGTTCGGCGTGCGCTCCCCCTCGAAGTAGGGCTGCAGCACCAGTCCGTCCGACCCCGGTTCCGCGTCCAGCGCGAGCCGGGCGAGCTCACCGTGATCGACACCGAGCAGCCCGGCGACCGCGTCCAGGACCCGAGCCGCGTTGAGCGTGGCGACGAGGGGCAGGTGGTTCCCCGTGCCGTCGGCGAAGCCCGCGACCACCCCGCTCGGGTCTCCGAGGGGATGCCGGGAGACGGCGAACACGGTGCCGCTCGTGCCGATCGAGATCACGGCGTCCCCCGGCACGGCTCCGAGCCCGAGCGCCCCGCCCGCGTTGTCGCCCAGGCCCGCGCCGACGACGGCGCCGCCGCGCGCGACCCCCATCCGCTCGGCGGGACCGAGCACGCGCGGGAGGATCGGGACGCGGCCGAAGGCCCGCTCCAGCAGATCGAGGTCGTACTCCCCCGTCGCCGCGCTCCAATAGGCGGTGCCGCTCGCGTCCGACCGGTCGGTGGCGAGCTCCCCGAGATCCGGTCCCCGCTCGCTCGCGCCGATCGGGCCGTACCCGCGGAGTCGCCACGACAGCCAGTCGTGCGGGAGCGCGACGGCGGCGATCCTCGCCGCGTTCTCCGGCTCCCGGTCCCTCACCCAGCGCAGCTTGGCCGCCGTGAACGACGCGACCGGCACCACGCCCACGCGCCGCGCGTACTCCGCAGCGCCGATCTCGTCGACGAGTGCGGCCGCCGCGTCGGCGCTGCGCACGTCGTTCCAGAGCAGGGCGTCGCGGACCACCTCGCCCTGCGCGTCGATGGCGACGAGCCCGTGCTGCTGCGCGGCGACGGAGATCGCGGCGACGCCGTCGAGGCCCCCCGCGTCGGCGATCGCCGCGCGGAGTGCCGTCCACCAGCCCTCCGGATCGACCTCGGTGCCGACCGGGTGCGACGCCCTCCCGACCCGCACGACCTCTCCGGTCGCGAGGTCGTGCACGCTCACCTTGCAGCTCTGCGTGGACGAATCCACTCCCGCGACGTACGTCGGCATCCGCTCCTCCTCGACTGCTCCTCGACCGAGCCCGTGCCCCGAGGACCGATCGCCTCGGGGCACGGGCCGACCGTCACTCGGTCTGGCCGGTGAGACCCTCGTAGGCGATGTTGCCCGATTTCAGGTTCTTGTTGGTCATCTCGCTGAGCTTCTTCAGGAAGGCGTCCCTCTCCGTCACCACGTGACCGATCGCCTCGTCCACGTTGTCCTTCGTGATCGCGGGCATGAGGTAGACCGGGTTCTTCTTGACGTCGGCGCCGCGCACGACGGCCGCGGCGTAGGCGACGCCCGCCGAGAGCTCGACCGTGCCGTTCTGCAGCGATGTGCCGATGAAGTCGCCGTTCTTGACGGCCTCGAGGCCGTCGGCGATGCCGTCGATGCCGACGATCGGCACGTCCGTCATGCCGGCCTCCTTGAGCGCCTGCAGCGCGCCGAGGCCCATGTCGTCGTTCTGCGCGATGACGCCGTCGATGTCGTCGCCGAACGCCGAGATCCAGTTGCTGACCTTGTTGACGGCCTCGTCGCGCTTCCAGTTCGCGGTGTCCTTGGCGAGGACCTTCACGTCGGGGTACTCGGCGAGGACGTTGTCGATGCCCTTGCCGCGGTTGATCTCCCCGGAGCCGCCGAGGGGACCCTGCAGGATGATGACGTTGCCCGTGCCCCCGAGGGCGTCCATCATCATCTGCGCCTCCTGTTCACCCGCGGCGACGTCGTCGGGCTGCACCGAGCCGGTGAGGTCCGCGCTGTTCAGCGAGGCGTTCACGTCGAAGAAGGGGATGTCGGCGGCCTTCGCCGAGGCGATCTGGGGCTGCAGCGAGTCGGCCTGCACGGGGATGACGACGATCGCGTCGACGCCGGCGGTGATGTACTGGTCCACCTGGCTCGCCTGGGTGTTGACGTCGAGACCCGCGGAGTTCCACAGGATCTCGATGTTGTTCTCCTCGGCGTAGCGCTCGATGCCCTCTTTGCCCTCGGTGACGAACGACGACATGTCGTAGACGCTGACGCCGATGGTGATGCGCTCCTCGCCGCTGTCTCCTCCGCCGGATCCCGCGTTCGGGTCTCCGGCGCCGCATCCGGCGAGCAGCAGTGCTGCGGCGGAGGTGGCTGCGAAAGCCGCGACGATGCGGCTCCTCGTGGTGATCATGGGGTTCCTCTCGTTGGGTGGTGCATGACTCGGGTGATGAGATCGGGGGCGGCGGCGCCGCGGGACTAGCGGCTGCGGCGCCGGGTCGCCCAGACGTCGACCGCGACGGCGGCGACGATGAGCACGCCCTTGATGACCTTCTGCCAGTAGGCGGGGACGGTCAGGATGTCGAGGCCGTTGTTCAGCGTCTGGATGAGCAGCAGGCCGAGCGCCGTGCCCCAGATCGAGCCGCGTCCCCCGAGCAGGCTCGCTCCGCCGATGACGACCGCCGCGATCGCGTCGAGCTCGTAGCCCGCGCCGAGGTTGGGGGCGCCGAGCGTCACGCGACTGGCGAGCATGACCCCGGAGATGCCTGCGAGCATGCCGGAGATGGCGTAGACGCTGAAGATCGTGCGTCCGACGTTGATGCCGGCGATCCCCGCGGCGACGGGGTTGCCGCCGATCGCGTAGACGCGCATCCCCCAGGCCGTGCGGCGCATCACGACGGCGAGGCCGACGATACCGACGATCATCAGGATGACGGGCAGTGTCAGACCGGCGATCTGCGTGTTGGCGATCTGCGAGAACTCCGCGGGCAGGCCGGTGATCGGCGCTCCGTTGCCGGCGACGAAGGCCACGCCGGACGCGAGCGTCAGCATCCCCAGCGTCGCGATGAACGGCGGCACCTTGATCACCGAGACGACGAAGCCGTTGATCGCACCCGCGATGAAGCCGACGACGACGCCGGCCACGATGGCGAGCCAGATCTGGTCGGGGAACGCCTTGACTGTGAGGCTCCCGAACACCGCGGCGACGGCGATCACGCTGCCGACCGACAGGTCGATGCCGCCGGTGAGGATGACGAGGGTCTGCCCGAGCGCGATGAGGGCGAACGGGGCGGCCGCGACGAGGATCGTCTGGAGGTTGTCCACGGTGCCGAAGCGCGCGCTCCGGTAGAGGAAGAACGCGATGATGAGCACCATCACGATCACCATCGCGTAGCGGATCGCGATGTCGCCGAACCAGGTCGGGCTGAAGCGCCTCACGCCCGACTCGGGCGCGAAGGTCTGCGAGGCAGTGCGGGTATCGGTCATTGGTCGTCCTTTGCGGGAGGGACGGCGCCGGAAGGCGCGTCGGAGATGTCGAGTCCGCTCGCGAGTCGGAAGATGCGGTCCTGCACGTCGGCCTGCCGGAGGGCGGCGCGGTCGAGCTCCCCGACCACCCCGCCGTCCTTGAGCACGAGGGCGCGATGCGACAGCGCCAGGATCTCCGGCATGTCGCTCGACGCCATCACCACGGCCATGCCGGCCGCGGCGAGGTCGGTGATGATCCGGTAGATCTCGCTGCGGGCGCCGATGTCGACGCCGCGCGTCGGCTCGTCGAGGAGCAGCACCTTCACCTCGCCGGTGAGCCATCTCGCGAGCACGACCTTCTGCTGGTTGCCGCCGGAGAGCGTCTCCATGAGCTGCCCGAGTCCGCGGCTGCGCAGACGCACCGAGCTCATCACCTGGGAGACGGCATCCACCCTGCTGCGCCCCCTGAGCCATCCGGCGACGGAGAACTGGCTCATCCGGGGCAGCGTCGCGTTCGCGAGGATGTCCATGCTGAGCCACGGCGCCTGCGCCCTTGCGGTCCTCGGGGACGAGCGCCATGCCCGCCGTGATCGCGTCGGCGGGGCGCCCGCGTCGCACCCGGGCGCCGCCGACGGCGATCTCGCCCGCGGTCGACGCGCGCATCCCGAACAGGGCCTCGATGAGCTCGGTGCGCCCGGCGCCAACGAGCCCGGCGAGACCGACGATCTCGCCGCGGCGCACCTGAAGATCGACCGGGCGGGGAGCGGGTGCGTACACGAGGCCCCGCACCGACAGGGCCACGTCGTCGGTCGCCGGCGACAGCTCGGGGAAGAGGTCCTCGAGCTCTCGGCCGATCATCGCGGTCACGATGTCGTCGTCGCTGAGCGCGGAGAGCGGCTCGTCGGCGACGAGGCCGCCGTCGCGGAGCACCACGACCCGGTCGGCGATCGCGCGGATCTCCTCCATCTTGTGCGTGGTGAAGAGGATCGCGACACCGCGGTCGCGGAGCATGCGCATGCTCTCGATCAGACGCGCCACCTCGCGCTCCGCGATCGCGCTGGTGGGCTCGTCCAGCAGGAGCACGCGGGCGCCGGTGCTCGTCGCCTTCACGATCTCGACGATCTGGCGGAGGCCCACCGGCAGCGAGCCCATGCGCGCGCCCGGATCGATGTCCACGCCGAACTCGGCCAGCATGCGCCTGGCCTCCTTCGCCATACGGCGTCGATCGAGCAGCCCGAAGCGGTTGCGCAGCTCGCGGCCGACGAAGATGTTCTCGTAGACCGTCGTGTCGAGGATCGAGGCGAGCTCCTGGGGCACGATGGCGATGCCGTGCTGGTGCGCGACGCGGGCCGAACCGGCGGCCAGCTCCTCTCCGCGCACGAGCACGCGTCCGGAGTCGGCCTTCATCTGCCCCGAGGCGATCTTCATGAGCGTGGACTTGCCGGCGCCGTTCTCCCCCGCGAGCGCGGTGACCGTGCCGGGCACGAGGTGCAGTCCGACGCCCTTCAGCACGGGGACCCCGCCGAACGACTTGTGGATGTCGACGCACGACAGCATGTCGGGCTGCTCGAGCACCGTCACGGCTCCCGTCCGCTCGACGTCGGTCATGACTCCCTCGCGAACTCGCGATCGGGACGCACGATGCTCTTCAGCGTCGACGGATGCGACGCGGAGTCGAGTGCCTCCCGCACCTCGGCGATGCCGAAGTCGCCGGTCACCAGGGAATCGAGATCGACCGCTCCGGAGGAGACGAGCTCGATCGCCGTCGGCCAGGTGTTGGCGTACCGGAAGACGCCGGTGACGATCAGCTCCCGGTTCTGGATCGTGGAGACGGGGAGCGCGACCTCGTCGGCGCCCATCCCGACCAGCACGGCGACGCCGCCCGACCCGAGCGCCGAGATGCCCTGACGCACGGCCACCGGCGAGCCGGACGCGTCGATGAACGCGTGGTACCCGGATCCGAGCGGGCCCGCCGCCGGATCGATCGCGGCGCTCGCGCCGAAGCGGAGGGCGACGGCGCGGCGCTCGGCCATGGGGTCGCTGATCACGATCTCCGCGGCGCCGAAGGCCCGTGCCGTCTGCGCGGTGACGATGCCGATGGGACCGGCTCCCGCGATGAGCACCCGGCTACCGGGGCGCACACCCGCCTTCTGCACCGCGGCGATCGCGACCGACAGCGGCTCGATCAGGGCTGCCGCCTCATCGCTCACGGATGCGGGCACCGCGTAGGCGAAGTCCTGCTGGATCGCGACGTACTCCGCGAAGGCGCCGTCGATCGGCGGCGTCGCGTAGAACTCGATGCGCGGGCAGAGGTTGTAGCGACCGCTCCGGCAGAACTCGCACTCCCGGCAGGGTCGCTGCGGCTCGATCGACACGCGCTCGCCCAGGCGCGCGGCGTCGACGCCGTCCCCGACCGCGACGATCACCCCGCCGGCCTCGTGTCCGAGCACGAGCGGCTCCGCGACGACGAAGTCGCCGATGCGCCCCTCGGAGAAGTAGTGGACGTCGGAACCGCAGATGCCGACCGCGAGCACCCGGACGATCACCTGGTCCGCACCGGGGACGGGCACGGGACGGGTCTCCACCGTGAGCTCGCCGGCTCGGATCAGCACGCTCGCACGCATGGTCGTCGGCAGTTCAGTGCGCTTCATCGGGCTCCTCCTGTGGTGCAGTCGTGAGTGCTCGACCCACAGTAGCCATGCTCCACGAATGAGACAAGGAGCCGCTCATATGAGCGCGAGCGCGGGATTCCATGTATGCTGATCGAACCTGACCGACGCGAGGCGAAGAGGCGAAATGGGACCCGATGAGCTGGTGCGGATCTCGCACGTCGCACGCCGGCACTACGTCGACGGACTGACGAAGATCGAGATCGCCGACGAGCTCGGCGTCTCCCGCTTCAAGATCGCCAGGATGCTCGAGGACGCGCTCGAGAAGGGACTCGTGAAGATCACGATCGAGGCGCCGGACTCGCTCGACCTCGACCTGTCGATGCGGCTGCGCGCCCGCTTCGGCCTCACCCGCGCGCTCGCGGTGATCACCCCCGGCACGACGCCCGACCTCATCCAGGACCGGCTGGGGCGGGCCGCAGCCGACCTGCTGAGCGAGATCGTGACCGACGGCGACGTCCTCGGGCTCACCGCCGGCCGCACGCTGACCGCGATGGCCGGCCATCTCCGCACCCTGGCGACCTGCGAGGTCGTGCAGCTCGCCGGCGTCGCCGCGCCCACCCCGGAGAACGGCGTCGAGGTGATCCGGCAGGTGAGCCGCATCTCGGGCGGGCGTTCACGGGCGATCTTCGCTCCGCTGCTCGTCGAGTCGCCCGCCACCGCCTCGGCGCTGCGGCGCGAGCCCGGCATCCTGGAGACCTTCCGGCGGTTCGACTCCGTGACCAAGGCGGTGGTCGCGATCGGGTCCTGGAGCCCGCCCGACTCGCAGCTCTACGACAACGCGGGACGCGCCGGCATGCTCGACGAGCTGCTCGCGGCCGGGGTCAAGGCGGAGATCTGCGCGACCCTCGTCAACGAGAGCGGAGCCGTCGTCGGTTCCGTCGCCGAGCGCTCCCTCGCCGTGTCGACGGAACAGTTGCGCCGCATCCCCGAGGTCATCGCGGTCGCGGGCGGACCGTCGAAGACCGGTGCCGTCGCCGCCGCGCTGCAGAGCGGCATCGTCGACTCGCTGGTCACCGACGCCGCCCTCGCCAGGCGGCTGCTCGAGACGTCCGCCTGAGACCGAGCCGCACGGTCAGCGTCGGGTCAGCGTGGGTCCGGCGTCGGCTCGAAGCGTCGCAGGTCGACGGACGCACGTACGATGCGGCGCAGGTCGCCGAGTCCCCCCGGTGCCGCGCCGTGGGCACGGGCCTGCACGAGGATGTTGCCCATCGAGGTCGCCTCGGACGGCCCGGCCGTCACCGGGCGTCCTGACCGGTCGGCGACGGCCTGCGCGAGGATGGGCGATTCGGACCCTCCTCCGACGAGGTGGATCACCCGCACGTCGACGCCGGAGATCGCCTCGGCCTCCTCGACCTGACGCGCCACGAACGCCCCCAGGCTCTCCAGCACCAGCCGCACGACGCCGGCGCGCTCCGCGGGCATGCGGCCACCGGCCTCGGCGACCAGCTCGGCGACGCGAGCCGTCATCTGCCCCGGGCGCATGAGACGCGGGTCGCCGGTGTCGATGACGACACCGGGCGAGGCGGCGGCCTCTGCGCGCTCCCACAGCTCTCGACGTGCCGCGGTGCTGCGCGCCCCCCAGCCGTCGATCCCCCACTCCCGCATGCACTCGTTGACGATCCAGAGACCGGCGGCGATGCGCAGGAACCGCACCGTGCCGTCGAGCCCGAGCTCATTCGTGAAGCCCGCGTCCCGCGCGCGATCGCTCGTGATGAGCCGGTCGGTCTCCACTCCGGTGAGGATCCACGTGCCGCACGAGACGAAGGCGAAGTGCTCGTCGACCGCCGGCACGGCGACGACCGCGCTGGCCGTGTCGTGCGAGGCGACGGCGGTGACGTCGGTGGCGTCGCCCTGCGCGAGGAACGCGTCGTGCACGCGCCCCGTCACCGTCCCCGGCGCCACGACCTCGGGGAAGATCCAGGCGGGCAGCCCCAGCGCGTCGATGCGCCCGGCATCCCAGCCCCGCCCCCGCGGCAGTGCGAGGCCGGTGCTGGAGACGTTCGTCGCCTCCGCGACCTCCTCGCCGCCGAACCAGTGCGCGAGCAGATCGGGCATCAGCAGCATCCGCCGCACGGCGTCGAGGCGCCCCGCCTCGCGATCGGCCATCAGCTGATAGACGGTCATGATCGGGAGCGCCGTGACACCGGTGTCGCGGAAGGCCTCGGCCGCGGGCAGGATCGCGTCGACCACCGGGAAACTGCGATCGGTGCGCCCGTCGCGCTGGTGGAAGGGCGCATCGAGGAGGCCGTCGAAGGCCAGCAGGCCGTAGTCGCCCGACCACGCGTCCACCCCGATGCTGGCGAAGGCCGGCCCGTCCTCGCGCAGCGCACGCAGCCCGGCCGATGCGTCGCGGAAGAGCCGCTGGGCGTCCCACCGCAGCCCGAGCTCGTCGGTGAACGCGCGGTTGCGGAACCGGTGCACCCCGTCGATCCGCAGCCGCCCGCCGTGGACCTGCGCGCTCACCACGCGACCGCTGGATCCACCGAGGTCGACGGCAGCGGCTCGGAAGGTCGCCGAGCCGGGAGGCAGTTCGGGCATGCCCCCAGCCTATGGTCCGCGCGGTCAGACGCTGGTGTATCCGCCGTCGATGAGGATGCTCTGACCCACGACGTAGCTCGAACGCTCGCTCGCGAGATAGACGAGGAGGTCGCCGAGCTCCTCCGGCTCCCCCATCCGGCCGGCCGGGATGCGCCGCACCCATTCGTCGGCCATCTCCGGGTTCGACGCCACGAAATCCCGCGTCATGTCGCTGGCGAAGTACCCCGGCGCGATCGCGTTGACGCGGATGCCGTGCGGCCACCACTCGATGGCGGCGCTCTTGGTGAGCATGGACACGGCGGCCTTTGAGGTGTTGTACGCGGCCTGGGTCTGCGGGATGTTCACGGCGAAGGCCGACATCGACGAGACGTTGACGATGCTCGCGGTGGTGCCCCTCGCCGCGTCCACGTGCCGTCGGGCGAACTCCCGGCTCGCCAGGAAGGTGCCGGTGACGTTGACGTCGAGCACCCGCCGCCAGTCGTCCGGGGTGGTGTCGAGCAGCGGCGCCCCCGCGGTGATCCCCGCGCTGTTGACGAGGATGTCGGGGATTCCGAGACGCCGGGCGACGGCATCGAAGGCATCGCCAACCGAGGCCTCGGAGGTCACGTCGACGGCGGCGCCGATGCTGCGACGGCCCGTCGCGGACTCCAGGGCGGCCGCGGCGTCGACGACGGAATCGAGACGATCGAGGAGGGCGACGTCGGCGCCGGCGGCGGCGAGCGCCTCCGCCATGGCGTAGCCGAGGCCCCGCGCCCCGCCGGTGACGACGGCGACACGGCCGACGAGGGGTTCTGTGGTGTTTCCGGACATGTGCAGAGCCTAGCCGGGCCGCTCGTGTTTCGACACCAGGCGCTCATATGAGCGCGGCGGTCGCCGGTCCCGCCGCTCGCTCCGTCGCACCGGATAGATTCCTCCTATGGCTCTTTCCGGCAATCTCGATGCTCAGCGACGTCGAGACGAACTCGCCGAGCTCGCGAACGGCCCCCAGGGCGTCATGATCGACGCCGCGGCGGAGCTCTTCGGCGTCTCCTCCATGACGATCCGTCGGGATCTGCTCGACCTGGAGGCGGAGGGCCGCGTCCGCCGAGTGCGGGGCGGGGCGACGGCCGCGCCGCGTGCCCGGCCGTTCGACGCGCGTCGCGCCATCCGAGCGGGCGCGAAGCGTGCGATCGCCGAGAAGGCGCGGCGGCTCGTCCCCGCCCGCGGCAGCATCGCCCTCGACGCCTCGTCGACGATCAACATGCTGGCCTCGATGATCGGCCCCCAGTCCGGGCTCACCGTCTACACGAACTCGTTCGAGTCGTTCCAACTGCTGCACCCGCTCGACGGGCTCACGGCCGTGATCTCCGGCGGGACCGCCGAGCCCACCACGGGCAGCCTGGTGGGGCCGATCGCCCGCCGGAGCATGCGGTCGGTGTACTTCGACCTCTTCTTCTCCTCGGCCGACGCGATCGACGGGGCCGACGGCACCTCGGAGGTCTCGGCGGAAGAGGCCGAGCTCAAGCAGGTGATGGCCGCCAACGCCGGCACGACCGTGGTGTGCGTCGACTCCAGCAAGCTGGGCAATCGGTCCGTGGCGCGCGCACTCGAGCGGGACGAGATCTCGGTGCTGATCACGGAGCTCGATCCGGGCGACGAGCGGCTCGACGCGTTCCGGGAGACCGCCGACATCCTCTGATCCCTTCCCCGAGAAGTAATCTCGTGTTATGTTTCACATGAAATAACATTCATGTGCACGCGATCGTGCCGCCGCCCCGTCACTGGAGAGCCATGACCAACCCCACCGCCGCCGCCCTGATCGAGCGGTCGAACCGCCTGGGCGCCGACCCCAAGAACACGAACTACGCCGGCGGGAACACCTCGGCGAAGGGTGCCGGTGTCGACCCGGTCACCGGTCAGCCGATCGAGCTGATGTGGGTCAAGGGCTCGGGGGGAGACCTCGGCACGATGACCGAGCAGGGCCTCGCCGTGCTGCGCATGGACCGCATGCGCGCGCTCGTCGACGTCTACCCCGGCATCGACCGCGAGGACGAGATGGTCGCGGCGTTCGACTACTGCCTGCACGGCAAGGGCGGAGCCGCCCCCTCGATCGACACCGCCATGCACGGTCTCGTCGACGCGGCGCACGTCGATCACCTGCACCCCGACAGCGGCATCGCGATCGCGACCGCCGCCGACGGCGAGGCGCTGACGGCGACGATCTTCGGCGAGAAGGTCGTGTGGGTGCCGTGGCGCCGCCCCGGCTTCCAGCTCGGACTCGACATCGCCGCGATCAAGTCCGCGAACCCCGCCGCGGTCGGCTGCATCCTCGGCGGCCACGGCATCACCGCCTGGGGCGACACCTCCGAGGAGGCCGAGGCGAACTCCCTGTGGATCATCGACACCGCCGCCGCGTACATCGCCGAGCACGGAGCCGCGCAGCCCTTCGGCGGCGTCCGCGCCGGCTTCGAGGCGCTGCCGGCCACCGAGCGTCGCGAGCGCGCAGCGGCCATCGCCGCCACCGTCCGCGGCATCGCCTCGCAGGACAGGCCGATGGTCGGCCACTTCACCGACTCCGACGTCGTGCTCGACTTCCTCGCCTCCGAGAAGGCCCCGGCCCTCGCCGCGCTCGGCACCAGCTGCCCCGACCACTTCCTGCGCACCAAGGTCAAGCCGCTCATCCTCGACCTGCCGGCCACGGCATCCGTCGACGAGCAGATCGCCCGGCTGCACGAGCTGCACGCCGAGTACCGCGCCGACTACCAGGCGTACTACGACGCGCACGCCACGGCCGACTCCCCCGCGATCCGCGGCGCCGATCCGCTCATCGTGCTCGTCCCCGGCGTCGGCATGTTCTCCTACGGCGCCAACAAGCAGACCGCGCGCGTCGCCGGCGAGTTCTACGTCAACGCGATCAACGTGATGCGCGGCGCCGAGTCGCTCTCCTCCTACGCCCCCATCTCCGACGCCGAGAAGTTCCGCATCGAGTACTGGGCGCTCGAGGAGGCCAAGCTGCAGCGGATGCCGAAGCCGAAGTCGCACCAGGGCCGCATCGCGTTCGTCACCGGCGCCGCCAGCGGCATCGGCAAGGCCATCGCGACCCGCCTCGCCGCCGAAGGCGCCTGCGTGGTCGTCGCCGACCTCGACCTGGAGAAGGCGCAGGCCGCAGCGGCCGAGCTCGGCAGCACCGACGTCGCGATCGGAGTCGCGGCGAACGTGGCCGACGCCGACGCCGTGCGTGCCGCGATGGACCAGGCCCTGCTCGCGTTCGGCGGCGTGGACCTCGTCGTCAACAACGCCGGGCTGTCGCTGTCCAAGCCGCTGCTGGAGACCACCGAGAAGGACTGGGACCTGCAGCACGACGTCATGGCGAAGGGCTCCTTCCTCGTGTCGAAGGCGGCGGCGAAGGTGCTCATCGAGCAGAAGCTCGGCGGCGACATCATCTACATCTCCTCGAAGAACTCCGTCTTCGCCGGCCCGAACAACATCGCCTACTCGGCGACCAAGGCCGACCAGGCCCACCAGGTGCGCCTGCTGGCCGTCGAGCTGGGCGAGCACGGCGTGCGCGTCAACGGCATCAACCCCGACGGCGTCGTGCGCGGCTCCGGCATCTTCGCCTCGGGATGGGGCGCGAACCGTGCGGCGACCTACGGCGTGGCCGAGGAGGACCTCGGCCAGTTCTACGCCAACCGCACGATCCTCAAGCGCGAGGTCGTGCCCGAGAACGTCGCGGATGCCGTGTACGTGCTGACCGGTCCCGAGCTCAGCCGCACCACCGGCCTGCACATCCCGGTCGACTCCGGCGTCGCGGCGGCGTTCCTCCGATGAGCATGCGGGCGGTCGCGGCCGTCGACCTCGGCGCGACGAGCGGCAGGGTCATGATCGGGCGGATCGGCGACGGACGGCTCGACCTGGAGCTCGTGTCGCGGTTCCCCAACGGCCCGGTCGAGCGCGCGGACGGACTGCACTGGGACTTCGGGGCGCTCTGCGAACACGTCGTCGCGGGGCTGGCCGAGGCCGTGCGCCGGGAGCCGGCCGTCGAGAGCATCGGCATCGACTCCTGGGCGGTCGACTACGGCCTCCTGAAGGACGGCGAGCTGCTCGCCGAGCCCTTCCACTACCGCGACGCCCGCACCGCTCGGGGCGTCGAGGAGGTGCACGCGATCGCACCGTTCGACGAGCTCTACCGGCGCAACGGCCTGCAGTTCCTCCCGTTCAACACCCTGTACCAGTACCGCGTCGACGGCCTTCTGGCCGAGGCCGACGTCGCGCTGCTGATCCCCGACCTCCTCGCCTTCCTCCTCACCGGCACGCCGGTCGCCGAGCGCACCAACGCCTCGACGACCGGTCTCCTCCGCGTGCACGACGGCGAGTGGGATCTCGAGCTCGCGGCGCGGATCGGCGTCCCCGCCGACGCCCTCCCGCCCCTGGTCGACCCCGGCGCGGCGATCGGCCGCCTCTCGCCCGCGATGGCCGCCCGCATCGGCGCCCCGCTGCCGGTGATCGCGGTCGGCTCGCACGACACGGCATCCGCCGTCGCGGCCGTGCCGCTGTCGACCCCCGGCTCCGCGTACATCTCCTGCGGCACCTGGGGCCTGGTCGGGCTCGAGCTGCCGGCCCCGCTCGTGACCGACGCCGCCCGCGAGGCGGGTGTCACCAACGAGCGCGGGGTCGACGGACGCATCCGGCTGCTGCACAACGTCACCGGTCTCTGGCTGCTCAGCGAGACGGTGCGCGCGTGGGAGGCCGAGGACGGCGCGCGCGTCGACCTGCCGGAGCTGCTCCTCGCCGCATCCGACGTCGACGGACCCGTACCGCTCTTCGACGCCGACGACCCGACGCTCACCGCCCCCGGCGACATGCCGGCGCGCATCGCCGCCCTGCTCGGCGACGACGCCCCGACCACGCGGCCCGCGTTCGCGCGCAGCATCGTGGAGTCGATCGCCGCGGCCTTCGCCGAGGCGGTGCGGACCGCATCGACCCTGACCGGCCGCGAGATCGACGCGGTGCACATCGTGGGGGGCGGCGCGTTGAACGGCCTGCTGTGCCAGGCGACCGCCGACCGCACCGGACTCCCGGTGCTGGCGGGTCCGGTCGAGGCGACGGCTCTCGGCAACGTGCTCGTGCAGGCGCGCGCTCTCGGAGCCGCGCCCTCGTCGCTCGAGGACCTGCGCGACCTCGTCGCCGCGTCCCACCCGCCCGTGCGGTACGCCCCGCGCTGACCGCCCGACCACGGCGGCCCCGCATACGACGATGCCCCTTCCATCCGCACGGATGGAAGGGGCATCGTCGTTCAGCGCATCGGCTGCGCCGCGGTCACGCCGTGCCCGCGTTGGCCGCACCCAGCAGCTGCTCGACCTGCTCGTAGGAGACCTCGATCCCCGGGAAGCCGACGAGGCGGCCGATCGGGAACGACGCCATCATCTTCTGCATCGCGTCGTCGTCGGGCACCATCGACGCCGCGGCGGAGTCGGTGGAGGCCAGCTCGCCCATGAAGCCGCCCAGCGCACCCATCACGATCGGGCCCGCCACGGGGTGGGCCACGACGTCGCCGATCGACGAGTTCATCGTGAGCGGGAGCACCACCTCATCGCCCTCGACGGCGACGACGACGGACGAGCGGATGTCGCGGCTGGATGCGGCGACATCCACGGTGTACTCCCCGCCCTCGACGACATAGCGGTCGACGCGCACGTCCCAGTACGCGAGGTCCTGGCGACGGACGACCAGCTCCACGGTGCGGGTCTCCCCCGCGGCCAGCGCCACGGAGGAGAACGCCTTGAGCTCACGCGGAGCCCGCTGCACGGAGGAGGAGGCGAGCGAGACGTAGACCTGCACGACCTCGCGTCCGTCGCGATCGCCGGTGTTGGTCACATCGACCGTCACGACCACGTCGCCGCCCTCGGTCACCGATGCCGACGCCGCCCCGTAGGAGAAGGTCGTGTACGACAGGCCGTGCCCGAACGGGAACCGGACGTCGAGCCCCTTGGCGTCGTACCAGCGATAGCCGACCAGCAGCCCCTCGCCGTAGCGGACGTGGCCGAACTCCCCGGGGAAGTTGCCGTAGGAGGGGTTGTCCTCGAGACGGACGGGCACGGTCTCGGTGAGCTTGCCCGAGGGGTTCACCGCGCCGTAGAGCACATCGGCGACGGCGCTGCCGCCGGCCTGCCCGAGCAGCCAGCTCTCCACGATCGCCGGCACCCGGTCGGCGAAGGGCAGCGCCACGACGCCGCCGTTGGAGAGCACGACCACCGTGTTCGGGTTGGCGGCGACGACCTCGTCGAGCACCGCGAGCTGCGCCGACGGGAGGTCGATGTGCTCCCGGTCGAAGCCCTCGGACTCCTCCGCCGCGGGAAGGCCGAGGAAGACGACGGCGACGTCCGCGGCGGCGGCCGTCGACACGGCCTCGGCGCGCAGCTCATCGGCTGTGCGGCCGGACGCGGCGATCGCACCGCCGGCCACGGCGAATCCGGGCGCGTAGGTGACGGCGGAGCCGCCGACCTCGCGCACCGCGTCGAGCGCGGCGTCCACGCGCGTCGGATTGATCAGCGACGAGCCGGCGCCCTGGAACCGCGGCTCCGTGGCGAAGGCGCCGATGACGGCCACCGTCTGCGACGGGGACAGCGGGAGCAGCGCCCCGTCGTTCTTGAGCAGGACGATGGAGCGGCCGGCCGCCTCGCGGGCCAGCGCGTGGTGCGCGTCGACGTCGAGCGGTCCGTCCACGGGCGGGCGCTCCCCCGCCTTGCGAACGAGGTCGATGGCCCGGTTCGCGGCCGTGTCCAGCACGCTCTCGGCGAGGTCGCCGGCGCGGACGGCCGCGACGAGCTGCGCGTCGGTGCGTCCGCCAGAGGAGGGCATCTCCAGGTCGAGCCCTGCGGCGACACCGGCGACGCGGTCGTTGACCGCACCCCAGTCGGAGACGACCAGGCCGTCGAAGCCCCACTCGTCGCGCAGCACCTGGGTGAGCAGCCACGGGTCCTCGGAGGCGTAGACGCCGTTGATGCGGTTGTAGGAGCACATCACGGTCCACGGCGACGCGTCCGTGACGACGCGCTCGAATCCGCGCAGGTAGATCTCCCGGAGCGGACGGGGGTCGACATCGGAGCTGGCGCGCATCCGGTCGAACTCCTGGTTGTTGGCGGCGAAGTGCTTGAGCGAGGTGCCGACACCCTGCGACTGCACCCCGCGCACCGAGGCCGCGCCGAGCACGCCCGAGACGATCGGGTCCTCGGAGAAGTACTCGAAGTTGCGGCCGCACAGCGGCGAGCGCTTGATGTTGATGCCGGGCCCGAGCACCACGGCGACGTCCTCGATCGCGGCCTCGACGCCGATCGCCGCGCCGACCCGTTCGATCAGCGCGGTGTCCCATGACGAGCCGAGGCCGACCGCGGGAGGGAAGCAGGTCGCCGGCACGCTGGAGGCGAGACCGAGGTGGTCCGTTCCCCCCGCCTGCTTGCGGAGACCGTGGGGGCCGTCGGTCATCATGATCGACGCGATGCCGACCCTGTCGACGGCTTTGGTGGTCCAGAAGTCGGCGCCGCTGGTCAGCGACGCCTTCTCCTCGAGGGTGAGGTCGGAGGCCGAGATCTCGGTCATGAACGTTCCTTTCGCGGCGACGGCGGTGTCCTGCGAAAACTATATGTCGGTCAGTATTAGATTTCAAACGTTATTCAGGATTACCCTCGAAGACATGGCACGACGGGGTTCGTACGCGAAAGGCGTCGCACGGCGCGAGGAGATCCTCGAGAGCGCGCTCGACGTGATCGGCCGCAAGGGGTACCAGAACGCCTCGCTGAAGCAGATCGCCGAGGTCGTCGGGGTCACCCCGGCCGCGCTGCTGCACTACTTCGGCTCGAAGGAGGAGCTCTTCACCGCGGTGCTGCGCAAGCGCGACGAGCACGACGGCATGGACCCCCGGTTCTCCGAACTCTCCGCCCCCAGCGACGGGCTGGTCGACGTCATCCGCCACAACACCGAGGTCCCCGGTCTCGTCGAGCTGTTCTCCCGGCTCGCCGTCGACGCCGTCGATCCCGTGCATCCCGCGCACGACTTCTTCCTGGAGCGCAGCGAACGCCTGCGCGCGTCCGTCGCCGCCGGATTCCACACCCACGCCGAGCGGACCCCGGCCCTCGACCCCGACACCATGGCCCGCGTGCTGCAGGCCGTCGCCGACGGCCTGCAGCTGCAGTGGATGATCGACCCGAGCGTCGACATGGCAGGCATCGTCGAGAAGCTCATCGACGCGCTCGCCCCGCGGACGCCGAAGAGCTGAGCGGGGCTCACCCCTTCACGGCACCGCCCAGCCCCGCCGAACGCAGGAACACCGACTGGAACACGAGGAACATGGCGATCGGGATGAGCGTGGCGATCGCGAGCGCGGCCAGGAACACGTCCAGCTCGGTCTGGGACTGCACAGCCGGCAGACGCACCGACAGCGGCTGCACGGCGGGATCCGGGAGCACGAGCATCGGCCAGAGGTAGTCCTTCCACGCCGCGATGATCGCGAACACCGACACCACCCCGAGGATGGGCTTCGACATCGGCAGCACGATCGACCAGAAGAGCCGGAAGGGACCGGCCCCGTCGGTGCGCGCGGCCTCGAAGACCTCGCGCGGCAGCGAGTCGAAGAACCTCTTCACGAGCAGGATGTTGAAGGCGTTCGCTCCCATCGGCAGCCACACGGCCAGGTAGTTGTTGAGCAGGTTCGCCCCCGGGAGCATCGGCGGATGCACGATCGTGAGATACAGCGGCACGAGCAGCACGATGCCGGGGATGAAGAGCGTCGCCAGCACGAGGGCGTTGAGCACCCCCGCATAGCGCGGCTTGAGCACCGACAGCGCATAGCCCGCCGTGGTCGCGATGAGCAGCTGCACCGCCCACGCCCCCACGGCGATCACGACCGTGTTGAGGAAGTACCTGTCGATGTGGATGTCGTTCCACGCGGTCGACAGGTTCGCCCAGTCGACGCCGTTCGGCCACAGCGCGAAGGGCTGGGACAGCGTGTCCTGCGTGGGCGTGATCGCCGACTTCGCCAGCCACAGGATCGGGCCGAGCCCGGCGATCACGAGCCCGATGAACAGGAAGAGGTGGGTGGCCGTCATCCCGACCCGGATCCCTGGCCGACGGCGCTCCGCCTCGGAGATCACGGTGCGGTCGGCCGCTTTCTCGGCGCGCTCCGCCGCCCTCTCGGCGGCGCGGTCCTCGGCGCGAGTGGTCATGTCGTGCTCCAGCGGTCGGTGAGTCGGAAGTACAGCCAGGACAGCACGGCGAGCACGATCGCGAGCAGCACGGACACCGCCGTGGCCTCGCCGTAGTCGCCGCCGAGACTGTTGCGGAACGCCTTGTCGTAGATGTACAGCAGCACGGTCCTGGTGGCGCCGGCCGGGCCGCCTCCCGTGAACAGGAACGGTTCGAGGAAGACCTGGGCGGTCGCGATCACCTGCAAGATCAGCATGATGAAGAGGATGCCGCGCAGCTGCGGCAGCGTGACGTGCCAGATCTTGCGCCAGATGCCGGCGCCGTCGACCTCGGCCGCGTCGTACAGCTCGGGAGGCACGCCGAGGAGAGCGGCCAGGTAGATGATGATCGAGCCGCCGGCCCCGGCCCACGTGGCCTCGAGCACGAGCGAGGGCATCGCCTGCACGGCGTCCTGGATCCACGGCTGCGGCGGGATCCCCGCCCACGCGAGCACGGAGTTGAAGACGCCGGAAGGGTCGGCGCTGTAGAAGAACTTCCACAGCAGCACCGCGACGACCGGCGGGATCACGACCGGCAGGTAGGCGAGCGCCGAGTACAGCCCCTTGCCCCGGCGCACCTCGCTCATCAGCACCGCCATGAGCAGCGGAAGCGGGAAGCCGAACAGCAGAGCGAGCACGGCGAACCACAGGGTGTTGATCACGGCCCTGCCCAGGGCGGGGTCGGACAGCACGGCGAGGTAGTTGTCGAGCCCGACCCAGTCCGAGACGATGAGGTTCGTCTTCTGCAGGCTCATGATCACCGACTGCACGATCGGCGACCAGGAGAAGAACACGAACACGAACAGCATGGGCAGCACGAACAGGAGGTTCGCGAGGCCGCCGCCGCGGTACCAGGTGAGCGGGGTGCGGCGGCGGGCGGGGCGCACCGCGGGCGGCGGAGTGTCCTCCGCCGCCCGCGGCTCGTCGAGAGTCATCGTCACGGACGGGTCACTCGTCGAGCTTCGCCTGCGCGTCGCTCTGGGCCTGGGCCAGCAGCGCGTCGATGTCGGCGTTCTGATCCGTCAGCACGCTCTGCACCACGGTGTCGAGCAGGGCGTAGACCTCCTGAGTCTTCGCCTTCGGCTCGCCGACCGGGGTCTGGTCCCAGATCCCCTCGCGGAACGGCGTCATCTGGTCGACCGGCACGTTGATGTAGTCGGCGATCCACTCCTGCGACTGCTCGTAGAGGTCGCGGCTGAGCACGGGCAGCAGCGGGGTGCCGACCGCCTGGCCCGACTCGTCCAGCGTCTTGGCGTCGAGGATCGCAGCGTCCTTGTCCATGAGCTTCTGCATGTAGTACCAGTCGATCCACTGCACGGCTGCGGCTTTGGTCTTCTCGTCGACGGTCGGGCTGATCACGGCGATGTCGCCGCCGCCGAGCGTGCCGGGGTCATCGCCCTCGGTGGGGACGACCGTGAGACCGTAGATCGACGGGTCCATCCCGAAGTCGCGCACGAGCGCGGTGTAGACGTCGGAGCCCGAGGTGTACATGCCGATGTTGCCCGCGGCGAACTCCTGGTTGATGGTCCCCCAGTCCAGATCGACCTTCGATCCGAACGAGCCGTCCTCCCACTTCAGGTCGTGCAGGAACTGCAGCGACGCCCGGGTGGCGTCGTTGTCGACGGTGGAGGTGGCGGAGCCGTCTGCGGCGTCGGTCTGCGTGCGGCCGCCGCGTGCGACGGTCTGCGCCGTGAGCTGCCACCCGCCGGTGTTGTTGATCGCCATCTGCGCGTAGCCGGACTTGCCGGTGGCGTCGTGGATCTTCTTCGCCGCCTCGCGGATCTCGTCCCACGTGGCGGGCGGGTCGTCCGGGTCGAGACCGGCCTGCTCGAAGAGGTCGCGGTTGTAGTGCAGCCCCATCGCGTACGCCTGCCGCGGGAAGCCGTAGATCTTGCCGTCGCCGCCCGTGACCCCGTCGAGGATGATGGGGTTGAACTTGTCGGCGTATCCGAGTTCCTTCACCTCGGCGGTGACGTCCATGAGCTGCCCGTTCTCGAGCAGGGTCTTGGAGTCGGTGAACGGCACCGTGAACACGTCGGGCAGGCTGCCGCCAGCGAGCTGCACGGCGAAGGTCGGCCCCTCCCACTCGTACTCCACGCCGATGATGTCGATGTCGGGGTGGTCCTTCTCGAACTGCTTCTCCTGGGCCGCGAACGCGTCGTACGCTGCGGCGTCCGCTCCGGGCGGGAACGTGGCCACGCGCAGCTCGGTCTTGCCACCGGAGCCGGCGTCCCCGCCGGCGCTGCAACCGGCGAGAGCCCCGGCCACGGCGAGCGCGGCGACCCCCGCCACGATCCCTCTGTTCGTTGACTTCATCGTCTGTCCTTCCATGTGTGGTGCTGATCGGGTGGTGCAGGTCAGTCGGCTCGCGGGGAGCGTCCGCGGTCGGCGCGCAGCGCGAGCCAGACCGTCGAGTCGGGGGGCAGGGCGCCGTCCACGGCACGGCTGGCGAGGAGCACGCCGTGATGCGCGGGCAGCGGCACCGACGTCGTGCCGAGGTTCGTCATGCTCAGCACGCCGTCTCCGCGCCGGAACGCGAGGACGTCCGCGCCGAGCTCGATCCAGCGCAGGTCTCCGTCGGCGAAGTCTCCGATGCCTCGGCGCAGGGCGATCGCCTCCCGGTACAGATGCAGCGTGGAATCGGGATCGTGCTCCTGCGCCTCGACCGTCAGCTCCTCCCAGTCCGCGGGCTGCGGCAGCCACGGTGCACCGCCGAACCCGTAGGGGCTCTCCTCCCCCGACCAGGGCAGAGGCACACGGCATCCGTCGCGCCCCGGATCGACGCCCCCGGAGCGGAAGTGCATCGGGTCCTCGATCGCGTCCAGGGGCAGCTCGACCTCGGGCAGGCCGAGCTCGTCGCCCTGGTAGATGTAGAGGCTTCCGGGGAGGGCGGCGACGAGGAGGGCGGCCGCTCGGGCACGGTGGGCCCCGCGCACCGCGTCGGTCGGGGTGCCGAACCGTTTGCGATCGAAGGAGAACGAGGAGTCGGCCCGTCCGTAGCGCGTGACCGGCCGGGTGACGTCGTGGTTGGACAGCACCCAGGTGGCCGGAGCGCCGACCGGTGCGTGCTCGGCGAGGGTGCGCTCGATGGACGCGCGCATGGCCGCCGCGCTCCACGGCTGCGTCATGAAGCCGAAGTTGAAGGCCGTGTGCATCTCGCCCGGGCGGAGGTAGCGCGCGAAGCGCTCGGCGTCGTCGAGCCAGACCTCTCCGACCAGCACCCTCTCGCCCTCGTACTCGTCGGCGACGCGGCGCCACGCACGGTAGATGTCGTGCAGCTCGTCGCGGTCGATGTGCGGATGCCGCCCTGGTTCGGCCGATCCCGCGGGGAGATCGGGGAGCGCGGGGTCCTTCACGGGGAGAGCGGCCGAGTCGATGCGCACTCCCGCGACGCCGCGATCGAACCAGAACCGCAGCACATCCTCGTGCTCGCGGCGCACGTCGGGGTGGTTCCAGTTGAGATCCGGCTGCTCCGGCGTGAACAGGTGCAGGTACCACTCCCCCGGCGTGCCGTCGGGGTTCTCGGTGCGGGTCCACGTCTCGCCCTGGAAGCTCGACACCCAGTTCGTCGGCCTGTCCTCGCCATGCTCCCCGCGGCCGGGCCGGAACCAGAAGCGCTCGCGCTCCGGGCTGCCAGGGCCTGCGGCGAGCGCCCGCCGGAACCACTCGTGCGCCGAGGAGACGTGGTTCGGGACGATGTCGACGATGGTGCGGATGCCGAGGGCGAGTGCGTCGGCGATGAGCTCCTCGGCCTCGTCGAGGGTGCCGAACCGCGGGTCGATGCCCCGGTAGTCCTGCACGTCGTAGCCGCCGTCGGCGAGGGGGCTGGGGTACCAGGGGGTGAACCACAGCGCATCGACGCCGAGGCTCTTGAGGTAGCCGAGGCGGGACCGGACCCCCGCCAGGTCGCCGATGCCATCGCCGTTCCCGTCGGCGAAGCTGCGCACGTACACCTGATAGATCACCGCGGTGCGCCACCAGCCGTCCTCGGCGGGAGGGGTCGCCGTCGGTGCGTCGGCGTGCTGCTGAACATCGGTGTCCACGGAACTCCTCGTCGTCGGTGGCGGGTGATCCGAATGTAGCGATTCTTTGTTATCGACGCAATAACTAAACAAGATGTCGTAATTTTGCTACTTCTTGCGTGCGCGACACGACGCCGAACAGTGCAGCCACTGCTCTGCGGCCGGCGCCGATGCCGCTGATCAGGCCCGGGGGCCGGTGGAGGCGCGCAGCACGAGCTCAGGCTCGAAGAGCAACTCGTCGCCGACCTGCGCCGTGCCGGCGATCTGGGCGAGCAGCAGCTCGATCACGGTGCGCCCCATCGCCTCGATGGGCTGGCGCACCGTCGTGAGCGGCGGCTCGGTGCAGCTCATCAGGGCCGAGTCGTCGAAGCCGACGATGCTCACGTCCCCGGGAACTCCGAGCCCCGCCCTTCGCGCGGCGCGCACCGCGCCGAGCGCCATCGGGTCGCTCGCGCAGACGATGGCCGTCGCTCCCGCCGCGAGGAGGCGGGCAGCACCCGCCTGACCGGACTCGAGCGAGTACAGTCCGCGCACGACGAGGTCGTCGCCGAGCGGCGATCCGAGCCGGTCGAGCAGGCGCCTGGCCGCCTCGAGCTTGCGCTGCGATGGCACGTGGTCCGCCGGCCCCAGGAGCAGGCCGATGCGGCGGTGGCCGAGCTGGTGCACGTGCAGGACGGCCTGCTCCGCCGCGGCGGCGTCATCCGTCGACACGGTCGCGAAGTGCAGCTCCGGCACCCTCGCGTTGACGAGCACGGTCGGCAGGTTCACCTGCCGCAGACGCTCGTAGTGCTCGTGCGCGGCATCCGCCTGCGTGTAGTTGCCGCCGAGGAAGATCACCCCGGACACCTGCTGCGCGAGGAGCAGGTCGACGTAGTCCGACTCGGTGACTCCCCCCGCGTTCTGCGTGCACAGCAGCGGGGTGTAGCCGTTCTGGGTGAGCGCGCCGCCGACGATCTCCGCGAACGCGGGGAAGATCGGGTTCTGCAGCTCGGGGAGCACCAGGCCGACGAGCCTGGCACGCTCACCGCGCAGCTTGGTCGGCCTCTCGTAGCCGAGCACGTCGAGAGCGGTCAGCACGGCCTGACGCGTCGCGTCGGAGACCCCTGGCTTGTCGTTGAGCACACGGCTCACCGTGGCCTCGCTCACACCGACCTTGCTTGCCACCTCCGCCAGACGCTTCGACATGCGCTCAGTGTACGCAAGTTCTTGCGCTCGCTTGCGCAAGCCCTCATGCACGAGGCCGCCTCTCCGAGCGGGAGAGGCGGCCTCGCGAGACGGGATTCTCAGCGCACGTTGCCGTTGGAGCAGACGGTCTGCGCGGCCGAGGTGCCCTTGATGGTGTTGGGCAGCTGCACCACGTTCTCGGGCGTCGCGGTCGGGTCCGGCGTGGCCGCAGGATCGGTCGGCGTGGTCGTGGGGCCCGGGTCGGTCACGACGACGCCGTCGTTCTTGGTGTTCTCGTGCGTGACCTGCAGCTGCGCATTGGCGTTGATCGCGTCCCACATCTCCTGGGCGGCCGACTTGATGGGGACGACCTTGTTGGGGTTGTCCGGGTCCGTGCCCGTCGGGTACTGCAGGAAGACGATGTCCTCGTACTTCACCGACTTGAGTGCGAGGGCGATCTGCACGATCTTCATCGGATCGGCGAGCGACTCGCTCGGCTCGAGGTTGTGCACCGCGGTCGTGGCGAGCTTCAGCATGAGCGGGACGTTGCCGAGCGTGTCGGAGCTGATGAGCTTCTTCGCGAGGTTCGACATGTACTGCTGCTGGTTGCCGATACGGCCGAGGTCGCTCCCGTCGCCGACACCGTGACGGGTGCGGAGGAACTGCAGCGCCTCCAGGCCCTGCAGCGTGTGCGTGCCGGCGGGCAGATCCAGAGCCGTGTAACGGTCCTTGATCGGGTTCGCGAGGCACACGTCGACGCCGCCGATCGCGTTTGTGATCTCGATCACGCCGCCGAAGGTGACGGACGCCGCGAACTGCACGTCCTGGCCGGTGAGCTTGGAGATGGTCTGCACGACGCAGTTCAGCCCGCCGTCGGTGTAGGCCGTGTTCAGGGGCTGCTTGCTCATCGCCGAGCGGGTCTTGCCGTTCTCGTCCGTGCACTCCGGGATCGGGATCATCATGTCGCGCGGAAAGCTCACGACGGTCACGCGTCGGGGGGCATCAGAGACGTGCACGAGTAGGTTCACGTCGTTGAGGGACCCCTCGGAGTCCTTGCCGCTGCAGCGTTCGCCGAAGTACTGCTTGTAGGCGTCCTCGCAGGTGTCGACGCCCGACAGCACGAGGTTGAACCCGCCCTTGTACTCGCTGATGTCCGGCGGCAGGTCCTTCTGGCCCTCGATCTCCACGGCGTTGGCGCTCACGGTGCTCGTCAGGTCGTAGAGGATGTAGGCGCCGACGCTCGCGCCGCTCACCAGCACCACGGCCAGCCCGATCGCGATGAACTTGAGGAGCTGGCTCACAGGGCCCGGGGAACGCAGCTGACCGTGGCGTGCGATGGTACGCCGGCGTCGGGTGTGGGGACTCACTCGGGGCCTTTCGCTTCGGTCGTTGCGCGACACGACGGTCGCAACGCGGAGGGTAAGGGATTCGAACCCTTGAGACATCTCTGCCCACTGGTTTTCAAGACCAGCTCCATCGGCCGCTCGGACAACCCTCCCGACGGACGAATCCGCCGACAAGCCGTGAGTCTAGCCGAGTTCTATTCTCCCGCGCTGACCTGGGCGGCCGCTGGAAGCGTGTTCAGAGCCCGCGCCAGGCCGCCGTGCTCCACCGCGTCGGTCACCTCTCCCGCAGCGTCCTTGACCTCCGCGGGCGCCTGGCCCATGGCCACGGCCCGCCCGCCCTGCGTGCGCGCCCAGCCGAACATGCCGATGTCGTTGCGCCCGTCCCCCGCCACGAGGACCCGGTCCCCCGCCATGCCGAGCTCCGCGCGCACGCGCTCCAGCGCCGTGCCCTTGTCGACGCCCTGCGGGGCGATGTCGAGCCACGCCGTCCATCCGATCGCGTACGAGACCTCGTTGAGCCCCGCGTCGGCCACCAGCCGGTGGAAGTCCTCCTCATCGTGCCCCGGCGACACCACGACGATGCGCGACACCGGCTGGGCGCCCAGCTCGTCGAAGTCGACCTGACGACCGCCGTCGAGGGTCCAGTCGTCGAGGTGCTCGGTGTAGAGGCGCTGCCCGGACGCGAGCTCCACCATGTACCGCGCCTCGGGGAGCCGGTCCCTCAGCAGCGCCAGCACCGGGGTGGGGTCGAAGGTCTCGATGTTCCAGCGTTCCCAGTCGCCGTCGATGCGGCGCATGGTGACCGCGCCGTTGGAGCAGACGACGAACTCGGGCGTCAGACCGAGCTCCTCGACGTACCGGCGCGTGGCCATCCAGCTGCGACCGGTGGCGATCGTGACCTCGTGACCCGCATCGCGAAGACGGGCGACGGCCTCGGGGACGCCGGGGCTCATCGACTCGTCCTGGAGGAGGATCGTCCCGTCGACGTCGAGGCCGATGAGCCAGGGCGCCGTCACGCCTCGGGCTCCAGGACCTCGATGCCGCCGAGGTACGGACGCAGCACCTCGGGCACGCGCACCGACCCGTCGGCCTGCTGGTGGGTCTCAAGCAGCGCGACGATCCAGCGGGTCGTCGCGAGGGTGCCGTTGAGCGTCGCGACGGGCTGGGTCTTGCCGCCGTCCTCCGGGCGGTGCCGCACGTCGAGGCGGCGGGCCTGGAAGGTCGTGCAGTTCGAGGTCGAGGTGAGCTCGCGGAACGCGTCCTGCGTCGGCACCCACGCCTCGATGTCGTACTTGCGCGCGGCGCTGGAGCCCAGGTCGCCCGCGGCGACGTCGATCACGCGGTAGGCGAGGCCGAGCGAGGTCAGCATCTCCTCCTGCAGGGCGACGAGACGCAGGTGCTCGGCCTCGGCGTCCTCCGGCGTCGTGTAGACGAACATCTCCAGCTTGTTGAACTGGTGCACGCGGATGATACCGCGGGTGTCCTTGCCGTGCGAGCCGGCCTCGCGGCGGTAGCAGGTCGACCAGCCGGCATAGCGGAGCGCGCCCCTCGACAGGTCGAGGATCTCGTCCTTGTGATAGCCGGCGAGGGCGACCTCGCTGGTGCCGACGAGGTACAGGTCATCGTCCTTGTCGAGGTGGTAGACCTCGTCGGCGTGCTCGCCGAGGAAGCCGGTGCCCTGCATGATCTCCGGGCGCACGAGGGTCGGGGTGATCAGCGGCACGAAGCCGTTCTGCAGCGCCTTGTCGAGGGCGAGGTTCATCAGCGCGATCTCGAGCCGGGCGCCGATGCCGCGCAGGAAGTAGAAGCGCGCACCGGACACCTTCGCGCCGCGCTCCATGTCGATGGCCCCGAGGATCTCGCCGAGCTCCAGGTGGTCGCGCGGCTCGAAGTCGAAGGCGGGGATCTCGCCCACGCGGCGCAGCTCGACGAAGTCGGCCTCTCCGCCGGCGGGCACGCCGTCGATCACGACGTTCTCGATGCGGGACAGGGCCGCGGATGCCGCGTCCACAGCCTCGTTCGCGACCTGCTGCGCCTGCTTGACACGGTCAGCGAGGTCCTTGACCTGCGCGACCAGCGCGGCCTTCTCCTCCTTGGGGGCCTTCGCGACCTGCTTGCCGAACGCGTTCTGCTCCGCGCGGAGGTCCTCGAAAGCGGCGAGCGCCGCGCGGCGCGACCGATCGGCCTCGAGCGCCTCGTCCACCGACGACTGGTCGTTGCCGCGGGCGGCCTGGGAGCGTCGGACGATCTCGGGGTTGTCTCGGAGCAGGGCGAGGTCGATCATCCACCAAGTCTACGGGTGCGATCGGCGGCCATCGTCTGTCACGATCCGGACCCTGCGTCGTCTTTCCCCGTAGAGGCCGCCCGCCCGGTCGGCCCACCGCGAAAGGATCCCTCATGACCGCTCCCGTCACCTCTCTCGACCAGCTCAACCTCGCCTTCGCCGAGCGCTTCAACGCCCGCGACCTCGACGGCCTGATGGCTCTGAACGCCCCCGGGGTCGTCTTCGTGCCGGCACCGGGTCAGCCGGTCAGCGGCGAGGCAGCCGTGCGGGGAGCCCTCGAACAGTTCCTCGCGTTGAACCTGCCGATCACCATGACCGTGCGCCGCGCCTTCGAGTCGGACGGCGTCGGCCTCGCGGTCGCCGACTGGTCGATCGTGGGCACCGGCCCCGACGGCTCGGAGATCTCCCTCGCGGGCACCACGGCCGACGTCGCCGTACGCGATGAGGAGCACGGCTGGCGCTACGCGGTCGACAACCCCTTCGGCATCGCCTGAGCAGGGCGACCGGGAGCCGGCCCGTCCGGCTCCCTCAGTCGGCCTCCATGCCCGAGCGGCGGCATCCGTTCATCGCCTTGCGGGCCCGCGAGATGCGCTGTCGCGCGGTGGCCGGCTCGATCCCGAGCCGTTCGGCGACCTGCGCAGCGCTGAGCCCGTCGACGACGGTGAGCAGCAGGGGCTCCCTGAGCGTCTCGGGCAGGGCGTGCAGGGCGGCGAGCGCGCCGTCGAGGGAGGTCCTGATCTCCACGGTCTCCGCGACGCTCACCGAACCGACCGCATCCTCGTCGAGGGGCGCGTCCGGTCGGCGTGCGCGGGAGCGCGCGAGGTCGATCGCCGCGTTGCGCGCGATGGCGTCGAGCCAGGAGCACATGCGCCCCGGTTCCGGACGGTCGAGATGCTCGATGCTCCGCCAGGCCCGCAGCAGGGCCTGCTGCGCGACGTCGTCGGCGTCGTCCACCGGCACGCCGAGCGAGATGCTGCGCCGACGCAACCGCTGAGGGTCCTCGGTGATCATCGCGGTGAGGAGCGCCTGACGCTCATCCTGCATATCGGCTTCGCCTCCCGGGGCCGACCAGGGCGGTCGCGCGTCGGGATTAGAGTAGCGCCATGACGAAGCGCCCCTCCGCCCGACGCCAGGCGGCGCTCGTCTACAACCCGATCAAAGTCGATGCGAAACGTCTGCGCGCGACCGTGCGCGACCTGTCCCGCGAGGCGGGGTGGGAGCACCCGGCCTTCTATCCGACGAGCATCGAGGATGCCGGTCAGGACGCGACCGCGCAGGCGCTGGCCCGCGGCGTCGACGTCGTGCTGGTGGCCGGCGGGGACGGCACGGTGCGGGCCGTCTCGGAGGCGATCGCGAACAGCGGCGTTCCCCTGGCGATCCTTCCCAGCGGCACCGGCAACCTCCTCGCCCGCAATCTCGGGATCCCGCTCGGCGACCCCGCCGAGATGGTGCGGGCGGCGCTCGGTGACTTCCGGCATCCGATCGACATCGGCTGGGCCCATGTCACCCGGGAGGACGGCGAGGAGTCGGAGCACGCGTTCGTCGTGCTCGCCGGGATCGGCCTCGACGCCGACATGATCGCCAATACCCGGCCCGACCTGAAGAGGTCCGTCGGCTGGATCGCGTACGTCGACGGAGCCGCGCGGTCGCTGGCGAGCGCGAAGCCCTTCCGCGCGGTGTTCCAGGTCGACGACGGCCGCCTGCACTCGACGAAGGTGTACAGCATCCTGTTCGCGAACTGCGGCACCCTGCCGGCGGGTATCGCGCTGATCCCCGAGGCCTCGATCTCCGACGGCACTCTCGACGTGGCGGTCATCCAGCCCAGCGGGGCCTTCGGGTGGCTCGGGGTGTGGCGCAAGATCTGGTGGGACAACTCCGTGCTGCGCCGCTTCCGTGCCGGCCGTCTCGTCTTGCAGCGGCGGGGCAAGGATGCGTCGGTGCACTACTTCCGCGGCATCGTCGCCGAGGCCGCGGCGACGACGCCGATCCCGATCGAGCTCGACGGCGACGAGTTCGGCGAGGCCGTTCGCATGACCTGCCGCGTCGACGAGGGGGCGCTCCTCGTCGCGCTCCCTCCCGGTCACCCGGTCCGGACGATCTGACGCCGCCCGCGTGCCTCGTGCCGCCGTTCCCCGTGCGCCGCATCGCTTTGTCGGCGCGGATCCTCGAATGTCGGCGCCGGGTCCGGCGTGTCTACCGACGAACCGCTTTCCGCGCCGACAAGACGACACGCACCCACGCCCTGCAGCGGGTCAGCCGCGGACCGCGACCGTCCCGTCGAGCCCGCCGCCCACGAGAGTCAGGGTGAAGCCGTCGTCCGTGACCTGGTCGTCGCCGAAGGCGAGCAGCGTCGCGCGCGGGGCCATATCCATGGTGCACACCTGCGTGTCGTCGGTCGCGAACGTCACCGTGCCCGCCGGCCCGCTCCCCTCCAGGGACTGCACGACGGGTGCGCAGCTGGACGACCCCCACGTGAGCAGCACGAGGGATCCGTCGTCCACCCAGCCCGCGGTGGGCGCGTACTCGGTCGGCGTCCCGGGAACACCGGTGAACGCGGCGTCGCCGTCGAGATCGACGGTGTCCGACACATCCCCGTAGGTGACCTCCAGCGTGATGTCCTTCGTGGGGTCGACGCCCTCGGGGAAGGCGCCGATGCTCGCCCGCGGCGCGTAGTCCGCCGTGCACGCCTTGTCGGCGTCCTCGCCGTCGGTGAGCGTCACCGTGACCGTCTGCCCGTCGCCCGAGACCTCGTCGACCTGCGGCACGCAGGTGGACGACCCGAACGTGACGACGGCGAACATGCGGCCGTCGTCGAGGATCGCGCCCTCCACGTCGTCGGCGTCGTCGCCCGGTGCCGCCGTGGCGTTCGACGAGGGCGCCGCGGAGCTCGTGGGGGTGGAGGCACCGGGGGCCGAGGTGCACCCCGCGATCATCACGACGGCGGCGAGCACGGACAGGGCGGCGGCGATGCGTGGCTGGGCGGTCATGCCCCCACGCTACCCATCGGCCGAACGGCGTGGGGCATCGTTCCCGTCACGGTTCGCCGTGCTACTGCAGCGCCGAGGTGAGCCGGGCGAGGTTGTCGAGCACGGTCGAGCGCAGCGGCTGCTGCATCCACTCCTCGAGCGTGAGCTCACGGCTGAGCGCACGGTACTGGTCTTCGACGACGCGCATCTCCGCGACGAACTCCTCGCCGCGCACGAGCATCGACACCTCCAGGTTGAGGCCGAAGGAACGCATGTCCATGTTGCTCGACCCGATGACCGCGACCTGATCGTCGATCGTGAGGCTCTTCGTGTGGAGGATGTACGGCTTGCGGTACATCCAGATGCGCACGCCCGCCTTGAGCAGCACCTCGTAGTAGCTGCGCTGGGCGTGGTACACCATCGCCTGGTCGCCCTCCTCCGAGACGAAGAGCTCCACGGTCACGCCGCGATCGACGGCGGCCGTGACCGCGAGCAGCAGCGCCTCGTCCGGCACGAAGTAGGGGCTGACGATCATGATGCGGTCCTTGGCCGCGTAGAGCAGGCCGAGGAACAGGCGCAGGTTGTTCTCCACCTCGAACCCGGGGCCCGAGGGGACCACCTGGCAGTCGAGGTCGCCGCTGCCGGACTGCGCGTGGGCGATGTCGATCTCCTCGAGCACCTGGTCGGTCTCGCTGTACCAGTCGCTGAGGAAGATCGCGTTGACGCTCAGGACGACCGGCCCGTCGATGCGCACCATGAGGTCGACCCAGTGCAGTCCGCGCTTGATGTTCTTGGGGAGGTTGTAGGTGGAGTCCGTGACGTTCTGCGACCCGAGGAAGGCGACGGCCCCGTCGACCACGAGCAGCTTGCGGTGGTTGCGCAGGTCGGGGCGCTGCATCCGGCCCTTCAACGGTTGCACCGGAAGCATGAGGTGCCAGTCCGCCCCCATCGCGTTGAGTCGCGCGATCGTCCGCCGGTACCGAGGCTTCCATCTGTTCGCCCAGTGGTCGAGGAGCACGCGCACCGTCACACCGCGGGCCGCTACCTCTTCGAGCGCACGGAAGAAGTTGTCCGTCGAGGAGTCGGACTGCAGGATGTAGAACTCCACGTGCACGTAGTCGACCGCGCGGCGGATCTCGTCGGCCATCGCGTCGAGCGACTCCTGGTAGTCGGAGATCAGGTGCGCGCCGTTGTCGCCCGAGATCGGCAGCGCGCCCAGCTGGTGGTTCATCTCGACGATCGGGGGGAACCAGCTCGGAGGGTCCGGCCGGAGCGTGCCGAAGTGCAGGTGCTCGCTGGTCTCGGCGATGTACTCGTTGATCTGGTCCTGTTTGCGGCGTCGTGCGCGCGGCAGGCGGGGGTTCCCGATGAGGAGGAAGAGGAGCACCCCGACGAAGGGGATGAAGAAGATGGCGAGAAGCCAGGCCATCGCCGCCGTAGGACGACGGTTGCGCGGGATGACGATGATCGCGGTGATGCGGATCGACAGATCGAGGACGAACAGGAAGGCGGCCAGCCACCACCCCCAGGTGTCGGAGATCATCCCTGGTCCTCTCTGCGCGTCGGCACCGGGACACCGGTCGACGCGGCGGGCACCTTCGCTACACAGTAACGGATGCCACGGACGGTGCCGGGGAGGGGTGTCCGCCGGTCAGGGACGCGGAGGGAGGCCGCGCGCTGCGCGCTCCTCGGCCTCGATCTGGGCGTGCACCCTGCGCTCGGTGCGGTCGAATCGGAGGATGCCGCGGAGCACGAAGAAGAACACGATGCTCACGCCGATGGTCGGCAGGATCGACCAGGCGGCGGCGAGCCAGAAGTTCTCCATGCCTCCATGGTACGCGAGACGACTCCCCCTCCACATCGGAGGATGCCCGGGAATCGACGGCAGAGCCTGTGGATACGGGGATCGCGGACCGCGGCGGCGCGCATGCTCTCGGCATGACAACGATCCTCCACGCCGCCGATTCCGCCGGCCTCCTCCGCCTCGTCCCCTCTCTCGCCGGGTTCACCCCGCGCCGCAGCCTCGTGCTGCTCCCCTTCAGCGGCACGAGGGCGTACGGCGCCATGCGCCTCGACCTGCCCGACTCGTCCGCCGACGCCGTACCGTATGCCGAGCGTGCGATCGACCTGGTCGCCAGGGTCGACGGGACCGATGGCGTCGCGATCGTGGTCTACGTCGATGAGGCACCGCAGCAGACCCCCGACGGACCCGTGCTCCCGCGCGACGCGCTCGTCCTCGAGCTGCTCGGCTGCGCCGACGATGCGGGGCTGCGCGTCGCCGATGCACTCTGCACGACGTCGGCCGGGTGGGCGAGCTACCTCGACGACGTGCCGGTACTCACCCCGCACGACCAGAGACCGGCGCCCGAGATCCCGGGCATCGGTGACGTCGCCGGGGATCAGTTCGCCGGCACGACGCTGCCCACGGCCGATCTCGCCGAGAAGGAACGGGTCGGCCGCGCACTCGACGACCTCGAGGAACTCCTCGACCGCGACGGGCTCCTCCGGCTCAGCGGCGACGAGAATCCTCAGGCGATCGCCGCCCTGGGCGTGCTCGACGACGCCCCCGCCTTCTTCGAGGCGGTGCTCGAGACGCCGGAGTCCCTGCCTCCGTTCGCGGCGGCCGCCCTGCTCTGGTGCCTGAACCGTCCGCTGTTGCGCGACGCCGCCCTCACCCAGTGGGCGACCGACCTCCGCGGGGGTCGGCGAGCGCTCGGCGCCCAGTTCGCCGCAGCCGACGACGGGATCCCGATCCCCGATGACGTCGGCCGGGTCTTCCTCGGGCGTGGTGCGGCCCCCGATGCGGATCGTCTCCGCCTGGCTCTCGCCGTCGTGCGGATCGCCGTGTCCGCGGCGCCTCGATCCGTGCGACCGGGCGCGTTCGCCTCGGCCGCGTGGCTCTCCTGGGCGCTCGGGCGCGCGAGTCACGCCGCCCACTACCTCCGGCTGGCGCAGGAGATCGATCGCGACCACCGCCTGGCCGGTCTCCTCGCGGAGATGATCGACGCGGTCGGCCTTCCCGAGTGGGCCTTCCGCAGGGGACCGACCGAGTGACCCTACTTGACGAGCGGGAAGAGGATGGTCTCGCGGATGCCGAGGCCGGTGATCGCCATGAGTAGACGATCGATGCCCATGCCCATCCCGCCGGACGGCGGCATGCCGTGCTCGAGTGCGCGGAGGAACTCCTGGTCGATCGGCATCGCCTCGACGTCGCCACGGGCGGCCAGTTTTGCCTGCTCTTCGAAGCGCTCGCGCTGGATCACGGGGTCGACGAGCTCGGAGTATCCGGTGGCGAGCTCGAACCCGCGGATGTACAGGTCCCACTTCTCGACCACTCCGTCGATCGAGCGGTGCTCGCGCACCAGCGGCGAGGTGTCGACGGGGAAGTCCATCACGAACGTCGGGCGCACGAGGTCGCCCTTCACGAAGTGCTCCCACAGCTCCTCGACGAGCTTGCCGTGCGTGGCCTGCGGCGGAAGGTCGACGCCGCTCTCCTCGGCGAAGGCGACGAGGTCCTCGACCGAGTCCTGCGGAGTGACGGTGCGCCCCGACGCGGCCGAGAGCGATTCGTACATCGAGATGCGGTCCCACTCGCCGCCCAGGTCGTACTCGGTGCCGTCGGCCCAGGTGACGGTGGTCGAGCCGGCGACCGCGATCGCGGCCTGCTGCACGAGCTCCTGCGTGAGAGCGGCCATCTGGTTGTAGTCGCCGTAGGCCTGGTAGGCCTCCAGCATCGCGAACTCGGGGCTGTGCGTAGAGTCGGCGCCCTCGTTGCGGAAGTTGCGGTTGATCTCGTAGACGCGCTCGATGCCGCCGACGACCGCGCGCTTCAGGTACAGCTCCGGAGCGATGCGGAGGTACAGCTCGGTGTCGAACGCGTTCGAGTGGGTCACGAAGGGGCGCGCGGATGCCCCTCCGTGCTGCACCTGCAGCATGGGCGTCTCCACCTCGAGGTAGCCGTGACCGGCGAAGGTGGAACGCAGACTCGCATTGACCGCGGCGCGGGCGCGCACGGTGGTGCGGGCCTGCTCGCGCACGATGAGGTCGAGGAAGCGGCTGCGCACGCGGCCCTCCTCGCTGAGCTCCGAGTAGGCGTTCGGCAGGGGGAGGATCGCCTTCGACGCGATCTCCCATCCGTCGGCCATGATCGAGAGCTCGCCGCGGCGGCTGGAGATCACCTCACCGTGCACGAACACGTGATCGCCCAGGTCGACGTACTCCTTCCAGTCGGCCAGCGACTCCTCGCCGACATTCGCGAGGGAGATCATCGCCTGGATGCGCGAGCCGTCGCCGGCCTGGAGCGTCGCGAAGCAGAGCTTGCCGGTGTTGCGGCTGAACACCACGCGGCCGGCGACGCCGACCATGACACCGGTCTCCGCACCCGCCTCCAGCTCGCCGTACTCGGCGCGCAGCTCGGGGATCGCGTGCGTCACGGGCACGCCGACGGGGAAGGCGCCGCCGCCGGCGTCCGTGCGCTTCGCGATCAGACGCTCGCGCTTGGCGAGACGCACGGCCTTCTGCTCGTGGATGTCCTCGTCGGAGAGGTCGGTGGTCTGCTCGGGCGCGGCGGACGCGTCAGTCATGTGCGGGGCTCCTTGAAAGTCGTCCCCAGTTTACCGAGGTCGGCCGCACGGTCCTGCGAGGGGATGCCGGCGCGCAGCGGTGCCACCTCGCCTGCACCGCCGTCAGAGCAGCGGCGACGCGTCGGAGGCCTCGCGCAGGGCGCGCTCGACCGTCGACTGCACGAGCGCCGACAGGTACCCGCCCGGGTTCTCGACGCCGATGCCGCGCAGTCGCTCCGTGGACTGCCCGATGATCGATCGCGAGAACTCGACCACGGCGTGGATCGCATCGGCGTAGGCTGCGCGATCCTCCTCCGCCACCACGACGGGCTCGCATCCCATCTCCACGGCGAGGGCCTGGGCGATCGGCAGCACGGCGGCCGGCGCGGTGACGGCGGCGTACGCCGCCTGCAGCTGTCGGAGGTCGATCGACGTCCCGGTGAACGTGATGGCGGGGTGCACGGCCAGCGGGATCGCTCCCCGTCCGGCGGCGGGCCGCAGCACCTCGATGCCATGACCGGGGTCGGTGTGCAGCACGAGCTGTCCGAGTTGCCAGCCGCCGAGTTCCGCGATGCCCTCGACGAGCGCGGGCAGCTGATCGTGCGGCACGGCGATGATCACCAGCTCACTGCGGCGCACCACGTCCAGGGCGTCGAGCACCGGGACGTCGGGAAGCACCGCAGCGACGCGCTCGTCGTCGGATCCGCTCGTGATCCCCGTCACGGCATGGCCGGCACCGGCGAGGGCGGCGCCGAGCACCGGCCCCACCCGCCCTGCGCCGATGATGCCGACACCGAGACGCCCGTCCCGGCGCAGAGGGTCACTCACCGTGGGCGTCCGGCGTCACGGGCGGGACGGGAGGCGCCGCGGGAGGCACGGGAGGCGCCGCCGCGGGCGGGACGGGAGGCGCCGCGGGAGGCGCCGCCGGGGGCTCCACGGGCGGAGCCGACGGCGATGCGGGAGGCGCAGGAGGCACACCCGGTGCAGGCGGATCGGCGGGCCCGGGCGCCGGCGGCACGACCGGGGTACCGGCGAAGGGCGGCGGCGCCACGGGGGGCTGCATCACCGGCGACGAGAAGGGAGGCGGCGGCGAGACGGACGGCACCGGCGCGCCGCCGGGCGCCGTCTGATATGCACCGGGCGCCGGGCGGCCGGGCACTGCCGGATACGCTCCGGGCGCCGCCGGATACGCGCCGGGGGTCGAGGGCGCGTGCTCGCCCCAGCGGTGGGTGTGGTCGAGCGACGCTGCGCGCACGGCGGCGCGGCTCACCCCGTCGAGCAGGTGAAGCGCGTCCGCCCGCTCCAGCCCGGAGAGGATTCCGGTGATCGGCCCCTGCACGGAGTGGACCTGGGCTCCCGACACCCGCTGCGCGCGGTCGATCGGGCCCTGGGAGAGCGATACACCCTGCAGCCTCGCGAGGGGGAAGATCGCGAGCTTGCGCCAGACCGTGCCGCGGCGCAGGAGCACGCCGAACTCGGTGACGGCGTAACCGTGGCGCTTCCACGAGAGGGGGCGGCGCCACCAGGCACGGCTCGGCATCGTGCGGTAGGGGTCACCCTCCGACGGGCCGAGGATGCCGTGCTCCCACACCAGAGGGATGTCGGACGCCGGGGCGTCGGGCAGGATCAGCGCCAGCACGCGCTCGACGTCGGCGCGCTTGCCGACGGGCAGCACGACGTTGAACTGCTGCGCGCTGCCCGACGACTGCTGCGATGCGCTCTTGCCGCTCATCCGGTTGATGCGGATGGTCCACCATCCGAAGGGACGCCACAGGAGCGACTGCGACACTTCCACGGCGAAGATCCGGCCGGGCGGCAGCGTCTCGGTGACGGTGGTGAGCAGACCGTAGGTGATGCGCACGCCGTCGGGCGTCGGGGCGATCGAGTAGCGCAGCGACTTGGAGATCTGCGCCCAGGTGATGCCGATCACGGCGATCGCGAGCGGGATCCCCATGCCGAGGCCGAGACCCACGCCGATGATCCCCGTCACCGGAGCGTCGTCGAAGATCGCCCCGAACAGCACGCCGCCCATCGCGACGAGGAAGATCACCCCGAAGAAGACGACCCACAGCACGGCGGCGATCAACTGCGAACCGATCAGCCGTCCTGTCGGGATCTTCACGACGCTCTCCGGCGCGACATCGGCGAGGTCGACTCCGGAGATGAGGCTGTTCACCCCGCTGCCGACGACCCCCGAGATCTGGGAGCGGACGGATGCCGGAGCGGCCGCAGCATCCGTCGTCTGGCCCCCGGTCGCCGCCTGACGGGCAGCGCGGGCCCCGGAGGCGAGCCGCAGGATGTCGGCGCGCACCGACTCGGCACGCGTGGTCGCCAGATACTCCAGCTCGACGTTGGCGTCGTTGCCCGCGCCGACGACCTCGAGCTTGGTCAGCCCGATCAGCCGCGCCGGAAACGGGCGGGTGAGGTTGACGCCCTGAACGCGGTCGAGCGGAGCCCGCCGGTGCGAGCGGAAGACGATGCCCTTGCGCACTTCGACGTGGTCGCCCGTGATGCGGAACTGCTGGAAGCGCCAGATCACCCAGAACACCGCGACGAGCACGATGACCAGAGCCAGCACGCCGAGCAGCACGAACAGGGCGAGGTTGTTGGCGACCACCCAGTCGACGGGGTCCCCGCCGTTGTAGTTCTCGTAGTGCGCATCGGGCTCGAACAGGTCGACGACCCAGGCGATGAGCCGGTCGCGGAGGTTCGCGATCACGAGACCGCCGACGATGATCAGCGCGAGCCCGCCCTTGAAGAGCGGGGTCAGCGGATGCATCCGATGCCACTCGCCGTCGGCGAGGGAGGTCTGGTCCGTCGACGGCGGCGCGGTGACGTGCGGGGGCTGCGGCGCGCTCACAGGCCGGTCCGACGGGTCTCGGCGACCACGATGAGGGTGTCCCGCAGAGCCTCGGCGGCCTCCGGGGTGAGGCCGGGGATCTGCACCCCCGTGGTGGCCGCGGCCGTGACCATCTTCAGCTGCGAGACGCCGAAGGCTCGATCGAGGGGGCCCTGGGTGATGTCGACCAGCTGCATGCGCCCGTAGGGCACGGCGATCATGCGCTGCCACAGGATGCCCTTGCGGAACACGATGTCATCGGAGCGGAGCATGTAACCGATCGCCCTCGCCTGGCGGGGCAGGATGATCAACGTCACCAGCGTGAACACGACGATGACGGCGGCGGGGATCAGCGCCCAGCGCTGCTCGAACCCGAAAGCGAGCACCAGCGCGACCACCACGATCACCGCGATGAAGATGAGGTTCTGCACGATCTGCGACACGGCGTAGCGCGGCGAGATCTGGTGCCAGACGCCGTCGAGTTCGAGCCGAGCCGCGCCGCGCGGGGTGCGCAGCTGCGAGTATGTGTCGCGATCGAGGGCGCTGGGCTCAGTGCCCTGCACCGTGGGCTGCGGGATCGGGGTCAGGGGGTTCTGAGTCATCGGGATCCTTCGGAAGGGTGCAGAGCTGTTCGGCGACGAGCGCGGCCACCACGAGCACGACCGAGCTCGCGATCAGCGCGATCATCGCCACAGTCGACCCTACCTGCGGAGCGACGGGCCGCGACAGGAGGAACACGAGCAGCCCCCCGCCGAACCCGGCCATGATCGCACCGAACAGGCTCGAGGCCCTCGCCAGCGTGACCGCGCGCAACGCCCGGAACGGATCGATGCGCACACCGGTGCGCACACTGCGTCGCACCGGCCAGGCCAGAGCCAGGGCCGCGACCGCGATCACCACGAGGAGGACCGGGAGCAGGGGCGACGGTGTGAACGTGGCGCGGCCGGTAGCGGTGAGCACCTGATCGACGACGAAGCCGACGCCGGCGCCCAGCAGCGCCACGACGACGAGCAGCCCGGCCGAGGTGCGCTTCATCACTCCCCCTCGGCGCGCAATCCCGCGGCGAGGTCGGCGACGCGACCGTGACCGGGGAGCACGGCGTCGGGATCGACGTCGAGCCACGGCTCGAGCACGAACAGCCGTTCGGCCGCCCTGGGGTGGGGTACGAGCACCCGGGGATCGTCCGAGATCTCCTCCCCGTACGCGATGAGGTCGAGGTCGAGAGTGCGGTCTCCCCAGCGTTCGCGGCGCTCCCGACCGTTCTCGTCCTCGATGGCGTGCAGCATCCCGAGCAGGATCTCCGGGGCGAGACGAGTGGTGACCAGCGCGACCGCGTTCACATAACCGGGCGCGTCGGGGTCGGGACCGTCGAGCCGGAGGGCCACGGTCTCGAACAGGCGGGACAGCCGCACATCGCTCACGAGCGGCAGCCGGGCGATCCGCTCGGCTGCGGCGCGGATCGTCGCCTCGCGGTCGCCGAGGTTCGCGCCGAGCGCGACGACGGCCACGGCGTCCTCCCGTCCCGTCCTGGACGGGGGGATGTCGGGCGGGATGGTCAGGTTGCGGCTCACGCCGACACCTCCAGTCGGGTGCGGTGCACCGTCACCGACACATCGGCGAACGACAGCGGGATCGGCGCATGCGGTTTGTGCACGGTGACGCTGGTCGAGTGCACGCGGGGGTCGTCGAGCGCGACGGCCGCGATCCGCTCGGCGAGGGTCTCGATGAGGTCGACGGGGTCGCCTGCGACGACCGCGGCCACCCTCTCGGCCAGTTCTCCGTAGTGCACGGTGTCGGCCACGTCGTCGGAGGCGGCGGCACGGTCCAGCGGCATCCGCAGGCGCACGTCGATCGTGAACTCCTGACCGTCGCGGCGTTCGTGGTCGTAGACGCCGTGCCGCCCGAACACGGTGAGCCCGGTCAGCGAGATCTCGTCGAGTGGGTGCATGGTTCCAGCGTACGGTCCGGCGCCGACGAGGCGTGTGTCACGCACCGTCCCAGGCGTGCGCGATCGCCAACGCGTCGCGGGTGGACGCGACGTCGTGCACACGTACGGCCCAGACGCCCGCCCGTGCGGCGAGGGCGCTCGTGACCGCGGTCGCGAGATCCCGGCGCTGCTCCGATACCTCCTCGCCCTCGGTGCGGAGCGTCTCGGCGAGGAACCTCTTGCGGGAGGTGCCGACGAGCACACGCGGCCCCAGGGCGATGATCTCGTCGAGGCCCCGCAGCACGTCCCAGTTCTGCTCTCCGGCCTTGGCGAACCCGATGCCGGGGTCGACGATGAGGCGTGAGGGGGCGATGCCGGATGCCGCGGCCTCGCCCATGCGCTCCTGGAGCTCCCCGGCGACCTCGCGAGCCGCCCGTCGGTACTCCGCGTGCGCATACATGTCGGCGGAGAAGCCGCGCCAGTGGCCGATCGCGTAGTCGGCGCCGGACTCGGCGACGGCGGCACGCATCTCCGGATCGGCGAGTCCACCTGACACGTCGTTGACGATGCGGGCACCCGCCTGCACGGCCGCGGCGGCGGTCGCGGCGTTGAGCGTGTCGATGCTGACGGGGATCCCCTCGGCCGCGAGGCGCTGGATCACCGGGATCACTCGCTGCTGCTCGACCTCGGCACCGACCCGCTCCGCACCGGGACGTGTGGACTCCCCTCCCACGTCGAGCACGGAGGCGCCGTCCGCACGCAGTCGCAGGCCGTGCGCGACGGCCGCGTCGACGTCGAGGTACCGCCCGCCGTCGCTGAACGAGTCGGGGGTGACGTTGACGATGCCCCAGATGCCGGTCACTCCGAGCTCCGTCCGATCAGGGCGATGAGCTCGGCGCGCGCCACGGCATCCGTGTACTCGCCGCGTGCGGCGATGGTGAGCGTCGACGCCTCAGGCTGGCGACCGCCGCGCATCGTGACGCAGCCATGGCTGGCGTCGAGCACGACGAGCACGCCGCGGGTGTCGAGGTGCTCGGCGATGGTGTCGGCGATCTGCTCGCCGAGGCGCTCCTGCACCTGCGGACGCGCCGCGAGGATCTCGACGACCTTCACGAGCGCACCGAGACCGACGACCTGTTCGCCGGGGAGGTACGCGATGTGCGCGTGACCGGCGAAGGGCAGCAGGTGGTGCTCGCACACCGAGCGGAAGCGGATGTCGCGCAGCAGCACGGCCCCCGACGGGAGGGTGTCGGGAGCCGGGCCCCTCGTCACGCTGATCGTGTGGGCCAGCGGCTCCGCCGGGTCCTCGCCGACCCCGGCGAAGAACTCCGTGTAGAGGTCGGCCATCCGTGTCGGGGTCTGCCGGAGCCCCGGCCGGTCGGGATCCTCGCCGATGGCCTCGAGCAGCTCGTGGGTGAGCCGTGCGACCCGTTCCCGGTCGACGGCCACGGTCAGGCCGTCGCGGGGCGGGCGTGACCGGCGCCGGCGGATCCGGGCTGGGTACGCGGGGCGGCGGCCGGCGCCTCGACGGATGCCGCGAGCGACACGTCCTTCTTCGGCACCTCGATCGGGGGCAGGTCCGAGACCGGGCGGTCCTCGCTGGAGAGCCAGAGCGGACGCTCGGGCAGCTTCTTGACCTCCGTGAAGATCTCGGCGATCTGGTTGTGGTCGAGGGTCTCCTCCTCGAGCAGGGCCAGCGCGAGACGGTCGAGGATGTCGCGGTTCGCGCTGATCACCTCGTAGGCCTCGTTGTGCGCCTGCTCGATGAGCGCGCGCACCTCGGTGTCGACGCGCTCGGCGATCGTCTCGGAGTACTCGCGGCCGCGGCCCATGTCACGCCCGGCGAACGGCTCCCCGCCCTCGGTGCCGAGCTTGACCGGACCGAGCTGCGTGGTCATGCCGTACTCGAGCACCATCTTGCGGGCGATCGACGTGGCCTTCTCGATGTCGTTCGAAGCGCCGGTGGTGGGGTCGTGGAACACGATCTCCTCCGCGACGCGGCCGCCCATGGCGTAGGTGAGCTGGTCCTGCAGCTCGTTGCGGGTGACCGAGTACTTGTCGTCGAGCGGCAGCACCATGGTGTAACCGAGCGCCTTGCCGCGGGGCAGGATCGTGATCTTGGTCACCGGGTCGGTGTAGTTCATCGCCGCCGCGGCGAGCGCGTGCCCGCCCTCGTGGTACGCGGTGATGAGCTTCTCCTTGTCCTTCATCACGCGGGTGC
>JBEBQG010000012.1:0-94030 GCA_040395495.1 Microbacterium hydrocarbonoxydans | reverse complement strand
AACGCGGCCATCGAGCCGGAGATCATGGACCTGATCGCCGTGCTGCAGAAGATGGGCGCGATCATCTCCTACGAGCCGAACCGCGTCATCGTCATCGAGGGCGTCGAGACGCTGCGGGGCTACGACCATCGGTCGATCTTCGACCGCAACGAGGCGGCGTCCTGGGCGTCGGCCGCGCTCGCGACCGACGGCGAGATCTTCGTCGGCGGCGCCCGCCAGCAGGAGATGCTCACCTTCCTCAACGTCTTCCGCAAGGCCGGCGGCTGGTTCGACATCCAGGAGGACGGCATCCTCTTCCGCCGCGGCGGAGAGCTCAAGCCCGTCGTCGTCGAGACCGACGTGCACCCCGGCTTCATGACCGACTGGCAGCAGCCGCTCGTCGTCGCCCTGACGCAGGCGAACGGGCGCTCCGTCGTGCACGAGACGGTCTACGAGAACCGGATGGGATTCACGGACGCACTGGTCAAGATGGGCGCCGACATCGTGGTGCACCCGCACGGTCTGCAGGACGGGCCGAGACGCGTGGCGCGACGCGAGCTGGAGCAGGCCGCCGTCATCACCGGGCCGACCCCGTTGCACGCGGCCGACATCGTCGTGCCCGACCTCCGTGGCGGCTACAGCCACGTGATCGCGGCGCTCACGGCGACCGGCGAGTCGAGGGTGTCGGGTGTCGACATCCTCAGCCGCGGCTACGAGAAGTTCCTCGCCAAGCTCGACGCCCTCGGCGCCGACTTCGACGTCATCCGGTGACCCCGATGGGAGCCAGGTCGGAGACACGGCGGCCGAGCCTGTTCTGGGTGCTCGCCGTGATCGTCGTCCCTTTCGTGTCGCTGCTCGCCAAGATCCGAGTCACCGGACGCGAGAAGCTGCCCGCCGAGGGCGCTTTCGTGCTCGCACCGAACCACTACTCCGAGTTCGACCCGCTCATCGTGGCGGTCGCGGTGTGGAGGCTCGGCCGCGCCCCCCGGTTCATGGCGAAGGAGAGCCTGTTCCGGGTGCCCGTCCTGGGCTGGATCCTGCGTGCGACGGGGATGATCCCGGTCGCACGCTCGTCGTCCGCGTCCGCCGCCAAGCAGACGATGTCCCAGTCGGCGGAGCTCGTCGAGCACGGCCGCGGAGTCATCGTCTACCCCGAGGGCACGCTCACACGCGACCCCGACCTGTGGCCGATGCGCGGCAAGTCCGGCGCCGTGCGACTGGCGCTGGCCGGCGACATCCCGCTCATCCCGATGGCGCAGTGGGGGACTCAGGCGATCATGGGCCGCTACCAGAAGGGCCTCAGCCTCTGGCCGCTGCGCAAGCCGGTGAACATCGTCATCGGCGACCCCGTCGACCTCTCCGACCTGCGCGGCCGCGCGGGCGAGCAGGCCGCGCTGAACGAGGCGAGCACGCGTCTGATGAACGCGATCACCGCGCTCCTCGAGGGTCTCCGTGACGAGAAGGCACCGGCGGAGCGCTGGAACCCCGCGTCGCACGGTCAGAAGGAGACGGGTCGTCTTGACTCCTAAGAGAACGCCGCAGGCCGGACCCCGCGTCGCCGTCATCGGCGCGGGTAGCTGGGGGACCACCTTCGGCAAGATCCTCGCCGACGGCGGCGCCCAGGTCACCATGTGGGCCCGCCGCGCGGAGCTCGCCCACGAGATCGACGAGGCCAAACGCAACTCGCGCTACTTGCCTGGCATCAACCTCCCGCGCACCATGGCGGCCACGCACGAGCTGGCGCTGGCGTTGGAGGGCGTCGAGCAGGTGTACCTCTCGGTGCCCAGCCAGTCGCTGCGCGAGAACCTCAAGGCGCTGCGTCCGTTGCTGTCGGACAGCGACGTGAAGATCGTCAGCCTGATGAAGGGCGTCGAGCGCTCGACCGGCCTGCGCATGAGCCAGGTGATCGAGCAGGAGCTGCGCTGCGACCCCGACCTGATCGCCGTCGCCTCCGGCCCGAACCTCGCCCTGGAGATCGCCCGCGAGCAGCCGACGGCGGCCGTGATCTCCTCGCGCAGTCTGGAGACCGCCGAGACCATCGCGCGGGCCGCGCGCAACGGCTACTTCCGCACCTTCGTGAACACCGATGTGATCGGCACGGAGTTCGGCGGGGTCCTCAAGAACCTCATCGCGGTCGCGATCGGCATCGTCGACGGCGTGGGCTACGGCGAGAACACCAAGGCCTCGATCATCACGCGCGGACTCGTGGAGATGACCGACTTCGCCGTCGCCAACGGCGCGCATCCGGAGACCCTGCAGGGTCTCGCCGGGCTGGGCGACCTGATCGCGACGTGCCAGTCACCGCTCAGCCGCAACAACACGGCCGGGCGCCTGCTCGGCCAGGGGTACAGCTTCCAGGACGTCGTGAAGCAGATGCAGCAGACCGCGGAGGGACTCGCATCGGTCGCCCCGGTGCTGCAGCTCGCGCGCGAGTCCGAGGTGGACATGCCCATCGTCGAACAGGTGAAGATGGTGCTCGACGGGAAGATGAACCCGCGCGACATCGCACCCCACCTGACGACCGACGACGACACCCCGCAGGGGGAGAGGACCAGTTATGGACAAGCAGACGGTGGTGGTGCTCTTCGGCGGGCGTTCCAGCGAGCATTCGATCAGCTCCGCCACGGCGGGCGGGGTGCTGGGCGCGATCGATCGTGATCGTTACGCCGTGATCCCGGTGGGGATCACGCGCGAGGGCGCCTTCGTCCTGGAGGACGACGACCCCGCCAAGTTCCCCCTCGACGCGGCGCACCTGCCGGAGGTCGTGGACAACGGCACCCGGGTGCTGTGGCCGGAGCCTGGCGGAGATCGGACCCTCCGGGTCGTGCACCCCGACGGCACGCAGGAAGGGCTCGGCGCGATCGACATCGTGCTCCCGATCCTGCACGGCCCGCACGGCGAGGACGGCACCATCCAGGGGTACTTCGACACGCTCGAGGTCCCCTACGCCGGGGGCGGCGTGCTGGACTCGGCCCTGTGCATGGACAAGCACTTCATGAAGATCGCGCTGCAGGCGTCCGGCATCGCCGTGGCTCCGTGGGTCACCGTGCGCGCGCGTCAGTGGGCTCTGGATGCCGACGGCGTCCGCGCCGCGGCGACGACGCTGGGCCTGCCGCTCTTCGTCAAGCCCGCGCGCGCCGGCTCCAGCGTCGGCGTCTCCAAGGTCGACGAACTCACCGAGTTGGACGCCGCCCTGGAGATCGCGTTCGCCGAGGACGACAAGGTGCTCATCGAGACCGGAGTCTCGGGGCGTGAGATCGAGGTGGCCGTGCTCGAGGGCGCCGACGGCGTTCGGGCCTCCCTCCCGGGAGAGATCGTGCTCACCTCGCGCGGTTTCTACGACTTCGAGGGCAAGTACCTCGGCGGCGACGGCGTCGACGTGGTGTGCCCGGCGGAGCTGACCGACGACGAGATCGTCGCGATCCAGGATGCCGGGGTCCGTGCGTTCGAGGCGGTCGACGGACGCGGTCTCGCGCGCGTCGACATGTTCCTCACGGCGGACGGCGAACTGGTCGTCAACGAGCTGAACACGATGCCGGGATTCACGCCGATCTCGATGTTCCCGAAGTGCTGGGTGGCCTCCGGGCTGAGCTACGGCGACCTGATCTCCGAGCTCATCGAGGCCGGTCTGCGCCGCTGATCGGATGCCGCGGGGGTGCGCCGCTTAGGCGACGCCCCGCGGTGACCGGGATCCGGTCAGCCCTCGCGGGCGGTGCACTTGGCCGTGGCCGGCTGCAGCCCGGGCTGGATGCTGGTGGAGATCTTCTCGACCACGGAGCGGAAGTCGATCTCCGAGCCGCGCTTGATGACGACCTCCACTGCGGGGTCGCGGCCGTAGGTGACGAGTCTCTGACGCTCGTCCTCCTGGGCGAGGACGAGCCAGTCGACACCGGCGATGGTGGCGCACTGCTCCGTCGACGGGGCGGGCACGGGGACTCCGCACCGCAGCACGACCGTCGGCGCTCCCCAGGCGGCGGTCGCCTGGGCGTCGGTCCACACGCGCTCCAGGTCGCCGATGGCCGAAGGGACGAGCACGGACACGTCGGCGCACGCCGGGTCGTTCGCGTCGTCGGCGGCTTCGAGATGGATCGTCGTCGAGCAGCCCGCCAGGACGGCGAGAAGACCCAGGGCGCCCGCGACGGTCGCGAGGCGGCGGTTCAGGGGCATGCTTCCAGGCTACCTTTGTCTCCATGCCCTCCCGACCCGACGCCGCCGATCCCCGCCTGGGCGACCTCTCCGAAGGGGAGATCCTCCGCGCCATCCTGTCCCGCACCGCTCCCGGCGCGTTCACGCTGCTCGGACCGGGCGACGATGCGGCGGTGGTCGCGACGCCGTCCGGATCGGTCGTGGCCACGACGGACACGCTCGTGCACGGGCCCGACTTCCGTCTCGCCTGGTCCGGCGGATACGACCTGGGCTGGAAGGCGGCGGCGGTCAACCTCGCGGATGTCGCGGCGATGGGGGCTCGGCCGACGTCGCTCCTCGTGGCGCTGGCGGTGCCGCGCGACCTGCGTCTCTCCTTCATCGGGAGCCTTGCCGACGGCTTCCGCGACGCATGCGAGGCGCTCGCTCCCGGCTGCGCGGTGGTCGGAGGCGACCTGACGGTGTCGGACGTGCTCACCATCGCGGTGACGGCTCTGGGTGATCTGGAGGGCCGCTCCCCGGTCACCCGGGCCGGTGCCCGGCCCGGGGACGTCGTCGCGATCGCGGGTGAACTGGGTCACGCCGCGCACGGGCTGGCCGTGCTCTTCGGACGGTTCCGCGACGGTGAGACGCCCGTGCCGGTGGATCGCTCGCTCCTCGCGGAGGGGGAGTCCGCCGCGCTGGATGCACAGCTGCGCCCGACGCCCCCGATCGGGTTGGGGCCGTTCGCCGCGACCGCCGGGGCGACGGCCATGATGGACGTGTCCGACGGCCTCGCCCTGGACGCCCGGCGGCTGGCCGCGGCCTCGGGGGTGACGATCGCCCTCGACGGTGCGGCCCTCCCCGCGCCGCGGGAGCGCGCGCTGGCGGGAGGCGAGGATCACGCGCTCCTCGCGACCTTCCCTCCGGGCGTGCTGCCCTCCGGGTTCCGGAGGATCGGCGAGGTACGGGAGCGCGGCGCCGACGATCTGCTGTGCGACGACCTCCCCGTCGACGTCTCGGGGTGGGATCCTTACCGGGACTGGGACTCGGCAGCGGGCTGAGCACCCGGCTCGGCCCACCACAGGGTGGTGTCGCCGTACGTCTTCTCCCGCACGAGCGACAGTCCGGCCGCCTCGAACTCCGGTGGCGTCGATCGCCGCGCGCGCTCGACGACGATGAGGGCGTCGGGGGAGAGGAGCGGCGCGAGGGCCACGAGGTCCTGCGTCATCGCGTCGTCCGCGAGGTCGTACGGCGGGTCGGAGAACACGAGGTCGTAGGGACCGCTCGTCCGCTGGAGGAACGTCAGCACGGAGGTCTCGTGCACCCGGGCGGTCGCGAGAGCCCCGGCCTTGGCGACCGTCGCGGCGTTGCGGCGCACGACGGCGGCGGCCGGCCGGCCGCGCTCGACGAGGTCCACGCTGAGCGCTCCCCGGCTGAGGGACTCGAGGCCGAGCGCCCCGGAGCCCGCGTACAGGTCGAGCACGCGCGCGCCGAGGACGGCGTCGGCGGATTCGAGCGCGCCGAAGAGCGACTCGCGCACCCGATCGCTCGTCGGGCGGGTGCCGGTGCCGGGCACGTCGAGGCGCGCGCCGCGCGCCCTGCCCGCGATGATCCTGGTCACCCGTTCACGATACGGCAGGCGGAGGGCCCGTCGTGTCGGTGACGTTCCCTAGACTCGGAGCATGTCGGTCACGCTCGATTCTTCGCTGGAGGAGGCCCTCGGGGCGACCCCGGCGAAGACCCTGCACCGCGCGTTCTCGATGCAGACGGTCGGCGACCTCCTCTCGCACTACCCGCGACGGTACGCCGATCCCGGGGAGCTCACGCCGATCCGCGAGTTGCCCGTCGGCGAGACGGTGACCATCGTCGCCGAGGTGCTGTCCTCCGTCGCGAGGCCGATGCGCAACCGTCGTGGGGCCATGGTCGAGGTCATCATCGGCGACGGCATCGGACGGATGTCGTTGACCTTCTTCGCCAAGGGCATGGGCCAGGCGGAGTGGCGGGCCAAGGAGCTCGCGGTGGGCCGCCGCGGCGTGTTCTCCGGAAAGGTCGGCGAGTTCAACGGGGTCACGCAGTTCGCGCACCCCGAGTACGAGCTCTTCGACGACGAAGACGCGGCACGGCGCCGCGCCGATGCGCGCGCCGCCGTGCTCATCCCGATCTATCCGGCGACGGCGAGCCTGCAGACCTGGCAGATCGCGAAGTTCGTGGCGAGGATGCTCGACGCGCTCGGCGAGGTGCCCGATCCGCTGACGGACGATGTCCGGGAGCGCGAGCAGCTGCTCACCGCCCGGCAGGCCCTGGAGCAGATCCACCGCCCCAGGGCGCGCAACGACGTGGACCCGGCGGTTCGCACGCTGCGCATGCACGAGGCGCTCACCCTCCAGACGGCGCTGCTCCAGCAGCGCGACGCGGTCAGGGCCCTCGCCGCGACATCCCGTCCTGCCACGGCAGGAGGACTGCTCGAACGCTTCGACGCCGCCCTTCCGTACACCCTCACTCCGGATCAGCAGACGGTCGGCGAGCAGATCGCGCACGACCTCGTCGGCGCCTGGCCGATGAACCGGCTGGTGCAGGGCGAGGTGGGTTCCGGCAAGACCCTCGTCGCCCTTCGCGCGATGCTGCAGGTCGCCGAGTCAGGGGGGCAGGCGGCGCTGATCGCCCCCACCGAGGTGCTCGCGGCGCAGCATCTGAGGTCGATCGCGAAGATGCTGGGGCCGCAGCTCTCCCCGCTGCTGATCCCGACGCTGCTCACCGGGCAGATGCCGGCGGCCGAACGGCGCAAGGCGGCGCTCCGGGTCGCCTCCGGCCAGGCGCTGATCGTGGTGGGCACGCACGCGCTGCTGGGCGAGAAGACGACCTTCGCCGATCTGGGGCTCGTGGTGGTCGATGAGCAGCACCGGTTCGGCGTCGAGCAGCGCGAGGCGCTCCGGGCGAAGGGCTCGAGCCCGCACGCCCTCGTCCTCACGGCGACGCCGATCCCGCGCACCGTCGCGATGACGGTTTTCGGCGACCTCGACACCTCGGTGATTCGCACGATGCCCGCGGGCCGTGCGGGCATCGAGACCTTCGTCGCGCCCCTCGCCGAGCATCCGGGGTGGTTCAACCGGGTCTGGGAGCGCGCGGCCGAGGAGATCGCACAGGGGCGGCAGGTGTTCGCGGTGTGCGCGGCGATCGACACGACCAAGAAGACCGCTGAGCAGGGGGAGCAGCTGCCCGCTCCGCCGGAGGGAACGGCCGGACCGCGATGGGGGGTCGTGCAGCTCGACGAGGCGCTGGCCACCCACCCGACACTCGGCGGACTCCGCCGTGCCGTGCTGCACGGCAGGATGCCGTCCGATGAGAAGGACGCCGTGATGCAGGCGTTCGCGCGAGGCGAGATCGACCTGCTGCTGGCCACCACCGTGATCGAGGTCGGCGTCGACGTGCCCAACGCGTCGACCATGATCGTGCTCGACGCCGATCGCTTCGGCGTGTCGCAGCTCCACCAGCTCCGCGGCCGCGTCGGACGAGGGGGCGTGCCTGGGCTGTGCCTGCTGGTCACCGAGGCCGAGGCGGGGTCGGTGGCGCGGGACAGGGTGGACGCCGTGGCGTCGACTCTCGACGGATTCCAGCTCGCCGAGGTGGACCTCGAGCTGCGCGGCGAGGGCGACGTGCTCGGCGCGGCTCAGGCGGGCGTGCGCTCCTCGTTGAAGCTGCTGCGCGTGGTCAAGGACTCGGGGCTCATCGTTCGTGCGAGAGAGCTCGCCGAGGGCATCCTGGCAGCTGATCCCGACCTCGCGTCGCACCCGGGCCTTCGCGCCGCTATCGCGCGCCGGGTGAGCGATGAGGACAGGGCGGCACTCGCGAAGAACTGATCGCGACGTGCCCTAGGCTGGGAGCATGAGCAGCCGGATCGCCGTCGTCCCGGGTTCCTTCGATCCGCCGACCCTGGGTCACCTCGATGTGATCAGGCGTGCGGCATCCCTGTACGACGAGCTGCACGTGCTGGTGGTTCACAACCCCGGCAAGGAGGCGATGCTCCCGATCGCCCAGCGTCTGTCCCTGCTCGAGCGGTCGATCGCCGACGACGGCATGTCGGGCAACATCGTGATCGGCTCCTGGAGCATGGGCCTTCTCGTGGACTACGCGCGTGACGTGAACGCCGGTGTCCTGGTCAAGGGCATCCGCTCCCAGGTCGACGTGGCGTACGAATCGCCGATGGCCATCGTCAACCGGCACCTCGCCGACATCGAGACCGTCTTCCTGCTGCCCGACCCGGCGCACGCGATGGTGTCCAGCTCCCTCGTCCGTCAGGTGGCCGGTCTCGGGGGAGACGTCTCCCCGTTCGTGCCCGCCGCGGTCGCCGCCTTCCTCGACACCGGCGCCCGGGGCATCTGAGGGTCGCCGCGCTCAGCGCGCACACGGCCCCGTGTCCCGCGGAGCCGGTAGCATTGCGGGGTGCGTCCCCGACTGAACGGCCCCTTCATCCTCCCCGTCCGCGACATCGTCCGCAGGCCGGGCGAGATGCGCGAGCACGCCTTCACGGTTGTCCTCGACCAGCAGTGGGGCGAGGGCATCGTGACGTTCGAGGCGGGTTCCGAGCTCGAGCTCGACGTGCGTCTGGAGTCCGTGCACGAAGGCATCCTGGTGTCGGGAACGGCCGAGGGAGAGTACTCCGGAGTCTGCGGACGGTGCCTCACCGACATCGTCCGGCCTGTCGAAGTCGAGTTCCAGGAGCTTTTCGCGTATCCTGGTGAGGAAGAAACTGACTTCGAGGTTCAAGACGACCACGTGGATCTTGAAACTCTCGTCAGGGATGCGGCCGTATTGTCGCTTCCATTTCAGCCGGTGTGTCAGCCGGATTGCCCGGGTCTCGACCCGATAACGGGTGAACGTCTGACCGTGAGCACCGGGACGGAGCAGGCCGCTCCCATCGATCCTCGATGGAGCGCGCTCCAGCAGATCACAGACCAAGACGGCACGGCAGGGAGTCGTGCCGCCGAGAAAGAAGAGAGCTAGTCATGGCTGGTAACCCCCCGAAGCGCAAGGTCTCCCGTTCGAACACCCGCTCGCGCCGCGCGCAGTGGAAGGCGGAGGCTCCTGCGCTCGTCAAGACCATCGAGAACGGCAAGGTCGTCTACAGCCGCCCGCACCAGGCGAAGGTCGTCACCGACTCGCAGGGCACCGAGCTCTTCCTCGAGTACAAGGGCCGCAAGGTCGCCGACGTCTGAGTCGGTCATCACGTCTCTGACAGAGGTCGCCGGCGAGCCGAGGCCTCTTCCCGAGAAGCTCCGCGTCGATATCGACGCGGAGCTTCTGGAGTTGGCCCTGACTCATCGTTCGTACGCCTACGAGCACGGTGGCATCCCGCACAACGAGCGCCTGGAGTTCCTCGGCGACTCCGTACTGGGACAGGCCGTCACGGTCATGCTGTTCACCACGCACCCTGAGCTCGACGAGGGGGAGCTGGCGAAGCGTCGCGCGAGCGTCGTCTCGACGGTCGCACTCGCAGAGGTGGCCAGGGGGATCGGCCTCGGCAGCCATCTGCTGCTGGGCCGTGGGGAGGAGCAGACGGGCGGCCGGGACAAGGACTCGATCCTCGCCGACACGATGGAAGCCGTGATCGGAGCGACCTTCCTGTCCGCCGGCCCGGATGCCGCGACCGAGCTCGTGTTGCGGTTGACCAAGCCGCTGCTCGCCGACCCCGAGCGCTACGGCGCCGCGATGGACCCCAAGACCAGCCTGCAGGAGCTGGCCGCCCGGCTGGGCGCGACGCCGCCGCAGTACTCGATCGAGGCCAGCGGTCCCGATCACGATCGTCGTTTCACCGCGACGGTCGCCGTCGGCGACGTGCGCATGACCGGGAACGGCACCAGCAAGAAGACCGCGGAGATGGCGGCCGCGCTCAACGCGTGGCATCTGCTCAACGACCGTGCCTGAGCTGCCCGAGGTCGAGGTGGTCCGCGCCGGCCTCGCACCGGCCGTCATCGGCGCGCGGATCGCAGGTGTGAGCGTCTTCGACGAGCGCGCGCTCACTCGCCATGTGGCCGGTGCTGCGGACTTCGTCGCGCGCCTGGAGGGCCGGAGCGTCATCGCGGCCGAGCGTCGTGGCAAGTTCCTGTGGCTGCCGCTCGACGCGGGGGACTCGGCGCTGATCGCGCATCTCGGCATGAGCGGGCAGATGTTGCTGCGCGCCCCCGACGCCGCTGCGGAGCGTCACGAGCGCATCCGCCTGCACATCGAGCACCCGGCGCACGGAGAACTCGCCGTCGTGTTCGCGGATCAGCGCACGTTCGGCTCTCTGGCCGTCGACGACCTGGTCATCGACGGCCCCGGTCTGATCCCGTCCCAGGTCGTGCACATCGCCCGCGACCCCGTCGATCCCGCCTTCGACGACATCGCCTTCCGGGAGACGCTTCGCCGACGCGGCAGCGCCGTCAAACGCGTGCTGCTCGACCAGGGCGTGATCAGCGGAGTGGGGAACATCTACGCCGACGAGTCGCTCTGGGCCTCTCGCATCCACCCGGAGACGCCGGCATCCGCGCTGTCTACCCAGGCTGTGCGGCGGCTCCTCGCGGAGATCCGTGCGGTGCTCGCGAAGGCGCTGGCGGAGGGCGGCACAAGCTTCGACTCCCAGTACGTCAATGTGAACGGTCAGGCCGGCTATTTTGCGCACTCGCTGAACGCGTACGGGCGCGGGGGAGAGCCGTGCCCCCGGTGCGGCGGACCCATCACCCGCGCCTCGTTCATGAACCGTTCGTCGCACTTCTGCCCGCGCTGCCAGCGCCGACGCTGACGGTTCCGGTCATCCCGGCATCGGGGCGTGGAGGTGTTCCGCCCACTCCCGGATCGCCTGGCGCTCGGTGTCGTTGCAGACGTACCCGTAGCCGAACGTCACGTCGCCCACGGTCAGCGAGTACGAGTTCAGGTACGTGAGGGCGTAGCAGTCGGACATGGCTTCGCCGCTGCTCTGGAACATCCCCTGCTCCTTCAGCGTCATCGACCTGCTCGTCCCGTCGACCGGGCTGGATTCGATGTCGGCGTACTGATAGAGATGGGCCAGCTCGTGCAGCACGACCAGGCGCGCGCCCTCGTCTCCGCCGAGCTGCCGATCGGCCGGGAGCACGTGCACGGCGACGGAGGATCCGGTAGACGTGCACCCGGCGGTCGTGTGACCGGGCTCGTCTGCCGTGCTGCAGGCGGAGTCGGCATCCCAGAGGATGTCGATGAAGCCGTTGCCCGCGCTGTCCACCAGTTCTTCGGCGATCGTGCCGGAGGCGTTCGACCGCCGCGCCTCCGCGTCGCTGATCTTCTGCTGCAGGGCCGCCCTGTGCGTCTGGATCTCCGTGAGCAACGCGTTCGCCTGGAACTCGTTGATCGATGGTGCGGATGCGCGGTTCTGGAAGCGCTCGAACCAGTGCGGCGGCGCGATCAGCGGCGCAACGGGGTTCCCGTCGAGCTGGGCCGCGAGCTCCTGATACTCGGCGGACTCCGCCTGGATGGCTGCGATCGGATCATCGGTGGTGTGCCCGGTCTGGCCTCCACTGCCGGAACCGCCCGCTCCGGCAGTGGAGGCGCCGAGCCCTGCGAGGACCACGCCGACGACGACGAGACCGGCGATGAGGGTCAGGCATCCGCATCCTCCGAAGACCCATCCGAGGCCCGTGCGCCGAGGCCTCATCGCCGGCGGATGCGACGCGACCGGATAGGCGGCGGCGCCGTACGGCGCCGGGCACGACGACGTCGGAGCCACGGGCCGGGCGAGGCCGGGATTCACCTGCTCCATCCACCGCCGCAGCTCGGGGTACGCCTGAGGATTCCCCGCTATGACACCGTGCAGATCGTGACGCCGAGCCGCGATGTCGGCCAGCAGCCGAGGGGGACTGGTCGGGTTGCCCGCGGCGATCAGATCGACGTCGTCAGGGGTTCCGATCATGTCCTCGAGCCTAGCGAGTGGGTGAGAACCACCTCGCTGCGCGCCGACCTGCTCGCCCTGCGCTGAGCCGCGCTCAGCCGAGCGAGGAGAGGAACGTCGCGGACGGCGCGAAGAAGGTCGTGCCCGTGTGCGCCCGTGAGAAGTCCAGGATGCGGTCGTGGAGACCGGGAGGGTCGCCGATGAACATGCGCTCCAGCATCCGCTCGATCACCCAGAGCCTGCGCGAGTAACCGATGAAATAGGTGCCGAACTCGCCGGCTCCCGGCTGCCCGAAAGGCATGTTGTCGCGGAGGATGTCGTGTTCACCGCTGCCATCCGTGATGGTCGCCAGTGTCTTGTGCGCCAGCTGCGAGCCGGGTGCCGCATCGTCGAGCTCGACGTTGTCGGCTTTGCGGCGCCCGATCACCGCCTCCTGCTGCTCGGTGCTCAGCCTCTGCCAGTTCACGAGGTCGTGCAGGTACTTCTGGACGACGACGTAGCTGCCTCCGGCGAAGGGAGAGTCCTCGGCGCCGACCAGCGTGGCGTCGGCGAGGTCCGGTCCCACCGGATTCGCCGTGCCGTCGACGAAGCCGAGGAGATCCCTCGCGTCGAAGTAGCGGAAGCCGGACACCTCGTCCTCGATGCGCACGTTGTCGCCGAGCTGGTCGAGCAGGAGGCGTTCGAGTTCGAAGCAGAGGTCCTGACGGTCGGCGCGGATGTGGAAGAGGAGATCGCCCGGCGTCGACACCGCCGTGTGCGCGGCGCCGGCGATCTCCGGGAACGGGTGCAGCTCACCGGGCAGTGGATGCCCGGTCAGCTCGCTCCAGACCCTGCTGCCGATGCCGACCGTGCACGAGAGGCGCGCGTCGAGGTGCCGGAAACCGACGGTCTTGACCAGGTCTTCGATGCCCGAGACGACCTCGCGGGCGACGTCGATCGACCCGTCGTATACGGTGACCACCAGGAAGACGGCCGACCTGGTCAGGGGTGCGTCGATCTGCTGCGGGGCGATGGGGACACGGCGCTCGGACATCTCTCTCCTCCACGGTCAGCGAGAGACTAGCATCCACGCTCATGCCGCCCGGAACGAGCGTGCGAGCAAGGGCCGCGTGGCCAGGGTGCTGGACCACACCACGCCGATCCCGACCGCGACGACGGCGGTGATCGTCAGGAGCGACACCGGCGCGGTGATCAGGGCGATGCCGACGAGCGGGAACACGAGTACACCGGCGCACAGGGCCGAGCCGATGGCGGTGAGAAGCAGGGGAGACATGATCGCCCGGCGGCGTGCGCGGTCGACGGTCTGCATCGGCATGCCCAGATAGTGGAGGCTGCGGTGCAGCTCGCGCTCGTCCAGGACCGCGGATGCCTGGTTGACACCGACCGATGCGGCGACCATGAGGAACGAGGCCACGAGGGTGATGATGAGCCCGGTGCGCATGTCGCGGGCGAGCTCCATGCCGGCTCGGTCGGCTCCCGACGCGTCGATCACGTTCATCAGCGAGACTCCGGTGCCTGCGAACACGGCCATGAAGCTGGCCATCGCGATGCCGCTCACCTGACGCCACGCGGCCTTCGGCGAGTCGAGCACCATGCGGGCGGCGAGCAGCCTCTCTGGCTGCTTCGCACGGCGGAGCTGCCCGGCGGCCGAGACCTTCAGCACCCAGGGCCCGATGAGGTTGAGGACGGTCAGGGCAATCGCGAAGAGCACGGCCAGCACGATGACGGCGGTGACCACGCCCGCGATCTGCGGCACGAGGTTCACGAGGGCGAAGGCGATGGCGATCGCCACGGCGCCGAGCGCGAAGCGCAGCCAGTGGACGCTCGACACGGTGGCACGCATCCGCACGCCGAGGGGGGAGATGACCACGCGTCGGAGACCGAGCGCGGCGCTTCCCGCCGCGACGAGGAGCACGCCGAGCACGACGGCGGCGACGTGCAGAGGCGGCAGGAGCACGGCGCCGATCCCGAGCGCCTCGCCTCGGAAGGGGATGAGGGCGATGAGGGGAGAGATCGCGAGGTGGCCGATCACGCCGACGACCGCACCCGCTCCGGCGAGGAGCACGGATTCGATGACCGTCGCCACGCCGACGCCGAGCGGCGTGACGCCGAGCAGGCGCAGGGTCGACAGGCGCTCGTCCCGGCGTCGGGCCGACAGCCGCGCTGCCGCGCCGCCGAGGTTCATGAGCGGGACGATGAGGAGCGCGAGGGCGGTCGCAGCGAGCGCCTGATACAGGGGCGCGTAGTCGTCGGTCCACGACCAGAACGACTGTGCACCCCCGATCACGGTCAAGACGAGGGCGGTGACCACCCCGAAGGCCACGACGGGGAGCGCCAGCACGCCGTTCTGGCCGGGAGAGGGCCGCAGGAGCAGGGCGAGAACGCGGGCGTTCATGCGGCCACCGCCGAGGAGACGATGAGTCCGTCGCGCACGGAGATCGTGCGGGAGCAGCGGGCGGCGACCTCGGCGTCGTGGGTGACGACGACCAGCGTGCGCCCCTGGCCCGTGGTCGACCACAGCAGCGCGTCCATCACCTCGCGGGAGGTGTGCGAGTCCAGGGCTCCCGTCGGCTCGTCGGCGAAGACGAGCTCGGCGCCGGTGGCCTGAGCGCGGGCGATCGCCACGCGCTGCGCCTGTCCGCCGGAGAGTTCGCCGATCCGGCGGTCTTCCATGCCGGCGAGGCCGAGGGCGGCCAGCCAGGATGCCGCGTGCTGCACCGCGTCCGCGCGGGGGACGCCGTTGATCATGGACGCGAGCGCGACGTTCTCGACCGCGGTGAGCTCGGGGATGAGGAGCCCCTGCTGGAACACGAAGCCGAGCCGCTCCCGCCGCAGCCGTGAGCGCGCGGACTCGCCGAGCCCGGTCAGCTCGATGGGCGAGCCGACGGCAGGGCGGAAGGTCACGGACCCGCTGTCGGGCACGATGATGCCGGCGAGGACGTGGAGGAGCGTGGTCTTGCCCGACCCGGAGGCTCCCATGATCGCGACCGACTCGCCACGCTCGATCGCGAGGTCGACCCCGGCCAGGGCGCGGGTGGGACCGAAGGACTTGGTGAGGGCGTGAGCTTCGAGCACGGGAATGTTCATGATCCCAGCCTCGTCGCACGCCCTCACCGGGTCATCGGCCCTCGGAGGTATCCCGCTACATCCAGGGGATGATCCGCTCAGACCCTCTTCTGCCACGCTCCCGCGTACGACACGGGGACGAAGCCGATGGCCTCGTTGATGTCGAGCATCGGACGGTTCTCCTCGGCATTGAACGTCGAGACGGCCCTGGACTCGGGAACGAGATCACGCCAGCGGAGGAGGTTCGCGCACTTGACCACGGTGCCCAGTCGACGGCCGCGATGATGTGCGGCCACGAGCGTGCCGAACTGGTGCGTGGTCCCGGCGCGGTCGGCGCCGATCAGGAGCTCGTTGTAGGCGACGAGCTCGCCGCTGGGCACATGCTCGACGGCCACGACGGACACCAGCTGGCCGGCGGCCGTGAGGTGGGAGTCCCTGCGCGCGACGCGCTCCTCGTCCCACGCCTCTTCGTCGACCGCCATGTCCCCGCTCGGGGCGTCCGTCGACAGGCGCGACAGCACGGCGGCGAAACCGGCACGCAGTTCCGGCGGGGTGGGCATGGTCCACTCCACGATCCGGTAGTCGGGGCCGGCCACCGCCAGCGCCTCGTCCAGCGCCCGCCGCACCACGGCGTCGTCGTCGGTCAGAGGGAGCTCGCTGTTGCGCTCCACCTGCTCGAACTCGTATCCGAATCGCTCGGCGAGCTCGGAGAGCGGCGTGGTCGGCACCGTGCCCCAGCCGGTCCTCGGGGCGAGCATCCGCCCCGTGTGCTGAGGACGGTGAAGCGTCCACAACTGGAGGTTGGTGCGGCCGCGCGCCACCGCATCGGCCTCGGCGTATGCCAGGAGTGCGTCGTCGATGCCGCGGCCGTCCTGGGCCGTCGGCACGAGCACGTCGATCGAGGCGGTGCTCGCACCGACCTCCTGGGCGTACTCCACGGTCACCATGCCGACGATGTCCCGGCCCTCGCGAGCGACGAATCCGATGTGCAGGGTGTCGGTGGAGTCCTGCCAGGCGGGCAGCATCTGCGCGGCGTCGGGCGCCAGGTCCGGCAGCCCGACCGCCTCGTCGCACACCAGGCGGTTCAGCTCACCGTAGGCACGGAAGTCCGCCGCGTCGTCGGAGTCCAGCGACGCGGGGATGATGAGCGGGGTGATCGTCAGCGCGACGGTCGTCATGTCAGTTCCTTCTTCCAGGCGCCCTCATAGCCGATGGGCGCGAATCCGATCGCCTCGTTGATCGAGAGCATCGGACGGTTCTCTTCTGCGTTGTAGGTGATCACTCGCGGTGAGTCGGGACGGATGCCGCGCCACGCCAGCAACCCGGCGGTCTTCACCAGCATGCCGAGGCGGTGACCCCGGTGGTCGGCGAGCACGAGAGTGTCCTCCTGGTGGGTGGTGACCCCGAGCGCGGCGTCCGCGGAGAGCTCGTTGAACGCGCAGAGTCGTCCCGTCGGACGATGCTGGGCCGCCGTCACGAGCACGGTGCTGCCGCGTGCCAGGAACCTCTCGTCGTGGCGGGCGACCCGGTCGGCGTCCCAGTGCTCCTCCGGCATGTCGAGATCGGCATCCGGCGCATCCGTCGACATGCGGCTCTTCATCTCGGCGTACCCCGCGATGCGCTCCTGCGGTGTCGGCAGCGTCCAACTCACGATGCGGTAGTCGGCGGCATGCGCCGCCGCCTCGTGGTGCAGAGCGGTCAGGTGCGGCACGTTCTCGTCGAGGAGGTCCAGCGTGCTGACGCGGTCGACCTGTTCCAGCGTGTAGCCATGACGCAGGAGGAAGCGGGCGCCGCGCGTGAGGGGGACCGAGCCGTGGCCGGTCGGCGCGTCGAGCCGCGGTTCCCCTGCGTCCCTCTGCTCCGCCCAGATCAGGAGTCTGCGCACGGACGACTCCCGTGCGTGGCGCTCGATCTGCGCGAGAGCCGCGGACCCGATGCCCTCGCCCCAGGCGGCGCGCAGCAGACCGACGGTGACGAAAGCCGATCGCCCGTCGTCGTCGGCCATCACGGCGAGCGTCGCGACGCCCACCGTCTCGCCCCGCACGAGGATCGACCATTGGGTGCGCGTCTGATCGCGGTCGGAGCGGAGCAACGGCAGGAGGTGCGCCGCGTCGATGCGATCGTCGTCACGACCCGTGGTCTCCCGGAACACGGAGTTGCGCACGCGCGCGAAGTCGAGGAGAGCGCCCGCGCCCCCTGCATCCACCCGTGCCGGAAGCAGGAGCGGATGCAGGGATGCGTCGGCGATGAGAGGAACACTGCTCACGGTCGTCTCCGATCAGCGCAGCTGGCGCTGCAGGTGATACGTCAGCAGTGCCATCGACTCGCGCGAAGGGATGGAGCGCTCACGTCGGACGAAAGGATCCTCCGGGATGTGGAGGGCTTTGTCCTGACGCGGACGCTGTGCCCGTTCGAGCAGCCAGAGCCCGAAGCGGAACGTGACGCGATCGACGACGCCGAGCCTGCGCAGTTCGGCGGGATCGGGGATGTGGAGGACCGTGCGGTCCTCGGTATCCGGCGGATGGGTGGTGGTGCTGCGGTGCAACGTGGTGTTCACGGTGTGTCCTTCGAAAGGGGGTGGGCGGTGCGGAAGCGCCGGACGCCGACGACCGGGAGGGCCGGACGGACCTATGGCCGGAGGCGAAGACGCGAGGAGAGAGGAGGACCCCGGTCTGCCCGATCATCGGGAGGGGGTCGGCGGAGTGCCGCGATCCGCGGAGGGATCAGGAGAGAGGCGTGGTCCCGAAGAGACCGTGAAGAGCGCCCCGATCGGGGCGGAGTTCTCCTGGTGCGGTTCTACGAGAGATCGCTGCAGCGGACGCCGGCGGTCACCGAGTACGCAGAGCGCGGCGCGGAGTGGACACGCGCGGCGAGGCCAGTGGCCTGTGCGTTGAGCTGAATCATCATCGGTAACCTCCTTTCGTGTGGCGATCCGGAGGTTCACGGTAGCGAAGGTTCTCAGGAAGAGTCAAGCACCGGGCGTGTCGCTCGGCGTGTCGCGGTGATCCCGGTTCGCGTCCGGCCCGCGCGGGATGCCTGCGACGGCGCGGGATTCCGATAGCGTATGGGCGTGATTCTCCCCGAACGAGCGGTGCTCCCATGCATCTGAAGAGCCTGACGCTCAAAGGGTTCAAGTCGTTCGCGCAACCCACCAGCTTCGTCTTCGAACCCGGAGTGACCTGCATCGTCGGTCCCAACGGTTCCGGCAAGTCGAACGTCGTCGACGCTCTCGCCTGGGTCATGGGCGAGCAGGGTGCGAAGACCCTGCGCGGCGGCAAGATGGAGGACGTCATCTTCGCGGGCACGTCGACACGCGGCCCGCTCGGGCGCGCCGAGGTGCAATTGACGATCGACAACGGCGACGGCGCACTGCCCATCGAGTATGCCGAGGTGACGATCAGCAGGACCCTGTTCCGCAACGGGTCGAGCGAGTACGCGATCAACGGTGAGAGCTGCCGTCTGCTCGACGTGCAGGAACTGCTCAGCGATTCCGGCCTCGGACGCGAGATGCACGTGATCGTCGGTCAGGGGCGACTCGACACCGTGCTCCAGGCGTCGCCGGAGGATCGACGAGGCTTCATCGAGGAGGCCGCGGGAATCCTCAAGCACCGGAGGCGCAAGGAGAAGACCCTCCGCAAACTCGACGCGATGGAGACCAATCTCACGCGACTCAGCGACTTGGCCGGTGAGATCCGACGTCAGCTCAAGCCACTGGGGCGTCAGGCCGAGATCGCCAGGGAGGCGCAGACGATCGCCGCGGTGGTGCGTGACGCCAAGGCGCGGATCTTCGCCGACGACGTGGTGGCGCTGCGCACCGCCCTCGCCGACCACACCCGCACCGAGCACGAGCGCCACACGGAGCGCCTCGTGCTCTCGGACCAGGCCGAGGCGGTCAGGGCGGGGATAGCCCGGCTCGAGCAGGACCAGAACTCCGCCGCAGTGGATCGCGCGCGCGGCGTGGCGTTCGGGCTCGAGCAGGTGCAGGAGCGCATGCGCGGTCTGTACACGCTGGCCAACCAGCGCCTGGCCCTGCTCGGCACGGAGGAGGACGACGCGGCCGTCACGGCGGTCACGGTCACGCAGAGCACGATCGACGAGGCGAAAGACGAGATCACCGAGATCTCCAGTGGTCTCGGCGATGCGCAGGACGCGGCGGCGGCGGCGAGCCGAGAGGTCGTGCACGCGAGGGCCGAACTCGACACTCTCGATGTCGACATCGCCGAGCAGAGCGCGCTGGTCTCGGAGTACGACATGCGCTTGACATCGCTGCGGGGTGCGGCGGATGCCGCCGCGTCGGCGCTGGCCGCCGTGCGGGGCGCTGTGCTGCGTCAGGAGAATGCTCTGGAGGCCGCGAACGCCCGCAGGCGTGAGGCGGCGGAGGCGATGGAGGCGCTCGACGACGCCGAGGCGCCGGAAGGCACGGCCGCCGAGCACTCCGCGGCCTATGAGAGCGCGCAGCGTGCGGCGACGGCCGCTGAGGCGGAGCGGGAGACGCTACGCGAGCGACTGCACGCGGCGGAGCGCGAGATCGACGCCCTGACGGCGAAGGCCGCGGCCCTGGGCAGCGCCCTCGCGCTCTCCGGCGGCGCCGCGGAGATCGTGAAGTCGGGAGCTGCCGGCGTGCGGGGCCTCGTCGGGGATTCCGTGCAGGTCAAGGCGGGGTTCGAGGCAGCGATCGCCGCCGTGCTCGGACCGCTCGCCGAAGGGGTGCTCGTGGACACCGCGGCCGATGCCTTCTCACTCGCCGACGCGCATGACCGCGGCGTGGTCGACTTCGTCGTCGCCGACGCCCTGCGTCCGACGGTCGAGCTGCCGTCGCTCCCCGGCGTGACGCCCGCGGGTGAGACGGTGACGGCTCCGTCCGGCGTGCTCGGCATCCTCTCGCACGTGCTCATCGCCGCCGACCTCGATGCGGCGCGGGCGGCCAGGGCCGCCTTGGACGTGACCGGCGACACGACGACGACGATCGTGACCGTCGGCGGCGATGTGGTGACGGCGCAGACCCTGCGCACCGGATCCGGGGGAGAGCGTTCCCGGTTGGAGCTCGCTGCGGAGCGAGACGCGGCTCGCGAGAGGCTCGACGAGGTGCAGGTGGTCGCCGATTCCCTGCGCGAGGCACGGGATGAGGCGAACGAGACCGTCGAGACGACGAGGCGTCAGGCGAAGGACGCCCTGCGGGCGCTCCGGGAGCACGATGCCGCCCTGGCCAGCCATACCGAGCAGGTCAACCGGATCACTGTGCGCCACGAGTCCGCCGTCGCCGAATGCGAACGGCTGGAGGCCGGGCTCGCTCAGGCGCAGGCCGCCGTCGCGGACGCCGAGTCGACGGCCGAGGTGGCTCGCGCCGAGCTCGACGAGGCCGTGGCGGCGCCGCGGCCGGTTCTCGACGCGTCGGCGCGCGACGGACTTCTGGAGGCGCTGGAACTCGCACGCGAGGGCGAAGTGCGGGCGCGGCTGGAGATCGAGACCCTTCGCGAGCGGGTGCGTGCCGCGCAGGCACGGGTGGCCGGTCTCGAGCGTCAGCGTGAACAGGAGCGCGATGCCGCGGCCGAGGCCGCGCGCCGCGCCGTGATCCGCCGCGCCCAGAGGGAGGCGGCCTCGGGCGTCGCGGAGGAGTTGCCGCGCATCCTCGACTCGCTGGACAGATCGGTGACGGAGGCGCGCGTCGCCCTGTCCGAGGCCGAGGCCGCGCGGTCTGCGCAGAACGCCGAGCTCACGGCTCTGCGCGCACAGGAGTCCTCGTTGCGCGAGCGTCTCGCCGGTCTCACGGAGAGCGTCCACGGACTCGAACTCCAGATCCACGAGAAGAAGCTGCACCTCCACAGCCTCCTCGAGCGCGTGTCGTCCGAGCTCGCCCTCGACGAAGATATTCTCATTGCGGAATATGGGCCGGACCAGCTGGTTCCGCACGATCCTGTGGTCGCCGTCGCCGATGGGGAGCTCGTCGACGACGGCGCTGTGCCGTTCGATCGGCGCGTCCAGCAGAGGCGCCTGGCCGAGGCCGAACGCAAACTGGCGCAGCTCGGCCGGGTCAACCCGCTCGCCCTGGAAGAGTTCGCCGCCCTGGAGCAGAGGCACGCCTTCCTCACCGAGCAACTCGCCGATCTGACCCAGACCAGGCAGGATCTGCTGACGATCATCGCCGACCTCGACGAGCGGATGCAGACGATCTTCGCGAGCGCCTTCGAGGACACGAAGGAGGCGTTCGGCGAGGTCTTCCCGCTGCTGTTCCCCGGTGGCTCGGGAAGCATCACGCTCACCGACCCCGACAACATGCTCACGACGGGCATCGAGGTCTCCGTGCGCCCCGTCGGCAAGAAGATCGAGCGACTGTCCCTCCTCTCCGGCGGTGAGAGGTCCCTCGCGGCCGTGGCGCTGCTCGTCGCGATCTTCAAGGCGCGACCGAGCCCGTTCTACATCCTCGACGAGGTGGAGGCCGCGCTCGACGACGCGAACCTCGGACGCCTGCTCACCGTCTTCGAGCAGCTCAGGGAGAGCTCGCAACTGCTGGTCATCACGCACCAGAAGCGCACCATGGAGATCGCGGACGCGCTCTACGGCGTCTCGATGCGGCAGGACGGCGTCTCGGCGGTCGTCGGGCAGCGGGTGGGGGACCGTGCCGCGGCGAGCTGAGTCGGCTCCGGCCTACCCGTAGGCTGGTGTCATGGCGGAGAAGTCCTGGTCCCTCGGCCGCGCACTGCGCGGCATGTTCGTCAAGCCCACCATCGACGAGACGACGTGGGAGGACCTCGAGACGGCGCTGATCACGGCGGACTTCGGCCCGGACATCAGCGAACGCATCGTCGAGGAGCTGAGGGCGAAGGTCGATCGCTACCGCACGACCGACCCCAAGGACCTGCAGCGGATGCTGCGCGAGACGCTCGAGGAGCACTTCGCGAAGTTCGACACGACACTGAAGCTCACCGAGCGCCCGGCCGTCGTGCTCGTGGTCGGCGTGAACGGCGTCGGCAAGACGACGACGATCGGCAAGTTCACGAAGTTCCTGCGCGGCTATCAGCGCAGCGTGGTCGTCGGCGCGGCCGACACCTTCCGCGCGGCCGCCGTCGATCAGCTCGCCACCTGGGCGCAGCGCGGGGGAGCCGCGATCGTGCGCCCCCAGCAGGAGGGGCAGGATCCGGCATCCGTCGCCTTCCAGACGATCGAGTTCGCAAAGAACCAGGGCATCGAGATCGCGATCATCGACACCGCCGGCCGGCTGCACACCAAGGGCGGTCTCATGGACGAGCTGTCGAAGATCCGCCGCGTCGTCGAGAAGCAGGCGCCGATCAGCGAGGTGCTGCTCGTGCTCGACGCCACGACGGGGCAGAACGGCGTGATGCAGGCGGAGGCCTTCCTCGAGCACGCCGGCGTCACCGGGCTCGTGCTGACCAAGCTCGACGGCTCGGCGAAGGGCGGCTTCGTGCTGGCCGTGCAGGAGCGCACGGGCATCCCCGTCAAGCTGCTCGGACAGGGAGAGGGGATCGACGATCTCACCGGATTCACGCCCCATGTGTTCGTCCAGTCGCTGGTCGGCTGAGGACGGGGCTACCGCCGTGGGCATCGGGCTGGTTTCATAGCGTTATGGCGATCGAACACGACTACTTCGGACTCCTGTCGTCGGGCCCCGACGGCTCGATCTTCTGGTCGGAGACCGTGGAGCTCGGCGACCAGAACGTCACCGTCGACCTCACCGCGCCCGATCAGGACGACGTCTCCCCGGAGGCCCTCGACATCGCCGCAGCCCTCATCTCCGGACTTGAGACGGTCGACGCCACCGCGAGGCGCGGCATGCTCTCCGAGGTCGACGACCGCACCAGCGAGGTCACCGAGTTCATCCTGCAGCAGCAGGAGGCGCACGGAGACGAGCTCGAGGAGATCCTCGTCGACGTGAGCGGCGACGCCGCCGTCGACATCATCCGCTCCCTGCGGTTGATGAGCATGACGATCCTCGCCGACGAGCACGGGGGCGCCGAGCCCTTCGCCGTGCTGGAGTACGCGTTGGACTCCGGATCGACCGACGACGTGCTCCTCGTGAACCTCGGTTCCGACGGCAGCGTGCAGTCGGTGATGAGCGCCGACTGACGACCGCTCCGGCGGGTAGGGGACTCCGGCGGGGTAGGAGACTCCGGTCGGAATCGTCCTGCCTGCGCGGTTTCGCCTTCCTCGCCGAGACCGTCAGACCGCCTGGGCGAACCCCAGGTCGGCGCTTTCGGCGATGTGCGCGAGGTGAGGCGGGATCTCCCGTCCCTTCGACACCATCGACTGCGCCCAGAGCCGGCCGGCTCGGTACGAGGAGCGCACCAGGGGGCCGGCGAGCACGCCGAGGAACCCGATCCGCTCCGCCTCGTCCTTGAACGCCACGAACTCGTCGGGCTTCACCCAGCGGGCGACGGGGAGGTGGCGCGGAGACGGGCGCAGGTACTGGGTGATGGTGATGATGTCGCAGCCGGCGTCGTGCAGGTCCTGCAGGGCCTGCACCACCTCCTCCGGCTCCTCGCCCATGCCGAGGATGAGGTTGGACTTGGTGATGAGACCGGCGGCGCGCGCCTGGGTGATCACGTCGAGGGAGCGCTCATAGCGGAACGCGGGGCGGATCCGCTTGAAGATGCGGGGGACGGTCTCGACGTTGTGCGCGAACACCTCGGGGCGAGCCTCGAAGACCACCCCGAGCTGCGCGGGGTCGCCGTTGAAGTCGGTCGCGAGCAGCTCGACGCCCGTGTTCGGGTTCATCGCGTGGATCTGCCGCACCGTCTCGGCGTTCAGCCACGCTCCGCCGTCCGGCAGGTCGTCTCGGGCGACGCAGGTCACCGTGGCGTAGCGCAGATTCATGCGCACGACGCTCTCGGCCACCCGGCGTGGCTCATCCGTGTCGTAGTCGGCCGGCTTGCCGGTGTCGATCTGGCAGAAGTCGCAGCGGCGCGTGCACTGAGAGCCGCCGATGAGGAAGGTCGCCTCGCGGTCCTCCCAGCACTCGAAGATGTTGGGGCACCCGGCCTCCTGGCACACGGTGTGCAGGTCCTCGCTCTTCACGAGCGAGTGCAGCGCCGTGTACTCCGGTCCCATCTTGGCCTTGGTCTTGATCCACTCCGGCTTGCGTTCGATCGGGGTCTCGGCGTTGCGGATCTCCAGTCGGAGCAGCTTGCGCCCCTCGGGTGCGGCGGTCATGCGGGGGCTCCTGTGAACTCGGCGGATGCGTAGTCGGCGGTGAAGGCGTCGGAGACGGCGGAGAGGATGTCGGCGGGGGAGACGTCCGCCCCGACGACCTCGCTGACGGTCGTGACGCCGGCGTCTGTGATGCCGCAGGGGATGATCCCGCGGAATCCGGCGAGGGTGTTGTCGCAGTTGATCGCGAAGCCGTGCATGGTGACGCCCTGTTGCACGCGCACGCCGATCGCGGCGACCTTGTCCTCGGAGAGCGGGCGGCGCACCCAGACGCCGCTGCGCCCCTCCACCTGGTATCCGTCTACGCCCAGCGGGCGCAGCACGCCGATGAGGAGGCGCTCGAGCCGCCGCACGTGCGCGACGACGTCCATGGGCTCGGGGAGTCGCACAATCGGGTAGCCGACCAACTGGCCCGGGCCGTGCCAGGTGATCTTGCCTCCGCGGTCGACATCGATCACGGGCGTGCCGTCCTGGGGTCGCTCGTGATCCTCGGTGCGTTTGCCCGCCGTGTAGACCGCTTCGTGTTCGAGCAGGATGAGCGTGTCCGGTCGGTCGCCCGCGACGACCTCGGCGTGGATGCGTCGCTGCAGATCCCAACCATCCTGGTAGGGGACGAGGTCGGGGGCCAGCCCGGGGGTGAGGATGTCGATCATGCGGAATGCGTCCTCTCGATGAGTAATTGGATGCGGTCTAACAATACCCCTCGCAGCCGATGCGGTCGTCGGCTCGCGGTAGCGTGAGGTGATGAGCAGCAGGAACAGGGCCGGTCGGCCGAAGGTGTCCTCCCGCGAGACCCTTGCGGAGGCCGCCTGCGAGCTGTTCCTCGAACGCGGCTACGACGCCACCTCGGTCGCTGATATCACTCAGCGGGCGGGGGTGAGCCGATCGAGCTTCTTCAATTACTTCTCGTCCAAGAGCGACGTGCTGTGGTCGGGACTGGACGCGAGGATCGTGCGGGCGACCGAGTCGCTGATCGCCCTGGGCTCCGGCGGCGACGGCGCCGCGGTGCGTGCGGTGCTGCGGGAGGTCGTCGCCGACTTCGCCCCCGACCCGCTCGCGCTCGCGCTGCGCAACCGGTCGGCGATGGGTTTGGACGAGGAGTTGATCCGCGACACCGGCGTGCGCCAGGTGCGGCTGGCGGGCGCGATCTCCGACGCGGCGCGATCGACCGGAATGGACGAGATCCGCGCGGACATCATCGGTGCGGCCCACGCCGCCGCGCTGCTCTCGTCGCTCCGCGTCTGGGCGGAGCACGGTGCGGGATTCGGTGCTCCGGAGTCCGTGCTCGACGGGGCGCTCCGCGACATCGGCGACCTGAACTGGACCTAGCGCGGACGTTTCCCGTGTGGCCGGACAGGTACGGAGTGAACCCACCGAAAGGGGAAGCTCATGGATGACGACCGGTTGCACCGCATGCTCGACGCCTCGGCGCCGACGGCACGCGCGCTCGACGAGAGCGTCGTGCGGATGATGATGACGGACGCCGAGACCGTCGCTCGGCCGTCCCGCCGGCGGCGCCGCGTGAGAGTCGGCCTCACCGCGGCGGCCTCGCTCGCCCTGTTGATCGGGGGAGGCGGGGTCGCGATCGCCTCGGGGCTCGTCTCCTGGCCGACCGGCTTCGAGGACCCGGACGGTTCCTACGCGTTCACCCTTCCGAGCGGCAGGGCATGCGAGGTGCGCCTGATCGTCGACGAGCAGACCGATCCGAACGAGCCGAGTCCCGACGACGCGGCGACGAGGGCGGTCCAGGACTCCGTGCAGATCTGGTTGCGCGAGGGTGCGCTGGACCGGGACCTGGACATCGCGGCCGCGGATGCCGAGGCCGAGCGCATCCTGGCGGAGCAGGCGGAGGAGTACGGCATGACGGTGCTCATCGGCCCCGACGGCTGGCTCACGGACGCCGCAGTCGCACCGGGGCGACCTGATGCCGACGACACGCGGGCGTTCGCCGTCAACCGCGCCGTGCATGCAGCCATGGTGGCGCACCTCACCGACGCCGGATTCCCCGAGGAGGCCTGGCTCACGGGCACGGACGGCGGTGTCAAGTGCGCCGCCGAATGACCGCGGACGACGACCGCATCACCACGGCGGTCGCCGCCAACGCCGCAGATCTGCTCGCCTACGTCTCCCGCCGGGTCGGTCCGGACGACGCGCCCGACCTGCTGGGCGAGACCATGGTCGTGGCCTGGCGTCGCGTGGGCGAACTCCCCGAGGATGAGGAGCGCGCACGGATGTGGCTCTTCGGGATCGCCAGGGGGACCCTGCTCAACCACGCGCGCGGTCAGCGTCGGCGGTGGGCGCTGGCGGACCGCATCCGACTCGGTGCCACCGAGGATCGGGGCGGACCTCCGGCCGACGCGGGAGCGGAGGTTCGCGATGCGATCTCCCGATTGGACTCCGAGCATGCGGAACTCGTCCGTCTCGTGCACTGGGACGGGTTCACCCTCGCCGAGGCGGCCGAACTGCTCGGCATCCCGGCGTCCACAGCGCGGGGGCGATACGCACGGGCCAAGGACGAGCTTCGCGCCGCGCTGAGCATCGAGGTCCCGCTCGCGTAGAATCGAGAGCACCATGGCTACCTTTGGCACGCTCTCCGATCGGCTCACCGAGACCTTCCGCAACCTGCGCACGAAGGGAAAGCTCACCGCGGCCGACGTCGACGGCACCGTGCGCGAGATCCGTCGCGCCCTGCTCGACGCCGACGTCGCGCTCGCGGTCGTGAAGGACTTCACCGCGAAGGTGCGAGAGCGCGCGCTCGGCGACGAGGTCAACAAGGCCCTCAACCCGGCGCAGCAGGTCGTGCAGATCGTCAACGAGGAGCTCGTGCAGATCCTCGGCGGCGAGCAGCGTCGACTGCAGTTCGCCAAGACGGCGCCGACCGTCATCATGCTCGCGGGCCTCCAGGGATCCGGAAAGACGACGTTCGCGGGCAAGCTCGCCAAGCAGCTCGAGGGGGAGGGGCACACGCCGCTCCTCGTCGCCGCCGACCTGCAGCGCCCGAACGCCGTGAACCAGCTCCAGGTCGTGGCGGAGCAGGCCGGTGCGACCATCTACGCCCCCGAACCGGGTAACGGCATCGGGGACCCCGTCCGCGTCTCCCGCGACGGTGTGGAGCACGCCCGCCGTCACCAGCACGACGTCGTGATCATCGACACGGCCGGCCGGCTCGGCGTCGACGCCGAGCTGATGAAGCAGGCGGCCGACATCCGCAAGGCTGTCGACCCCGACGAGGTGCTTTTCGTCATCGACGCGATGATCGGTCAGGACGCGGTCAACACGGCGAAGGCCTTCCAGGAGGGGGTCGACTTCACCGGTGTCGTGCTGTCCAAGCTCGACGGAGACGCCCGCGGTGGCGCGGCGCTGTCGGTGGCGTCGGTCACCGGTCGGCCGATCATCTTCGCCTCGACCGGCGAGCGCCTCGAGGATCTCGAGCCTTTCCACCCCGACCGCATGGCGAGCCGCATCCTCGACCTGGGTGACATCCTCACCCTCATCGAGCAGGCGCAGCAGGCGTTCGACGAGGAGGAAGCCCTCAAGGTCGCCGAGAAGCTCGCGAAGGAGCAGTTCACCCTCGAGGACTTCCTCGACCAGCTTCAGCAGATGAAGAAGATGGGGTCGATGAAGAAGATGCTGGGCATGTTGCCCGGCATGGGGCAGATGAAGCAGCAGCTCGACGACTTCGACGAGCGCGAGATCGACCGCACCGAGGCGATCATCCGGTCGATGACGCCGGGAGAGCGTCGCAACCCGAAGATCCTCAACGGCTCCCGCCGCCTGCGCATCGCGCGCGGTTCCGGCATGACGGTCACCGACGTCAACCAGCTCGTGCAGCGTTTCGATCAGGCGGCCAAAATGATGAAGACCGTCGCCCGCGGCGGCACTCCGAACATCCCGGGCATGGGGCCGATGCCGGGCATGGGACGACCCGGTGCGTCGTCGAAGCGGGGCAAGAAGGGCAAGTCGTCCGGAGGATCCCGATCGGGGAATCCCGCCAAGCGCGCCGCGGAGAACGCCGGTCTCGCGGCGCCCTCAGCCGCGACCGGCTCGGGATTCGGGCTCGGAGGCGGCGCTCAGGCGCCCAGTGAGGCCGACCTCGCCGAGATCCAGAAGCTCTTCGGCAAGAACTGAGTCGTTCCGCTCAGCGCAGCGCGCCGACCGGTTCGGGCTCCGGGCGTTTGGCCGTGCGTGCTGACCGCGACGCGGCCGCGATCTGTCCGCCGATGAGCGCCAGCAGCACGATGCCCATGCCGACGACCTGGACGCCCGTGAAGGACTCTCCGGCGACGACCGCGCCGAGCACGGTGGCGACGACGGGGGAGAGCAGGGCCAGGAGGCCGGGGGCGATCACGGGGAGCTGCTGGATGCCGCGGAACCACAGCGTGTAGGCGAGCAGTCCACCGACCGAGCCCAACCACACGTAGCCGAGGACCGCACCGGCGTCGATGCTCGGCGGGAGGCCTTCGAGCCCGAGGGTGAGCGGGAGCAGGGCCAGCCCGCCCGCCGTGAGCTGCCATCCGGCGTAGGCGACGGGGCCGACGCCGGCCGGGCGTCCCCAGCGCTTGGTGAGGACCATACCGGCGGCTGTGGCCGTGACGCCGCCGAGTGCTGCGAGGACGCCGATGGCGTCGAGTCGGGCGGCCGGACCCAGCACGACGAGCGCGACGCCCCCGGCGCCGGCGACGGCGGCTGCGGCGGTGAGCGGACGGATCCGATCCCGGAGCACCAGTGATCCGAGGGCGAGGATGATAAGCGGCTGCACACCGGCCACCGCCGCCGCGACGCCCCCGGGGAGGCGTTCGGCGGCGAGGAAGAGCAGCGGGAAGAAGGCGCCGATGTTCAGCACGCCCAGGACCAGGGCCTTCAGCCACCATCCTCCCTTCGGCAATGCGCGTCCGATCGCGATCGCGATCAGGCCGGCGGGGAGCGAGCGGAGGAGCCCGGCGAACAGCGGGTGACCGGCGGGCAGGAGCTCCGTCGTCACGAGATAGGTGGTGCCCCAGGCCAGGGGCGCGAGAGCGGTGAGGAGGAGGATGCCGATCCGATTCATGCATCCAGCGTCTCGCTGTCAGACTCATGAGTCCAACGCATTCTTGTCACTATCACCATGAACAGTGATCATGGAAGTATGGACCTGCAACAGCTCCGCTACGTCGTCGAGGTGGCTGACGCCGCCAGCTTCACCCGGGCCGCCGAGCGATGCCATGTGACGCAGTCTGCGCTCAGTCATCAGATCGGCGCGCTCGAACGAGAGCTGGGACAGCGCCTCTTCGCGCGCAGCAGCCGGAGCGTTCGCACCACCGAGGCGGGCGACGCGTTCGTCTCCCGCGCGAGAGTGGCGGTGGCGGCGGCCGACGCCGCCAGAGAGGATGCGGTCGCGGTGGCGGGACGAGTCATCGGCACACTGCGACTGGGAGTGATCCCCACGGTGACGGCCGTCGACGTGCCCGCGGTCATCTCGCGTTTCCGCGGGACGCACCCCGGTGCTCGGGTCGAGCTCACGGTGGGGAACAGCGACGCCCTCGTCGCCGCGATACGGCGGGGCGATCTCGACGTCGGTCTCCTCGGGCTCCGCGCCGACGCGACGCCCGAGGGGGTCGCGACCCGCGAGCTCGCCAGGGCCCGCCTCGTCGCCGGCGTCCGACCGGACCATCGGCTCGCGAACGGTAGCGGCGTCCGGCTGGCGGATCTCGTCGCCGAGACCTTCGCGGACTTCCCCGCCGGTACCTCCGGACGCGCTCAGAGCGACGGCGCCTTCGCGGCGGCCGGCCTGTCCCGCGACGTGGCATTCGAGGCCGACTCCGCCGAACTGCTCCTCGGCCTGGTGGCGGCGGGCCTCGCGGTGACCCTGCTCGCGCCCGGCGTGGTGGATCGATCCTCCGCCGACGTCCTCGCCGTCGAGGTCGTGGACGGTCCGGAGCGCGTGGAGTACGCGGCGTGGGATCGGCAGGCTCCGCGCAGCATCGCGAGGGCGTTCCTCGCGCTCCTCGACGACGGAACCCGGGAGGAATGACGACGGCGGCCCCGGAGGAGTCCTCCGGGGCCGCCGTCGTCTCGCGGGGTCAGCGCACGTCGTCGTCGACCCAGTCCATCGACTTCGTGACGGCCTTGCGCCACAGGCGCAGCTGGCGGTCGCGCTCATCCGCCTCCATGGACGGCTCCCAGCGCTTGTCCTCCTGCCAGTTCGCGGAGAGGTCGTCGAGACCGCTCCAGAAGCCGACCGCGAGACCCGCCGCGTAGGCGGCGCCGAGCGCGGTGGTCTCCGCGACCACCGGACGCACGACCGGGACGCCGAGCACGTCGGCCTGGAACTGCATGAGCGCGTCGTTCGCGACCATGCCGCCGTCGACCTTCAGCTCGGTGAGGTCCACGCCGGCATCCGCGTTGACGGCGTCGAGCACGTCGCGCGTCTGGAACGCCACGGCCTCCAGTGCTGCGCGGGCGATGTGATTCTTGTTCGCGTACCGGGTGAGGCCGACGATCGCGCCGCGAGCGTCGGGACGCCAGTACGGGGCGAACAGGCCGGAGAACGCCGGCACGATGTACACGCCGCCGTTGTCCTCGACCTGGCTGGCGAGCTCCTCGACCTGCGGGGCGGAGTCGATGATGCCGAGCTGGTCGCGCAGCCACTGGATCAGCGATCCGGTGACGGCGATGGAGCCTTCCAGCGCGTAGTGCGTCGGACCGTCGCCGAGCTTGTAGCCGACGGTGGTCAGCAGCCCGTTCTTGGAGTGCACGACCTCCTCACCCGTGTTGAAGATGAGGAAGCAGCCCGTGCCGTAGGTGTTCTTGCTCTCGCCGGACTGGAACGCCGCCTGACCGAAGGTCGCCGCCTGCTGGTCGCCGAGGATGCCGGCGATCGGCGTCTCCCGCAGCAGCGAGGAGTCCTCGGCGGTGCCGTAGACCTCGGAGGAGGAGCGGATCTCGGGCATCATCGAGCGCGGCACGCCGAACGCCTCGAGGATGTCGTCGCGCCACTCCAGCGTCTCGAGGTCCATGAACATGGTGCGCGAGGCGTTGGTGACGTCGGTCGCGTGCACGCCGCCGTCGACGCCGCCGGTGAGGTTCCAGAGGACCCAGCAGTCGGTCGTACCGAAGAGCAGGTCTCCGGCCTCGGCCTTCTCGCGGGCGCCCTCGACGTTCTCGAGGATCCACGCGATCTTCGTGCCGGAGAAATAGGTCGCGAGCGGCAGTCCGACGACGGGCTTGAAGCGCTCGACACCGCCGTCGGCCGCGAGGCGGTCGACGATCTCCTGCGTGCGGGTGTCCTGCCAGACGATGGCGTTGTAGACCGCCTCGCCGGTGTTCTTGTCCCACACCACGGCCGTCTCACGCTGGTTGGTGATGCCGACGGCGGCGATGTCGTGACGGGTCAGGTCGGCGCGGCTGAGCGCCAGGCCGATGACCTCCTGGACGTTGCGCCAGATCTCGGCGGGGTCGTGCTCGACCCAGCCGGCCTTCGGCAGGATCTGCTCGTGCTCCTTCTGGCCGGTCGCGACGATGCTCCCCTTCTTGTCGAAGATGATCGCGCGGCTGGAGGTGGTTCCCTGATCGATGGCGATGATGTAGTCAGCCATTGGTGTTCTCCTTTGAATTCAGGATGCGGTTCAGGCGAGGTGCAGGAGCACCGGGGCGGCGACGGCGGCGATCGCACCGCCGATGAGCGGGCCGACCACGGGCACCCACGAGTAGGACCAGTCGCTCGAGCCCTTGCCCTTGATCGGGAGGATCGCGTGGGCGATGCGCGGGCCGAGGTCGCGGGCCGGGTTGATCGCGTAGCCGGTGGGACCACCGAGCGATGCGCCGATGCCGACGACGAGCAGGGCGACGGGGAGCGCGCCGAGCGGGCCGATGCCCGTGGAGTCGCCGACCGTGATCATGCCCGAGTCCGCGAACGCGAGGATGACGAACACCAGCACGAACGTGCCGATGATCTCGGTGACGAGGTTCCATCCGTAGGAGCGGATCGCCGGGCCGGTCGAGAACACGCCGAGCTTGTTGGCGGCCTCGGGCTCCTCGTCGAAGTGCTGCTTGTAGCCGAGCCAGACGACGATGGCGCCGAGGATCGCGCCGAGCAACTCGGCGCCTGTCGCGACCGCGAACTGCGTGCCGTCGATCGTGCCGGAGATGAGGAGGCCCAGGCCGACGGCCGGGTTCAGGATGGCTCCCGAGTACGCGGAGACGAGAACACCCGCGAACACCGCGAGACCCCATCCCCAGTTGACCATCAGGAAGCCGCCGCCGAAGCCCTTGTTCTTCGTCAGGGCGACGTTGGCGACGACGCCGCATCCGAGTAGCACCAGCATCGCGGTTCCTACGAGTTCCGAGAGGAAGTAGAGACCGAGGTTCACATCAGCCATGTCTTCGTTGACCTTTCTTGCGTGTCAGGGCCCCTCAGCCCTGACACCCGTTATGGGAGATACGCCGCGAGGAGGGTGGCGGTCGGAGCCCGTCAGCCGCGTGCGCGGGACGGGATGTGGAGTCCGTGGCGCTCGTTGAGCAGCAGCCTGGTCTGCTCGAGCTCGGCGTCGTGGCGGTCGCGGTCCCACCCCAGCAGCGGGGCCAGGGCGTCGGCGATCTCATCGAGCACGTCCGCGTCGACACCGCCGGTGAACGCGATGCTCGTGCGGCGCAGGATCACGTCCTGCAGGCGCGCGACGAGCTCGTTCTGCACCATCCACTCCAGCTCGCGGGTCGACAGGTCGCCGCCGGCGAGGGGAGCGTCCGGTCCCTGCTCCACGAACTCCCACACCTGCGAGGCGCGCGTGCCGTAGCGGGCGAGGAGGTGGTCGGCGCGGTCGCCGGCGCCGGAGAGGTTCTCCTGGATCCAGATGCGGCGCGCCTTCTCGGTGCGCGGGAAGTCCCTGCCGCCCCCGATGGCGCGGCCGGCCGTCGAGACCGTGCGCGTCCGGCCGACGAGGCCGAGCACGACATCGGACAGAGACTCTCCGAGAGCGCGGAAGGTCGTCCACTTGCCCCCGACGAGGCTGACCAGGGGGGTCGCGCCCTTGTCGTCGACCTCGATGCGGTAGTCGCGCGAGACGAAACCGGGTGCGGTGTCCTCGTGGCGCGGCAGCGGGCGGATGCCGGAGAAGTTGTAGACGATCTGCTCGCGGGAGACGGAGATCTGTGGGAACACGTGGTGGATGAGGTCGAAGAAGTAGTCGACCTCATCGTCCGTGCACACGGGGACCTCGCGCGGGTCGGCGTCGATGTCGGTGGTGCCGACCAGGACCCGTCCCTTGAGCGGGTAGATGAGCACGATGCGGCCGTCGGAGTGCTCGAAGAAGATCTCGCGTCCGCGGGTCGCCTCGAGGAGCTCGGGGTGGTCGAGCACGATGTGCGAGCCCTTCGTCCCGCCCATGAAGCGGGTGATCTCGCCGAGGGCGTCGTTCGTCAGGTCGGTCCACGGTCCGGACGTGTTCACGACGACGTCCGAGGCGATCGCGAACTCGGTGCCGCTCTCGCGGTCGCGGAGGAGCACCCTGTCGCCGTCGCGACCGATCGCCTCGACGTAGTTGAGCGCGACGGCGCCCGGGTGGGCGGCCCTGCCGTCCTGGAGCACGTCGAGAGCGAGACGCTCGGGATCGTGCATCGACGCGTCGTAATAGGTGGCGGTGTACTTGATCTTGGGGTCGAGGGCCGGGAGTTCTGCGAGTGACTTCTTGCGCCCGAGGAAGCGGTGGCGGGGCACGGTGCCTCCGTCGCGCGAGAACGTGTCGTAGATCGTGAGGCCGACCTTGATCAGGAAGGCCCCGCGCTCCTGAGGCTTCCCGCTCTTGTGGGTGAGGAAGCGGAGGGGAGCGGAGAGGATGCCCGAGAACGTCGAGTAGATCGGGATCGTGGTCTGCAGCGGCTTGACGTAGTGGGGCGCGATCTTGAGGAGTCCGTTGCGCTCCTCGACGGACTCGCGCACGAGCCGGAACTCGCCGTTCTCGAGATAGCGGATGCCGCCGTGGATCATGTGGCTCGACGCCGAGGACGCGCCCGAGGCGAAGTCGCCGCGCTCGACCAGCAGCACGTCGACGCCCTGCAGCGCCAGATCACGGAACGTCGAGATGCCGTTGATCCCGCCGCCGATGACGAGGACGCTCGTGCGTCCGGACTCGCGGGCGGCGCGTACCTCCGCGCGCTCCGCGGATGAGTGTGTCGACTCGATCATCTTCGACCTCTCTCTTTCGCTTGCCCCCAGCATCGACCCGATCCACCACGGTGCGCAAGCCGGTTGCACATATGTGCAAGGATCGGGTGCGGAGGACCTCAGATGGCACAGTCAGACGCGCATTCTCGCGATTCCAAGCTGGTCGCGGCGCTCACCGCGGCGCAGCTCTACTACATGCAGGACAAGACGATGGAGGTCATCGCGAAGGAGCTGGGGACCTCTCGGTCGTCGGTGTCGCGGTTGCTGAGCTTCGCACGCGAGAGCGGCCTCGTCGATATCCGCATCAACTCCCCGCTGGAGAGGCTCGGCATGCTCGAGCAGCGCATCCGCGATCGCTACCGCGTCGTCGCGCACGTCGTGCCGATGCCGGAGATCGCGAGCGAGATGGAGCGGCTGGAGCGCGTGGCCCTCACGGCCGGACGTCTGCTGTCGCAGTTCGTCGACTCGAACATGATCGTCGGCGTCGCGTGGGGGTCCACCATCAGTGCGGTCAGCCGCGGACTCACACAGAAGGAGACGCACAACACGACCTTCGTGCAGCTCAACGGCGCAGGCAACACCCAGACCAGCGGGGTGGAGTACTCCAGCGACATCCTGCAGCGTTTCGGACGCGCGTTCGGCGCGCAGGTGCAGCAGTTCCCCGTGCCGGCCTTCTTCGACGACCCCTCCACGCGCGAGGCCATGTGGCGGGAGCGCAGCACCCGGCGCGTCCTCGATCTGCAGGCGAAGATGGACATCGCCGTCTTCAGCCTGGGGTCGCCCGCCGCGGAGGTGCCCAGCCGCGTCTACGTCGGCGGCTACCTCGGACGCGACGACTACCGGAGCCTGAGGGAGGACCACGCCATCGGCGACGTCGCGACCGTCTTCTTCAGGGCGGACGGATCCTGGCGGGACATCCGGCTCAACGCGCGGGCGACGGGTCCGGGACTGGACAGGCTGCGGCGGGTGCCGCGCCGGGTCTGCATCGTGTCGGGCATCCCCAAGCTCGTGAGCGTGCGTGCCGCGATCGCCGCGGACCTGATCACCGACGTCGTCCTGGACGAGGGGCTGGCGCGCCTCCTCATCGAGGAGTGAGGACGCACTCCGAGGCGTGAGGTCAGGCGCCGGGGACGGAGGTCTCCGGACCGGAGCGGAACTCGCGGATGAGGTGGTGCACGACGGCGGTGAGGTCGCCGCCGGCGGCATCCGCCACTGCCACCTGCCTCGCGTAGCTCGCTCCGTCGCGCAGGATGGTGCCGATCGTGCCGAACTCCCGGGCGCACCCGAGGTCCGTGGCCACGGAGGCGAGCTCGTCGATCGTCTCCGCGAGGTGCTCGCGCACAGGGCGCTGTGTGCCATCGGCGTCCACGATCACTCGCGCGTCGATGCCGTACCTGGCCGCACGCCACTTGTTCTCGCGATGGAACCAGGCCGGCAGCTCCGGCAGGGGGAGCCCCTGATCGAGGCGGCGCGAGAAGTGCTCGACGAGCACCTGCACCAGCGCGGCGACCGCGGCGAGCTCCGGCAGGGTGGACATGCCGTCGCAGGCCCGCACCTCGATGGTGCCCCACCGCGGGGCGGGACGGATGTCCCAGCGCACCTCGGAGGCGTCGGCCATCACCCCGGTGCGCACCATGTCGTCGAGGTAGCCCTCGAACTGCGCCCAGTCGTGCAGGGGCCAGGGGAGCCCGGCGGTGGGGAGCTGCTGGAACACGAGCGCCCTGTTCGACGCGTATCCCGTCCGCTCCCCGGCCCAGAACGGGCTGGAGGCTGCGAGGGCCTGCAGATGCGGGAGGAATCCGGCGAGGGCGTTGATGATCGGGAACACCTTGCGGTGGTCCTCGACGCCGATGTGCACGTGGATGCCCCAGATCATCATGTTGCGGCCCCACCACTGGGTGCGCTCGATGAGCGTGTGGTAGCGGGTCTTGTCCGTCACCTGCTGGTCGTACCACTGCGCGAACGGGTGGCTGCCTGCGGAGAGCAGCTCGATGCCGGCCGGGTCGGTGGCCGCTCGGACCGCAGCGATAGCCTTCGCGATGTCGTCGACCGCGTGTGCGACCGAGGTCCCGATGCCGCTCGTCACCTCGATGGTGTTGGTGAGCAGCTCGCCGGTGACGGTGTGCCTCTCGTCGGCGCTCTCCTCCTCCAGCGCGGCGAGCAGTTCGGGGGCGCGTCCGACGAGGTCGCCGCTCACGGGGTCCGCGAGCATGATCTCCCATTCCAGTCCGACGGTGGATCTGGCCGACGGGGCGAATTCCAGCTTCACGAGCACAGTCTGACACGGAGGTCCGCGACACGATCGTCCCCGTGTCGCCAGGTTTCGCTCCTGGGCTCCGCATCTGGCAGAATAGAGGTTTGGACGACGTGCTCGACCCTCTATCCAGCACTCTTCCACCCTTTCAGAGCTTCCGCCGGGTGTGCACCCCACTCTCCAGGCGACCGGTTCGTTTCCTTCCACACAATTCAGGAGAATCGTGGCTGTCAAGATTCGTCTCAAGCGCCTGGGCAAGATCCGCGCGCCGTACTACCGCATCGTCGTCGCCGACTCGCGCACCAAGCGCGACGGTCGCGTGATCGAGGAGATCGGCAAGTACCACCCCACCGAGGAGCCCTCCTTCATCGAGGTCGACTCCGAGCGTGCCCAGTACTGGCTCTCCGTCGGCGCACAGCCGACCGAGCAGGTCACCGCCCTCCTCAAGATCACGGGTGACTGGGGCAAGTTCAAGGGCGACAAGGACGCGAAGTCCACGCTCAAGGTCGCCGAGGAGAAGGCCGCGTTCGAGGCCGACTCCGCGAAGAAGTCCGTCATCAAGCCCAAGGCGGAGAAGAAGGAGGAGGCTCCTGCTGAGGAGGCTCCCGCCGCTGTCGAGGCCGACGCGGAGGCCGCAGAGGCTCCCGCCGCCGACGCCGAGTAATCCGTCGTGCTCGCCGCCGCGCTCGAACACATCGTCAAGGGGATCGTCGATCACCCGGAGGATGTGCGCATCAACGCATCCACCTCGCCGCGAGGCGACCTGCTCGAGGTGCGCGTGCACCCCGACGACCGTGGACGCGTGATCGGGCGCGGCGGCCGCACCGCGAAGGCACTGCGCACGCTCATCTCCGCCCTGGCGGACGGGCGTCGGGTCCGCGTCGATGTCGCGGACGACTGACGTGGTGTCGAAGGACAGGAACCAGGGCAAGAACCAGCTGCGCGTCGGACGCCTCGTCAAGGCCCACGGCCTCAAGGGCGCGCTCAAGCTGGAGCTGTACACCGACAACCCGGAGCGCCGTTTCGTTCCGGGGGCCGAGTTCACGTTGCAGGTGCCGGAGGCATCTCCGTGGCACGGCAAGACCGTGACGGTGCGCGAGTACCGCGTCATGAACGGCAACCCCGTCGTCTTCCTGGAGGACGTCGACGACCGCACCGCCGCCGAGGGGCTGGTCCGTGCGATCCTCTGGATCGATCAGGACGTGGCTGAGGTCGAGGACAACGCGTGGTTCGACCACCAGCTCGTCGGTCTCGACGTGGTGCGGGATGACGTTGTCGTCGGTCGCGTCGTGCGCGTCGACCATCTCCCGGCCCAGGATCTGCTCATCGTCAAGGCCGGCGAGCAGGAGATCATGGTGCCGTTCGTCGAGGCGATCGTCCCGACGGTCGACGTCGCAGCAGGGCGGCTGATCGTCACCCCGCCCGCGGGGCTCTTCGAGGAGCTCCCGGATGCCGGAGACGACGTCCCCTCCGAGGACGCCGCCGACGCGTCCGAGTGACCGCTGATACGGTTTCCCCCGTGCGCATCGACGTCCTCTCCATCTTCCCGTCGTACTTCGACGGTCTGACGCTGTCGTTGCTCGGCAAGGCGCAGGATGCCGGCATCCTCGACCTCTCGGTGCGCGATCTGCGCGACTGGACGAACGATCGTCATCGCACGGTCGACGACACGCCGTACGGCGGCGGCGCGGGCATGGTCATGAAGCCGGAGCCGTGGGGTCTCGCGCTCGACGAGCTCGCCGGCGCCTCCGAGCGGCCGACCATCATCTTCCCGTCTCCGGCCGGGGAGGTCTTCACCCAGGCGACGGCCAGGGACCTCTCGTCGCGGGAGCACCTGGTGTTCGGGTGCGGACGTTACGAGGGGATCGACGAGCGCGTCTTCGAGTACGCCGCGACAATCGGCGAGGTGCGGCTCATCAGCCTCGGCGACTACGTACTCAACGGGGGAGAGGTCGCCACGATGGCGATGATCGAGGCGATCGGCCGTCTCATCCCCGGAGTCGTCGGCAACCCGGAGAGCCTCGTCGAGGAGTCGCATGAGGACGGGCTGCTCGAGTACCCCTCGTACACGAAGCCCTCGGTGTGGCGGGACCGATCGGTCCCCGACGTGCTGCTGAGCGGAAACCACGGCGCGATCGCCTCCTGGCGTCGCGAGCAACAGCTCGACCGGACCCGCCGACGCCGTCCCGACCTGCTCGACTAGAGCATCCGCTCCGTTCCGTGTTCGAGTTCAAACACGACCCCGTGCGGATGGCGGAGGGCGAGTGCGCCGACGGCGTCCAGCCCGCGCAGCTCGGCACGGAGCATCCTGCCGATCATCTCGTGGCTCACCAGGAGCGGAGTCCCCTCGGACGCCCATCCGCAGGCCGACAGCGCCCGACGCGCCCGTGCCCTCGCCTGTGCGTAGCTCTCCCCGCCGGGGAAGGCCCAGCCGTATCTGTTCGATGCCCGTTCCTCCCTCGCCGTCGGGAACGCCTCGTCGATCTCCTCCCAGGTCATGCCCGCCATGTCACCGTGATGCAGTTCGGCGAGTTCCGGCACCTCGACGACCTCCGCACCCAGTCGGTCCGCGATGATGAGGGCCGTGTGCATGGCCCGACCCAGCGGGCTCGAGCACACGGTGAGGATGCCGGCTCCGCCCAGTCGCGAAGCCGTCCGCTCGGCTTGCAGCACCCCGTCCGGGGTGAGCGGGGAGTCGAGTTGGCCCTGCAGCCGACGTTCCAGATTCCACTCCGTCTGACCGTGCCGCGCGAGGAAGAGCCGTTCCGGCACATGACGGTCCTCGGGGATCATGCACTCAATATGGCATAGGAGGCGTGGAGAGCGGGCGTGCCGTCCCTGCTAGCGTCGGGTCATGGTCGATGAGACGCTCGCCCGCTCGTTCGAGAACATCGGCGAGGAGTACGAGCGCTTCCGACCGGGCTTCCCCGACGCCGCCGCACAGCTGATCCTCGCGCACCCGGTCGGCACCGTGGTCGACCTCGGGGCGGGCACCGGCAAGTTCACCCGCCTCCTGCGCAGGAGGGCGGACCATGTGATCGCCGTCGAGCCATCGGCCGCGATGCTCGATGTGCTGCGCGTCGAGCTCCCGTGGGCGACTGCGCTCATCGGCGGCGCGGAGCGGATGCCGGTGGGAGACACCGAGGCCGACGCCGTGACGGTCGCGCAGGCGTTCCACTGGTTCGATCGGGAGGCCGCGTGCGCGGAGATCGTGCGCGTCCTCGCACCGGGAGGAGTCCTCGGTCTCGTGTGGAACCGTTCCGATCCGGACTGCGACTGGGACACCGCGTGCCACCGCGTTCTTCATCCCGCCGTCGGCCGGACCGACGAGACCAGCGGGGCGGCGGTCGAGGAGCTCCCGGGGTTCGAGTTCGTGGAGTACGGCGAGATCCGGTGGCAGGAGACGATCACGCGCCCCGACTACATCGGTCGGTGGAAGACCGTGAGCAGCTACCTCGTCGCGGACGAGCAGGAACGTGGCGTCCTCGTCGGGAGGATCGAGCGCATCCTCGACGAGGCACCGGAGACACGGGACGTCGACGTGCTCGTGCTCCCGCACCTCACCGACGTCTTCGTCTATCGCCGGGCCTGAGCGATCGGCGCCGCCGTCGCCCGTCGGCGTCGGACGTCAATCGACCCCGAGGAACGAGCGGTCCGTGAGGATGATCGGTCCGTCGGCGGTGACGGCGACGGTGTGCTCGGAGTGCGCGCCGCGCGAGCCGTCGGCGCTCCGCAGCGTCCAGCCGTCCGGGTCGGTGATCAGCTCGTCGGTGGTGGCGAGCAGCCACGGCTCCAGCGCGAAGACGAGACCGGCGCGCAGCGGGAAGCCGCGGCCGGCGCGGCCGTCGTTGGGGACGTGCGGATCTCCGTGCATGATGCGTCCGACGCCGTGACCGCCGAAGTCGGTGTTGATCGAGTAGCCCTCCCCGTGCGACACGTCCGCGATCGAGGCAGAGATGTCGCCGATGCGGTTGCCGACCACCGCTGCGGCGATCGCGGCGTCGAGCGCCCGCTCGGTGGTGTCGATCAGTCGCAGATCCTCATCGCGAGGCGTTCCCACGACGAAGGAGACCGCCGAGTCCGCGACCCAGCCGTCGACGGAGACGGCGAAGTCGAGCGACACCAGGTCGCCGTCGCGCAGCGTGTAGTCGTGGGGGAGGCCGTGCAGGACCGCGTCGTTCACCGACGTGCAGATCACCTTGCCGAAAGGGCTGGCGCCGAACGAGGGGTGGTAGTCGATGTAGCAGGACTCGGCGCCGGCCCTGCGGATCATGTCGTGGGCGCGACGGTCGATCGACAGGAGGTTCGTGCCGACCTTCGTCTCGTCGCGCAGGGTGGCCAGCGTCTCGGCCACGAAGCGACCGGCCGCTCGCATCTCCTCGATCTCGGCAGGGGTGCGCAGTTCGATCATCGGGAATCCTCTCGTCCTCTCCATTCTCCCCGACGCGGAGGGCGCTTCCGGCATCCGCCCGCTCTCAGCGAACACGAGGCGCACACGGTCGACGGCGACGTACGATCTGAGCATGTGGTTGCGACGGGCGTTCTTCCGATGGCTGGTTCCGGCCGCCTTCCTGCTGCCGCTGTGGCTGCTCATCGGCTGGGGCGTGTTCCAAGGCGGGTGGGCGATCCTCTGGGTGCTGTTCATCGCGGTGCCCTCGGTGTTCGTCGGACAGCTCCTGCTCACGCTGCTGACGCGGTCGCGGCCGTCGGTGCGTGCTGAAAGGGCCGTGTCCTGGTGGGACGTGGCCGGATTCTCGCTGTGGCACGTGCTCACGATCGCGGTCGGATGCTTCATCGACGGGTCGTTCGCCTGGCTCCTCACCGCGGCGATCGTCGTCGGCATCGGGCTGGTGTGGCTGCAGCTGTGGCAGCTCTGGAACGAGGCGCGGGGGAGCGGCGCCCGCTTCCGTGAGACGATCGCGTGGTCGACGGTCCCCGAGGAGGGGACGCGTCAGCCGCGTTCCACGGCGCACGAGGTGATCGTCGTTCGCGAGGCCGAGCACCGCGACTGACCGATCGCCCCTACGTTTTGGCGGGACGTCTCATCCATGGCAGAATGGTTCCTTGTGCCGTGACCGGTTCTGCCACAGGGGAACCCGCGGATGCTCTGCACCGTACGGCACACACCCGTTCTTGTTCCTTCCACCATGCATCCCGACCTGTGGCGAGTGCAGAGAGAGACGATCATGCAGATCCTCGACGCCGTCGACGCGGCTTCGCTCCGTTCCGACATCCCTGTCTTCAACCCCGGTGACACGGTCAACGTGCACGTGAACATCACCGAGGGCACCCGCTCCCGTATCCAGGTCTTCAAGGGCGTCGTCATCGGCCGCTCCGGCGATGGCGTGCGCGAGACCTTCACGGTTCGCAAGATCAGCTTCCAGGTGGGTGTCGAGCGCACCTTCCCCGTGCACTCCCCGGTGATCGACCACATCGAGGTCGTCACCCGTGGTGACGTGCGTCGCGCGAAGCTCTACTACCTCCGCCAGCTGCGCGGCAAGAAGGCGAAGATCAAGGAGAAGCGCGACAACTGACGCGCAGGTTCTCCACAGCACCCCGGGACACGATGTCCCGGGGTGCTGTGTTCTCTCCGGGGTGTGCGACCCTAGATGAACCGTGTGCGTACGGTGCTCGACTGTGAAGGAACCTTGATGACGACTGACTCCGCCCCTTCGTCGGCGCCGGCCACCAGGAGGCGTCGCGGGTTCCTGATGTTCCTGCGCGACGTGCTGGTGATCATCGTCATCGCCGCTCTCGTGTCCTTCGTCGTGAAGACCTTCGTCGTGAGGTCCTTCTACATCCCGTCGGCGTCCATGGAGCGCACCCTGCTCGTGAACGATCGCATCCTGGTAGACGAGCTCACACCGCGCTGGACGGAGTACTCGCGTGGCGACGTCGTGGTCTTCAAGGATCCGGGCGGGTGGCTAGACCCCCAGCCGCAGACGCCGGCCGCGCCTCCCCTCGTCGCGGCGGTCGACTGGGTGCTGAACCTCGTCGGCATCTCGGCCACCGACTCGCAGGATCACCTCGTCAAGCGGGTGATCGGTCTGCCGGGCGATCACGTCGTGTGCTGCAACGCGCTGGGGCAGATCACGATCAACGGCGCTCCCGTCGACGAGCTCTCGTACCTGAACCTCCCCGCCGGCGACACCGCCGCCTCGAACTCGCCGTTCGACGTCGTCGTGCCGGAGGGCTCGCTGTGGCTCCTCGGCGACAACCGCGACCGCTCCCGGGACTCGCGCGAGCACCAGGACCTCCCGAGCGGCGGGTTCGTGCCGATCGACAACGTCGTGGGCAAGGCGTTCCTCACGACCTGGCCGCTCGACCGGTTCGGCCTGATCGACGGTCACCACGACGTCTTCAACGGGGTGCCGGACTCCGAATGACCGTGACCGCGCCGAAACTCACCCTCGAGCGTCGGCTGCTCGGCGAATGCGAGGTGATCGTCTCGCTCGACGAGGTCGGACGCGGCGCGCTGGCCGGTCCGGTCGCGGTCGGCGCCGCGGTGATGGATGCCGCCGGGGCGCGACGCCGCGTCCCCGAGGGGTTGCGCGACTCCAAGCTCGTGACCGAGAAGAGACGTCCCGAGGTCGCAGCCAGGGCCGCGGCATGGGTGCAGGCATCGTCGGTGGGGTGGGCCAGCTCCGCCGAGATCGACGACATCGGCATCATGCGAGCACTCGGGCTCGCCGCATCCCGTGCGATCCTCGAGGTCGTCGGACAGGGAGTGTCGATGGACTGTGCCCTCGTGCTGCTCGACGGCAACCACGACTACGTGTCCGCCATGCACCCGTCACCGTTGCACGTGCGCTCGCAGGTCAAGGCCGATCGCGACTGCGCCTCGGTGTCGGCGGCATCGGTCATCGCCAAGGTCGCGCGCGACACCCTCATGGCGCAACTGCACGTCGACCACCCGGCCTACCAATGGGATCGGAACAAGGGGTACGCGAGCGCTGAGCACCGCTCCGCGATCCGCAGCCTCGGTCTCTCGCCGCACCACCGCGCGTCCTGGGCGATCGCCGACGCTCCGACCCTGTTCTGACCCGGCGGGCCGGTCGTCGCCGCTCGGGGAGCGTCGCCCGGAGCTCTGCGCCCTAGGATGGAGTCATCATGGATGAGGAAGCCTTCGACGACTACGACCGCGAACTCGAGCTGGCGCTGTTCCGGGAGTACCGCGATGTCGTCGGTCAGTTCCAGTACGTCGTCGAGACAGAGCGCCGGTTCTATCTGGCCAACGAGGTCAACGTCGTCCGCCGCGACACCGAGCACGATTTCTACTTCGAGATCTCGATGAGCGACGTCTGGGTGTGGGACATCTACCGGGCCGACCGGTTCGTGAAGGCGGTGCGCGTGCTCACGTTCAAGGACGTGAACGTCGAGGAGCTCCAGCGCCGTGAATTCGAGCTTCCGCAGGAGCTCTCGCTCGACGGCGAGTAGTCCTCCACGGATCTCCTCTCCTCCGGGTTCTCCCCAGAGCCTGGGGATCGAGGCGCTGGCACCCGCCGCGCGGATCGCGCCGACGGCACGCTGTCCTCATGGCAGCGAAGGACGACCTCGGCAGAGCAGGTGAAGATCGCGCGGCTCGGCACCTGCGCGAGCGCGGTTACGAGATCCTGGACCGCAACTGGCGATGTCCGCAGGGCGAACTCGATATCGTCGCCCTCCGACGCGGTGTGCTGGCGTTCGTCGAGGTGAAGACGCGAAGGACTTCCGCATACGGGCATCCCTTCGAAGCGGTAGACGTTCGCAAGAGACGACGTCTCTGGAAGCTCGCCCATGCCTGGATGCAGGCGCACCCCGATGAGACGCACGGCCGGCCGATGCGTCTCGAGGTCATCGGCATCATCGGCGACGACCCCGCGACCGCGGTGCTCGAGCACCTCGAGGATCTGCGATGACGACGGCGCGCACCTGGGCGGTGGCGCTCACCGGCGTCGACGGGCACGTGGTCGAGATCGAGGCGGACCTGTCGAACCAGACTCCGGACTTCCGGATCATCGGACTCCCCGACAAGTCGCTGGGCGAGGCCGTGCAGCGCGTGCACAACGCCTGCAAGAACGCCGGACTCGATCTTCCGCGTCGCCGGCTCACGGTCAATCTCTCGCCCGCGAGCCTGCCCAAGCACGGCTCGGCCTTCGATCTCGGCGTCGCGGTGGCCGCCCTCGCGGCGGGCGGCTCCCTCCGACACCGTGCACTCGCGCACACCGTCCACATCGGAGAGCTCGGCCTCGACGGTCGGCTCCGACCGGTGCGAGGGGTCCTCCCCGCCGTGTTCGCCGCCGCACGAGCCGGGTTCGACCAGGTGATCGTGCCGGCTGCGAACGCAGAGGAGGCCGGACTCGTCCCCGACATCGTGGTGCGAGGCGCGAGATCCCTCGCCGAGGTCGCGATGTGGCATGGCGCAGAGGTCGTGGTGCCCGAGGTCGAGCCGGTCGGGCTCGCACCGACCGCCGACGACGAGGGCGAGGGGCTCGATCTCGCCGACGTGGTGGGGCAGGACGACGCGGTCGAGGCTCTGATCGCCGCGGCCGCAGGAGGGCACCATCTCCTCCTGAGCGGTCCGCCCGGGGCGGGGAAGACCATGCTCGCGCGACGGTTGCCGGGCATCCTGCCGCCGCTGACGCCGACGGAGGCCCTGGAGGTCGCATCGATCCGGTCGCTCACCGGTGAGTCGGTGCGCGCGCTGCGGACGGTCCCCCCTTTGGAGTCGCCCCATCACAGCGCCTCCGTGACCGCTCTCGTCGGCGGAGGGTCACGGGTGGCGCGTCCCGGCGCGATCGTGCGTGCGCACCGGGGTGTGCTCTTCCTCGACGAGGCGGCCGAGTTCTCGCGCTCGGCGCTCGACGCGCTCCGCCAGCCGCTCGAGTCGGGGACGATCGAGGTGCACCGAACGGGGTTCACCGCGAAGTACCCCGCGCGCTTCCAGCTCGCGCTCGCGATGAACCCCTGCCCGTGCGGCAACTACGGCGTGCGCGGGTCCGAGTGCGTGTGCCCGTCGTTGGCGATCCGGCGGTATGCGACGCGGTTGTCCGGCCCTCTGCGCGACCGGCTCGACATCGAGCTGAGGGTGGCGCGCGTCTCCTCGCACGCGATCATCGGCGGCCGATCCGAGGTCACGACCGCGGTCGCCCGCGCACGGGTGGCGGAGGCGCGTCTGCGCGCGGCCGACCGCCTCTCAGGCACACCATGGCGACGCAACGGAGAGGTCTCGGGGCCATGGCTGCGGCAGACGTCGAGGGTGATCGACCACGTCGCTCGACGGCCGCTCGACCGGGCGCTGGAGCGAGGCGCGCTCACGCTTCGGGGATACGATCGCGTTCTGCGTCTCGCCTGGACCATGGCCGACCTCGCCGGCAGAGACCGGCCGGGAACGGATGAGATCGGCCGTGCGCTCTTCTTCAAGAGGGGGACGACGCCGTGAGCGTTTCGCTGCTCGAGGACGCTGAACTGCAGCTCGCGGTGCGCGGGCTGGTGCCGGAGGGCGATGCGGGCGAGGCTCTCGCCCGCATCGTCTGGAGCGTGATCGTCGAGCCGGGGGACGGTGACGCGGGTGCGCTCATCGAACACCGGGGCGCCCGCGATGCGCTGAGCCTCGTGACCGGTTCGATCGGCCGGGCCAGCCCTCCGCAGTGGAAGGGACGCCGGTTCGAGGAGGCTCTGGCCCGGTGGAAGCCGCGCGCGACGCGCGAGGCCGTGCTCGACGCGGTGCGGGGAGCCGAGCAGGTGCGGGCGACTCTGCTGATCCCGGGCGATGACGACTGGCCGGTGTCGGTCGACGATCTCGGGCACCACGCGCCGATTCTGCTCTGGGTGCGCGGCGATCGTCGCGCGCTGATCTCGCCGCCCCGCGTCGCGATCGTGGGCGCGCGGGCGTCCAGCGGCTACGGGGAGATGATGGCGGCCGAGTTCGCGGGCGACCTGGCTGCCGCCGGGTCCGTCGTGGTGTCCGGAGGAGCCTACGGGATCGACGGCGCGGCGCATCGTGCCGCGCTCCGCGCGGGTGGATCGACCGTCGCCTTCCTCGCCGGCGGAGTCGATCGTGCCTATCCGCAGGGGCATCGCGAACTCCTGCGGTCCATCGCCGACACCGGAGCCGTGGTCAGCGAGGTGCCGTGCGGCACCGCACCCACCAAATGGCGGTTCCTCGCGAGGAACCGGTTGATCGCGGCGGTGAGCGACGCCGTGGTCGTCGTCGAGGCCGGATGGCGGAGCGGTTCGCTGAACACGGCGGGGCATGCGGCGGCGCTGGGGAGGCCGCTCGGCGCGGTGCCTGGACCGGTCACGTCGGCGACGTCTGCGGGGTGCCATCGCCTGCTGAGGGAGTACGACGCGCGCTGCGTGACGACAACCGCGGAGATCCGCGAGCTCTGGGGCGATGGTGCAGGTGCGGTGGAGCAGACGCCGAGAGAGGACCACGATCGAACACGCGTGCTCGACGCCCTCGGATCGAGGAGCGTCCTCACGACGGCCGAGATCGGTCGGCGCAGCGGGCTCTCCCCGGAGCGCATCGGAGCGTTGCTGGGGTTGCTCGAGATGGACGGGGAGGTCAGACGCGACGGGACGGGGTGGCGGAGGGCCACGGCGAGGTCACGGTGAGCCGTGGGCGGGCCCGCGCTCTCCACGGGGTCCGGTGCAGGTCGCGGCGGCGGGGCGCGCCACGACGAGCGGATGCAGCGGGCATGCTGGGGGAGTGAAGCTCGTCGCTGCGACGGAGGCGTTCTCCGACCATCTGCGGAAGGTGCGCCGGTTGTCGCCTGCGACCGTTCGTGCATATCGGTCCGATCTCCGCGATCTCGCCGATGCCGTCGCCGCGTCACGGTTCCCCGAGACCTCGCCGCGCACTGCGCCCTCATCGCCGACCGCCGTGGCCTCGCCGACCGCTGAGGCCTCGCCGACCGTCGAGCTCTCACCGATCCCCGAGACCTCGCCGCGCACTGTGCCTCCCTCGCCGACCGCCGAAGGTTCCTCCCCGGGGACGGAGGGCCCGCGGGGAGACATCGACCTCGACGACGTGGATCTCGAGGCTTTGCGCGACTGGCTGTGGCGGGCCACGCAGCGGGGCGACGCGCGCTCCACCCTGGCTCGCCGCGCGGCGGCGGCGCGGTCGTTCTTCGGCTGGGCGGTGGAGGAGCAGCTGATCGCTCACGATCCGAGCATCCGTCTGGTCGCGCCGAAACGAGGGCGTACTCTTCCCACCGTGGCGTCGAGGGACGCGATGGCCGAGCTGCTCGATCGGCAGCGCGAGATCGCCGGGGGCGGAGACCCGATCGCGCTGCGCGACCACGCCATCCTCGAGCTCCTCTACGGCGCCGGCATCCGCGTCTCCGAACTCTGCGGTCTGGACCTCGACGACCTCGATCTCGACAGGGGGACCGCGCGCGTCCTCGGAAAGGGCGCCAAGGAGAGGGTGGTTCCCTTCGGCGCCCCGGCGCGGGACGCCCTGGGGGCCTACACGACGAGAGGGCGGCCGGCGCTGATCGTCAGGGCGGGACGCGGCACCTCGGCGCTCTTCCTCGGCAGCCGCGGTGGGCGCGTGGGACCGCGGGCGGTGTACACGCTCGTCGCCGATGTGCTGGCGCCCTATGTGGGAGCGGACACCGTCGGCCCCCACGCACTGAGACACACCGCCGCGACCCATCTGCTCGACGGCGGCGCGGATCTCCGTGCCGTCCAGGAGATACTCGGTCACGCGAGCCTCGGCACCACGCAGATCTACACCCATGTCTCGGCCGAGCGCCTCACCGCCACCTACCGACTCGCCCATCCACGCGCCTGATCGCCGATCCGCAACGACGACGTCAGCGGGCGTACCCGCAGCAGGGCAGGAGAACCGCCCTCTCCGCGCCGCCGAACAGCGCCATCGGATCCACGTAGGCCCCGTTCTGTCGCACGCCCAGGTGAAGGCTGCCCGGTGGAGCGTGCCCGCCGGTCGAGAGCATGCCGATCTCGTCGCCCGCCGCCACCCTCTGCCCAGGGGACAGCGCCGAGGAGAGCGGTTCGTAGGTCGACACGTACCCGTTCGCGTGCTCGATGGTGAGAAGGAGGCGGTCCACCACCGTGCCGCGGAACGCGACGACACCCTCCGCGGGCGCGTGGATCGGCGCATCGGCCGGCGCGGCGAGGTCGATACCCCGATGTCCGGCGCCGTACTGGTGCGCCGGGGCGCGGAACGCGGCGACGACCTGACGCCCGCCGTCGACCGGCCAGCGCCACGGTTCCGCTTCGTCGCGGGGAGGATCATCGACGGCCGGTGCCGAGGCGAGCACGTGGCCCGACGCGGGGGTGGCGGCGACGAAGGCCGCGATGACCATCAGGGCGGTGACCAGCAGTCGTGGGATGCGCATGCTGACGATCATCGCGAGAGGAGGCCGGAGCTGGGGGCGCTGTCGATATCCGCCCCGGCGGACGGGGACAAGAGGCGATCACCGCGTCCTGTGCAGGAGGAGAGACGTCTTCGGATCCTGTATGCTTGACGGGCACCTCGAAATCGGGGTGACTACGCGTGCCCAGAGCGACTCAGGTCGCGGCATCCACTCCCACAGGTCCATCCCGCAAGGATGGCGGGTGTGCGCCGGGCACCAGGAAGTCCGATCAAATGATCGGCGACAACCTCAACGGCGCTCCGGCGCCAGAACAAGGAGACGACCATGGCTGTGGTCACCATCCGCCAGCTGCTCGACAGCGGCGTGCACTTCGGACACCAGACCCGTCGGTGGAACCCGAAGGTGAAGCGCTTCATCCTCACGGAGCGCAGCGGCATCCACATCATCGACCTGCAGCAGTCGCTCGGCTACATCGACAAGGCCTACGACTTCGTCAAGGAGACGGTCGCCCACGGCGGCACCATCCTCTTCGTCGGCACCAAGAAGCAGGCTCAGGAGATCCTCGCGGAGCAGGCCACCCGCGTCGGCCAGCCCTACGTGAACCAGCGCTGGCTCGGCGGTCTCCTCACCAATTTCTCCACCATCGCGAAGCGCCTGGCACGCATGAAGGAGCTCGAGGAGCTCGACTACGAGAACCCGGCTGCCTCCGGCTTCACCAAGAAGGAGCTCCTCCTCAAGAAGCGCGAGCTCGACAAGCTGCACAAGTCGCTGGGCGGCATCCGCAACCTCACCAAGACGCCGTCCGCCCTCTGGGTCGTCGACGCCAAGCGCGAGCACCTCGCGATCGACGAGGCCAAGAAGCTCGGCATCCCGGTGATCGGCATCCTCGACACCAACGCCGATCCGGATGACTTCCAGTACCCGATCCCCGGCAACGACGACGCGATCCGCTCGGTCTCGCTGCTGACCCGCATCATCGCGGACGCCGCGGCTGAGGGCCTGCAGCAGAAGCACAACCCGGAGTCGGGCGAGGCCGAGCCGCTCGCCGAGTGGGAGCAGGAGCTGCTCGAGGCGCCCGCCGCCACCGAGGCCGAGGTCGTCGAGACCGAGGTCGTCGAGGCTCCGGCCGCCGAGGCCGTCGAGGCTGCGGCCGTCGACGCCGACGCCAAGTAATCCGCGAACACCACGCACACACACCTACGAAGCAAGGAGCCACCACACATGGCCAACTTCACCATCGCCGACCTCAAGGCGCTGCGTGAGCAGCTCGGCACGGGAATGGTCGACACCAAGAAGGCGCTCGAGGAGGCTGACGGAGACGTCGAGAAGGCCACTGAGATCCTGCGCCTGAAGGGTGCCAAGGGCAACGCCAAGCGCGCTGACCGGTCGACCAGCGAGGGCCTCATCGTCGCCCGCGAGCAGGACGGCGCCGTGACGCTCGTCGAGCTCGCCTGCGAGACTGATTTCGTCGCCAAGAACGAGCGCTTCATCGCGCTCGCCGACAAGGTCGCCGACGCCGTGGCAGCCGTCAAGGCCGACTCGGTCGAGGCCGCGCTCGCGGCTCAGGCCGGCGACAAGAACGTCGAGACGGTCATCTCCGAAGAGGCCGCGATCATCGGCGAGAAGGTCGAGCTGCGTCGCGTGCGCACCGTCACCGGTGACAAGGTCGAGGTCTACCTCCACCGCACCAGCAAGGACCTGCCGCCGCAGATCGGCGTCGTCGTCGCCTATTCGGGTGACGACGCGGAGACGGCTCGCAGCATCGCGCAGCACATCTCGTTCGCGAACCCGTCGTACCTGTCCCGCGAGGACGTCCCCGCGGACGCCGTCGAGAAGGAGCGCGAGATCGTCACCGAGATCTCCCGCAACGAGGGCAAGCCGGAAGCGGCTCTGCCGAAGATCGTCGAGGGTCGCGTCGCCGCGTTCATCAAGCAGGTCGCCCTGCTCGAGCAGGACTACGCGAAGGACAACAAGCTCTCCGTCGCCCAGGTGGCGAAGGACGCCGGTATCACCGTGACGGACTTCGCGCGCTTCAAGGTCGGCGCGTAGCAGTCACGAAGGGGTTCGGATCTACTCGATCCGAACCCCTTCTTCATGCCCAGAAGGCACTATCTTGAATCGGGACGAGAGGACCACATCCATGACCGAACGCACGGGGCGCCGACGCGTCCTCCTCAAGCTCTCCGGCGAGGCATTCGGAGCCGGGCAGTTGGGCGTAAACCCCGACGTCGTCAGCCAGATCGCGCGTGACATCGCGGCAGCCGTGGACCGCGTCGAGGTCGCCATCGTCGTCGGCGGGGGCAATTTCTTCCGCGGCGCGGAGCTCAGCCAGCGCGGCATGGACCGCGGACGCGCCGACTACATGGGCATGCTGGGCACGGTCATGAACGCGCTCGCTCTGCAGGACTTCCTGGAGCAGGCCGGGGCGGCGACGCGGGTGCAGTCCGCGATCTCGATGACGCAGGTCGCCGAGCCCTACATCCCGCTGCGTGCCGAGCGTCACATGGAGAAGGGCCGCGTGGTCATCTTCGGCGCGGGCGCCGGGCTGCCCTACTTCTCCACCGACACGGTCGCGGCGCAGCGTGCGCTCGAGATCGGCGCGCAGGAGGTCCTGGTCGCCAAGAACGGCGTGGACGCGATCTACACCGCCGATCCCAACAAGCACGCGGATGCCGAGCGCATCGAGCGCGTCACCTACCGCGACGCGCTGCAGCGCGGCCTCAAGGTGGTCGACTCGACCGCCTTCAGCCTGTGCATGGACAACAACATGGACATGCGCGTCTTCGGCATGGAGCCGGCGGGCAACGTCACGCGCGCGCTGCTCGGCGAGCCCATCGGCACGCTCGTCACCGCCTGAGCGCCGCTCCCGGATCGACGAGGTCCGGCCCGATAGAATTGCCAGAACACCCCGACGATAGGAGTCACCGTGATCGCGGACGTCCTCGCTGAAACCACCTCTCGCATGACCCGGGCGGTCGAAGCTGCCAAGGAGGACTTCTCCACGGTGCGCACCGGCCGTGCGAACCCCCAGATGTTCCAGAAGGTGCTGGTCGACTACTACGGCACCCCGACGCCTCTCGCTCAGCTCGCGTCGCTGGCGAACCCCGAGGCGCGCTCGCTCATCATCACCCCCTACGACAAGTCCGCCCTGAAGGCGATCGAGCAGGCGATTCGCGACATGCCCAACCTCGGCGCGAACCCGAGCAACGACGGGAACATCGTGCGCGTCACGATGCCCGAGCTCACGGCGGACCGCCGCAAGGAGTACGTCAAGCTGGTGAAGTCGAAGGGCGAGGACGCCAAGGTGCACGTGCGCGGCATCCGTCGCAAGGCGAAGGACGAGCTCGACGCGCTCAAGAGCGAGCTGGGCGAGGACGAGATCGCCCGGGGCGAGAAGGAGCTCGACGCCCTCACGCGCCAGCACGTCGACCTGATCGACGACGCACTCAAGCGCAAAGAGGCCGAGCTCCTCGAGGTGTAGGCGGCATGTCCGACCACATCGGCGGCGACGACAAACCGCAGTCGCGTCGCGAGGCACGGGAATCATCGACCGGCGGCATCCCGCTGGCCGATGAGGCGTTCCCCGCCTTCGACACATCGGCGATCCCGCCGCGCCCCCCGCTTCCCCCGGATGTGCAGGGCGTGCCCGCCGACACCGGCGATCTCGGGGTGATCCGTGAGCAGTGGCGCGCTGCGCGCGACGAGTTCGGCACGCACGTCTCGCACGCGAAGGATCAGCTCGACCAGGCGAACGAACGGATCAAGGAACGCACCGGAAGGGACCTGATCCTCGCCATCGGCATCGGTCTCGCCTTCGGAGCGGCGCTCCTGGCGTCGCTGCTCTTCAACAAGGTGCTGTTCGTGCCCTTCGCTCTGGCGGCCGCGCTCCTGGGCGTCTACGAGCTCTCACGCGCACTGCGGACCTCCGGTCGGCGGATCGACGTGGTGCCGCAGTTGATCGCCGCCGCGGTGGTCGTGCTCCCCGCCTACTTCGTGGACGTCTGGCTGGTCTGGGTGATGCTCTTCGTCTCCGTCGCCTTCGTCATCGTGTGGCGGCTGGTGGCCCAGATGGTGGTGAAGGACGGCCGGACGTACGGCGACGTCCTCGCGGACGCCGTCATCGGCGGCTTCGTCCAGATCTACGTGCCGTTCCTCGCCGCCGTGGCGCTCATCCTGCTGCGGCAGGAGGGCGGGCAGTGGTGGGTGCTGAGCTTCGTCGCCGTCGCCGTGGCCGCCGACACCGGCGCCTATGCTGCCGGGCTCGCCTTCGGGCGGCATCCGATGGCTCCTCGGATCAGCCCCAAGAAGACCTGGGAGGGCTTCGGCGGCGCCGTCGTGGTGTCGATCGCCGCCGGAGTCCTGCTCGCCATGTACCTGTTGGAGCTGCCGTGGTGGGCCGGTGCGATCTTCGGAGTGGCGATCCTCCTCTCTGCGACGCTCGGCGATCTCGGCGAGTCCATGCTCAAGCGCGATCTCGGCATCAAGGACATGAGCTCCTGGCTCCCCGGTCACGGGGGACTGCTCGATCGTCTCGACAGCATCTTGCCGTCGACGGTGCCGGCGTTGTGCCTGTACTTCCTCTTCTCTCCCTGGGTGGTGCTCCGATGACTTCCGATGACGTGCTGGACCACGAGAGCAGGCGGACGCCCCCGGCGTTCTCGCTGACGAGCGGTCGGACCAAGGGGTACCACCGTGCGGCCGTCGACACCTTCCTCGCCGCGGCTCGGACCTCGTTCGAGAGCGGGGGATCGGACCTCTCCGCAGCCGATGTGCGCGTGGCGTCGTTCCCGCTCGTCAAGGGGGGCTACGTCGTCGCCGAGGTGGACGCGGCCCTGGGGCGCGTCGAGGATGCGCTCGCTGGCAGGGCGCGCGACCGGGCGGTCCGTACCCAGGGCGCGGGCGCGTGGGTCGACCAGGCCCGGGGCGAAGCGCAGGTCATCCTCGACCACCTGGCCCGCCGCAAGCGTCATCGCTTCGCTCGTGCCGGCGTGCTCACCTTCGGGTACCGGGTCGATGAGGTCGATCACGTGGCCGCCCGCATCGTCCGCTATCTGCGCGACGGCGAGGCGCTGAGCGCCGAGCAACTGCGCTCCGCCGCGTTCCGTATGCAGCGCGGAGGCTACCGAGAAGAGCAGGTCGACGCCCTTCTCGACGCCACGATCGACGTGATCCTGGCCGTCCGCTGAGAGTTCCCATGGTCGACTCAGCGATGACGCGCTAGGCTGTCACCCATCGTGAACTCCCGAAAAGACATGATTCCCGAACGTCTCGACAGCCCGCCCGTGTCCGCCGCCCGCGTGAACGCGGTGTCGAAGGGCACCCGTCGACGTGGAGTGGCCGGCGTCATCAGCGCCGTTGCGGTGGTCGGTTTCGCTGCGGCGATGGTCGCGCCGACCGGCATGGCGCTTGCCGTCCCGCCCGCACAGGCGGCGACGGAATCGATGTACTCCGCGGCGCTGGACGATACGCAGAATCTCACCGTCACGGTCGAAGGCGCCGCGATCACCCCGCTCGAGCGCGGCGATTTCACCGTGTACGTCACCCCGAAGCCCACTCCGACGCAGACCGCCAAGCCGGCGTCCTCGGGCGGTGGGGGAGGAGGAGCCCTCGCGCCGTACACGGGCGGAGGCTCCGCCGCGGAATGGATGGCGGCGGCCGGCATCGCCGAGTCCGACTGGTCGTACGTCGACTACATCGTGTCGCGCGAGAGCGGGTGGAACCCGAACGCCACGAACCGTTCGTCGGGAGCGTGCGGCCTCGTCCAGGCGCTGCCGTGCAGCAAGGTGCCCGGAAACGGGTACGACCCGGTCGACAACCTGCGCTGGGGCACGGGCTACGCCACGAGCCGCTACGGCGGTTGGGCCGGTGCCTACGCGTTCTGGACCAAGAACCACTGGTGGTGAGTGCGGGTCATGGCCCGCTCGCATCGACGCCGTCCGGCGCGCCCTGACTCCGAGGACTCCCTCGACCGGCTGATCTCCTCGTGGAAGCGCACCGAGGTGCGCCGCGGGGTCGAGTGGACCGTGCAGCCCGTCTCGGGCGCCCAGGCGCAGAAGGAGTACGTCTGCCCCGGATGCGGGACGGGGGTCCTTCCCGGCACCGCTCATCTCGTCGCCTGGCGCGCGGACGGAGTGCTCGGCGACGCCGCCGACCTCGCGGCGCGTCGGCATTGGCACACGCACTGTTGGAGGATCGCATGAGCATCGAGATCCGCGGACCGCTGGAGCTTCCTGCGCATCGCGAGGACATCACGCTGGAGACGGCGGACGATCTGACGCTGGTGGGAGAGCTCGCGCTGCCGGAGACGGCGGCGGCCGTGGCGACGCTCGTGACACTGCATCCGCTCCCCACCGCGGGGGGATTCATGGACTCGCACATCATCCGCAAGGCGGCGGCCCGATTGCCCGCCCTGGCTGATCTCGCCGTGCTGAGATTCAACACGCGGGGGACGAGCTCTCCGCGCGGCACCAGCGAGGGGGCGTTCGACGGCGGCTCGGCGGAGCAGTTCGACGTCGCGGCCGCGATGGAGTTCGTGCGGGAGCGATCTCTGCCGCGTCCGTGGCTGCTCGGATGGTCGTTCGGCACCGAGCTCGCCCTCAAGTACGGCCGCGATCACGACATCGAAGGCGTCATCCTGCTCTCGCCCCCTCTGCACCGCGCGACCGATGCCGAGGTCGCCGCGTGGGCGGACTCCGACCGCGAGGTCGTGGTGCTGGTTCCCGAGCTGGACGACTACCTTCGCCCCGCGGAGGCAGCGGACAGATTCGCCGCGATCCCGCACGCGCGACTGATCGCCGTCGAGGGAGGCAAGCACCTCTGGGTGGGCGAGAGCCAGACCCGTCGGGTGCTCACCGAGATCGTGGCGGCGGTGAACCCCGCCGCGCTGCCGCTCCCCACCCACTGGCCCGCCGACTGACGCGGGGTCGGGCTCCGGCGATCAGAGCTCGTTCATCCGCGGTATCAGCACCTGCCGGTAGATGATCAGGATGCTCGCGGCGACCGGGATGGCGATGAGCGCCCCGAGCAGTCCGAGCAGGCTCCCGCCCGCCAACGCCGCGACCACGACGACCGCGCCGGGCACGGACACGGCGCGGCTCATGATGCGCGGGGAGATGACGTACGCCTCGATCTGCATGTAGATGAGGTAGTAGATCCCCGCGGCGATCGCGGTGGCCGGCGAGCCGAGACCGGGGATGAGGCACGCGAGGACGATGATCGTCGATCCCGTCAAGGTGCCCACGAGGGGGATGAGGGAGAAGAAGAAGGCGACGACGGCGAGCACCGCGGGGAACGGCGCCTGGATGATCGAGAGGAAGATCATGCTCAGCACGCCGTTGATGACGCCCTGGGACACCTGGCCGATGACGTAGTAGCCCACGGAGTCGGTGATCTGGTCGGCGAGGTCGATGAACCGCTCCCGCTTCGACGCGGGGGCGAGCTGATAGACCGCCTGCTTCAGAGACGGCGTCGAAGCGGTGAGGTAGATCGTGAGGATCAGCACGATGAAGGCGCCGAAGAGGCCGGCGAGCACGGCGCCGCTGGCGACGAGCACTCCCTGGCCGATCGATCCGCCGATCTCGCTGAGGTTCTTGTTGAGCCAGTCCTCCACATAGGAGAACACCGTGTCGACCTGGAGGTTCGGGAAGGTGAGGGTCATCCACTCCTTGAGGTCGTCGATCGCCGTCCCCCGTTGCACGATCGCCGTGATCTGCGCCACGAGCTGGGAGATCTGATCGACGAGGACCGGGAGCACGATCAACACGATGCCGACGAACACGGCGAGCACGGCGAGGATCGTCACGAGGACGGCCAGCCACCGGGGGAGTCTGCGCCTCTCGAGGAACGAGACGAGCGGATCGAGACCGAGGCTGAGGAAGAGCGCCGTGCCGATGTAGAGCAGGATCGTGGACAGGCTCTGCAGGCTCCCGATGAGCATGATCCCCAATCCCACGCCGAGCGTCGCCACCAGGGCGGTACGGAACGGGTTGTGGATCTTCATCGCTTGCTCCTCGGGAAGGGGGATGCTGCAAGGCTACCGACGCGGACGGATCGCACCCGACAGACCCACCGCTGGCGGTCGTCTCGCACCCCTCGTGGGCAACACTCAGGTGATTTCGATAGTCTGAAATGTCGAGTGTTGCGATCCGGATGCGATGTCCGGGGCGCGTGAGGAGACTATTCGTGCGTTTCGTATGGGCCGTCGTGGCCTTCGTCGTGGCCCTGGGGCTGATCGGTGCGGGCATCGCCCAGCGCACGATCTTCATGGGGCCGTCGTCGCAGGAGATCAGCGTCAAGGTCGATGAGCCGGCTCCCTTCGTGCTGCTCGACGGTGCCGTGCTGCGCGAGCACCCCGGCGCCCAGACGATGCTGGTGCGCGGCGATGGCGAGATCTTCGCCTCGTACGGGCGCACCGCCGATATGGAGGCGTGGCTCGGCGACACGCAGTACAACCACGTGACGGTGGGCAAGAACGGCGCGCTGAAGGTGAAGCTCGTCGAGGCGGCGGACGGCGACGACGCCTCGACCACCCCGACCGCGACCCCCGACCCCGCGGAGACGCCGGCTGCGGACGCGGGCACCGACGCCCCTCCGGCGGATGACACGAGCGGCGAGGCGGCGCCCGTGCACGATCCGGCGGGCTCCGATCTGTGGCTGACGTCCTTCAGCGACAAGGACAAGCTGATCGCCGACATGCAGGTGCCAGAGGGCGTCAGCGTGCTGATCGCGTACGACGGGACGAAGGACGCGCCGGACGACATCACCGTCTCCTGGCCGCTCGACACGTCGACGCCGGCCGCGGGACCGCTGGTGGCGTCCGGCGTCGTCGTCCTCCTCATCGGACTGATCCTCTACGTGCTCGGCATCCGTCATCAGCGACGCGGACGCGGTCCACGCCGCAAGGGTCCCGGGCCGCTGCCCATCACCGAGCCGATCGATCTCGCGACGCTTCCTGCCGCCGATCGCGCCGCGATCGCGGCGGGCGACGATGACGCGGCGGACCCGTCGTCTGCGGATGCCGGGGAACAGGAGAAGACCGACGACGTGACGGACACCGCCACCGCCGATGACGCGAGCGCACCCTCAGACGGCAAGACCGAGATGCGCGGGCGCGCACGTCGACGCCGCATGCTGGCCCTGCCCGCCCTCGGCCTGACCGCCGTGCTCGTCGCCGGATGCTCGGCCGACTCCTGGCCGCAGCTCGGCGACGCATCCCCGGAGCCCAGCCCGACGCCGACGGTGATCGCACCGGAGAACCAGAAGCCTCCGGCGGTGACCGAACCCCAGGCCGCGCGTATCCTGCAGGAGGTGTCGTCGACGCTCGCCGACGCCGATGCCGCGATGGACATCGAGATGGCCAAGACCCGGCTCGACGGCGCCGCCCTGGCTGCGCGCACGACCGAGTACGCGTTGCGCACGGCGATCCCGGACACGCCCGTCCCCGCGGTGATCCCGACGGAGGACGTGCAGGTCATCCTGCCCGAGGCGACGGATCGCTGGCCCCGCACCGTGCTCATGGTCTCCAAGAGCAAGAGCGACGAAGCTTCCCCGCAGGTCCTCCTCGTCATGTCGCAGGCGGATCCGTGGTCCAACTACAAGGTCTCGAACATCGCCGACGTCTCCTCGGACAAGCTCGAGCTCAACGTCGCAGCCGCCTGGCTGGGCACCTCGCTCGTGCCCGAGGACTCCGCCTTCCTGAGCATCGCGCCCGGCAAACTCGGCGCAGCGTTCTCCGACCTCGTCGATGAAGCGGACAAGAGCGCCTTCACCTCCCAGTTCGACGATCAGTCCATCGCCCTCGCCCAGTCCATCCGTGACAGCCGTCAGGGCGTGGTGCAGAAGCTTGCGGACAAGGGCGCCTCGACGACCTCCCAGGCCACGTTCGACATGACGCCCTACGACGCCGACGCCCCGGTGGCGCTCACGACCCTCGACAGCGGGGCCATCGTCTCGATCTCGGTCGTCGACACACAGCGCGTCACCCCGACGAACCCCGACGCGGCGGTCCGCATCACGGACAACCCCCAGGCTCAGGCCCTCACGGGGGTCACCGAGTCGAAGACGGGCATCGAGTCCACCTACCTCATCCAGCTTTTCTTCGCCGTGCCCGCGCAGGGATCGACGGAGCAGATCCGGTTGCTCGGATACCACCAGGACGTCCTCGGAGAGAAGGTCATCAAATGAGCGAGATCTCCCCGGCCGCGCTGCGCGGCGCCGTCGATCTCTCTTCGCTCCGGGGTCGATCCGCGGCGCCGGTCACCGGCGCGCCCGCCGCTCCGAGCATCGCGGATGTCGTCGTCGACGCGACCGACGAGTCCTTCGGCGAGATCCTGGAGATCTCCCGCACCGTTCCGGTCGTCGTCGACCTCTGGGCCGAATGGTGCGGTCCGTGCAAGCAGCTCAGCCCGATCATCGAGAAGGTCACGCGTGAGCTCGAGGGGCGCGTGCTCCTCGCCAAGGTCGACGTCGACGCCAATCCCCAGCTCGCGCAGGGCTTCCGCGCCCAGTCGATCCCGATGGTGGTCGCCCTGATCGCGGGTCAGCCGGTGCCGATGTTCACGGGTGCCGTGCCGGAGCAGCAGGTGCGCGAGGTGTTCGCGCAGCTGCTGCAGGTGGCCGCGCAGAACGGCGTCACCGGCACCCTCTCGATCGACGGCGCTGCCCAGCCGGGTGACGCGGTGGAGGAGCCCCCGCTGCCTCCGCTGCACGCCGAGGCGTTCGCCGCGATCGAAGCGGGCGACTACGCCGCGGCGATCACGGCCTACGAGAAGGCGCTCGCGGAGAACCCTCGGGACGAGGACGCCGCGGCCGGTCTCGGCCAGGTGCGACTCCTGCATCGCGTGCAGTCCCTCGACCTGCAGCAGGCGCGTGCGGCCGCCGCGGCGGCTCCGCTCGACCCGCAGGCGCAGTTCGACGTCGCTGACCTGGATCTCGCCGGGGGGCATGTCGACGACGCGTTCGGGCGACTCCTCGATCTGTTCGAGAAGCTGCCGGCGGCCGACCGCACGCCGGTGCGCGAGCGGCTCGTGGAGCTCTTCGGCCTCATCGGCGCTGCAGACCCCAGGGTCGCCGCGGCGCGCAACAGGCTCACCTCGCTGCTGTTCTGATCAGCTGCCACCCACGACGACGGGGGATCCGGTTGTCCCGGATCCCCCGTCGTCGTGTCAGCCGTGATTGATGGTCGGCACGTGAGGTTCGACCTGGTACCTGAGCCAGATCGTGGAGAGTGCGGGCAGAGTCACCGTCGCCGTCGCGTGTCCGCCCTCGGACGAGGCGACGACCATACCGAGGTTGCCCGATCCGCGGCCTCCGTAGTCCGCCGCATCCGTGTTGAGGATCTCGTTCCAGACACCCTCGCGGGGGAGCTCGAGCCGGTATCCGCTCCGCTCGACGCCGGCGAAGTTGCTGACGACGACGAGTCGACCGCCGTGTGCGTCGCGGCGCTCGAAGGCGATGACGGTGGGATCCCACGAGGGGGCTCCGAGCCGCGAGAAGGACGACCCGTCGCTGTCCCTCTCCCAGAGGGGCGCCTGACTCCGATAGGTATGGTTGAGGGCTCCGACGAATCCCTGCAGCTGTGCGTGCGAGGGCTGGTCGAGCAACCACCAGTCGAGCTCTCGCGACTCGGACCACTCGGCGAGCTGACCGAACTCCTGCCCCATGAACAGCAGCTTCTTGCCGGGGTGGCCCCACATGTAGGCGAGGTAGGCGCGGACGTTCGCGAGCTTGTGCCAGTGATCGCCCGGCATCTTCGCGAGGAGGCTCCCCTTGCCGTGCACCACCTCGTCGTGGCTGATCGGCAGCAGGTAGTTCTCCCCGAAGGCGTACACGAAGGAGAATGTCATCTCGCCTTCGTGATGAGCGCGGTACATGGGGTCGCGTTCGATGTACTGGAGCGAGTCGTTCATCCAGCCCATGTTCCATTTGAAGCCGAAGCCGAGACCCGCATGGTCGGTGGGAGCGGTGACCCCCGGGAAGGCCGTCGACTCCTCCGCGATCATCAGGATGCCGGGGTGAAGCCGGTAGGCCGTGGCGTTGACCTCCTGCAGGAAACGGATCGCTTCGAGGTTCTCGCGGCCGCCGTGGACGTTCGGCTCCCATTCGCCCTGCGCACGCGAGTAGTCGAGGTAGAGCATGGATGCGACGGCGTCGACCCGGAGTCCGTCCACGTGGAACTCGCTCAACCAGTACAGCGCGTTGGCCACGAGGAAGCCACGGACCTCCGGTCGCCCGTAGTCGAAGATGAGGGTGCCCCAGTCCTGGTGCTCGCCGCGACGAGGGTCGGGGTGTTCGTAGAGCGCCTGTCCGTCGAACTTCGCCAGCGCGAAGGCGTCCTTCGGGAAGTGCCCGGGCACCCAGTCCATGATCACGCCGATGCCGGCCTGGTGCAGCCGGTCGATCAGATGACGCAGGTCGTCGGGGGAGCCGTAGCGGCTGGTGGGCGCGTAGTACCCCGACACCTGATAGCCCCAAGAGCCGCCGAACGGGTGCTCGGCGAGAGGCATGAACTCGACGTGGGTGAAACCGGCTTCCGTCACATGGGCGATGAGAGGATCGGCGATCTCCCGGTATCCGAGGCCTCCGCGCCAGGAGCCGAGGTGGATCTCGTAGATCGACAGCGGCTGGGCGACCGCATGGGTCGCCGCCCGGCGGGTCATCCAGGCGCCGTCGGCCCAGGAGTAGGTCGACCGTGTCACGACGGATGCCGTCTCCGGCGGTGTCTGGGCGGCCTGCGCCATCGGATCCGCCTTCATGATCCAGGCGCCGGCCCGGGTGCGGATCTCGTACTTGTAGGTGGAGCCGACGGCGAGGTCCGGGATGAAGAGCTCCCAGACGCCGCTGACGCCCATGGACCTCATCGCGTGCGGCTCGCCGTTCCACCCGTTGTGATCGCCGACCACCCGCACTGCCGTGGCATCCGGAGCCCAGACGGCGAACGCGACGCCGGTGTCGCCGTCGATCGTGCGCGGGTGCGCTCCGAGCGCATGCCAGAGCCGCTCATGACGGCCCTCCGCGATCAGATGGAGATCGAGGTCTCCGATCGTCGGTGCGTGCCGGTAGGGGTCGCCGGTGAGGGTCTCCTCATCGTCGCCATAGGCGGTCGCCAGGCGATAGGCGACGGGCGGTCCGTCGTGTTGCGCCTCCCAGATGCCGTGCGCGACGTGGGCGAGCTCGAGGCGCGTGCCGTCGCGGAAGACCGCGGCGACGGACGAGGCGAGCGGTCGTCTCGCGCGGATCAGCGTCACGGTGCGGTCGGCGGCGTCGGTGTGCGGATGCGCCCCCAGCACGGAGTGCGGATCGTGATGGGACGCCTCCGCGATCGACGCCCAGTCCGAGGATGCGGTGACGTCTTCCAGGTAGCTCATGATCGCTCCCTCACCTTCAGGATGTGCACCGGCTCGCTGAAGGAGTCGAGTCGCACGTAGTTGTGGTCCGTCCAGGTCCAGACGGATCCCGTGAGGAGGTCCTCGACCTCGAAGCTCTCGCCGAGCGGGACGCCCCACACGGTCGTGTCCAGGTGCACCGTCGTCTCGCGGACCGAGTGGGGGTCGACGTTCGCCACGACGATGATCGTGTCGGCCGTCCCCGTCCCCGTGAACGCGCTGTCGAGGTGCTTGCTGTAGACGAGCACGGCGTCGTCGTCGCTCCAGTGCAGCGAGAGGTTGCGTAGCTGCGCGAGGGCGGGGTGCCGGTGCCTGATGGCGTTGAGCCGACGCAGAAGGGGGGCGAGAGAGTCTCCCGCGGCCTCTGAGGCCTCCCAGTCCCGGAACTTGTACTCGTACTTCTCGTTGTCGATGTTCTCCTCGGAGCCCGGGCGGGCGACGTTCTCGAAGAGCTCGTACCCCGCGTACACGCCGTACACCGGGGCTGCGGTGGCGGCGATGCAGGCGCGGATGCGGTAGGCGGCCCTGCCGCCGAACTGGAGGTACTCGGTGAGGATGTCATGCGTGTTCACGAAGAGGTTCGGGCGCATGTAATCGCTCGTCTCCTGTGAGATCGTCGTCAGGAACTCCTCCAGCTCGGCCTTCGTGTTGCGCCAGGTGAAGTAGCTGTAACTCTGCTGGAAGCCCACGGCTGCGAGCGCACGCATCACGGCGGGGCGGGTGAAGGCCTCAGCGAGGAAGATCACGTCGGGGTCGGCGGCGTTCACGGTGGCGATCAACCACTCCCAGAACTGCAGCGGCTTGGTGTGGGGATTGTCGACGCGGAAGATCTTCACGCCCTGGGACACCCAGTGCTGCACGATGCGCAGCATCTCCCGGTAGATGCCCTCCGGGTCGTTGTCGAAGTTCAGAGGGTAGATGTCCTGGTACTTCTTCGGCGGGTTCTCCGCGTAGGCGATCGTCCCGTCGGGAAGGGTGGTGAACCACTCGGGGTGATCGGCGACCCAGGGGTGATCCGGAGACGCCTGCAGGGCCAGATCGAGTGCGACCTCGAGCCCTTCTTTGCGCGCCGCGCGGACGAACGAGCGGAAGTCGGCGGGAGTGCCCAGATCCGGATGGATCGCGTCGTGCCCGCCCGCGGACGCGCCGATGGCGTAGGGGGAGCCGGGGTCGCCGGGCTCGGTGGTCAAGGTGTTGTTCCGGCCCTTGCGGTTGGTCGAGCCGATCGGGTGGATGGGGACGAGGTAGATCACGTCGAAGCCCATGGCGGCCACCCCGGGCAGCCGTTTCGCCGCAGTGCGGAAGGTCCCGCTCTTGACGGTGCCGTCTTTGAGTCTCCTGGCCCCCTCGGAGCGGGGGAAGAACTCGTACCAGGCGCCGACGCCGGCCGCCGCACGCTCGACGAGGAGCGTCTGCGCGGCGCTGGCGGAGCGCAGGGTGCTCAGCGGCCGGTCGTGGAAGATCCGCGAAAGCTGCGGGTCCGTGGATGCCGCGAGCGCCGCTGCGGCATCGCCAGTGCGGAGTCCGTGGGCCGCGGCTGTCAGGAGCTTGCGCTCAGCGGCAGGACGGTTCTTCTCCGAGGCAGCCCGGTCGAGGAGCTCCACTCCCAGGGCCGTCATCACCGCGACGTCGACTCCTGCGGCGATCTTGAGCTCCGCCGCGTGCGCCCAGGTGGCGAAGTCATCGGAGAACCCCTCGAAGCGGTACGTCCACGACCCCTGCGCGGCGACGGCGATCTCGGTCGACCAGACGTCCGTGCCGTCGTTCCTCGGCGCGAGGCGGTGCAGCGTCTCCTCGCCGTCCGGCGCGGTCAGCCGCAACTGCACGCCGATGACGTCGTGCCCCTCGCGGAACGAGACCACGGTGAACGGCACGACCTCTCCCACGAAGGCCTTGGGCGTGAATCCGCCCGGCACCCTCGGGGTGCCGTCGAAGAGCGGGATGCGCGTCGCGATCAGACCCTCTCCGGCGCCGGCGTCGAATGGACGCAGAGGGATCTGGGCCGGGCTCCGCAGAGCCGTGGTTCGGGTACTCGCACGTGCTGCCACACCCCGAATGTACCGCTACCTGGACATGCCGGGTAGCGAGGTGACAGGGTGGGTCGCAAGGAGCTATTCGACGCGGAAGAGACGCATCGACGTGCCCGGGATCGGGAGCACATCGCCCGGCGCGAACACCTCGTTCTCGTCCGACGGGCGCTCGTCCGCACTGGACCAGAGGGAGACGAACCCGGTCGCGTCCTCGAGCTCCGTCGGCAGCCTGACGTCGATCGGCGACTCGGTGCCGTGCACGATGAGGAGGATGCGGTTCGCCGCCTCCTTGTCCGGCGTCGACGCGGCCACGTACTGGAGCGTGCGGTTGCCTGGATCGGTCCACTGACCGCTCTCCATGGTCTCGCCGTTCTGGTCGAACCAGTCCATGACCGAGGCGTTGGGGATGTGCTCGCCCAGTCTGGCGTAGCGGCTCGGCCGCAGCGCCGGATTGTCGGAGCGCAGGGAGATGAGGCGGGCCACGTGCGCCCGCAGGTCCTCCTGCCACGGCTCGTCGTCCCAGGCGAGCCAGGTCATCGCGGAGTCCTGCGCGTAGGCGTTGTTGTTGCCGCGCTGCGAGCGACCGACCTCGTCGCCCGCCGTGAGCATCGGGATGCCCGCCGACAGCAGGAGCGTGCCGAGGAGGTTGCGCATGGCCTTGCGGCGGGTGGACAGGATCGCCGGGTCGTCGGTCGGTCCCTCGACCCCGTGGTTGAAGGAGCGGTTCATGTCGGCGCCGTCGCGGTTCTGCTCGCCGTTGGCCTCGTTGTGCTTGAGGTCGTACGAGACGAGGTCGTGCAGTGTGAACCCGTCGTGCGCGGTGACGAAGTTGATGCTCGCGAGCGGCCCGCGCTCGTCGGAGAAGGTGTTCGACGATCCGGCGAGCCGGGTGGCGAAGCCGCCGATGCCGACGGGCGCTGACGCGCGGCGTGCGTAGTCGATGTCGCTCAGCCAGAAGTTGCGCACCCGGTCGCGGTACCGGTCGTTCCACTCGTGCCAGCCGGCCGGGAAGTTCCCGGTCTGCCAGCCGCCGAGGCCCACGTCCCAGGGCTCGGCGATGAGCTTCGTGTCGGCGAGCACCGGGTCGGCGGAGATCGCGGTGAGCAACGGATGCTCCGGGGTGTAGACGTGACCGGCGTCGCGTGCCACGGCAGTCGCCAGATCGAACCGGAAGCCGTCGATCTGCATCTCCTCGGCCCAGTAGCGCAGCGAGTCGAGGACGAGGCGGGCGCCGGCGTCCGTCGCGGTGTTCACCGTGTTGCCGCATCCGGTGGTGTCGATGTAGACGCCGTTGGCGTCCTGCCGGTAGTAGCTCGCGTTGTCTATGCCGCGCAGGCTCCAGCGCGGGCCTCCGATGCCCTCCTCCGCCGTGTGGTTGTACACCACGTCGAGGATGACCTCGAGCCCGGCCTCGTGCAGCAGCCGCACCATGCCCTTGAACTCGGCGAGCACCGCCTCCGGCCCCTCCTTGCGTGATTCCTCGGTCGCGTAGGCGGTGTGCGGCGTGAAGAAGTTGAGCGTGTTGTAGCCCCAGTAGTTCGTGAGTCCACGCTCGAGCAGGCGCGGCTCAGGCACGAAAGCGTGCACGGGGAGGAGCTCGATCGAGGTGACGCCGAGCCCGTGGAAGTAGTCGATCATCGCCGGATGGGCGAGACCGGCGTACGTGCCGTGGAGGGCCGGGGGCACACCGGGGTGGCGTTTGGTCATCCCCTTGAGGTGCCCCTCGTAGATCACGGTGCGATCGAGGGGGACACGGGGCTTGCGGGAGTCGCCCCAGTCGAAGCCGTCGACGATCACCACGGATCGCCACTCTTCGTAGCCGTCGCCCTGGGCGAGACCGCGTGCGTAGGGGTCGAGGAGCAGCGTCTCGGGGTTGAACGTGTTGCCGGGTCCGTGCGGGCCGCCGACGCGGATCGCGTACCGCACCCCCGGCTGCAGCAGGGGAGTCGTGACCTCCCAGACGCCTCCGGGGAGACGTTCGAGCTCGACCTGGTCGGTGACCCAGTCGAGGTCGGTGGCGTCGAAGACGACGAGCTCGACGGACGAGGCGTTCTGCGACCAGACGCGGAGGGTGCCGACGCCGTCGTGGAGCCGGACGCCGAGGTTGTCGAGGGAGGAGCCGCCGGGAACGGCGGACTCACGGGGCACGGGCATGAATACACACTAGAGGCCTGCGACCGGGTCGCAGGCCAGCGCGCACTCAGTTCCGTGTGCCAGGGCGCCGAAAGTAGGGGAGAGTAGAGGGATGCGGCACTACCTCGATCACGCGGCGACATCGCCCCTGCGCCCGGAGGCGCGGGACGCCTGGCTCGCCGCCGCCGAGGTCGTGGGGAACGCATCCTCGACGCACGGCGCAGGGCAGGACGCGAGACGTGTGCTGGAGGAGTCGCGCGAGCGGGCGGCGGCCGTCCTCGGGTGCGAGCCGATCGAGGTGGTGTTCACCTCGGGCGGCACCGAGTCGATCAACCTGGCCCTGCACGGCCTGTGGGAGCAGCGGTCAGACGGCACCGACGCGATCGTGATGCCGGACGCCGAGCACCACGCGACCATGGACACGGTGGCCGACCTCGTCGCGCACGGCGCCGTCCTGCGCCCGGTACCGGTCACCGCGCTGGCGCGCATACCGGTGCCGGCCTTCGCCGACGCCCTCCCCGGCGCCGCGCTGGCCACCGCTCTGATCGCGAACAACGAGGCCGGCACGGTGAACGACGCCGCGGCCCTCTCCGAGGCCGCGGCGAGCGCGAAGGTGCCGCTGCATCTCGATGCGGTCTCGGCACTCGGTCACCTGCCGTTCTCGTTCTCCGCGCTCCGCGGCGATGCGCCGGCCGCAGCGGGGCTGGTCGCGGCGAGCGTCGCGGGGCACAAGATCGGAGCACCGGTCGGCATCGGCGCACTGGTCGTCGCGAGGAGCGCCCGGATGGCCGCCCTCCTGCACGGCGGCGCCCAACAGCGGGGACTCAGGGCCGGAACGCAGGACGTCGCTGGAGCCGCCGCGTTCGCCACCGCCCTGGAGCTCGCGGAGGACGAGCGGGAGAGGGAGGCAACCCGGCTGCGGGCGTTGCGCAGCCGCCTCGTCGACGGCATCCGGGCGGCGGTGCCCCGGGCGGAACTGCTCGGGGAGCCGATCGAGAGATTGCCCGGCAACGCGCACGTCCTGTTCCCCGGAGCGGTGGGGGAGAGCCTGTTGTTCCTGCTCGACACCGCCGGCATCGCAGCGTCGACGGGTTCGGCCTGTCAGGCCGGCGTCGCAGAGCCCTCGCACGTGGTGATGGCTATGGGGAGGGACGAGCACGACGCCCGCAGCGTGCTGCGCTTCTCCCTCGGCCGGACGAGCACCGATGCCGACGTCGACGCCGTGCTCGCCGTGATCGCCGAGGTGTACGCACGCGCATCCGGATCCCTTGCAGGCTGACGCTCGTAGACTGGGAGCATGCGGATTCTTGCGGCCATGAGCGGGGGAGTGGACTCCGCCGTCGCGGCCGCGAGGGCCGTCGAGGCGGGACACGACGTGGTGGGCGTGCATCTCGCGCTCTCCCGGGCCGGGGGCACCCTGCGCACCGGCAGCCGCGGCTGCTGCACGATCGAGGATGCGCTGGACGCGCGGCGCGCCGCGGACCTGCTCGGCATCCCCTTCTACGTCTGGGACTTCTCCGAGCGGTTCCGCGACGATGTGATCGCCGACTTCGTCTCCGAGTACCGCGCCGGTCGCACCCCCAATCCGTGCATGCGCTGCAACGAGAAGATCAAGTTCGCCGCGCTCCTGGAGCGTGCGCTGGAGTTGGGCTTCGATGCGGTCTGCACGGGGCACTACGCGAACCTCGTGAGCACGGAGTCCGGTCTCGAGCTGCACCGCGCCGCCGACGACGCCAAGGACCAGTCCTACGTGCTCGGAGTCCTCACCGCCGAGCAGCTCGCGCACACGTACTTCCCGCTCGGATCCACGCCGTCGAAGGCCCTCGTGCGCGCGGAGGCGGCCGAGCGCGGCCTGAGCGTCGCCCAGAAGCCGGACAGCCACGACATCTGCTTCATCCCCGACGGCGACACCCGCGGATGGCTCGGGGAGAAGGTCGGCGTGGCAACCGGCGACATCGTCGACCGCTCGGGTGCCGTGGTCGGATCGCACGACGGGGCGCACGGTTACACGGTCGGCCAGCGGCGTGGACTCAAGCTCGGGGTGCCCGCTCCCGACGGCAAGCCCCGGTTCGTGCTGGAGGTCCGTCCGGTGACGAACACGGTCGTGGTCGGTCCCAAGGAGGCCCTCGCGATCAGCGAGATCTCCGGCACGCGCCTCAGCTGGGCCGGATCGGCTCCGACCGAGAGCGAGTTCGCGTGCGAGGTGCAGATCAGGGCGCACGCGGACCCGGTGCCCGCCATCGCGCACGTGGGCGACGACGGCGTGCGGGCTGTGCCGGAGACCCCGCTCGACGGCGTCGCCCCCGGCCAGACCGCTGTGCTCTACGTCGGCACGCGAGTGCTCGGTCAGTTCACGATCGACCGGACGGTGTCGGCCGCCCCCGTCGCCGTCTGACGACGCGCGCGGACGCGCAGCGGGCCGGTGCGATGTCGGTGCGCGCTCGTAGACTGACGGAGTGCCGGAGAACATCTCGCTGGAAGACGCCCGAACCGAGGCGGAGCAGCTGACCACCCTCATACTCGAGGCCAAGGACGCGTATTACGGTCGCGACACCTCCGTGGTCGACGACGCCACCTACGACGGCTGGATGCGGCGGCTCGAGGAGCTCGAGCGGCTGCACCCCGAACTGCAGGGGCAGGACTCCCCGACGCAGATGGTGGGCGCAGCGGAGTCGACGGGGCTTGCGACGATCGAGCACGCCGAGCGGATGCTGAGCCTCGACAACGTGTTCTCGATCGAGGAGTTGCGGGAATGGGCGGCGAAGACCCGCGCGGCGGCCGGTCGCGACGTCGCCTGGCTCACCGAGCTGAAGATCGACGGCCTGGCCATCAACCTCCGCTACGAACACGGCGTGCTCACCTCGGCCGCGACGCGCGGTGACGGCAGGGTGGGCGAGATCGTCACGGTCAACGCGCTACGGCTGCCGGAGATCCCGGAGAGGCTCAGCGGCACGGGTCACCCCGCGGTCGTCGAGGTGCGTGGCGAGGTCTTCATCCCGGTCGCCGCGTTCGAGCGGCTCAATGCCGCCCAGGCGGCCTTCCGTGAGCGCGCCTACGACGACTCCCTCGCTCGATGGGAGTCCCGTCCCGGAACGAAGAAGCCCTTCGAGGAGGAGAAGGCGCGGGCGGCCGCCGCACGACGATTCCCCTCGTTCGCGAACCCGCGCAACGCGGCGAGCGGCGGTCTCCGTCAGCAGATCGACAAGAAGGACGGCCTCGAACTCGAGGCCGGGCTGTTGCGCATCGACTCGCTCGCGCTCTACGTGCACGGGATCGGCGCGTGGACGAACCCGCCCGTCGCGGCGCAGAGCGAGGTCTACGACCTCCTCGCGGAGTGGGGTCTTCCGACGAGTCCGCACACCCGCGTGTGCGGGACCATCGACGAGGTCGTCGAGTTCGTCGAGTACTTCGGCGAGCACCGTCACGACATCGAGCACGAGCTGGACGGCATCGTCGTGAAGGTGGACGAGTTGGAGCTCCACGACGAGCTCGGCATGACCAGCCGTGCTCCGCGGTGGGCGATCGCGTACAAGTACCCCCCGGAGGAAGTGCAGACGAAGCTCCTCGACATCGTCGTCTCGGTAGGGCGCACCGGCAGGGCGACCCCGTACGCCGTGATGGCCCCCGCTCATGTCGCCGGCTCCGTCGTCCGCCAGGCGACGCTGCACAACAAAGACGTCGTGAAGGCCAAGGGCGTGCTCATCGGCGACACGGTCGTGCTCCGCAAGGCCGGAGACGTGATCCCCGAGGTGCTCGGTCCCGTGGTCGAGAAGCGCGACGGCACCGAACGCGAGTTCGTGATGCCCGTAGGGTGCCCGGAGTGCGGCACCCCGTTGCGGCCGATGAAAGAGGGCGACATCGACCTCCGCTGCCCCAACGCGCGCTCCTGCCCCGCGCAAGTCCGTGGAAGGGTCGAGCACATCGGATCGCGGGGCGCGCTCGACGTCGAGGCCCTCGGCGAGGTGACGGCGGCCGCCCTCACGCAGCCCACGTCCCCCGCGGTGCCGCCGCTCGAGACCGAAGCGGGGCTGTTCGGCCTCACGCTCGAGCAGCTGGTGCCCATCGAGCTGGTCGTACGCGACGCCGAGACCGGGCTCCCCAAAGAGGACGACGACGGCCTCGTCAAGACCAGAGCGCCGTTCCGCCGCAACCCCACGGCGGCCGAGAAGAAGTCCGGCATCGACCTCCCTCAGCCATCGTCGCAGGCGCTCACGCTGCTCGCCGAACTGGAGAAGGCCAAGACGAAGGAGCTGTGGCGCCTCCTCGTCTCTCTGAACATCCGGCACGTGGGTCCGGTCGCGGCGCGCGCTCTGGCCCAGTGGTTCGGCTCGCTCCAGGAGATCCGCACGGCGACACGTGAGGAGCTGGCCGCGGTCGAGGGAGTGGGCGGGATCATCGCCGACTCGCTGCTCGACTGGTTCCAGGTGGACTGGCATCAGGACATCGTGACGCAGTGGACGGAAGCCGGGGTGCAGTGGGCGATTCCGGGGCACCCCGGTCCGGGCGCCGCAGTGGTCGAGGGGGGCGTGCTCGACGGGCTCACCGTCGTCGCCACGGGCTCCCTCGACGGCTACACGCGCGACGGTGCTCAGGAGGCGATCATCAAGGCCGGGGGCAAGGCGGCATCGAGCGTCTCGAAGAAGACCGACTTCGTGGCCGCCGGTCCCGGTGCGGGTTCCAAGCTCGCGAAGGCTGAGGAGCTCGGCATCCGGGTCCTCGACGCCGCGCAGTTCCACATCCTCGTGACCGAGGGGCCCGACGCGCTGGAGGGATGACGCCCGTGACACCGGTCGAGCTGCAGGGCTTGATCCCCACGGCGGTGGGTGTCGTGATCCTCGTCGCGGCGTCCACCGTCGCCCTGGCACTCTTCGGGGTGCGGGGTGTGTGGGCGCCCGCGGGCGCGATCGCCCGGGGCGTCGTGCAGCTCGCGATCATCAGCCTGATCCTGGGCGGCATCATCACGAGCACGCTCTGGATCGCGGTCGCACTGCTGGTGATGTTCGCCGTCGCGGTCGGCGTCGCCGTGAGGAGGATCGGCGCGAGTGGCCGTTCGATGCTGGTCATGGGCTCGTCGATAGCGGCCGGCGTCGTCGTCGCTGCGTCCGCCGTGTTCGGCTCGGGCGCTCTCGATGCGACGCCGCGTTACGCGCTCGCGATGGGGGCGATCGTGATCGGCAACACCATGAACATCGCCACCCTGACGGGACGTCACCTCGCCTCCGCGGTGAGGGATCACTGGGACGAGGTCGAGGGCTGGCTGGCGCTCGGGGCGACCCCGCGGCGCGCGACGCGAGATCTCGCGCGCCGCGCGGTGCGCGAGTCGTTGATCCCGTCCATCGATCAGACCAAGACGACCGGACTGGTCGTGCTCCCCGGAGCCTTCGTCGGCGCGATCTTCGGCGGACTGTCGCCGTGGGAGGCCGGGCGGTTCCAGATCATCGTGCTGGCGGCGATCATGGCGGCCGGCGCGGTGACGGCCGTGCTCGTGGCGACGTGGCAGGGATCGGTCGCCCTCAACGGCGGCCCGCCCGACTGACGCGGATCAGAACAGCTTCGACCCCCGGAACCACTCCCTGACACGACTTCGGGTCCACCGGCGGGCACGGATTCGGACCTTCCGGCGGGCACGACCTTCCGGCGGGCACGGATTCGGACCTTCCGGCGGACACGAATTCGGAGTGCAACTCGGACACTCCGTGTAAACGAGGGATGCCGCGGCGTGTCGGCCGCGGCATCCGAAGCTGTGCCCGCGGGGAAAGAACCGCGGCATCCGCACTCGTGCCCGTATGAGGGCAGGTCGACGTCAGCCCTTGTGACGAGGCTTCCGCGCCGGACGGCTGTCGCCGTCGCGTGACGGTCGCTCGTCACGGCGCGGCCGGTCGTCACGCGAGCCGCGGTCGTCGCGGCGTGAGCCGCGATCGCCGTACGACGGCCGGTCGCGGCGCTCGAAGCGATCGCCACCGCGGTCGGCGAAACGGTCGCCGCCGTCGCGGCGCGCGCCGCCGCCGCGCGGTCCACGGTCGGGCTTGATCTCGATCAGGCGTCCGGAGATGCGGGTGTCTCGCAGCTTCTCCAGCACGGCGGCGTCCAGGTTCGCGGGCAGCTCGACGATGGAGAAGTCCGGACGGATGTTGATCGCTCCGAAGTCGTCGCGACCGAGGCCGCCCTCGTTGGCCAGCGCGCCGACGATCTGACGTGGTTCCACGCGATGACGACGTCCGACCTCGATGCGGTACGCCGCATAGTCTCCGCGCCCGCGGCGCTCGGTACGCGGTTCCCGTGTCTCAAGCGTCGTGCGCTCCCGGGGCGGACGGTTGTCGAACTCGATCGCCTTGGCCAGCGGGTCGTCGGCGGGGTCGAGCAGCAGCGGTGTGTCGCCCTGCGCGACGACGGCGAGCGCGGCGGCCACATCGGCCTCGGGTACGTCGTGATTGCGGACGTAGTGCGCGATCACATCGCGGAACTTCTCGATGCGGGAGGCGTCGCCGAGCGCGGTCGTGATCGCGTCGTCGAACCGGGCCAGACGCGTGGTGTTCACGTCGTCTGTGCTGGGCAGCTGCATCTGGGTCGGCTGCTGGCGAGTCGCCTTCTCGATGTGCTTGAGGAGGTAGCGCTCGCGCGGGGTGATGAAGCTGATCGCGTCACCCGTGCGTCCGGCCCGGCCCGTGCGGCCGATGCGGTGCACGTACGACTCGGTGTCGGTGGGGATGTCGAAGTTCACGACGTGGCTGATGCGCTCCACGTCGAGTCCGCGGGCCGCGACGTCGGTGGCGACGAGGATGTCGAGCTTGCCGTCCTTGAGCTGGTTCACGCTGCGCTCGCGCTGCACCTGCGGCACATCGCCGTTGATCGCGGCGGCGGAGTAGCCGCGGGCGCGCAGCTTCTCGGCCAGCGTCTCGGTTTCGTTCTTCGTGCGGACGAACACGATCATCCCGTCGAAGTTCTCCACCTCGAGGATGCGCGTGAGCGCGTCGACCTTCTGCGCGTACGAGACGACGAGGTACCGCTGGGTGATGTTGGTGTTCGTCGCGGTCTTCGACTTGATGGTGATCTCTTCGGGGTCGCGCAGGTACTGCTGCGCAAGCCGGCGGATCTGCGGGGGCATGGTCGCCGAGAAGAGCGCGACCTGCTTCTCCTCCGGCGTCTGCGCGAGGATCTGCTCGACGTCCTCCGCGAAGCCCATCTTCAGCATCTCGTCGGCCTCGTCGAGCACGAGGTACTGCAGCTCGGAGAGGTCGAGGGTTCCCTTCGCGAGGTGGTCCATGATGCGGCCGGGCGTTCCGACGATCACGTGCACGCCGCGGCGCAGCGCCGACAATTGCACGCCATAGCCCTGACCTCCGTAGACGGGGAGCACGTGCACGCCCTTCATGCGCGAGGCATAGGACTCGAACGCCTCGCAGACCTGCAGCGCGAGCTCGCGCGTGGGAGCGAGGACGAGGGCCTGCGGCGTCTTCTGCGACACGTCGAGGCGCTCGAGCACGGGCAGGGCGAACGCCGCGGTCTTGCCGGTTCCCGTCTGCGCCATGCCGACCACGTCGCGTCCGGAGAGGAGCGTGGGGATGGTCGCCGCCTGGATCGGGGACGGGGTCTCGTAGCCCAGGTCCTTGATGGCCTTGAGGACGGACCCGGTGATGCCGAGGTCCTCGAATCCGGGGGTCGAGGGGGCGTCGGTGGGTGCAGCGTCTTCTTCAGTCACTGACCAAGGGTAGCGTGAACTACCCCGGGATTCCTGGGCGGCCGGTCAGGCGCCCGTCGTCAGAGCGAGCAGCTTCTCCTTGACCTGACGCCGGAGCACCTTGCCGATGAGGGACTTCGGCAGCTCGTCGACCACGAAGATGCGCCGCGGCACCTTGTAGGGGGTCAGGATGCCGCGTGCGAAATCCCTGATGGACTCGACGTCGACGTCCTTCGCCCCGTCCACGACGATCGCCGCGACGACCTCTTCGCCGGAGTGGTCGCTGGGCAGTCCGACCACCGCGGCATCCGAGACGTCGGGGTGCTGGCGCAGCGCGTTCTCGACCTCGGTCGGCGCCACGTTGAACCCGCCGGTGATGATGAGCTCCTTGATGCGGTCGACGATGCGGATGAACCCGCCGTCGTCGACGGTGACGATGTCGCCGGTGCGGAACCATCCGTCGACGAAGACGGCCTCGGTCTCCTCCGGCTTGCCGTAGTAGCCGGAGAACACCTGCGGCCCGCGCACGATCAGCTCGCCCGCCGATCCGGCCGGAACGTCCTGAGTGGGATTCTCCGGATCGACGACGCGGCACTCGGTGCCGGGGAGGGGGAGGCCGACGGTCCCAGGCACGCGATTCTCGGCCACCGGGTTGGCCATCAGCACGGGGGAGCACTCGCTGAGGCCGTAGCCCTCCACGAGGTAGCCGTGCGTGGCCTTCTCGAACGGCACGACGAGTTCGTGCGGCAGCGCCATGGCGCCGGAGATCGCGACCTCGATGCCGTCGAGCGAGACGCCCTTGCGGGTCGCCGCTGACAGCAGCCGGTCGGCGATCGGCGGCACGAGGGGGAGGAAGGTCGCCGGGTGCTTCTTGACGACGTCGAGCACGAGATCCGGATCGAACTTCGGGAACAGCACGAGACGCGCGCCCATCGACATCGCGAAGGTGAGGCAGAGCGTGAGCCCGTAGGCGTGGAACATCGGCAGCACCGCGTACACGACGCAGCCCTTGCCGCGCTGGATCGACGGTACCCAGGCCTGCGCCTGGGCCGCGTTGGCGAGCAGGTTTCGGTGGGTCAGCGATGCGCCCTTCGGGGTGCCTGTCGTCCCGGACGTGTACTGGATGATCGCCAGGTCGTCGGTGGCAGGTCGCGGGTGGGGTGCCGGGATGGGCGCGGAACCGACGAGGGACTCCCACGTCACCGTGCCGCGCACGCTCTCGGTGAGGGCTGCGCGGGACTTGCGCGCCTTGGCGACGGGAAGACGCAGGGCGACGCGCGTCAGGAACGGCATCGCGCGGGTCACGTCGACCGAGATCAGGTTCGTCACGGCGAGGTCGGAGGGGAACTCCTGCACGGTCGCGACGACCTTGTTCCAGACGATCGCGTGCTTCGCGCCGTGGTCCTCGAACTGCTTGCGCAGCTCCCGAGGCGTATACAGCGGGTTGTGCTCGACGACCACCGCGCCGAGGCGCAGCACGGCGTAGAACGCGACGATGTGCTGCGGGCAGTTCGGGAGCACGATGGCGACGGGGTCGCCGGCCCGAACGCCGAGGTCGCGGAGCCCGGCGGCCGCGCGGTCGATCGCGTCCTGCAGCTGGGCGTACGACGTCTCGCGGCCGAAGAACTGCAGCGCGGGCGCGTCGGGGTAGTCCCTGGCGGATGCGGCGACGATGTCGATCAGCGATCCCTCGACGGGCGCGAGGTCCTCGGGGACGCCGTCGGCGTAGCTCGCGATCCAAGGACGTGGCGGGTCGTAGGTCGTCATGAGCACAGCCTATTCCGCGGTCACCGTAGACTTGAGCCGTGTCTGAAATCACCCCTGATCTTGTGCGCCATCTCGGCGTGCTCGCGCGCATCCAGCTGAACGACGACGAGGTGGCGCGGCTCACGGGCCAGCTCGACGCCATCGTCGACAACATCGCGAAGGTGTCGGAGGTCGCGACCGCCGACGTGGCGGCCACGAGCCACCCGATCCCGCTGAGCAACGTCTTCCGCCCCGACGTCGTCGGACAGACCCTCACGCACGAACAGGTGCTCCAGAACGCACCCGACCAGGCCGACGGCCGTTTCCGCGTGACCGCCATCCTGGGAGAAGAACAGTGAGCGACATCATCCGGCTGAACGCCGCCGAGCTCGCCGACAAGCTCGCGACGCGCGAGATCTCCAGCGTCGAGGCCACCCAGGCGCACCTCGACCGCATCGCCGCGGTCGACGGGGACGTGCACGCCTTCCTGCACGTGAACGAGGCAGCGCTGGCCGCCGCGGCCGACGTCGACGCACGTCGTGCGGCGGGGGAGCAGCTCGGACCGGTCGCCGGCGTGCCGCTGGCGATCAAGGACGTGCTCGTCACCACGGACCAGCCGACCACGAGCGGATCGCGCATCCTCGAGGGGTACCGCTCGCCCTACGACGCGACCGTCGTCGCACGCTCGCGCGCGGCCGGGCTCATCCCGCTCGGCAAGACCAACATGGACGAGTTCGCGATGGGCTCCTCGACGGAGCACTCCGCCTACGGTCCGACCCGCAACCCCTGGGACCTCGACCGGATCCCCGGCGGCTCCGGCGGCGGCTCGGCGGCGGCCGTCGCGGCGTTCGAGGCTCCGCTGGCGCTCGGTTCCGACACCGGCGGCTCGATCCGTCAGCCCGCGCACGTCACCGGCACCGTGGGCGTCAAGCCGACCTACGGCGGCGTTAGCCGCTACGGCGCGATCGCGCTCGCCTCCAGCCTCGACCAGGTCGGTCCGGTGACCCGCACCGTGCTCGACGCCGGGCTGCTGCACGACGTCATCGGCGGTCATGACCCCAAGGACTCGACCTCGCTCACCGACGCATGGCCGTCGTTCGCCGAGGCGGCCCGTGAGGGTGCGCGCGGAGACGTGCTCAAGGGGCTCAAGGTCGGCGTGATCCGCGAGCTCCCCGACAGCGGCTTCCAGCCCGGCGTCGCCTCGTCGTTCCGCAGCGCGCTGGCGCTGATGGAGGCGCAGGGCGCGGAGATCGTCGAGATCGGCGCTCCGCACTTCGAGTACGGCGTGGCCGCGTACTACCTGATCCTCCCCGCGGAGGCGTCGAGCAACCTCGCGAAGTTCGACTCGGTGCGCTTCGGCCTGCGGGTGACGCCCGACGGCGCCCCCACGGTCGAGGACGTCATGTCGGCGACCCGCGACGCCGGTTTCGGCGACGAGGTCAAGCGCCGCATCATCCTCGGCACCTACGCGCTGTCGGCCGGGTACTACGACGCCTACTACGGCAGCGCACAGAAGGTCCGTACGCTCATCCAGCAGGACTTCGCCGCGGCCTTCGCGGATGTCGACGTCATCGCCACGCCCTCGGCGCCCACCACGGCGTTCAAGATCGGCGAGAAGATCGACGATCCGCTCCAGATGTATCTCAACGACATCACGACGATCCCGGTGAACCTCGCCGGCGTCCCCGGCATCTCGATCCCCAGCGGCCTGGCCGACGAGGACGGGCTGCCCGTCGGCATCCAGTTCATCGCCCCGGCGCGACAGGACGCCCGTCTGTACAAGGTCGGTGCGGCGCTCGAAGCCGTGCTGCTCGACTCGTGGGGTGCGCCGCTGCTCAGCCGTGCACCGCAGCTCGTGGGAGGGACCCGCTGATGGCCGCCGCCAAGCTCATGGACTTCGACAAGGCGCTGGAGCTCTTCGAGCCCGTGCTCGGCTTCGAGGTGCACGTCGAGCTCAACACGAACACGAAGATGTTCTCCGACGCGCCGAACCCCGCGAACGAGGCATACCACGCGGCGGAGCCGAACACGCTCATCGCCCCGGTCGACCTCGGTCTGCCCGGCTCGCTGCCGGTCGTGAACGAGACGGCGATCCGTTCGTCGATCAGCCTCGGTCTCGCGCTGGGCTGCTCGATCGCGGAGTCGAGCCGTTTCGCGCGCAAGAACTACTTCTACCCCGACCTCGGCAAGAACTACCAGATCTCGCAGTACGACGAGCCGATCGCCTTCGAGGGCTCCGTCGAGGTCGAGCTCGAAGACGGCATGCTCGTGCAGATCCCGATCGAGCGCGCGCACATGGAGGAGGACGCGGGCAAGCTGACCCACATGGGCGGCGCCACCGGCCGCATCCAGGGCGCCGAGTACTCGCTCGTGGACTACAACCGTGCGGGAGTCCCGTTGGTCGAGATCGTCACCAAGACGATCTTCGGCGCGGAGCACCGGGCCCCCGAGATCGCCAAGGCCTACGTCGCGGCTATCCGCGACATCGTGCGCGGCCTCGGCATCTCCGAGGCGCGGCTCGAGCGCGGCAACCTGCGCTGCGACGCCAACGTCTCCCTGCGCCCGCGCGGCCAGGAGAAGCTCGGCACCCGCACCGAGACGAAGAACGTGAACTCGATGCGCTCCGTCGAGCGGGCCGTGCGGTACGAGATCCAGCGGCAGGCGCAGATCCTCGCCGACGGCGGCACGATCACGCAGGAGACCCGCCACTGGCACGAGGACACCGGAACGACCTCTCCCGGTCGTCCGAAGTCGGATGCCGACGACTACCGCTATTTCCCGGAGCCCGACCTGCTGCCCGTGCAGCCGGCCGCCGCCCTCGTGGAGGAGCTGCGCGCGGCGCTGCCCGAGCAGCCCGTCGCCCGCCGTCGCCGGCTGAAGGCCGACTGGGGCTTCACCGACCTCGAGTTCCAGGACGTCCGCAACGGCGGCCTGCTCGACGAGGTCGAGGCGACCATCGCCGCCGGCGCGACCCCCGCGGCGGCGCGCAAGTGGTGGACCGGCGAGATCACCCGCCTCGCGAACGCGCAGGAGAAGGACGCCGCCGAGCTGATCAGCCCCGCGAACGTCGCCGCCCTGCAGCAGCTGGTCGACGCGGGTACGCTCACCGACAAGCTCGCCCGTCAGGTGCTCGAAGGCGTCATCGCCGGAGAAGGTACGCCGCAGGAGGTCGTCGACGCCCGCGGTCTGGCCGTGGTGTCGGATGACGGCGCACTGATCGCCGCGATCGACGACGCGTTCGCCGCCCAGCCCGACGTGCTCGCGAAGATCAAGGACGGCAAGGTCCAGGCGGCCGGAGCCGTGATCGGCGCCGTCATGAAGGCGATGAAGGGCCAGGCGGATGCCGCGCGCGTCCGCGAACTGATCCTCGAGCGCGCCGCGCAGTGATCTGAACCGCGCCCCCGGGCCTCTGTCGGAGGTCCGGGGGACAATGGCTCCATGGGACACGGCGACGGCAGAGGGCGCATCGTCTCCCCGAACGGGGCCGACGATGCCGGCACGAGCATCCTGCACGTCGACATGGATGCGTTCTACGCCGGGGTCGAGGTGCTCGACGACCCGAGCCTGAAGGGACTGCCGCTGATCATCGGCGCGCCGGACGGCCGGTCCGTCGTGTCGAGCGCGTCGTACGAGGCCCGTCGCTACGGCGTCCGTGCGGCGATGCCCGTATCGCAGGCTCTGCGGCTCTGCCCCTCCGCACGCATCGTGCTGCCGCACTTCCACCGGTACCAGGAGGTCTCCCGCCAGGTCATGGCGATCTTCGAGTCCTTCACCCCGCTGGTGGAACCGCTGTCGGTCGACGAGGCGTTCCTCGACGTTCGCGGTGTGCGTCGGCTGTGGGGGAGTCCTGGGCACATCGCCGGACTGGTCAGGGAGCGGGTGCGCGACGAGGTCGGCATCACCTGCAGCGTGGGCGTGGCGGCGACCAAGCACGTCGCCAAGATGGCCTCGACGGTCGCCAAGCCCGACGGGATGCTCGTGGTCGCTGCCGCCGATACGCTCGACTTCCTCGGTCCGCGCCCCGTCCGTGCGATGTGGGGCGTCGGACCGAAGGCCGCCGAGGCTCTGGAGGCTCGCGGCATCCGCACGATCCGCGACATCCGCGAGTCCTCGACGGACATGCTCGAACGCGCCGTCGGCCCTGCGCTCGGCGCTCGTCTCCTCCAACTCGCGAACGGAGAGGACGCCAGGTCCGTCGAGACAGAGCGTGTGGAGAAGAGCATCGGCCACGAGGAGACCTTCGACGTCGATATCGACGATCGCGTGTTCCTCCGTGCTGAGCTGCTCAGACTCGCCGACCGCGTCGGTGCGCGCCTGCGGAGGGCGGAGTGGGAGACGGGGACCGTCTCCATCAAGATCCGGTTCGACGACTTCCGCACGCTCACGCGCTCGACGACCCTCGCCGAACCGACGGCGGTCAGCCAGCGCATCGGCGAGGCGGCGCAGGCGCTGTTCGAGCAGATCGAGCGGAGGGATCCGGTCCGTCTGGTCGGCGTGCGCGCTGAGAAACTGCGTCCGGCCGGCGGCGGAATGCTCGGCCTCTGGGACGACGACGAAGACTGGCGGCGCGTCGAAGGGGCGGTCGACGACGCGGTCGCTCGGTTCGGTTCGGCGACGATCACCCGTGCGCGGCACATCGGACGATCCGATGGACGCGGAGCAGTGCAGCATCCGAAGGCTCACGGTCTGGATTGAGCGTGCCCCGTCGGTGATCGTCGACTAGCGTGGTCTCATGCCGAACATCGCAGTGGAACTCGGAAAGCAGGCCGCCTCGTTCGGGGTGAAGAGCGCCTACGGTGAGCCGCAGGACGTCGACGGCGTGAGCATCACGCCCGTCGCCCTCACGGTCACGGGCTTCGCCGGGGGCGGGGCAGAGGGAGGCGAGGGCGGAACCGGCGGCGGCATCGCGATCCCTCTCGGCGTGTACGTCCGTCGTGAGGAGGGTCTTCGGTTCGAGCCGAACATCGTCACGTTGCTGACCGTCGCCGGCCCGTTCGTCTGGATCGCAGGTCGCGCCCTCACCCGCATCATCCGTGCCCTCAAGAAGTGACGATCCGGTCGCCGCGGCGCTGAGTGATGCGGCGGCGCTGATCGTCGCCGACGTGCGCGCTCTCGCTGCGGCGAACCCTGTGGTGCTGATCGATGGGCGCAGCGGAGCGGGCAAGACATCCCTCGCCCATCGTGTCGCGCGAGGATGGCCCCTGCGCGGACGCGTGCAGATCATCGCCCTCGACTCCATCTATCCGGGCTGGGACGGGTTGGACGCAGGCGCGGAGCGGGCTCTCGACTGGATCCTCAAGCCGCATGGGAGAGGACTCCTCGGTACCTGGAGCCGCTGGGACTGGGAGCGCGGCACCGAGGCGGAGAGCCACGCGGTCGACCCCGCGCTCGGTGTGATCGTGGAGGGCAGCGGCATCCTCACACCGGCCACGGCATCAGTCGCCGACATCCGCATCTGGTTGGAGTCCCCGGAGGCGGGGAGGAGATCGCGGGCGCTCGCGAGGGACGGGGAGACCTACCGGCCGCACTGGGATCGGTGGGCCGCACAGGAGCTCCGACACATCGAGCGCGATGATCCCCGGCATCTGGCGACGAGGATCATCGGGATCCCCTGAGCGCAGCGTCTCACTCCAGATCGTCGGCCGACAGCACCAGCGTCTCCAGCCGGTAGCCCAGCCACTCGTACACACGCGAGCGACCGTCGTCATCGGGCACGGTCTCCTCGTCGACGATCCCGATGCGCGTGGCGATGACGAGTCGGAGCGCGGTGAGCGTGCGCAGCCAGGCCTCCACGTCGTCCTCGTCCACCTCGATGAGACGCTCGGTGAAGAGCTCCTCATCGGACATCGACTCCGCGGCCGCGCGCAGCGGCGCGAGCATCGCGTCCACTCTCGCGGCATCCGCGGCGCGACGGTCGAGGATGTCGCCGCGCGTGGTCCCGCGGAACTGCTCCGAGGCCTCGTCGTCATCCGGGTAGGGAGACGGCGCGAGCCGTTCGACCGCGGGATCGCCCTCATCCCTGCCATCGACGACCAGGTCGCGGAAGTCGGAGAGGAGGTGCCCGAGCTGCACGGCCTCCACGGGGGCGATCACGAGGGGGATCCGACGCCCGGTCATCGCGCGACCCTCCGCACCGTCGCCCACAGGCCGTAGTCGTGCATGGCCTGAGCGTGCACCTCCATCGTCTCCCGCGGACCTGTGGCGACGATCGCGTGCCCGTCGTGGTGCACGGCGAGCATGAGCTCGGTCGCTCGATCCTGCGAGTATCCGAAGTACGTGCGGAACACGCGGACGACGTACGACATGAGGTTCACGGGGTCGTTCCATACGACGACCTCCCACGGCTCCATGGGCGCGGCTGACAGGTCTTGAAGGTCCTCGACGTCCGGGACCGTGATGGGCGTGCTCATGCCCACCCCATCTCGTGCAGCCTGTCGTCGTCGATGCCGTAGAAGTGGGCGATCTCGTGCACGAGGGTGGTGTGCACCTCGTCTCGCAGTTCGTCCTCGTCTTCGCATTCGGCGAGGTGGGGCTCCCGGTACACGATGATGCGATCGGGGAGGTCGGCCATGCCGTACTGCCCCCTCTCCGTCAGCGCGAGCCCGTCGTAGAGCCCGAGCAGGTCGAGGCTGCCGTCCTCGGGACGATCCTCGACGACGAACACGACGTTGTCCAGCCCGTCGACCATGTCGTCCGGCAGGCGGTCGAGCTCGTCGATCACGAGCTCCTCGAAGGCCTCGGCATCCATCTCCATCATCAGTGCCAGCCTATTGCGCGCGGCTTCCGCCCGCGCACGTGTGAGAACTCTCATGAAACGACGCCTCTTCTCGGAGGCACGGGAAATGTGGCGGGGCGAGGCTCGGGTCATGGTCATCGTGGAACGACGGGTCGAGCACTCCCCGGCTCCGTCTCGGAGCCGGGGGATGGACGTGTTGCGGAGGGCATTCGCCCGTCGCCCCGCGCTCTGGCTCGGCGTGGCCGTGGCCGCGATCGCATACGTCGGCGCCGGCGTTCCTTCGTACTGGGGCGACGAGGCCGCCAGCGTGCTCTCCGCCCAGCGGCCGTGGCCCAGCCTGCTCTCGGAGCTGTCGACGGTCGACGCGGTGCACGGTGTGTACTACGCCATGCTCCATCTCTGGATCGATCTGTTCGGCAGCAGCGAGTGGGCGACCCGTGCGCTCAGCACGATCGGGATCGGGTTTCTGGCCGCCGGGGTCGTGGTGCTCGGTCGCCGATGGTTCGACCTGCGCACGGGTGTCGTCGCAGGCTCGCTGATCGCGTTCATCCCCCGGGCTGGTGTGCTCGCGATAGAGACGCGCGGTTACGCGCTGGCCTCCGCAGCCGCCGTGTGGACGACGGTGCTCGTCGTCACGCTCGCGCGCGCCGGCGCACGACGGCGCGCATGGATCGGGTATGGCATCGCGGTCGCCCTGTCCGGCACGTTCTTCCTCTACCTGCTGCTCATGCCGCTCGTGCACCTGACCTTCCTCCTCACGGCTCCGGGCCTCGAGCGACGACGCGAGAGCCTTCGACGGTGGGCGGCCGGCATGGTCGTCGCCGGGGCGCTGTCTCTGCCGATCGTCGTCGCCGCCGAGGTGCAGAAGCACCAGGTCGCGTTCCTGGCACATCGTGGATACATGACGGCGACCGGCTGGTTCGTCACCCCGTGGTTCGGGCACCTTCCCGTCGCGCTCGTGCTCTGGCCGGTCATGCTGATCGGCGTCGTGTCCCTCGCCCGCCTGCGGCGACGGGACCCGGCGTCGGCTCCCGCATCCTGGGCGCTCCTCGTCTGGCTCCTCGCGCCCGGTCTCGTGCTCGTCGCGATCGACATGGTGCTCTCACCGACGTACAACCCCCGGTACCTCTCGTTCTGCCTCGGTGCCGTGGCGCTCCTCCTCGCGACCGGCGTGCTCGCGCTCATCGACGCGGCGCGACGTGCGGGTGCGCGCCGTGGCGTCACGGTCGTGGTATCGGCGCTCGTGCTCATCGGCGCCGTGACCGTCGTGCCGGAGTTCGTGCGCGAACGGGGCCCATATGCGAAAGACGGCGGGGCGGACGGCCGTGCGGCGGCCGCGGTCGTCGCGGCTCACGCCAGCCCCGGCGACACCGTGCTCTTCGGCACGGGTACCCGGCCCTCGCGAGCACCACGACTCGTGTACCGCCTCTACCCGGACGCCTTCGCAGGTCTGCGGGATCCGCAGCTCGTGCAGGCGGCCGAGCAGACCGATGGGCTCTGGGATCGCCTCGTGTCCGTGGCGCAGATCGCTCCACGGCTGGGCGATGGCACCGTCTGGCTCGTCGAGTCGGGGTCCACGGGCACGGCGGCGACCGACCTCACGGCGCTGGGCGACGCCGGTTTCATCCAGGTGTCGCGCACCGTGGTGCACCGCACCGTCATCTACGAGTTCCAGAGGGGGACGCAGTCATGAGCGATCGCACCGTGGTGGTTCTGCCCACGTACAACGAGATCGAGTCCTTGCCGGAGGTCGTCGCGCGGCTCCGTGCGAACGTGCCGCATGCTGACATCCTGATCGTCGACGACGGCTCGCCCGACGGTACCGGCGACCTCGCCGATCTGCTCGCCTCGCGCATGCCGGAGGTGCGCGTGCTGCATCGCACCACGAAGGACGGCCTCGGCCGCGCGTACATCGCCGGGTTCGCGGAGGCTCTCGACCTCGACTACGACATCGTCGTGCAGTCGGATGCCGACGGCTCCCACCGCCCCGAGGATCTGCCGTCGCTGTTGCGCGCAGTGGAGGACGCGGATGTGGTCGTCGGCTCCCGCTGGATCGTCGGCGGCGCGGTCGGCGCATGGTCGGCTGCACGTTATCTGCTCTCCCGGGCGGGGAGCGCCTATGCGGGCATCATGCTGCGTCTACCGCAGAAGGACATCACCGGCGGTTACCGGGTGTTCCGGGCCACGGCCCTCCGGGCGCTCGGGTTCGCCGAGGTTGGCAGCGCCGGATACTGCTTCCAGATCGAGATGCTCGACCGAGCCGTGCAGAGCGGATGCCGGGTGGTCGAGTCGCCCATCAGGTTCGATGACCGCCTGCACGGCGAGTCGAAGATGTCCGGGAGGATCATCGTCGAGGCGTTGCAGCAGGTGACACGGTGGGGTCTACAGCGTCGGTTCGGTCGGACGGGACGTCCTGCCCGGGTCGCCGAGGAGGTCGCACGTGTCTGAGTCCATCGTCGCGTTCCGCTCCAGAAGCCTGGGCGCAGTGGGCGGTCAGCTCCTCCGGTTCGCCGCCGTGGGCGGCGTCGGCTTCGTGGTGGACATCATCGTGTTCAACCTCCTCCTGCATCATCCGGTCCCCATCGCGGCCTGGACGATCATCGCCAAGACGATATCCACGGCGCTGGCGATCGCTGTCAACTGGGTCGGAAACCGGATGTGGACCTTTCGCGAGCGGCGTCGCGCGGACACCGTTCGGGAGGCGATGGAGTTCCTCATCGCGAGCCTGATCGGCAGCGGCGTGTCGCTGCTGTGCCTCGGTGTCTCGCACTATGTGCTCGGATTGACGACGACATTCGACGACAACGTCTCCGCGAACGTCGTCGGCCTGGTCCTCGGATCGGCCGTCCGGTTCGCCGCCTATCGCTGGTGGGTGTTCGGTGATCGCTCCTCGGCCGATGACGTCGACGCCGTGTCGACCGGCAGCTCGACCACGACGGTGGCGCCCTCGCCCGGGCGGTTGTCGACGCGCGCGGTGCCGCCGGCGCGCTCGGCGAGCCTGGCGACGATCGCCAGCCCGAGCCCGCCGCCGGAGTAGGACGCGCTGCCGCGGGTGAAGCGGTCGAACGCGCGATCCGCGACATCGGGGGAGAAGCCGCCCGCATCGTCGCTCACCGTGAGCATCGCGATGTCCCCGAAGCGTTCGAGCGCGACGGCGATCGCCACATCGTCGCGTGCCGCGGAGACGGCGTTGTCGACGAGGTTGTCGATGATCCTGCCGAGGTCGTCGGCACTGATCCGGACGACGTCCTCCACTCCATCGACAGCGATGCGGAAGTCGACGTCGATGTCGCGATCGGGCTGATCCGACGCGCGCAGCCTCGCCCTGTCGACGGACTCGGTGACGACTTCGCCCGCGGCGGCCAACGTCGTGCGTCCCGGATCCTTGGCCGCGTCGATGCGGGACAGCTGCAGCAGGGAGTCGGCGATCCTCGTCAGACGTGCCAGGCTCAGCCGCGCGTCGGACACGGCGATGCGGTCAGCCTCCGCATCGTCGCCCTCGATGAGGCCGAGTTGCGCCTGCAGCACGGCGAGGGGGTTGCGCAGCTCGTGGCTGGCGTCCGACACCATCTGACGCTCACGGTCGGCCGCGTGGCGCATGCGTTCGAGCAGGTCGTTCAGCGTGCGCCCCAGGGCGCCGAGCTCGTCGTTGGCAGGGCCCTGCGGGAGCAGCTCGTCGCGGTTCGCCACGGCCAGCGACTCCGCGCTGCGTCGCATCCTCTCGACCGGACGGAGCGCCGCCCCCGCGACCACCCAGGAGCCGAGTGCGAACACCACCCCGGAGGCCACGAGCACCGCGACGAGGAGCTGGGTGACCTCCGCGATGACGTCCTCGGCGATGTCCACGTCACGCGTCGCGATGACGTACCAGGTCCCGGAGTCGGTCTTCACAGGGTCGACGTACACGAAGAAACTCGTGGAGCCGCTGGTCACGCTGTGCAGCCGTGGCCCCTGGGCCACGATCTCGGCGAGCCGATCGCGGAGTCCGTCCGGGAGGGTGTTGATACGGACGTTCCCGTCAGGATCGAGCACGGCGACGTGCTGCTTCGGCCCCGGCGGCTCGAACTTCTCCGCCGGGACGCCCTCGATGACGCCTCGGTACACCTCGGTGATGCCGTGCAGCACCGCCTTCTCCTTCTCGCCCACCACCGCGCTCAGCTGCGCGAACACGATGATCGTGGCGAGTCCGAGGAGCAGGACGGCGACGAGCGTCGAGCCGAGGGTGATGCGAGCCCGGAGCGACATGCGCGACAGCATCAGCCGCCGCTCTCCGGTGCGAGGACGTCCAACCGGAAGCCGACGCCGCGCTCCGTGACGATCTGCACCCATGATCCCGCATCTGCGAGCTTGCGGCGCAGATAACGTACGTACTGGTCGACGATGTTGGACTGGAAGTGCTCCGAGCCCCAGACCTCGGTGAGGATCTCGCCGCGATCGACCGTGATCCCCGTACGCTGCGCGAGCACGCGGAGCAGGTCGAACTCCCGGCGGCTGAGCGTCACCTCACGCCCGTCGACGCTGAGTACTCCGCGATCCACGTGGAGCACGAGGTCTTCGACTTCGATCTGCAGGAGTCCGTGGCCTTCACGGCGGGAGAGCGCGCGGAGGCGTGCAAACAGCTCGGCGAAATCGAACGGCTTGATGAGGTAGTCGTCCGCGCCCGAGTCCAACCCGTGCACGCGGTCGTCGATCGAGTCCCGCGCGGTGAGCAACAGGACGCCGATCCGCTCGCCGGACTGCTTCAGGCGTCTACTGAGTTCGAATCCGGTCATGCCCGGCATGTTCACGTCGACGATCGCGAGGTCGAAACGGCCGGCGGCTGCGAGGGTCAGAGCCTCGATGCCATCGGTCGCCGTGGCCGTCTCGTATCCCTCGCGGGAGAGATGCCGCGCGACGAGATCGGCGAGCTGAGGCTCGTCGTCGACCACGAGGACCCGACTGGACACAGCGCGAGTCTAGGTCACGCCACCGGGGATGCGCTGTCAGTGCAGGAAGAGCAGCAGTCCGGCGACGGCGATGAACAGCGCACCGAACACCATGTTGAGCGTGCGCTGACCGCGGGGCGAGGCCGTGAGGCGGCGGAAAGGACGAGCAGCTGCGGCGAAGAAGAACCACATCACCAAGACGTCCACCACGATCACGGTCAGGATCAGCGTCAGGTACTGGGGGAGCTGCGGCTGGTCGAGGCGGATGAACTGGGGGATGAAGGCGAGGAAGAAGACGATCGCCTTCGGGTTGAGGAGGTTGACCCAGAAGCCCCGGCGGATCATCGACCAGTGTCCCTCCCTCGCTGAACCTCGTACGTCGGGATCCTCCTCCGTCACCGCGGGTCGGGCGAGGATCAGACGGATGCCGAGGAAGACGAGGTACGCGGCGCCTGCGTATCGGATGACGTTGAACAGCAACTCCGACCGGGACACGATCAGACCGACGCCGGCGGCGACGATCACGACGTGCACGATCAGGGCGAGCTGCTGGCCGACGATGCCCCAGATGGATCGACGCCATCCCTGGCTCAGAGCGTTCGACATGGTGTTGATCGCCCCCGCGCCGGGAGTGAAGCTGATCACGACACACGCGGTGAGGAGGGAGAACCAGACGGCGAGTGACACCTCGCCAGTCTAGGGCGTGCCCGCCGGGGGCCGGCGACGGCTCCGGCGGGCACGGGGCGCGTCAGCGCTCGGCCGCGACCGTCTCGGGTCGAAGGTCGAGACGCCGAAGGAGCTGGGCGTTGAGGGCCACGACGATGGTAGAGAGGGACATCAGGATGGCGCCGACGGACATCGGGAGCACGAACCCGATCGGTGCGAGGATGCCGGCGGCCAAGGGCACCGAGATGAGGTTGTATCCGGCGGCCCACCAGAGGTTCTGGGTCATCTTGCGATAACTCGCCGTGGACAGTTCGATGACCGACACGACGGTGCGGGGATCGTCGGAGGCGAGGATCACCCCGGCCGACGCGATCGCCACGTCGGTGCCGGCACCGATGGCGAGACCGACGTCGGCCTGTGCGAGCGCCGGTGCGTCGTTGACGCCGTCTCCGACCATCGCCACGCGGCGTCCCTCCGCCTGGAGCTCCCTCACCTTCGACGCCTTGTCCTCGGGGCGGACGCCGGCGAACACGCGGTCGATGCCGAGCTCCGTCGCGACGTGTTCGGCCACGGCCTGTGCATCTCCGGTGATCATGACCACGTCGACACCGCGGGCACGCAGTGCCTTGACGGCCTGGAAGGACTCCGTGCGCACCTCGTCGGCAAGCCGGAGGGCGGCCGCCACACGACCGTCGACGATCACGTGCAGGATGATGGCGCCCTCCGTGCGCCACTCGTCCGCGACGGCGAGCTCTGTCGCGCCGACCTCGTCGAGCAGGTGCGGCCCGCCGACGCGGACATCACGCCCGTCGACGAGCGCTGTCACGCCGACAGCGGGGGAGGACGCGAAGTCGGATGCCTGCGGAACGGTCACCCCTCGATCGCCCGCAGCCGCGACGATCGCTCGGGCGAGCGGATGCTCGGAGTCCTGTTCCGCCGCCGCGGCGAGAGCGAGGATCTGCTCTGAGGTGAATGGGGACACGGGCTCGACGCCTGTCACAGCCGGAGCGCCCTTCGTGAGCGTTCCGGTCTTGTCGAACAGCACGGTGTTCACGGTGCGCATGGTCTCGAGGGCCAGCCGGTCCTTCACGAGGACGCCGCCGCGGGCGGCGCGCTCGGTCGCAATCGAGACGACGAGCGGGATCGCGAGCCCCAGAGCGTGGGGGCAGGCGATGACGAGCACCGTGATGGTACGGATCACGGCCTCGTCGGGCAGGCCGACGACCGTCCACACCACGGCCGTGATGGCGGCAGCTCCGAGGGCGAACCAGAACAACCAAGCCGCGGCACGGTCTGCGATGCGCTGCGCGCGCGACGACGATGCCTGCGCCTCGGCGACGAGCTGGCGGATGCCCGCGAGGGCGGTGTCGTCGCCGACGGCGGTGATCTCGACCCTCAAGCCGGAGTCGGTCGCGACGGTGCCGGCGACGACGGCGTCCCCGACCTCTCGGCGGACCGGCTTGGACTCGCCCGTGATCATGGACTCATCGAGGCTCGCCGTGCCCTGGACGATGCGTCCATCCGCGGGCAGGCGTCCGCCGGGCCGGATCACGACCAGGTCGCCGACCCGGAGGTCGGCGGGGGAGACGGACACGACCCGGTCGCCTTCGATGCGCTCCGCCTCATCGGGCAGCAGTGCCGCCAGCGAGTCGAGCGCCGAGGTGGTCTGAGCAAGTGAACGCATCTCCAGCCAGTGCCCGAGGAGCATGATCACGATCAGCAGGGCGAGCTCCCACCAGAACTCCAGCTGGTGGTGAAGGAGGCCGAGGCTCGCACCGAGAGAGGCGAAGAACGCCACGGTGATCGCGAGTCCGATGAGCAACATCATTCCGGGCTTCCGGGTGCGCAGCTCGGACACGGCGCCGGTGAGGAACGGCGCTCCGCCCCACACGTACATCACCGTTCCCAGCACGGGGGCGATCCATCGCGCCCATCCCGGGACCTCGTAGCCGAAGAGCATCGCGAACATCGGAGAGGCGAGTACGACAGGCACCGCCACGACCAGCATGATCCAGAACAGTCGGCGGAAGCGGTCGGTATGGCCCGCGTGCCCGGCGTGCGCATCGTGGCCCGCGTGACCGGTGTGCGCCGCGTGGCCATCGTGGCCATCATGACCCGCGTGTCCCGCATGCGCGTCGTCACCCGCGTGCGCATCGGGGCCCGCGTGTCCCGCATGCGCGTCGTGACCCGCGTGCGCATCGGGGCCCGCGTGTCCCGCGTGCGCGTCGTCACCCGCGTGCGCATCGGGGCCCGCGTGGCCGACGTGCGCATCGTGACCGACGTGCTCGCCGTGGGGCGAGAGGCCGCGATGGCTCGCGTGTTCGCTGTGAGCATCGTGATGCTCGTCGGCGACGACGCGTCCGGGGAGGCCGTCTCGCGCCATCCCGACGTCCTGCGTCGCCGGTTCGCCGGCGGACACCTGGTGGACGTGCGGCTCTCGGTCCTTCGTCATGGTGACATTCCCTTCGTGGATGCACTAGGGCCAACCCTATACCCCAAGGGGGTATTCCCGAGATGGTGTCGACCGGAAACGAAGAAGGCCCGAACCGGGAGGTTCGGGCCTTCTTCATGACTGGGGTGAGTAACGGGGCTTGAACCCGCGACCTCCTGGACCACAACCAGGCGCTCTACCAACTGAGCTATACCCACCATGTGCCCGCCGAAACAGGCAACCCCACGATTCTATTACACGTTTGGGGTGAACTCTGACACGGTACGGGTCGCGATGTCCCGAGCCTCGTCGCTCGTCGGCCCCGGCTCGCCGACGAACACCGCATCGCGGTAGTACCGGAGCTCGCGGATGGACTCCAAGATGTCCGCCAGCGCGCGGTGCCCGCCGTCTTTGGCGGGGGCGTGGAAGAACACCCGCGGGTACCAGCGGCGCGACAGCTCCTTGATGCTGGACACGTCCACGTTGCGGTAGTGGAGCCACTGATCGATCTGCGGCATGTACTTCGCGAGGAACATGCGATCCGTGCCGATCGTGTTGCCGGCGAGGGGGGCCTTGCGCTCCATCGGCACGAACTTCTTGATGTAAGCGAGCGTCTGAGCCTCAGCGTCTGCGAGGGTCAGCCCGTGCGGGATCTCGTCGATGAGCCCGGACGTCTCGTGCATCGTGGTCACGAACTCGTTCATGTGCGCGAGCGCTGCGTCGCTCGGTCGGATGACCACCTGGAAGCCGGGATCGACGGGTCGAAGCTCGAAGTCGGTGATGACCACGGCGATCTCAACGAGTTCGTCGACCGACAGATCGAGTCCCGTCATCTCGCAGTCGATCCAGACGAGGCGGTCGTTCTCGGACGCAGATACCATGACGTCATCCTATCGACGGCACCGACATCGACTCCTGGCGCGGTACGGTAGTGGTGTCCGCCTCCGTAGCTCAGGGGATAGAGCAGGAGCCTTCTAATCTCTTGGTCGCAGGTTCGAATCCTGCCGGGGGCGCTGTCCGAGGCCGCGAGGCTCGGGTCATCCGTTGCGCAGCGCCGCGACCGCGTCGTCCGCCCGCCAGAAGTCCCCGACGAGCCGGAACGAACCCGTCGCGAGCAGAAGACGCTCGGCGCGATATCGGAGACCGAGCGGGTCTGCGAGGATCCGCAGATGCCCGAGGACGCGACCCGTTCGATCTTGCACCCGCCAGAGGTGGTCGGATGCGCGGACCAGGTGCTCCCGCGGTGACGAGAGCGGCGGGGTCGCATAGCGAACGCCCGGCGATGAGGTGATGAGGCTGTCTGCCATCGGATTCTCCTTCCCGGATCGAACATACGATCGACCACCGACATTCGCTCCCTCCTCCTCCCAAGGTGCGGCGCCCGTCGTCCCTCCTGCACGACCGCGCCCGCACGCGGAGTTGTCCACCTATTCCGTCTTTCAGGTCCAGGGTCGGGTCGACGACGAGGCACGCTGGTGCCACCCGGACGACGGCTCCGGACACACGAAGGAGCAGAACGATGACAGAAATGCTGACCATCCTCGGCAAGGTGGCGACGGACCCGACGCAGAGCCGCACGACGGCGGGCGTGCCCGTCACGAACTTCCGCCTCGCGAGCACCCATCGGCGATTCGACAGCACGACGCAGTCCTGGGTCGACGCGGGGACGAACTGGTACTCGGTGGCGGCGTTCCGGCAGTTGGGTGAGCACGCCAAGGCCTCGTTGCGCACGGGTGACAGCGTGATCGTGACGGGACGTCTGAAGATCCGCAACTGGGAGGCCAACGGCAGACATGGCACCAGCGTCGACATCGACGCCGACGCGATCGGCCACGATCTGAGATGGGGGACGAGCGCCTTCCTCTCGGCGTCGCGCGCCGGATCGCCGGATCGCACCCGCGGTGAGGGGGAGCGGACCGCAGGCGAACGTGACGAGAATCCGGCGGCCGACGGGGCGGCGCCGGTCGCCGAGGGGCCGGTGAGCGAGTGGGCGCCGCTCGGGGGCGAGGACGCGGATGCCGAGCGGCCCCCGACATCGTCCTCCGCGGTGCCCTTCTGATGCGGCTGCGTGCGATGTCGGCCGGCGCAGCCGCACGGGCCCGGCACGTAGACTCGACACGTGATCCGACGACCGGCCTCCTCCGTTGCGCGCCAGACTCTCGCGGCCGTCGCCGCGGGCGCCGCTCTCCTTACCCTCGTCGCCTGCGGACCCGCTCCTGTCGCGAGCACGTCCCCCTCGCCCTCACCGTCCGGCACGACGAGCAGTGCGCCCGAGGCGCCCGCCCTCCACCCGGACGGAGGCGCGGAGGAGAACCTCCCGCTCTTCGCCGCGGTGACCGCGCAGGTCTGGGCGACGGATCAGCGCGTATCGGGACGGGCGTACATCGACGGGTTGATCGCGGCCGGCTTCGATCGGGCGGCCATGCAAGTCACCCCCGACCGGTCGACGGTGGGGAATCCTGCGGAGAGCATCCAGTTCTCTGTCCGCTGGGGAGAGGCCGAGTGCCTCGTCGGACAGGTCGGACCCTCCACCGGCGAGCCGGTCACGGTCGTCCTTCCCCAGCTCGCCGACGGGCGCTGCCTCATCGGCGCCACTCGACCGATCGACTGGTGATCCTCGGGGCGCCGACGTGGGCACCCCGACGACTGGTTTCCCCGGCCCGGGCCGGTAGGCTGGAGTGTCGATCTTCGGCGGCAACAGAAGGAGCGGTTTTCGGTGGCTGAGTACATCTACTCGATGGTTCGTGCACGCAAGGCGGTGGGTGAGAAGCTCATCCTCGATGACGTCACGATGGCGTTCCTCCCCGGTGCGAAGATCGGCATGGTCGGGCCGAACGGTGCCGGAAAGTCGACCATCCTCAAGATCATGGCCGGACTCGACACGCCGTCCAACGGCGAGGCCAAGCTCTCGCCCGGGTACAGCGTCGGCATCCTCATGCAGGAGCCGGAGCTCGACGAGTCGAAGACCGTGCTCGAGAACATCCAGGACGGCATCGCGATCAAGGCGAAGCTCGACCGCTTCAACGAGATCTCCGCGCTGATGGCCGACCCGGACGCCGACTTCGACACGCTTCTCGCCGAGATGGGCGCGCTCCAGGAGGAGATCGACGCCGCGGACGGCTGGGACCTCGACTCGCAGCTCGACCAGGCCATGGACGCACTGCGCACCCCGCCGGCGGACGCCGCGATCGCCCCGCTCTCCGGCGGTGAGAAGCGCCGCGTCGCACTCGCCAAGCTCCTGCTGCAGAAGCCTGACCTGCTGCTCCTCGACGAGCCCACCAACCACCTCGACGCCGAGAGCGTTCTCTGGCTCGAGCAGCACCTGCAGGCCTACAAGGGCGCCGTCATCGCGATCACCC
>JBEBQG010000011.1:0-96974 GCA_040395495.1 Microbacterium hydrocarbonoxydans | reverse complement strand
GCAGATCGAGAACCAGTCCTCCGGCATCATCCCCGTGATGAAGCTCCTCGAAGACAGCTTCAGCTATGCCAACCAGCTCGGCGCACGTCAGGGCGCCGGTGCGGTGTACCTCAACGCGCACCACCCCGACATCATGCGCTTCCTCGACACCAAGCGCGAGAACGCCGACGAGAAGATCCGTATCAAGACGCTGTCGCTCGGCGTCGTCGTGCCGGACATCACCTTCGAACTGGCGAAGAACGGCGAGGACATGTATCTGTTCTCCCCGTACGACGTGGAGAAGGTCTACGGCGTGCCCTTCGGCGACATCTCCGTCACCGAGAAGTACCGCGAGATGGTCGATGACCCGCGCATCAAGAAGACCAAGATCAACGCGCGCGAGTTCTTCCAGACCATCGCCGAGATCCAGTTCGAGTCCGGCTACCCGTACGTCATGTTCGAGGACACGGTCAACAGGGCGAACCCGATCAAGGGCCGCATCAACATGTCCAACCTCTGCAGCGAGATCCTGCAGGTGAACACGCCGACCACGTACAACGACGACCTGTCGTACGACCAGATCGGCAAGGACATCTCCTGCAACCTCGGCTCGATGAACATCGCGCTGTCGATGGATGCCGCCGACCTCGGCCAGACCGTCGAGACCGCCATCCGTGCCCTCACCGCGGTGAGCGACCAGAGCCACATCGGCTCGGTGCGCTCCATCGAGGACGGCAACGACCGCTCGCACGCGATCGGCCTCGGGCAGATGAACCTGCACGGCTACCTCGCCCGTGAGCACGTCTACTACGGCTCGGAGGAGGGTGTCGACTTCACGAACATCTACTTCTACACCGTGCTGTTCCACGCGCTGCGCGCCTCGAACAAGATCGCCATCGAGCGCGGCCAGGCCTTCGACGGCTTCGAGGACTCGACCTACGCCTCGGGTGCCTTCTTCGACAAGTACATCGACCAGGCGTGGGTGCCGGCGACCGAGAAGGTCGCGGAGCTCTTCGCGGGCAAGCACATCCCGACGCAGCAGGACTGGGTCGAGCTGAAGGACAGCATCCAGAAGCACGGCATCTACAACCAGAACCTGCAGGCGGTGCCGCCGACCGGCTCGATCTCGTACATCAACAACTCGACGTCGTCGATCCACCCGATCGCCTCGAAGATCGAGATCCGCAAGGAAGGCAAGCTGGGCCGCGTCTACTACCCGGCCGCGTTCATGACGAACGACAACCTGGAGTACTACCAGGACGCCTACGAGATCGGCTACGAGAAGGTCATCGACACCTACGCCGCCGCCACGCAGCACGTCGACCAGGGCCTGTCGCTGACGCTGTTCTTCAAGGACACCGCCACCACGCGTGACATCAACAAGGCGCAGATCTACGCATGGCGCAAGGGCATCAAGACGATCTACTACATCCGTCTGCGTCAGATGGCGCTCGAGGGCACCGACATGACCGAGTGCGTCTCCTGCATGCTCTGAGCCTGATCACGAATCTGAGAAACGACGAATCATGACTCCTCACTCTCCGCTCAAGCTGGTCGACAGCGTGCAGGCGATCAACTGGAACCGCATCATCGACGACAAGGACCTCGAGGTCTGGAACCGTCTGGTGAACAACTTCTGGCTGCCCGAGAAGGTGCCGCTGTCGAACGACATCCAGTCGTGGAACACCCTGACGCCCGACGAGCAGCTGCTCACCATGCGCGTGTTCACCGGTCTCACCCTGCTCGACACGATCCAGGGCACCGTCGGCGCGGTCTCCCTGATCCCGGATGCGATCACCCCGCACGAGGAAGCCGTCTACACGAACATCGCGTTCATGGAGTCGGTGCACGCCAAGAGCTACTCCTCGATCTTCTCGACCCTCGCGTCGACGAAGGAGATCGACGAGGCGTTCCGCTGGTCCACCGAGAACCCGAACCTTCAGAAGAAGGCTCAGATCATCATGGACTACTACCAGGGTGACGACCCGCTCAAGCGCAAGGTCGCCTCGACCCTGCTGGAGTCGTTCCTGTTCTACTCGGGCTTCTACCTGCCGATCTACTGGTCGTCCAAGGCGAAGCTCACGAACACGGCCGACCTCATCCGCCTCATCATCCGCGATGAGGCCGTGCACGGCTACTACATCGGCTACAAGTTCCAGAAGGGGCTCGAGAACGAGACCGAGGAGCGCCGTCAGGAGCTCAAGGACTACACGTTCAACCTGCTGTTCGAGCTCTACGACAACGAGGTGCAGTACACGCAGGACCTCTACGACGGCGTCGGTCTCACCGAGGACGTCAAGAAGTTCCTGCACTACAACGCCAACAAGGCGCTGATGAACCTCGGCTACGAGGCGATGTTCCCGTCGACGGTCACCAACGTGAACCCGGCGATCCTGTCGGCGCTCTCGCCGAACGCCGACGAGAACCACGACTTCTTCTCGGGGTCGGGCTCGTCCTACGTCATCGGCAAGGCCGAGGCCACGGAAGACGACGACTGGGACTTCTGAGACGCACAGGTCGCGTCTCGACCATCTGACGCGCAAGACCCCCGGCGCCCCGCTCCTCTCTGGCGGGTTTCGCCGGGGGTCTTCTGCGTTGGTGCACTATGAGAGCCATGGATCACTTCGCGCAGGGAGACGTCGCAGACGACGGGTGCGTGTTCTGCGAGATCGTCGCGGGGCGGTTGCCCTGCGACAAGGTCGCCGAGGATGCGGACACGTTGGCGTTCATGGACATCGATCCCGGGTCGGACGGGCATCTGCTCGTGATCCCCAAGCGCCACAGCGCCGACCTCCTCAGCGTCCCGGAGGAGGACCTCGTGGCGACCACCCTGGCCGCGCAGCGGATCGCGAGGGCCATGTACAGCGAGCTCGGCGCGGAGGGCGTGAATCTGCTCAACTGCTGCGGTGCCGTCGGCTGGCAGACGGTCTTCCACTTCCACCTTCATGTGATCCCTCGGTATCGCGACAAGCGCAGGGACCGGCTGGAACTGCCGTTCGAGCCCGGCACGGCTTCCGACGCCGCCGCTCGAGCCACGTTCGCCGCGCTGCTCGCGGCCGGTCTCTCAGGCGGCACATTCTCGGATGGTCCCCGATGCCCTCGGTAGCGTAGGGCGTACCGGTCTACCGTGAGACCCAGGAGCGGACGGACGAAGGCCCTCACCCCGCGAGCGGGATGAGGGCCTTCGACTCTCAGGGCGTGATCCCTCAGCTCATCCGACGACGAGCGAAGAAGAGAGCCGCCGCACCGACGAGCAGAGCCGCGACGCCCGACAGCACCCAGGCGCCGTTCAGCTCACCACCCGTGGCGGCGAGGCCGACGACCGGCTTGACCGTGGGCACCTGAGCAGCGGCGTCAGCGCTCTCGACGGCCGCGCCTCTGGGGGTCGTCGCCGACGCCGACGCCGTGTTGGTGATCGCCGCACCGGTCAGGTCGTCCGCGACCACGGTGTACACCGTGGTGCACGTCACGCTCGCGCCCGGGATCACCGGCTCGGCGGGGCAGGTCGGCGTGGGCAGCGTGCCCTTGCCGCTGAACGAGCCCTCCGCGATCGCGATGTCGTGGAGATCGATGTTGCCGGTGTTGGTCACCACGAACGAGTAGGTGATCTTCTGGCCGACCTGCGTGGCCTTGGCGAGGCTCGCGGTCTTGACCAGGGCGAGGGACGGAGCGGCCGGGTCGACCGTCGCGCTGGCCTCGTCGTCGTCGTCCTCGGTCGCCCGGTCGGAGACGGTCACCGTGTTCGTCACGGGCTCGGTGCCGGTGACGACGACGTCGTACACGAAGGTCGCGCTCGCGCCCGCAGCGAGACCCACCGGGCGCTCGCCCAGGTCGTCACCCAGGTCGACGAGGTCGTAGGCCTCGATGTCGCCCGTGATCGTGTCGCCGACGGCGGGCTCGCTGGTGCTGAGACCGTCGACCGAGACGAGGGTGCCGCCCACCGCGAGGTCGTCGACCAGCGTCACGGTGTCACCGATCGCCATGGCGTCGGGGCCGTTGTTGGTGACGACGACCGAGTAGCGGACGGTCCCGCCGTCCTCGAAGACGGGGGTGCCCACGACGCTCTTCGAGACGGCGAGGTCGTAGTTGCACATCACCCAGTCGAACTCGACGAATGCAGCCAGTGCCGCGCCGCTGTCGGAGTCGCGGTTCTTGCCGAGGTCGAGGCCGCTGATCAGAGCCGAGTCGGCCGAGTAGCTCGCGCCGCCACCGCCGCCACCGCCGACGAAGTATCCGGTCGTCGCGTTGCCGACTTCGCCATCGGTCGCCGCGCCGCCGCCACCGCCGAAGTAGCCCGCGCCACCGGCGCCACCGGCGTCGGCGAAGTTGTCGGGCCCGCCGTTGCCGCCCTGCAGCGAGGCGCCGTCAGAGCCGTTCCAGTTGAACCCGGGAAGGTCGGGGTCCGTCTGGCTGCGCGGGTTGGTGCCCGCTGCGCCGCCGACGGTCGAGCCGCCGAGACCGCCGCCGGGAGCCGTCGGAGTCGCCTCGGACACGCCGCTGTCCTGGCCGGCTTTGCCGTCGCCGCCCGCGTAGACGGATCCACCGCCGACGAAGACGCCGCCCGCGAGATCGAAGCCGCCGTCGCCACCGCTGCCGAAGTCGGCCGTGTGACCGCCACCGGTGCCGCCGCCGCCTGCGGCGAGCAGCAGCAGATCGCCGCCGACGCTCACCTCGGAGTAGCCGCCGCCGCCCGCGCCGCGGTGGGTGCCGGTGCCGCCGACGCCGCCGCCGGGCAGACCTGCGCCGCCGCCGTTGCTCCCGGCGCCGCCCACGGTGCCGGTGAGGGTCTGACCCGCCTGCACGGCGAGGTGGGCGCTGAAGACGGCGCCCGCGCCGTTGGGGCCGCGCAGGTCGCCGGGGTCGCCGTCGGGGTCGGGCTCCGTGTCACCCGCAGAGACGGCGCTGCCGCCAGGGGCTCCCGCGACGATGACGTTGACGGAGCAGACGCCGTCCGGGACGACCTGGGTGAACGCGCCCGCACGGCTGATCGTCGTCGCCGTTGCGTCCGGTGCCGGCGCTGCCTGGGCGGCGAGCGGGGCCAGGGCCGGGACGATCAGCATCGCCATCGCACCCCCGAGCAGGAACGGCGTGCGCGCGCGTGGGGCGGTTCTCGGTTTCTGACCTGACATTGTTCTCCCTATCCGGTACGCGCGCACCAGAAGCACCGCCCGTCATGGAGAGCGGCGATGGGACGCTGGGGCGCGTGCACGATCGCATGTGATACGAGGACGACCGCGCTGGAGCCGCAGCCGCACTCCCTCCCTTTGTAGGGGCTGTGTGCGGCGGGCTCGTGGACACGGATCGAGATGACCTCCGCGCGGGGGTGATTTCGTCGACGCGCGTCACCTCGGGGGCGGCGCGCACACCATGCGGACTCGGGTCAGAGTCCGGTGTTGCCCGCCCAGCGGATCGACGCAGCGCTCGCGGCGTCGGCGATGAGGGCGTCGATCTCGGGGGAGCGCCGGACGGCGAACGAGACGTAGGCGCCTCGACCCCCGGTGACAGGGCGGCCGTAGGCCTTGGCGGCGAGAGACCCGTCCGGCAGCAGCCGCACGGTGATCGACTGCAGCTGGAACCGTTCGCCCCGCCGCTCGTCCTCCCAGCGCAGGTGCTCGGGGATGGCGACGTTCAGGGCGAGCGCGTTGACCTCGGCGGCGGCATCCATGCTCCGACCATAGTCCCGGGGGTCGGGTCAAGCCCACTGCACTCATAGGAGCCCCGGCCGATACTGGGGCGATGCTCGACCAGCTCCCCGACCGGTCCGGTGCGATCGACCTCGTGCGGCTCGTCGCCGTCGCGGCGATCGTCGCAGGGCACGCCTTCACGAAGGACGTCACCCAGGCCTGGCTGTACTCCTGGCACGTGGCGGTGTTCTTCATCCTGACCGGTTACCTGTGGAAGCCCGACCGGATGCTGCGCACCGAGGTCGCGCGGCGGGCGCTGAGCCTCGGCCGACCCTACGTCGCGGGGTTCCTGCTGCTGACGGTGGCGCTGCTCCTGGTGAGACCCGACGGAGCGCTGGACAGGATCGCGGGTGGTGTCGAGGGAGGGCGCTTCGCGCAGATGCCCTATGTCACGCTGTGGTTCGTGTCGGCACTGTTCTTCACCGCGGTGCTGTTCCGCTCGATCGAGAGGCTTCCGTACGCCGCGCAGTGGGGGATCGGCATCGTCGGCGCCGTCGTGGCGTGGACCTGGACCGAGCCGCTCTCGCGCACTCCGCTGGGTGTCGGCTACATCGCCACGTGCCTGATCTACCTGCTGATCGGGGATGCGCTGCGCCGGGTGCGGGAGCGCATCCCGATGCCGCTCCTCGCGGGGACGGTCGCCGTCGCCCTCGGAGCCGCCCTCGTGGCCGTCGGCGCGGCGGCTCCACTGGACATCAAGCTCGGCGACGACGGCACCCCGGCGCTGTCGACGATCGCCTCGGCCGCGATCTCGATCGGGCTGATCCTCGTCGCCGAGAGTGTCGTGCGTCCGGGAGCCTTCTCGAAGATCTGCACGTTGCTGGCCCTGCCCCTGCTCACTGTGGTGCTGCTGCACCCGCTGGTGCTCTGGCTCGGCGTGCCGTCGACGGCGCAGTTCGCCCTCGGCATCCTCGTGCCGCTCGCCATCGGCCTGGCGGCGCTGCGCACCCCGCTCTCCCCATGGATCACGGGGCAGAACAGGATGCGCAGCGCGCCGTCGTGAACGCTACGCCCGGTGGGAGCGGTAGTACTCGAGCAGGCCCCTGGTCGACGGGTCCTGGGCCGCGACCGCATCCGCGTCGCCGCCGATGGCCGGGGCGATCTGCATGGCGAGCTGCTTGCCGAGCTCGACTCCCCACTGGTCGAAGGAGTTGATGCCCCAGATCGTCCCCTGCGTGAACGTGATGTGCTCGTACAGCGCGATGAGCTGGCCGAGCACCCGCGGGGTGAGCGCGGGCGCGAAGATCGATGTGGTCGGACGGTTACCGGAGAACGTGCGGGCGGCGACGAGCGCGCCGGTCGTGCCCTCGGCCTCGACCTCCTCGGCGGTCTTGCCGAAGGCGAGCGCCTTGGTCTGCGCGAGGAAGTTCGCGAGGAACAGCTCGTGCACGTCCTGGCCGCCGTCGCTGAGCGGGTAGGCGGGGTTCACGAACGCGATGAAGTCGGCGGGGATCACCCGGGTGCCCTGGTGGATGAGCTGGTAGAAGGCGTGCTGGCCGTTGGTGCCCGGCTCGCCCCAGAACACCTCGCCGGTGTCGGTCGTGACGGGGGAGCCGTCCCAGCGCACCGACTTGCCGTTGGACTCCATGGTGAGCTGCTGCAGGTACGCGGGGAACCGGCTCAGCTGCTGCGCATAGGGGAGGACGGCGTGCGACTGCGCGTCGAAGAAGTTGACGTACCAGACGTTCAACAGCCCCATGAGCACGGGGACGTTGCGCTCCAGCGGGGTGATGCGCACGTGCTCGTCGACGGCGTGGAACCCGGCGAGGAGGTCGCGGAAGACGTCGGGGCCCAGCGCGATCGCGAGTGAGAGGCCGATGGCCGAGTCGACGGAGTAGCGGCCGCCGACCCAGTCCCAGAAGCCGAAGGCGTTCGCGGGGTCGATGCCGAAGGCCGCGACCTTGTCGAGCGCGGTGGACACGGCCACGAAGTGGTGAGCCACGGCGTCGGTGCGGGAGGCGTCGTCCCCGGAGATCGCTCCTGCGGCCTCGAGCCCCGCCCACAGCCAGTCGCGGGCGAGGCGGGCGTTGGTCAGCGTCTCGAGCGTCGTGAAGGTCTTCGACGCCACGATGAAGAGGGTGGTCTCGGGGTCGAGGTCGGCGGTCTTCTGGGCGAGGTCGGTCGGGTCGATGTTCGACACGAAACGTGCCTGGATCCCGGCATCCGCATAGGGCTTGAGCGCCTCGTAGACCATCACCGGGCCGAGGTCGGACCCGCCGATGCCGATGTTCACGACGTGCGTGACCTTCTTGCCCGTGATGCCGAGCCAGTCACCGGACCGCACCCGGTCGGCGAACGCGGAGAGGGCGTCGAGCACCTCGTGCACATCGGCGTCCACGTCCTGGCCGTCGACGACGAGGCGTGGCTCCGCTCCGGCGGGGCGACGGAGCGCCGTGTGCAGCACGGCGCGGTCCTCTGTGGTGTTGATGTGCTGCCCGGCGAGCATCGACGCATAGCGCTCTGTGACGCCCGTCTGCTCCGCGAGGCGGAGGAGGGCGTCGAGCACCTCGTCGGTGACGAGGTTCTTCGACAGGTCGACGTGCAGGTCGGCCAGCGGCAGCGAGAGGCGCTCGGCACGGTCCGGATCGGCGGCGAACCAGCCGCGCAGATCGGGGGAGAAGCCCTCGCGGAGGGTGCCCAGCTCGGACCAGGCGGCGGTGCGTGTCGGATCGATGGGAGCGCTCATGGATCCACGGTATCGCCACAGGGCGCGCACCGGCGGACTCGCACGCGGGATGACGGACCATAGGATGGCGTGGATGACCGACGCCATCGCCGTCCCGCTGTGGCGCCGCCTGCTGCTCAGCCCCGTGCTGTGGGGCCTCGCGCTGCTCACGGTCGCCGTGTTCCTCACCCTCGCGGGCGCGGATCTCGGCCTCCCGCAGTTCCTCCTGATGCTGATCGGCGGATGGTGCCTCGGGTTCGCCTTCGCGAACCTCACGTTCCGGATGCCGCGCAACGGCGCCGTCCTGCACGTCGGCGCGGCGGTCGTCCTCGGCGCGGTCATGGTGTTCTTCACCGAGGTCGGCGGCCGCCTCCTGGCCGCGGCGCCGGAGCCCGTGAAGGCCGTGTTCGTCGTCGCGCAACTCGCCGCCGTGCCGGCGACGGGGTGGATCTGGCTTGCACTGCTGAGCCGGGTGACCGACGCGATGACGCGCAGGGAGCGTCGGAACGCGCCGGTGCGCACGACTCCCGACTGGGAGCGGGATGAGGGCCGCGACGGCTCCGTCGTGCGCTTCCGTGCCATCGAGGTGCGGATGCGCGACGTGACGGTCGGCATCGTCGCCATCACGCTCGTGTCAGCATCCGTCGGGGTCGTGTTGATGATCCTCTTCGACGACATCGTGATGCGGATCGGGCCCAAGATGTCGATCGTGCTCCTCGGGCTCGTGGTCGGGTTGCCTGCGTACGCCGCGCTCACCGCGGTGCTGCGCCGCCGCACGGAGGACTGCACGGTCGCCTTCGGCAACGATGAGCTGCGCATCGGGGTGGGGTCGTCGACCCACGTCATCCGCTTCTCCGACCTGGAGCACCTGCGCTGGCGCATGCGCAGCGACTACGCCCGGATCGAGGCCAGGGGCGGCGGCGTCGATCTCTCGCTCTTCACGGGGCTCGCGAAGGCGCCGAAGGGGCGTCTGGCCGAGTTGCCCCCGCTGCCGCGGCGGGTCTTCCGCCGCCTCGAACTGGCGGGGTTCTCGATGGAGAAGTCCCGCCGCAGCGAGGTCGTCACCTTCCGGAAGGCGTGAGCTCACTCCGTCGGATACTCCCGCTCGCGCAGCAGCCTGGCCAGGTGGGCGGCGTTGCGTGCCGCCGTCGCCGTGGCCGCGGAGACCTTCTCCGGCGTCCGCGGGAGATCCTGGTAGTCGGTCGTGTGCATCGCCTCGCCGTTCCAGTACACGGAGCCCTGTGCGGGGATCGTGAATCCGACGTCGCCGAGCGCTTGGAAGAGGATCGCGGCGATGTGATGCGCCCCATCCTCGTTGCCCACGACGCCGGCGATCGCGATCTTGTCGAAGAGCGTCGGCCTGCCTCTCGCGTCCGTGGCGCTCAGCTCGGCGTCGAGCCGTTCGAGCACGCGCTGCGCGACGCTCGAGTGCTGGCCGAGCCAGGTGGGCGTGACCAGGACCAGGATGTCGGCGTCGAGGATGCGGCGGCGCAGAGACGGCCATTCGTCGTCCCCTCCCATGTCGGCCTCGACGCCCGGCTCGATGTGGCGGTCGACGGCGCGGACGGACTGTCCGACCACCCCGTGCTCGGAGAGCGCCGCCAGGATCTGCGACGCCAGCAGGTCGGAGCTGGATGCCGCCGGCGACGGCTTGAGCGTGCAGGACACCGCGAGTGCTGTCAGGGGAGAGTTCATCCCCCGAGGCAAGCACCGCGTCGCGGTGCTGCACAGGGCCTTCCCCCGTCGGGGCTATCCTGGTAGACAGCCCCACAGACAGGAGATCCCGTGATCCTCAGCTTCGTCCTCTTCATGGTCCTCTTCGTCGGAGGCATCATCGCGATGGGCCTCGCGCAGGGACTCGACGCGTCGATCGCCCCCTTCGTCTTCTGCGGCGGGCTGCTCCTGGTGACGCTCGCACTCGCGTTCATGATGCGTCAGTCGGGTTCGGCGACGCGCCGCTCGAACAACTGGTCCGGCAAGTCCACCGAGTGATGCTCAGCGCCTCTTCGCGAGGCGCGCTTCGAGGTTCGCCTTGACCGCCGGCCACTCCGGCTCGATGATCGAGAACTCCACGCTGTCGCGGAGTGCGCCGTTGCGGTAGCGGCTCATGGCCCGCATCACGCCGTCCTGCTTGGCGCCGAGGCGCTCGATCGCCGCCCGCGACTGGAAATTCACCCACTGGGTGGTCAGACCCACGCGGAACACTCCCAGCGTCTCGAAGGCGTGCCGCAGCAGCAAGAGCTTGGACTCCGCATTGGTGCCGCTGCCGTGCGCCGACGGACGGTTCCAGGTGTAGCCGATGTGCAGTCGGGGAACGTCGGCCACCAGATCGTAGTACGAGGTGAGACCCAGCACGCGTCCCGACGCGTCGAAGGCGGTGAACGGGATCATCTCACCCGTCCCGATCAGTCCGAGCCGTCGATCGATCTCCGCGGCCAGGCCGTCGGGGGACGGCACGGAGGTGTACCAGGCGTTCTTGTGGAGGTCGCCCTCGAGGAGCGCGTCGAGGAGGCCGTCGTGGTGCGACCGGTCCAGCGGACGCAGCTCGACGAGATCTCCGGTGAGGGTGACGGGTGCGGGGTCGGTGAGGAAGGCCATGGGGCCATTCAATCAGCGCGCAGGACGCACGGGCGTCATGCCGCCCGTGCGCGGTCGAGCAGGCGCTGGAAGGCCAACACCAGTTCGACGGTGACGCCGAGCTCGAACGCGAGGCTGGGAGCGTGTGGCCCCCGCACGGCCTCGGCCTCGGCATATGCGGACGGGGTGATCAGCAGTTGCGCCGCCCATTCGTCGGCACGGCGCTCCTGCCGTTCCCGGAGGAGGCGAGCGGTGGTGGGGACGTGTCCGAGCACCGCGTGCGCGAGCTCGTGAGCGAGGACGCTCCGGCGCGTTCGCCCGCTCATGCCGGGGTCGAGGCGGATCGTGCGGGACAGGGGGTCGAAGCCGCCGCGGGTTCCCCCGGCGCGCTCGACGACGTGCAGACCGTGCTCCTCGACGAGGCGGAGCAGCTGGTCCATGGGTCCCCCTATTGGTAGAGGTCGTCGGTGTCGCGACCGTGGGAGAGGTGCGAGTCGAAGGCGACCTCTGCGTCATTCTTGCGCTGGCCGGGGACATCGGTGCGGGGGTGCAGCGGGGTGACCGTGGCGTCACGGCGTCCGCCCTCGGTCTGCAGGCGCTCTTCGGCGCGCGCGATGACGATGTGCGGATCGATGCCGAGCCGCACGCACACGGCGTAGACCGTGGGGACGGGGATCGAGCGCTTGCCGGTGACGTAGTTGTCGAGGGCGCTCCTGGCGATCCCGATCTCCCGCGCCATCCCGGCGATGCTGCTGCCGCCGGCGGCGATCTCGGCGCGAAGCTGACGGCCCACGGCCGCGTTGAACTGCTCGCCAGATGTCTCCATCTGTGCCACGATAGCACCGGCCTGAAGCCAGGATGCCGTCATATTCTGCGGGCATTGCTTGATCGCTCACGGACGGGGCGGTAGTGTCGTCGGATGACGACAGAAGTGCGACGTGCGGTTGCGCTGTCGGTCGCGTCCGAGCTCGCCAGGCTCGATCGCACGGTGTCCTGGCTCGCGGAGACCGCACACATCCCGGAGGCCGAGCTGCGCAGCGCTCTGGCACTGGAGCGCGACTTCACGGTCACCGATCTGGCCGACATCGCCTCGGCGCTCGGCATCCCGGTGAGCGAACTCTTCCCGCGTCTGCACCCCTGACCGTCCCCGCGCGACTAGCGTTGTGCACATGAAGACCGTGCCCTTCGGAACCACGAACGCGCCCGCCGTCGTCGCAGGGATGATGCGCATCGACGACAAGACCGACGCCGAGATCCGCGAGCTCTACGCGGCGGCGCGGGAGTCGGGCATCGACTTCTTCGACCACGCGGACATCTACGGCGGCAGCATGCACTTCTGCGAGTCGCGCTTCGCCGACGCCCTGGCGTTGAGCCCCGCCGAGCGGGATGAGATCGTGCTGCAGACCAAGTGCGGCATCGTCCCGGCCCAGGGCATGTTCGACTTCTCCTACGAGCACATCATGACCCAGGTCGACGGCTCGCTCGCGGCGCTCGGCACCGACCGCATCGACGTGCTGCTGCTGCACCGTCCCGACGCCCTCGTGGAGCCGGAGGAGGTCGCGCGGGCGTTCGACGAGCTCGAGGCCGCGGGAAAGGTGCGCGCGTTCGGCGTCTCCAACCACACGCCGCGGCAGATCGATCTGCTGCGCACGGCCGTGCGACAGCCGCTCGTCGCGAACCAGCTGCAGCTCTCGATCACGCACGCGCCGATCATCGCGCAGCCGATCGCCGCGAACATGGCGGGAGAGGATCAGAGCGTGGTGCGCGACGGCGGAGGCATCGTCGAGTACTGCCGTATCAACGGCATCACCGTGCAGGCCTGGTCGCCGTTCCAGGGCGGGTTCTTCACCGGCGTGTTCCTCGGCAACCCCGAGTACGCGGAACTGAACGCCGTGATCGACCGCCTCGCCGCGTCCTACGGCGTCACTCCGATCGCCATCGCGACCGCCTGGATCACCCGCCATCCGGCAGGCATGCAGGTCGTGCTCGGCACGACGACGCCCCAGCGGGTCCGCGATGCGGCCGCCGGAGCGGACGTCGATCTCACCAGAGCCGAATGGTACGAGCTCTTCCGCGCCGCGGGGCACCTGCTGCCCTGACCTCCCGGGCGTCGTCTACCCTGAAGTCATGCCGTTCCTGTTCTCGCTCCTCGTCATCGCCCTGATGATCGGCGCGCTGGTCGACATCATCACGCGCGACGACTCGCAGGTGAAGCACCTGCCCAAGATGGTGTGGATCATCATCGTGATCCTGCTCCCGCTCATCGGCAGCCTGCTCTGGTTCGCGATCGGCCGCGAGTACGGCGACTCCGGCATCCGCATCCCCCGCATGCGCAGGGAAGCGCCCCCGACCAGGACGGAGACGCGTCCGGCGGCACCCGTCGACACGCGCACCACCGAGCAGCAGATCGCCGATCTCGACCGGGAGATCGAGGAGTGGCGGCTCCGCGAGGAGATCGAGAAGCGCAAGCACGATCGCGACGACCCGGCCGGCGCCTAGGGGTCAGGCGCCAGTCGTCTGCGGCAGCGCGAAGGAGGCCCGCAGCGCCTCCTCGAGGGTCGGGTACCGGAACTCGAAGCCCGCGGCCAGGAGCTTCTCCGGCAGCACCCACCGGCTCTTGAGCACCAGCTCGGTCTCGGTGCGGATGCCGATGGCCCCGAGCTCGAGCATCCACCGGGGCAGGGGCGGCCCGAAGCCGACGCCGAGCACGCGACGCACGGTCGCCATGAACTCGACGTTGTCGACGGGGTACGGGGACGACGCGTTCACCGGGCCGTCGAGCGACGGCGTCTCCTCGATGACGTCGATGATCCTCGCGACATCCTCCAGGTGCACCCAGCTGAAGCGCTGGGACCCGCGGCGTGCGCCGGGCAGGTGCGCGGTGCCCGCCTCTCGGCGCGCCCTGCTGACCGGCCAGGGGCCGTCGTACTGCGGTCCGCCCAGGCCGAGGCGCGCGAGGCGTCGCAGTGGTCCGAGCACGCCTCCGTCTCCGAGCACGATCGCGCTGCGCAGCGCCACGCGTCGTGTCGCCGGCAGCGCGGGCGAGAAGAGGGCCTCCTCCCAGGCCTTCGCGACGTCGACGGAGAACCCGGTGCCGAGCTCACCCGCCGACTCCGTCATGGGACGATCCTCGGCATGACGGTAGATCGTCGCCGTCGACGAGTTGATCCAGAGCGGCGGCGGCGCCGACGCGCGGGCGATGGCGGTGGCGAGAGCCCCCGTGGTCGCCGTGCGCGAACGGACGATCTCCGCGCGGCTCGCGGGGGTGTACCGGCAGTTCACGCTCTTGCCGGCCAGTCCGATGACCAGCGAGGCCCCGTCGACGGCCCGATCGATCGCCGCCTGGTCGTCCCAGCCGGCATCCGCTCCCGAGCGCGACACGGTGACGACCTCGCGTCCCGCCGCGCGGAACCGTGGGACCAGGTACCGCCCCATGAACCCGCTGCTCCCTCCGACGACGACCCGGCCAGTGCTCATGCGGCAGCCTCCTGCTGTCCCTCGATCCGATAGGCGAACTCGCCCGAGTACTCGTACACGCGGCCGAGGAGCGGCGCATCGACGGTCAACGACACGCGCTGCCGGTCGGCCTTCTCGTCGAAGCGCTCCCAGAGGCGCACGGTGGGTCGTGCGAAGGAGGGCACGCGCATCCGCATGCCACCGATCCGGATACCGATCGCCCGACTGGTGAGGCGGAGGCCGCCATCGTGCACGCCGATGTCGAAGGAGGCGGCGACCAGCCCCGGCTCGCCAAGCTCGTCGACGACGCGTCCGCCTCGCGTGAGCACGACCGCGTCGTGCATGGTCCAGGCGCCGCGCGCGAACCGGAACTCGCGCTCGCTGATCGCGCGCCCCGCGATGGTGCGGTTCTCGACGCGGAACGGCACGTCGTGCTCCCAGCACGCCGGCACGACGCCGCGCCGTTCGAGCACGCGCAGGAGGGGCCACAACCAGCGCCGCGGGGTGCCCACGCGATGGAAGACACCGTCTCCGATGCCGACGTGCCCGTCGGGCACGGCCTGGAAGTAGGCGCGCAGGCGGGGATGCAGTTCGGTGACGCGATCGCCCAGCGCCCGGGCGTAGGGGGACTGCGGAACCGGCGTCACACCTCGAGACTAGCCCGACGCCGCGGCGACGTAGGCGTCGACCTTGTCGGCGGAGAGCACGTCGCGGGCGACCATGATGGCGGCTCCGAGCACCGCCGCTCGTTCTCCCGCCTGGGTCTGAACGATCGCGAGGTGCTGGGTCGCGAGCGGGATGGAGCGTCGGTAGACGACCTCGCGGACGCCGGCGAGCAGGTGCTCCCCGGCGCGCGCGATGCTGCCGCCGAGCACGATGACGGACGGGTTCAGCAGGTTGACGACGGTGGACAGCACCTCGCCGACATCGCGCCCCGCCTGCCGCGTCGCCTCGATCGCGACGAGGTTGCCCGCGCGGACGAGGTCGACGACGTCGGAGCTCCCCTCCGCGTGGAGGCCCTTGGCCCGCAGCGACTCGGCGATCGCCGATCCGCTGGCGAGGGCCTCCAGGTCGCGCTCCTCGCCGGGTTCGTGCGAGGAGTCGGGGGAGTAGGGCACGCGCACGTGGCCCATGTCGCCCGCGGAGCCCTGGGCCCCGCGCTGGAGCTGCCCGCCGGTGATGATCCCGGCGCCGATGCCCGTGGCGACCTTGACGAACACGAGGTCGGCCGTGTCGGGGAAGCTGATGGCCTGCTCTCCGACGGCCAGGACGTTGACGTCGTTGTCGACGAGCACGGGCACGTCGAAGGTCTTCTGGACGTAGCCGGGCACGTCGAAGCGATCCCATCCCGGCATGATCGGAGGGTTGTAGGGGCGCCCCGTGGAGTGCTCCACGGGCCCCGGCACGCCGATGCCTACGCCGACGAGGGGGGATCGGTCGAGACCGAGCGCGTCGAGGAGCCCCCGTCCGAGCTCGAGCGTGGCATCGAGGACCGGCTGCGGGCCGGCGGCGATGTCGATGTCCTCGGATCGGGCGGCGAGGATGCGCCCGGCGAGGTCCGAGACCGCGACGGTGACGTGGGACGCTCCGAGATCGGCCGCGAGGACCACTCCCGCCTTCGGGTTGAACGCCACGCGGGACGGCGGGCGTCCACCCGTCGATGCACCCTCTCCCGCGGGGACCACGAGGCCGGAGTGCAGCAGCGCGTCCACGCGCGCGGAGACCGTGGAGCGCGCGAGACCGGTGAGGTGCACGAGGTCGGCCTTGGTGCGGGCCTGGCCGTCGAGGAGCAGCTGCAGGATGTCGCCGGCGCCCGGTGCGGCGCTCGCGGACAGACGGTCGGCGTCGGTCATGGAGTCAGTAAAGCACACTCACTTTCTCTCTCTGCGCACCTACATCTGATGTTCGAGAAAAAACTTTTGACGGGAAACTAGCAAAAGGGTGTCGGCCTGTGTCAGAATCATCGGCATGACAACGGACGTCACTGACACCGGGGTCGGGACGATCCGATCCGGCTTCCTCGGCGGGGGCTTCATGGCCCAGGTGCACAGCCGCGCAGCTCGCGCCGCCGGCGCCGACACCGCGATGCTGGCCAGCTCGTCACCCGAGCGTGCACGGCGGGCGGCCGCCGAGCTCGGCATCGCCCTGGCCGCGGGGATCGATGACATCCTCGTCGCCGACCTCGACGTCGTGCACGTGTGCACGCCGAACGCCACACACGCCTCCCTCGCGCTGCGGACGATCGAGGCGGGCAAGAACGTGGTGTGCGAGAAGCCCCTGGCGACCAGCTTCGCCGACGCCCGCATGCTCGCGGACGCGGCGGCGGAACGGGGCGTGGTCGCCGCGGTGCCCTTCGTGTACCGCTACCACCCCATGGTCCGCGAGGCGCGTGCCGTGGTCGCGGCAGGGGAGATCGGCGCACTGCTCACGGTGGACTGCGGCTATCTGCAGGACTGGATGCTGCGCCCCGACGACAACGACTGGCGGGCGACCTCGTCCGACGGAGGCCCCTCGCGTGCGTTCGCCGACATCGGCTCGCACCTCTGCGACCTGCTGGAGTTCGTGGCGGGGGAGCGCATCGTGCGCCTCACCTCCCGCACCCGCCGGGTCTACGACGCTCGCGGCGGGCAGCCGGTGGCCAACGAGGACGCGGTGGCGGTGATCGTCGAGCTCGAGTCCGGCGCCATCGGAACCCTGCTGATCTCCCAGATGGCGGCCGGTCGCAAGAACGCCCTCACACTGGAGCTGCACGGCGCCGAGGCGAGCGTGCGCTTCGACCAGGAGCGGCCGGAGGAGCTCTGGATCGGCGAGCGCGAGGGCAACCGCACGCTCTTCCGCGACCCCGCCACCGCGCACCCCGGCGTCGCCCGGTTCTCGCGTGTGCCCGTCGGGCACGCGCAGGGCTACCAGGACGCTTTCAACGGCTTCGTCGCCGACGTCTACGCCGCGATCGCCGGCGAGACGCCGGACGGCCTCCCCACCTTCGAAGACGGCGCCCGCGCCGCCCAGCTCACGGAGGCCGTGCTCCTCGCGGCGGCCGATGAGCGCTGGGTCGACGTCACCCCTCCCCGCAGCTGACCCCCGATCAGGAAGAGCAGACATGACTGAGCAGTACGACCTCGTGATCGTCGGCACCGGACCCGCCGGAGCCGTCATCGCCCGCCAGGTGCACGAGCAGGCGCCCGATGCGTCGATCCTCGTGCTCGAGGCCGGCCGCGACATCACCGGCGTCGCCGGGGAGCACCTCGTCGAGGCCGACGAGAGCGCCATGAACGCGTCGTACGACGACCTCATGCGCCGCGCGCGGCAGATCGAGTACGTCAAGGGCGCCGCCTCGATGAACGAGATCGAGGGCGACGGGTGGACTCCGGAGTCCACCGGCGTGTTCCCCGCGGCGTTCTTCGGCCACAACTTCGCCGAGTTCCCCGGCGCGTCCGTCGCCTGGAACATCGGCGGGATGGGTGTGCACTGGACCGCGGCGACGCCGTGGCCCTACGCCGAGGAGATCCCCGACTTCATCGACCGCGCCGAATGGGACGCCGACCAGGAGACCGCCCGCGGGCTGCTGCGCAGCTACGTCGGCCCGCTGGTCGACGGCATGGACAACCCGTTCACGGAGCCGATCTTCGCCGCCCTGCGCGAGGCCGTGCCCAGCCCCGACCCCGAGCGCCAGGCCGGCTACATGCCGATGGGCGGTGTCGCCCGTGCCGGCGCCCCGTTCGCCCGCACCGGCCCCCGCGACATCGCTCCCTTCCTCTTCGACGGCAGCGCGGCGAACGTCACCCTGCGCACCGGAGTCCTGGTCACGCGACTGGAGCGGGATGGCGACCGCATCTCGGCCCTCGTGACCCGCGACCTCGCGACGGGGGAGGAGACGCGTTACACCGGACGGGTGGTCGTGATCGCCGCCGACGCCCTCCGCACGCCGCAGCTGCTGTGGGCCTCCGGCATCCGTCCCGAAGCGCTCGGCGTGCGGCTGAACGAGCACGCCACGATCGACGGCGAGGTCGAGATCGATGCGGCGCGGTTCGGGCTGACGGCATCCGACATCCCGGTGCCTCCGACGGGTGAGCCCTTCATCGGCTCCTACTGGAGCCCGTCGATCGGTGCGGAGCGCCCAGCGCACGGCCAGCTCATGGAGCGCGAGTTCGACGGCCGCCACCTCCTCAGCGTCGGCTGGTACTGCGCGACGGAGATCCGCCCGGAGAACCGCATCGAGTTCTCCGACGAACTCGTCGACGCCGTGGGGATGCCGCACATGACCGTGCACTTCTCCTACTCCGATGCGGACCTCGCCGAGATCCGCCGCACGCAGGCCGTGCAGCTCGCCGCGGCGAACGCGATCGGCGAGTTCCCCGATGAGGAGCGCGAGATCCAGCCCCCCGGCGCCTCCCTGCACTACACGGGGACCGTGCGCATGGGGCCGGAGGACGACGGCACGACCGTGGTCGACGCCGATGGACGCGTGTGGGGCACCGACAACCTGTTCCTCGCCGGCAACGGCGTCATCCCCACGGCGCTGACGTGCAACTCGACGCTCACCGCAGCGATCCTGTCGGTGCGCATCTCGCGTGCGATCGTCGCCGCCCTCTGACCCGCACCATCTCACCCACCACCACCCGAACACAGCACCACCCGAACACAGCACCACCCGAACAGCACTACCCGAAACAACGACAGCACCACCCGAAACAACGAAGGAGTTGATCGCGATGCACACCATCACCCCGCGTCGCCGCAAGGCGATGCTCGCCGGTACCGCGCTCGCCGTGTCGACCGCTCTGCTGCTGACCGGCTGCGGACGCAGCGACGACGGCCCCGCCGCCGGCGGAGAGTCGACGACCGTCGACGACAAGCCGGCCACGGGCTCGGTCGAGATCTGGACGCAGGGCGCCGACGGCGCCGAGCTGCCGCAGATGTTCGACGAGTTCACCAAGGAGAACCCCGACGTCACGATCAACATGACGCAGGTTCCGGAGGCGGAGTTCGCGTCCAAGCTCACCGCCGCCATCACGGCCGGCACCGTTCCCGACCTGATCTACTCGTTCACCGAGACGCAGTCGTCGCTGATCGCGACCGGCGGCTTCGACGCCGTGCCGGACGGCCTGGTCGACCCGAAGGACTTCTTCGACGTCATCTGGGAGAACTCGGTCAAGGACGACGTCGCCTACGGCGTGCCGTGGTACGCCTACGCCGACATGGTGCTCTACCGCACCGACCTCGCGGCGGAGGCCGGCGTCGAGGCGCCCAAGGACTGGGACGGCCTGCGCACCTTCGCCGAGGGGCTGAAGAAGTCGGGCGTCGAGTACCCGCTCGCGCTGTACGCGGCGTACGACGCCTACACGGCCCGTCAGCTCCTCACCTTCTCCGCGCAGAACGGCGGCGGCTTCATCTCCGACGACCAGAGCACGTGGACGATCAACTCGCCGGAGAACGTGGAGGCGCTCGAGTACTGGGCCGGCTTCATGGCCGACGGCCTCGCCTCGCCGGACGGCCCCGCCTTCCTCGACACCGTGTCGTGGACGACGACGGGCAAGAACGCGGCGATCGTCGACGGCGGCCCCTGGTTCTACGGCTGGTTCGACGACGCCAACGGCGAGGGCTGGGCCGAGAAGAACATCTCGCTGGCCGCCATGCCGGTCGGCCCCGAGGGCGACGCCGCGACCACGGTCGGCGGCGGCAGCTGGATGGTCCCCTCCGATTCGAAGAACAAGGACGCCGCCTGGAAGTTCGCGCGCTGGATGTCGCAGCCCGAGCAGCAGGTGAAGTGGTACGAGATCTTCAAGAACATGCCGGCCGTGAAGGCGGCGTGGGAGGACCCCCAGCTCTCCGGCGACCCGCTGCTGCAGACCGTCGAGGCGGGCCTGGAGACCGGCATCACGCTGCCCAAGGTCTCGACCTGGACCCAGGTCGGCACGATCATCGGCGAGCAGATGGAGAAGGTCGTCCGTGGCGGCCTCTCCGCCCAGGAGGCTCTGGACAACGCCCAGGCCCAGGCGGAGTCCATCGGGATGGGCGACTGACCACCTCATGTCCACCACCGCGACCCGCGTCATGGTCACCCCGGGGGCGCCGAACAGGCGCCCCCGGGGCATCGGGAAGGCGCACGGCGGCTCCAGGGCCGAGGTCACCACCGCGTGGCTCTTCCTGGTCCCGTTCCTGCTCATCTTCTTCGTCTTCACCGCGATCCCCGCCGTGCTCGCCATCGGCGCGAGCCTGACGGACATGAGCGCGAAGGACATCCGCAACCCGCTCAACGTCAACTTCACCGGTGTCGACGGGTTCGTCGAGATCCTCGGCAACCCGGGGTTCCAGAGCGCGTTCCTCAACACCGTGATGTTCGTCGTGCTCTGCGTGCCGCTGAGCATGGCGCTGGGGCTCGCCCTCGCGCTCATGCTCAACAACGGCATCCGCCGGCTGAAGACCTTCTTCCGCGCGGCCGCCTACGTGCCGGTCATCACGAACATCGTCGCCGCCGCCGTGATCTGGCAGTACGCGTTCTCGATCACCGGCCCCGTCAACAACACCCTCGGCGACCTCGGCCTGCCGCAGCCGAACTGGCTCGGCGAACCGGGCTGGGCGATCACCACGGTCGTGATGATGGGCGTCTGGCGCACCACCGGCACCTGCATGATCCTCTTCCTCGCCGGGCTCCAGGCGGTGCCGGAGGAGATCTACGAGGCGGCGCAGACCGACGGCGCCGGCGCCATGCGCCGGCTGTGGTCGATCACGCTCCCGCTGCTGCGCCCGACCACCCTGCTGGTGACGGTGCTGCAGACCGTGTCGTTCCTCAACATCTTCGAGGAGCCGTACCTTCTCACGAAGGGCGGTCCGCTCGGATCCACCAAATCGATCGCCGTGTGGGTGTACGAGCAGTTCGGCTTCGGCAACGTGTCCGCCTCGATGGCGGGGTCGGTGCTCCTGCTGCTGCTCGTCGGCATCGTCGCGATCGTCCAGTTCCGAATGCTGAGGCCGAAACATTGAAGACTCTGTCTCCGACGCGTCAGGCGCTGAACTACACCGCCCTGATCGTCATCACCGTGTTCATGCTCCTCCCGTTCGTCTGGGTGTTCTTCGGCTCGTTCAAGACGCAGTCGGAGTTCCTCGGCAACCCGGGGGCGTGGTTCCCCGAGTCGTTCCAGATCGACAACTACATCCAGCTCTTCGCCGACCGCGGCTTCGGCACGTACATGGCGAACAGCTTCATCGTCTCGGCGGTGGCGATCGTCGGCAACGTGCTGTTCAGCGCGATGGCGGGGTATGCGCTCGCCAAGCTGCGGTTCCGCGGACGCGGTGTCGTGTTCCCGCTCGTGATCGTGTCGATGATCGTGCCGTACGTGGCGCTGTTCGTGCCGCAGTTCGTGATCGTCGTGCAGCTGGGGCTGGTCAACTCGCTCGCCGCGATCATCCTGCCCGTGCTGGTGCTGCCGCTGTGCGTGTTCATCATGCGCCAGTTCGCGCACGGCGTGCCCTTCGAGCTGATGGAGGCCGCCCGCCTCGACGGGGCGAGCGAGGCGCGGATCTTCTTCCGCGTGTTCCTCCCGCTCACCGGGCCCGGTCTCGCGACGGTCGCGATCCTGTCGTTCCTCACCTCGTGGAACAACTTCCTCTGGCCGCTCGTGGTCGCGCAGTCCCAGTCGACCTATACGGCTCCCGTCGGCCTCTCGGTCGCGTCCCAGGCGTCGAACACGATCTCCTTCGGCCTGCTGCTGGCAGGGGCCATGGTCGTGCTCCTGCCGATCCTCATCCTCTTCCTCTTCCTCCAGAAGTACTTCATCCAGGGCGTCGCCGCCACGGGCTTGAAGTGACAACGAAAGGCCGCCTCCCATGTCGCCGAAAGAACTGAAGTTCGCCCTCAACGCCATCCAGTGGATCAACGTCAAGGAGGACCCCTCCGACCTCGACAGCGCGAGCCTGTGGCGCTTCGCCGATCCCGCCTTCGTCTCGGAGTACCCGGACGTGCTGCGGGCGATCAAGGACGCCGGGTTCTCGGCGACCATGCTCGAGGTGCTCGACACGCAGACCCTGCAGAACTACGCGAAGATGATCGCGGATGCCGGGCTCGCCCTCGCCCCCGGCTACGCCGAGGTGCCGCTGCCGAGCGACCACGGCGGACGCCTGGACAAGGGCACGTTCGAGCGCATCCACTGGTTCGACTCGATCCGTCGGAAGGCCGAGGAGTCGAACTACGTCGGACTCGACACGATCTTCGTGGCGGCCGAGGTCGACCAGGCCGGCGTGCGCTGGCAGAAGCCGGCGATCGGCTACGACTTCTCGCAGGACCGCCTGGACGAGTGGACGGAGGTGCTCGACGAGGCCGTCGACGTGCTCAACGCCGAGGGCGTGCGTCCCGGTCTGCACAACCACGTCGGCACCTGGGTGGAGACGCAGCACGAGTACGAGCACGTGCTGAACAGCATCGACGCGTCCCGTCTCGGCGCCTCGTTCGACATCGGTCACCTGGAGTGGGCCGGCATCGATGCGAAGGCCGCGATCGCGAAGTGGGCCGACCGCGTGCAGGACCTGCACGTGAAGGACCTCGACGCGGAGCTCAGCCGCCGTACGCGCGAGGAGGGGCTCACCTACGAGCGCGCGACCGACCTCGGCCTCTACCGCGAGCCCGGCCTCGGCGACCTCGACATCGTCGACACGCTGTCGGCCCTGCCGGACGGGTTCGGCGGCTGGATCATCATCGAGGTCGACCGCGCGACGATGGACCCGGAGGCCAGCGCGCGCCACACGGCGGCCTGGCTCGCGGACGTCACGGCCTGAGAACGAGGAGCACGCATCATGGCACTCACGCGCGAGCACTTCTCGCTGAACACGCTGCAGTGGATCACCGTCGGACTCGGAGACGCGACCGGCGAGCCGGGGGAGGTGGGGTGGGAGTTCGACCTGTCGACCTTCCTGCCGAAGCAGCCGAAGATCCTCGCGCAGGTGCGCGAGGCGGGGTACTCGGCGGTCATGCTCGAGGTGCTCCCCACGCAGACGCTGCAGTCGTACGCCAGGGTGGTCGCCGACTCCGGTCTGCGGCTCTCGCCCGGCTACGTGCACATCGGTCTCCCGGAGGAGTTCGGCCGCGACCACGCCGGCGACCGGGAGGCGCACTTCCGCTGGTTCGACGGCATCCGCCGCCGTGCCGAGGAGACGCTGTACATGGGACTGGACAGGGTGTTCCTCGCGGCCGACATGGCACCGGGTCGCCCCCGCATCGACGCCGCCGCCGCCATCGGCCATGCGTTCGACAGGGCGCGGCTGGACCGGGTCGTGAACATCATCGGCGAGGCCGCCGAGGTGCTGAAGGCCGAGGGCGTGACGCCGGCGCTGCACAATCACGTCGGCACCTGGATCGAGACCGAGGAGGAGTACGACCACGTGCTCGACGCCGTGCCGGCATCCCTGCTCGCCGCCGGCCCCGACATCGGCCACCTCGCCTGGACGGGCGTGGACGTCGTGGACTGGGTGGCCGCGCACGCCGACCGCATCTCCGACCTGCACGTGAAGGACATGGACCTCGGGATCGCCGCCGCGGGGCGCGCGACGCACACCCCGTACTTCGACGTCATGGGGCAGCGGTTCTTCCTGGAGCCCGGGCTCGGCGACGTGCCCATCGCGGAGGCGCTCGCACAGCTGCCAGAGGACTTCGCCGGCGATGTCATCATCGAGGTGGACAAGCCCAGCATGGAGCCGTTCGAGAGCGCGAAGACGAGCTGGGCGTGGATCGCGGAGAACTATCCGGAGGCATCGTGAGCACGTCATCCCGCCCGGTCACCCTGTTCACCGGCCAGTGGGCCGATCTCCCGTTCGAGGAGGTGGCCAGGCTCGCCGCGTCGTGGGGCTACGACGGCCTGGAGATCGCCGCGTCGGGCGACCACCTCGACCTGCGGCGGGCCGATGAGGACGACGCCTACCTCGCATCGCGCAGGGAGATCCTGGACCGGCACGGGCTGCAGGTGTTCGCGATCTCGAACCACCTCGCGGGGCAGGCGGTGTGCGATGCGCCGATCGATTTCCGGCACCGGGCGATCCTCCGCGAGTACGTGTGGGGGGACGGGGATGCCGAGGGCGTCAGGCAACGTGCGGCGGAGGACATGAAGCGGGCGGCCAGGGTCGCCCGCAAGCTGGGCGTCGACACGGTCGTCGGGTTCACCGGATCGTCGATCTGGCCGTACGTGGCGATGTTCCCGCCCGTGGGCGCCGAGGTGATCGACGCCGGCTTCGAGGACTTCGCGAACCGGTGGAACCCGATCCTCGACGTGTTCGACGCCGAGGGGGTGCGCTTCGCGCACGAGGTGCACCCGTCGGAGATCGCGTACGACTACTGGTCGAGCGTGCGGGCGCTGGAGGCGATCGGCCACCGCGAGGCGTTCGGGTTCAACTGGGACCCCTCGCACATGATGTGGCAGAACATCGACCCCGTCGGGTTCATCTGGGACTTCCAGGACCGCATCTACCATGTGGACTGCAAGGACACGAGGATGCGGCCGCGCAACGGCCGCGCCGGCGTGCTCGGCTCGCACCTGCCCTGGGGCGACCCGCGGCGCGGGTGGGACTTCGTCTCCACCGGGCACGGCGACGTGCCCTGGGAGGACGCGTTCCGCGCCCTCGGCGCGATCGGCTACACCGGACCGATCTCCATCGAATGGGAGGACGCGGGCATGGACCGACTGCACGGCGCCGCCGAGGCCGTGGGCTTCGTGCGCTCCCTGCTCTGGCCGCCGCCCACCGCCTCCTTCGACGCCGCCTTCCGCAACCAGTGACCGCGGCGCGCGGGTCGCGGTTCACCGCCGCGGCCCTGGCGAGGTCGTTCTCCTCTCTGCAGGATCCCGCCTTCCGCCGGTGGAGCATCGCCCAGTTCGTCTCCGGCTCCGGGGGCACGGCGTCGATGGTGGGGATCGCCTGGCTGGTGGTGGAGCTCGGAGGAGACGGCATCGCGCTCGGGATCGTCACGGGTGCCGTGATGCTGCCGACCCTGCTCGCCGGTCCGCTCGCCGGTGTCTTCGTCGACAGATTCTCCCGACGAGGAGTTCTCCTCTGCACACAGGCGGCGCAAGCCGTGGTGGCAGCGGTGCTGGCGGTGCTGGCGTTCGGCGGACTCGTCACGCTCCCCGCGCTGTTCGGGCTCGCCCTCGCGCAGGGGATCGCCTTCGCCGTCGACAACCCGGCTCGTCAACTCCTCGTGCTCGATCTCGTCGGACGCGAGCGCACGACGAGCGCCGTGAGCATGAACGAGGTGATCATCAACTCCTCGCGGATCGTCGGACCGGCGGTCGCGGGGGCGATCCTCGTCGCGGGCGGAGTGGGGTGGTGCTTCGTGGTCAACGCCGCGTCGTTCGCCCCCGGCATCCTCGTGCTCCTGCTGCTCCGCATGCCGGACCGGGACCGGACCGTCGCGGTCGCGGGAGAGGGCGCTCCGCCCGTCGCGCGCCGGGAGCCCGCGGTCTCGGGGCCGTGGCGGTACGCCTTCACCACCCCGCGCATCCGCACGACCCTGCTGCTCGCGGTGGGGGCGGCGGCCTCCTACAACATCGCCGTGGTCATGCCGCTCATGGCCACGCAGGTGTTCGGCGCCGGAGGGGAGGGCTACGCCGCGATCGCCGTGGCTTTCGGGCTCGGCGCACTGCCCGGTGCGCTGTTCTCGGCGACCGGGCCGATCGTGCCCCGGAGCGAGGAGGTGCGCGCGCTCGCGGTCGCGCTCGCCGCCTCGGTGCTGCTCGTCTCGGCGGCCCCGACCCTGCCGCTGCTGCTCGCGGCGACCGCCCTGGCCGGTGGAGCGTCGATGTGGTTCATCGCACGCGCGAACGCGCTGGTGCTGCTGGAGACCCCCGCCCTCATGCGCGGCCGGGTCATGGGCATCTGGGCGATGATGCTCCCCGGGTCCACCGTGGTGACGGGACTGCTCGTCGGCAGTCTAGCCGACGCCCTCGGCCCGCGGATCGCCTATGCGGCGATCGGGGTCTTCACCGCGTTGCTCGTCGCCCTGGGCTGGCGGTCACTGCGCTCCTGACGCGGGCGCGCGGAGCAGGAGCTCGAGCGCTGCCAGCGCCTCGTGCTGAGGGGCCGCGTCGTCGAGGAGCCACTGCGTCTGCAATCCGTCGGATGCCGCGATCACGAGCGCGGCCACGGCGTCGGCGGGCACGTCGTCGCGGATGAGCCCCGACGCCTGCTGCGCGCGCACTCGCGCCGTGAGCTCCGTGCGCAGGGCGGCGAAGCGCGCGGTCGCGAACTCCCTGGCCGCGGGGTGGCCCTCCTCCAGGGCGGCGGCGATGAGCGAGGAGTACAGCTGCACGAGGCCGGGAACCTCGCGGTTGGTGCGGGCGGACTCGATCATCATGCCGACCGGCGTGACGTCGTCCGACGGGGGGACGTGCTCGCCGTCTGCGTCGCCGCTGGCGAGGTAGACGGCCACCAGCAGCTCCTCCAGGGAGCCGAAGTAGTGGGTGAGGGCGGCGTGGGTGACCCCGACGGCGCTCGCGATGGCGCGCAGACTGGTGCGGTCGGAACCCCGCTCCGCGAACACCTCGATCGCGCGGTCCAGGATCTCCTGGCGGCGGGCGACCCCCTTCGCGTAGGCGCCGCGCCGGCGCGTCGTGGCGTTCTGATCGGGCATGGTCGCAGTCTATCGAATGAAAACTTCCACTCGGAGGTTTTGAGTGATAGCCTTCCTCGCACGGGCTGATCACCACCCCGCGTCACCGGAGACAACGAAGGAGCACCACCGATGCCGGTACAGACATCCATCCAGCTGTTCACGCTCAGGAGCGAGCTGGACGCCGACCTCGACGGCACCCTCTCGGCCGTCGCCGCCCGCGGGTTCTCCGCGGTGGAGCCCTACGACTTCGTGCACCGCGCAGAGTCGCTCGCCGCCGCGCTCTCCTCGGCCGGCCTGCGTGCGCCCAGCGGTCACGCCTTCCTCGCGTCCGAGTCCTTCGTCAACCCCGACGGCAGCGGGACGACGATCCCGGTGCCCACGCCCGCCGAGGTGTTCGCCGCGGCGAAGACGCTCGGCATGGGGACGGTCATCGACCCCTACACCGAGCCCGCGCGCTGGGAGTCGGTCGCACAGATCGAGGAGACCGCGCGTCTGCTCAACGCCGCCGCCGAGATCGGAGAGGCCGAGGGCATCCGCGTCGGCTACCACAACCACGCGCACGAGCTGGAGGCGACGTTCGACGGCGTCACCGGCCTGGAGGTGCTCGCAGGTCTCCTCGACGAGCGCGTGGTGCTCGAGGTCGATCTGTACTGGGTGGCCCGTGGCGGTGTCGATCCCGTCGCGCTCCTGCAGCGTCTCGGCGACCGCGTCGTCGCCGTGCACGCCAAGGACGGCACACTCGACCCCGCCCTGCTGGACGCGTATCCGCCGGCCGACCAGGTGCCGGCCGGCGAGGGGCGGGTGCCCCTGGTCGAGGCGATCGCCGCCGCTCCGGCACTGGAGCTCGCGATCGTCGAGTTCGACCACTACGAGGGCGATCTGCTCGACGCGGTCGAGCGCAGCCGCGTCTACCTCGACGAGAAGGTCGCCGGCTGATGGCCGGCGGCTCCGCCACGGTCGGCGTCGGCGTCATCGGCGCGGGCAACATCAGCGACCAGTACCTCACGAACCTCACCGCCTTCCCCGACCTGCGCGTGCTCGCGATCGCCGACGTGATCGAGGAGCGGGCTCACGCCCAGGCGGCGAAGTACGGCATCCCGTCGTCCGGCGGGGTGGAGACGGTGCTCGGCGACCCCGACATCGCCATCGTCGTGAACATCACGCCGCCGGCCGCGCACGTCGAGGTGTCCGAGGCGATCATCGCCGCGGGTAAGCACGTATGGACGGAGAAGCCGCTCGGTGTGAGCCGCGAGGAGGCCAGGCGGCTGCTGGACGTCGCGGATGCCGCAGGACTGCGCGTCGGCGCGGCTCCCGACACGGTGCTCGGCCCCGGGGTGCAGACCGCGAAGCGGCTGATCGCGCGCGGGGACATCGGCCGTCCGCTGTTCGCGCAGACGACCTTCCAGTGGCAGGGGCCGGAGATCTTCCACCCCGACCCCGCGTTCCTCTACGCCACGGGCGGAGGGCCGCTGCTGGACATGGGGCCGTACTACGTGTCGACGCTCGTGCACGTCTTCGGTCCCGTCGCCGCCGTCGCCGCCCTCGGGCTGAAGGGGCAGGAGACCCGGCGTGTGCAGGAGGGGCCGCTGGCCGGGCAGGAGTTCCCTGTGGAGGTGCCGACGACTCTGAGCGTGCTGATGGACTTCGAGCGGGGCGGTCAGGCCCAGAGCCTCTACAGCACGGACTCCCCGATGCTCCGAACGGGGGTCGTGGAGATCACCGGCACCGAGGGCACCCTCGTGATCCCGGATCCGAACACCTTCGGCGGAGCGATCTCGATCACGAGGCCGCTCACGCGCATGTTCATCCCGCCCGAGCCCATCGAGCAGGAGATCGTGCCCGTCGACCAGGAGGGCGTGGTCTCCGGGCGCGGGCTCGGACTCCTCGACATGGTGCGCTCGGTGCGCGACGGACGTCCGCACGTCGCCACCGGGGAGTTCGGCTACCACGTGCTCGACACGCTGCTGTCGATCGAGGAGGCCGCCGAGTCGCGCACCATCGTGCCGGTGCGCAGCACGCTGGGCGACGTCGGATCGCTCGACGCGTCGTTCGACCCCTACGCGACCACCCTCTGAGCCGGTCGCTCCCTGGTCAGGCTGCGGGCTCCCGCAGCCTGACCAGGCGCTCGTGCCCGGTCTCCTCGAGCTCGGCGATGTCGTCGCGCGACTTCAGGAAGTCGGAGAACGAGCGGTAGCCCAGGGCCTTCTCGCTGAACGACGGGTCCATCCGCCGCATGTGCGTCTTCACCGCCGAGCTGTGCAGCCACTCGTCGGCATCCGCCTTGTCGTGGCCCAGCCGCAGAGCGCGCTGCAGCAGCTCGGTGGCCTCGCCCTGCTCGTCGAGCTTCTGCGGAGCCTTGGCGCGGCCGTTCTTGGCGGCCGGCTTGGTCGCCTTCGCCTTGGCCGGCGCGGCGGCGTCGGCTCCCTGAGCGGGAGCCTCGGTCTTCGCGGGCCGCACGACGCCGGGCAGCGAGTCGTAGGACTCGAACTCGTCGCAGGCCGCAGCGAGCGACTTGGCGGTGGAGCCGGCCACGCCGACGCCGATCACGTACCGGCCCAGCCTCTTGCAGCGTTGCGCCAGGGGCACGTAGTCGCTGTCGCCGGCGACGATCACGACGTGCGTGAGATCGGGCAGCCGGAACATGTCCTCCACGGCGTCCACCGCGAGGCGGATGTCGGCGCCGTTCTTCGCGTACGCCGCGGCGGGGAAGAGCTGCACGAGGTCGACGGCGCGGGCGACGAGCTGCGAGCGGTACTCGGCGTTGACCGGCGACGACCAGTCGGCGTAGGCGCGGGTGAGCACGAGGGTGCCGAAGGAGGCGGCGTAGTCGATGATCGCGCCGACCTCGATCATGGCTCCCTTGAGGCGCTCGGCCACCTCGGGGTCGTTCGGGTTCTCCGTGATGCGCTGGCGGTCCTTGCCGTAGGAGTTGCGCCCGTGCACCCGGTCGTACCAGGAGATGACGATGTTGTCGAAGTCCAGGTAGACCGCCACGCGGGCGTCCGTGATCTCAGCCATTGCTCGCCTCCTCGCCGGGATACCGCACGCCGATCTGCGCTCGGATCTCGTCGAGCGTGCCCATGATCGCGACGCTGTCGTCGATCGTCATGAGATCGCCGCCCAGGATGCCGTCGCGCACGAGCCGCTCGGCCGCGTGCGCCTCGTGCTCCATGCCCCGAGGGGCGCCGTCGGCCAGCGGGCCGCCCATCTCCTCGAGCACCTCGCCATCGGCGGAGATGAGCCGGAGGCGGGACGATGCGGACCAGGCGGGCTCGATCTCGATGCGGGCCTTCGTGCCGAGGACGGCGGCGGTGTTGGCTCCGGCCGCTCGCGACGAGGAGAACGTCGTCGAGACCACGCCGCCCTCGTGGGTCATGACGGTGGCGACCTCGGCATCGGCGCCGGTCTCGATGAGCCGGCCGACCGCCCGCACGCTCGTGGGGGCCCCGAGCACGTCCCAGACGAACGAGATCGGGTAGATGCCGAGGTCGAGCAGGGCGCCGCCCCCGAGCTCCAGGGCGTTCAGCCGGTGCGCGGGGTCGTCGGGCAGCAGCTGGGTGTGCGAGGCCGACACCGTGCGGATCTCGCCCAGGGCGCCCTCGGCGACGAGCTCGCGCATGCGCACCATCTGCGGCAGGTAGCGGGTCCACATCGCCTCGGTGACGAGCAGGCCGCGCTCCGCGGCGAGCGACCTCAGATCGTCGGCCTCGGCGCGGGTCACGGTGAACGCCTTCTCGACGAGCACGTGCTTGCCCGCTTCGAGGGCGAGGCGGGCGTTGGCGTGGTGCATGGGGTGCGGGGTCGACACGTAGACGATGTCGACGTCGGGATCGGCGACCAGGGCCTCATACGAGGGATGCGCGTGCGCGATGCCGTAGCGGGCGGCGAAGGCGTCGGCCGACTCCTGCGACCGGGAGCCGACGGCCACCAGGTCGAGGCCGGCGGCGCGCAGATCGGATGCGAAGGCGCCGGCGATGCCGCCGGTGGCCAGGATTCCCCAACGAAGACCAGTCATGTGTCTCAGCGTAGAGGGTGGGCGGTGTGCGTCGAACTGTTGCGCCGTGATACCCCGTGCTTCATCCCGGTCGCGCGTGGCCCGGGGCGCTCCTAGCGTGACGGCCATGACCGAACCACTTCTCATCGGCGCCATGGTGCGCACGCTCGGCGCCTACCCCTCCGGATGGCGGCAGCCCGGAGCCCACCGCCACCCCTCTGACGACGCCGCCGTGCTGCGGCTCATCGCACGGGAGGCGGAGGACGCGGGGCTCGACTACCTCTTCTTCGGCGACTGGCTCGCCACGGGGCCCGACCTCGAGTTCCGCGACCCCTACCTCCTCGCCCGCATCGATCCGGTGAGCGCGGTGCTCCACCTCGCGGGGGTGACCAGCCGCATCGGCCTGATCGCCACGGTCAACACCACCTACGCCGACCCCTACGGCACAGCGCGGCAGCTCGCCTCGCTCGATGTGCTCAGCGGCGGCCGCGCCGGGGTGAACCTCGTCACGGGCGCCGAGCCGCGCGCAGCGGGCAACCACGGCCGCGACGCGCACGCCGACACCGAGACCCGCTACGACCGCGCCGAGGAGTTCGTGACCGCGCTGCGCCGGTTGTGGGACTCCTGGGGCGAGGACGCCTGGGTGGCCGACGCCGAGCGCGGGGTGCTCATCGACCCGGAGTCGCTGCGGGCCGCCGACGTGCGCGGGGAGCACCTGCGGGTCGCCGGCCCCCTCAACGCGGCCAGGCCGCCGCAGGGGCAGATCCCGATCGTGCACGCCGGCACCTCGCCCCGCTCGCGTGCGCTCGCCGCCACGGAGGCCGACCTCGCGCTCATCGCCGCCCCCGATCTGGCCGGCGCCGTCGCCACGCGCAACACGCTGCGCGACATCGCCGCGGAGGCGGGCCGCTCGCCCGAGGCCGTGAAGGTCATCGCGCCCGTGCTGCCCGTCGTGGCGGAGACGGATGCCGATGCCCGCCGCATCGTGGAGAGGCTGCTCGCGCTCGTGCCTCTGGCCGAGGGGCATCAGCGCGCCCGCGTCGCCTTCCCCGACGGCCGCACGGTGGGCGCGCTCGCGGATGCGCTGGGCGTGGCGCCGGACGACCCGCTGCGCTCCGCCGCCTTCGACGCGCCCGTCACGTCGGCCGAGGCCGCGCGCCTGGCCGACAAGGGTGCGGCCCTCGTGGAGCGGCTCGGCCGCATCGCGGGCGTGGGCGTGCAGGGCTCGGGGGCGGAGCATCCGCTCACCTGGCGGCACCTCGTCGCCGCGCACGCCGTGCCCGCCGCCTTCGTGGTCGGCGACGCCTCGACCATCGCCGATCACTTCGAGAGCTGGCGCGACAACGGGGCCGCCGACGGCTTCAACGTGCTCTCGGCCTATCAGCCGGCGCAGTTCGAGGCGTTCACCCGGATCGCCGCGCCGGAGCTGCGGCGCCGCGGCCTGCTCGGACGGCCCGGCGAGACGCTGCGCGACCGCCTCGGTGTGACGCCGTATGTCGAGGCGTGACCCGTGGTGACGTCGCGTGAACGGCGGTGTCCGTCGCGTGGCGCCGCCGGGTCGGTGCTCCCTAGCGTGAAGCCCACCTTGCACCTCACAGCCCTCCAGGAGGCCCCCGCATGAACCGCCGCCCCGTTCGCGTCGCCGCCGTCGCACTCCCGCTCGTGATGGCGGCGGGTCTCGTCGCGTGCGCGACATCGCCCTCCACCTCGAACGCGCCCGCCGCCGCGGGCGACCCGGTCGCCGGGGGCACGCTGACCTATCTCGAGCACCAGACGTACACGAACCTGTACCCGCCGCAGGCCGGCTTCTATCCGAACGGCGGCATCGTCACCAACATCACCGCCCGGCTCACCTGGCAGAACCCCGACACGCTGGAGATCGAGCCCTGGGTCGCCACGGACTGGACGGTCAACGACGACGCGACGGAGTACACCTTCGACCTCCGCGACGGCGTCACCTTCTCCGACGGCACGCCGGTGGATGCGGCCGCGGTCGCGAAGAACTTCGACACCTACGGCCTCGGCGACGCCGAGCGCGGCCTCACGGTCTCCGAGGCGATCAACAACTACGCCGGCAGCGAGGTGGTCGACGCCGACACGGTGGTCTTCCGCTTCTCGGCGCCCGCGCCCGGGTTCCTGCAGGCCACGTCGACCATCAACTCCGGACTGCTCTCCCCGGAGACGCTCGACGGGACGATCGAGGACTTCGGCGCGGGCAACGCGGAGAACATCGTCGGCTCCGGGCCCTTCACCGTCACCGACGAGAAGCTCGGCACCGAGTACACGCTCACCGCTCGGGACGACTACGACTGGGCGCCGGAGAGCTCCCCGAACCAGGGGCGGGCGTACCTCGACGCCGTGCACGTGCTGGTGACGCCCGAGGAATCCGTGCGCATCGGATCGCTGCTCGCCGGTCAGGCCGACGTCGTGCGCTACGTGCAGGCCTTCGACGAGGACCGCGTCGAATCGGCCGGCTTCACCCTCTACGCCCCGCAGACGCGCGGCGTGAACAACTCGATCGCCCTGCGCCCCGGCAACCCGCTGCTCGGGGACCTCCGGGTCCGTCAGGCTCTCGTGGCCGCGGTGGACGCGAAGGAGATCGTCGACACGCTGTTCACCGAGAACTACCCGGTGGCGACCTCGGTGCTCTCCTCGCAGGCCATCGGGTACAAGGACGAGTCGGCGCACTACGCCTACGACCCGGAGAAGGCCGAGAAGCTGCTCGACGAGGCTGGCTGGAAGCCCGCCTCCGACGGCATCCGCGAGAAGGACGGGCAGCGCCTGTCGATCACCGTGTACGAGGCGAAGCCGCAGCCGCTGTCGAAGCAGACGCTCGAGCTGGTCGCCCAGCAGCTCGCGAAGGTCGGCGTCGAGCTCACCGTCAAGCCCGGCGACGCCGGCAGCTATGCGGAGGACACCCGCGACCCTGCCAAGACCGGCTTCTACCACTCCATGGTCGGCCGCGCCGACCTCGACGTGATCAAGAGCCAGTACTACTCGAAGAACCGCGACGTGCTCATCTCCACCGACGCCGAGCTCGACAAGCTGCTCCTGGCCGTCGCATCCGAGCCCGATGCCGACACGCGCATCGCGGACTCGCAGGCGGTGCAGGACTACATCGCCGAGCAGGCGTATGTGATCCCGCTGTTCGAGGAGCCGCAGGTCTACGGCGCCGCGACCTACGTGCAGGGATTCGCCTCCGAGTCGGTGGGTCGTCCGACCTTCTCCGGGGTCTGGCTGCAGGAGCACTGATGACCTTCGTCCTCCGACGAGCCGGGCAGGCCGCGATCGTTCTGATCGCGGCCTTCACGGCCACCTTCTTCCTGCTGCAGCTGCTGCCGGGCGATGCGATCCTCATCAAGTTCTCCGACCCCAGCCTCGGGCTCTCACCGGATCAGCTCGACAGCATCCGGGCGGCCTACGGCACGGACCTGCCGTGGTGGGAGCAGTACCTGCACGCGGCCATCGGGTTCACGGCGGGAGACTTCGGCTACTCCACGCAGTTCGGCACTCCGGTGCTGACGATGCTGGCGGAGGCGCTGCCGTCGACGCTGCTGCTCGCCGCGCTCGGGCTGGTCGTCGCGCTGGGGATCGCCGTGCTCGTCGCCGGGCTGTCGTCACTCGCCCCGTTCGGCTGGCTCCGCACGGCCCTGCGGCAGGCGCCGGGCCTGTTCGTCGCGGTCCCCGTCTTCTGGCTCGGCATCCTGCTCATCCAGGTCTTCTCCTTCGGACTCGGCTGGGTGCCGATCGTCGGCGCAGACCCCGTGCGCGGCCTCATCCTGCCCGTGCTGACACTGGCCGTGCCGATCTCGGCGCCGTTGGCGCAGGTGCTCGTGCGGGCCATCGACCGGGTGCAGGCGCAGCCGTTCGTCACCGTCGTGCGCGCCAAGGGCGCGCCGCCGGTCTGGGTGCTCACCCGCTCGGTCGCCCGCAACGCGGCCGTGCCGACGCTCACGATCGCCGGCGTGCTGTTCGGAGAACTGGTCGGCGGCGCCGTGGTCACCGAGACCGTGTTCGGGCGCACCGGCATCGGGCGTCTCACCGAGCAGGCGGTCGCCAATCAGGACATCCCGGTGCTGCAGGGCGTCGTGCTGCTCTCGGCGCTGGGGTTCGTGCTGATCAGCTTCGCCGTCGACCTCATCACCCCTCTCATCGATCCGCGTCAGCGGAACGGTGCGGCGATCGGAGCGGGCGCATGACCGTCATCGACACCGCGCCCTCGTCCGTCGACGCCCCCGAACCCGTCATCCCGGTATCCGTGCGGACGCGGAGGACTCGGCCGCGCTCGCTCTCCTGGGGCCTCTATCTGGCCGTTGCGGTCCTGGCGGTGGCCGTGCTCTGGGCGCTCGTGCCCGGGGTGTTCGCGCCGGGCGACCCGCTCACGGGCGTTCCGGCCGACAAACTCCTCCCGCCGAGCGCCGCGCACTGGTTCGGCACCGACGCGCTCGGCCGCGACCTGTTCGGCCGCGTCGTGCACGGCGCCGTCCACTCGCTCTCGGGAGCGCTCATCGCCGTCACCGTCGGCCTCGCCCTCGGCACGATCGTCGGTGCGATCGCCGGAGCCGTCGGAGGCGTGATCGACGACGTGCTCATGCGTCTCGTCGACGTGCTGCTCGCGATCCCCGGGCTGCTGCTCTCGCTGTCGGTGATCATCCTGCTCGGCTTCGGCACGGTCAACGCCGCGCTCGCGGTCGGTCTCGGCAGCGTCGCCGCCTTCGCGCGGCTGATGCGGTCGGAGGTGGCGCGGGTGCGCCGCACGGAGTACGTCGAGGCGGCCTACGGCAGCGGCGGCACCTTCCTCGCCGTGCTGCGCCGGCATGTGCTGCCCAACTCGCTCACGCCGATCCTCGCGCTCGCCGCGCTGCAGTTCGGCACCGCGATCCTCGCGATCTCCACCCTCGGCTTCCTCGGCTACGGTGCCCCGCCGCCCACGCCAGAGTGGGGTCTGCTGATCGCCGAGGGCCGCAACTACATCGGCACCTCCTGGTGGCTCACGGCCCTGCCGGGCCTGGTGGTCGTCGCGGTGGTGCTCAGCGCCAACCGGATCAGCCACCGTCTCGGAAGGGACAAGTCATGATCGGCCACCACAGAGGCGGTACCGAGTCCGCGGCGACAGCCGCGATGACAGCCACGACGATCAGCCACCGTCTCGGAAGGGACAAGTCATGACCGGGAACACGCGATGAGCGTCCTCTCTGCGGAAGGTCTCCGCATCTCCTACGCCGGCCGTGAGGTCGTGCACGACGTCTCGTTCGAGATCGGCGAGGGGGAGACCCTGGCCCTCGTCGGCGAGTCCGGCTCGGGCAAGTCGACCACGGCGCACGCGCTGCTCGGTCTGCTCCCGGCGGGAGGACGGATCGACGCCGGTACCGTGCGGCTGGGCGACCTGGACATCTCGGGATGGGGCGACCGGGCGTTGCGCGGCATCCGCGGGGCCGAGATCGGCCTCGTCCCCCAGGATCCGGTGACCTCGCTCGACCCCGTGCGCCCGGTCGGCGCGCAGGTCGAGGAGGTGTTGCGGCTGCACGGGCATCGCGACGGGCGAGCACGTCGGGCGCGCGTGCTCGAGCTGCTCGACCGCGTCGGCATCGACGACCCCGACCTGAGGGCCCGGCAGTACCCGCACGAGCTCTCCGGCGGCATGCGCCAGCGCGTGCTCATCGCCACGGCGATCGCACTGCGTCCGCGCCTGCTCATCGCGGACGAGCCGACGAGCGCCCTCGACGCGACCGTGCAGCGCCGTGTGCTCGACCTGCTGGACGAGCTGCGACGGGAGGAGGGGACGAGCATCCTGCTGGTCACCCACGACCTCGGCGTCGCGGCGGACCGAGCGCAGCACCTGGCGGTGCTCAAGGACGGCCGCATCGTCGAGCAGGGGCCGAGCGCCGACGTGCTGGCCGCGCCGGTCGATGCGTACACGAGGCAGCTGCTGTCCGACGCCCCGGCCTTCGCCACCGGGTTCCGCCGGCCGGAGGCGCCTCCGTTCCTTCGTGACGCCGCGGCGGTCGCCGCCGAGAACCCCTACGCGATCGTGGCGGAGGGGCTCGTGAAGGAGTTCCGCGTCGCGGGCAGGGAGCGGTTCCGTGCCGTCGACGACGTGTCGTTCCGCGTGCGTCGCGGCACGACGCACGCGCTGGTGGGGGAGTCCGGATCGGGCAAGACCACGACCGCCCGGTTGATCACGCGATTCCAGCGGACGGATGCCGGACGCATCGAGATCGACGGCGCCGAGGCGACCGGGGTCTCCGGCGAGCGGCTGCGGTCGCTGCGCCGGCGGATCCAGCTCGTCTACCAGAACCCGTTCGCCTCGCTCGATCCGCGCCAGCAGGTCGTCGACATCGTCGCCGAGCCGCTGCAGAACTTCCGTGTCGGCTCCCGCGCCGAGCGACGGGAGCGCGCGCTCGCCCTGCTCGACAGGGTCGCGCTGCCCTCCGACGTGGCAGGGCGCACCTCGCGAGAGCTGTCCGGCGGCCAGAGGCAGCGTGTCGCGATCGCGAGGGCTCTGGCCGTCGACCCCGAGATCGTCGTGCTCGACGAGGCCGTCTCGGCGCTCGACGTCACGGTGCAGGCCCGCATCCTCGAGCTTCTCACCTCGCTGCAGGCCGAACTCGGGCTCACCTACCTGTTCATCTCGCACGACCTCGCCGTGGTGCGCAGGATCAGCCACACGGTCTCGGTGATGCGCCGTGGCCGGATCGTCGAGGAGGGGGCGACGGAGGACCTTTTCCACGACCCCCGGCATGACTACACGAGGGAGCTGCTCGCCGCGGTTCCCGGAACGGAGATCCACGCATGACCGCATCCACCGCTCCCACCGTCGGATTCTTCACGCGGCTCCTCGACGACGCCGCCCCGGCCGAGCGCTATGCGCTGGCGACGGAGCAGATCGTGCACGCCGAGCGCCACGGGATCGGTCGCGCCTGGGTCGCCCAGCACCACTTCCGCGCTGCGGAGGGAGGGCTGCCGTCACCGCTCGTCTTCCTCGCGCACGTCGCAGCGCAGACGGCGTCGATCCGCCTCGGCACCGGCGTGATCACGCTGCCGCTGGAGGACCCGGTGCGCGTGGCCGAGGACGCGGTCGTCGCCGACCTCCTCTCGGGAGGACGGATCGACCTCGGCCTCGGCAGCGGAGGGACTCCGTCGTCGTTCCCGCCCTTCGGCGAGGACGTGCGCGCGAAAGCGGCGACCTACGACCGCAAGCTCGGCGTGCTGCTCGATGCGCTCGAAGGCCGTGACATCGGAGCGGACAACACGCTCTACCCGGATGCCGGCACCCAGACCGAGCGCATCTGGCAGGCGACGTTCTCCGTCCCCGGCGGGCACAGGGCGGGCGTGCACGGTCACGGGCTGCTGCTGTCGCGCACGCAGCCGCGCCCTGTCGACGACCTGCACGCACCGCTCTCCGCCCTGCAGGACCCGATCATCGACGCCTACCTGGACGCGCTGCCGACCGGAGCGGAGCCGCGGATCACGGCCTCGCGCACCGTCTTCGTGGCCGACGACCGCGCCGAGGCGCTGCGGTTCGCCGAGGTCGGGCTGCGCCGTGCGGCGGAGGGGTTCCGCCGCCAGGGGCAGACGATCCCCGGCGACGGCCTCGACGACCTCATCGCCGCGCTCGACACCCATCTCGGCACGCCGGAGGAGGTCGCCGAGTCCCTTGCAGCCGACACCACCCTCGCCCGCGCGACGGAGATCGCATTCCAGGTGCACTCGGTCGATGCGCCGCACGAACACGTGCTCCGCTCGATCGAGCTCTTCGCCGGGCGGGTCGCCCCGGCCCTCGGCTATTCGCTCACCGACACCCTCACCGACACCCTCACCGACACCCTCACCGACACCCTCACCGACACACTCAAGGAGAAGGCATGACCACCGACATCGTCGACCGGATCGCGGGGGTGACGCCGCGGCTCGACGCGCTGCGCCGCCGTCGCCCCGTCACCCGGGAGCAGCTGCAGGCCAGCTTCGACGCGCTCTTCCAGCCCGTGTCGTCCGCGCACGTCTCGCAGATCGAGCGCGAGCTGATCGCCGCCTTCGCCACGCGGCTCGCGGGGGACGCGGATGCGACCGGGACCTTCTACGCCGACCGCGCGCTCGCCGCGGATCCGTCGAGGGCCGCCGTCGTGATCGCTGAGGCCTCGGATGCCGCGGTCTCCGGGCCGTTCGGCGCCTACACCGAGGCGGGGCTGCAGCACGAGAACACCGAGGGCGAGCGCTACGCACCCTCGCGCGCCGCGGCCGAGGCGCTCGGGGAGCGGCTCGCGGCCGCTCTCGCGCACACGCATCTGCTGGTGTTCCGGCCGCGCGAGGCCGGGGCATCCGACATCCGGCGGCTTCTCGACGCCGGCTGGTCCGCCGACGGCGTGGTCACGCTCTCGCAGCTGGTGTCCTTCCTCGCGTTCCAGCAGCGCGTCGTGGCCGGCCTGCGCGTGCTGGAGGCGGCGGCATGACCATCGCCGAGAGCGGCGTCCTCGTCCACGACGCCCCGCACCCGCACGCGTTCACGCGCTCCGAGGTCGGCTGGCGGCCCCATCTCGCCCCTCTCGCCGAGGAGGACCTCACCGAGCGTCACTACGAGGGACTGGTCGACGCGTCCAGGGCCAAGAACGACTACTTCCGGCTCCTCGCCCGCGACCCGGAGATCCTGAGGGCGAGGACCCTCGTCGACAAGGACATCTTCTACAACGTCGACGAAGGACTCCCTCGTGCCGAGCGCGAGCTCGCCGCGACCGCGGCGTCCCGCCGCAACGGCTGCGTGTTCTGCGCCTCGGTGCACTCCCGCTTCGCCGCGCACCACAGCACGCGCGTCGACGACGTCGACCTGCTCCTCGAGGAGGGGGTCGGCGCCGAGCTGGGGGAGAGGTGGAACGCCGTCGTCGCGGCGTCCGTCGCCCTCACCGACACCCCGAGCGCGTTCGGCGCCGAGCACGTCGAACGCCTGCGTGCGGCGGGGCTCGACGACCTGGAGATCGCCGACGTCATCCACGGCGCCGCCTTCTTCAACTGGGCGAACCGCCTGATGCTGTCGATCGGGCGACCGGTGGCCCCGGCGTGACTCCTATGTCGTCCGCGAGTCGTGCACACCGCACGACTCGCGGACGACGAGCTCGAACGGGGCGATCTCGTGGACGGGCAGCGTGGGGCCGCTGGTGAGGAGCTCGATCACCCTTTCCGCCATCTCGGCGACCGGCTGCCGGACCGTGGTGAGCGGGGGATAGGTGTAGGCGGAGTGCTCCGTGCCGTCGAACCCGGTCACGGCGACGTCGTCGGGGATCCGCAGTCCGAGCCGGTGGCAGGCGAACATGACGCCGTGGGCCTGCTCGTCGGTGGAGCAGTAGAAGGCGCGGGGGCGGCCCGGCCGCGCGAGCACGTCGAGGGCGATCCCGGCGGCGTGCGCGCGGGAGATCTCCGAGTGCAGCTCCGTCGTCTCGATGCGCCCGCCGTGCTCCTCGATCGCCTGGAAGAAGCCGTCGCGGTGCTGGCGGGATCCGGCCGAGTCGGTGGGCCCGTTGAAGAGGGCGATCGAGGCATAGCCGTGTCCGACCAGGTGCGCCGCCGCCTCGCGGGCCGCAGCCCGGTAGTCGATCGAGATCGACGACGCCTGGAGCCCGACGGCGAGCGGGTGGAGCACCGCGATCGGGATGCCCGCCTCGATGAACGCGTGCAGATCGGGATCGTCGGTGAGCGACACCATCACCACGGAGTCGACACGGCGCTCGACGAAGGCGGCGACGTGCGAGCGCTCGCGCCCGGCGTCGAGCCCGGAGTCGCCGATGAGCAGGAGGTTGCCGCGGGTGGCCGCCGCCTCCTCCAGCGCGCGGGCGAGCTCGCCGAAGAACCGGTTCGCGATATCGGGCACGATGAGGCCGATCGAGAGAGTCCTGCCGAAGCTGAGCGCGCGGGCGAGGGCGTTGGGGCGGTAGTTGAGCTCCGCCGCCGCGGCGAGGACCCTCTCTCTGGTCGCCGGGGCGACGTTGCGCGGCCCGTCGTTGAAGACGTAGCTCACGACGGCGGTCGACGTGCCGGCGCGCTCGGCGACGTCCTTCGCTGTTGTCATCGGCTCGCCCCTCACTAAGCGGTTAGATCTTCGGGTCAACCTATCACCGGGTGACCCGCGAACTCCCCCTTGAATCGGCGGAAGGGGAAGGCTATAGTCCATCTAAGCGCATCGTCTAACCGCGTAGATGCGATCTATTCGAAGGAGAAGCAGATGAAGCGATCAGTGGTCCTCGCCGCGAGCATGGCGGTCGCCGCTCTCGCCCTGGCCGGATGCTCCGCCCCCGGCAGTGGGTCCGCGTCGTCCGACGGCGGCTCCACGACGGTGCAGTTCCTCGGTCCGGAGGACCCGAAGGTGTTCGCTCCGGTGATCTCCGCGTTCGAGAAGGGACACAAGGGCATCACGGTCGAGTACACCCAGGTGCCGTTCGACCAGTACGCCACCACGCTCCAGCAGCGCCTCTCGGCGAAGGACGACACGATCGACGTGTTCGCCGTCGACCAGCCGAACCTCGCGCAGATCGCCGCGCAGGGATTCCTCGAAGACCTCAGCGATCTCCGCGACCGCGCCGAGAAGGCGACCTCGCCCGCCCAGTTCGACATCAACGTCTACGACGGCAAGATGTACGGGCTGTCGATCTGGAACTCCACGCAGATGCTCTTCTACAACAAGGACCTCCTCGCCGCCGCCGGCGTCGAGGCGCCGACCGCCGACCCGGCCGGCCGGTGGACCTGGGAGCAGACGGCCGAGGCGGGTCGGGCCGCCCAGGCCGCCGGTGCCGAGTCCGGCATCCTCTTGGAGCAGGTCGAGGCCTATTACCAGCTGCAGCCGCTGATCGAGTCGGCGGGTGGCGGCTCGGGCATCACCGGTGACGACATGCTCACGGTCGACGTCACGGATGCCGGATGGCAGAAGGCCGTGTCCTGGTACGCCGACACCTTCGCCTCCGGTCTCTCGCCCCGCGGCGTCGGGGGATTCCAGACCAGTGCCGTGTTCACCGACCAGAAGGTCGCGTTCTTCGTGGGCGGCCCCTGGGACGTCGGCGGCTTCGCCGCGAACGCGTCGTTCGACTGGGGCGTCGCCCCGCAGCCGTACTTCGAGGGCGGTGAGGAGGCCACTCCGACCGGCTCCTGGTCATGGGGCATCAACACGGCCTCGAAGAACAAGGACGCCGCGCGCGAGTTCCTCGAGTTCGCGGCGCTCGACCCCGCGGGCAACCTCGCCACGACGGAGGCGACCACCATCATCCCCGCCAACACGGAGGCCGCCGCCGAGTACCTCCCGAAGCTGGAGGCCCTGGGCGGTGCGCACAGCGCGGGCGTCGCAGACCTCATCACATACGAGATCGAGAACACCGCGGTCGCACGTCCGGTGTCCGTGGGGTACGTGCAGTTCGAGTCGCTGATCAACAAGGCGTTCGCCGATGTCCGCAACGGCGCCGACGTGGCAGAGCGGCTCGCGCAGGCGGAGACGCAGATCGAGGACGCCTGGAGCCAGCTGCGATGACCGTCGATGTCCCGGGCGCGGGGCGCCATCCCCGCGCCCGGGGTCCCCGCAGGAGGAGGAGCACGGCGAGGATCGCGCTCCTCTTCCTCCTGCCGGCGCTCCTGGCCCTCGTCCTGCTGCGTCTCGCGCCGGCTGGAGTCGCCCTCGTCGACAGCCTCTCGCGCACGACCCTGCTCGGCGGCACCACCTTCGTCGGACTCGGCAACTACCTCGAGCTCTTCGGCAATCCCGACTTCCAGAACTCCCTCGGGGTGACCCTGCTGTTCGCGGTGATCATCAACCCGCTGCAGATCGCCCTCGCCCTGCTCCTCGCCGTGCTGTTCACGCGGCGCGCGGCCGGGTCGCGGTTCTGGCGCTCGATGGTCATCCTGCCGATCGCCGTCCCGCCCGCGGTCTCCGCCGTCGTGTGGAGCGTCATCTACCGTCCGGACGGACTGGCCAACGCCTTCCTCGCGGTGATCGGCATCCCTCCGCAGCCGTTCCTCACCTCTCCCTACCAGGCCCTGCTGTCGATCATCATCCTGCTCTCCTGGATCGGCGTCGGCTATTGGATGATGTTCCTCATCGCGGGCCTCAACGACATCCCCGCCTCCTACTACGAGGCGGCATCGCTGGACGGGGCATCCGCGTGGCGTCAGCTGCGCTCGATCACCCTGCCCCTCCTGCGGCGCCCCCTGGCCTTCGTGCTCGTCGCCGACACGGTGTCGAACTTCCTCGTCTTCGCACCGGTGCAGATCCTCACCAAGGGCGGCCCCAACGGCTCGACCAACCTGCTGATGCACGACCTCTACACGCGCGCCTACACCTTCGGCGACATCAACAAGGCCCAGGCCGAGGTCGTCATCCTCGTGCTCATCACGGTCGTGATCGTCGCCGTGCAGTTCCGCCTGCTGCGGACGGAGGACCAGCCGTGAGCGCGCCCGCCGTCCGTCGCCGGTTCTCACGGCGCACCGTCGTCGCCGTGTGGTCGACGCTGCTCGCCGCCACGGTCGGCATCGCCTTCCTCGTGCCGCTGTGGTGGACGTTCATGAACTCGCTCCGCCCCGGCGCCGAGACGTTCAGCTACCTCAACCCGCTGCAGTGGCAGACCTTCTTCACCTTCGCACCGACGCTCGACAACTACGCGGCGCTGCTCGACAGCGATCTCGGGCGGGCGATCGTCAACTCGCTCATCGTGAGCGTGGTGACGGTGATCGCGGGACTCGCGGTCTGCGCCACCGCCGCCTTCGGCCTGTCGGCGTTCCGGTTCCGCGGCCAGGCGGTGCTGTTCTCGGTGGTGATCCTGTCGTTCCTCATCCCGTTCGACGCGATCGCGATCCCGCTCGCCTCGATGTTCCGCGACTGGCAGCTGCAGAACACCTTCCTCGGGCTGATCCTCCCTGGCATCGGCAACGGCATGGCGATCTTCCTCCTGCGCACGTTCTTCCTCGCCATCCCCGAGGAGCTCGTCGAGGCCGGACGACTGGACGGGCTGGGCTGGTGGGGGATCTTCACCCGCATCTACCTCCCGCTCTCGCGGCCGGCGCTCATCGGGGCGGGACTCATGCTCTTCCTGTTCCAGTGGCAGGCCTACGTCTGGCCCCTGCTGATGGGAACCGACAAGGACCACATCCTCGGTCCGGTCGCGCTGTCGAACATGCAGGGGCAGTTCCAGGTGGACTACGGCGTGCTGTTCGCGGCGTCCATGATCCTCGTCCTCATCCCGCTGGCCATCATCCTCGGGTTCCAGCGCTACTTCATCCAGTCGGTCAGCACGACCGGCCTGAAGTAGATCCACTCACGAAAGGCACTGCAGATGGCTGCACTCCACCGCGTCCTGCTCGACACCGACATCGGCACCGACGTCGACGACCTCATGGCGCTCGCCCTGCTCCTCGGCAGCCCGGCGGTCGACCTCGCCGGGGTCACGACGGTCTACGGGGACACCGCCTTGCGCGCCCGCATGACCACGCGCGTCGCCGCACTGGCGGACACGGAGCTCGCCGTGCACGCGGGTGAGGGCGACACGCTCTCCGGGCGGGAGATCTGGTGGGCCGGGCACGAGGGCACGCTCTATCCGGACCTCGACGGGGAGACGTTCGACGGCGCCGACGGGGTCGGCTTCCTCATCGACACCGTCTGCGCGGCGCCGGGGGAGATCGACGTGATCGCCATCGGACCGCTCACGAACATCGCGGCGGCGATCGAGCGCGAGCCGCGCTTCGCCGGGGCGGTGCGGCACCTCTGGATCATGGGGGGATCGTTCGGCGACGACGAACCGGAGCACAACTTCCGCAGCGACGCCGTCGCCGCACGCGTCGTGTTCGCGGCCGGCATCCCCACCACGGTCACCGGGCTCGAGGTCACCAGGCTCATCAACCTGGGGCGGGAGGCGCTCGACCGCATCGGGGTCGCCGGCGAGCTCGGGCGCACGATCGAGGCCGAGATCACCCAGTGGTGGGAGTTCTGGGGCACGCAGTGGAACGTGCCGCACGATCCGGTGACCGTGCTGACCCTCACCCGTCCCGAGCTCTTCCGGTTCTCGGAGCAGGGACGCGTCGACGTCTCCGAGGCGGCCGAGACCGAGGGGGTCAGCCGCTTCGTGCCCGGTGACGGTCGCACGAGGCTCGTCACGGGACTCGACGCCGATGCGGTGTCCGAGGCGATCGTCGCGGGCATCGTGCGAGCGGCGAGCGCCGGCTAGGACCTAGGGGACGAGCACGATCTTGCCGTCGGCGGCGTGGGCCTCCACGAGCTCGTGGGCACGCGCCGCCTCGGCGAGCGGCAGCTCGGCCCCGAGGTCGATCACGAAGTCGCCCGACTCGATCAGGGCGATGGTCGCGGGCAGCGCCTCGGCACGCCAGGCCTGCTCCTGCGCCGTGAGCGGGATCGGGGATCCGCCCGAGAAGGCGCGGATGCCGAACGACGCGGCATCCGGTCCTCGCACGATCGTGGCGATGCGGTCGCGGTCGGCGACGAGGGCGAGCGAGACCTCGATGGCCTCGTCGGTGCCGGCGCCGTCCAGGACGACGGTCACGCCGTCGGGCGCTGCCTCGCGCACTCGCTCGAGGAGGCCGGCGCCGTAGGCCACCGGAATCGCGCCGAGCTCGCGCAGCTGCTCGTGCCTGGCGGGGCTGGCCGTCGCGATGACGGTCGCGCCCCAGGCCACCGCGAACTGCACGGCCGCCTGGCCGACGGCGCCGGAGCCCGCGTGCACGAGCAGCACGTCGCCCTCCGTCACGCCCAGGGACTTCAGGGACTGGTAGGCGGTGCCGGCCGGGATGCCGATCCCCGCGCCCTCGGCCGCCGTGACGCCGTCGGGCAGCGGGGCCAGGTGTGCGACGGGAACCGTCAGGGCCGATGCGTACGTGCCGAGGGTGTCGCGGATCGCGACCCGGTCGCCGACGGCGAAGCCCTCGACGTCGGAACCCAGCGCCTCGATCACGCCGGCACCGTCGAAGCCGACGCCGCGCGGCTCTTCGATCGGCGCCGACGGGCGCTTCCCGCCGCGCAGCTTGGCGTCGATCGGATTCACCCCCGCGGCCTCGATGCGCACGACGACCTCTCCGTCGAGGGCGACGGGATCGGGCGTATCGATGAGGTGCAGGACCTCGGGGGAGCCGAACTCGGTGTACACGATCGCGCGGGCCATGCCTCCAGGCTAATCCCGTCACATACCGGAATTCGTTCGTGGGCACGAGTTCCATTGTCAATGCGCGATTGCTACTTTCTTGGTGTCCTCATATGAGGCCATTCAAGTAATGATTGGAAGAAGATGTACATCGAGAACAACGGTCAACTCGTCTCCTGGGGCGGATCCACGGAGGAGCGCCGTCAGGGTCGCACTCCGATCGCGGAAAGCCACGCGACCATCAAGGTGAAGGACGAGATCACAATGAGTCGCTGCCTGACGGCGCTGGAAGAGTCGGACTCTCGCCTTGCAATGCCGAGCATGAACGGCCGACCAGCCAACTACGACTGGACAATCGTCTACAAGGATGCGGCAGACGATGGGTCGGGCAACATCCATTTCGGCGTGGTCTGGTACGACCAGGACTATTACGAGGCGCACCGGGATACATTCAAGGGCCGTTTCCACGGCCATCTTTTCGCGCAGCTCGGAATCTCTGCCGACGACTTCTCGGTGAGCCATTGGAACAGAGAGTACGCAGCGGTCTGAACTTTCGATGCTCCATCCTCGCGTGAAGCCGGGTGCCGCTCTGCTGGCTCTGCCCGTCGCGTTCCTTGTTCTGACCTTCAGCAGCGGGGCTACCATGCTCGCAGTGATGGTTACGGCCGCCTCGGGGCATGCGGCCAGCTGGGCGGTCCCTGTCGCAGTTCTCAGCGTGTCTGTTCCGCAGATCGTTCTCGCGCCTTTGGCAGCGCCGTTCCTTGACCGGATCGGGCCGCGCAGGGTAGTGCTCGCCTCGACAGCACTTCAGGGGGCGACGCTCCTCATCGCGGCAGCTGTCCCGGCGCTACCGGTGATCATCGGAGTGGTCGCGGTGAAGTCGGCCGTGTCTGCGCTGGATGGAGCGGCGTTCATCCTTCTTGCCGAGCGCGCTTCGCGACAACATGTCTCGGGCGCCACAGCCCGCACGTTCGCGCGGCTTGACACGGCTCGACTGCTCGGGAGTCTCCTCGGGCCCGTGCTAGGCGGAGTCGCGATGCAGTCGATCGGGACGTCCTGGGTGTTCGTGATCGACGCGGTCGCGATCGGCGCTTGCGGCGTGATCGTCTTCTTCGCCCGTCACGGTGATGGGGCGGCGGATGTGTCCTCGGACACATGGTGGCAGCGTGTGAAGGAAGCCCCAACGCTACTCTTCGAGAATCCCGAGACGCGCGCCGCTCTGTTGGGGCTGGCCGCCGCGATCATCTTCACCTCTTTCTACGCTGTCGCCGAGGTGCTCTACGCTCTCGACGTCCTGGAGCTCGATCCCATCGGCTATGGCATCCTCAGCCAGTGTTTCGTCATCGGTCGACTCATCGGCGCGCAGATCGGAGGACGAGTAACTGCCGAATCCGCACCTCGGTGGCTCATCCTGGCGACCTGCATCATGGGCGCGGGTCTGCTGCTTCCCGGCATTTGGCACTCGGTCATCGCCGCCGGTGTGGGATTCGCTTTCGCAGGGCTCGCAAATGCCGCTCAAGTCGCGTCGATCCGCCTCATCGTCATCGGTGCTGTTCCTGAACATGTGCGGGGCCGATCGCTTTCGACGATGGGGTCCGTCAACCAGACCGCAGGCATCGTCGGCACCGCCGCTGCGGCGCTTGTGGTCGCAGGCGTTGGGGCCTCAGGAACTCTGATGCTCGCTGGCATCGGCACGCTCTTCGCAGCTGCGATAACCGTGGTGTCCCGAGCCGGATGCCGATCCTGCTCAGGGACTGCGACATGAGCGATGCGGGGTTCCAGGTTGAGCGGATGGGCAGCCTTCATCGCGGGGGCGACGCTCTCGCCCATTTCGATCCCGACGACCCCTACTACTTGGGAACCTCCCTGTGCATGCCTGAGTGGTCGGCCGACCCCGCGCACACGATGTACCGTCGCCGAGGCGATGACATTGTGTGCTCGACATTGGGCGTGACCGTCCTGCTGGATATCCGCTCCGGCGACTGGTACACGGTGGCTCCGCTGGCCCAAGCGACACTCCTTGCGGTGGGAGAGCACTGGACGGCGGTGGATGCCGTGAGGCGGGCGCTGCAAGAAGGTGTGCTGACCGGAATGAACGGCACCGACCAGACCGCTGTGTTTGCATGCCTGAACAGGATGGCGGACGAGGGCCTCATCGAACGGACCCGCAAGGTCTGATATGCCCTCGCTCCACCTCGTCACCATTGCCGACGGCGACAACGACACCTACACGCTGGTGCATAGCGAGAGCGGGAATCCGATCACCGGACGGCACGGCGTCGTGTCCGCTGTTCGCGACGGCCTGCTCGCTTCCGGAACCGTGGATTCATGGCTGTTGCGTGGACCGGACGGTTGGTACGACGTGCGCGCCGGACGGCGAGTAGATGTCGATGTGTCAAAGCTCCTCGACGTGCGTCGGATCCTCTTCGATCCTCTGCGACACTTCCGCGACCGCTCAGCCATGTTCCGGGCCGAGCATGGTCTTGATTGGCCCATCGTAACCATGGCGCACAGCATCGGATACGGCCCCTGGAGTGCTCGCGGCCACGCGGACTTGCTCTGGAATGCAGGCCCGCAGGATCTGGTCATCTTTCCCAGCTCCGCCTCCCGGATCGCGTGGATGAACCTCACGCATCATCTTCTCGACCTCGCGGATCGCACGTACCAGAGCCCACGACAGGAGGTCATCCCATACCACTTGAACGCAACAAGCCCCCAGCCTTCTCAGAGAGCGCACCGCGGAGAAGCGCCGACGCTCCTCACAATCGGTCGTCTCGATCCGATCGAGAAGTTCGACTTCATCGCCTACGCGAAGGCGTGCCGGACAGTGCAGTCTGAGATCTGGCCAACCCCGTTGCGCGTCACGCTCGCAGGGCGGGAACGTTCGCCGGATAGCACTTTGTGGATCGCCGCGATCTTCCGCCAACATGCACCCGACGTGGCGATCGACATCCTTTGCAACGTGGAAGAGGAACGGAAATGGGAGCTCTACCGATCAGCCACTGCTCTCGTCCACCCATCCAACTCCCATGCCGAGAGTTTCGGGCTCGTCCTCGTCGAGGCCGCGCAGTCCAGGCTGCCCATCGTAGCCACGGACTTCAGCGGACAGCGGGAAGCTGTGGGGGACTACCCGTATGTCCGGTTCGTAACGGGGCGATGGAGAGCGTCGGCATCGGACACGTTGGACTCGGTCATGCAGTACGGGCGAATGCCTGGTGGAACAGTCGATGTCGAAGGGCTTGCGGCCGCGATCAGCTGGTCGCTATCGCAATCCGAGATCGACGAGTCTTCCCCGGAGAGATCCGCTCCGTTCGTCGAGGCACTTCTGAAGAGACTGCTCGATCGCGTGCCGTTGTCGAGCCCAGCCTCACGAACACGAGATCTTGACGGCGGAGTTGATCCGTTCTTCCACTACTGGCCGACGGGTCCGTTGAGATCGGTGGAACCGAAGTAGACGGACCACCACCAGGCTAATCCCACCTGCACCCGTCCGGCCGTCGGGCGGCCCGGCGCTGGCATCCGAAATTCGGACGCGGTCCCGTTTCTCGGAGGATCCGGAGGGAATCGTCCGAGAAAGATGCCTTCGTCCGAAATTCGGAGGGCATGCTCCGCCTCCTCAGCGCCCGGCGAGGGCCTTCGTGATGCGCTGCGGGGACACGGGTTGTGCGGTGCCGAGGCGCTGCGCGAACACGCTCACGCGGTACTCCTCCAGCAGCCAGCGCGTCTCCACGAGAGCAGGGGAGGCGTCGCGCGCGAGCGGGATCGTGCCTCCGGCATCCTCGTACGCCTTCGCCATGCGCTCGTACTCGCTCATGCGCGTGCGGTCCTTGCCCGGCTCGTTCGCGAGCGTCTTCAACCGGTCGAGCATGCCGTCGAGGTAGCGGGGGAAGTGCGCGAGCCGCTCGACGCCGGCCGCCGAGACGAACCCGGGGTGCAGGAGCCCGGCGAGCTGTCCGCGCACGTCGTTCAGCGGTCCGAGCAGGGCGAGCGAGTTCTGCGACTTGATGCCGCGCTCGACCTCCCGGGACTTCGTGAGGATGCGCGCCACCAGTGACACGCACGCGAACAGGTCGTCGACGAGCGCCGCGGACACGGCGTCGCGCACCCGTGTGAACTCCGCCTCGGTGCGCACGAGCCCGCCGGGCACTGTGCGCTCGATCACGGCACGGGCGACGGCCGCGCGGCAGTCCTCGATGAGGGCGGCGGCGTTCTGGTAGGGCGAGGCCGCGAGGGCGAGCTTCTCCTGGCTGGTCAGGTGCTCCTGCACGTACGATGACGGCGAGGGCACGGCCAGCAGCACGAGGCGCAGCACGCCGTCACGGGTGGCCGCGGCCGCGGCATCCGCCGTGGACTCCACGCGCACGGCGACGCTCTTGCCCTCGTCGACGATCGCCGGGTACCCGCGCACGACGCCGCCGGCGACGCGCGTGTCGAGCACCTCGGGCAGGTCGCCGAAGGTCCAGGACGTCACTCCCGACCTCTCCACGGCACCGGGGGCGGATGCCGCGGCGACGCGGTCGGCCGCGCCCTTCGGCCCCGCAGGCCGCGCCCCGCTCACCGAGCGGGCCACGCTGCTGCGGGCGCGGTCGGCGAGCGCAGACTGCAGGGCGCCGAGGTCGCGATCGGAGCCGACGACCCTGCCGCGCTCGTCCACCGCGCGGAAGTTCATGCGCAGGTGCGCGGGGACGCGGTCGTCCTCGAAGTCGGCCGCCGAGACGAACTGGTTCGCGAGCGGCTGGATGAGCCGGGCCAGTGCCTCCTTGAGCGTGCGCTGCGGCATCCCGTCGTGCGATTCCGGGCCCTCGCCGGCGAGCTCTGCGCCGAACTTGTCGGCCCAGTCGGCCGCGGGCACCACGTGCCGCCTGATCGCCTTGGGAAGCGCCCGCAGCAGACCGGTGACGAGCTCGGCGCGCAGACCCGGTACCTGCCAGTCGAAGCCGCGGTCCTCGATCTGCGCGAGCAGGGCCAGCGGGATGACGACGCTCACTCCGTCGTCCACGGCCCCCGGCTCGAACCGGTAGGCGAGCCCGAGCACCTGGTCGCCCTGCGTCCAGCGGGTGGGGAACTCGCCCTGGTCGGCGCTGCTGTCGTCGTCGAGCAGGTCGGCCTCGCGCATCACGAGGAGCTTCGGATCGGATGCCAGGGCACCGCGCCACCACGCCTCGAAGGAGCGCACGTCGAACACGTCGGCGGGGATGCGCTCGTCGTAGAAGCGGAACACGGCCTCGTCGCCGGCGAGGATGTCGCGGCGGCGCTCCCGCTCCTCCCTCTTCTCCAGCCGGCGGCGCAGCTCGGCGTTGCTGCGCCAGAACGCGCTCACGCGCTTGTCGATGCGCGTCGGATCCCACTCGCCCTCGACGAGCGCGTGCCGCACGAACAGCTCGCGCGAGGCGGCCCTGTCGATGCGCGCGAACTGCACGCGGCGGCGGGCGACGATCTCCACGCCGAACAGCGTCACCTTCTCGAAGGCGACGGCGGCGCCCGCATCCTTCGACCAGTGCGGCTCGCTCACCTGCCGCTTGGCGAGGTCGCCCGCGAGCGACTCCGCCCAGGCCGGGTCGATCGCCGCGACCGTGCGCGCGAAGGTGCGCGAGGTCTCCACGATCTCCGCGGCCATCACGGCGCGCGGGCTCTTCTTGCGCAGCGACGACCCGGGGAAGATCGAGAAGCGGATGCCGCGGGCTCCGCGGTACTCGGCGATCTGGCGTTTGCGGCTCTTCGGGTCGTTCGCCGCCTTGCCGGTGTTGCGCTCGTCGACGATGCCGATCTGCGAGAGGAGCCCGGCGAGCAGCGCCCGGTGGATCGCGTCGGGGTCTGCGGCGCCGCCGACGGCCCGCGATCCGCCCTTCGCCGACGGGTCCTTCACGAGCGAGCGCAGCTGCCTGTGCACGTCGAACCACTCGCGCACGCGGACGTAGTTCAGGTGCTCGCTGCGGCACATGCGGCGGAAGGCGCTGGAGCCGAGCTCGCGCTGCTGCTCTCTGAGGTGGTTCCAGAGGTTGAGTAGGGCGAGGAAGTCGCTGGTCGGGTCGGCGAACCGGGCGTGCATGCGGTCGGCCTCGTCGCGCACCGACGGGGGAGCCTCGGCGGAGGGGCGCTCCCGCACGTCCTGGATCGAGAGCCCCGCGACGATCGGCAGCACGTCGTGCGCCACCCCGGTGCGGGACGCCTCGACGATCATCCGGGCGAAACGCGGGTCCATGGGCATCCGGGCGAGATCGCGGCCGATGCGGGTGAGGCGTCCGTCCGCCACGGCGCCGAGCTCGGTGAGGAGGTCGAAGGCCGCCTTCACGCCCCGCGAGTCGGGCGGGGTGAGGAAGGGGAACGCCGTGATGTCGCCGAACCCCAGCGACAGCATCTGCAGCACCACGGAGGCGAGGGAGGTGCGCAGGATCTCCGGCTCGGTGAACTCGGGGCGCTTCTCGAAGTCGTCCTCTCCGTACAGCCGGATCGCGATGCCGTCGCTGGTGCGGCCCGCGCGGCCGGAGCGCTGGTTCGCGGATGCCTGGGAGACGGGCTCGATCGGCAGGCGCTGCACCTTGGAGCGATTGCTGTACCGCGAGATGCGGGCGGTGCCGGTGTCGATCACGTACTTGATGCCCGGCACCGTGAGGCTGGTCTCGGCGACGTTGGTCGCGAGCACCACGCGGCGTCGGAGTCCGGCGACCGTCGAACGCTCGAACACGCGGTGCTGTTCGGCGGCCGACAGCCGTCCGTACAGCGGCAGCACCTCCACGGGGGAGGTCTGCGACCGGTACGCGCTGCGCACGGCATCCGCCGCGTCGCGGATCTCGGCCTCGCCCGGAAGGAACACGAGCACGTCGCCCGGGGCCTCGCGGTCGAGCTCGCGCAGCGCCGCGACGATCTCGGCGACCTCGTCGTCCTCCTCGTTCTCCTCGGTGCGCGCGCGGTAGCGGATCTCCACGGGGTACGTGCGGCCGGACACCTCGATGATGGGCGCCGGCGTGCCGTCGGCGGCGGCGAAGTGGGCGGCGAAACTCTCGGGGTCGATCGTCGCCGAGGTGATGATCACCTTGAGGTCGGGGCGCTCGGGCAGGATGCGGGCCAGGTAGCCGAGCAGGAAGTCGACGTTGAGCGATCGCTCGTGGGCCTCGTCGATGATGATCGTGTCGTAGCGGCGCAGCAGCCGGTCGCGGTGGATCTCGTTGAGCAGGATGCCGTCGGTCATCAGCGCGATGCGGGTCTGATCGGACACCTGATCGGTGAAGCGCACCTTGTAGCCGACGAGCCCGCCCAGCTCGACCTGCAGCTCCTCGGCGACGCGCTCGGCGATGGTGCGCGCGGCGAGTCGGCGCGGCTGGGTGTGCGCGATGTTCTCGCGTCCGAGCTCCAGGCAGATCTTCGGCAGCTGGGTGGTCTTGCCCGAGCCCGTGGCGCCGGCGACGATCACGACCTGGTTGTCGCGGATCGCGGCGGCGATCTCGTCCCGCGCCGCACTGACCGGCAGCTCCGGGGGATAGGCGATCACGGGGGAGGACATAGCCCTCCATCGTATGCCGACACCGGGTCCATGCGATCACCCGGATGCATCATCGGCCGGCGAGTCATAGCCCACCATCGTATGCCGATACCCGACCCGTACGAGCACCCGACCCGTACGATTCATCGGGTGAAGAGAGTGCAGCGGTGGTTCCGCGAGTTCGGTCGTCCGCCCCGCATCCTGGGTCTCGACGTGGCCCGTGGCCTGGCGATCCTCGGCATGGCGGGAGCGCACATCGGCGAGACGGGGGAGCTCGACCTGCTCGACCCGTCGACGTGGTCGGCCCTCGTGCACGGCCGGTCGTCGATCCTCTTCGCCGTACTGGCGGGGGTGTCCATCGCGCTGATGACGGGGCGCACGGAGCCGCCGGCGCCGGAACGCGTGCCCGGCATCCGCCTGAACCTCGTCGGACGCGGCGCGGCGATCTTCCTCATCGGCCTCGTGCTGGAGATGCTCGGCACCCCGATCGCGGTGATCCTCACGCTCTACGGGGTGCTGTACGTCGCCGTCATCCCGTTCCTGCGCTGGCGGCCCTGGCAGCTCCTCACCGCGGCGGCGGCGCTGGCCCTGCTCGGACCGGCGGTGCTGGCCGTGCTCACGGCCGTGGCGCTGCATCCCTACGCCGAGGGGATCGGGTTCGTGCTCTACGGCTCGTACCCGATCACGGTCTGGCTCGCGTTCGTGCTCGGCGGCATGGCCCTCGGACGGATGCGCGTCGCCGAGGTGTCGACGGCGCTCGTCACCCTCGCGGTCGGCGCGGGGCTCCTGGTGACCGGCTACGGCCTCGGTGTCATCGGAGCGCTCACGGGGATCGCCGCCCCCGCGAGCGACTCGTCGTGGTCGTCGCCCGGAGGGTGGGGCGGCTATCCGGAGGCACTGGCCGGCGCCGACCCGGGGGGAGCGGCCCTGTCGGCCTTCTTCGCTGTCGACCCTCATTCCGGGGGTACGGCCGAGATCCTCGGCTCCGGCGGCTTCGTGCTCGTGATCATCGCGCTGTGCCTGCTGCTCAGCCGTCCGCTGCGATGGATCCTCCTGCCGCTCGGGGCGCTCGGATCCATGCCGCTGTCGGCATACTCGCTGCACGTCGTCTCGGTGGCGCTCATCGGCGGACCCGGCGGCTTCTTCCAGAGCAACGCGTTCTGGGGTCTGACCGCGGTCGTGCTGCTGCTCGTCACGACCGCGTGGTCGATGTTCGTCGGCAGAGGACCACTGGAACGGGTCGTGGGCGCCGCGGCCGCGCGGATGGCTGCGGCGCCCACGAGGTGAGCACCGGTCTCAGAAGTGGGTGCCGCCGTCGATGCGCACCTCGGTGCCGGTGATGAACGCGCCGTCCTCGCTGGCGAGCATCGCCACGACCCCGGCGACCGACTCCGGACCCGCGAAGCCCTGGCCGATGGCCGGCGCGAGCTTCATGAACAGGCTCATGTCGGCGTCCTCGGGGAGACCGGGGCCGCGGCTCTGCCCGCTCTGGCCGGAGCCGTCGGTCATGCCCGACGAGATCGAGCCGGGCTGCACGGCCGTGAAGCGGATGCCGCTCTTGGCGTACTCGGCGGCGAGGGCGTGGGTCATCGACTGCACGCCGCCCTTGCTGGCCGCATAGGCCGCCATGTAGGGGTGCGCGAAGCCGGCGGAGGTGGAGCTGAAGTTCACCACCGCCGAGGAGGTGCCCTCGCGCAGCGCCGGGATGGCCTCGCGGATCACGAGGAAGGTACCGACGAGGTTCACGCGGATGATCCGCTCGAACTGGTCGAGGGTCGTCTCGTGCGTGTGCGAGGAGCGCAGGATGCCGGCGGCGTTCACCAGCACGTCCAGCCCGCCCAGCGCCTCGACGGCCGCGGCCACGCCGGCGCGGACCGACGCCTCGTCGCCGATGTCCATGGTGACGGTGGTGAGGTTCGCGGCGAGGTCGCCGGCCTTCGCGACGGTGTCGTCGAGACCGGCGGGGCTGACGTCGGCGGCGACGACGCTGCCGCCCTCTCGCAGCATCCGCAGCACGGTGGCCTGGCCGATGCCCGATCCGCCGCCCGTGACGAGAGCCCGACGTCCTTCATAGCGATTCATGATCATCCCTTCGTCGATGTGATCAATGGGCAGGATATGCCTATCTGGCACGTTGTGCCACTCAGTCCCAACCTGACATCAACGTCCGGTATTCCCGTACCCTGAGACCGTGGAGACGCAGACCCTCACCGCCCGTCGGAGAGCGGCCACCGAGCGCGAGATCGCCGAGGCCGCAGCCGCCCTGTTCGCCGAGCACAGCGTGGCGCAGGTCACCGCCGAGCAGATCGCGGCGCGCGCCGGCATCTCGGTGCGGACGTTCTACCGTTACTTCCCGCGCAAGGAGGATGCGATCGCCCCGATCCTCACCGCCGGGGCAGCGCGCTGGCAGGCCGCCTTCGCCGAGGCCGGCGACGGGCCGCTGGGCGCGCGCATCCCCGAGGTCATCGCCGCGCAGCTCGGATCGCAGAACCCCGCCGATCTCGACACGATGCGCGCCCTGCTCAGCGGCGTCGAGTCGGATGCCGAACTGCGCGACGTGTGGCTGCGCGTGAACGACGACTCCGAGCGGAGGCTGCGGGAGATCCTCCGCGACCGCGGCTCCGCGGCGTTGGACGCCCGGATGATCGCCGCCGTCTCCACCGAGGCGATCCGCATCGCGCTCGAGCAGTGGGCGTCGGACCCCGGGGGTGCACGCCCTGACACCATCGCGGTCGATGTCTTCGCATGTCTGTCGGCCGGCGTACCCGGGCTGGGAGTCGGCGACCGGTCCTAGGCTGGAGCCATGACCATTCCTGCTCTCGAACTGAACGACGGCCACTCCATCCCCCAGCTCGGCTACGGCGTCTTCAAGGTGCCGCCGGCCGAGACCGAGAAGGCGGTCAGCGAGGCGCTGGAGATCGGCTACCGCCACATCGACACGGCCGCGATCTACGGCAACGAAGAGGGCGTGGGCGCCGCGATCGCCGCATCCGGCATCCCCCGCGACGAGCTCTTCGTCACGACCAAGCTGTGGAACGACCGCCACCACGGCGAGGAGCCCCGCGCCGCGATCGACGAGAGCCTCGGCAAGCTCGGGCTCGAGCAGGTCGACCTGTACCTCGTGCACTGGCCGACCCCCGCGAAGGACGACTACGTGCACGCGTTCGCGAAGCTCGTGGAGCTGCGCGACGCCGGCCTCACCCGCAGCATCGGCGTCTCGAACTTCCTCGTGCCGCACCTCGACCGCGTGCTGGCCGAGACCGGCGTCACGCCCGCCGTGAACCAGATCGAGCTGCACCCCGCCTACCAGCAGCGCGACGTCGTCGCGTGGGCGGCCGACCACGGCGTGCGCATCGAGGCGTGGGGCCCGCTGGGACAGGGCAAGTACGACCTGTTCGGCGTGCCGGCTGTGGCGGATGCGGCGGCGGCGCACGGCGTCACCCCCGCCCAGGCGGTGCTGCGCTGGCACTTGCAGAAGGGCAACATCGTGTTCCCGAAGTCGGTGCGGGCCGAGCGTCTGCGCGAGAACCTCGACGTCTTCGGCTTCGAACTGACGGATGCGGAGATCGCGGCGATCGACGCCCTCGATCCGCTCGACGGTTCCGGCCGGGTGGGTTCGCACCCGAACGACGTGAACTGAGTCCTTCTCGTTCCCTGCATGACGCCCCGTGTCGCCCCGCGCGACACGGGGCGTCGTCGCGAGTACCTTCGACCGCATGACAGCTGCCTACCGCGTCGTCGCCGTGTCGGGATCCCTGCACGAGCCGAGCAAGACGACCGCCCTCGTCCGTGCGATCGCCGCCGCCGTGGCCGAGCGCGCCGAGGTGGAGGTGCAGGTCATCGAACTCACCGACATCGGTCCGGAGCTCGCCGGGGCGCTGCGACGCGACCAGCTCCCCGCTCGCGTCGAGGAGCAGCTGCGGGCCATCGAGACCGCCGACCTCCTCATCGTCGGGAGCCCCGTGTACCGGGCCTCGTTCACGGGCCTGTTCAAGCACCTCTTCGACTTCGTCGGGCAGTACGAGCTCGTCGGCAAGCCGGTGCTGCTGGCCGCGACGGGCGGCGGCGAACGGCACGCCCTCATCATCGAGCATCAGCTGCGTCCGCTGTTCGCGTTCTTCCAGGCGCTCACCCTGCCGCTGGGCGTGTATGCCAGCGACACCGACTTCGCGGGCTACGAGATCGCGTCCGACGTGCTGCACTCGCGCATCGCGCTCGCCGCCGAACGGGCGCTGCCCCTGGTCGGGTACGCGGCCACGCGGCCCGTGGACCTGCTCGTCGGCTGAGGGTCCCGCGCGTCCGCGCCCGGCGTAGCGTGAGGGCATGACCAACCGGCTCGCCGACACGCTCAGCCCCTACCTGCGCGCCCACGCGGACAACCCCGTCGACTGGTATCCCTGGGGTGAGGAAGCGTTCGCGGAGGCGCGACGGCGCGACGTCCCGCTGCTGATCTCGATCGGCTACTCCACTTGTCACTGGTGCCATGTGATGGCCAGGGAATCGTTCTCCGATGCCGAGACCGCGGCGGTGATCAACCGGGGTTTCGTCGCCGTGAAGGTCGACCGCGAAGAGCATCCCGACGTCGACGCCGCGTACATGGCCGCCGCGTCCGCGTTCACGCAGAACCTGGGGTGGCCCTTGACGGTGTTCGCGACGCCCCACGGCCGCACCTTCTATGCCGGGACCTACTGGCCGCCCGTGCCGAGCGCGCCCCTGCCGTCGTTCCTCCAGGTGCTCGCTGCGGTCGGGGAGGCCTGGACCGAACGCCGCGCCCAGGCCGAAGAGTCCGCAGACGCCGTGACCGATGCGCTCGCACGCGCGGCCGAGTCGACGCCGTCGGAGCTGCCGACGGGCACGGACCTCGTCGCCGCGGCCACGGCCATCGCAGAGCGGGAGGACCGTCTCTTCGGGGGGTTCGGCGGAGCGCCGAAGTTCCCTGTCGCGACCACCCTGTCGTTCCTGCAGACGCCTGCGGTGCGCGCGGGCGCCCCCGACGCTGCGGCGTCCGCCGAGCGATCGCTCGCCGCGATGACGGCGAGCGATCTGCGCGACGAGGACGGCGGGTTCTTCCGCTACGCCACGCAGCGCGACTGGACGGTGCCGCACTACGAACGGATGCTGACAGACAACGCGCAGCTGCTCGACGTCGCGCTCCGCGCCGGCGACGAGGGCACGGCACGCGGGATCGCCCGCTTCCTCCTGGCTACCCTTCGCCGGGACGGTGGCGCATTCGGCGCGGCGCAGGATTCCGAGTCGGTGATCGGCGGGGAGCGCAGCGAGGGCGGCTACTATCTGCGTCCGTTGCCGGAGCGCCCCGGGCTCGAGCCCCCGGCGGTCGACGGCAAAGTCATCACCGGGTGGAACGGCCTCGCGATCGGCGCCCTGGCTCGGGCGGGGGCGGCTCTCGGCGAACCGGCGTGGGTGTCGGCGGCGGGTGAGGCGGCGACGAACGTGCTGCGGACGAACGGGGGAGCGGACGGGGGCCTCGTACGGTCGTCCCTCGACGGGGAACCCTCCGGTGCATCGGCCACGGCATCCGATCTCGCGCTCGTCGCCGACGGCCTGTTCGCGCTCGCCTCCGCTACGGGTGAGGCATCCTGGGCAGCGCGGGGACGGGAGCTCCTCGACCGTGCTCTCGACGGCGTCGGCGGCGATCCGCTGCTCGTCGCGCAGGGGATCGCGCCCGCTCCCGATCAGACCGACGGCGACCTGCCGTCCGACGCGGCATCCGTCGCGCTCGCCGCCCTCTCGGCGTGGCACCTGGGCGCCGGAGACCGCTACCGCACGGCCGCGGAGGCCGCGGTGCGCACCCACGCGGCCCGCGCCCTCGCTCAGCCGTTCGGGCACGGCAGTCTGCTGCGCGCCGCCGCCCGTCTCGTCGAGGCGCCGCGGCAGCTGGTCGTGGTGACGGACGACAGCGGCGGCGCGCTGGCCCGTGCGGCGCGCGGTGCGGATGCGGACGTGATCGCCGTGGTCACCCCCGCCCAGTCGCGGGCGTTCGCGGATGCCGGTTTCGAGCTGTTCGGGGGTAAGGCCGAGGTGGCGGAGCGGGTATTCGACTGCAGGGCGTTCGTCTGCCGGCTGCCGACCGCCGATCCCGCGGAGATCGCACGCGAGCGCTGATACCCGATTCAGCGGGCGTTGCGCGGATGCCGTGCTGCCGTGCGCTCGGTGCCGCGTCGGTAGTTCCCCGTGACCTTCGCCATGAGCAGCTGCGGGTCGCCGTGCTCGACGTCGGTCAGGAACTGCGCGGCGCGGTCGCCGCGCAGCACCGTCGCGGTCCTCCCGCGGTGCCGGATCACGACGTCGTCACCCCGCACGGCGAACTCGAACCCGGATGGCGCACCCATGCGGAGATCGTAGTCGCAGGTCACGGGTTGGCGTATCCCATGCCCATCGCGCTCCTGACCTCCCGCAGGGTCTCGTCGGCGATCTCCCTGGCCCTGGCGTTGCCGCGTCGCAGCACCTCGTCGACGACACCGGGCTCGCGCACGATCTCCGCCCGCCTGGCCCGGTGTTCGGCCAGGAACTCGTTGACGGCCTCCGTGACGACGGCTTTGAGGAGGGAGGACCCGCCGTCGCCGACCTCGGCGGCTACGCGCTCGGGCGCCGTGCCGAGGCACACTGCCGCGGCCTGCAGCAGCCCCGACACCCCCGGTCTGCCCTCGGGGTCGAAGGTGATCGTGCGCTCCCCGTCGGTGGGGGTGCGGCGGATGAGCGCGGCGGTCTCGTCGGCCGTCATCGACAGCGAGATCGCGTTGCCGTAGCTCTTCGACATCTTGCGGCCGTCGAGCCCTGGCAGCTCGGGCGTCTCGGTGACGAGCGCCTCGGGCTCGGGGAACACCGCGTCATAGCGCTCGGCGAACCGTCGGGCGATGAGCCGGGTCAGCTCGACGTGCGGGAGGTTGTCCTTGCCGACGGGCACGAGGGTGCCCTTGCAGAACAGGATGTCGGCCGCCTGGTTCACCGGGTAGGTGAGCAGCAGGCCGCTGAGCGCCCGCCCCGAGGCGGCGTGCTCCGCCTTCACGGTCGGGTTGCGGTGCAGTTCGGCCTCGCTCACCAGACTCAGGAACGGCAGCATCAGTTGGTTCAGCGCCGGGACGGCGGAGTGGGTGAAGATCGTCGTGCGGTCCGGGTCGAGTCCGGCCGCGAGGTAGTCGGCGACCGCCGAGCGGACGTTGCCCGCGACGCCCTCCGCCGAGTCGCGGTCGGCGATCACCTGGTAGTCGGCGAGGATCACGAACGTGTCGACGCCGAGGCCCTGGAGTCGCACGCGCTCCCTGATCGTGCCGAAGTAGTGGCCCAGATGGAGGAGGCCCGTCGGGCGCTCCCCGGTGAGGACGCGGAACCGTGAGGGGTCGTCGGCGATGCGCCTCTCCGGGGAGGGCATGCGGGCGGAGGTCGCGGTGAAGGAATCCATGGGTGCTCCGAGAAGACAGGGGCGCACGGATGGATCCACGGGTCGCGGGCTGCCGTGCAGCCCGCGAACATGCGTCAGGAGGCTGCTACCGCAGCCACCAGCTCACCGAGAGGAGAGAACGCATGGGCCCAGTCTACGCGCGCCGGATGACTGAACAATCTGCCTAGTGATCTTCGGAAACCACCCGGTCGACTGCGCGCGATGCGCAGGAAAGTATGAACCGATTGCTCAGCCGGGACGTCCGGGTCTACTCTGGCCCGGCCCCGACTCACCGCGAGTCCGACTCACAGCAAGGACGCTCTGACCGATGACCCTTCCCTCCCGTCCAGGACTCGATGCCGTCCCCGCCTACCGACAGGGCCGCTCGGCCCCGGAGGGCGCATCGAAGCTCTCGTCCAACGAGTCCCCGCATCCTCCGCTGCCCTCGGTCGTCGCCGCCGTGCAGGACCGGCTCGGCGGCATCAACCGATACCCGGACATGAGCGCGGCCGCGCTCCGTGACGACCTCGCGGCGCGCTACGGCGTCGATGCATCGCTCATCACAGTGGGCGCGGGATCCGTCGAGCTCGCCTCGCAGCTCATCCACGCCGTCGCCGGAGAGGGCGACGAGGTCATGTTCGCCTGGCGCTCCTTCGAGGCGTACCCGTCTCTCGTGCGGATCGCGGGCGCGACGCCGGTGGCGGTGCCGCTGAACGACGCGCACGCCCACGACCTCGACGCGATGCTCGCCGCCATCACGCCCCGCACCAGGGCGATCTTCGTCTGCAACCCGAACAACCCCACGGGCACCGTCGTCACCGCGGCCGAGTTGGAGGGCTTCGTCGCCGCCGTGCCGCACGACGTCCTCGTCGTGATCGACGAGGCCTATGTGCACTTCGACCGCACCGACAGCTACGGTGCGGGCATCGAGCTGTTCCGCCGGCATCCGCACGTCGCCGTGCTGCACACGTTCTCCAAGGCCTACGGTCTCGCAGGGCTCCGCATCGGCTACGCCATCTCCCCTCGGGAGGTCGCAGACAACCAGCGCAAGGTGGCCGTGCCCTTCGGCGTCACCGACCTCGCTCAAGTCGCGGCGAGGGCATCGCTGGATGCCGAGGACGAGCTGGCCCTGCGCATCGACGAGGTGGTGGTGCAGCGGGACCGCCTGCGCGACCTGCTCGTCGAGTCGGACTGGCCGGCCGTCGCCTCGCAGGCCAACTTCGTGTGGGTCCCCGCGGGGGATCGCACGGAGGAACTCGAGACCCTGCTGCGCGAGGGCGGCGTGATCGCCCGGGCGTTCCCGGGTGAGGGCGTGCGCATCTCCTCCGGCAGCCCCCTGGACATCGACCGCGTCGCCGCGGCCCTCGTGCGCGAGGAGGTGTCCGCATGACCGAGGTGCCGCTGACCACCACCACGACCAAGGGCCTGCACCCGGGGCTCACCCGCCGCCAGATCTCCATGATGGGCCTCGGCGGTGCGATCGGCGCGGGCCTGTTCGTGGGCTCCGGCGAAGCGGTCGGCATCGCCGGCCCCGCCGTGCTCGTCTCCTATCTCGTCGCCGGCGGCATCGTCGTGCTCGTCATGGCGATGCTCGCCGAGATGGTCGCCGCGCGCCCCAGTTCCGGGGCCTTCAGTTCCTACGCCCAGAAGGCGATGGGTCGCAGCGCCGGCAGCGCGGTCGGGTGGCTGTACTGGATCCAGCTCGTCGTCGTGATCGCCGCCGAGGCCACGGGCGCCGGCGGCATCGTCGCGAAGTGGGTGCCCGGCATCCCGGCCTGGGCGTGGGTGCTGGTCTTCGTCGCCGCGCTCACCGTCGTGAACCTGTTCGGCGTGCGCAACTACGGACGGTTCGAGTTCTGGTTCGCCGCCATCAAGGTCGCCGCGATCATCGCCTTCCTCGTGGTGGGCGTGTGCGCCATCGTCGGCCTCATCCCCGGCGTCCCGGCGACCGGCGTGTCGAACATCGTCGACCACGGCGGGTTCGCGCCCAATGGCGTCACCGGCATCGCCGCGGCCCTGCTCATCGTGGTGTTCGCCTTCGGCGGCACCGAGGTCGTCGCGATCGCGGCGGCGGAGTCCGACGACCCGTCGCGCAACATCCGCCGGATCGTGCGCGAGGTCCTCGTGCGCATCCTCATCTTCTACGTCGGCTCGATCTTCGTGATCGTCTCGGTACTGCCCTGGAACGATCCCGCGGTGAAGGCCGGACCGTTCTCGGCCGTGCTCGACACGTTGAAGGTGCCGGGCGTCGGCCTGGTCATGGACCTCATCGTCGTGGTGGCGCTGCTGTCGGCCATGAACGCCAACATCTACGGCGCCTCGCGCATGGCGTTCTCGCTGGGCGAGCGCGGGCTCGCGCCCCTCGTCGCCACCCGCACGAGCGCCAAGGGCGTGCCCTACGTCGCCGTGCTGGCGTCGGTGGCGTTCGGTTTCGTGACGGTCGCGCTCAACTGGGCGTTCCCCGACACGGTGCTCCCCGCACTGCTCAACGTCGTCGGCTCCACCCTGATCGTCATCTGGACCTCGACCGCGCTCGCGCAGATCATCCTCCGGCGCCGCGCCGACCGCGCAGGGGAGGCGATGCCGATGCGCATGTGGGGGTTCCCGTGGCTGTCCTGGCTGTGCCTGGTACTGCTCGCGGCCGTGGTCGTGCTCGCGATGATCGATCCGGCCGCGCGCACCCAGCTGCTGCTCACGCTCGGACTCACGGCGGCGCTGCTCGTCGTCGCACGGCTCACCCGCGGGGCCGCGCGCCCAGGGGTGGTGAAGGAGTAGCGTGCGCATCGATCGCCTCGACGCCGACCTCATCCGGCTGCTGACGGAGGAGCCGCAGCTGCCCATCCTCGAGTGCGCGAGGCGCCTCGGCATCGCGCGGGGCACCGCGACGAGCAGGCTCGCCCGCCTGCACGACGCCGGCGTGATCGAGGCGATCGTGCCCCGCGTCGACCCGGCCGGCTTCGGGTACGGCGTCGTGGCGTTCTGCCTCGTCGAGATCGACCAGAAGGTCGGTCACGACGATGTCGCCTCCGCGCTCGCCGACGCGGTGCCCGAGATCGTGGACATGCACACGGTCACCGGCGCCAGCGACATGCAGTTGCGTCTGGTGGCCCGCGACGCGGCGCAGCTGCAGGACGTGCTCGACCGGGTGGCCCTGGTGCCGGGCGTCGCGAGGACCGCGTCGTCCATCGCCATGCGCACGCATCTCCAGGGCCGGGTGCTGCCCCTCGTCAACCACGTCGCGGAGGCCGGCGAAGGCTAGATCCAGCCCGGCATCCAGTTGTGCAGCAGCCAGAAGTCGTACGGCACGCTCATCCCCGTCCACACCGGGTAGAAGAACGCCGACACGAGCACGGCGAACACGAGGAAGACCATGACGGTGCGCTCGCCGGCCTGGCGGCGGTAGAGCGGATCGTCCCGTCGCCCGGCGATCGCCCGCAGCGCCATCGCCAGGCACAGCACGAGGAAGGGCGCCATGGCCACCGTGTAGAACTGGAAGATCGTGCGCTCGGGGAACAGCAGCCACGGGATGTAGGTGGCGGCGAGGCCGATGAGCGGGTAGGTGAGCGCCGGCTCGAGCGGCTGCCTGCGCACCCAGGAGCGCACCAGGCGGTACACGAGGTAGATCGCCGCTGCGACGCTCGCGTACCAGATGAGCGGGTTCGGGATGCTCGAGATCACCGCGATGCAGTGGTCGGTGCCGCAGTCCTTCGGGTCGCTGCCCACCCAGACGGCGGTCGGCCGGAGCAGCAGGGGCCACTCCCAGGCGGGGCTGGCGTAGGGGTGCCCGCTGGTGAGGCCGACGTGGAAGTTCAGGATCGCCTGGTGGTACTTCCACAGCGAGACGAACGGGTTGGGGTTCAGCTGCCTGTCGTAGCCGCCCGCGGTCACCAGCCACCCCGTCCAACTGGCGAGGTACACGGCGAACGCGGGCACCACCATCAGGAGGAACGACACGGGGCCCTGCCGGAAGGCCGCGGCCGTCGGCCACAGCACCACGCCGGCACGGCGCCGGGCGAGGGCGTCCGTCACCACCACGTAGAGCCCGAACGCCGCCAGGGCGTACAGGCCCGACCACTTCACGGCCGATGCGGCGCCGAAGGCGAGTCCGGCGGCGATCAGCCAGGGACGCCGCCAGAGCACGCCTCCCCACATCGGATCGGGGGCGTCGTCGTCGCGCCGTTCGAGCAGCGGTATCGTGCGGTCCCTGTCGTGGAGCACGAACAGGGCGCCGAGCAGGATGAAGAAGGTGAGCGGCCCGTCGAGGAGCGCCGTGCGGCTGAGCACGATGCTGAGCCCGTCGATGGCGAGGAGCGTGCCGGCGACCGTGGCGACCACGACCGAACCGGTCAGCTTGCGTGCCACCAGGTATGTGAGCAGCACGGTCCCCGTGCCGAGCAGTGCCGTCGCGAGCCGCCAGCCGACGCTGTTGTCCGGGCCTCCGATGGCCATGCCGAGTGCGATCAGCCACTTGCCCAGCGGCGGATGCACGATGAACGCGCCCTTCGCGTCGAGCGGCAGCTGCTGCAGCGTGATGAACGCGTCGTTCGCGTTCTCCCCCCACGTCCCCTCGTAGCCGAGCGTCCACAGCGACCAGGCGTCCTTGACGTAGTACGTCTCGTCGAACGCGAGCTGATGCGGATGACCCACGTTGACGAGCCGCAGCACCGCGGCGAGCAGGGTGACCACGAGCGGCGCGAACCACCGTATGGTGCGCCCCCAGTCGGCGCCGTGCAGGACGCGGTCGCGCAGCTGCCCGTAGCGCGTGAGGCGCTCGTCCGGCGCCGGGAGCAGAGGCGCCGGCGCATCGCGGTCGGGGGTCCCTGGTTCGGTCACCGCTACAGCCTAGACAACGCGCCTAGGCTGAGCGTGTGATCATCCTCGCCGCCACGCCCATCGGAAATCTCGGCGACGCCTCACGGCGCCTGATCGAGGTGCTGGAGAACGCCGAGGTCGTCGTCGCGGAGGACACGCGCACCACGGGACGGCTGCTGCAGGCGTTGCAGATCGCGAACAGGCCGCGCCTGATCGCTCTGCATGACCACAACGAGAAGCAGAAGTCCGCCGAGCTCGCCGCGCTGGCCGCCGATCGCGACGTCGTGATCGTCAGCGATGCCGGGATGCCGGCCATCAGCGACCCCGGCTACGGGCTCGTCGCGGAGGCCGTGGCCCAGGGCGTGACCGTGACGGCGATCCCCGGCCCGAGCGCGGTGCTGATGGCCCTCGCGATCTCGGGCCTGCCCACCGACCGGTTCACGTTCGAGGGCTTCCTGCCGCGCAAGCCAGGGGAGCGCCGCTCGACGCTGCGGGCGCTCGCCGCCGAGCCGCGGACGATGGTCTTCTTCGAGTCGCCGTCGAGGCTCGCCTCCTCGCTCACCGACATGGGGGCGGCGTTCGGGGAGGAACGGCGGATCGCGGTGTGCCGGGAGCTGACGAAGCTCTACGAGGAGGTGCGCCGCGGCACCGCCACGGAGCTCGCGGCCTGGGCAGCCGACGGCGTGAAGGGCGAGATCGTGGTCGTCGTCGACGGGGCGCCGGTGCGCGCCGCCTCGGCGGAGGACGCGCTGGCCCAGGTGCAGACGCTCGTGTCGTCCGGCATCCGCCTGAAGGAGGCGGCGGCCGAGGTCGCCGGCCTCACCGGCCTCTCCTCCCGTGATCTGTACCAGGCGGCGCTCGCCGCCAAGAAGGCATGACAGCCTCCGCCGACGCCGACCTCGGCGCCGCATACGACGCGCGTGCGGCCGAGTACATCGAGGTCGCCGGCACGATCGCGCAGATGGATCCCCGCGATCGCGAGGCGATCGGACGCTGGCGCGACGGTTGCTCCGGCACGCTCCTCGACGCCGGCTGCGGCCCCGGGCACTGGACCGGGTTCCTGGCGCAGGGCGGACGCGAGGTCAGGGGCATCGACCTCTCCGCCGCGTTCCTCGCCGCCGCCCGCGCCGCGCATCCGGGCCTGCGCTTCGACGTGGGCTCCTTCCGTGAGCTCCCCCTGGCCGACGCCTCCGTGGGCGGTGTCCTCTCGTGGTACTCGCTGATCCACACCGAACCGGCCGACGTCCCCGCGGTGCTCGCGGAGTTCGCCCGCGTGCTCGAGCCCGGTGGCCGCCTCCTGATCGGCTTCTTCGACGGGCCGTCGCGGGAGGCGTTCGCGCACCGGGTCGCACCCGCGTGGTTCTGGTCGCCCGAGACCATGGCGGATCTGCTCTCCGACGTCGGCCTCACGGTCACGGGCACCGAGCGCCGGTCCCGTGTGCCGGGCGAGGTCAGCGCCCGCCCGCACGCCGCGGTCACGGCCGTCCTCTCTCCTTCTGCGCAGGATCGACGTACGCTCGTCCCATGACGCGGAAGCGGCCGGGCATCCGGCCGGGGATTCTCGGCGTCGTGGCCGTGCTGCTGGGCGCCGGCCTCGGCGAGCTCCTGGCTGCGCTCCTCGCGGGCGCGGCCAGTCCGTTCGCGGCGGTCGGCGGCGCGCTGATCGACATCGCCCCGGCGTGGGCGAAGGACACGGCGATCGCGCTGTTCGGCACCGGCGACAAGGCCGCCCTGCTCACGGGCATCGCGGTGGTCCTCGCCGCCGTCGCCTTCGGGGCGGGGATGCTGGAGCGTCGGCGCCCGCCCTTCGGCGCCCTCCTGCTCGCGGCGATCGGGGTCGTCGGCGCCGTCATCGCGTTCGTCCGCACGGAGCTCGGCCCCGTGGCCGCCCTGCCGTCCGTCGTCGCGGGCGGCGTCGCGGCGCTGGCTCTGCGGGGCCTCGTCACCCTGGGCGAGCGCGAGGAGGACCCCGACCGGCGGCGGTTCCTCGTCTGGACGGGCGCGGCCGCCGCGACCGGACTCCTGACGCTCGCCGCGTCGCAGATCGCGAGCGGGACGTCGCGCGCCGTCGACGCCGTGCGGTCGGCTCTCCGGCTGCCGCGTCCGGCGACCGCGGCGGCGCCCGTGCCCGACGCCGCGGAGCTCGGCATCCCGGGGCTGGCGCCCGTGGTCACTCCGAACGCCGACTTCTACCGCATCGACACGGCTCTCGTCGTGCCGCAGCTCGACCCGAGGGACTGGTCGCTCCGGGTGCACGGGATGGTCGAGCGCGAGATCGTGCTCACCTGGGACGAGCTGCTCGCCGCTCCGCTGAGCGAGGCCGATGTCACCCTGGCCTGCGTGTCGAACCCGGTCGGCGGCGATCTCGTCGGCAACGCCCGCTGGCTCGGCCTGCCCGTGCGCGAGGTGCTCGCACGGGCGGGCGTGCGGCCGGACGCGGACATGGTGCTCTCCACCTCGGTCGACGGGTTCACGGCGTCGACCCCGCTGGAGGCGCTCACCGACGATCGCGATGCGCTGCTCGCCGTGGGGATGAACGGAGAGCCTCTGCCCCTCGCGCACGGATTCCCCGTGCGCCTGGTCGTGCCGGGCCTCTACGGCTACGTGTCGGCCACCAAGTGGGTGACCGAGCTCGAGGTCACGCGGTTCGACAGGGCGACCGCCTACTGGACCACACGCGGATGGTCGGAGCGCGGGCCCATCAAGCTCCAGTCGCGCATCGACGTGCCGCGCGGCGGGGGCGGGATCGCCGCGGGGGAGACCGTGATCGCGGGGATGGCCTGGCAGCAGCACGCGGGGGTGCGGGGTGTGGAGGTCAGGGTCGACGGCGGTCCGTGGAGAGCGGCGACCCTGGCGACGGCGATCTCCGACGACACCTGGGTGCAGTGGAGCATCCCGTGGGACGCGCGCAACGGTTCGCACGAGATCGAGTGCCGCGCGATCGGAGAGCGCGGCGACGTCCAGACCGACGCCCAGGCGCCGCCCGCGCCGGACGGCGCCACCGGGTGGCACCGGATCACCGTCTCGGTCGGCTGAGCGCGGCGTAACCCGACCCCGCATCCCGCCTAGAATCGACCTATGCCCGCAGGCGAATCGTTCTACATCACCACGCCCATCTACTACCCCTCCGACGTGCCCCACATCGGTCACGGGTACACCTCGGTGGCGGTCGACGCGCTCGCGCGCTGGCACCGCCAGGGCGGCGACGACACGTGGATGCTCACGGGCACCGACGAGCACGGGCAGAAGATGCTCCGCGCCGCCGCGGCGAACAACGTCACCCCGCAGGAGTGGGTCGACAAGCTCGTCAGCGAGGCGTGGTTCCCGCTGCTGAAGACCCTCGACGTGGCGAATGACGACTTCATCCGCACCACGCAGGAGCGGCACGAGCGCAACGTGCAGGTGTTCTTCCAGAAGCTCTACGACGCGGGCTACATCTACGCGGGCGAGTACGAGGCGCTCTACTGCGTCGGCTGCGAGGAGTTCAAGCCGGAGTCCGAGATCGTCGACGGCACCGGTCCGTTCGAGGGCCTCAAGGTCTGCGCGATCCACTCCAAGCCGCTGGAGCTGCTGCAGGAGAAGAACTACTTCTTCAAGCTCAGCGAGTTCCAGGACCGCCTCCTGGAGCTCTACAAGACCGAGCCCGACTTCGTGCGCCCCGACTCGGCCCGCAACGAGGTCGTCTCCTTCGTGTCGCAGGGCCTCAAGGACCTCTCCATCTCGCGGTCCACCTTCGACTGGGGCATCCCGCTCCCGTGGGACCCCTCGCACGTCATCTACGTGTGGGTCGACGCCCTCCTCAACTACGCGACGGCCGTCGGCTACGGCTCCGACGACGAGCAGTTCGCGCGTCGGTGGCCCGCGTACCACGTGGTGGGCAAGGACATCCTGCGCTTCCACGCGGTGATCTGGCCCGCGATGCTGATGGCGGCGGGCGTGGACGTGCCCAAGGGCGTGTTCGCGCACGGCTGGCTGCTGGTCGGCGGCGAGAAGATGTCGAAGTCGAAGCTCACCGGCATCGCGCCGACCGAGATCACCGACGTCTTCGGGTCGGATGCGTACCGCTTCTACTTCCTGTCGGCGATCGCCTTCGGCCAGGACGGCTCGTTCTCCTGGGAGGACCTGTCCGCCCGCTACCAGGCCGAGCTCGCGAACGGTTTCGGCAACCTCGCCTCGCGCACGACCGCGATGATCGAGAAGTACTTCGAGGGGATCGTTCCGCCGGCGGCGGAGTACACCGAGAAGGACCTCGAGATCCAGCGGATCGTCGCCGACGCGGCGACGAACGCGGATGCCGCGATCGAGCAGTTCCGGCTGGACGAGGCCATCTCCGCGATCTGGACCATCGTCGACGCGCTGAACGGCTACATCACCGAGAACGAGCCGTGGGCGCTGGCCCGCGACGACGACCAGCGCGCGCGCCTCGGCACCGTGCTGTACACGTGCGCCGAGGGCCTGCGGGCTCTCGCCGTGCTGCTCTCGCCGGTGATGCCGCAGTCGACCGAGAAGCTCTGGATCGCGCTCGGCGCGGCGGAGACGCTGGGCCGTCTGCAGGACCAGCCGATCCGCGAGGCCGGCGGCTGGGGCGTGCTGCGCCCCGGCACCAGCGTCAACGGCCTCGCGCCGCTGTTCCCCCGCGTGGAGTCGACTGCGTGACCTACGTCCAGACACGGTCCGGCGACGGGCGCAAGGATCTGCGGTACCCCGCGGCTCCCGAGCCCCTCGCCGTGCCGGTCTACGACAACCACGCGCATCTGGAGATCCTCGACGGCGACGAGCCGCTCTCGCTGACCGAGCAGCTCGACCGCGCGCAGGCCGTCGGGATCGCGGGCGTCGTGCAGGCCTCGGGCGACATCGAGTCGTCGCGGTGGGCTGTCGAGGCCGCCGCCTCCGATCCCCGGGTGCTCGCCGCCGTGGCGATCCACCCCAACGATGCGCCGACCTACGCCGAGCAGGGCCGCCTCGACGAGGCGATCGCGGTGATCGACGAGCTCGCCGCGCACCCGCGCACGCGCGCGATCGGCGAGACCGGGCTGGACTTCTTCCGCACGGAGCCGGAGAGGCGAGCCCCGCAGTTCGAGTCCTTCGAGGCGCACATCGCCCTCGCGAAGAAGCACGGCATCGCGATGCAGATCCACGACCGCGACGCCCACGACGCCGTTCTGGAGACGCTCGCCCGCGTCGGCGCCCCGGAGAAGACGGTGTTCCACTGCTTCTCCGGAGACGACGTGATGGCCAGGGTCTGCGCGGATGCCGGCTACCACCTGTCGTTCGCCGGCAACGTCACTTTCAAGAACGCGCAGAACCTCCGCGACGCGCTGCGGGTCACCCCGCTCGACCGCATCCTCGTCGAGACGGATGCCCCGTTCCTCACGCCCGTGCCGCTGCGCGGGCGGCCGAACGCGCCCTACCTGGTGCCGCTCACGGTGCGGTTCATGGCCGTCGAGCTCGGCGTCGATGTCGATGAGCTGTGCGCGCAGCTCGCCGCCAACACGCTGCGGGTCTACGGCTCCTTCGCCTGATCCGGCTCGATGGCGGGCGTCGCCGAGACGATCTGCGAGATCGGCCGCCATACGAACAGCAGGGTGAGCGCTGCACCGCCGAAGGCGAACCACCACGGCGCCGTCAGGCCCCAGGTCTGGGCGATCACCCCGCCGAACGCCTGGCCGATCACCATGCCGCCGAACACTCCGACGGCGTTGACCGAGGAGACCCGGCCCTGCAGCTCGTGCGGCACGAGCCGCTGTCGCACGGTGGTGGAGATGGTGCCCCACACGAAGGCGTAGGCGCCGAAGACGAACATGATGATCAGCGCGACCCAGCCCACCGCGGTCAGCGCGAAGGCGAGGTGCATGAGCACCTCCAGGGAGAGCGCGATGCGCATGAGAGCGGCGAACGAGACGTGCCGCTCCAGCCAGCCGAAGGTCACCGTGGCGAGCAGGCCTCCGGCGGCGGATGCCGTGGTGAGCGCGCCGTAGCCCACGGCGCCCATGTGCAGGTGCTCGGTCGCGTAGAGCACGAGCACGCCCCACGGGGCCGCCCAGGTCACGTTGAAGACGAGGATGATGAGCACGAGCATCCGCACCGGCGGGTTGCGCCACAGCCAGCGCAGCCCCTCGGCGATGTCCGTGTGCACGGGGGAGTGCTCCTCGCGCGGAGGCAGCGGCGTGCGGGCCATGCGGGAGATGAGCACGATCGCCAGCGTCACGCACACCGCTTCGAGCAGGAACGGCCAGGCGGTGCCGGCGGCGAACAGGAAGGCGCCCAGCGGAGGGCCGGCGAACTGGTTGGCGACGAGGAAGCCCGCCTGCAGACGCGCGTTGCCGGTGCCGAGATCGGCGGGCTGCACGACCATCGGCAGCAGGGTGCTGCCCGCCGTGTCGACGAAGACCTCGGCTGTGCCGTAGAGGAAGGCCGTGGCGAGCACGATCCAGATGTTCGCCGTGCCGGTGACGAGGAACGCGCACAGGGCGAGGAGCACGACGGCCCTCGACCCGTTCGCGATCATGACCAGCCGTCGGCGGTCGAAACGGTCGGCGATCGCCCCCGCGTGCAGCCCGAACACGAGCCACGGGAGGAACTGCATGATGGCGCCGGCCGCGACGAGGATCGGCGACGAGGTCATCGATGCGATCAGCAGGGGCGCGGCCGCCAGCGCCACGCCGTCGCCGACGTTGCTCGTCCACGAGGAGGCCAGCAGCCATCGGAAGTCGCGACCCATGCGGCGGGGCGCGACGAGTTCACCGAGGGAGGGCACCAGAGAAGACTACTGAGGGTCGCGGACATCCGGCTCCGGCGCTCCCGGTGGGCGCCACCGGGTACACGACCGGCGGTAGGGGACAATGGGGGGATGACCGTCTCCCTGCTCGGCGCCACCGAGATCCGCCGCCTCGCCGCCGACCTCGATGTGACCCCGACCAAGAAGCTCGGCCAGAACTTCGTCGTCGACGCCAACACCGTGCGCAAGATCGTCCACGCCGCGCGCGTGCAGCCGGGGGAGAGGGTCGTCGAGGTCGGGCCGGGACTCGGCTCGCTCACCCTCGCGATCCTCGAGGCCGGAGCCGCCGTCACCGCCGTCGAGATCGACCACCGACTCGCCGAGCGCCTGCCGCAGACGGTGGCCGAGCACGGCGTCGACCCCGCGCTCCTCACCGTCGTCGACGCCGATGCGCTGCGCGTCACCGAGCTCCCCGGCGAGCCGACGGTGCTCGTCGCGAACCTGCCGTACAACGTCTCCGTGCCCGTCCTGCTGCACTTCCTCGAGAACTTCGAGTACCTGCAGCGCGGCGTCGTGATGGTGCAGGCCGAGGTCGCCGAGCGCCTCGCGGCGAAACCCGGCTCGAAGATCTACGGCTCGCCGAGTGTCAAGGCCGCCTGGTACGGAGAGTGGAAGCTCGCCGGCACGGTCTCGCGTCAGGTCTTCTGGCCGGTGCCGAACGTCGACAGCCTGCTGGTCGGCTTCGACCGCTCGGAGGGCGAGCGCGGATCGATCGAGGAACGCGCCCGCACGTTCGAGATCGTCGACGCGGCGTTCAACCAGCGCCGCAAGATGCTCCGCCAGGCGCTCTCCGGCCTCTTCGGCAGCTCCGCCGCGGCATCCGCGGTGCTGGAGTCCGCCGGGGTGGCGCCGACGGCCCGCGGCGAGGACCTCACGGTCGACGACTACCAGCGCATCGCGCAGCGCGCCGCGATCGCGGCGGGGGCCGTCGCGGGGGACTAACCTGGCACGGTGACCGACTCTCCGCGCTTCCGCCCCGACGTCCCCGAGATCCACCGCCCGTACGTGGCGGATGAGGGCCGCTACCAGCGGTTCGCCTACCGTCAGGTGGGCACCTCGGGACTGTACCTCCCGCCGATCTCGCTCGGCCTGTGGTGGAACTTCGGCGACAACATCCCGCTCGACAACCAGCGCGCCCTGCTGCGCCACGCCTTCGACAGCGGCATCACCCACTTCGACCTCGCGAACAACTACGGCCCGCCCTACGGCTCGGCCGAGAAGAACTTCGGCCGCATCTTCGCCGAAGACCTGAAGCCTTACCGCGACGAGCTGATCATCTCGTCGAAGGCCGGGTGGGACATGTGGCCGGGCCCCTACGGCGACTACGCGAGCCGCAAGTACATCCTCGCCAGCGCCGAGAAGTCGCTGCGGAGCATGGGCCTCGACTACGTCGACGTCTTCTACTCGCACCGCGTCGACCCGGTGACCCCGATCGCCGAGACCGTCGGCGCCCTCGACACCCTGGTGCGCCAGGGCAAGGCGCTGTACGTCGGCATCTCCTCGTACAGCGCGGAGCGCACGGCCGAGGCCGTCGCGGTGGCGACCGAGCTGGGCACCCCGCTGGTCATCCACCAGCCGGCCTACTCGATCCTCAACCGCTGGGTCGAAGACGGCCTCACCGACACGCTCGAACAGTCCGGGCTCGGCGCCATCGCCTTCACCCCGCTCGCTCAGGGCCTGCTCACCGACAAGTACCTCGGCGACGGCACGGCCGACCGTGCGCAGAAGCGCGGATCGCTGCCCGACGCCCCGCTCACCGACGAGGCGGTCGCCACGCTCAGGGGGCTGAACGAGGTGGCGCGCGAGCGCGGCCAGTCCCTGGCGCAGATGGCGCTGCAGTGGACCCTGCGCAACCCCGTCGTGGCATCCGCGCTCATCGGCGCCTCGCGTCCGGAGCAGCTCGACGAGAACATCGCGGCGGTGAACGGTCCCGCCTTCTCCGCGGAGGAGCTGGCCCGCATCGACGAGCTGTCCGGCGCGATCGACGTGAACCTCTGGGCGACGTCGTCGGATCTGTGAGCCGAGCATGAGCCTGGGGTCGTCGTCCGGATCGGTGCACGTCCGCGCGCCCGGCAAGATCAACGTCTACCTCGGGGTCGGCGGGCGTCATGACGACGGCTATCACGCTCTCGCGACGGTGTTCCAGGCGGTGTCGCTCTACGAGGACGTGATCGCCCGGCCCTCCGACGACTTCTCGATCGTCGTGCGCGGCGTCGAGGACCCCTCGACGGTGCCCCTCGACGACCGCAACCTGGCGATGCGGGCGGCGAAACTGCTCGCCGCGGCCGCCGACCACCCGGGCGGGGTGTCGCTGGAGATCCGCAAGAGCGTCCCCGTCGCGGGCGGCATGGGCGGCGGATCGGCGGATGCCGCGGCCGCGCTCGTGGCCTGCGATGCCCTGTGGGGCACCGGGTTCTCACCCGCGCGGCTGCACGACCTGGCCGCGAGGCTCGGGGCCGACGTGCCGTTCGCCCTGCACGGCGGCACGGCCGTGGGTACCGGGCGCGGCGACCAGCTGAACCCCGCTCTCGCGCACGGACGATTCGACTGGGTGCTCGTCACGAGCGACGAGGGTCTGTCGACGCCCGTCGTGTACGGCCGCCTCGACGCCCTGCGTGACGAGGAGGGGGCGCTCGCCGACGACCCGCCCCTGTCGCTGGACGTGCCGATCCCGGTGCTGCAGGCGCTGCGCTCCGGTGACGCCGACAGGCTGGCCGAGAGCCTGCACAACGATCTGCAGGCCGCCGCCGTGCATGAGCGCCCCGATCTGGAGGAGACGATCGCCCACGGCGTCCGCGCCGGGGCCCTGCACGGCATAGTGTCCGGGTCTGGTCCGACGGTGGCGCTGCTCTGCGACGGGCCCGAGACTGCGCAGGAGGTGCAGTCCGCCCTGCGGGAGACGGGCCTGGACCCGCTGCACGTGCACGGTCCGGTGCCCGGCGCGCGCATCATGGGCTGACTGCTCTCGCGCCTCAGGCCCTGAGCAGCTCGCTGACGCGGTAGGGGATCACCTCGCGCAGGAAGAGGCTCGTGGACGTGCGCAGGATGCCGGGGCACAGGCGCACGACCTCGGCGACGCGGTAGAGGTCGTCGGGATCGGTGGCGACGACACGCAGCAGGAGGTCGGTGTCGCCGGCAGGAGCGAAGCACTCCAGCACTTCGGGCACGCCCCGGAGCGCCTCGATCGCCGCGCCGATCTGGTGCTGGTCGAGCTCGACGAGGATCGACGCGGCGACCCCGCGTCCGAGCGCCTCCGGACGCACGCGCGCGCTGTGCGGACGCAGGTACTCGCCGGACTCCAGGCGCGCGAGCCGGGCATGCACCGTGCCCCGTGCGAGGCCGAGGTCCTGCGCGAGGAGGGCGACCGGTCGCCGCGGGTCGGCGTCGAGGGCGGCGAGGATCCGCCGGTCGGTCTCGTCCAGTCTGGCCATTCCGATCACCGCTGCCTTTCCCCGCTCGCCTCTGTTGATCGAACTGATCAACGGAATCTCATCCTATGGTCTCGATGCGTCATCCATGTTGTGATGAGTGTGAGAAAAGAGCGATCTCCGTCACGAGCGGAGGGAGCGATCGGCACCGGCCACGAGCCCGCCGCTCATCCGGGTCCGCCGTCGTCGCACTCTACGCGGCGGACCCGGATCAGTGCTCGTCGGGCTCAGTGCTCGTCGGGCGTGAGCAGTCGCAGCTGCACCATGGCGGAGAAGCGCGTGTCGGGGTCGGAGAGGTCGAGCCCGCTGATCTCCGAGAGGCGGCGCAGCCGGTAGCGGAACGTGTTCGGGTGCGTGTACACCCGCGCGGCCGCCGCGCTCACGTCGCCGAACGCATCGAGCCACGCGCGCAGGGTCTCGACGAGGTGCGTGCCGCGCTCCTGATCCTGCTTCAGCAGCTGTGCGACCGGTCCCGTCGGCTGGTCGCCGCGGGAGCGGGCGAGGTCGCGCAGCTCGACGAGCAGCGCCTCCATCTGCACGGCGGTGAACAGCGCGACCGGTTCGCGCTGCGGCGCCTGGCGGAGCACCCGCAGGGCGCGGTCGGCGTTCGCCCGGGACCCGGGGATGCTGGTGCTGTCGTCGACGACGGTGCCGACGCCGATGCGGATCTCGCTGCTGGCGCCGAGTCGGCCGAGGAAGTCCACCGCGACCCTGGCCGCGCGCACATCGGCGTCGCTGTGGTCGGAGCGGATGCCGACGATCGCGTAGACGATGTTGCCGATGAGCGCCACGGCGGAGCGCAGGTAGACGGCGCCGAGGTGCACGGCGAACGCATCGGCGATCCGTTGCCGTTCGGCGATGCCCCTGGCGTCGGCGGTGGGCTCGTCGCCGAGCTGTTCGGCCGCCGAGAGGGCGAGCACGACGCAGCGGTGGTCGCTGAGCCGCAGACGCGAGGTCGCGTCTGCGGCACCGGGGCCGCCCTCGAGGATGGTCGCCAGCAGGTCGGCCCGCAGCCGGCGCTCCACATCGGCTCCGGCGCGCAGGCGCAGCATGTGCAGCGCGACGAGGCCGGCGGAGTCCTTGAGCGCCCTCGCGCGGTCGGGGGAGAGGGGTTCGCGCACCGCTGCCCAGATCGATCCGAGGATCTCGTCTCCCGCGCGCACGGCGAGGGCGACGCGGGGGAAGGAGGGGGTGCCCTGCGACGTGAGGACGGGCCCGACGTGGATGGGATCCTCGCTGCGGTACAGCTCCTGGAAGACGCCGCGCTCCTCGAGCTGTCGGGCGAAGCGCTCGGGCACCTGACGGCCGAGCACGGTCTCGATCCGCGCGGGATCGGCCTCGTCCTGCCGGCCGGAGAACGCGACGACGCGCGAGTTCCGGTCCTCGATGGTCACCGGGGCGTTCAGCAGCGTGGCGATGGCGTTGGCGAGGGCGAACAGGTCGCCCGACGGCATCCCGCCCAGCGTCTGCGCGCCCTGATCGCCGACGTCGCCCTCGGCGATCAGCGAGCGCAGGATCGCCGTCAGCTGGGCCCAGGACGCGCCCCTGGTGAGCGCGAGCACCGGGATGCCGGTCTCGGCGGAGGCGTCGAGGATGCGCTTCTCGGCGCGCACCGGTGCGCGCAGCACCAGGGCGGCGCCATGCTGGACGGCGAGGGTGTGCAAGAGCTCGCTGATCTCGTCCGGATCGCTCAGTCCGACGCCCAGCACGAGGGCGTTGCGCATGGGCATGGCGTCGTCGAGCACGTCGTGGATCACGACGGTCTCGATCTCCGCGTCGCGGTCGGTGGCGCCGCTGACCACCTCGAGCAGGGTGTTGCCGAGATCCTCGATCACGCGGCCCAGGCTGGCGCGGGGCCTTGTCGTCACTGACATGAGCACGGCACCCAGGCTATGCGCGGGCGGTCGAGGGGCGGACTGTGGGGCACGACGAAATCGTAGCGATGATTCGTCGTGCCCCACAGGGTCCAGAGGCGGTGACCTCCGGACGGATCGGTCAGCTCAGAGCGTGATCCACTCCGTCCGGGTGGTGACGGCGGCCAGTGCGTCGGCATCCGGGACGACACCGATCCCCGGTCCGGTCGGCACGGGGAGCGTGCCGTTCTCGATCACGAACGGCTCGGTGATGTCGCTGGTGTAGTAGCGGTTCGACCCCGAGGTGTCGCCGGGCAGGGTGAAGCCGGGGAGCGCGGCGAGCGCGACGTTCGCGGCGCGGCCGATACCGGTCTCCAGCATCCCTCCGCACCAGACCGGGATGTCGTTGGCCGCGCACACGTCATGGATCTTGCGTGCTTCGAGATAGCCGCCGACGCGGCCCGGCTTGATGTTCACGATCGAGCAGGCGCCGAGGGCGATCGCGTCGGCGGCGGCGCGAGCCGACACGATCGACTCGTCGAGGCAGATCGGCGTCGTCATGACCTCGGCGAGCTGGGCGTGACCCAGCAGGTCCTCCTCGTCGAGGGGCTGCTCGATGAGGAGCAGGTCGAAGGGATCGAGACGGGCCAGGTGACGGGCGTCGCCGCGGCGGTACGCGGTGTTCGCGTCGACCTGCAGCAGCACGTCGTCGCCGAACCGCTCCCGCACCGCGCGCACGGGGTCGACGTCCCAGCCCGGCTCGATCTTCAGCTTGATGCGCACGTAGCCCTCGTCGAGGTAACCGCCGACGGCGTCGAGCAGCTCGGGGATGGAGTCCATGATCCCCACCGAGACGCCGCAGTCGACGCGGTCGCGCACGGCGCCCAGCTCGCGGGACAGCGGGATGCCCTTCGCCCGCAGCTCGGCGTCGAGGATGGCGAGCTCGACGGCGGCCTTCGACATCCGATGCCCCTTGAACTTCTCCAGGGCCGGAGCGACCTTGCTCGCATCGAGGTCGTCGACACGGGCCAGAGCGGGCAGGAGGAAACGCGTGATCACGTCGACGCTGGCCTCGACGTACTCGGAGGAGTACAGCGGGTCGGACATCGCGACGCCCTCGCCCCAGCCCTCGGCCTCGTCGGCGACGGCGCGCACGAGCACGGCCTCGCGGGTCGTCTCCACGCCGAACGAGGTGCGGAAGGGCGATACCAGGGGCATCTCGATGACGCGGAGCTCGATTCCGGTGAGCTTCATTGCTGTTCTCCTCTGTCGATGGTGTAAGCGCCGGAGCGGTCGTAGGAGAGCACACGCGCTCCGCCGTCCAGCAGATCGCCGAGCGTCTCCCTGAGCGCGAGGCGCCAGCGGGTGGCGTGCCCGGGCGCGGTCGCGCGCAGGCGCTCGATGTCGTGGGGGAGCGAGACGCGCACGAAGCGCGCCGTGGAGGCGTGCCGCACGGGGCCGTCGTCGTCGCCGACCGTGAGCAGGGGTTCCGCGGCGACGGCGTCGAGCTCCGCGGCGGCCGGGTGCTCGCCGCGGCAGGCGGCCGCGACCCGGGGGTCGTGCACGTACCAGGTGACCAGCATCCGGTCGGTGTCGTCGTCGCCGTTGAGGGCGTCGCTCATCTGCCCGTAGAAGTTGCGGTGATAGGCCACGGGGGTGGCCGCCAGCTTCACGAGGTTGAAGTAGGCGTTGCGGCTGATCAGGGGGTCGAACGTCCAGGAGATCTCGTCGAGCTGCTCGCCGATCGCCCAGGAGCGCTGGTGCGCCTTGAGCGCGAAGCCGACGTTGCGCCCCCGCATGCGCTGCGAGACCCCGGCGATGTGGCTGTGCAGGGCGCGCCGCTCCGGGGCGGCGAAGAAGCCGAAGCAGGCGCCGACGAGCTCGTCGCCGTCGAAGGCGCCGCCCACGTAGCTGCCCGACTTGGACAGCGCCCGCAGGGTCTCGACGTTCACCGGGGCGCGATCGTCGTCGGCGGTCCAGATGCTCTGGAACAGCGCGGTGACCATCGCGAACTCCGACACCGTGGACAGGAGTCTGATCTCGACGCCGGCGGCGGCCGCCGCGGCCCTCGCCGCGAGGTCGGCATCCTCCTGCGCTGAGCGCTGCGCGATGTCATCCGTCATGGTCATGCTCCTTCTCCCGACAGGACCGCGGCGACGAGCCGCTCGAGAAGCGCGAGCCGCTCGGGGATCATGGCGACGAGCACGTGCTCGTCGTCGGCGTGCGCCCCGCCGCCGACCGCACCCATCCCGTCGAGGGTCGGCACGCCGATCCCCGCGGTGAAGTTGCCGTCGGAGGCTCCGCCCACGGCGACGCCGTCGAACGGTGCGAGCCCCGCCGCCTCCGCGATCGCCGTCGCCCGCGCGAAGAGCGCCTGCGACGACCAGGTCTCCATGGGGCGCCGGTTGGGGCCCCCGTCGATCCGTGTGACCGTGCCGGCCACCGTCGGGGTGAGCGCGCGGATCGCCGCGTCGACGCGGTCCTGCTCGGCCACGGTGCGCACGCGGACGTCGACGGCGAACTCCGCCTCGGCGGGGACCGTGTTCGTCGTGGTCCCCGCGCGCAGCAGGGTCGGCGTCACCGTCGTCCCCGCGTCGGCGTCGCCGAGGGCGGCGACGGCGAGCACGAGTCCCGCGGCCTCGATCGAGGCGTTCGCGCCGCGCTCCGGCTCGAGGCCGGCGTGCGCCGCACGGCCCTCGACGTGCACGCGGTACAGGGAAACGCCCTTCCGCGCGATCTTCAGGGCCCCGCCGTCGGCCGACGCCTCCAGCACCAGGACGGCGCGGCACCCCGCGGCCTCCGACTCGATGAGGTCGCGCGAGGTCGGGGAGCCGAGCTCCTCGTCCCCCGTCACGAGGATGCTGACACCCTCGCGGTCCGGCAGCGCGGCGACCGCGTGGAACGCCATGACGACGCCGGTCTTCATGTCGAAGCACCCGGGCCCGCGCAGCACGCCGTCGGCGACCGAGAACGGGAGCCGGTCCAGCGAACCCAGCGGCCACACGGTGTCGTGGTGGCCGAGCAGCAGCACCCGCGGGGCGCCGAAGCGCCAGCGCAGATGCGTGCGGCCCTCGATCACGATCCGCTCGGGGGCGACGCCGAGGATGCGCTCGCCGAGGGCGGCGACGACGTCGGCGCTGCGTGCGACGGCATCCAGGTCGTCCGACGGCGACTCGCAGCCGACGAGTTCCCCGATGTCGGAGAGCAGCTGCCCCACTCCGACGGCGGTCCCGGCGATCATCACGAGACCTTCGGAGCGGCGCGGACGCCGTAGTGCATGTACTGCTCGCCCGTCGCCAGGCGGTAGAACACGACGGCGTCCCAGTTCTGCGAGCCCTCGGGACGGATCACGAACTCGTTCTCTCGGACCGGGATCAGCGCGTGCTCCTCGACGGGGTTCGGCAGCAGCGCCGCGAGCGGGCCGGTGAGCGTGAAGCGCAGCCGCAGGCCGTCATCGCCCTGGAAGACCTCGGAGCTCACGCCCTCGCGGTCGTAGGAGCCGAGGATGCCGGAGAAGTCCGCCTCGTAGGGCTCGGCCGGCGGGACGAGCTGCGCGGGGAGGTGCAGGTCGGCGATCTCGGAGAAGATCTCGTCGAACAGCTCCAGGTACAGGTCGTGCGCGTTGCCGCCGTTGGTCAGCATCGTGACGGCGACGCCCTCGTCCGGCAGCACCCGCAGGAACGCGGCCTGTCCGATCGTGTTGCCGTCGTGTCCGTACAGCCGTCGGCCGTCCCAGTCCAGCAGGATCCAGCCGACCCCCCAGGCGTCGCCCAGCGTGTACGGGTTGGGCATCTCGACCTCGCGCTGCTGCATCCGCGCCACGCTCTCCTCGGAGAGCACTCTGGTGCCGTCGGCGGCCAGTCCGCCCTCCAGGTGCATGCGGGCGAAGGCGAGCACGTCGGCGGTCGTCGAGCAGACGAGCCCGGCGGGGCCCATCGCCCTGGGCAGCATCCACGCCGGCGCCAGCACCGGTCCGTCGTCGCCGATCTCGGTGTGGCCGGCGGCGGCGCTGTACATCAGCACCTCCTCCGGCAGGGTGGCGGAGTGCTCCAGCCCCAGCGGGGTCATCACCAGGTCGCGCAGGGCCTGGTCCCACGTGGTGCCGGTGATCTTCTCGATCACGCGGCCGGCGAGCACGAATCCGGAGTTGCAATACGACATCGTGGCGCCGATGGGGTGGTTCTGCGCGAGGCCGTCGAGGATCCCGACGTACTTCTCCAGCGTGTCGTCACCACGGCCGGTGTCGGTGAACACGTCGCCGTCGATGCCGCTGGTGTGGGTGAGAAGGTGGCGCATGGTCACGGTGCGGGTGACCTCGTCGTCGGACGAGCGGAACTCCGGCACGTAGTCGACGACGGGGCGGTCGAGGTCGAGCAGCCCGTCGTCGACGAGCCGCATCGCGGCCGTCGTGGTCCACACCTTCGTCATCGAGCCGATCTGGAACAGCGAGTCGTCGGTGACGGGCACGCCGGTGCGCACGTTGAGGATGCCGTGCCGGGCGAACACGGGCTCCTCTCCGAGGCGCAGGATGCCGAGCGTGGCACCGGGCACCTTGTGCGCGGTGGCCAGGGCGCTCAGGCGCTGCTGCCAGTGGCGGGCGTCGAGACGGGCGCGGCCGGTGCGGCCCTTCGCCGGTGCGTACTGCTCGATCCAGTCCATGACGCGCTGGGAGAAGTCGGCACGGTGCGAGGGCGGGCCGGAGAGCGGGAAGAGGTGCGAGCCGCCGGGGTAGAGCACCAGGCGTGCGGGGACATCGCGCTCGCGCAGCGCGGCGAACCACTGCTCCGCCTGCCCGACGGGGCAGCGGTCGTCGGCTGCGCCGTGCAGGATCAGCGTCGGCGTGGTCACCTTGTCGACGTGCGTGAATGGCGATTGTGCCGAGATGAGCTCCTCGTCGCGCCACGGCAGCCCGCCGTTCTCCTTCAGGGAGAGGAAGTGCCCGAAGTCGGAGGTGCCGCCCATGGAGAACAGGTCGGTGACCACACCGCCGGCGACGGCCGCCGCGAAGCGGTCGTCGCGCGAGGTGAGGTAGCACGTCATGAATCCGCCGTAGCTGTAGCCCGTGACGGCGAGGCGGTCGGCGTCGGCGAGGCCCTCGGCGACGAGCTGGTCGATCGGCTCGAGGAAGTCGTTCTGGTCGTTCACGCCCCAGCCGCCGGAGACGGCGCTGTAGAAGGCGTCGCCGTACCCGTCGCTGCCGCGCGGGTTGAGGGTGAGCACCGCCCAGCCGCGGGCGGCGAGCACCTGGTGGTACGGGTGGATCAGATCGGCCGCGCCGTTCCAGGCATTGTGCGGCCCGCCGTGCACGTCGAGCAGCAGCGGCAGCGGCCCGTGGGCTGCGGGGTCGCGACGCAGCCACCCGGTGACCACGGTGCCGTCGCTGATCGTGAAGCGCCGCTCCTCGGCGGGGAACAGCTCGAGCTCCGTCGTGCCGTACGAGGTGAGGGTACGGGTCGAGCCGTCTGACAGGTCGAGGAGGGCCAGGTCGCCGAAGGAGTCGGGGGTGGCCACGACGACCGCGGCGGTCCCGCCGGCCACGGAGAGGCCTGACACGTTGGCGGTGCCGTCGAGCAGCGGGCGTGCGCCCGAGCCGTCGAGCGCGGTGCGGTAGACGTGCGAGTAGCCGTTGTCGCGGAGGCAGAAGACGAGGGTGTCGGCATCGGCGAACTGCGGCATGCCGCCGGGGTACCCGGGGCCGCCGGGCATGACGTTGCGGTCGAGGGACGACGTCAGGTCGACCGGTGCGGAGCCGTCGAGCGGGAACAGCAGCAGGGAGTCGTTGCCGACCGCGGTGCCGAGCTTTCCGGCGACGAGCACGCTGCGACCGTCGGCGGTCCAGCCCATCGGCGTGGCCTGCACGTCGGAGGGACCGAGCAGGGTCGGCGCCTCGTTGGGGTCGGTGGACGAGGTCGTGAAGACCTGGATGCGCAGCGTCAGGTCGGCGTCGTCGTCCGCCGACATCGAGAAGGCGAGCCGGGAGCCGTCGGGCGACCAGAACGGGTCGGACGCGTGCGCGCGGCCGCGGGTGAGCACGGTGGTGGCGCCCGTGGCGACGTCGACGACGTGCAACTGCTGCACGAGCGTGCCGAGGTGCCCGGCGCCGTCGACCTTGTAGCCCAGACGGTCGGATGCCGTCGGCGCGCTGCGGCGGGCGATGATCGTCTCCGCGCCCTCATCGGGGAGGGCGGCGCTGTCGACCGGGGCGGTGAACGCGATCCGGGCGCCGTCGGGGCTCCAGACCGGAGCGCCGGCGCCGAGCGGCAGGGTCGTGAGCGCGTGCGCCTCTCCGCCGGAGGCCGGGAGCAGCCAGACCTGCGCCGGCCCCTCCTGCGCGCGCAGGAACGCGAGCTGCGTGCCATCGGGGCTCCACACCGGGGTGGTGTCCGCGGTGCCGCGGGTGAGGGGGAGCGGGTCGCCGCCCTCGGCTCCCACCTGCCACAGCGCGCGGACGTCGCGGTCGGCCTCGCGGTCCGTCGTGCGGAGCACGAACGCGACGCGCGAGCCGTCGGGGGAGAGAGCCGGCTGTTCCGGCAGCGGGATCGAGAGCAGGTCGTCGACGGTGACGCGGGTCATGAGGGCTCCAATCGGAAGGTCAGTTCATGGTGTCCGCTGTCGCAGCGGGACGTGTTGTGCGCCGCCCCTAAACCACGGGGGCGCTTTGGGGTTCTGGCACAGAACCGATCGGCAGGTCCGGACCGGTGCCGGCGAAGTGGCAGGCGGCGCCGTGCGCACCCCGGGGGCGTGCGGGCTCGGCGATGACGCAGATCTGGCGGTCGGGCCGTGCGGCGGGGCCGATCGGGCAGCGGGGATGGAAGCGGCATCCGGTGGGCGGGGCATGCGGATCCGCCGGTTCGACGCCGACCGGCGCGAGCGGGTCGAGGGCGAGGAGGTCGCCGTGACGGGTCGGGGCCGCCTGCAGCAGTTCCTTCGTGTACGGATGCTGCGGATCGGACAGCACCTGCTCCGTCGGCCCCGTCTCCACGATCTGGCCGAGGTACATGACCGCGATGCTGTCGCACAGGTACCGGACGACGGCCAGGTTGTGGGAGATGAAGAGCATCGTCAGGTCGAGCTCGTGACGCACCTCGCGCACGAGGTTGAGCACGGAGCCCTGCACGGAGACGTCGAGGGCGGACGTGATCTCGTCGGCCATGATGACCTCGGGGCGTGCGGCGAGCGCCCTGGCCAGGGCGATGCGCTGGCGCTGGCCGCCGGAGAGCGCCGCCGGCAGGGACGCCGCCCGCTCGGGGTCGAGGCTCACCAGGTCGAGCAGGCGCGCCACCTCGGCCCGGCGGTCGGCGGGGCGGCGGAGGTCGCGCGGCAGGGCCTCGGCGATCGACTCGCCGATGGTCATGCGCGGGTCGAGCGAGGAGAACGGATCCTGGAACACCATCTGGATCGGACGGTTCCTGCGGAACGAACGCACGTCGACGCCGTCGAGGGTGATCGAGCCCTCGCTGATCGGCGCGAGTCCGATCGCGGCGCGGGCGAGGGTCGACTTGCCGGAGCCCGACTCGCCGACGAGGCCGATGACCGAGCCGGACGGCACGACCAGGCTCACATCGTCGACGGCCGTGAGGCCCGATCTGTGCGATCCGTATCTGACGCTGACCCTGCCGAAGCGGAGTTCGCTCATCGATGTGCTCCCTCTTTCGCGATCACCGGAACGATGTCGTCGTCGCCGTCCTCCGCGCCGACGGGGTGCCAGCAGGCGACCCGGTGGCCGTCGCCCTCGTCCGCCGCGACGAGCTCGGGGTCGCGCTCGCGACAGAGCTCCGAGACGAGGGGGCATCGGTCGGCGAACGCGCATCCGGCGGGGAACGCGTTCGGCGCCGGCGGGCGTCCAGGGATCATCTTCAGCGGGGCGTCGCGGTCCGTGTCGAGCTCGGGGATCACGTCGAGGAGCGCCCTGGTGTACGGATGCTGCGCCCCCGTGTGCAGGCGGTCGGCCGGGAGGTCCTCGACGATGCGTCCGGCGTACATCACCAGCACGCGGTCGCAGGTCTGCGCGACCACGGCGATGTCGTGGCTGATCAGCATGATCGCGGCATCCGTGTCCCGCCGCACGCTCGCGAGCAGCTGCAGCACCTGGCGCTGCACGGTGACGTCGAGCGCCGTCGTCGGCTCGTCGGCGATGATCAGGCGCGGGTGGTTCATGAGTCCCATCGCGATCATGGCGCGCTGGCGCATCCCGCCGGAGAACTCGTGCGGGAACTGGCGGGCGCGGCGCTCCGCGGCTGGCACGCGCACGGCCTGGAGACGGTCGATCGCCCTGGCCATCGCGTCGCGCCGGTTCAGCCCCTGGTGCTCGGTCGCCGCCTCCGCGAGCTGCGAGCCGATGCGCCTGGTCGGGTTGAACGAGGTCATCGGGTCCTGGAACACCATCGCCAGCGAGGTGCCGAGGAGGCCGCGCGTGACGCGGTCCGGCGAGGTGAGCAGCGGCGTGCCGCAGAAGTCGAGCCCGGCGGCCGTCACCCGCCCGGGCGTCTCGATGAGCTGCGCAGCGGCCAGCGCGGTGAGGCTCTTGCCCGATCCGGACTCGCCGACCACGCCGACCGCCTCGCCGCGGGAGATCGTGAAGCTCACCCCGCGCACGGGCGTGAGCCAGCCCGCTGCGGAAGGGAAGGAGACGCGCAGGTCGGCGACTCGGAGCACCACGTCGTCACCGCCGACCTGCACGTGGTCCGGGGTGCTCGGCGGTGCCGTGCGGGGGAGTGGGAGACGGCGGCGCGAGGAGCGGCCGCCGAGCGCCGCCGCCGCGGTCTCGCCGAGGAGGTTGAACGCGAGGCCGGCGACGATCACCGCGAGAGCGGGGCCGAGGGCCGCGGCGGGGTTGAGGTAGATCCGGTTCAGCCCCTCGCCCAGCAGTCGTCCCCAGTCGTACGCGGGCACCTGCACGCCGATGCCGAGGAACGAGAGCCCCGCGAAGGCGAGGAGCGCACCGCCCGCGCCGATCGTGGCGTTGACGACGAGCGGCTCGCCGATGTTCGGGAGGATGTGGCGCAGCAGCACCCGCATCCGGGAGACCCCGGCGACCCGGGCGGCGGCGATGAAGTCGCGTCCGGCGACCGCCGCCGACAGGGTCTGCGTGAGGCGGGCGTAGCCGGGCGCCATGGCGAACCCGATCGCGAGCATCGCGCCCGTGGTGCCGACGCCGAAGATCACGGCGAAGAAGAGGGCGAGCAGCAGGCCGGGGAAGGCGACGGCGATGTTCACGAACGTGGAGATGACCCGCCCCGCCCAGCGCGGCAGCACCGAGGGCGCCGTGCCGAGCACCGTGCCGGTGACGACGCCGATGACGACGGCGGCCAGCGCCAGGCCCAGGGTCAGCTGGGTCGAGACGAGCACCCTGGCCAGGATGTCGCGGCCCAGCGCGTCGGTGCCGAGCAGGTGCTCGCCGGACGGCGGGCCGTACGCCGCTGCGGGGTTCATCGCCTCGGCCTGAGCGCCCCAGATCAGGGGCGCGAAGACCGCGGTGAGCACGAGCAGCACGACCAGCGCGAGCGAGGTCGCACCGAGCGGGGTCCGGACGACGGTCTTGATCGTCGACGACGCCGACATCAGGCCTCCCTGATCGTGGAACGGGGATCGAGCAGCGCGAGGGCGATGTCGATGACGAGGTTCACCAGGAGCACGCCGATGCCGTACACGAGCACGATCGCCTGCACGACGGGGAAGTCCTTGGTGAGGATGGACTGCACGATCATGGTCCCCAGGCCCGGCCAGGCGAAGACGTTCTCGGCGAGCACGGTGCCGGTCACCATGCCGGCGAGCAGCAGTCCGGTGAGGGTGAGCGTCGACGTCATCGCGTTCGGCAGCGCGTGACGGGTGTAGATGCGGCGGGGGAGCAGGCGCTTGGCCCTGGCCGTGCGGATGTAGTCCTGACTGAGCACCGAGAGGATCTCGACCCTGATCAGCCGCGAGAACACCGCGATCGGGCCGACCGCGAGCGCCGCGACCGGGAGGACGAGCGACAGCGGACCGCTGGAGCCCGCCACGGGGAACCAGCCGAGGGACACCGCGAACACGTACACGAGCCCGACGGCGAGGAGGAACTCGGGGATCGCGGCGAGGACGACGCTCACGACGGCGAACCCGAGCTCCAGTCCGCGTCGCCGGCCTCCCCGGGTCGCGACCGCCATCGTCACGCCGATCGGCACCGAGGCGAGCAGCACGACGAGCACCGCGAGGGCGGCGAGCTGGAGTGTGGCGGGGAGCCGGGTGGCGATGATCTCGGCGGCCGGTTGGCTGGTCAGCATCGAGACGCCCATGTCGCCGTGGAGGAGGTTGCCGAGGTAGCGGAAGTACTGCACGATCAGCGGCTGGTCGAGGCCGAGCGCGGCACGGCGCGCCTCGACGAGCTCGACGGGTGCGTTCATGCCGAGCGCCGTGCGCACGGGGTCGCCGGGCACGAGGTGGATCATGAGGAAGGCAGCCGTGACCAGCACCCAGATCGACAGGACGAAGAGTCCTCCGCGGCGGACCAGGAAGGACAACCAGGGGCTGCCCGACCGCGCGGAACGGATGAGTATCGCCTGGGTGGCGGTGGTGCTGGTCATCGGCTGCCTTCCGGTCTCACTGGTGTTTGGACGAGGGCGTCGCTCCGCGGAGCGACGCCCTCGTGCTCACTCGAACATCCGGATCGAGGTGGGGTCGAGTCCGTCGCTCTCCGTGTACGTGGCCTTGTTCGCGAAGGTCTGGATGATCAGGTTCGCGTACGGCACGACCGCGGTGTCGTCGTAGAGGGCCTGCTCCGCGGCGCCCCAGTCGTCGCATCCCTCCGCCCCCGACTTCGTCGAGGCCGCGGCGATGTGCTCGTTGTAGGCGGCGTTGTCGATGGAGGCGAAGTTGGTGCCGTTCGGCGGCGTCGCGCCCGCGTAGAACGGCACGAGCATGCTGGGCAGCGACACCGTCAGCGGTGCGGCCGAGATGTCCCAGTCGCCGGTGGAGAACAGCGTCTCGCTGAGCTTCGGACCGTCGACCGCCGTGAGCGTGATCCCGACGCCCAGCTTCTTCCACGACGACTGCACGAGCTCGGCGAGGGCACCCGCCGTCTCACCGAGGGTGGTCGGATACATGAGCGTCAGCTGGAGCGGGGTGCCGTCCTTCTCACGCACGCCGTCGGAGCCGGCGACCCAGCCGGCGTCGTCGAGCGCCTTCTCCGCCGCCTTCACATCGTGCTCGGGGATGTGCCCCTTCACGACGTCGGCACGGCACGGGTTCGGCGCCACGGTGACCAGTCCCGTCGGAACGGTGGCGTCGCCGCCGCCGAGCACCTGGCGGAGCTCGTCGAGGTCGAGGGCCTGGGCGAGAGCGCGGCGCACCGCCGGGTCCGCCGTCGGCCTCCCCTCCTGCTGGTTGAAGTAGAACTGGCCGATGGGCATCGGCAGCTCCGTGTGGTAGAAACCCGCGTCCTGCAGTCGCTTCTTGTCCGGACCCCGCACCAGCGCGGCGTTGATCTCTCCGGAGAGCAGCAGGTTGGCCGCCGTGGTCTCGTTCGCGATGACGCGGAAGACGACCTTGTCCGGCAGGCCCTTCTGGGTCGGGTCCCAGTCACCGGGGCCCCACGTGAAGTCCTTGCGACGCTCCAGCGTGTACTGGCTGTTGGGCACGCTCTCCGCCAGCGTGAACATGCCCGTCGCGCCCTTGCCCTGGGAGAGCGCATCCGGATCGTCGATGACGTTGCCGCAGACGATCGAGACGCTGCCGAGGTTCTCCACGAGGAAGGAGTCGGGCTGGCCGCTCGTGACGGTGACGGTGCGGGTCGCGTCGTCGGCGGTGGCCGTCGTGCCCGGCTGCACCTGCAGGCCGACCAGGGGCGAGCCGCTGGCGGGGTCGGTGATGTGGGCGAAGTTCGCCGCGACGTCGCTCGCGGTGAGCGGCGTGCCGTCCTCGCAGGTGATGCCGTCGCGCAGGGTGAACACCGCGCTGGTGGTGTCGGCCTCCCACTTCTCGGCGAGGCCGGACACGACGCTGCCGTCGGCCTGCACCTCCACCAGCCGACCGTAGAGGAAGCGGTCGATGCTCCTCGCCACGGACATCACCGTGACGAAGGGATTGAGGTTCCCCGGGTCGGACGGCACGGCGGTCGCGAAGGTCTTGCCGTCGGCGAGCACGCCGTCGCCCGTCGAACCACCGGGTTTCGCGCCGCCGGCGCACGAGGTCAGGGCGAGCGCTGATGCGCACAGCAGAGCGATCAACGGGGTACGAGAACGCATCGAATCCTCCAGGAGTTCGGGTCGGGCAGGTGAGCGATGAGGTCAGGCCGTCAGAGCGCGGATGTGCTCGACGGCGGCGAAGGCGGCGCGTCCGATCGACGCGTCGACGCGGGGCTGGCGGTCGGCCAGGGAGTGCGCGCGGGTGAACACGGTGACGGCGTATTGCCGGCCGTCGGGATAGGTCACGACCCCGGCCTCGTTGCGCCACGACGGAAGCGTCCCCGTCTTGGCGGCGACGGTGACGTCGCCGGGGAAGCCCGAGGTGAGCCGGTGCGGCCAGATCTGCAGCGCCATGATCGCGCGGGCGGCGGCGCACGCCTCCGCGGGAGCGGCGGCATCCGTCCAGAGCGCGTTCAGCAGGGTCGCCACGTCGCGGGGCGTCGATCCGGAGGTGTGCTCGGGGTCGACGGCTCGCATCGCCAGGATCTGCGCGGGCGTCGCCGAGGCGAAGAGCTCGTCCAGGTCGCTGTCGGCCGTGCCGCCGAGGTCGGCGATGACCGAGGCGAACAGATCCTCACAGCATCCGATGAGCCGGGTGCGGTCCAGGCCGAGGTCGGTGATGACGCGGTCCACCGCCTCGGCGCCGAGCCGGTGGTAGAGCACGTCGGTGGCGGCGTTGTCGCTCATCGTCATCATGTTCAGCGCGAGGTCGCGCCAGCTCATCTCCACGTCGTCGGCGCATCCGGCGGTGCCGATGCCGCCGATGCGGTAGCGGGCGGTGACGGTCGTGCGCCCGCGCTCGTCGAGCTCTCCGGCGGCGACCGCCCTCACGTACGCCGTGAGCACGAGGATCTTGAACACCGAGGCGAGCACGACCGGTTCGTCACCGCCGACGCTCACCTCCGGTCCGCCGTCGACGCCGATCTCGCGCGCGTACAGGAAGCCGGCGGTACCGGCCTCGGCGAAGATCTCCGAGATGGCGCCCGAGATGTCGGTGGTCGTGTCCGTGGCCGTGCTCATGCGTCGATCCGGCGGTCCGCCCGGCCGGTGTGCATGTACAGCGCGCGGCCGGTGCCGTCGTCGCCGACAAAGGCGTGCGGCATGCGCATGCCGCGGTCGGAGGACAGCGGGATGAGGCTGTCTCCCGACCATCCGACGAGCTCGATCGGCTCCGGCGCCGGTCCGAGCGTCGCGAAGATGCCCTTCATGGTGCGCTCGAGCCAGATGCGTCCGTCGTCGTCGAGGCGGACGGTGGAGTCGGACACCGATGACGAGTAGGTGCCGAGGATCCGATCGAGGTCGACGGGAGCGGGCTCGGCGGGGAGCGCGGGCAGCTCGGCCATCGTCACCCCGGCGAGCGCCGAGAGGATCTTGGACATGAGCAGGTGGTACAGCCCGATGGTCTCGCCGCCGTTGGTGAGCAGCACGACGGCGACGCCCGCCGATGGCACGAAGCGCAGGAAGGCGTTCTGGCCGATCGTGCCGCCGTCGTGGCCGTACACGGGGCCGCCGGCCCAGTCGAAGATCTCCCAGCCCAGGCCCCAGGCGTCGCCGAGCACTCCGAGGTTCGGCAGCTCCACCTGGCGCTCCTGCATCGCCGCCACGCTCTTCGACGAGAGCACCCTGGTGCCGTCGGCGGCGACGCCGTCGGACATGTGCATGCGGGCGAATCCGAGCAGATCGCGCGCGGTCATCGCGAGCATGGAACCGGCCGGGGCGTTCGAGCGGACGAGGCTCCACACCGGAGCGGCGACGGGCTCGTCGCCCTCCTCGGCCGGGATGTGGCCGAGCGCGGCGCGGAACATGATCGCCTCGGATGCGGTGGTCGCGACGTGCGTGAGCCCGAGCGGCTGCGCCAGATGCGTGCGCAGGGCCACGTCGAAGGAGGTGCCGCGCAGCACCTCGATGATGCGGCCGAGCACGACGAAGCCGGCGTTGTTGTACGAGAAGCGCTCGCCGGGGGCGAAGAGCTGCGGGGCGTCGGCGATCGTCGCCAGGTACTTCTCGACCGCGTCGTCGCCGACTCCGGTGTCGTTGAACAGATCGCCTTCGAAGCCGCTGACGTGGCTCAGCAGTTGTCGCGTGGTGATCGTGGCGGCGGAGGCGTCGTCGGCGATCGCGAACTCCGGGACGACGCTGCGCACCGGAGCGTCGAGGTCGAGCAGGCCCTCGTCGACCAACTGCATGATGAGCGTCGCGGTCCAGGTCTTGGTGATCGATCCGATCTGGAAGACCGAGTCCTCGTCGGCCTCGACGCCGGTGTTCCTGTTGAGGATGCCCGCGGCGGCGGTGAAGACCTCTCCGCCCGCGAGGATCCCCACCGAGGCGGCGGGGACGTGCGCGTCGGCCAGCAGGGCGGGCAGGTTCTCCCGCACCCAGGTGCCGATCTCGTTCAATCCGGACATGAGCGCTCCTCTTCATCGAGTGGGCCGTCGGTCGGGGGAGCGACGGCGATGGGCCGAGACTATTCGCGCCCCTGCCCGGGCCGTTGGTGGTCGGCTACGAGACTTGCCGCACGGTTGGTGCGTCCCGACGAACCGTCGGGGGTCAGGCTCGGCGCACGGCGCGCAGGCCGACGTGCAGCAGGTCGGGACCGCCCTCGTCGGCGCTCAGGAGGCGGCCGATGGCGGTGTCGTCGTCGGTGATCAGCGCACGGTCGGCACGCACGCGCAGTCGCACGGGCGGGCGCGGAGGGATGCCGAGAGCGGCGATGTCCTCGCGCAGCACCATCTCGAACCAGAGGGCGTCGTCCTCGCGGGTGACGTCGAAGTGCCACTGGCCGGCGTCGTAGCGGCCGACGATGTCGTCGAGGATGTCCTCGGGGAGCAGTTCGGCGGGCTCGGGCGTCGCCGTGATGCCACGGAAGTGCTCCAGGCACCAGGCGATCGCCTTCGTGCCCAGCGCCTTGCCCGCACCGCTGTTGGTGAGCACGACGATGGCGAGGTCGTGGTCTGGCGCGAGCACGAACTCGCTGAGCTGGGTGTCGGCGATGTTGCCGCCGTGCATCACGAGGCGCGCCTCGCCGTGATGGGAGAGCAGCCAGGGGAAGCCGATGCCGTCGACGGGAGGGCCGGCGGGGATCTGCGGCTGCTGCATCCGCAGGCGGGTCTCCTCGTTCACCGGCGCGCGCTCGGCGCCCGGCGCATCGCCGTACATGTGGAACCGCGCGTACCGCAGCTGGTCCCCGACCGACGAGACGATGCCGCCCTCGGCATTGATGTCGCGGGTGAGGGGCCACTGGCCCATCGGCGTGAGGGTGCCGTCCTCCGCCGGCACGTGACCGAGGGCGTGGGGGCGGGCGATGACCTCCCACGGGAAGAACAGCGTGTCCTTCAGGCCCAGCGGGTCGAGCACGATCCGCTGCACGGCCTGCTCGTAGGTCTCGCCCGTGACCTTCTCGATCACGCGTCCGAGGAGACGCACGCCGGCGTTGCTGTACGAGGCGATGGTGCCGGGGGCGAAGAACTGCGGGAGCTCGGCGTACTCCTTCATGTTGCGGGCGAGGGCCTCGTCGTCCCAGCCCGGACGCTCGTCGGAGTCGCCGAGGAAACCGCCGGAGTGGGTGAGCAGGTGACGTACGCGGAGCGCCGCGAGCGCGTCGGCGTCGGCCAGGCGGAAGTCGGGGAGGATGTCGATGACGCGGTCGTCCAGGTTCAGCAGGCCGTCCTCGATGAGGCGCATCGCCGCGGTGCCGGTGAACGTCTTCGACGTCGAGCCGATCTGGAACAGGGTGCGCTCCGTGACCGGGGCGCCTGTCTCGGTGGACGCGACGCCCGTGACGGCGATGATCTCGCGCTCCCCGTCGAGCACGCCGATGATCGCGCCGGGCACGCCGAGCTCCTCGGCGGTGGCGGTCAGGAAGTCCTGCAGGTTCTCGTGCATCATGCATCTCCTCGTACGGCGCGGCCGGGGTAGGCGTCGGCCACGATCTGTCCGGCGCTCACGACGGGGGTGCCGTGAACGTACAGCTCCCGCACGCCCTGGGAGGGGCGCGTGGGATCGGCGTAGGTCGCCCGGTCGGCGACGGTGAGCGGGTCGAGCACGACGATGTCGGCATCCGCCCCGATCGAGAGGTGCCCCTTGCCGCGCATCGCGGACGACACCTCGTCGAGCACCCGGGCCGGCAGGTAGGAGCAGCGCCGGAACGCCTCCACCCAGTTCCACGTCCCGGACTCGCGCACCATCAGCCGCAGCGACTTCGCGAACGTCCCCGACGTGCGCGGATGGGTCTGCCCGCCGGGCGGCAGCGGCCATTCGCGCTGTTCGTGCACGGTCATCGCGCCGGCGGCATCCGGCCAGGAGACGGGCATGGCGTCGCTCGCCACGATCGAGTCGGGGTAGGCGAGCGAGCGCTGCAGCACGGCCCGGTCGAGCGGGTCGGCCTCGTCGAGGAACGTGACGATGCACGTCGCGCCGGGATCGGTGGCCCGCAGCTCCTGGAGGCGTCGGACGTCGGCGATGCGCTCGCCGGTGTCGACCATGACCAGGGATGCCGGGGTGACGCCGAGGCCGGCGAGCTTCTCCGGTGCCAGGAAGAACGCGCCGATCGCGGTGCTGCCGGCGCCGTAGGGATAGGCCTCGACGGTCACGCGGGACCCGGCGGCCCGGCTGCGGTCGAGCAGCCCGAGCACCCGGTCGATGTGCCGCAGCGAGGTGCTGTTCACGTGGCAGTGGTGCATCGCGGCCCCGGTCTCGGCGGCCGCCCTGACGAGCTCCTCCGAGCCGTCGATCGGCGTGGTCGGGTCGGCCTCGATGAGTTCGCGCACGTGCGTGAAGGTGGGGGCACCGGCCGACGCGGCGAGCCGGGCGAGATCGAGGTACTCGTCGGGGTCGGAGTGCGGGGCGTAGCCCATCAGCACGCCGATGCCGAGGGCGCCGGCGCCGAGCTCGTTCTCCAGCAGCCCGAGCCAGCGCGTGCGCTCCGTGCGCGAGGAGGTGCGCTGCCACTCGGTCTTGCCGAGCAGGTCCATCGACCCGCGGAAATCCGGGACAGGCACGCGGTCGAGGTGGGCGTAGGCGCGGGCCTGGGCCCAGGATGCCGAGAAGCCGTAGTTCAGCGGACGGCCCTGCGCGGCAGCCCGCGCCATCGCCTCTGCCACGGGCATCAGGCCGGCCTCGAGGTCGAGGGCGGTGGTGACGCCGTCCATCGCCTGCAGGCGTTGGCCGGCGATCGAGTGCACGTGGCTGTGCAGATCGACGAACCCCGGGCCGACGATCATCCCGGAGGCGTCGACGACGCGCGCGTCGGGCGGCGCCGTGAGGGCGTCTCCGACGGCGGCGATCCGTCCCTCGGAGATCAGCACGTCGGCGACACGGTCGGATCCTGTCTTCGGGTCGATCACGCGCCCGCCGCGCAGCAGAGTGTCCACGGCTCCACAGTGCCAGGTCGTCGACGGCGTCTTCGGTGCGCTGCGACGAATCTCGGAGCGCCCCTGGTGCCCCCGGACCAATCGTCGGAAAAACCGCCCCGGAGTGCGCCGATTCGCGAGGACGTACATAATGAGAGCTACCGATGTGACCGTGCACAAGCGAGGAGGCCGTGATGCCCACCGCCTCCGAGCGTGCCCGGATGCCCAGCATCCGCGACGTCGCCCGCCTCGCCGGCGTCTCGCACCAGACGGTGTCGCGCGTGCTGAACGACCATCCGAGCATCCGGCCGGAGACGAAGGCGAAGGTCCTCGACGCGATCTCGGTGCTCGACTACCGGCCCAACCTCGCGGCTCGCGCCCTGGTGACCAGCAAGTCGAACATGCTCGGCATCCTGTCCGCGACGATCGGGGAGTTCGGTCCGACCTCGTCGATCGTCGGCATCGAGGACGCGGCGCGCGAGGAGGGGTACTCGGTCTCCACCTTGAATCTGCCGGCCACCACGCCGGAGGCGATCGGGGCGGCGGTGCGTCAACTGGCCAGGGAGCAGGTCGACGGGATCGTCGTGCTCGCGCCGCAGGTGCGGGTGTTCCACGTGCTGCGCGGCATGGCCGTCGACCTCCCCTTCGTCACCCTGCAGACCGCGTCGGGCTCCGACGGCGTCAGCCACTCCGCCGACCAGGTCGCGGGTGCCAGGGCCGCGACGGAGCACCTGATCTCGCTGGGGCACAGCGACATCCTGCACCTGGCCGGGCCGCAGGACTGGATCGAGGCCGAGTCGCGGATGCGCGGGTATCTCGACGCGTTGCGAGAGGCCGACCTGCCCACCTTCCCGCCGATCCGCGGCGACTGGACGGCGGACTTCGGCTTCTTCGCGGGGCAGGAGCTGTCCCGCCGCAGGGACTTCACCGCGGTGTTCGCGGCCAACGACCAGATGGCGATCGGCCTCATGCACGGCTTCCGCGTGGCGGGGCTGCGGGTGCCGCATGACGTCAGCGTCGTCGGTTTCGACGACATCCCCGTGGCCGCACATGTCGCCCCCAGTCTCACCACCGTGCATCAGGACTTCCCCGAGCTCGGCCGTCGGGCGGTGCGCATCCTGCTCGCGCAGATCCGCGGAGAGGCGGCGCCGGAGTTCGGCGCCCTGCACACGACCCTGCGCATGCGCGAGTCGTCGGCCGCACGCTGACATCACAAATTCGACCGCGGGCTTGACAGTGCCCCGTCCAGAGTGGACTATTTATCAATGTGAACGGTCACATCGAAGGTGACCGCCCGTCGCGAGGAAGTTCCGTGAGCACCACAGCAACGTTGCCGGTCGTGTCAGGCCCGATCTTGGAGATGCGCAGCATCACCAAGGAGTTCCCTGGCGTCAAGGCGCTGTCCGACGTATCGATCACCGTGCGGTCCGGCGAGATCCACGCGATCTGCGGGGAGAACGGCGCTGGCAAGTCCACTCTCATGAAGGTGCTCTCGGGCGTCTACCCGTTCGGCACCTACGAGGGCGAGATCCTGCTCTACGGCGAGGAGCAGCGCTTCAAGGACATCGCCGCGAGCGAGCAGGCCGGGATCGTGATCATCCATCAGGAGCTCGCGCTCATCCCCGAGCTCTCGGTCACCGAGAACATCTTCCTCGGCA
>JBEBQG010000010.1:0-98706 GCA_040395495.1 Microbacterium hydrocarbonoxydans | reverse complement strand
CGCGGAAGCAGGTGCGGGCGTCGTTCCAGCCGGTGAGGCAGGAGCCGAAGTCGAAGGGCTTCTTGAGCGGGGTTTCGGTGCCAGGACTCGTCGATGAGTTGGAGAGTTGACCTGGTTTTGTGTCGGTGTGGGATTGAGGGGGTTGCGACTGCGAGGCGTGAATGATTGCTTTGCCGCCGTCCGTTCCGTATAGGAAGTCCGTTCCTCCGTCTCCGCCGGCGAGAAAGATCATGACAATTGCGGCGGCCGAGGGGATTACTGCGCGCACGTCGAATCCTCGGCACGCTGGGACTCGTCGACAACAAGTCGACCATCGCGATCAAGAAACGTGATCAGAATCGCGTAGACGTTGGGTCTGTCTGGGTTCACAAGCGAGTTCCCTTCGGAGTCCGCGATGTGGACAGCGCTGACGTCTAGGCATGCGATCGCCGAGACAGCCGTGAATGGTGGCTCAGAACTCGTCCCTTGAAAGGAGAGGACCACGGCTGATCCGCTGATGCGGTGACCTTCTGCGTGCATCCGGGACAGGTTCTCGCGGTCGGCCTTTCGCGCTGAACCGGACGATAGGGCATAGACCGGTTCGAAAGTACTGGGATCACTGGGATCGACTTTGTTCAGTGCGTCGTTGTATGCCCGGTAGACCTCTTCTGCTGCTGTGAAGGCAGCGTCCTCGCTTGCGAACATCGGTGGTGGTGTCGATGTCGCTGGTGTGACCGGGGGTGGTGTGCAGGCGGTGAGCAGGCAAACGGCGGCGAGGACCCCCGCGGTGCTGCGGAGACGGGAGGGATGACGTGGTGGGTGCGAGGGTCGCGGTGGGCGCGGGGGTTGCGGGGTCATCCGGTCACGGTAGTCGGGCTGTGACTTGTGACGATCGCGTTATCCACAGTGTGATGCGCGTGATGACAGGACCCGTTCAGTGGTGGGCAGGGGTGTCTGTTCCTGCGTTGGAAGGGTGGTCGGGCGGCGTGAGGATGTCGTTTGCGGTTGTCCAGGGGGTTCCTGTGTGGGGTGGGGTGTCATCGCCATGCACCGGGACACCAGAACACGTCCCGCACCCCACCCACACCACCCCACCCCACGGCCCCCGGAACACACCCCGATCACCGCATCCCAGCGCCCCGAATCCCCGGCCGCAACACCCCGGAAGGGCGCCCGGGAAGAGGTGGCCAGCGCCCGGAGGGGCCGGAGCCGCGGGCCTCGACGGACGGTACGTGCGGCGCATGCCGTGGCAGGGACCGGGGTGGCAGGTGCCCTAGACTGGAAGAGTTGTCTACACGTGCGCGGAGGAGGCGATCGAGATCTCGACGATGTCTGATCAGACCGTGGTGAGCAAGTCCATCGGACGTACGGTGAAGGCGTACATCGCCCTCACCAAGCCGCGTGTCCTGGAGCTCTTGCTGGTCTCGACCGTGCCCGTGATGTTCCTCGCCCAGGGCGGCCTGCCCGACATATGGCTCGTGCTCGCGACCGTGATCGGCGGCTCGATGAGCGCCGGATCCGCCGCGGCGTTCAACATGTACCTCGACCGCGACATCGATGCGCACATGCACCGCACCGAGAACCGCCCCCTGGTCACGGGCGAGATCACCCCGCGCGGCGCCCTGATCTTCTCGTGGACCCTCGCCGTGGTGTCCACCGTCTGGCTCTGGCTCACCACGAACTGGCTCGCCGCCACGCTCTCGGCCGCCGCGATCTTCTTCTACGTGGTCATCTACACGATGATCCTCAAGCGCCGCACCGAACAGAACATCGTGTGGGGCGGCATCGCAGGCTGCTTCCCGGTGCTGATCGGCTGGTCGGCCGTGACCGGATCGCTCGACTGGCCGGCCTTCATCCTCTTCGCCCTCATCTTCCTCTGGACGCCGCCGCACTACTGGCCGCTCTCGATGAAGTACAAGGACGACTACGACGACGTCGACGTGCCCATGCTCGGCGTCACGCGCAACGCGTCGCAGGTCGGGCTCCAGGTCATCCTGTATGCCTGGGCGACGGTGGCCTGCTCGCTACTGCTCATCCCGATCGCCGGCATGGGCCTCGTCTACACGGTGTCGGCCGTGGTGTTCGGCGGCTGGTTCATCTACGAGTCGCACCGCCTCTACAACCGGGCGGTGCGGGGGACCGAGGCGCGTCCGATGCGTGTCTTCCACGCCTCGATCACCTACTTGACGCTGATCTTCGTCGCCGTCGCGATCGACCCGCTGCTGCCCTTCTGATCCTCGTCCTCATCGACGGCCAGCGCATTCGAAGGCGTCTCAACGGCGGGTACCGAGGCTGGAACCTTCGCGGGCTCGGCTTCCCCCACGGGCGTGGCCGAGCCGGCGGCCTGCGCGGGGATCGCTGCGTCGGCGATCGACGACGCCTCAGCATCCACCGGCGTCGCCGCCTCCGCGGTCCAGTCGATCGGCTCCACGATCACGGGAGCCGGGGCGGGCAGCATCGCCTGTACGGCGACGAGCGCGAACGTGAGGAGCAAGCCGAGCACGCCCGCTCCGAGGAGCGCCGCGCCGACGACGACGAGTGACTGTCCGACGTAGACCTCAACCCCCGTCGCCGTCCCGGCGAGCAGCGTGGTGGTCATCGTGCCGATCTGGCCGGAGATCAACCATCCGCCGACACCGGCCGAGGCGAGGGAGAGGACGGGGAGGAGCCAGAATCCAGTGCTGCGTGTCAGTGATTTCTTCATGTCCGACACGATGCGCGACGGCCTGATGAGCCCGTGATGCGCGCGCTGTGGATCGGCTGTGGACTCAGCTCGCCGGCCGCTTCAGATGCAGGACGACGACGGTGTAGGCCGCCGCCGACAGCGAGGCGAGCACCATGTGGATGCCCACCAGGACCTCGGGCAGCCCCTCACGCGCCTGCCACACGCCGACTCCGACCTGGACGAGGATCGCGCACACGAGGACCAGGAGCCAGCGCCGCGGTTCGAGGCGCATCGTCCAGGCGGCGATCGTGAGCGTGAGGACGAGCGCCGCGAGGATGTAGCCGGGCCAGGAGTGGACATGGGCGAGGATCGTGGCGTCAAAGCCCTCGCGCTTGATGTTCGCGTCGCCGGAGTGGGGTCCGGATCCGGTGGTGAGCACACCGAACAGGATGGTCGCTGCGAGGGCGAGTCCCGTGACGTGCGTGAGGACTGCGAACCAGCTCGGGACGGCGCGCTCCCGTGGTCCGGGAGCGCCGTACAGACGGACGAGGTACGCCGCCGTCACGCACACCAGCAGCAGCGAGGACGTGTAGTGGAACCCGACGATGAAGGGGTTGAGGTCGGTCAGCACGGCGAACCCGCCGACGACGGCCTGCGCCATGACCCCGGCCAGCACGACCCAGGCGAGCACGGCGAGGTCGCGTCGGAGCGTCGTCCGTCGCAGGGAGTCGACCGCGCCGACGACGACGGCGATGAGCAGCACGGCCGACATCAGGCCGGCGGAGGGAAGACCGAAGGGAGTGGTCGCCGCGTAGACCGCGACCGCGACGACGACACCGCCGAGGGCGAACCACAGCGCACGGAACACCTGCGCGAGACCTCCGACGGCGTGCAGGGTGAGCAGCAGCACGGCGAGGGCGAGGAGGCCGACGACGCCGGTCATGGTGCGGTTGCCGAACTCGATGATCCCGTGCACGCCCTGCACGGCGTAGATCGGCACGAGCGACTCCGGCGTGCACAGCGGCCACTCCGAGCATCCGAGTCCAGACCCGGTGAGGCGCACCGCCCCGCCGGTGCCGATGATGATCACCTCGGCGAGGAACGACAGCCACGCGAGCACCCGCAGGGGTCGGCCGAACGTGATCCGGGAGGTCGAGACGGACAGGGCGGAACTCTCGGGCATGGGTCCTCCGGTCGCTCCGGACGGGGACGCGGCGGCCCGCATGTCGGAGGGAACCTGTAGAATCGGGGTGTTGGGATGCCCGCATGAGTGCGGAACGCATCCCTGACAGTTTAGGCGCGATGGAAGCGCCGATGATGAGGGCCCCACCAGCGGCACCCGCTCCCGCAGACTCGACGGGATCAGGTGTGTCGGGGCGGATGACACCGTTAGAGGCCCGATAAGGAGAGTGTGTGATGTCGGATGTGCTGATCGACCGCCCGGAGCTCGAGGGGCTGGGGGTGTACGAGTTCGGCTGGCACGACCCGGATGCCGCAGGCGCCAGCGCCCGACGTGGTCTCTCCGAGGCCGTGGTGCGTGACATCTCGGCCCTCAAGAGCGAACCGGAGTGGATGCTGAAGACCCGTCTCAAGGGTCTCTCCCTCTTCGGCCGCAAGCCGATGCCGACCTGGGGTGCCGACCTCAGCGAGATCGACTTCGACAACATCAAGTACTTCGTCCGCTCCACCGAGAAGCAGGCGCAGTCGTGGGAGGACCTCCCCGCCGACATCCGCGAGACCTACGAGCGCCTCGGCATCCCCGAGGCCGAGCGCCAGCGTCTCGTCGCCGGCGTTGCCGCGCAGTACGAGTCGGAGGTCGTCTACCACCAGATCCGCGAGGACCTGGAGGAGCAGGGCGTCATCTTCATGGACACCGACACGGCACTGCGTGAGCACCCCGAGTTCTTCGAGGAGTACTTCGGCACCGTGATCCCGGCCGGCGACAACAAGTTCGCCGCGCTGAACACGGCCGTGTGGTCGGGCGGCTCCTTCGTGTACGTCCCCAAGGGCGTGCACGTCGAGATCCCGCTGCAGGCGTACTTCCGCATCAACACCGAGAACATGGGCCAGTTCGAGCGGACCCTGATCATCGCCGACGAGGACAGCTACGTCCACTACATCGAGGGCTGCACCGCGCCGATCTACAAGTCGGACTCGCTGCACTCGGCCGTCGTCGAGATCATCGTGAAGAAGAACGCCCGCGTGCGGTACACGACGATCCAGAACTGGTCGAACAACGTCTACAACCTCGTCACCAAGCGCGCCGTCGCCCACGAGGGCGCGACGATGGAGTGGGTCGACGGCAACATCGGCTCCAAGGTGACGATGAAGTACCCGTCGATCTACCTGATGGGCGAGCACGCCAAGGGCGAGACGCTCTCCGTCGCGTTCGCGGGTCCCGGTCAGCACCAGGACGCCGGCGCGAAGATGATCCACATGGCGCCGTACACGCAGTCGTCGATCGTGTCGAAGTCGATCGCCCGCGGCGGCGGTCGCGCGGGCTACCGCGGCGAGGTTCGGGTGGATGCCGCCGCGCACCACTCCGCGAACACCGTGCGCTGCGACGCGCTGCTCGTCGACACCAAGTCGCGCAGCGACACCTATCCGGCGATCGACATCCGCGTCGACGACGTGCAGCTCGGCCACGAGGCGACCGTCTCGAAGGTCAGCGAGGAGCAGCTCTTCTACCTGCAGTCCCGTGGCATGCCGGAGGACGAGGCGATGGCGATGATCGTGCGCGGCTTCATCGAGCCGATCGCACGCGAACTGCCCATGGAATACGCGATGGAACTGAACAAGCTCATCGAGATGGGCATGGAAGGATCGGTCGGCTAGTGACGGCCCCTACGTCCGCGCCCGCAGAGGCGCAGCACACGAACGCGCACATCGACCCCGCCGCTCAGGTGGCCGACGCCGGCTTCGTGCCGGTGCAGACCCGCTCCGAGCGCCCGCACTCCTTCGATCCGAGCGACTTCGGCGCGCCATCGGGCCGTGAGGTCAACTGGAAGCACACGCCCGTCGCACAGCTGACTCCGCTGTTCGAGAAGGCCGACGAGAACGACGGGGTGACCCACGTCTTCGCCTCCGGTGAGCAGTACTCCGCGACGCCCCTCGCGGCCGGCGATGCACCCCGCGGAGAGGTCTTCCTCGCCGAGGACATCACGGCCGCCGTCGCATGGCAGGGAGCCGTCGAGGCTCTCCACATCCGCATCCCGCGCGAGGAGGAGGTCGCCGAGCCGATCGTCCTCGCGATCGAGGGACAGGGCGCCGGACGCCGCGCCGACGCGCACATCGTGATCGAGGCGCTCGAGCACAGCTCCGCCACCGTGGTGCTGCAGCACACGGGTTCCGCGCAGTACGCGCAGAACGTCGAGATCATCGCCCGCAGCGGCTCCCGTCTCACGGTGGTCACGCTGCAGCAGTGGCAGGACGACGCCGTGCACGCGGCATCGCACCAGGCCCGTGTCGACGCCGATGCCACGCTCAAGCACTTCGTGATCAGCTTCGGCGGAGGCCTCGTGCGGGTCAACCCCAACGTGGAGCTCGCGGGCAACGGCTCGGAGGGCTATCTCTACGGGCTGTCCTATGCGGATGCGGGCCAGCACCTGGAGAGCCAGGTCTACCTGCACCACAAGGGTGCGCACACCACGGGAGACGTGCTGTACAAGGGTGCGCTGCAGGGCGAGGGCGCGCACAGCGTCTGGATCGGCGACGTGCTGATCGGCCCGAACGCCACCGGCACCGACTCGTACGAGGCCAACCGCAACCTGGTGCTCACCGAGGGCGCCCGCGCCGACTCGATCCCGAACCTCGAGATCGAGACGGGCGACATCCTCGGGGCCGGGCACGCCAGCGCCACCGGACGCTTCGACGACGAGCAGCTGTTCTACCTGCAGGCCCGCGGCATCACCGAGGAGGAGGCCCGCCGCCTGGTGGTGCTCGGGTTCCTCAGCGACATCGTGCAGCGCCTCGGCATCCCCGCGATGGAGGGCGAACTGCTCGCCGCCATCGAGACCGAGCTCGCCGAGGTGGATGCATGACCGCCGAGCGCGTCTGCGGCGTCGCCGACCTCGAGACCGACATGCCTCTGCGCGTCGATCCCAACGGCGTGCCGATCACCGTGATCAAGGACTCCGAGGGCGTCATCCACGCCATCGGCGACACCTGCACGCACGGCGACATCTCCCTCTCCGAGGGCTTCGTCGAGGGCGACACGGTCGAGTGCTGGGCTCATGGCTCGGCGTTCTCGCTGATCACCGGCAAGCCCCAGAACCTCCCCGCTTTCGAGCCCGTCCCGGTCTACGTCGTCGAGATCGACGGCGACGACGTGCTCATCGATCCGACTGTGACTAAGGAAGTTTGAATGTCTGTTCTCGAAATCCGCGACCTGCACGTGACGGTCGAGACGGAGGCGGGGACCACCCCGATCCTCAACGGAATCACCCTCACCATGCGCACCGGTGAGACGCACGCCATCATGGGCCCCAACGGCTCCGGCAAGTCGACCCTCGCGTACACGATCGCCGGTCACCCGAAGTACACGGTGACCTCCGGTTCGATCACCTTCGACGGCCAGGACGTGCTGGAGATGAGCGTCGACGAGCGCGCCCGCGCCGGCCTGTTCCTCGCCATGCAGTACCCGGTGGAGATCCCCGGCGTCACCGTGACGAACTTCCTGCGCACGGCCAAGACCGCGCTCGACGGCGAGGCCCCCTCGATCCGCTCCTGGACCAAGGACGTCAAGGAGGCCATGTCGAACCTGCGCATGGACCCCAAGTTCGCTCAGCGCAACGTCAACGAGGGCTTCTCCGGTGGGGAGAAGAAGCGCCACGAGATCCTGCAGCTCGAGGTGCTCAAGCCGAAGTTCGCCGTGCTCGACGAGACCGACTCCGGTCTCGACGTCGACGCGCTGAAGATCGTGTCCGAGGGCGTCAACCGCGCGAAGGAGGCCACCGGCCTCGGCGTGCTGCTCATCACGCACTACACGCGCATCCTCCGCTACATCCGTCCCGACTTCGTGCACGTGGTCGTCGCGGGCAAGATCGTGGAGGAGGGCGGCCCAGAGCTCGCCGACCGCCTCGAGGAGGAGGGCTACGACCGCTTCCTCGACCCCGCGGCGCCGATCGAGGCGTAGGCTGATCGCATGACCGCGACCCTCACGGACGAGAAGTACGACGAGGTCACCGAGGCTCTCAAGGACGTCATGGACCCGGAGCTCGGGATCAACGTCGTCGACCTCGGACTCATCTACGACCTCGCCTGGGACGACGAGAACGACGCGCTCGTCATCCACATGACGCTGACGAGCGCGGGATGCCCGCTCACCGACGTGCTCGAGGAGCAGACGGCCCAGGCTCTGGACAACGTCGTCGACCGATTCCGCATCAACTGGGTGTGGATGCCGCCGTGGGGTCCCGAGCGGATCACCGACGACGGTCGCGACATGATGCGGGCCCTCGGGTTCGCCATCTGACGAGAGGACGGGGCGGCGCCGCACGGCGCCGCCCCGTCCTGCTGTCATGATGGCAGGATGCATGGATCGGCGGGACCGGGAGGACGGATGCAGGTCAAGGCCCTGACCCTGGCGGAGTTGCGGGAGCGCACCAGCGAGAAGTGGCGGGAGTACCCCGCCGACGTGCTGCCGCTGTTCGTCGCGGAGACGGACTTCCCGCTGGCGCCCGCGGTCGCCGACGCCCTGCGGCGCGCGATCGATGCGGGGGACACCGGCTACGTCGCCTCCCGCAACCCGCTCGCGGGCGCCTTCACCGCGTTCGCCCGTCGCCGGTATGGGTGGGAGCCCGATCCTGCGCGGATGCGGACGACCGCCGATGTGAGCATGGGCATCGTGGAGCTGCTGCGGTGCGTGACCCAGCCGGGTGAGCGCGTCGTCGTGACCCCGCCCGTCTATCCTCCGTTCTACGATCTCGTCGCCGAAGCGGGAGCCGAGGTGCAGCGCGTCCCCCTGCGCGACACGGGGACCGCCTGGGAACTGGATCTCGACGGCATCCGCTCCGCCTTCGAGGACGGCGCGACGGCGATCCTCCTCTGCAACCCGCACAACCCCACGGGCACGGTCCACGATCGCGACGCTCTCACGGCTCTCGCAGAGCTGGCCGACGAGTTCGGGGTCGCCGTGATCTCCGACGAGATCCACGCTCCCCTCGCTCAGCCGGGGACCGGCTTCACACCCTTCCTCGACGCGGGCGACGCGGCGCAGCGGGTCGGCTACGCCGTGGTCAGTGCGAGCAAGGCGTTCAACCTCGCAGGCCTCAAGTGCGCGATCATGGTGACCGCCGACGAGAGCACCTCCGCCGTGGTGCGCGGACTCCCCGTCGAGGTGGAGTGGCGCACGGGGCAGCTCGGGCTGCTCGCCGCGATCGCGGCGTTCTCCGAGGAGAGCGACGAGTGGCTCGACGGACTGCTGCGCACGCTCGACGAGAACCGCGTGCTGCTGGAGGACCTGCTCGCGGCGCATCTGCCGGGTGCTCGCTACCGCATCCCGGACGCGGGATATCTGGCGTGGATCGACCTGTCCGCGCTGGGCTGGGGTGAGAACCCCGCCAGGCGCATCCTCAAGGACGCGAGGGTCGCTCTGCACTTCGGGCCGGCGTTCGGCGAGGAGGGCGCGGGCTACGTGCGCCTCAACTTCGGTACGAGCCCCGAGATCATCACCGAGGCCATCGAGCGCATCGCGGCGCTCACGGGCCGATGACGACCGCGGGGACCACGACAGCCTCGATCTGGGACAGGGAACGGCTCTGGGTCACAGCGGGGGCCGTGGCGCTAATCTTCCTCGCGGCGATCGAGTCGCTGGCGGTGACGACCGTGATGCCGATCGTCAGCCAGGCGCTCGACGGGCAGGCGCTGTACGCGGTCGCGTTCGCGGGCACGCTCGCGACGAGCGTGATCGGCATGGTCGCGACGGGGGCGTGGTCCGATGCGCGCGGGCCGCGAGGCGCGCTGTACGCGGCAGTCTCGCTGTTCATCCTCGGCCTGCTGATCTCCGGGTTCGCGACCTCGATGCACCAGTTCCTCATCGGGCGACTCGTGCAGGGACTCGGCACGGGCGGACAGACGGTCGCCCTCTACGTCGTCGTGGCGCGACTGTACCCTCCGGACTTGCACGGCCGCGTGTTCGCCGCCTTCGCCGCGGCCTGGGTCGTCCCGTCCATGGTCGGGCCGTTCCTGGCCGGTGCCGTCGCCGAGTTCCTCGACTGGCGCTGGGCGTTCCTCGGCGTCGCCGTTCTCACGGCGGCGGCGTTCACGGTGATCGCGGTGAGGCTGCGCGGGGTCGATCTCGGCCACGGCGAGCCCCAGGATCGGCGGGCGCTGGTGGTGCGTCTGCTGCTGGCCGCCGTCGTGGCGGTGGCCGCGGTCGGGATCGGCTTCTCTGCGGAGCTCGATCCCGCGATCGGATGGCCGGCCGCCGGGGCGGCGATCCTCGTGATCGCCGTCGCCCTGCTGCCACTGCTGCCCCGGCGCACGCTGCGCGCCGGCGCTGGCCTTCCCAGCGTCGTGCTGATGCGCGGCATCGCGGCGGGGGCGTTCTTCGCAGCAGAGGCCTACGTGCCGTACCTGCTGATGGAGCGCTTCGGGTTCTCCGCGACCTGGGCAGGGGTCGCCCTCATGCTGGCGGCCTTCGCCTGGGCCGGTGCCTCGGCGCTCCAGGGGCGGTTCGGCGAGCGGCTCGGCAACAGGAGGATCACCCTGATCAGTCTCGCGCTGATCCTCGTCGCGCTCCTCAGCGCACTGGCGGCGGCGCTGTTCGGCATCTCTCCGGTGCTCGTGATCGTCGGCTGGGCCTTCGGCGGCGGCGGGATGGGGCTGCTGTACCCGCGTCTCACCGTGCTGACACTGGCCTACTCGACGGATTCGGACCAGGGGTTCAACTCGTCGGCGCTCTCGATCTCGGACGCCACGGGGTCGGCCGTCGCGATCGCCCTCGCGGGTCTCGGCGTCGCGACGCTCGGCGGTGGTGCCGGCGCGTTCGGCGTCGTGTTCGCCTTCTGCGTCGTGCTGGTGCTGCTCGCAGCCGTCCCCGGGCTCAGGCTCGGTCACGCGGCCGAGCAGCAGGGGCGCTGACGGCTCCGGCGAGGGCGCTCACTCCGAGATCGAACACCTGGTCGAGGCCCGAGGTCGGGTCGAGGACCTCCGCGTCCGCGGCTGCGCCATGGCTGTCGGCGTGCATGCGCTGCTGTACGAGGGTGGCGTGCCCGAGCACGAAGTGCAGGATGGCCGTGGCCCGTTCCACGCGGTCGGGGACCTCGCCGAGCGCACGTTCCAGCGCGGTCTGCGCGTGCGAGGAGCCGAGGCGGAGGGCGTAGGTGCTGAGCACGAGCTCCGCGCCGTCGCGATGCGTGAAGAGGGCGTCGCGGATGCCGCGCGCGGTGGTGAGCGCATCGGCGTCCGTGCGCGGGATGCCCGCGGTGATGCGGTCGGCGAGCTCGGCGAGCAGCTCCTGCTTGCTCGCGAAGTGCCAGTAGAGCGCGCTCGGCTGGACGTCGAGCCGCGCGGCGATGCGTCGCATCGAGAGGTCGGCGAGTCCGACCTCGTCGAGCAGGGCGAGGGCGACACGGGCGACGCCGTCCCTGTCATGACGGGTCGGGTTGTGTTCGGGGCTCATGTCCCCACTATAGTGAACACCGTTCAAGTGAACAGTGTTCAGGAGAGTCGACATCGACCTCACGACGGTGGAAGGAACCCCATGACGGACGGACGCTCAGACCTCGGCCGCGATCTGGCCCGCATCGCGGTCTTCGCGGCGCTCATCATCGTGCTCGGCACGGTGACGGTGCCGCTGCCCACGGGTGTGCCCATCACGGGGCAGACCCTCGGCGTCATGCTCGCCGGCACGGTTCTCGGCACCCGCCGGGCGCCGATCGCCGTGGGCATCGTGCTCGTCCTCGCGGCCGTCGGGCTGCCCGTGCTGGCGGGCGGGCGCGGGGGACTCGGCGTGTTCGTCGGCCCGACAGCCGGGTACATGCTCGGCTGGATCGCGGGCGTCGTGGTGATCGGGCTCATCTGCCGATCCGGGGCGCTGACGTGGTGGCGCACTGCGCTCGGCGTCGTCGTGGGCGGCATCCTCGTCGTCTATGCCTTCGGCGTGCCCGTGCAGTCGCTCGTGCTCGGCACCGACCTGTGGGCCACGGCCGTCTCGTCGCTGGTGTTCCTGCCCGGCGATCTGCTCAAGGCCGCCGCGGCGACCGCCCTCACGCTCGCCCTCGCCCGGGCCTACCCGCCCGCGTTCGGCGATCTGCTCCGACGGGACCGGGCACAGGCGAGTGCGGCCTGATACGGCGCTGCGAACCCTGTCGCTGCACGACGTCAGCGTGCAGCGACAGGGCCGGCGCATCCTCGACGCCGTCGACCTCGCGCTGGACGCGCCGCGGATCGCCGTGGTCGGAGCCAACGGCTCGGGAAAGTCGACGTTCGCGCGACTGCTCAACGGCCTCGTGGAGCCGACGACGGGCAGCGTGAGCGTGCACGGACTGGATCCGGTGCGCGACCGCAGGGAGGTCCGGCGTCGGGTGGGGTTCGTGTTCACCGATCCGCAGGCGCAGATCCTCATGCCGACGCCGGCGGAGGATCTCGCCCTGTCCCTCCGGAGCCTTCCGAAGGGCGAGATCGACGAGCTCGTCAGGGAGACACTCGCCGAGCACGGGCTCTCCGCGCACGCCGACGTCCCGGCCTCCGCGCTGTCGGGCGGACAGAAGCAGCTGCTCGCCCTGGCATCCGTGCTCATCACCGAGCCTGCGCTCGTCGTCGCGGACGAACCGACGACGCTCCTCGACCTGCGCAACGCTCGCCGTATCGGCGACCTCCTGCTCGCGCAGCCGGCCCAGGTCGTCGTGGTGACGCACGATCTGGATCTCGCCGCACGCTGCGACACTGCCCTGCTGTTCGATGAGGGCGCGCTGATCGCCGCAGACGAGGCGCCGGCGGTCGTCGCGGCGTACCGGAGGCTGTGCGCGTGATCGCGCTGTACCGGCCGGGTGCGAGCCTCGTGCACCGTGCTCCCGCGGGCGTCAAGCTGCTGCTCCTGGCCGTCGCCGCCCTCGCGCTGTCGCTCGTGCCGTGGGGGCCGTGGGGGATGGGGGGAGCGCTGCTGGTCGTCTGCGGCCTCTACGCTCTCGCCCGTCTCCCGCTGCGGGTGCTCGCGGCAGAAGGGTGGCGGCTGCGGTGGATCGTCCCCGTGCTGGGCGGATGCCTGTGGATCTTCGTCGGTCCGTCGGCGGCATGGATCGGCACGACGCGGGTCGTGACGATCATGCTGCTCGCGGCTCTCCTTACCCTGACCACGCGGATGGGCGATCTGCTGGCGGTGCTGCGCGTGGTCCTGCGCCCGTGGGCGCGGCTCGGCCTCGATGTCGACGCGGTGGCGATGACGCTCTCGCTCACGGTCACGATGGTGCCCGTCGTCGCGGGCTTCGCCGAGCAGGTGCGCGACGCGCAGCGGGCGCGGGGAGCGCGGCTCGGGCTGCGGTGGATCGTGCCGCTCCTCGTGCGCACCCTGCGGCACGCCGACGACGTGGGCGACGCGCTCGCGGCGCGGGGTCTCGCCTGAGGAGACCACCGCGCCGCGGAGGGGATGCCGTTCCGCCGTCAGAGCAGCGCGGCGCGCCGGAACGTGCCGAAGGCGCCCAGCGGCGTCCGGTGCGGAGCACGGGCAGCGAGCATCAGGGCGCCGGCCATGAGCGCGACCGCGATCGCCGCCGTCGCGGGGGACGTGCCGATCACGAGCAGGAACGCCGCCGCGCCGGCGCCGAGGATCACGGCGCAGACGGCGGGACGGGCCGATGCCGTCGGCGCGGCACCCTGCCGCGTCTCGAACCGCGTCAGGGCGACGGCGACGAGGGCCGTCGATGCCAGAGCGACAGCGAGCCACAGCGGACGCCCCAGCCACCACAGCGCGCTGCTCGGCTCGGGGAGCGCCATGCCGGTCGAGAGCGCCACGAGCGCGGAGACGCCGGCCATCGACAGCAGCACCGGCATGTGCCACAGGTAGATCGTCATGGTGCGGCGGTTCACGAATGCGCTGAGCGCGGCGGGGCGGGGGCGCGCGCTGAACCGCGCGAGACGCTCTCGGAAGAGGGAGAGCAGGGCGAGGTGCACCACGCCGACGAGCATCAGCGCACCCGTGGGCGGGTTGATGTTGGCGATGAGGTCGGGGGAGTAGACGCCGGACGCGAACGCGACGACGAGCAGCGCCAGTGCGGAACCGCCTACGAACACCCGGGTGCGGCGGCTCAGGGCGTCGATCGTGCCGTCGGCGAAGAAGAAGCCGAGCTGCTGCAGGGCGAGCCACACGAACGCCAGGTTGAGGAAGCCGATGCCGTCGATCCCGGTGGCGGCTCTGATCGCGTCGACGACGAGCGCCGCGGCGCCGAGCGCGGCGAGGGTGCGCAGGGGAGCGCGGTCATGCGCGGCGGAGAGCACGGGGAGGAGGGCCTGGCACAGCAGGAAGACACCGAGGAACCACAGCGGCTGGCTGTACCGGTATCCGGCGACCGCGACGAGCTCGGGAGGAACGCCGGCCGAGGCGAGGAGGGCGAGAGCTGCGCCGACCACCGCGATCACCACGACCGCCGGCCGCAGCAGTCGCTGCACGCGTGCGGCGACGAAAGCCGCCGCGGTGCCGCCGCGGGCACGCTGCCCCCGGTACGCGATCACCCCGGCGAAGCCGCCGATGACGAAGAACAGGGGCATCACCTGCAGCATCCAGCTCAGCGGGGTGATCCACCAGGAACCCTCGCTCGCGTTGGCGAACACGGGAGCCCCGTCGGCGACGGTGACGCCCACCATCATGGCGTGCAGCACGACGACGCCGACCACGCACAGCGCTCGGACGAGGTCGACTCCGGTGTCGCGGGCGACCGGTCTGCCTGGGGCGGCGATGACGGTCGGCGGTGCCTGGACGATGGCCATGGGTTCCTCCTCGGGGAGCGGTGTCCGAGGAGACTATGGACGCGGTGCGGGTCGGGGCATCACTCCGCGGTGCTGTTCCGCCCCCTACCGGAGGATGAGATGCGCGGACGGCGTCGGCGGCGCTGTCAGGACGCGGGCTCGACCAGGCCGGTGTCGTAGGCGAGGATCACGGCGTGCACGCGATCGCGCAGCCCGAGCTTGGCGAGCACCTTGCCCACGTGCGTCTTGACGGTCTGCTCGGCGATGAACAGATCGGCGGCGATCTCGGAGTTGGACCGCCCCTTGCCGATGAGCACGAGCACCTCGCGCTCACGGTCGGTGAGGTCGTTGAGCACCGTCGCGGAGCGGGGAGCGCGCGGACGGCGGCCGGCGAACTGCTCGATCATGCGGCGCGTGACGCTGGGGGCGAGGAGGGCGTCACCGCCCGCGACGACGCGCACCGCGTGCACGAGCTCCTCGGGAAGGGCGTCCTTGAGGAGGAACCCGCTGGCCCCGGCTTCGAGGGCGTCGTAGACGTAGTCGTCGATGTCGAAGGTGGTGAGCATCAGGATGCGGGGGACTCGGGCCGCGGGGAACGACGGCCCGAGGATGCGACGCGTCGCCTCGATGCCGTCGAGCTCCGGCATCCGCACGTCCATGAGGATCACATCGGGCTCGAGGCGCGCGGCCAGCGTCACGGCCTCGGCGCCGGAGGGGGCCTGTCCGACCACCCTGATGCCCTCGTGGGCGTCGAGCAGCGCGGCGAAGCCCGCGCGCACCATGGCCTGGTCGTCGGCGATGAGGACGCTGATGGTCACGAGGACTCCCTGTCTGTCGGAGGCGTCGGCTGACCGGCGAGGGGAGCGCCGGGTGCCAGGGGAAGCACCGCGTCGACGCTCCAGCCGCCGTCGGGCAGCGGACCGGCGGTGAGGGTGCCGCCGAGGATCTCGGCGCGCTCGCGCATGCCGCGCAGGCCGTATCCGGCGCCGGTGCCGGAGGGCGCCGCCTCCGGTCTCTCGTTCACGATGCGCAGAGTGAGTTCGGCGTCCTCGGCGCGCACCCGCACGCGGATCGCGGCGCCGGGTGCATGACGCATGGCGTTGCTCAGCGCCTCCTGCACGATGCGGAACGCGGCGATCTGCACGCCGGAGGGCGCGGTGACCGTCGCGTCGCCGGCCTCGACCACCAGTTCGACCTCGGCTCCGGCGCGGCGGATGCTGTCGACCAACGGCGGGATGTCGGCGATCCCCTGCTGGGGTGCGAGCTCGGCGTCGTGATCCTCGGTGCGCAGCACCCCCAGCATCCGCCGCATCTCGGTCAGCGAGGTGCGCGCCGTGGCGGCGATGTCGTCGAACTCCGCGACCGCGCTCTCGTCGAGACCGCCGAGTCGGTACCGTGCCGTCGACGCCTGCACCTGGATCACCGACATGCTGTGCGCGATGACGTCGTGCAGCTCGCGGGCGATGCGGGTCCGCTCCTCGACGAGCATGCGGCGCGACTCCTCCAGCGCGCTGTGCTCGCGCTCCCTCGTCAGCTCCTGGGCGTCGCGCAGCCGGCCGGCGGCGAGCACGGCCACCAGGTACGCCGCGAGGGACAGGGCGGCGGTGACGATGAGGTTGGCTGTCGCCGCGTCGCCGGCGGCGACGTCGGGGCGCAGCAGCGGGGCGGCGAGACCGCACAGCAGCGCGATGGTCAGCGGGAACAGCGCGAGCCGCGCACCGTGGCGGAAGGCGACCACCGCGACGAGCAGCAGCAGCGAGAGCTGCGCAGGCACCGCCCACGGCCACGGGGAGGAAGCACCGCCCTCCGCCGACACCAGCAGCGGGGAGGCGAAGGCCGCCGCGCAGAACAGCGCGGTGGCGATGCGCGGACGTGTGATCGCGAGCAGCGGGGCGGCGCAGATGCCCGCCGCGAGGATGAAGGGGAGGGGGAGCAGGATGCCGTATACGGCCCCCTGCAGCGGCACGAGCACGGAGTACAGCACGATCGCGGCCGCCGAGACGACGACCAGCGCAGCCGTGCGCCGGTCGAGACGACGGATGCGCGAGCCAGGAGAGCGTGCGGCCATGCCTGTCATCCTGCCAGTTGCGGCGCACTCCTGCGGCGGCGACGGGCCGCGGCCACGCGGTCGATCACGATGCCGAGCGCAAGGGCGACGACCACGCCGATCGCCGCGCTGACCAGCGGCTGATGCCGGATCCACGTTCCCGCGAACAGTCCGATGACGAGGCTCAGCGCGCTCCAGCCGATACCCGCGACGATGCTCAGCGGTACGAAGCGGCGCCACGGGAAGCCGAGCGCTCCCGCCGACATGTTGACGGCTACCCGGCCGATCGGGATGTACCTCGCGCCGAGGATGAGCGAGGCGCTGCGCGTCTCGAGCGCGTGCTGCGCGTAGTCGAACGCCGCCCGAACGCGAGGTCGTCGCATCCAGGCGAACCGGGTGATCCCGACCGACCTGCCGATCGCGAAGGCGATGTTGTCGCCGATCGACGCGCCCAGAGCCGCGATCGCGCCGAGGAGGAGCAGGGAGGCGTGATCCCCGGTCGACGCCGCGACGGCCGCGGCCGCCACCAGCACCGTCTCGCTGGGCACCGGTGGGAAGAACCCGTCGATGATCGTGACTGCGAAGAGCACGAGGAGGAGCCACGGAGAGGCGACGGTCTGCATGATGAGCTCGTTGACGACATCCACTCGATGACCGTACGGACCCGTCGATGCCGACGGCATCCCTCCGAGGTATCGACCGCGTCACTCTGGAGAGTGATCTTCGCCGGACCACGCGTGGGAGTCCACCTCCGTGTGGCGGCATATACTGGGAGGCTGGCCCCTCGGCCCGCCTCCCACCCCGAACGAACGGACGTCCCGCTGTGCTTGCCGTGCACGAACTCGAGATCCGCGTCGGCGCACGCCTGCTCATGGAGAACGTGTCCTTCCGCGTCGCCGACGGCGACAAGATCGGACTCGTCGGCCGCAACGGCGCTGGCAAGACCACGCTCACCAAGGTCCTCGCCGGCGATGTGCTGCCCTCGGGTGGCACCGTCACCCGCTCCGGGGAGCTCGGCTACCTTCCCCAGGACCCTCGTTCGGGCAATCCGGAGGACCTCGCCCGCACCCGCATCCTCGACGCGCGCGGTCTCGGCCAGCTGAACCTCGGCATGACCGAGGCGTCCCTCGACATGGGGTCGGACGACCCCGCCGTCGCCGCGAAGGCCATGAAGCGCTACGCGCGTCTGACCGAGCAGTTCGAGGCGCAGGGCGGCTATGCGGCAGAGGCGGAGGCGGCGTCGATCGCGCACAACCTCTCGCTGCCCGACCGCATCCTCGACCAGCCGCTGTCGACCCTGTCCGGTGGTCAGCGCCGCCGCATCGAGCTCGCTCGCATCCTCTTCTCCGACGCCGAGACGATGATCCTCGACGAGCCGACCAACCACCTCGACGCCGACAGCGTGGTGTGGCTGCGCGAGTTCCTCAAGGGGTACAAGGGCGGCCTGATCGTGATCAGTCACGATGTGGAACTGGTCGGCGAGACGGTGAACCGCGTGTTCTACCTCGACGCGAACCGCCAGGTCATCGACACCTACAACATGAACTGGAAGAACTACCTCCGTCAGCGCGCCGCCGATGAGGAGCGCCGCAAGAAGGAGCGCGCCAACGCCGAGAAGAAGGCGACGACCCTGCAGCAGCAGGCCGCCCGCTTCGGCGCCAAGGCCTCCAAGGCCGCTGCCGCGCACCAGATGATGGCTCGTGCCGAGAAGCTCCTCTCGGGGCTCGAGGAGGTGCGCCAGGAGGACAGGGTCGCCAAGCTGCGCTTCCCCAAGCCGGCGCCCTGCGGCAAGACGCCGATGATGGCCACCGGGCTGTCGAAGTCCTACGGCTCGCTGGAGATCTTCACCGACGTCGACCTCGCGATCGACCGCGGCTCCAAGGTCGTCGTGCTGGGCCTCAACGGCGCGGGCAAGACGACGCTGCTGCGGATGCTGGCGGGTGTCGACCAGCCCGACACGGGTCAGCTGGAGCCCGGACACGGCCTGAAGGTCGGCTACTACGCGCAGGAGCACGAGAACCTCGACGTGAACCGCTCCGTGCTGGAGAACATGGTGTCCGCCGCTCCGCACATCACCGAGACCGAGGCGCGCAAGGTGCTCGGCTCGTTCCTGTTCACGGGCGACGATGTGCTCAAGCCCGCGGGTGTGCTCTCCGGAGGGGAGAAGACAAGGCTGTCGCTGGCCACGCTCGTGGTGTCGTCGGCCAACCTGCTGCTGCTCGACGAGCCGACGAACAACCTCGACCCCGCGTCGCGCGAGGAGATCCTCGGCGCGCTCGCGCACTACGAGGGCGCTGTCGTGCTCGTCTCGCACGACCCCGGCGCGGTGCAGTCGCTCAACCCCGAGCGCGTGCTGATCCTGCCCGACGGCGTCGAGGACATCTGGAGCCAGGAGTACCAGGACCTCATCGAGCTCGCCTGAGCCGATCCGCCGTGCAGCGGGTCAGCTGCGACGCGCGACGATGAAGTCGGCCTTGCCGTCGATGTAGGCGATGCGGTCGCCCGGATACGCGTCGGCGAGGGTGTTCTTCAGCGCGGCGTAGGCGTCTCTGTCGTCCTCGCGGGCGCGCAGGCGATCGCGGAACCCGAGATAGTGGGCCCACTCCGTCGCGCCGAAGGGGATGACGTGCACGTTGCAGAGACGGACCATCGGCTCGATCTCGAAACCGTACATGCGATCGGGCCGCACGACGTCTCGCTCTCCCCGGTACAGCAGCCCGTGCCCGGTCAGCCATGCGTCGACGAGATCGAGATCCGCGAGCGGAGCGACGCCGATCGCGACATCGAGGATCGGCTTCGCAGGCAGACCGGGCACCGAGGTGGAGCCGATGTGCTCGACGGCGACGACGGATGCCGGAGCGTCGGCACGAAGCGCGGAGGCGGCCTGCTCGAACACCCGCGCCCAGCGGGCGCTCGGAGGGGCGATCCGCACCACGCCGCGCCGGAGACCGAGGTCGGAGTGCGCGAAGGCGGCGACGAGGTCGGACGGCATCGGATCAGCCTAGTCGGCACCGAGACCGTCAGCGGGCGTCGAGCAGTTCGTCCTCGACATCTGCGTCGCGGTCCCTGGTGCGCTTCTTCCTGGGCGCGGCAGGGATGCCTTCGACCTCTTCCCGGTGCTTCACGATCTCCGTGCGGATGATGTACCCGATGAAGATGAAGCCCATCAGGGCGAACAGGATCCACTGGATCGCGTAGGAGAGGTGAGGACCGGGGTCGTCGGTGGGGGAGCCGAAGGATCCCAGGGAGCCGGTGCCAGCGGGGTCCTCCGCGACCAGCTGACCGTAGGCGCCGGTGATCACTTCGCTCCCGATGATCGTCGCGATCGACGGGAGGTTGATGGTCGGAACCTGTCCCTCCGGTGCGCCTCGACCGGATGCGGGCACCTGTTCGCCCGGCCGCAGCCGCACGGTGACCTCCACCTCGCCGGCCGGGGGAGTCGGGATGTGCTCCGGCACGTCGCCTTCGCCGGGCGAGATCCACCCTCGATCGACGATGAAGACCCGACCGTCGGCATCGCGGAACGGGACGAGGACCTCGAAGGCGCTGGTGCCGCCATGGGGACGGTTGCGCACGAGCAACTGCTCGTCGGCCAGATACTCGCCCACCAGCGTCACCGGATGCCACTCGTCACCGGGAGCCAAGGCCCCGTCCGGTCCGATCAGCGACGACAGCGGCACGGGATCGGCGTCGTAGTTGCGCTCGACGAGCGCGATCTGCTCCGCGCGCGACTCGTTGCGATCGAACTGCCAGTTCGACAGGAACGCGCACGCCACGGCGAAACCGATGGCGACGAGCACGTACACCCCCCATCGCAGGAGCCTCGAACTCATGCGGGAGCCCCGTCGCGCACCGTCACCGGGAAGTCCCTCGCGGCGAGGTAGTCGCGGAGGAACGCCACGTGCTCGTCGCACGCCAGCCAGATCTTCTCGCGGTCCTCCGCGTGGATGCGCGGATTGCGCCACACGACCTGATGCGTCGCCGCGTTCCGGCATCCGGCGCGCGAGCACTCCCGTTCGGTCACTCGCTGTCCTGACGGTTCTCGTGGATCGTGAGCACCTGAGGAGCATCGTCGTCGACGACGGTCTCGGTCGTCGGCGCCTCGATCTGCTGCACGGGCGATTCGGCGTTCGTCTCCGTGCTGTCGCTGCCGGCGTTGGCGAACACGACGGCGATGTAGGGGAGCACCGCCGCAGCCAGGCCGAACACCCAGGTGTACCAGCTGTACGGCTGGACGAAGACCATCAGCCCGAAGCACACGATGCGGATCGTCATCGTGAGCGCGTAGCGGCGCACGCGATGGTCCGCCTCGTCGCCGGGAGACTGCGGCAGCGAGGTGACGGCGGGCACCAGATGCTTGTTCTTCACGATGCTTCCAGCCTACGCCGCCCGGGAGCCTCTGGCGCGCCGGAGACCCCCGGGCTCAGCCGCTGAACACGAAGGGGAGGGTGAAGGCGCCGAAGAGCAGGAAGGTGATCACGAGGATCGCGATCTGGCCGATGATGAGAGCCACGCCGAAGTAGCCGGTGATGAGTCCGGTGATCGCCATGCCGCGCCCGGCCAGGGCGGGGTTCTCCTTCGTCTGCTTCAGTGCCATGTGGCCGGTGATGACGGCCACGACGGAGGCGAGCACGGGGAGCCACAGCCAGAAGAGGACGATGCCGCCGATGCCGCAGACCAGCGAGGTGATCGCCAGCCCGCTGTTGGGTCGGGCCGGCGGGTAGGCCGCCGCGCCGTATGCCGGGTATCCGGGGGCGGTCGGTGCCCCGTACTGCGAGGGTGCGGCGTACTGCTGGGGAGCGGCGTACTGCTGAGGAGCGCCGTACTGCGGGGGTGCGCCGTACTGCTGGGGAGCGCCGTACTGCGGGGGAGCGCCGTACTGCGGGGACGGCGGAGAGGACGGGGCCGCGCCCGGGTAGGCCTGCACGGGCGGCACCGGCGGAACACCCGGCCGGCTTCCGTACGGAGCGGCAGGCGGCTGGATCGGCCGGGGATCCCCCGAGACGGGAAGGGGGGTGTCGTCGCTCACGTCGGTGCCTTTCGTCGTCATCAGGCTTCCAGCCGCACCGGGTTCTGTCAAACGTTCCGGAGCGGTCCGATCGGCTGCATCGCTAGGATCGATAGCGGCCAGGCCGCCTCACCCCACCGGCCGGATCAGGAGTGGAAGATGAATTCTCAGCGAGTCGTTCTCGTCACCGGCGGCAACCGAGGGATCGGTCGCGCGATCGCCGAGCGGTTCGTCCGCGACGGGTACCGGGTGGCCGTGACGGCTCGCAGCGGAGAGGGGCCGGAAGGCACCCTCACGGTACGCGCGGACGTGACCGACGCCGCCGCACTGGACGCGGCGTTCACCGAGGTCGAGCAGCAGCTCGGCCCCGTCGAGATCGTCGTCGCGAATGCCGGCATCACCAAGGACACCCTGCTTCTCCGCATGAGCGAGGACGACTTCGACAGCGTCGTCGCCACCAACCTGGGCGGGACGTTCCGCGTGGTCAAGCGTGCGTCGAAGGGGATGCTGCGTGCCCGGTTCGGTCGCGTCATCCTCATCTCCAGCGTGGTCGGGCTCTACGGCTCGGCCGGGCAGGTCAACTACTCGGCGTCGAAGAGCGCCCTGGTCGGGTTCGCGCGATCGTTGACCCGCGAGCTCGGTGGCCGTGGGATCACGGCCAACGTGGTCGCCCCGGGATTCATCGAGACGGACATGACCGCCGAGCTTCCCGAGGAGACGCAGAAGCAGTACAAGGCGAGCATCCCCGCCGGGCGGTTCGCCACCCCCGACGAGGTCGCGGGTGTCGTCACCTGGCTCGCGGGCGACGATGCCGGCTACATCTCCGGCGCGGTCATCCCCGTCGACGGTGGCCTCGGGATGGGGCACTGACGCTCAGCGGGTCGCGGCCTCGTCGATGAGTTCGGCGAGGCGCGACGGCATCGAGAACTGCGGCCAGTGGCCCGACCCGATGCGCACCACCTCAGCATCGTCGATCGCGCGGAACTCGTCGGCGTAGGGCCCCCACTCGTCGAGCTCGGACTCGAGCGTCTCGCGGTCGAACGAGCCCATCAGCAGGGTGACGGGAACCCGGTGCCGTGCGTCGTCGACCAGCGCAATCGGATCGCTGGTGACGCGCGCGGGCACGCTCAGCGCCCGTTCCGATGTGCGCAGGCGGGTCGCCTCGTCGAGGTCGTCGACGTCTTCGGCGGGGAAGAACTCCCATCCGGGGAACGGCACCACCCCGTCGACGACGTCGAACTCGCTGATGCCGCTCCCCGGCGGGGGTGGGACGGTGTCGACGAAGATCACGCGCGAGACGTCGCGCGGCCGGGCGTCGGCGACGCCCCATGCGACGTTGCCCCCGCCGCTGTGGCCGACCACGACCGATGGTCCGTCGACGGCGTCGACCGCGTCGACTCCCGCGCGTACCCAGTCGGCGATGCCGATGCCGGAGGCGACGGTGCCGGAGGCGCCGACCCCCGGCATGGTGAGCGCGTGCACGCGGTGACCCGCGCGCTCGAGGAGCACGGTCACGTCGTGCCAGCTCGCGGCGTCGAGCCACAGCCCGGGGATGAGGATGATGTCCATGGGCCGAGGCTAGCCCGTGCCTCCGACACCCGCTACGGGAGCAGCGGGATGACCTGCGCCAGATCCTGCGGACCCACCACGAGCGAGGCGGCGGCACGCACCGCGGGCTTGGCGTTGAAGGCCAGGCCGAGGCCTGCGACGGACATCATCTGCAGGTCGTTCGCGCCGTCGCCGATGGCGATGGTCGCGTGCAGAGGGACGTCGAGGTCCGCCGCCCAGGCGCGCAGGGAGTCCGCCTTCGCCGCCGCGTCGACGATGTCGCCGTCGACGCGTCCGCTGAGGGCGCCGTCGCGTACGTCGAGCCGGTTCGCCCTCCAGCGGTCGACGCCCAGCCCAGGGGCCACGTGGTCGAGGATCTCGTGGAACCCGCCGGACACGACGCCGACGACTCCGCCGCGCGCGTGCACCGCGGAGGTCAGCTCCTGCACGCCGGGGGTGGGTTCGATGCGGGCGAGCACGCGCTCGAACGCCGTCACCGGGACGCCCGCCAGAGCCGACACCCTCGAACGCAGGCTCGTGGCGAAGTCGACCTCGCCGCGCATCGCGGCCTCGGTCGCGGCCTGCACCTCTTCGCGCCGCCCCGCCTCGTCGGCGAGGAGCTCGATCACCTCGTTGCGGATGAGGGTGGAATCGGCATCGAGGACGACGAGGAAGCGCGCAGAGGTCACGATTCCGAGCCTAGCGACAGCGCCAGGGCACGGTGCGACGCATGACGTCAGCGTTCGACGACGATGCCCTTGCCCACGACGGTGAGGCCGGAGTCGGTCACGGTGAAGCCTCGGGCCAGATCGCGTTCGCGATCGACGCCGACGGTCGCGCCCTCGGCGAGCACGACGTTCTTGTCGAGGATCGCTCGATGGACCCGGGCCCCGGCGCCCACGCGCACGTGGTCGAACAGCACCGAGTCGGTGATCGTCGAGCCTCCGCCGGCCAGCGTCCACGGCCCGACGACGCTGCGTTCCAGGTGCGTGCCGGAGAGCACGGAGCCGAGCGACACGATCGAGTCGATGGCGTTGCCGATGCGGCCGACCGAGTCGCGCACGAACTTCGCGGGCGGCGAGTTGACCGCCTGCGAGTGGATCGGCCACTCCATGTTGTAGAGGTTGAACACCGGCAGCGTGGAGATGAGGTCCATGTGCGCGTCGAAGAAGGAGTCGATCGTACCGACGTCCCGCCAGTACGACCGGTCGCGCGGGGAGGAGCCGGGCACGTCGTTCTGCTTCATGTCGTAGTACCCGGCCTCGCCGCGCTCGACGAAGTAGGGGACGATGTCGCCGCCCATGTCGTGCCCCGAGGTAGGGGACTCGCCGTCGGCCTCGACGGCCGCGATCAGCGCGTCGGCGTCGAAGATGTAGTTGCCCATGGAGGCCAGCACCTCGTGGGGGGAGTCCGAGAGCCCCGCGGCATCCGTCGGCTTCTCGAGGAACTGCCTGATGCGGCCCGACTCCTCGTCGGCGTCGATGACGCCGAACTGCGACGCCAGCGCGAGCGGCTGCCTGATACCGGCGACGGTCGCCTTGGCTCCTGACTCGATGTGCGCCTCGAGCATCTGGCGGAAGTCCATCCGGTAGACGTGGTCGGCGCCGATCACGACGACGATGTCGGGCTTCTCGTCGTTGATGAGGTTGAGGCTCTGCAGGATCGCGTCGGCGGAGCCGGAGAACCAGCGCTTGCCGAGCCGCTGCTGCGCGGGCACGGAGGTGACGTACGAGTCCAGCAGGGCGGACATCCGCCACGTCTGCGAGATGTGCCTGTCGAGGCTGTGCGACTTGTACTGGGTGAGGACGACGACCTGCCTGAGCCCGGAGTTGATGAGGTTCGAGATCGCGAAATCGATCAACCGGTACTGTCCGCCGAATGGCACCGCAGGTTTGGCGCGATCAGCCGTGAGAGGCATGAGTCGCTTGCCCTCGCCGCCGGCGAGGATGATGCCGAAGATCTTCTTTGGAGCGGACATGGCTCCACCCTAGAGTGCCAATCCCGTCGTGTACTAGCGTTTCGCACATGCGAGTCGAAATGATCACCAAGGAGTATCCGCCGGAGATCTACGGGGGTGCGGGGGTGCACGTCGCGGAGCTCGTCGCGGCCCTCCGAGAGACTGTCGATGTGCGCGTCCGGGCCTTCGGATCGCCCCGAGATGAAGCCGGAACCTTCGCGTATCGGACCCCCTCCGGACTCGCCGACGCCAACGCCGCGCTGCAGACGCTCGGCACGGATCTGGAGATCGTCGCGGCCATCTCCGACGCCGATCTCGTGCACAGTCACACCTGGTACGCGAACTTCGCCGGCCACCTCGCCTCGCAGCTCCACGGCATCCCCCACGTGCTGACGGCGCACAGCCTCGAGCCGCTGCGTCCGTGGAAGGCCGAGCAGCTCGGCGGCGGGTACGCGGTCTCCAGCGGCATCGAGAAGCTGGCCTACGAGAACGCCGCGGCGGTGATCGCCGTGAGCGCCGGTATGCGCAACGACATCCTGCGCAGCTACCCGGGCGTCGACCCGTCCAAGGTGCGCGTCATCCACAACGGCATCGACGTCGACCGGTGGAAGCCGGTGCACGACCCGGACTTCCTGCGCTCCGTCGGCATGGATCCCGATCGGCCGTCCGTGGTGTTCGTGGGGAGGATCACGAGGCAGAAGGGGCTGCCCTACCTGCTGCAGGCCGCTCGTCTGCTGCCCCCGGAGGTGCAGCTCATCCTGTGCGCCGGTGCACCCGACACGCCGGAGATCATGGCCGAGGTGCAGGAGGGGGTGCGTCTCCTCCAGGAGACCCGTGACGGCGTGGTCTGGATCGAGCGGATGCTGCCGCGGGACGAGCTGTCGGCGATCCTCACCGCGGCGACGACGTTCGTCTGCCCCTCGGTGTACGAGCCGCTGGGCATCGTCAACCTCGAGGCCATGGCCTGCGGCGCCGCCGTGGTGGGGACGGCGACGGGAGGCATCCCCGAGGTCGTCGCAGACGGGCGCACCGGACGACTCGTGCCGATCGAGCAGCTTCAGGACGGCACGGGCACGCCGGTCGACCCCGAGCGCTACGTGGCAGACCTCGCGGCTGTACTGACAGAGGTCGCGTCGGATCCGGATCGGGCGAGGGAGTACGGAGCGGCGGGACGCGAACGCGCGACGGAGGAGTTCAGCTGGGGCGCGATCGGCGACACCACCCGCGCGCTGTACACGGAGCTGACCGGCTGAGCCGATAGGCTGGCTGCATGTCGAGCGCTCTGGATTTCACCGACGTCGTCGTGCGCCGTGAGGGGCGCAACATCATCGATCACGTGACCTGGCAGGTCGCGGACGATCAGCGCTGGGTGATCCTCGGACCCAACGGCGCGGGCAAGACGACGCTGCTCCAGCTCGCGGACACGCTCATGCACCCGACCGCCGGCTCGGTGACCGTGCTCGGCGAGACGCTCGGCCGCACCGACGTGTTCGAGGTGCGACCGCGCATCGGCTTCGCCTCCTCGGCGATGGCCAAGCGCGTGCCGCGCGACGAGACGGTGCTGAACACGGTGCTGACCGCGGCGTACTCCGTGCTCGGCCGCTGGAACGAGAGCTACGAGGACATCGACGACCGCCGGGCGCTGCGGGTGCTCGCCGACTGGCGCCTCGACCACCTCGCCGACCGCACCTTCGGGACGCTCAGCGACGGCGAGCAGAAGCGCGTGCAGATCGCCCGCGCCGTGATGACCGATCCGGAGCTGCTGCTCCTCGACGAGCCGACGGCGTCGCTCGACCTCGGGTCCCGTGAGGAGCTGCTGGCGCTGCTCAGCGGTTACGCCTCATCGCCGACGACCCCGGCCATGGTCATGGTGACCCACCACGTCGAGGAGATTCCCGTGGGCTTCACGCATGTGCTGCTCCTGCGCGAAGGGCGGATCGTCGCGGCGGGTCCGATCGCCGAGGCCCTCACGGCCGAGTCGCTCACCGAGGCGTTCGGGATGCCGATCGTGCTCAGCGCCGAGGACGGCCGCTACGCCGCTCGCGCCGCGTCCTGACGCCCCGTCTGCTAGAATCGATCCTTGGTGCTCTCGGCACCGCAGACTTCCCTCGTCCCTGGCACAATCCAGGGCAGCAACTAAGGAATCCCATGAAGACTGACATCCACCCCGACTACCAGGCGGTCGTGTTCCGCGACCTCGGCTCGGGCGACACCTTCCTCACCCGCTCCACCGTCACCAGCGACAAGACCATCGAGCTGGACGGCGTGGAGTACCCGGTCATCGACGTCGAGATCTCCTCGGCCTCGCACCCGTTCTACACGGGCAAGCAGCGCATCATGGACTCGGCCGGTCGCGTCGAGAAGTTCAACCAGCGCTTCAAGAACTTCGGCGGCTCCTCCAAGTAAGGACCCCCACGACGAAGGCCCCGCTCTCCTCGGAGAGACGGGGCCTTTCTCGTCGCCCGACGACCGGGCGCTCAGACATCGAGGGTGATGCGCCCTTCGTCGATGGTCCACGGCGGATCGCCGGGCGCCGGGGCAGGAGCCGTGCGCTTCGTCTGACGGTCGCGCTCCATGCCGGCCTCGTGGGCCGACGGCATCCAGATCGCGTCGAAAGCACCGCCGAATCCTCCGCCCGTGCCCTCGTACTTCTTCTCGATGGGGATCCTCGCGTACGTCGCGACGATCGCCGTGATGATCGCGCACACGATCACCACGGCGGCGACGACCGTCGCGATCGTGAGCAAGGCGCCGTCCATACGACCAGGCTACGCGGGAGCCGTTCCTGCGGCATCCGCCTGCAGGGGGATCCTCAGCGGATGCGACGCCCCTGGGTGAGGTCGATCAGGCGGCTGAGCACGGGACCGGAGCGCAGCCCGTTGTGCTCGTGCTCGCTGGTGACCCAGAGGTCTACCCCCGGCAGCAGACGCGCGGTCTCCAGCGAGAACTCCATCGGCACGTAGACGTCGTTCACGTACACGGCCGCGGCCCCGGTCGCGCCCGAGGCCGCGATGGCGTCGGCGTCGTACATGCGGGGCCACTCGAACTCGGCGAGCTCCAGTGCCACGTCCCGCCAGGGGCGGAAGGCGGGTGCGGTCTCGGTCCAGTCGCTCCGGATGTGCTCGCCGGTGAAGAGCGTCACGTCTTCTCGGAAGTCGGCGGGCTCGGTGCGCTCCGCCGACCAGCGGGTGGCGTGCCCGTCGGCATAGCTCGATTCGTGGAAGACGAAGTAGAGCGGGTTTCGGCCGTCGTAGGGCATCGCGTGCATGAGATCGTGGCGGAAGGCGTTCGACGAGGGGTCCCGTTCGAGGATCGACCACAGCGTCTGCCAGCCGTCGTTCGTGCCGAGGGCCGACCCGACCGAGCGCAGGCGGGAGGCCGAGACGACCTCACCGTCGGGAAGCACGATGCGACCGTCCTCGGCGAGGTCGACGAGTCGCCGCATCACGTCGCGGTGCTCGGGGAAGCGCCGGTAGTAGCGCTCGGATGCCGTGCGCATCTTGTCGTAGCAGAGGGCGTAGACGTCGTCGGGGTGCCGTCCGACCGCGCTGAGGCCGCCGGTGATGAACACGTCGGCGAGCGACGAGGCGTGCGTGGAGAGGTACGACAACGTGGTGAAGCCGCCGAACGACTGCCCGAGCACGCTCCAGCGCCCGGCGCCCAAGTGCTCGCGCACCGCTTCGCAATCACGGACGATCGAGTCGGCGCGCAGGTGCGTGAGATGCTCGGCGACGGCTGCGGCGCCGCGGGCGAGATCGTCGTCGCCCACGGGGGTCGACAGGCCGGTGCCGCGCTGGTCGAGCATCACCACGCGGTAGTGCGCGAGCGCCTCGTCGAGCCAGGCCGGGGCAGTGGAGGAGTGGAACGGGCGAGGGGCTTCGTGACCGGGACCGCCCTGCAGGAAGACGAGGTAGGGCAGCGACCCGCCGCCCTCGCGGATGACGACCCGCGCGAAGACGTCGATCGTGCGCGGATCGGACGGGTCCGACCACACGAGCGGGACGGTGAGGGTGTGCTCCTCGATGGTCAGATCCAGCAGGCGACGGACGACAGTGCTCACTCGACGAGCCTATCCCGTGGGCGGGCGCAGGCCTCGTCGGACCCGACCTACATCACGTTGCCGATGTAGGAGTACTTGACGAACACCTCGGACGCGATCCCCGCCTCGTCGAGCACGCCCTGGACGGCGTTCATCATGTAGTTCGAGTCCCAGCCCATGTAGAGGAAGTGCGTCTCGTCGAGCTGATCCCACTGGCCCTTCCACGCCATCCCGTCGTAGATCGGCCCGCCGTGGGTCGCGCAGTAGGAGATCGCCGCCTCGCGCGTGTCGGTCCAGGCACGTCGCATGACCCGGTTGAACAGGTATTTGACGTCGGGCACCTCCCAGCGTTCGCCCCTGTACTCGACGTAGTCGAACTCGCGCTCCCATCCGGCGGGCCACCCACGGCGGCGCACGGCGTCGAGGATGGGGGTGAGGCCGTCGTCGTCGATCTCCGGCAGCGCGGGTCGCGCCCAGATGCGCAGGAGCTCGGCGGTGAGACGCACGGTGCGCCGGGTGATCGCGGCCGTGCCCCACGTCTCCGTCGCCGCCAGTTCACGCGTCTCCTCGACGCCACTGCGGGCGTAGGCGTCGGCGCGCTTCGTCGGGTAGGGCTGACCGAACACCCGCTCGGCGAGCCGTGGCTCCAGGAGGGTCAGGTTGCCGAGGGTCGGGGCGAGGGCGCGGTGGCTGTTCTGCTCGTCTTCGGTGTACTCGCTCCAGACGCGCACACCGTCGCCGGACCAGGAGTCGGCCGGGACGGTGGGGACGATGTGCTCGACGTCGTATCCCGTCGGGTCGTCGACGCCCTCGAGTCGTCCCAGCATGTAGGCGGCATGCGGGAGCTCGCTGTATTTCAGCACTGCGCTCACGCGTTCGTCCGACGGCGTGATCCGAGCGAGCGCGCGGGCGAGGGCGTCGCGGCCCTCGGACCGCGCGCGGCAGAGACGCGCGACCAGACGTTCGTTCGGGAGGTTCACCAGAGTGCGGCGCAGGTAGAGGGCCTGGAGCGCCTCGAGAGTCCAGATGAGCTCCTCGCGGTCGACGAGACCGCGGGCGTGATCGCTGTAGACGCTGAGCACGAGCGGGTAAGCGGCCCGACCGAAGGTGTTCACGTACTCCAGCTGGCGGCGGATCTCCGCATCCGTCTCGCGCGCCGGATCGAGCAGCGTGCCGTAGATCTCGGCGTAGTGTCGCCAGGTCTCGGCATCCGCCTGCAGATGGGCGACGTCGACGCGGGGGAACGACTGACGGAAGGCGCTGTACACCCCGTGCTCGCCGTTCGCCGCCACCTCTCGGCCCGTGGTCATCACGAGGTAGTGGCGCCAGAAGGCGCCGATCGCCTCGCCCGTCTGCTGCTCGATGGGCAGCCAGAATCGGGCCTCCACGTCCAGCTGCTCGGCGTGGGTGAGCCCCATCAGGATGTAGTTGTGGATGAGCTCGTGGTCGCGCAGCGGCTCGCCCGTCGAGTTCAGGCTCTCGAAGATCTGCTGCGCGTTGGCCGCGCCGCCGAGGGTGATCGACACGTGCTCGAGCTTCTGCAGGCCGCGCCAGATCTGCGGCGCCTCGTCGGCGTGCACCTGACTGCGGAAGAAGGCGTAGTTGTCGTCGAACCGCGACTCCCGCTCGGGCTGGCCGCCGCGCTCCAGCACGACGGACTCGTACAGGTCGGCCCAGGCGTCGTGCGGCCGGAGCTTGGTGCGCGCGGGGTCGTCGGGGCGCACGAGCACGCGCGTCAGCTCCGCGGCCATGACCGGGTCGCTGTCGCGCACGGAGTGGTGCAGAGCGGCGATCAGCAGCATCAGGGTCGTGATGCGCTGTTGGCCGTCGATGAGGACGAGGTCGGCGTCGGCCGAGGAGCCGTCCTGCGCCGAGAGGATCGAGCCGATGAAGTGCCGGTGCGAGGCGTCTTCCGCCGCCACCGCGCGCACGTCGGAGAGGAGCTGTTCACAGCCGCCGATGTCCCACCGGTACTGCCGCTGGTAGACGGGGACCACGATGGTGGTCGACTCGGCGGAGAGCCACTCTATCGTGTTGACTGCGGTCGCCTCGACGTTGGTGGCAGTGCTCATGCTCGTGTCTCGTCCTCCCGTAGCGCCCGGCGCCGGGGCGCCCGGATCAGTCTATTCGCTTATCCACGGCGCCCCTCCGAGGGGCGCGCGGGCTTCGCTGTTAGGCTTGCCTTATCAGGGCCTGTTAAAACGTGCTGGCCCCCGATGAAAGGATCTGGTTCAGATCATGGGATACATCAAGTCCGCTGCCCTCGAAGACAAGGGGTTCGTGATCCTCGACAGCTACGGCGGGGAAATGGACCCGAAGGAGTGGCTCGACATCGAGTACGTCGACTGGAAGTCCTCGGGCGACACCCGCTTCTCGCCGCTCGCGAGCGCCAAGGGCGAGATCGAGTGCAACGGCTTCTGGAACCACAAGCCGCCGCGCACCGACAAGGACGGCGTCTGGATCGACTCGCAGACCGCGATCGCGCCGACCCTGACCGCCCGCGCCAAGGAGCCGGGCGCCAACGTCGGCCGCTGCCGCGTCATCGAACTGCAGCCGACCCCGTACGGCGAGTGCCTGTACAACCTGCACCAGGACGACAACAACCGTCTGAACCCCGACGGCACCGGCTGGGTGGTGCGCGGCTTCTTCAACCTCACCGACGACAAGGACAGCTACTTCGTCCTGCGTGAGAACCGCACCGACCCGAGCATCGAGTACCGCATCGCCCTCCCGGCCGGCGCCCAGTTGATCGTGGACACCCAGCGTCTCTGGCACGCCACCACCCACAACGGCACCGAGCCCCGCTACTGCCTCATCACCTCGTGGGAGTCGGGCCCCGAACTCGACGCCTACATCGAGAAGTACCACGGCACCGACCAGCACGAGCAGGTCGAGGTCGCGCAGGAGGTCCTCGAGGCCGGCTACGCCGAGCAGGCGCAGCGCGACGCCGCCCGTGCCGCCTACTACGCCGCCAAGGGCCAGCAGGTCAAGCAGGCCATGAGCGAGGCGTAAGCACCCTCTTAGCACGAAGGCCCCGGTCGTCCGACGACCGGGGCCTTCGTCATGCGGAATCACATGCTTGTGATTTCAGGGTGCGTGGGTGAGAATAGGCGCATAACCGCATATTCTCGCCACTTCGTGGACCAGGTCGTAGGGGAAGACGCACCTGATGAAACGGAGAGATCATGGCGACGGCTTACGCACGCGGAGTGGTGTTCATCCACTCTGCGCCTCGCGCGCTCTGCCCGCACCTCGAATGGGCGGTGGGACGCGCTATCGGGCGTGCGGTCAACTTCGACTGGACCGACCAGCCGGTGCTCGACGGTGCACGTCGTGCCGAGTTCTACTGGGACGGTCCGGTGGGAACGGGGGCTGCTCTCGCCACCGCGATCCGCGGCTGGGAGCACCTGCGTTTCGAGGTGAGCGAGGACCCGACGCCCCGCAGCGACGGCGGCCGGTGGATGCACACCCCCGACCTCGGCATCCACTATGCGCAGACGGACGCCGCGGGCAACGTCGTCATCGGCGAGGATCGCATCCGGTACGCGATGGAGATCGCCGCAGGGAACGCGGCCGAGCTGCAGCGCGAGCTCGACATCGCGCTCGGCTCGGCCTGGGACGAGGAGCTGGAGCCGTTCCGTCACGCGAGCGACGACTCCCGCGTGGTCTGGCTGCACAAGGTGGGCTAGGCCCTGAAGACGTGGAGCGGGGGAGGCGTGAGTATCGGATGCCGGTGAGTCATCCCGGACGCTGAGAAGACGTTTCCCCGCTCCGACCGACGAGGACCCCGTCCCGGGAGGGACGGGGTCCTCGTCTGCGCTCAGACCACCGCTGCGTGTCGCAGGTCCTGCGCCGTGCTCGTCTTCCCGCCGCGCAGGTCGTCCCAGGCGGCGTGCAGCCGCGTCATCGCCTCGGCTGCGCGCTCCGGTGGCAGGGTGATCGGGATGCGCAGGCGGCGCTCGAGCACGCCGCCCGTCGAGAACCGCGGGCCGGGAGGCAGGATCAGGCCGTGCGTCCGCGCCGCGAGCGAGAGCGATGTCGATGCGGGCGCCCCCAGATCGACCCACGCCGAGAGGCCGCCAGGGGTCGGCGGCATCTCGATGCCGTCGACGGCGGCGAGGCCCGCGGTCACCGCGTCCCTGCCTGCGCTCAGTCTCGAGCGCACGTGGGCGATCAGCGCCGGCATGTCGTGCAGGAGCTCCACGGCGATGCACTGCTCGAGGAGTGCCGTGCCGAGCTCGACCGACGGACGGACGGCGACGAGCCGGTCGATCACCGTGCGGTCGGCGCGGATCCACCCCACGCGCAACCCGCCCCACGCGATCTTGGACATGGAGCCGACCGTGATCACCTCGGGACTGTATGCCGCCACGGGCAGCGGAGTGTGTGCGCGATCGATGTCGAGCTCCGCGGTCGTCTCGTCGACGATGAGCCGGGTTCCGGCGCTGCGCGCGGTCGTCGCGATGCGCGCCCGCTCCTCGTCGGAGAGGGTGGCGCCGGTGGGATTGTGGAAGTCGGGGATCAGGTAGGCGACGTGCGGACGGCCGCGGAGGAGCACGTCGGCCGCGTGCCGCTCGTCCCAGCCCGTCACGTCGACGGGTGTGGGGATCAGGCGGTAGCCGTGCCGCTGCAGCGCCTCCAGTGCATGCGGGAATGTCGGCTGCTCCACCAGCGCGCGCTCGCCCCGGCGTCCCACGGCCGTGAGCACGAGGTTCACCGCGTTGAGGGCGCCGGAGGTGATGATGATCTCGTCGGGGGAGGTGGGCGCTCCCCGTCGCGTGTAGCGGTCGGCGACGGCCTCGCGGAGCTCGGGCAGCCCGCGCAGCGAGTAGCCGCTGGTGCCGCGCAACGCCGCCAGCCGCGGCAGCGAGCGGACCGTCGCGTCGTAGAGTCCCGGAGTGGAGTCCATCGAGGCGATCGACAGGTCGATGGCCCCGTCATCCTCGCTCGACGCCGGGGCGGGGGAGGCATGGGGGAGCGAGACGCGCGTCCCCCCGCCGTGGCGCCGGGCTACGTATCCGTCGTCCTCGAGCAGGTCGTAGGCACGGGTCATCGTGGATCGCGAGCGATGCAGCTCGAGGGCAAGGGCGCGCTCGCTCGGCAGCCTCTCTCCGACCGTGAGGCGTCCGTCGAGGATGAGCGCGCGGATGCGCTCGGACAGCTGAGCAGCCGTCGCGCCTGCGACGTTCGCGGCGCCCAGCTGTGTGACCAGTCTCGATCCCATGCCTCCAGCATGCTGCAGAGTGGCCTCGTTGTCACAGGCCACTTTGCGGCGAGTGGTCCGCGCCTCCCTGCGGTCGACACCGCCACGATGGAGTCATGCTGCTGCGCGCCCTGTTCCTCCCCGTCGCCTTCACCGGCCGCCGCGACCTCGTCGAACGACTCGTCCAGCTCCTCGTCGGGCTCTTCCTCTACGGGGTCGCACTGGGGCTGATGGTGCGCGGCGGCATCGGCGTCGCCCCGTGGGACGTGCTGTCCCTCGGAATCTCGGGGAAGACCGGCATCGGCTACGGCGTCGTCACGAACCTCGTCGCCGTGGCCGTCCTGCTGCTGTGGATCCCGCTGCGTCAGCGGCTGGGCCTCGGCACCGTGCTCAACGCGCTCATCCTCGGGCCGAGCGCCGACCTGACACTCGCGCTGGTGCCCGCACCCGAATCCGTCTGGATCGGCGCGCCGATGTTCCTCGTCGGGCTGGTCCTCCTGGCCTTCGCGACCGGCCTCTACATCTCGGCCGACTTCGGCCCCGGTCCGCGGGACGGTCTGATGACCGGCCTCGTGGCGCGCACCGGCTGGCCGGTGTGGGTGGTCAGGACGGTGATCGAGGGCAGCGTCCTGGTGATCGGCTTCCTGCTCGGCGGTCCGGTCGGCGTCGGGACGGTGCTGTTCGCCTTCGGCGTCGGACCGCTGATCGGGTGGTTCCTGCCGCGGATCGCACGCCTGCGCGCGCGTCGCTCGCGGCGCCTCGCCGCATCGGCGCGCTGACCCCGACGGGAGAGACGAGAGAGGGCCCCGGGATCGATCCCGGGGCCCTCTCTCGTGTGTCGACCTCTCAGTCGTCGACGCTGGCGAACGCCGCGACGGCGTTGTGGCCGCCGAACCCGAACGAGTTGCTGATCGCGAGCTGCGGGCCGTCGCCGAGCGGCTGCGGGTCGCCGGACACCTTCAGCGGGATCTCGGGATCCTGCGTGGTGAGGTTGATCGTCGGCGGCGCGATGCGGTTCTGGATCGCCAGCACCGCGAAGATCGCCTCCAGCGCACCCGTGCCGCCGAGGAGGTGACCGGTGGACGCCTTCGTGGCGGAGACGGGGATGTCGTGCACACGGTCGCCGATGACCTCACGCAGAGCGGTGTACTCGTTGGGGTCGCCGACCGGGGTCGAGGTGGCGTGCGCGTTGATGTGGGTGATCTCGTCCGGCGTGCGTCCGGCGATGGCGAGGGCCTGCGTCACGGCGCGAGCCGCACCCTCGGGGGCGTTGGCGGTGATGTGGTACGCGTCGGCCGTCACGCCGCCGCCGACGAGCTCGGCGTAGATCTTCGCGCCGCGGGCCTTGGCGTGCTCCTCGGTCTCGAGGATGAGCACGGCCGCTCCCTCGCCCATGACGAAGCCGTCACGGTCGGCGGAGTACGGACGGGAGGCGTGCGCCGGGTCGTCGTTGCGACGCGAGAGCGCCTGCATCGAGGCGAACGACGCGATCGTGATCGGGTGGATCGCTGACTCGGTGCCGCCGGCGATCACGACGTCGGCGAGGCCCGAACGGAGGTGCTCGAAGGCGTTGACCAGAGACTCGGTCGACGAGGCGCAGGCGGAGGCGACGGTGCGCGCGAACGCCCGGGCGCCGAAGTGGAGGGAGAGGTTGCCGGCCGCGGAGTTCGGCATGAGCATCGGCACCGTCATCGGCATGACGCGGCGCGGGCCCTTCTCACGCAGCGTGTCCCAGGCGTCGAGCAGGGTCCACACGCCGCCGATGCCGGTGGCGAAGTCGACGCCGAGGCGGTCGGGATCGACGTCGGGGGCGCCGGCGTCCTCCCACGCCTCCATCGCGGCGATCAGCGCGAACTGCGACGACGGATCGAGGCGCTTGGCGACCGGACGGGCGAGGACCTCCTCGGGGCGCACGATCGCCTCGGCGGCGAAGGTCACGGGGAGCTCCAGCTCGGCGACCCACTCGTGCTCGAGCGAGCGGCCACCGGACATTCCGGCGAGCAGGTTGGTCCAGTTCTCGGGGGCGGTGCCGCCGATGGCGGACGTGGCGCCGATGCCGGTGACGACGATGCGCTTGGTCATGTGTGGTTCCTTGTCGTACGGGGTGCGTGCGAGGTGGGGGCAGGAAGGAGGATGCCACGCCCCGCGGTGGCGGGGGTGGCATCCCTGCGCCGGATTACTCCTGGCCGGCGACGATGAAGCTGACGGCGTCGCCGACGGTCTTCAGGTTCTTGACCTCGTCGTCGGGGATGGTGACGCCGAACTTCTCCTCGGCGTTGACGACGATCGTCATCATCGAGATCGAGTCGATGTCGAGGTCGTCGGTGAAGGACTTCTCGAGCGCGACCTCCGAGGCGTTGATGCCGGTCTCGTCGGTGATGAGCTCAGCGAGGCCTGCGAGGACTTCGTCGTTGGTGAAAGCCATGGTGGTCTTCCTCTTTCTTGCGGGTTGTATTCGGAACCGTGGAACAGTCTAGGGAAGGTCGGGCCGAACTCAGGGGAGGACGACGACCTGTGCGGCGAAGACGAGGCCGGCGCCGAAGCCGATCTGCAGCGCGAGCCCGCCCGACAGCTCGGGGTGCTCGGCCATCAGACGGTGGCTGGCGAGCGGGATCGACGCCGCGGAGGTGTTGCCCGTGGTCTCGATGTCGCGCGCGATGACGGTGGTCTCGGGCAGCTTCAGCTGCTTGGCGAACTCGTCGATGATGCGCATGTTGGCCTGGTGCGGGATGAAGGCGGCGAGATCGGATGCCTCGACACCGGCCTTCTCGAGAGCCTCACGGGCGACCTTCGCCATCTCCCACACGGCCCAGCGGAACACGGTGGGTCCCTCCTGGCGGAGCGTCGGCCACGGCGACTCGCCGTCGCGGAACTCGGTCAGGGTGGCGTTCATGCCGACCGCGTCGGCCTTGGAGCCGTCGGAACCCCAGACCGCGGGAGCGATGCCCGGGGTGTCGCTCGGACCGATCAGGGCGGCGCCGGCGCCGTCGCCGAGCAGGAACGAGATGCTGCGGTCGGTCGGATCGACGATGTCGGAGAGCTTCTCGGTGCCGATGACGATCGCGTAGCGCGCGGCGCCGGCCTTGATCAGCGCGTCGGCCTGTGCGACCGCGTAGGCGTACCCGGCGCACGCCGCGTTGATGTCGTAGGCCGCGGCGGGGTTCGCCCCGACGCGGTCGGCGACGATCGCCGACACCGACGGCGTCTGCTTGGGGTTGCTGATGGTGGCGACGATCACGAGATCCACCTGATCGGCGGGGACGCCGGCTTTCTCGATCGCCTCGGCGGCGGCGGCGGTCGCGAGGTCGATCGCGTCGGTGTCCTTGTCCGCCCGGACGCGGGTGACGATGCCCGTGCGCTGGCGGATCCACTCGTCGCTGGAGTCGATCGGGCCGACCAGGTCGTCGTTGGGCACGGCGTTCTCGCCGCGGGCGGCGCCGTAGGAGTAGATCCGCGTGAAGGCGGGACCGGTGATCTGCGTCAGCGTGGCGCTCATGCGGCTGCTCCGTTCAGCAGCGCGACGGCTGCGTCGAGGTCTTCGGGGGTCTTCACGGCGACGGTCGGCACTCCGCGCAGGCCGCGCTTGGCCAGCCCGGTCAGGGCGCCGGCCGGGGCGAGCTCGATGAGGCCGGTGATGCCCTGCTCGGCGAACGAGGCCATGCACAGGTCCCAGCGCACCGGCGACGACACCTGGTCGACCAGATAGGTGAGGGCGGTTGCGCCGTCGGAGACGACCGAGCCGTCGCGGTTGGTCCACAGCGTCATGTCGGGGTCGGACGGCGTCACCGTGGAGACGGCGTCGCGCAGCGCGGCGACGGCGGATGCCATGTAGGAGGTGTGGAAGGCTCCGGCGACCTGCAGCGGGATCACCCTGGTGCCCTTGACGGGCTCCTCGGCGAGGGCGGCGAGGGCGGGGAGCGCACCGGCGACGACGAGCTGCCCGCCGCCGTTGTAGTTCGCGGGGGACAGGTCGAGCTCGGCGAGGCGGGCGAGGATCGCGTCCTCGTCGCCGCCGAGCACGGCGCTCATGCCGGTCGGCGTCTGCGCCGCGGCATCCGCCATGGCCCTGCCGCGGATGCCCACGAGGCGCATGCCCGTCTCCGCGTCGATGACGCCGCTCTGCACCAGCGCGGCGATCTCGCCGACCGAGTGGCCGGCGACGCCGTCTGCACGACGGTCGGCTGCGGCGGACAGTGCGCCCGCGGCGATGAGGGACGCGGCGACGATCAGCGGCTGCGCGATGCGGGTGTCTCGGATGGTGTCGGCATCCGATTCCGTGCCGTGCTGGCGGAGGTCGACCTCGGCGGCGTCGGAGTACGAGGCGAGGCGCTCCGCCACACCGTCGAGCTCCAGCCAGGGGGAGAGGAAACCGGGGGTCTGCGAGCCCTGTCCAGGGCAAACGACGACAATCACCAGTCCAGTCTGCCAACGATCCGGCCGGAACGGTGGATGATCCATCACAAGATTGCGAAGAACCCTTGTGTGTGGCGCACAGAAGGAGCGGTCAGCGCGGGGGCCGACGCCCCGGCGGACGTCTGCGCACCTGCTCCGCTGCTCCGATCGAGCCGAGCACGAGTGCCGTCTGCAGGATCAGGGCCTCGCGCGGTCCCGTGGCGTCCCAGCCGATGACCTCGCTGACGCGCTTGAGCCGGTAGCGCACGGTGTTGGGGTGCACGAAGAGCTCGCGTGCCGTCGCCTCCAGCGAACGTCCGTTGTCGAGGTAGCTCCACAGCGTCGTCACGAGGTCGGTGGAGTGCGCCTGCAGCGGGCGGTAGATGCGCTCGATGAGAGTGAGCTTGGCGAGCGGATCGCCGGCCAGCGCCCGCTCGGGCAGGAGGTCGTCGGCCTCGACCGGCCGCGGGGCGCTGCGCCACGCACGGGCCACGGCGAAGCCCGCGAGCGCCGCGCGGGCGCTCTGGCTCGCATCGACGAGCGCCGCGACCTCGGGGCCGAGCACGACGTATCCCGGGCCGAACGACGGCTCGAGGCGTGCGGCGATCTCCTGGAAGCCGAGCTCCTCGTCGTCGCCGTCCTGACCGGCCACGCGAGCGCGTCCGAGCACGAGCACGAGCCGGGATCCCTGCACGCCGATCAGCACGTCGACCGCGAGCTTCCGCGCGATGCGTCTGACCTGGTCGACGTCGAACTGCGGCGGCGTGGTGCCGACCAGCACCGCGACCTCTCCGTGGCCGTGCCAGCCGAGGGCGGCGATCCGGCTGGGGAGCTCCTCGTCGGCTTCGCCGGTGAGGATCGAGTCGACGACCAGCGCCTCGAGACGGGCATCCCACAGCCCCCGTGCCTCAGCGGCGCGGGCGTACACGTCGGCGGCGGCGAAGGCCACGTCGCGCGAGTAGAGCAGGATCGCCTCGCGCAGATGCTCGCCCTTGCCGGCGACGCGCTCCTCCGTGACCTCGACGGTGACCCGGATCAGCTGGAGCGTCTGCTGCAGGCTCACGCTGCGCAGGAGCTCGCGGGGAGCCGCCGCGAAGATGTCGGCGGCGATCCACGGCGTCGATGACGGATCGTCGTACCACTGGATGAACGACGTGATGCCCGCCTGCGCCACCAGCCCGACCGCGGAGCGGCGGGCCGGTGGCATGTCGGCGTACCACGGGAGGGTGTCCTCCAGCCGCTTGATCGTCACCGAGGCGATGTCACCGGAAATCCGGCGCAGCCAGGTGAGCGTCGCGGCCTTGTCCATGCCGTCGGGGGACGAGTCTGTCACCGATGGCTCAGCTTTCGCCGCCCGCGTTACCGCTGGTGCCGGCGTTCACGTCGTGCAGGTTGTACTTCTGGATGGCCTGCGCGGCGAGACCCCGGTCGACGACGCCGTCCTCGGCGAGTGCCTGCAGCGTGCGCACCACCATCGACGGGCCGTCGATCTTGAAGTAGCGGCGCGCCGCGGCGCGGGTGTCGGAGAATCCGAAGTCGTCGGCGCCGAGCGTGGCGTAGCGGTTCGGCACCCACGGGCGGATCTGGTCCTGCACGGCGTGCATGAAGTCGCTCACCGCGACGACCGGACCCTCGGCGCCCTGCAGCTTCTGCGTGAGGTAGGCCGTGCGGGGCTCCTCCTCCGGGTGCAGGAAGTTGTGCTCGTCGGCGGCGAGGCCGTCGCGGCGCAGTTCGGTCCACGAGGTGACCGACCACACGTCGGCGACGACGCCCCAGTCGTTCTTCAGCAGCTCTTGCGCCTCGAGGGCCCAGGGAAGCCCGACGCCCGACGCGAACAGCTGCGCGCGGGGGCCGTCGCCCTCGCCGACGGAGACGCGGTGGATGCCGCGCACGATGCCGTCGACGTCGACGCCCTCGGGCTCGGCGGGCTGCACGAGCGGCTCGTTGTACACGGTGATGTAGTACATGACGTTCGGGTCGGCGTGGTTCCCGCCGTACATGCGCTCCAGGCCCGCCCGCACGATGTGGGCGATCTCGTACCCGTAGGCCGGGTCGTACGACACCGTGGCCGGGTTGGTCGACGCGAGCAGGTGCGAGTGGCCGTCGGCGTGCTGCAGGCCTTCGCCCGTGAGCGTGGTGCGGCCGGCGGTGGCGCCGATGATGAAGCCGCGCGCCATCTGGTCGCCGGCGGCCCACTGGGCGTCGCCGGTGCGCTGGAAGCCGAACATCGAGTAGAAGATGTAGATCGGGATCAGCGGCTCGCCGTGCGTGGCGTAGGACGTGCCCGCCGCGGTGAAGGCGGCGAGGGCGCCGGCCTCGTTGATGCCGACGTGCACGATCTGGCCCTGCGGGCTCTCCTTGTAGGCGAGCAGCAGCTCCCGGTCCACCGAGGTGTAGTGCTGGCCGTTCGGGTTGTAGATCTTGGCGGTCGGGAAGTACGCGTCCATGCCGAAGGTGCGCGCCTCGTCGGGGATGATCGGCACGATGCGGTGGCCGAAGTCCTTTGAGCGGAGGAGGTCCTTGAGCAGGCGGACGAAAGCCATCGTCGTGGCGATCTCCTGCGTGCCCGAGCCCTTCTTGGGCAGCGCGTACGCCGAGTCGTCGGGGAGCGAGAGCCCGACGTGCGTGCTGCGGCGCTCCGGCAGGAAGCCGCCGAGCGCGCGACGGCGCTCCAGCATGTACTGGATCGTCTCGTCCTGCGGTCCCGGGTTGTAGTACGGCGGCAGGTAGGGGTTCTCCTCGAGCTGCGCGTCCGTGATCGGGATGTGCATGGTGTCGCGGAACGTCTTGAGGTTGTCCAGCGTCATCTTCTTCATCTGGTGGGTCGCGTTGCGTCCCTCGAAGTGCGGGCCGAGGCCGTAGCCCTTGACCGTCTTGGCGAGGATGACGGTGGGCTGGCCCTTGTGCTCGGCGGCGGCCTTGAACGCCGCGTACACCTTGCGGTAGTCGTGGCCACCGCGCTTGAGGTGCCAGATCTGGTCGTCGGTGTAGTCCTTGACCAGGGCCGCGGCACGCTCATCCTTGCCGAAGAAGTGCTCGCGGATGTACGCGCCCGACTCCGCCTTGTACGTCTGGTAGTCGCCGTCGGGGGTGGCGTTCATGATGTTGAGCAGCGCACCGTCGGTGTCTCGGGCGAGCAGGTCGTCCCACTCACGGCCCCACACGACCTTGATGACGTTCCACCCGGCGCCGCGGAAGTACGACTCCAGCTCCTGGATGATCTTGCCGTTGCCGCGCACCGGACCGTCGAGGCGCTGCAGGTTGCAGTTGATCACGAAGTTGAGGTTGTCGAGGCCTTCGTTCGCGGCGACCTGGAGCTGTCCGCGGCTCTCGATCTCGTCCATCTCGCCATCGCCGAGGAACGCCCACACCTGCGAGGACGAGGTGTCCTTGATGCCGCGGTTCTCGAGGTACTTGTTCGACATGGCCTGGTAGATCGCGTTGATCGGGCCGAGGCCCATCGACACGGTCGGGAACTGCCAGTAGTCCTGCATCTGGCGCGGATGCGGGTAGGAGGGGATGCCGAACGGCGCGCGCGACTGCTCCTGCCGGAAGCCGTCGAGGTGCTCCTCGGTGAGGCGTCCCTCGAGGAAGGAGCGGGCGTAGATGCCGGGGGAGGCGTGACCCTGGATGAAGACCTGGTCGCCGCCGCCGGGGTTGTCGGCCCCGCGGAAGAAGTGGTTGAAACCGACCTCGTAGAGGGCGGCAGACGACGCGTAGGTCGAGATGTGGCCGCCGACGCCGATGCCGGGGCGCTGTGCACGGTGCACGGTGATCGCGGCGTTCCAGCGGATCCAGGCGCGGTACCGGCGCTCGACCTCCTCGTCACCGGGGAACTCCGGCTCGTTCTCGGAGGCGATCGTGTTGATGTAGTCCGTCGTGGGGACCATGGGCACGCCCAGGTGCAGCTCCTTGGAGCGCTTGAGCAGGCTGAGCATGATCTCCCGGCCGCGGCCGTGGCCCTTCGCGTCGACGAGCTCGTCGAGCGACTGCTGCCACTCGCCGGTCTCCTCCGGATCGCTGTCGAGGGGGCCCTGGGAGTACGGATCCTGGTCGTGGACGGTCACGGTGGAGCCTTTCGTCGAGCTGGCGGGTCTCGCCAAGGAACGGGAAGCGACACGGGCAGCCTTGTCGGCTGTGCACAACGTGCGCCGGATTCAGCCTATCCCTCTTGGAGGTCGGCGGTGCGCAGTGCGGACGGGCGTGCGGCCGGCGGCCTATACACTGTTTCTCTCCAGGGCCTTTAGCTCAGCTGGTAGAGCAACGGTTTTACACACCGTAGGTCGTCGGTTCGATCCCGGCAGGGCCCACTTCGGCGTGATGCGCCGTCCGTATCCAGGGCACAATGCGTGTGTGGAGCACACGGGAGCGGAGACCTGGCTGGCGTGGAAGCGCGCCGGCATCCTTCAGCCGACGGCGTACGACCGGGACGTGGCGGACTTCGTGCGGCGGGCGTTGCGCGTATCGGACACGGTGCCGCTGACCGCGGCCATGGACGCGGCTGGCTGGACGGCACGCGACCTCGTGCGGGTGCTCGCCGGGCACGTCTCGTCGTTCGCCGGGATGCTGCGCGGGGTCATGCGGCTCCTGGAGCGCATCGGCGCGACCGCGGGCACCAAGGAGGGCATGCGGCTGTCCTACGCGTTCGACGACGGAGATCCGCTCGACGCGACCCTGGAGCACTTCCGTGAGACCGTGACGACGGTCGAGTCGATCCTCGCCGACGCCGTCGTCCTGTCCTTCCCCTCCGGTCATCTGTGGTCCGATGTGCTGTCGGACTTCCGCTCCTGGACCGTGGCCGAGGCGCTCGCAGGCTCGTCCGACGCGGAGCGGTGGCCGTATGCGGAGGACCTTCCCCAGCCCGCGCCGACCGGCGACGTCAGGGTCGACGCCATCGTCGCCCGCCACATGGAGGTGATCCTCCGGATTCGCGAGGTGCTCGCGACGATCGGCGATCACGATCGCGAGGTGACCGACTGGGCGTACCGTCCTGGAAAGACGGCGGATCCTCGGGACGAGATCGCGCACCTGGCCTCTGACCATTGGGTGTTGCTCGAGTCCTCGGCCGTCCACGCGTTCGCCGACGCCGTCGCCACCGGCGCGACCGTGCCGAGCGAGGCGCTGCTGGTGCGGCTCGAACAGTGGCTCGACGCGTTCTCCTTCGACTCCACCGAGATCGAGCAGACCCGTCTCGTGGAGAGGTTCGAAGACGTGCTGAATCTCCCGATGTGGGGCAAGCGGCACGACCTGTACGCGGTCTGGGTGCTCGGCCAACTCGATCTCGCCCTGGCGCCGACCCGACTGAGGTTCATCGTCCGCGACGGCGCCCTCTCCCTGCCGTTCACGGAGACGCTCGTGGCGACGATGTCGTCCGAGGCCGGCGAGATCAGCCTCTTCTCCGAGCGCCGGTCCGACGCGGACGACGTCGTCGGGGCAGGACGCAGGCGCGCCATCCAGCCCGACTATCGATTCGTCCGGTCGGACGACGGCGCCGACGCCCTCGTCGTGGAGGTCAAGCAGTACCGGGCGCCCGCGGCGACCAGACATGCGGTGGTGCTGCGCGACTACGTGGTCAACACCCAAGAGGCGCCGGTGTTCCTCGTCGGCCACGGCCCTCTGGGCGACGATCTCACCCGATCCGTGCCCGAGCCTCAGAAGCACAGGGCGCGGTCCTTCGCCGACGTGCGGGTCGGTATGCCGGCGGAGTCGGCCGCGTTCCGTGCGGCCGTCGCCGACGCGCTCCCGGCCGCGCCGTCGCCCGTCGCCCGCGTCGAGCTGACCTGGGACCCGCGGACTCCGGACCTGGACCTCCACGTCGTGGGGGAGCACGAGCAGGTCTACTACCTGAACCCGCGCACGGACCGTTTCCTGCTCCGTGAGGACACCAGGAACGGCGGGCCGGAGATCGTCGACGTCCTGTCGCGAGGCGGCACGGTCGTGGTCCGCGTCCACGTCTTCTCCGGGACGGATATCGCCTCCGCGAGACCGGTGATCACCGTGCACCGCGAGGACGGATCCGTCGCGACCTGGATACCCTCCGACGAGGTCGCCCACGAGCACTGGTGGCAACCGGGCGGGATCGACGCGCACGGCGCATGGGTGCCGGCGGAGAACTCCGAGGCGGCGACGACGGCGACGTGAGTCGCATTCCTACATCATTTTCTACTCATAAACGTGTTACTCCTGCTATCTTCGCTCGTAAACCGGTCGGAATAGCGATGGAGTCACGTTGTCGAGTCATTTTGACCTTTCTGCTGATTCTGAGGCGCAGGCCGACACCTGCGCCACCCCCGATCAGCTCGCGCGGGAGAACATGCCGCTCGCGACCTTCCTCGCCGTCGAGAAGGCGAGGACCGCGGCCCACGTCGATCTCGACGAGCTCCTCTCCGCAGCCCGCTGGGGACTCGCCCGCGCGGCGCTGACGTACGACCCGACACGCGGCATCCCGTTCGGGGCGTTCGCGAGCAGCCAGATCAACTGGGCCATGCTCTCGGAGATGAGGCGCGCCGACCCCGCAGGGGAGCGCAGCCGGGACAAGATCGAGCGGGTGCGTCTCGCCGCCGAGGTGGTGCTCGCGCGCACCGGCCGCGCCGCGACGATCGCGGAGCTCTCACGCGAGTCAGGGCTGGACGCCGATGTCGTCGCCGAGGCGCTGACCCTCGACGAGATGGTGCGCACCGCCACGAGCTTCGAGGAGCATTTCGACCCGGAGACGGGGCGCCAGGCGGCCGACCTCACCGACAGCATCATCCTCCCCGAGCACGCCGTCGAGCGTTCGGAGACCCGTCGGATGCTGAACCGCGTCATCGACGCGCTCCCCGAGGCGATGCGCCAGGTGGTGCGCGGGATCTACCTCGAGGACCGGATGGTCAAGGAGATCGCCGAAGAGCTGGGGGTCAGCCACGCGTACGTCTCGAAGCTGCGTACGAGGGGTCTCGCCCTGATGCGCGAGGCGATGGACGCGTGGGAGGCCGGGACGACGGGAGACCGGTCGACGAAGTCCAGGGCCGAGTTCTTCGAGGCCGTGTTCGGCGCCCCGGCACGCGGATCGGCGCGGACCCCCGGCGACCTCATCCCCGTCGGCTGATCCCGGCGAAGAATCCTCCCCCTGGCGGTTACGGAGCGCCGCCGCGTCGCGACTGTGGGGTGTGCAGGTCCACGGACGGACCGGCATCCGACCCCCAACCACGGAGGAACATCATGGGTCTTCAGATCGCGACCAACGTCAGCGCGCTCAACTCCTACCGCAACCTGTCGGCGAACCAGAACGACGTCTCGAAGTCGCTCGAGAAGCTCTCGAGCGGCCTGCGCATCAACCGCGCAGCCGACGACGCCGCCGGTCTCGCCATCTCCGAGGGCCTGCGTTCGCAGGTCAACGGCCTGAACGTCGCAGCCCGCAACGCTCAGGACGGCATCTCGGTCATCCAGACCGCGGAAGGTGCGCTGACCGAGGTCCACTCCATCCTGCAGCGCGTCCGCGACCTCGCGGTCCAGGCAGGGTCCGACTCGAACAACGTCGACTCCCGCAAGGCCATCACCACCGAGGTGACCCAGCTGGTCGACGAGCTCACCCGCATCTCCGACAACACCAACTTCAACGGCATCAAGCTGCTCGACGCCTCGGCCGGTGCCGCGGGCGACGGCAAGCTGAGCTTCCAGGTCGGTGCTGACGGATCCGCGTCGAGCCAGATCTCGGTGAACCTCGGTTCCGCCGACATCAAGACGCTCGCGGCCGACCTCAAGACGGCCATCGTGACGACCGACGGCTTCGCCACGCCCACGCTGGCCGCCGCGACCATCACCACGGTCGACACCGCGATCAAGAGCGTGTCCTCGGCCCGCGCCGACCTCGGTGCGATCCAGAACCGCTTCGAGTCGACGATCAACTCGCTGCAGGTCTCCGCGGAGAACCTCGCCGCCGCCAAGAGCCGCATCGCGGACACGGACATGGCTGCGGAGATGGTCAAGTACACCGCTGCGAACATCCTCCAGCAGGCGGGCACCGCCATGCTGGCTCAGGCCAACCAGTCCGGCCAGGGCGTTCTCCAGCTGCTCCGCTGAACCCCGCGCTCCTGAGGCGCACCGGGCGCCCGGACGGAGTCACCTCCGTCCGGGCGCCTTCTTCGACACCCCCATGAACCGCATACAGGGAAGGCACCGCGGATGAAGATCGACGGACTGGTCTCCGGGCTCAAGACGAGCGAGCTGATCGACGCGCTCATCAACGTGGCGGCGATCCCGAAGAAGCTGATCACCAACAAAATCACCGACCGGAACGCGGTCATCACGAACCTGCAGTCCCTCAACAAGACGCTGCAGGAGCTCGTCACCAAGGCCAAGACCGCCGCCGGCCCGCACTCGCTCGCCGCGTTCACGGCGTCGGCCTCCTCCGAGAGCGTCACCGTCGTCGCCGGCCCCCAGGCCAGCGCGTTCTCCACCGGCGTCGTCGTCGACGCGACGGCATCCGCCCACTCCATCGTCACGGCCGCCGCCGGTGCGGACGCGTGGGGCGGTGCCTTCACCCTCGTCGCCGCAGACGGGACCACGACGGAGGTCACCCCGACCGGAAACGGCCCTCAGGACCTCGCCAAGGCGATCAACGCCTCGAAGTCCGGCGTGTCGGCCACCGTCGTCCCCGCAGGGGTCGACGCCGACGGGAAGCCGTTGTCGCGCATCCAGCTCACCGCCGTCGAGACCGGCGAGAAGGGCCGATTCACGTTGCACCGCGGCACGGCCGCCGCCGTCGCCGCCGGCACCTCGACGGACATCGTCTCCGAGCCGGGCGCGGCTGTGCTCGCCACCGGGGGCGACGCCCGGATCCGCCTGTTCGCCGGGACCTCCGCCGAGCAGACCCTGACCAGCTCGACGAACACCTTCCGCATCGGCGAGGACATCGACGTCACCGTCTCGAAGGTCAGCCCGGACCCCGTCACGGTCGTCGTCGGCCTCGATGCGAAGGCGCAGTCCGCGACGGCCGAGGCGTTCATCAAGGACATCGCCTCCCTTCTCACCCGCATCGACAACGGCTCCAAGGCCACGGTCGGGAAACCGGGGGAGAAGACCACACTCGGCGTCTTCACCGGCGACAGCACGGTGCGCAACCTCCGCACCGCTCTCGCGCAGGCCGTGCAGCATCCCGTCGGCGACGTGTCGCCGTCGAGCATCGGCATCGCGATCGACGAGAAGGGCGTGCTGTCCTTCGACGCCGACAAGTTCCGCACCGCCCTCGCCGACGATCCCGAGAAGACGCAGGCGCTGTTCTCCGCCGTCGCCGAACGCCTGGGAGACGTCACGGACAAGTACTCGGACAAGTACACGGGACTGCTCACCCAGCGCATCACCGGCCAGGAGTCCGAGGTCAAGACGCTGCAGACCCAGGTCGAGCGCTGGGACATCCGACTCGAGCAGCGCCGTGCGACGCTCGAGCGCAAGTACGCGGACATCGAGGTCAAGCTCTCCACGCTGCAGAAGCAGTCCTCGTGGCTGAGCTCCCAGCTCGACGGCCTCAAGAGCCCGTCCTGACGCCCACACCGACGACGAATGGAGACCGGACGATGACCATCACCTCCCTCGACCGCGCGAAGCAGCAGTACCTCGCGCAACAGGTCGCCTCGGCATCCCCCGAGCGCCTCCTCGTGCTGCTCTACGACCGGCTGCTCGTCGATGTGGACCGGGCCGCCGCCGCTCAGGACGCCGGGGACTGGAACGGAGCCGGCGGTCATCTCACCCACGCGCAGCGCATCGTCGCCGAGCTCAGCGCCACGCTCACGGATGCGTGGGACGGAGCGGCGGATCTGCGCGGCCTGTACACCTACCTCACCGGTCGGCTGATCTCCGCGAACATCTCCAGGGACAGGGCAGCCACCGCCGAATGCCGCGACATCGTCGCGCCGCTGCGCGAGGCCTGGCACCTCGCCGCGCAGCAGACCGCCGCCGCGGCGGGGAGCCCGCCGCTCACCGGGTTGGCCTGAGCGCGTGTCCGACAACCTCGCCGCGTGGCTGAGTGTGCTGGACAGGTTCGAGCGCGCACTCGACGCCGCGGACGAGCATCTGGAGCCTGAGGCCTTCGAGCAGCCGCCCGGGCCCGTGCCCGACGAGCTCAGGGAGCGCGCCGAGGCGGTGCGCGCCCGACAGCAGATGATGATCGGCGCGCTCGTCGCGTCGCGGGCGAACGTCGCCAGGGAGATAGCCGCGCTGCGCCGCGTGCCGTCGCGTCGGCAGGATGCACCGGCCTATCTCGACGTCGAGGGCTGATCGGCGGTTACGCACGCGGCGGACGTCGCGATAGTCGGCTCAGAGCAGGGATCGCTCGACGACTGGCCAGGGATCGGCTTCCTCCCCACTTCCGGAGTGCCCCCGTGCTCGAATCCGTCACCTCCACCGCGTTGATCAGCGCGCTCGACGGGCTGGCGCTGCGCCAGCGGTCGATCGCCGAGAACATCGCCAATGTGAACACCCCCGGCTACCACGCCCAGCGCGTGAGGTTCGAGGACGAGCTCCGTGCCGCGGTGGCCGACGGCTCCGGCGCCGTGTCCCCGACCGTGCACCGCTCGCTGGAGCCGACGCGGCTGAACGGCAACAACGTCAACCTCGACACCGAGACGCTGTCGAACATCGACACCGTGCTGCGTTTCCAGTTCGCGAGCCAGGCGATCGGCGGGCAGGCGGCGTCGATCACCAAGGCGATCGGGCAGGCATCCGCATGACCTTCGACGCCATCGGCATCGCCGGCACGGGACTCACCGCGCACCGCAAGTGGCTGGACGCCCTCAGCGACAACATCGCCAACGTGAACACCGCGACACCGGCCGGTGAGGCGCCGTTCCGGGAGAGGCTCGTCACGGTGCGGGCCGGCACCGAGAGCCCCGGCGTGTACGTGGCCGGGGTGGTCGAGTCGCAGGCCGAGGCCAAGCGGGTCTACGACCCGGAGCACCCCTATGCCGACGAGGACGGGTACGTGCAGTACCCGAACGTCGAGCTCGGCGACCAGATGAGCATGCTCATCGTCGCCCAGCGCGGCTACGAGGCGAACGCGGCCGTCGTCGACCGCGCCAAGTCGACCTACGAGGCCGCCCTGCAGATCGGACGCGGCTGATGACGGCCCCCGTCGAGGCCGTCTCCGCGTCGGGGGTGAGCCCGCTCGCCGCGCTGAGCTTCGAGACCGGTCCGGACGCTCCCGCGGCCCCCGCATCCGCCGGCGCCTTCGCGACCTCGCTCACGAGCGCCGTGGAGAACCTCCAGCAGCTGCAGTCGACCTCCAACGAGCTGGCCGTGCAGGCCGTGACCGGAGACCTGCAGGACATCCACCAGGCGATGATCGCCTCCACGCGGGCCTCGGTGACGCTCGACCTCGTCGTCGCCGTGCGCGACCGCAGCGTCTCCGCCTTCAACGAGATCATGAGGATGCAGGCCTGACCCATGCCCAAGATGCTCACCGGCTACTACGACCGCGCGAAGCTGATCGTCTCCGGCTTCTCGGTCGCGCAGCGCACCATCGCCGTGATCGGCGCCGCCCTGCTCGTCCTGGGCGTCGTCGCGCTCGCGACCTGGCTGACCAGGCCCCAGATGAGCCCGCTCTTCACGGGACTGAGCGCGGGGGATGCGTCGGCGGTCGTCGAGCAGCTGAAGTCCTCCGGCGTCTCGTACGAACTGGCGGAGGGGGGCGCGACGATCCTCGTGCCGGACGATCAGGTGTACGCGCAACGGCTCGCTGCGGCGTCGGCCGGTCTGCCCGGCGACACCAGCGAGGGCTACACCCTGCTCGACAAGATGGGGGTCACGGCGAGCGAGTTCCAGCAGTCGGTCACCTACAAGCGGGCGATCGAGGGGGAGCTGGCGAGCACGATCGGGGCGATGGACGGGATCTCGACCGCCTCGGTGCAGCTCGCGATCCCCGAGGAGAGCGTCTTCGTGTCCGAGCGGCAGAGCCCGACGGCGTCGGTGTTCGTGAAGACGAGGAACGGCGCCACCCTCAGCGACGAGAAAGTGGAGGCGATCGTGCACCTCACGAGCGCCTCGGTGCCGGGGATGAGCCCGGAGGACGTCGCCGTGACCGATCAGAACGGCACGGTGCTCTCGGCCGTCGGCTCAGGGCTCACCGGCTCGTCGTCGAAGCAGGCGACCGAGCACGAGGCGAAGGTCGCGGCATCCGTGACCCGGATGCTGGAGACGATCGTCGGCCCCGGGAATGCGACCGTCACCGTGTCGGCCGACGTCGCGAACTCGACCTCCGAGCGCATGGACGAGACGTACTCGGCTCCCGACGGTGAGCTGAGCCCCTCGGAGCAGACCAAGACCGAGACCTACAACGGCGGCCAGGGGTCGGGGACCGGCGTGCTGGGGCCCGACAACATCGCCGTGCCGAACGGCGCGAACGGCGACGGCGCGTACGAGCTCGAGGAGACCACGCGCAGCAACGCGGTGAACAAGACGACGGAGAAGACCGTGACCCCGGCCGGCGAGGTGACCCGGCAGACCGTGAGCGTCGCGGTGAACCGGGGCGCGGTGACCGGGGTGACCTCTGCCCAGATCGAGGCGCTCGTCGCCTCGGCGGCCGGCATCGACGTCGACAGGGGCGACTCCATCGCCGTCGAGTTCGTCGAGTTCAGTCAGGTCGGCGCCGGGGCGGCGCAGACCGCCCTGGCCGCGGCGGAGGCCGAGAAGTCGGCGCAGTTCCAGCAGGAGCTGATCCGCTCGGCGATCATCGGCGGATCGGTGCTCCTCGCCGTGATCGTGCTCGTCGTCTTCCTCGCCCTGCGCCGCCGCATGAAGCGGCGCGTGCTCTATACGGATGACGGGCCGATCGAGTACTTCGCCACCGTCACGGAGTCGGAGGAGCAGAAGCTGCGGTCGCTGCGGGGGCTCGCCGACCCCGAGGCGATCCCCGCGACGGCGCCGACGAAGCTCCTCCCGTCCGCGGTGGTCGACGTCGATGACGAGCCGGAACCGGACAAGGTGCTCGTCGAGCGTCGTCGCCGGGAGATCGACGACCTCGCCAGGAGGGAGCCCGAGGCGATCGCGGGTGCCCTCGCGAGCCTGATGGACGAGGCCACCGTATGAGCGGGCTCACCGAGATGCTCGACGCCCAGGCGGACACCGTCGAGGTGTCGGCCCCCGCACCCGTCGCCGCGGCACCGGGGCCGGAGATGAGCGGACTGCGCAAGGCGGCGATCGTGCTCATGAACATGGACCGCGCCGCCGGAGCCGAGGTGCTCCGGCATCTCGGCGAGGAGCGTTCGGAGATGCTGGCCGCCGAGCTCACCCAGCTCGGCGGGGTCGACGTGGCCTCGACGGCGCGGGCCCTCGGCGAGTTCCGCCGTATCGCGACGGGGGGCTCCGTGCCCTCCCGAGGCGGGCAGGAGCTGGCCACGGGACTGCTGGAGACCGCTTTCGGGCGGGAGAAGGCCGTGGGGATGGTGGGGCGCGTGATGTCGCAGGGGTCGGTCTCCTTCGACTTCCTCAACGCCGCCGATCCGGCGCAGCTGGCGACGATCCTCGAGGGGGAGCTGCCGACGACGGTCGCCGTCGTGCTGGCCAACCTCCGGGCCGATCGTGCCGCCGCCGTCCTCGCCGCCCTCCAGGACCCGCTGCGCACCGATGTGGCGCAGGCGATCGCCACGATGGGCACCGCGACCCAGGAGGCGATCACGATCGTCGCTGACTCGCTCCGATCGCGCACCGGCATCTTCGCGATGCGCGACAACCACGAGTCGATCGGCGGCGTGCAGCCCCTGGTGGAGATCATCAACCGCTCGGACACCGCGCTGGAGAAATCGCTCCTCGCCAGCCTGGAGGGGCGCGACCTCGCCCTGGCCGAGGACATCCGCAGCCGCATGGTGACCTTCGCCGACATCGCCAGACTCGAGGACAGGGATGTGCAGAGGGTGCTACGCGGCATCGACCTGCGGATGCTCGCGCTGGCGCTCAAGGGCGCGGACGAGCAGATCGCCGACAAGGTCAAGGGCAACATGACCGAGCGCAACCAGGAGAACCTCGCCGAGGAGACCAGAGTGCTCGGCCCCGTGCGCATGCGCCAGGTCGACGAGTCACGCGCCGAGATCGTGCGGATCATCCGCGAGCTCGAGGCCGCGGAGGAGATCACGATCTCCCGCGAGGACGAGGACGAGCTGGTCGAGTGATCGCTCGGAGCGGCGGGGCCAGCGCGACGGTTACGCCGTCGGCGCATCGTCGCGATAGTCGGGATCGAGCACGGATCGCTCGACCTTCGGGCCACGGACAGGCCGGACCATCGACCCCCGAGGACGCCGCCGTGTTCGACTCCGCATTCACCCCTCTCGTGGTGCCCCGCCTGGGCGAGGCTCCGGCGGACGTGCACGGCGAGATGGAGCGGGCACGCACGCGCGGCTACGCCGACGGATTCGCCGAGGGCCGGCGCATCGCGCTCGCGGAGGCGGCGCGACTCGCCGCCGCCGAGCAGGAGCGGGTCCGGATGCTGCGCGAGGAGGACCTCCGCCGCAGGCGATCTGCCCTCGCCGCCCTGCAGGATGCCAGGAGCGCGCTGCAGGACCGCGTGGAGCGGCTGAGCGCGCTGAGCGTCGATCGCGTCGAGGAGCTCGCGATCGGGCTGGCCTCGTCGATCCTCGGTGCGGAGCTCTCCGACCCCGCCCGCTCGGCCGCGCACGCGCTGCGCCGCGCCGTCGACGAGATCCCGCTGGACCGGTGGGTGCGGGTCACCCTCGACGAGGACGATCTCGCCACGCTGCTCGCGGACGCCGACGCGGCCGGGGCTCTGCAGGGCATCGAGCTCGTGGCGGCCGTCGGCGTCGGCGCAGGAGGGGCGATCGTCGAGATCGAGGACGGCGCGGTCGACGCGAGGATCGCCGAGGCCGTCGCCAGGGCGGGTGCCGCGCTGCACGGCGACGCCGACGGCGAGGTGCTGCCGTGAGCACGGCGACGTGGCGACGCGCCGTGGAGGCCGCGCGACCGGAGCGTTCGGGCACCGTGCACGCGGTGCGCGGGCTGGGAGTCGAGGTCCGAGGCATCGACGGAGCCGTCGGCGACCGGGTGCGCATTGAGGCCACCGGAGGGCGCACGGTCGACGCGGAGATCGTGGCCGTGGAAGGTGCGGGCGCGCGATGCATGCCGCTCGGCCGGCTCGACGGCATCACTGCCCGCGCGAGGGTGCGGCACGCCGGCGCCCCGCTGCTCGTCCCCACGGGCCGTGCAGCGCTCGGGCGGGTGCTCGACGGGCTCGGCCGCCCGATCGACGGCAAGGGCCCGCTCGGGCGCGACGTGGTGCACGCGCCGCTCGACCACGACGCCCCCGGCGTGCTCGAACGCCGTCGGATCGACCGGCAGCTGGGTCTCGGCGTGCGTGCCCTCGACACGATGACCCCGGTCGGCACAGGGCAGCGCCTCGGGATCTTCGCGGGCTCCGGCGTGGGCAAGTCCTCCCTGATGTCGATGATCGCCCGCGGCTCGGGCGCAGACGTGACGGTGATCGCCCTCGTCGGCGAACGCGGCCGCGAGGTGCGCGAGTTCCTCGAGGACGACCTCGGCCCCGAGGGGCTCGCCCGGTCGGTCGTCGTCGTCGCGACCTCGGATCAGCCTGCGATGGCACGGATGCGGTCGGCCTTCGTCGCCACCCGCATCGCGGAGGCGTTCCGCGACGACGGCCTCGACGTGGTGCTCATGATGGACTCGCTCACGCGCGTCGCGATGGCGCAGCGCGAGATCGGCCTCAGCGCCGGCGAGCCCCCGGCCACGCGCGGCTACCCGCCGTCGACGTTCTCGGTGCTCGCACGGCTTCTCGAACGTGCCGGCACGGGGCGGACCGGCTCGATCACCGGCCTGTACACGGTGCTGGTCGACGGCGACGATCACAACGAGCCCATCGCCGACGCGGCCAGGGGCATCCTCGACGGCCACGTCGTCCTGGACCGGGATCTCGCCGTGCGCGGCCACTTCCCGGCGATCGACGTGCTCGGCTCGGTGTCGCGCGTCGTCTCCCAGGTCACCACGCCGGAGCAGCGACGCGACGCCACGCGACTGCGCGCCGTGCTCGCCGCGCGACGCGGCGCGAACGACCTGATCGACATCGGCGCCTACCGGGAGGGTGCGAACCCCCTCGTCGACACGGCGATCGCGCACGAACCCGCGATCACGGGCTTCCTGCGTCAGGACAGGGGCGACCTCACGGCGGCGGGCGACGCCTGGCAGCGGCTCGCCGCCCTCACCAGCGACTTCGGAGGACAGACGACATGACGACGTTCCCCCTGGCGGGGCTGCTTCGGGTGCGCGGTGCGCAGGAACGCGTGGCTGCCGAGAGCCTCTCCCGCGCCACCGCCGAACGGGCGCGCGCCGAGCGTGCGGCCGACGACGCCCAGGCGAGCCTGAACGACCTGCGCGCGCAGATCGACGACTCCCGCACGCTCATGGCGATGGCGGCCGCCCGTGCTGCGGGGCGCAGCGCGCTCAGCGACCTGCAGGCACTCGCCGAACTCCGGCGCGACGAGGAGGCCGACGCCCAGTCCGCACACATCGAGGCTCGCCGCGAGCTCAAGGGGCTGGAGCGCCTGGAGGCCGGGCACCGGGTCGCGTCCGCGCGCGCCGAGCTCGCCGCAGAGCAGTCGGCCATCGACGAGATGGCGGTCGCCCGCACGGCTCGGGGCGAGGGGAGCGCGGCATGACCGGCATGGCGGACGCGCTCGCGCGCATCGACGCGATCGAGAACAGGATCGTGTCGCTCGATCCGACAGGTCGGGCATCGGCCGCGCCGAGCTCGGCGGCCGCACCCACGGAGTCCGGCACGGCCGCGGCATCCTTCGCCGGCGTGCTGGAGGCGGCGAAGACGGCCTCGGCCGCGGTCACGGGTGCAAGCCAGACGGGAGGCGCCGCGGGGGAGAAGACGACGCCCGAGGTCTCCGGAGCGGAGCTGGTGTCGACGCTGCAGGCGCTCTTCTCCGCGAACGCGGGTGGCGCCGGCGGTGCCTCCTCGGCCACGGCGCTGCAGAGGCTCGCGGGGATGATCGGATGACCGCCGTGAGCATGCTCATCGCCCCCGCCGCCGCCCCGTCGGACGCCGCCTCTGCCGCGCGTGCGGGAGGTGGGCAGGGCGCCCTCTTCGACGGCGTGCTCGCCCAGGCAGGACGCCTGCTCGATGCGGCGGCGGAGGAGTCCGCCGCCGCTGGCCAGGGCGACCGCAGGGCGCACCCCTCGGGCGCTGACGCGACGGGCGACGGGACGGATGGCCCAGCCGAGGATGAAGCGATGACCGGGGTTGTCGCGACGGCCGGATCGGTGATGGCGGCCGCGCTCGGCGCTCTGCTGCCGAGCCCTCCGGGACAGCGCGGGACCGCCATCGTCGCCTCCGGCGCCGCCGTGTCCGGCGACGACACCGCCGTGGCGCCCTGGTCTCCCGCGGCCCCGGCCGATGCCCGTCCCGATGGGGCGGTGGCCGCCGCTGCGGCGCCGTCCCCGGCGACGTCTTCCGCGCCGTCCGCGGGGCCGAACGCCACCGCCTCGCTGCCGGACGCACCGGCCGCACCGGCGGCGCCTGTCGCACCGGCGGCGCCTGCCACATCGGCGGCGGACGAGCCTGCGGCTCAGACGGGAGCCTCGCCCGCCGCTCTCCGCGCCGACGCGTCCACCGTATCCGGGGTGACGTCGAGCGCACAGAGCGCCGGGTCGCTGCCCGCGGCGGCCGCGGCGACCGTCGCGCAGGCGCAGGGCGTCACGACTGCGGGGTCTCCGACGACCGCCGCCGCTGCGAGTGCGCTCTTCGCACTCGCCCCACAGGACGGAGTGTCCGTGCGGGTGCGCACGGCGCCGGCATCCGTTCCTCCCGCACCGACCTCCGCCGGCGCTGCCGACGCCGACTGGGGTGGCGGGATCTCGCCGTCCTCTGCGGCGCCGTCGAGCCCGGTCGAGGCGCCGGCGGCCGCGACAGGGAGCGTCAGGCAGCCGATCGCGGCACAGGTCGCCCCCGTGCTGGTGAGCATCGTGCAGCGGCCGGTCGGCACGCACCGCCTCACGCTCACGGTGAACCCGGAGAGCCTCGGTCCGGTGACCGTCACGGCGCACGTCGGCCGTGCCGGCGACGTGCGGGTGGAGATCGTGGGCGCGACGGAGGTCGGCCGCGAGGCCCTGCGTGCGATCGTCGCCGACCTGCGCCGGGACCTCGCCGCGGTGATGCCGCATGCGACCCTCTCCGTGGGTTCCGGCGCCTCCTCCGGAACGGATGCCGCACCGGATCACGGGCACGGAGCTCCCGGGGGCCCGGCCGAGGAGAACGCGCGCGGCGGGTCGGATGCCGCATCCCGCGACCGTCCAGACGCACGCCAGACTCCCGCCCGCGCGCTCGACCTCGTGCCCGGCATCCGCACCTCCGCTCCCGCCGGCATCGGCGAGGGCCTGGACACCTTCGCCTGAGAGGATTCACCGCCATGACCGTCGACGCCGTGAGCGCCCCGAGCTCGATCTACACGGGCACCAAGACAGACCCCGCCGCACGCAAGCAGACCATGGACGGGGAGGTGTTCCTCCGGCTCCTGGTCACCCAGCTCACCCATCAGGATCCGTCGAATCCGATGGACACCAACCAGATGATCTCGCAGACCACCCAGCTGGCCATGATGGAGCAGCTCACGACGCTGACCAAGAACGGCACCGAGGCCTTCGCGCTGAACATGCGCCAGGCGGCCACCGCGCTCATCGGCCAGGAGGCGAGCTACAAGGACGCCGACGGCAAGACCGTGACGGGCATCGTCTCCAAGGTCTCGTTCGACCGTCTCGTCCCCCAGGTGACGATCGGCGACAAGAGCATCCCCCTCGACGCCATCACCGGCATCGCCTCCACGACCCCACCGGCCGGCGCCCCCGCGGCCTGACGTCCCCCGACAGGAAGAAGATCCCCATGCTCCGCTCGCTCTACTCCGGAATCTCCGGTCTCCGCTCGCACCAGACCATGCTCGACGTGACGGGCAACAACATCGCCAACGTCAACACCGCCGGCTTCAAGACCTCGTCGGTGCTGTTCCAGGACTCGCTGTCGCAGCTCATCGGCAACCCCGGCATCCCGGCCGGAGAGGTCGGCGGACGCAACCCCGCGCAGGTCGGGCTCGGCGTGCAGGTCGCCGGCGTGCGCACGAACTTCGCACAGGGCTCGGCGCAGGCCACCGGTCGCGGTGGCGACCTGATGATCTCCGGCGACGGCTTCTTCGCCGTGCGCTCGGGCGGCGAGACGCTGTACACCCGCGCCGGCGGCTTCACCTTCGACTCCACGGGCAAGATGGTCACCGCCGACGGGTCGATCGTGCAGGGCTGGTCGGCGCAGAACGGCGTCGTGAACACCGGCCAGGCCGTCGGCAGCATCGTGCTGCCCCTCGACGCCGTGGCCCCGGCCAGGGCGACGACCTCCGCCAAGGTCACCGGCAATCTGCCGTCGACCGCCGCGACCGGCGACACGCTCGTGCGCGACGTCACCGTCTACGACGCTCAGGGCGCCCCCTCCACCCTCAGCCTCACGTTCACCAAGACCGCCGCGGGCTGGGACGTCGCCGAGCCGACGAGCGGCGCGACAGGCTCCCTCGCGTTCACCGACGGGAAGCAGACCGGTGCCGGCCTCACGCTTACCGCCGGCACCGTCAGCATCGACCTCAGCACGGTCACGGGCTACGCGAGCATGTCGACGGTGGCCGTGACCGAGCAGAACGGCGCCGCCGCCGGCACGCTCAAGTCGTACAGCATCACCGGCGACGGCTCGATCGTCGGCACGTTCAGCAACGGCGCGACCCAGACGCTCGCGAAGATCGCGATGGCGACCTTCGCGAACCCCGAGGGCCTGGAGAAGGCGGGCGGCACGTCATACCGCGTCTCCGTCAACTCGGGTGTCGCGCGGATGGGGGAGCCGGGTCAGGCCGGCTTCGGCAACCTCGTCTCCGGGTCGCTGGAGATGAGCAACGTCGACCTCTCGCAGGAGTTCACCAACCTCATCGTCGCGCAGCGCGGCTTCCAGGCGAACGCCCGCATCATCACCACCAGCGACGAGGTGCTCCAGGAGCTCACCCAGCTCAAGCGCTGATCCGGGCCGGTCGGACGGCGTCGCGGGCGGCGATGTGCGGCGAGCACCTCGCCGCCCGCGGTACGCTGCGAACACCGACTCGGGAGACACTCATGACCGACGACACCACGCGCACCCGGCCCTCCGTCCTCTTCGTGTGCGTCCACAACGCCGGTCGCTCGCAGATGGCCGCGGGATTCCTCCGCGACCTCGCGGGCGATCGCGTCGAGGTGCGCTCCGCCGGATCCCTCCCGGCGGACCAGATCAACCCCGTCGCCGTGGCGGCGATGGGCGAGCTGGGCATCGACATCGCCGCCGAGCAGCCGAAGGTGCTCACGCCCGAGGCCGTGCAGGCCTCGGACGTCGTGGTCACCATGGGCTGCGGCGACGCCTGCCCGTTCTTCCCCGGCACGCGCTACGAGGACTGGCAGCTCGACGACCCCGCGGGTCAGGGCATCGAGGCCGTGCGGCAGATCCGCGACGAGATCCGCGCGCGCATCGAACGCCTGATCTCCGAGCTCGTCTAGGAGCGCACGGACGTCCAGGCCCGCGGATGCCGCGTCGGTCAGCCGGAGAGCGATGCCGCCGCGCGGATGACCTCGGCCAGGTCGCGGGGGCGGCTCCACATGGGCCAGTGCCCCGTCGGCAGGTCGACGACGTCGAGGTGGGCGAGGCTCGCCACCTCGGCGAACATGGGATGACCCGCCCGCGCCAGTTCCCGTACCTGCGCGCTCGGGATCGAGCAGCACACCATCGTGGTCCTGACCTCGCGGCGGGCATCGTTCACGAGCACGACGGGTTCGCGGAGCACGGGGCCGGGCTCGGGGACCGCGTGTGCGCGGAAACGATCGAGGACATCGGCGCTCAGCCCGTCGAGGCTCGCCTGCTGCCCGAGGACGTCGAAGGGCGGCAGCGCGAACTCGTCCGCCTCCGCCGGGAGCTCGGGCGCGAAGACGTCTCCCGGGGACACGGGCCCCGAGTCGACCCACACCACTCTGCGGATGCGCTCCGGATGCCGGTCGAGGACGAGGCTCACGGGCGCGTTCGCCCCGCTGTGCGCGACGATCGTCACGGGAAGAGCCTCGGACGCCCCGACTCGGGTGAGCGCGTCGGCGATGGCCGCGGCCTGGTCGTCGAGGGTCCTCCTCGTGCGGTCGGGATCATCCCGGTCGAGGCCGGGCAGGGTCATCGCGACGGGGTGGACGCCGTCGGCCCTGAGGTGTTCGACGACCTCGTCCCAGGCCCATGCGCCCAGCCAGTGGCCGGCGACGAGGAGGACGGTCGGATCGGGTGCAGTGTTCGTCATATCCCCAGCGTGGGCGGCCTGGCGGACAGGTGTATGTCACTATTCATGGCATGAATCTTCCGAGGTCGACCCTGTGAAGCGCGCGGAGCGGCTCCATGCGCTGTCCGAGATGCTGCGCCGCAGTGGAACGCAGGGACGCACCGCCGAGCGCCTGGCCCGGGAGTTCGAGGTGTCCGTCCGCACGATCAAGAGGGATCTCGCCGCCCTCGCCACCAGCGGGGCGCCCGTGTGATCGCGTCCCGGTCCCGGCGGCGGATACGGGCTGGCCGCGGGGGCGTCCCTGCCTCCGGTCACGCTGTCCCCGGCGCAGGCCGTGGCGCTGATGGCGGCCGTGTCGGCGGCGCCGGACGCCCCGTACGCCGACTCGGCGGCCGCCGGGATCCGCAAGGTCGTCGACGTCCTCGATCCGCGCACGCGCGCCAGGGCCGAGGAGCTGGCCGGACGCGTCTGGGTCGATGCCGCGGCCTCGTCTCGCTCGCGCACGGTCCGGTCGGCGCTGGAGGAGGCTATGGCGGAGCAGCGCGTCGTGCGCATCCGATACAGCTCGGCCGACGGGGCCGTGACCAGGCGTGACGTCGAGCCCGTGCTGTTCGCGTCGACCGGGGGCCGCTGGTACCTGGTGGGCTGGTGCCGGCTGCGCGATGCCGTGCGCTGGTTCGCCGTGTCGCGCATCGAGAGCGCACACGTCACGACGGCCGAGTGCAGCGGGCACACCGTGCGGGAGGTCGGCGAACCCCCGACGACGGCGAGACCGGTGAACGGGCCGTAGCCGTGTCTCCGTGTCGGCGATCGAGCAGGGCCCGAGGTCCGCCGCGGTTACCGTCGCCGTGCGAGTCGCGATAGTCGGGGAGCCTTCCCCCGCCGTCCGATGCCCGGAGACCACTCGATGATCATCGTCACCCGCCTCGACCGCTCGCAGGTCGGGGTCAATCCCGACCTGATCGAACGCGTCCACGCCTCGCCGGACACCACCCTGCACATGGTCGACGGGAATGTCTACGTCATCGCGGAGAGCCTCAGCACGCTCGTCGACCTCATCGTGGCCTACCGCGCGAGGGTGCTCCAGGAGGCCGACGCGATGATCCGGAAGGCGGTGGACTGAGGTGGACCCCGCGTTCCTCGTCGGCGTCGTCCTGGCGTTCGGCGCCCTCGTCGCCATGATCACGATGGAGGGGGCGAGCTTCCAGGCTCTGCTCATCCCCGCCCCGATGATCCTCGTGCTGGGTGCCTCGATCGGCGTCGGTATCGCCAGCCACACCCTGCGCGACACCGTGCTCGCGGTGAAGAGCCTCGGACGCATGGTGCGAGGGCCGCGGATGACACCGGAAGCGGTCATCCCGTTCCTCGTCGGCTACGCGGAGAAGGCGCGCGGCGAGGGGCTGCTCTCCCTTGAACAGGAACTGGACGGCGCGCCAGACGGATTCACCCGTCAGGCCTTGCAGGCCCTCGCCGACGGCACGGATGCCGACGACCTCCGCATGATCATGGACGACGAGGTCACCGCCACCTCGTCGCGCAACAGGGTCGCGGCGAAGTTCTTCTCGTCGATCGGCGGCTACGCGCCGACCATCGGCATCGTCGGAACCGTCGTCTCCCTCACCCATGTCCTCGAGAAGCTCGACGAGCCCGACCACCTCGGGCCCATGATCGCCGCGGCGTTCGTCGCGACGCTGTGGGGACTGCTGTCGGCGAACTTCATCTGGAACCCGATCGCCGGGCGCCTCCACCGCATCGGCGCCGTCGAGCTCGAGCGCATGATGCTCATCACGGAGGGGATGCTCGCCATCCACGCCGGGAGCGCTCCGCACCTCCTTCAGGAGCGGCTGGAAGCCCTCTCGACGGTGAAGCCGCGGGGCCGGACCAAGAAGCAGTCGCCACCGGCGGAGGACGCGGCGTGAGCACGGCGCGACGCGCCGGCGGACGGGGCCACGCCGAGGACTCGCACGACGAGCCGGACGAGCGCTGGGCCGTGTCGTACGCCGACATGGTCACGGTGCTCATGTGCCTGTTCATCGTGCTCTTCGCGGTCTCGAACGTCGACAAGACCAAGTTCGAGCTGCTCGCCAACAGCCTGGCGACCGGGTTCGGGCAGGAGGAGAAGGACGGCGGCGCCGACACCACCGAGGGGATGGTGCTGCCTCCGGAGATGGCCGACGACGACGGCGTCGTCGATCTCACCGCGCGCGCCCAGGCGGAGCTCGAGTCCTTGGAGGCGCTGCGCGAGCGGATGCGGGCGGCGCTCGCGGCGCAGGGACTCCAGGACACGGTGGACTTCGTGATCGACGACCGCGGGCTCAAGGTCGGCCTGATCGGCGCCGAGACCTTCTTCGCCGACAACAGCACCGCGCTCTCCGGCAAGGCCGACGCCGTGCTGGACGCCATCGGCGACGTGCTCGGCGGAGTGGGCAATCAGGTCAGCGTGGAGGGCCACGCCGACCACCGCCTGGCCGCCGATCCGTTCCCGACCAACTGGGAGCTCTCGGGGGGCCGGGCGACGCAGGTCGCACGGTTCCTCGTGGAGCACGAGGGCCTGGCGGGAGCGCGGGTGCGGGCCACCGCGTTCTCCGACACCCGCCCCCTCGCCCAGGGGGACAGTCCGGAGGCCCTGGCGAGCAACCGCCGGGTCGACATCGTCGTCGAATCGAACGAGGAGGAGCAGGTGCGTGCGTTGATACCGGCGCTGGCCGCGGCCGCGGACGAGGGAGGAGCGACGTGAGAGCCATCGTCGAGGACGTCGCCGGTCGATTCACCGACTACGACTTCTCCCGCCCCGCTCAACTGGGGCGGGAGAGCACACGCCACCTGGAGGCCGCCTTCGAGTCCTTCGCGCGGCTGTGGTCGTCGCAGCTCACCGCGAAGATCCGGGTGCGCGCGCATCTCGCCCTGGAGGGCGTCGAGCTGGTCTCGTACGAGGAGTACACCGAGACGCTCCCCGGCACGACGGCGATGGTGGCCGGCTCCTTCGCCGACCGCGACGAGCCGTGCGTCGTGCAGTTCGGCCTCGACAGTGCCCTGCTGTGGGTCGTGCAGATGATGGGCGGCCGGAGCACCTCGCTCCCCGAGGCGCGTACCTTCACCCCGATCGAGCTCGCCCTGGTGCGCAACCTGATGGAGGGCACGTTCGAGCACCTCCACGCGAGCCTCGGCGCCCTGCTCCCTGCGGAGCCGCGGTTCGCGGCGGTGCACTACAACCCGCAGTACATGCAGGTGATCTCCGCCGCCGCCGCGGTGATCGTCGCGAGGTACTCGATGCGGCTGGGCGACACCGAGACGACCGCGACGGTGATGCTCCCCGCATCCGCCGTCGTCGACCGCCTCGCCGCGACCGGCTCCGACGCCGGCGCGCCGCACACGGCGCAGCAGACGCTCGACCAGGTGCGCAGCACGCCGCTGGAGCTGACCCTGCGCCTCGCGCCGCTCACGATCGGAGCGGGAGAGGTCCTGGAGCTCGCGCCCGGAGATCTCCTGCGCCTGCCGCATCCCGAGACCGCGCCGTACGAACTCGTCGCCGGCTCCACCCCGATCGCGGGGGCCGCTCCGGGGAGCAGGGGGTCGCGGCTGACCTGCATGATCACGACCATCCACGAGGAGACCCACTGATGAGCACCTTCCACGCGACAGCCGTCGCCGCGGCCATCGCCGGCAAGCTGCCGTTCGGCTTCCCGGTCATCCCGTCGCCGTCCACCGACCCCGGCGCGACCGGCGATGCGGTCGTCATCCCCTTCACCGGCACCCCCGGTGCGCGCATCGCGATCCAGATCGCCGATCCTGCACGGCTCGAAGACGGATCCGCCGATGCCGACCTCGTCGACCGCCTGCACCCGATCTTCGAAGCCGCCGTCGCCGTCCTCGGCGTCGGAGTGCTCGGCGCGGGGGAGGTCGTCCCCGCGGCCGAGGTGTTCACCGACGGCGGGACGCAGGTGTTCGACCTCGTCGACGCCGACGGCGCGGTGGTCGCTCGCGCGGCGGTGCGGATCGACGGCGACCGGGCAGCCGGCTCCGGCCAGCCCCAGCGGTTGAGCCGCATCGCCGGCGTGGAGATGGAGCTCGTGGTCGAGATCGGGCGCACGCGGATGCCGGTGCGCGACGTCCTGTCGCTCGAACCCGGTCGCGTCGTCGAGCTCGACCGCGCCGCCGGATCGCCCGCCGACATCAAGCTGAACGGACGGCTGATCGGCCACGGCACCGTCGTGGTCGCCGAAGGCGACTTCGCCATCAGGGTGGAGCGCATCCTCGACGGCGCCGAGGTCGTGTGAGCCGTGGACGACCTGCTCATCGCGCTGCGCGCCGTCGTCGCTCTGGGGGCGGTGCTCGCCCTGCTGGTGTTCCTGAGCAGACGGGTGCAGAGGAGCCAGGCGAAGGGCACGAGTCCGCTGTCGGAGCTCGTGCCCAGACGGCTCGCGTCGTTCGTGACGAGGAGTACTCGACGCGGAGCGACGGGGCCGCGGCTCCGGCCGCGGCCGGAGCGCATCACCGTCGTCGCGCGATCGGGTCTCGGCGGCAAGGCCCAGCTCGTGGTGGCAGAGTTCGGCGGCATCCGCTACGTGCTCGGCGTGACGGAGCACGGGATCAACGTGGTCGACACCCAGGAGGCGGTGCCCGCCGACGAGCCGTCCGAGATGCGCGATGATCACGACGACCCGCCCGCGGCGGCCGACGGACGCGCGCTGAAGCCCGTGGCCTGAACCCATCGCCGCCCGCGGTTACCGGGGCGCGGGTCGTCGCGATAGTCGGCAGCGAGCACGGATCGCTCGCACCCCGGCTACGGATCGGCCACGTCCCCCACCATGGGAGTGCACCCGTGCCCGCATCCGCCGCGACCGTCGCGCCGTCCCGCCCTCGGCGGGCGCGGTACGCCAGGCTGTCGGCGCTCATCGTCGCCGCGGTCGCGCTCGCGGCGCTGTTCCTGCTGGCCCACCCCGCCACGGCGCAGGCCGCGGCGCACAGCGGCACCTGGATCCTCCCCGCCGAGTCCGGCGACGGCGAGGGCGTGACGATCAACGGCATCAACGGCACACCGTCCGACAGCATCATGACGCTGCTGGGCATCACCGTGCTGAGCGTGGCGCCCGCGCTGCTGCTGATGATGTCGAGCTTCACCAAGATCTTCGTGGTGCTCGCGCTCACCCGCAACGCGCTGTCCCTGCCGTCGATCCCGCCGAACCAGGTGCTCGCCGGGCTCAGCCTGTTCCTGACCCTGTTCATCATGTGGCCCGTGCTCACCGACATCAACACGGTCGCGGTGAGCCCCTTCACCGCGGGGCAGATCGACTTCGGGCGCGCCTTCGAGCTCGCCCAGGAGCCGCTGCGGCACTGGATGCTGTCGTACACGCGGGAGGAGGACATCGCGCTCATGCACAGGGCGGCGCAGCTCGACAACCCCGACGATCCCACCGGCATCCCGCTGCAGACGCTGGTGCCGGCGTTCATGCTCAGCGAACTGCGGGCGGCGTTCCTCATCGGTTTCGTGATCTTCGTGCCGTTCCTCGTCATCGACCTCGTGGTGGCCAGCGCTCTGATGTCGATGGGCATGATGATGCTCCCGCCGGTGATGATCTCCCTGCCGTTCAAGATCCTGCTGTTCCTGCTCATCGACGGCTGGGGCATGGTCATCACCGCTCTCGTGCAGTCGTACAACGGGGGCGGCGGATGAGCCCCGAAGCCGTCATCGACATCGGCCAGGCCGCGCTCCTGCTCGGGGCCAAGCTCTGCGCGCCGCTGCTGCTCACCGCGCTCGTCGTGGGGTTCGCGATCTCGCTGCTGCAGTCCATCACCCAGGTGCAGGAGATGACGATCTCGTTCGTCCCGAAGCTCGTCGCCGTCGGCATCGCGCTCCTCGTGAGCGGCCACTGGATGATCGCCGAGCTCATCGCCTTCACGAACGAGATGTTCGCCCGCATCCCGGGGCTTCTGAACGGCGGATGATGCACATCCCGATCGACTTCGTGTGGCTCGAGGCCACGGCGCTCGCCTGTGTGCGGATCACGGCGTTCCTCGTGATCGCCCCGCCGTTCAGCCACGGCGCCATCCCGATGCGCATCAGGGCCATGCTCGGCGCCGGGCTCGCCCTCGCCGTGTCGCCCGTCGTGACGACGGGCTACGAGCGTCTCGACACGGGGGCGTTCCTACTCGCCCTCGTCGGACAGACGGCGACGGGCGCCCTGCTCGGATTCCTCGTGATGGCGCTGTTCAGCGCGATCCAGGGCGCCGGGCATCTCGTCGACACGTTCGGCGGCTTCCAGATGGCGCAGGCCTTCGATCCGGGCATGGCGATCAACGGCGCCCAGTTCACCCGGCTCTTCCAGATGACGGCCGTGCTGCTCCTGTTCGCCTCGGACGGCTACCAGCTCGTGCTCGCCGGACTCTTCCGCTCCTTCGATGCCGTCCCGGTGAGCGGGATGATCGATCTCGCACGCCCCGCGGAGGCGATGGTCGGCGCGGTGGGGCAGATGATGCTCAGCGCGGTGCAGATCGCCGGGCCGCTGCTGATCGTGCTGTTCCTCGCCGACGTCGGCCTCGGGCTCGTCACCCGCGTGGCCCCCGCCTTGAACGCCTTCGCGATGGGCTTCCCCATCAAGATCGCGTTGACCCTTCTGCTCGTCGGCTTCGTCTACGCCGCGCTTCCCGGGGTCGTCGCCGTCATCGCCGACGACGCCGTGCGCCTCCTGCTGGGGGTGGCCGGATGAGCACGGCCGACAGCGGCGAGCGCACAGAGAAGGCCACCGACCGCCGTCTCGCGGAGGCTCGTAGGAAGGGGCGGATCGGCCGGAGCCAGGACTTCACCGCGTGGGTGTGCATAGCGGCGGCCGCGGTCATGACGGTGCCGACGATCGGCGCGGCGGCACAGCTGCTCACCGAACTGTCCCTCGGGGTCACGCAGGTCGTCGCCCATCCGACGAAGGCCGCGGCCCTCGGCTCGTTGACGACGGCGCTCTCCGCTCTCGGCGGAGTGCTGCTGCCCCTCCTGCTCGTCGTGCTGCTCGCGACGGCGGCCACCGCGGTCGCGCAGGGCGGGATCCACCTGCGGGGTATGCCGGTGCGCACGGAGCAGTTCAACGTCGTCGCCGGGCTCGGGCGCGTCTTCGGCAAGCACGCGCTCTGGGAGGGGGCGAAGGCGCTGCTGAAGACCGTGGCGATCGGCGTGGCGCTGTGGATCGTCGTATCCGGCCTCGTCCCCGTGCTCATGGCCAGCGGCCGTCACAACGTGAGCTGGCTGCTGGAGCAGGCGGCCGGGGGAGCGGCGGCTCTGCTGCAGGTGGCCGTCGTGGTCGGCATCCTGCTCGCGGCGATCGACGTGGCCGTCGTTCTCCGCCGCAACCGCACGCACACGCACATGACCAAGCAGGAGGCGAAGGACGAGCACAAGAAGAGCGAGGGCGACCCGCTCGTGCGTTCGCAACGCCGGTCCCGCCAGATCGCGATGAGCCGCAACCGCATGATCGCGGCGGTCGGCGACAGCGACGTCGTGCTCGTGAACCCGACGCACGTCGCCGTCGCCCTGCGCTACGAGCCGGGCAGGTCCGCGCCGCGGGTGGTCGCGAAGGGGGCGGGGGTCGTCGCGCAGAAGATCCGCGAGAAGGCCGAGGAGACGGGCGTGCCGATGATCCGCGACGTGCCTCTCGCCCGCGCACTGCACGCGGCGTGCGAGATCGGCAGGGAGATCCCCGAGGAGCTCTACACCGCCGTCGCGCAGGTGCTCGCCTTCATCGAGCACCTGAAGCGCCGCGGATCGGCGCGCGGGGTGCACACGATGCCGTTCGCGAACACGAGGGACCGCGGACTGTGAGGGAGCGACGGCCATGAACGAGGAGACAGGACGAGGGATGATCGGTCGGATGCTGTCCAAGGGCGCCGTGCCCGTCGGGGTCGTGGGGATCATCCTGCTGCTCATCGTCCCCATCCCGACGCCGTTGCTCGATGTGCTCATCGTGCTCAACATCTCGTTCGCGCTGCTCATCCTGCTCACCGCGATGTTCGTGAAGAAGCCGCTGGACTTCTCGGTCTTCCCGAGCCTCCTGCTGGTGGCCACGCTGTTCCGCCTCGGACTCAACGTGGCGTCGACCAGACTCGTGCTCAGCGAGGCGCACGCCGGTCAGGTGATCCAGGCTTTCGGGCAGATCACGATCAGCGGCTCGCTCGTCATCGGCGCCGTGATCTTCCTCATCCTCACCGTCATCCAGTTCGTCGTGGTCACCAAGGGCGCGGAGCGCGTGGCCGAGGTCGGTGCGCGGTTCACCCTCGACGCCATGCCCGGCAAGCAGATGGCGATCGACGCCGATCTCAACGCGGGGCTCATCACCGACACCGAGGCACGGCAGCGCCGGGCGGAGGTCGCCGCGGAGGCCGACTTCTACGGGGCGATGGACGGCGCGTCGAAGTTCGTCAAGGGCGATGCGATCGCCGGCATCGTCATCGTGGTGATCAACTTCGTCGGCGGCATCGTCATCGGCATGGTGCAGCACGGCATGGAGGTCGGCGACGCGCTGCAGACCTACAGCATCCTCACGATCGGCGACGGCCTCGTCACGCAGATCCCCGCGCTGCTCATGGCCGTCTCGACCGGCATGATCGTCACCCGCGAGAACGCCGAGACGGAGATCGGCCAGGCCGCGGGGCGTCAGCTCATGCAGTCGCGCAACGCGCTCGTGATCACCGGCCTCGCGGCGATCGCGATGGGCTTCATCCCCGGGATGCCGCTGTTCGTGTTCGCGGCCATCGGCGCCCTCCTGCTCTTCGCCGCGTCCCGTGTGAAGGCGAAGGAGGCGCGCGAGGCGGCGCAGGCTGTCGACGCGCAGGTGCGCGACGCCGCGGACGCCGGCTCCGAGGGGCCGGAGGATCTGATGGAGCGGATGCGCGTGCACGCCCTGGAGATCTCGCTGTCGCCGGACATCGTCGATCTGGCGTCCGGGGGAGCGGGTGACCTGCTCACCCGCGTGAAGTCGCTCCGGCGCAAGCTCGCCGGGGAGATCGGCATCCTGATGCCCCCTGTGCGCACCCGCGACAACATCGAGCTCCCGACGCAGACCTATGCGATCCTCATCGCGGGCGTGGAGGTCGGTCGCGGTGCGGTCCCGCGCGGGCACGTGCTCGCCATCGGCACCGGTCTCGACCAGTTGCCGGGCACGTCGGTCGTCGACCCGGTGTTCGGGCTGGAGGGCAAGTGGGTCCCGACCGAGATGTCGCACGCCGCGGACATGGCGGGGGCGACGGTCATCGACCGCGTCAGCGTCATCATCACCCACCTCTCCGACGTCGTGCAGGCCCAGGCCGACCGGCTGCTGTCGCTCGAGGACGTGCGTCAGCTCACCGAGCACCTGAAGCAGTCGAGCCCGGCCACCGTCGAGGAGCTCACCCCCGCCGTGCTCTCGCTCGCGGCGATCCACCGCGTGCTCGCCGGCCTCCTCGCCGAGCGCGTGCCGATCAACGACCTCGCCCGCATCTACGAGGCGCTCGCGCTGCGAGGCAAGACCTCGACCGAGACATCGGGACTCATCGATGCGGCGCGCGCCGCGCTGGGGCCGGCGATCTCCGCCCGGTTCGCCGAGGAGGGGCGTCTGCGGGTGGTGATGTTCGAGCCGATGCTGGAGCAGCAGATGCTCGAGGGCATGCGCATGATCGACGGGCATCCGCAGATCGTGCTCTCGCCGGAGGCGACGATGCAGCTGCTCGACGGGGTTCGGCGCACGGTCGCCGAGCTCGATCAGACGGGTCCGGAGCCCGTGCTCGTCTGCGCGCCGTCGCTGCGTCAGGCGGTGCGCCGGCTGACCGCCCCGCAGGTGAGGGGGCTGCCGGTGCTGTCCTACGACGAGGCCGCAGCGGGCGGGCTGGCGACCGACGTGGTCGGGGTCGTGCGCATGGCGCAGTCCGCTCTTCCGAGCGCCTCGGAGTGACGCGGCAGATATCCTCATTTACGAGGTGAATGCACTAGGTTGAGTGCAGGACGGCGCGGAGTGCGCACAGCCAGGGAAGGCGGACGAGCATGCTGGTGCTGACGAGGCGGGCGAACGAGAGCATCGTGATCGGCGACGACATCACCATCACCATCCTCGCGGTGACACCCGGCGGGGTGCGGGTGGGTGTGGATGCTCCCCGGGACAAGCGGATCAACCGTGCCGAGCTGGTCCTCGCCGTGGGGGACGCCAATCAGGACGCGGTGCAGGCCTCGTCGGATGCCGCGGCCGAGACGGCCATCCTCGGTGCGCTGGGACGCCTTAGCAGCAGCGACTGATCCTCGTCCATGGGTAGTTCTCCCCATGGGGCCCGAGTTACTGCCTCGCGGGTTGTCGCGATAGTCAGAGGTGTGACGGGCACTCCCGTCACGGAGACCGCGACCTGACGAGGTGACCGACCGTGGCCGCTCACGACCTGAGCATGCAGCTGATGCGAGAGCGCGATCTGCTCGAACTCCTGCTCTTCAAGCTGGATGTGCAGCAGACGCTCCTCGCCACCGGACGCAACCGGTGGATCCAGCACTCCGCGAGCGAGATCGAGCGCGTCCTCGCCGCGATGCCGACGGTCGCCCTGTCCCGGGACACCCTCGTCGTCGCCGTCGCGGACGAATGGGGCGTCCCCGAGGCGACGACGCTCGGCGAGCTCATCGACGCCGCACCGACGGACGCCTGGAGAGAGGTCCTGTCCGCACATCTCGCCGCCATGACCGCCCTCGCCGAGGAGATCGATCAGCTCAAGAAGGTCAACGAGCACCGGCTGCGCACAGCCATCCGGGTGACGCAGGAGACGATCGCGGGCCTCGGCGCACCGACGGGCGAGTACGACCCGTCCGGCGACGTCGTGCGCGCGGTCGACTCCCGACTCCTCGACACGAGGGTGTGAGGCGGCCATGTCCTCCTTCGCGGGACTCCGCCTCGCCGAATCGGCCCTCTCCGCCGCACGCGCGGGGATGACGGTGACCGGTCAGAACATCGCCAACCAGACGACCCCCGGCTACACCAGGCAGCGCGTCGATCAGGTGCCCGTGTCGGCTCCGGGGCAGACCGGACTGTGGAAGTCGGGACTCGGCATCGGCACGGGTGTGAGCGTGACGGGGATCGCCCGGCTCGGCGACCAGATCCTGGACGCCCGCGTGCGCGACGCCCTTTCGACCTCGGGTTTCTGGAGCGCTCGAGCAACGGCGGCGAGCCAGGCCGAGAGCGTCATGGCCGAGCCGACGAAGGACGGTCTCGCGGCGAACCTCAACCGGTTCTGGGCGGGATGGTCCGATCTCGCGAACTCGCCCGATCCCGCGGCGGCCCAGGTCGTGCTGACCAACGCGCAGGTCCTCGTCGGGCAGATCGCCGCGGGGTACCAGAGCATCGCCGGTCAGTGGTCCGACCTCCGAGGCCGGGTGGATCGCGATGTGAACGACGTCAACGCGACCGCAGGGCAGGTCGCCACGCTCAACGGCCAGATCCGTGACGCCCTGCAGTCGGGGCGCAACGCGAACGAGCTGATCGATCAGCGCGATCTCCTCGCCCAGAGGCTGTCGACCGCGATCGGGGCGACCGGCGCCGTCGAGGCCGACGGGACTCTCACCCTCCGGATCGACGGGAACGCGCTCGTGTCCGGTGACAGCAGCAGGACTCTCGTCGTCAGTGGACCGAGGGAGATCTCCGACGGCGGACGCATCGGCATCGCCTGGGCCGATCGTCCCGGCGAGCCCCTCGCGGTCGCCGGTGGAGTGATCGGCGGCACCGTGAGCGCGCTCGCGCCCGCCACCGACGGCGGATCTCTCGCGGCGGTGGCGGCCGCGTACAACCGCACGGCCACGGAGCTGGCCGCCGCGGTGAACGACCTCCACCGCGGCGGTGTGACCGCCGCCGGTGCCCCCGGGGGCGACTTCTTCTCCCTCTCGGCCACGGGGCCGGCGGCCCTCGGCCTCGGAGTGGTTCCGGCGGGCCTGGACGATCTGGCCCTCGCCGCCCCGGGCGCCGGGGCGAAGGACACGACCGTCGCCGACCGGATCGGCGCGCTCGGCGCGTCGGCCACGGGCCCGAGCAAGACGTGGTCGAGCTTCGTCACCGGGTTCGCCGTCACCGTGGCGGGTGACCTGCAGCGGGCGGACATCGCCGACACGGGCTCCGTGGCCGCCGTCACCGCCCAGCAGTCGGGGGCCTCCGTCGACGGTGATGAGGAGACCATCAACCTCCTCACCTATCAGACGGCCTATCAGGCGGCGGCACGGGTGCTGACCGCGATGGACGAGGCCCTCGACCTCCTGATCAACCGCACCGGCCTCGTCGGCCGCTGAGCACCGGAGACCCGATGATCGGACGAATCACGAGCAGCACCATGACCCAGCAGTCCCTGCGGACGCTGCAGACGAATCTCGCCGACCGTGAGCGCCTGCAGAACCAGGCGTCCTCGCAGCGCGCGTTCCGGTCGCCGAGCGATGACCCCGCCGCAGCGGCGACCACTCTCGGCATCCACGGGGAGCAGTCGCGGGTGGCGCAGTTCGCGCGCAACGTCAGCGACGGCATGGCCTGGGTGACCACGGTCGACACGGCCCTCGGCGCCAGCACAGAGCTGCTCAACCGTGCGCGCGACCTCACCGCCCAGGGGGCGAACTCGGGGGCGCTCAGCCCCACGGCCCGCGAATCGATCGCGCAGGAGCTCGACACCATCAGCTCCGAGCTGCTCGCCCAGGCCAACACCACGGTGCTCGGCCGGAGCGTGTTCGCCGGCACGAGCGACTCCGGCACGGCGTTCGATCCCGTGACCTTCGCGTTCGACGGCGTGCCGGGCGACGGCGTGCGCCGGCGCATCAGCGACAACGAGACCGTCCGCGTGGACTTCGACGGGGCGCAGGCGTTCGGCCAGGGCGCGGGCAGCGCCTTCGCGCTGCTCAAGGACATCGCCGCCGAGCTGCGCAGCGGCGCCGAGGTCGGTTCGCGGCTGAACGACATCGACGCCCGTCTGAAGGACGTGGTCGCTGCGCGCGGCGCCACCGGCGCGCGGCAGGTGCAGCTGGAGCGGGCCTCGTCGCAGAACCTGGCGGTGTCCACCGACCTGGAGGCGCGCCGCGCCGAGGTCGAGAACGTCGACAGCCTGGAGGTGCTGGTGCGGCTCGAGTCCGCCGAGCTCGTCTTCCAATCCGCGCTCAAGGTGACCGCCAGGTCGCTGCAGACCAACCTCCTGGAGTTCCTGCGATGACGACGACAGCGATCCCGGTCGAGTTCGGCGCACCGATGCCCGGCCTCGCCCCGCACACCTCGTTCACCCTCGAGGCCATCCCCGGGGCGCATGGCCTGTCGGCCCTCAGAGCCGTCGACGCCGACGTCCGGCTCTTCCTGGTCGACGGGCGGGTGGCCGATGCCGGCTATCGACCGCGCCTCCCCGACTCCGCGCTCGCGGACATCGGCGCGGCGGGCGACGACGCCGTGCGGGTGCTCGTGGTGGCGAACCCGGGAGACGAGGGCGTGCACGTCAACCTCAGGGCGCCGATTCTCGTGCACGACACGACGGGTCGCGCCGTGCAGGTGATCCTGGAAGACCAGACCTACCCGATCCGTGCGCTGCTCGGCGGCCTCGGGGAACGATGACACGGCCGCCCGCACGGGCGAAGCACGCGGGTCGAATCGCAGAAAGCGAAGAGAAAGCAACCAGAACGGATAGTCACCGCATATACCAAGGAACAGCGGCTATCCTCTGAGGAACACGGCGCCGGGGTGGAGAAGATCCCGGCGGCGTACGATCCTCCGTCCTCCGCGCGAGCGGTCGACGGGGGTGGGGGAAGGGATGCCCGGCGACGGGCTGATACAGGGGACGGTATGACGATGGGAACATCCAGGACGCTCGAGGCGAACCGGGTCAGCAAGAGAGAGTTCGTGCAGCGGTTCGCAAGGCGCGGGGGGATCTCCCTCCACGCGGCGCAGACCGCGTACAACGCCATGATCGACGAGCTGCTCGACCTCGTCAGCCAGGGCAACACGGTGACGCTGACCAACTTCGGACGGTTCTACCCGCAGACGCACAAGGGGCACCGCGTGCAGTTCGCGAAGGAGGACGGCTCCGACGAGGTCACCGACTACACGGTGCTGAAGTTCTCCGCGACGCGCGAGGTGAACAAGCGCGTCAAGGTGAACGACGAACAATCGTGATCTGAACGTAAACGAGAATCCCCGGGAGTTTTCGCTCCCGGGGATTCTTCATGCCCGCCGCGGCCCTAGCATGGGGGTGGAAGAGGGAAAGGCCATGGGGTGTGGCCGCACTGTGAGTTGCTGGGGGACTTGCACTGACAGTGAAAGAGGCGAGGCTGCATGCCCGTGCGCACACGCAACCAGCTCGTGATCGAGCACCTGCACATCGTGGGGGCGGCGACCGCCTCCGTCGCCGCGCGGCTCACGCATGTCTCGCGTGACGACCTGGCATCGGCCGGAGCCTTCGCGCTGGTACGGGCGGCGGAGAAGTTCGACGCGAGCCTGGGGGTGCCGTTCGGGGCGTTCGCCCGCGGACGCATCAACTGGGCGCTGATGGACGAGCTGCGGGCGATGGACTGGGCGCCGCGCGAGGTGCGCTCCAGGGCGAAGTCGACGACGAAGGTGCGCGACACCCTCGCCGCGACCCTCGGGCGCACGCCGACGATCGCGGAGATCGCCGCGGCGATGGGGATCGAACCGGCCGCCGTGCGCGAGGGGCTCGCCGACGCGGACCGCATCCTCACGAGCCTCGACGCGCTGGACACGGGGGAGATCGCCTGGACCGGGCACCTCCCCGAGGAGTACGTCCTCTCCTCGGAGCGCGACGAGTTCCTCCACCGCTCGATCGACGCGCTCCCCGAGCGCAAGCGCTTCGTGATCCGGGCGATCTACTTCGAGGATCGCACGGTCACGGACATCGCCGAGGAGCTGGGGGTCTCGCACGCGGCCGTCTCGCAGCACCGCTCGGAGGCGGTGCGGATGCTGCGCGACGCCATCGACCGCCACTACGCCGACGGGACGTCCCCCTCGGCTCCGAGAACCTCCCGATCGTCGTCGAGCACCGTCGAGGCCTACCTCGACCGGATCGCGGACGGCGGACGCCGGCTCACCAGGGCGCTCCTGCAGCATCCCGTCGGGGTCTGACCGGAGCGGAGCGGGCTCCCGGGTCAGAAGCCGAAGCCGTAGGTCGCCTGGCCGATCAGCGTGAGGCTCACCGTGGTGGGGTACACCTCCGGTTCCTCGTCCTCGTCGTCGAGGAGGTCCAGCCTGTCGATCGGCACGAAGATCCCTCCGTCCGGCTCGAAGAGCAGGTCCTTGGGCATGAACGACGCGAAGATCGACCGGGTGGAGTTGCGCAGCTCGAACGTGCGGCCGACATCGCCGCGCTCGAACAGGTTCATCTCCACCTCGTCGGACCACACCTTGCCGTCGGGGAAGCGGGCTTCGATCCGGTACGTGCTCGGCTCGACGGACTTGATGTTGAGGTCCTCGACGACCTCCGAGAACAGCGTGTCCGGCTGCTGCAGCTCGAAGGCGATGGCACGGAGGTGGTCGTAGTTCAGCCGGGCGCGGCGGGAGAACAGGGCCACGTTCTCGATCTCGTCGGGGTCGGCCCCCGGCGCCTGATCCATGAGGTACTGCCTGACCTCGTCGGGTCCGGGGTACTCGAACCGCATGTGGTAGTGGAACCGTCCCGGACGATTCACGATGTACGTGCTGATGTCGGCGATGTCGTTCACCGTGAGGCAGTAGATGCGCCGCGCCGAGGAGAGGCCGTCGAACAGGGTGAGGAACTGGTTCTGCCTGTTCCCGGCACCGGAGTGCCCGTTGCGGCCGGCGGGGAACGTCTTCTCGAACTCGTCGAAGACGATGAGGCACTCGTCGAGGCTGTCCAGGAACTCGACGATCCCGTCGTTGTCCTCCGACACCACGACCACGGGCAACCCCTGGTCGAGTGCCTCCTCGGCGACCATCCGGAGGAAGAGCGACTTGCCGATGCCCTTGTCGCCGGACAGCATCACGCCGAGGCTGCGATCGGAGAGAGCGTAGGAGCGGAAGATCTTCTGCACCTTCTTGTCCCGCCCGCCGTAGATGCGCTCCGAGCCGACCGTGAGGTCGTCGATCTTGACGAGGCTGAATCCCTCCTTGGAGCCGAAGTGCACGCGATAGGTGCCGAGAGGGAACATCTGGTGGGTGCGGACGGCGTCGTCATAGACCCGGACGTGTCCTCCGGTCTCGATGTATGTACTTGTCACGGTCCTCCTCCTTCTATCCCCCCTATGCATATCGACGGGATCCGGGAGGGCGTAAGCAGGTTCGGGGGAGATCTTCGGATGCCGGGTATCCTGGCCCGAACGGCGGCGTGGGACCGCACGAGTCGGGGGACGGACATGGGCGTTGGCAGACAGGCGGAGGAGCCGTTCACAGGCTTCATCGTCATCCACGTCGAGGCCGCGCCCCAGGGGCTGATGCGGTACACGCTCGACCCCGAGGGCGAGGAGAGGGTGTGGCTCTCCGTGCTCCTCGCGCACGACGACGCCGTCATGGGCGCGGCATCCTCGCCGGAGCAGGCCGCAGACCTCCTCGTGCGCGGCAGCATCGAGTGCATCGCGCTCAGCATCCCCAGCCTGCAGGTGGGCGGGTTGATGATGTGGCCGGAGCCGGGGCCGAACAACAACGCGCAGATCGTGGCCTCCGGAGAGGCGACCTACCTGTCCTCCGAATGGGCGTCGGCCAGACGCGACGCGAGCGACGGGCGCCGCGCGTGACGGCGCGCGTGGTGGTCGCAGGGGCATCCGGGCTGATCGGGTCGGCGCTCACCGCATCCCTGCGCGCCGACGGCGTGGACGTCACCACCCTCGTCCGCCGTCCGCCGGCGAGGGAGGGCGAGGTGCTCTGGGAGCCCGGCACCGCGGCGCTCGACCCCGACGTGCTCGCGGGCGCCGACGCCGTGGTCTCGCTGGGCGGGGCCAGCGTCGGACGGCTGCCGTGGACGAGGGGCTACCGTCGGGAGCTCCTCGACTCGCGAGTGCGTGTGACGCGCACGGTGGCCACGGCGGTGCGCGAGCTCGGCACCGACGCTCCGTCGTTCGTCTCGGCGTCGGCCGTCGGCTACTACGGATCGGCGCCCGGGATCGTGCTCGACGAACGATCGGCACCGGGGGACACCTTCCTCGCGCGCCTCTGCGTGCGGTGGGAGGAGGAGGCTCGGCGAGCGGGCGATGCGGCGCGGGTCGCACTGGTGCGCACGGCCCCGGTCATCCATCGGCGCGGTATGCTCGCTCCGCTCGTGCTGCTGACGCGACTCGGAGTCTCGGGACCCCTCGGCCGCGGCTCGCAGATCTGGCCGTGGATATCGCTCATCGACGAGGTCCGCGCGATCAGGCACGTGATCGACAGGGGGATCGACGGCCCCGTCGACCTCACCGGGCCGCGACCGGCGTCGGCGAACGAGATCGGTCGGGCGCTCGCCGACGGCATGCGGCGGCCGTTCTGGCTCCCCGCCCCCTCCTGGGCGCTGCGGGGAGCCCTCGGCGCCGCGGCCGCGGACTCCCTGCTCCTCGCCGACGCCGATGTGCGCCCGTCGGTCCTGGAGTCCACCGGCTTCACGTTCGCGCACGGCAGCGCTCAGGAGGCAGTGGCCGCCGCCCTGTGACGCTCAGGACGCGTGCGGATCGAACCGGTTGAGCGTCTCGACGACCTGCTCGTAGTCGCCCCTGACCTCGCCGTACCGCAGGAACTTCACGTTCTCGACCTGGATCTCCGTGGCGTCCGGCTGCGTCTCGATCAGCTCGACGACCTCGGTGACGAAGTCGTCGAGGGGCATCGCCCACTCGCTCTCCTCCTGGCCCGGCATGAGCGCCGTGCGGACCGCCGGCGGCTCGAGCTCGAGGATCGAGACCGAGGTGTCGGCCAGCTGCAGGCGGAGCGACTCGCTGAGCATGTGGATCGCGGCCTTCGTCGCGTTGTAGGTCGGCGTGACGCGCAGGGGGGCGAACGCCAGCCCGGAGGAGACGGTCATGATCGTCGACCCGGGCGTCGCGCGCAGGTGGTCGATGAACGCGGCGATCACGCGGATCGGGCCGAGCAGATTGGTCGCGACGGTGGCCTCCGCGGTCTCCAGGGCGGTCTCGGGCGAGCGCCAGTCCTCGACGCGCATGATGCCGGCCATCGTGACGACCACGTTGAGGCTCGGATGGTCGGAGATGACGGAGAGCGCGGCCCGTCGGATGCTGTCGGCGTCCGCCGTGTCGATCTCCACCGTGTGCAGCTCCGGGCTCTCCTCCGCGATGCGCCGGAGCAGCTCCGTTCGCCGTCCGCCGACGATGACGGTGTTGCCGCGGGCGCTCAGGGCGCGGGCCAGAGCGAGTCCGATGCCGCTGGTGGCGCCGGGGATGAAGATGGTGTTTCCGCTGATGTCCATGCGCTCCACCCTGCGGCTCCCCGCGGCCGCGCGGCAGAGAGCGGTCATCCTCGGATCGACGGTCCCTGGTTGCGGTGTGCTTGACGGGGGATACTGCGGAGATGGACCGTGACGCGCTCGCCGACTTCCTCCTCCGGCGACGGCAGGAGCTGACGCCGGATGCCGTGGGCCTGAGCGCGGGGCCGCGGCGGCGCGCAGCGGGACTGCGGCGGGAGGAGGTCGCGATGCTCGCCGCGATGTCCGCCGACTACTACGCGCGGTTGGAGCAGAGGCGCGGTCCGCAGCCGAGCGTGCAGATGCTCGCCTCGCTGGCCAGGGCGCTGCGCCTCTCGCCCGATGAGCGCGACTACCTCTACCGCGTGTGCGGGCACAGCGCCCCCGATCGTGCGGTGTTCACCGACTACCTTCCGCCAGGGATGCTCCGCGTGCTCGACCGGCTGAACGACACGCCCGCGTTCGTGGTGTCCGCGCTCGACGAGGTCCTCATGCAGAACGACGCGGCGCGGGCTCTCTTCGGCGACGCGACCGCCCTGTCGGGACTGGAGCGCAGCGGGGTCTACCGGTGGTTCGCCCATCCGCAGGAGGCGCGACGGGTGTACCCCGAACGCGACCACGAGCGCCACGGACGCACTCTCGCCGCATCCCTGCGGGCTGCTCAGGGGGAGTGGGGGCCGTCGTCTCGCGCCGGGGACATCGAACGCGCGCTGCGTGCGGTCAGCCCCGAGTTCGTGCGCTATTGGGACGACCACGAGGTGCGCCGGCGCTTCGAGGAGCACAAGGTCGTCGTCCATCCCGAGCTCGGCGAGATCGAGGTCGACTGCCAGGCCCTGCTGACCCCGGACGGGTCGAACGCGCTGATCGTGCTCACGGCCGCGCCCGGCAGCGAGGATGCGGGCAAGCTCGACCTGCTGCGCGTGCTGGGCACGCAGACGGTGCGCTCCTGAGGGGAGCGCGGGTCAGGACTCCTCGTGCGTGCGGGGATCCGCGCCGAAGAGACGGCCTTCGGCGCGGCCCAGGGCGGTGAGCGCCTCCACCTCCGCGGCGTCGAGCACCACGTCGGCGGCGGCGAGGTTGGCGATCTGATGCGCCGCCGACGACGCCTTCGGGATCGCGACGGTCTCGCGGGCCACATGCCACGCGAGCACGGCCTGGGCCGGGGAGATCCCGTGCGCGGCGGCGACCTCGGCCACCACGGGCTCGTCGAGAAGCTCGGCCGCCCTGCCGAGCGGACTCCAGGCCTCGGTGAGGATGCCGTGCTCGCGGTGGTAGGCGAGCTGCTCGCTCTGCGGAAAGTACGGGTGCACCTCGATCTGGTTCACCACGGGTCGCACCCCGGTCTCCCTCTCGATCCGCTCCAGGTGCTCCGGCAGGAAGTTCGAGACGCCGATCTCCCGCACGACACCGCGCTGCTGGGCATCGACGAGGGCCGCCCACGCCTGCACGTACTCGTCCTGGCTCGGGTTGGGCCAGTGGATCAGATGCAGGTCGGTCACGTCGAGCCCGAGGCGGGACCGGCTCTCCTCGATGCTCGTCCTCGCCTTGTGACCGGGGTGATGGCGGCCGGGGAGCTTGGTGGTCACGATGATCTCCGCGCGGTCGATCGACGAGGCCGCGACACCACGACCGACGGATCCCTCGTTCTCGTAGTTGAACGCGGAGTCGACCAGACGGTACCCCGCGCCGAGCGCCGAGGCGACGGCCTCCGCCCCGTCATCGCCCCTGAGGCCGTAGGTGCCGAGTCCGATGGCGGGCAGCTGGAATCCGTTGTGCGCGGTGAAGCTGGTCATGCGTTCAGCGTACGCTGACGTCATGGACGGTTCGCGATGCCCCTGCGGTTCGGGTGACGTCGTCGATGCGTGCTGCGGGCCGATCCTCGCGGGGGCGCCGGCGTCCACGGCCGAACGGCTGATGCGCTCCCGCTACACGGCGTTCGCGACGGGCGACGTCGCGCATCTCCTCCGTTCCTGGCATCCGCGCACCAGGCCCCGCACCCTCGATCTCGACGAGGGACTCGTCTGGCGTCGGCTGCTGATCCTCGATCGTGCGGCGGGCGGGCCCTTCGACGACAGGGGGATCGTCGAGTTCGAGGCGTTCTGGCGCCAGGGCGACGCGCGCGGGTCGATGCGGGAGCGCAGCCGGTTCGTCAGGGAGGACCGTCGGTGGCTCTACGTCGACGGCGAGGTGCGGTGATGCGCCGCAGCCCGCAGCGACTAGATTTGACTGTGTGAACGCCAGCCCCGAACACCAGCGCATCCTGCTCGACGTCGCCGACCTCGACCGTCGCATCGCCCAGGCCGAGAGGGCGCGCACGCAGCCGTCGCAGGGCACGAGGATCACCGAGCTCATCGCGATCCGCCAGGATCAGCTCCGCGAGCTGACGACGCTCACGGGGGCGCGTGACGACGCGCGCACCGAGCTCGCCCGGCTGGAGTCCGACGTGACGCTCGTCGAGCAGCGACGCGACCGCGACGCGGAGCGTCTCGCCGCGGCGACCAACCCGAAGGAGGCCCAGGCTCTCGAGCACGAGCTGGCGAGCCTCGCGAAGCGGCAGAGCGATCTCGAGGACATCGAGCTCGAGGTCATGGCCAAGGTCGAGGAGGCCGATGCGGCCGTCGCCGCCCAGCAGGCGCTGCTCGACACCACCACCTCCGAGGGATCGGCGCTCACCGCGCAGGCGAAGGCCGATGTCGCTGCGGCGACCGAGCTCGGCGCACAGCTCGCCCGCGATCGTGCGGCCGTGGTCGAGAACGTGCCGGCCGATCTTCTCGCCGAGTACACCCGTCGCGCGGCCAACAACGCCGGTGCGGCACTGCTGACGCGCGGGACGTGCGAGGGATGCCGGATCGTGCTCCCGAGCACCGACCTGAACGAGATCCGTCGAGCTGCGGAGGACGCCGTCGTCTCATGCCCCGAATGCGGTTGCATCCTGGTGCGCACCGAGGAGTCCGGACTGTGACGATGACCCCGCCGTCATCGCGGCGGTGAGCGCCGCTCCCGCCGGCGAGCGCAGGGTCGCTCTCGTCGCGGACGGCCCTGCGGGGTTCATCGCGGTGGAGCTCGCCCCCGACGGATCCGCAGGCCCCCGCATCCGGCTGTCCGCGGCCGATCTGCCGGAGTGGGTTCGCGCGCAGGAAGGGGAGGACGCGCCCCGCTGGATCATCCGGAGCGCGAAGGACCTCTATCCCGTGCTGCTCTCCGCGGGCGTCCGACTGGGGCGCACTCACGATCTGGTGCTGTGCCATGCGATCCTGCGCGACACGGCCGCCGTCGCCCGCCCGTTGGCCCCGTCTCCGCGATGGATCAGGCGCGAGGCGGTGGACGAGGCCCCCGCGCTGTTTGACGTGGACGACGACGAACGCCCCGACGACCCCGTTGGCGAGGCGCTCGAGCAGTACGCCGCACAGCGCCGCGTGATCGACGACTCCGCGGACGGCCGGCTCACGCTGCTCTGCTCCGCAGAATCCGCGGGGGGTCTCGTTGCCGAGGAGATGCGCGCTGCGGGGCTGCCCTGGAACGCGGCGGTGCACGACGAGATCCTCACGGCCACGCTCGGCGCGCGACCGGCGTCCGGCGGGCTGCCGCGACGGATGGTGGAACTGGGCGACGAGGTGCGGGCGATCCTCGGCGACCCCTCGCTGCACCTCGACAGTCAGCCCAAGCTCCTGCGCGCGCTCCATCGCGTCGGCGTGCATGTGGAGTCGACCAGTCGCTGGGAGCTCGCCGAGCAGCGGCATCCCGTGGTCGAGCCCCTGCTCGCGTACAAGAAGCTGTCGCGACTGCTGAGCGCGAACGGCTGGGCATGGCTTGCGGAGTGGGTCCGCGACGACCGGTTCCGTCCCGTCTACATCCCCGGTGGCGTCGTGACCGGGCGGTGGGCGTCGGCCGGGGGCGGAGCCCTGCAACTGCCGCGCAGTCTGAGACCCGCCGTCCGGGCGGACGAGGGGTGGACCCTCGTCGTCGCCGACGTCGCGCAGTTGGAGCCGCGGATGCTGGCGGGCATGGCGGCCGATCGCGCCATGGCCAGGGCGGCGCAGGGGCGGGACCTGTACGCGGGTGTCGTGGAATCGGGTGCCGTGTCCACGCGCGAGGAGGCCAAGTACGCCGTCCTCGGTGCGATGTACGGGGCCACAACGGGCGAAAGCGGGCGGCTGGTGCCGCGACTGCGCAAGGTGTACCCGCGCGCCATGGCCCTCGTCGACGACGCCGCGAGGACGGGGGAGGACGGCGGTGTCGTCTCCACCTGGCTGGGACGCTCCTCGCCGCGCCCTTCGGCGGAGTGGTCGCGCATGCAGTCCAGGGCCACCGACGCCGACGCCGACCAGGCCGAGATCGCCGTCGCTCGGCGACGGGCGAGGGACTGGGGACGCTTCACCCGGAACTTCGTCGTGCAGGGCACCGCGGCCGAGTGGTCGATGATCTGGCTCGCGGAGATCAGGCATCGGCTGCAGCGGCTGCCGGAGTCGCTGGTGCCGGCCACGGCATCCGGCCCCTTCGCCCGCGCCGCTCACCTGGCGTTCTTCCTGCACGACGAGGTCATCCTGCACGTTCCGGCCGAGCAGGCCGAGGAGGCGGCCGATGCGGTGCGCGAGGCTGCAGCGGTGGCGACGACCCGACTGTTCGGCACCTTTCCCATCGACGTCCCGCTCGACCTGCGAATCGCCGAGTCGGCGGAGAAGTAGTCCCGGTAGACTGATCGAGCGAATGGGTCGACTGGACGGTCGCGTGGCGGGAGACCGCACCGAGGAACGTCCGGGCTCCACAGGGCAGGACGGTGGGTAACGCCCACCCGGAGCAATCCGCGAGAAAGTGCCACAGAGAGCAGACCGCCCCGCAAGGGGTAAGGGTGAAAGGGTGGTGTAAGAGACCACCGGGGGCCGTGGTGACACGGCCCGCCAGGTAAACCTCGTCCGGAGCAAGGTCAGACAGAGGATGTTGACGCGGCTCGCCGAGTCCTCGGGTAGACCGCTAGAGTGCCACGGCAACGTGTCGCCGAGAGAGATGGCCGTCGAAGGGGCGAAGAACCCCGGAACAGAACCCGGCGTACAGGTCGGCCCATTCGCCCCGCTCCGCCTCGGTCTCTGAGCGATCACGGCCGCGATGGAGTGTCGACGGCGTCGCGATGGGCTAGCGTACGGCCATGTCGGCGTTCGAGACGTCCTTCGTGCTGCCGCCCCAGCGCTGACGTCGCGCACGGCCGCCACGACGCGACGAGGGCCCCGCAGCAGATCCTGCGGGGCCCCCGTCATGTCGTGGTGCGATCAGTCTCCGGCGAGGGAGGCCGCGCCGATGATGCCCGAGTTGTTGCGGTGGATCGCCGGGACGATCGGCGTGTTGAGCTCGAGCAGCGGGAGGAAGTCGCCCGCGTTCTTGGAGACGCCGCCGCCGACGACGAACAGGTCGGGGCTGAAGAGGAACTCGATGTGCGAGTAGAACTCCTGGAGCCGCTCCGCCCATTCGGCCCAGCTGAGGCCTTCGCGCTCCCTGGCCGAGGTCGCCGCCCACTGCTCGACCGACTCGTACTCGCGGAAGTTGAGATGACCGAGCTCGGAGTTGGGCACGAGGACGCCGTCGTAGAGGAACGCGGATCCGATGCCGGTGCCCAGCGTGGTCAGGAGGGTGAGGCCCTGCACGTCGCGTGCGGCGCCGTGGCGCGCCTCGGCGACGCCGGCCGCATCGGCGTCGTTGACGAACACGATGTTGCGCTCGAGCCCGTCGCGGAAGAAGCGCTCAGCCTCGAACCCGATCCACTCCTTGGACACGTTCGCCGCGGAGAGCGTCTTGCCGCGCTTGACGATGGCCGGGAACGCGACGCCGAGGGGGAGGGTGGACTCGTGCACGTCCAGCGTCTTCAGCACGGTCTGCACGGCGACCAGCACGTCCTGCGGCGATGCCCCCTCCGGGGTGGGAACGCGTACCCGATCGGACGCCATGGTCCCGTGCGTGAGGTCGACGATTCCTGCCTTGATGCCCGTGCCGCCGATGTCGACGCCGATCGCTTTTGCCATGGTCGATAGCTTAGCGACAGCCTCACACGCCAGTAGGATCGATGACACCACGTGAAGAAGGGGATCACCGATGTCCAACGGCGATGAGAAGTACTGGTACAACCTCGCGACGGGTCAGGTCGAGTTCGGCATGATCTCGGCATCCGCCGATCGAGTCGGCCCTTTCGACACCGAGGCCGAGGCGGCCCGCGCGCCCGAGAAGCTGCAGGAGCGCGCTCGCGCCTGGGCGGACGAAGACGCTGCCGAGGACGCCGCGAAGGGCCGGGGCGCAGAGTAGCGATGGACAAGCAGCGCGATTTCGTCCTCCGCACCATCGAGGAACGCGGCGTCAAGTTCGTCCGCCTGTGGTTCACCGACGTGATCGGCACCCTCAAGTCGGTGGCGATCGCGCCCGCCGAGGTCGAAGGGGCCTTCGCCGAGGGCATCGGCTTCGACGGCTCGGCGATCGAAGGGCTCACGCGCAGCTACGAGTCGGACCTGCTCGCGCAGCCCGACCCCACGACCTTCCAGATCCTGCCGTGGCGCGGGGAGATCGATCCCACCGCCCGCATGTTCTGCGACATCACCACGCCCGACGGACGCCCCGCCGTGTCCGACCCGCGGCACGTGCTCAAGCGCGCACTCGCGAAGGCCGCCGACGCCGGGTTCACGTTCTACACGCACCCCGAGATCGAGTTCTACCTGCTGAAGTCCTCGTCGTACGGACCGGAGGGTCCCGTGCCCGTCGACTCCGCCGGGTACTTCGACAACGTCCCCGGCGGCACCGCACACGACTTCCGCCGTCGCTCGGTGCGGATGCTGGAGGACCTCGGGATCTCGGTGGAGTTCAGCCACCACGAGGGCGGACCGGGGCAGAACGAGATCGACCTGCGCTACGCCGACGCGCTGACGATGGCCGACAACGTGATGACCTTCCGCACGGTCATCAAGGAGGTCGCGATCGAGCAGGGCGTCTACGCGACGTTCATGCCGAAACCCCTCAGCGGGCACCCCGGCAGCGGGATGCACACCCACATGTCCCTGTTCGAGGGCGAGCGCAACGCCTTCTACGAGGAGGGCGCCAAGTACCAGCTCTCCAAGACCGGGCGGCACTTCATCGCCGGTCTCCTCAAGCACGCCAACGAGATCGCGGCGGTGACCAACCAGTTCGTGAACTCGTACAAGCGCCTGTGGGGCGGCGACGAGGCCCCGAGCTTCATCACCTGGGGGCACAACAACCGCTCCGCGCTCGTGCGCGTGCCGATGTACAAGCCCAACAAGGGCGGCTCCACTCGCGTGGAGTACCGTGCGCTCGACTCCGCGGTGAACCCCTACCTCGCCTACGCCCTGATGCTGGCCGCCGGCCTGAAGGGCATCGAGGAGGAGTACGAGCTCCCGCCCGAGGCCGAGGACAACGTGTGGTCGCTCAGCGACGCCGAACGACGCGCCCTCGGATACTCCGCCCTCCCGGCGAGCCTCGACCACGCTCTGGAGCACATGGAGAACTCCGAGCTCGTCGCGGAGACGCTCGGTGAGTCGGTCTTCAACTACGTGCTGCTGAACAAGCGCAAGGAGTGGGAGGCCTACCGAGGCCAGGTCACCCCGCTGGAGCTGAAGAACAACCTCGAGCTCCTCTGAGGTCGCCGTGGCGCGTTCGGACGACTCCGTCTCCCTGTCTGCGCTGGCCAGGCTCGGTTTCGCCGAGCTGAGCGAGGCCGCATCCACACTCGCGGAACTGGCGACCTTGCTCGGCAGCGACCGGTCCGTGCTGCTCGACGGCGCGGAGGCCGCCGATCCCGACGTCGCCCTCGACGGCATGATGCGGATCGCATGGCGGGACCCCGGCGCCCTGAAAGGCCTGCTCGCGGACCGGGACACGCGGCGTCGGCTCTGGCGCGTGTTCGGTGCGTCGACCGGGCTGGCCGACTTCTTCCTGCGGCATCCGGAGCAGCTCGAGGTGCTCGACAGCCCCGCCGACTCGCTCCCCAGCGCCGCGGAGCTGCGTTCCCGTCTGCTCCGGGCGGTCGGCGCGGTCGACGGATTCGCGGCCGCGGGGGATGACGCGGCGGTGGTGGCGCTGCGGGTCGCGTACCGGCGGGAGCTCGCCGCGATCGCGACCTTCGACCTCTGCCATCCCGACCCCGTGTCGGTCGTGGCCGACGTCTCCGCCTCGCTCGCCGACATCGCGGGTGCGGCGCTCGAGGCCTCGCTCGCCGTCGCCCGCTCCCGGCTGAGGGGTTCGTTGCCCGCGGAGGAGATCGCCGCGACGCAGTTGGCGATCATCGGGATGGGAAAGGCCGGGGCCCGCGAACTGAACTACGTGAGCGACGTCGACGTGATCTTCGTGGGCGGAACCGCCGACGAGGAGACCGTGTCGGAGGCGCGGGCGATCGACATCGCGACCAGGCTCGCGCGGGAGACCATGCGCGGGCTCAGCGGCATCGAGGTGGAGCCGGCGCTGTGGGAGGTCGACGCCGCGCTGCGCCCGGAGGGCAAGCAGGGTGCTCTGGTGCGCTCGCTCTCGTCCCATCTCGCGTACTACGACCGATGGGCCAAGAGCTGGGAGTTCCAGGCGCTGCTGAAGGCGCGTCCGCTCGCCGGGGATCCGGTTCTCGGCGCCGCGTACATCGACGCGGTGCAGCCCAAGATCTGGTCGAGCGCGGCGAGGGAGGACTTCGTCGACAGCGTGCAGCGCATGCGCGAGCGGGTGATGGAGCACATCGATCCGGAAGACGCCCCCTTCCAGATCAAGCTCGGCGCAGGAGGGCTCCGCGACATCGAGTTCACGGTGCAGCTGCTGCAGCTCGTGCACGGGCTCACCGATCCGGGCATCCGCACCAGGGGAACGTTGGAGAGCATCGAGGCGCTCGTGGTCGGTGGCTACATCGGCCGCGCCGAGGCCGCCGCCTTCGCTGATGACTACCGTGTGCTGCGGCTCATGGAACATCGACTGCAGCTCACGGAGCTCAGCCGCACCCACCTGATGCCGCGCACCCCCGCCGGCCTGCGCGTGCTCGCTCGCAGCACCGGTCTCGCCGAATCCGGAGAGGCGGTGTGGGCGCGCTGGGAGAGCGTGCGCCGCGAGGTCAGGGAGATCCACATCCGCCTGTTCTACCGGCCGCTCCTCAGCGCCGTCGCCTCCCTGCCGGAGGAGGAGCGCACGCTGTCGACCGAGCAGGCGCACGACCGCCTGGCCGCGATCGGATTCCGCGATCCGGCCGGCGCACTCCGGCACATCGGCGCCCTGACATCGGGGCTCAGCCGCAAGGCGACGATCCAGCGCCACCTGATGCCGGTGATGGTGCGGTGGTTCGCCGACGGCAGCGACCCCGATTACGCGCTCATCGCCTTCCGTCGCATCAGTGAGCGGCTCGGGGACACCCCGTGGTTCCTGCGGATGCTGCGCGACTCGTCCGGTGCGGCCGAGAGCTTGACCAGGCTGCTGTCGTCGTCGAGGTACGTGGGCGAGCTCATGGAGTGGATCCCGGAGTCGGTGGCCTGGCTCGACAGCAGCGAACTGCTTCGGCCGCGGAGCGGTGCGGCCCTCGACGAGGAGGCACGCGCGATCCAGACGCGGCACAGCGACGTGGGCGACGCGTTGAGGGCCGTCAGGGCGCTTCGCCGACGCGAACTCCTGCGCACTGCGATGGGCGCGGTGCTCGATGTGCTCACGATCGACGACGTCGCGACGTCCCTCACCGAGATCACCGACGCGACGATCCAGGCGGCCCTGCGCGCCGTGATCCGCGAGGTCGTGCCCGAGGAGGATGCGGCCCTGGACTTCGCGATCATCGGGATGGGACGCTTCGGCGGCGCGGAGCTCGGTTTCGGCTCGGACGCCGACGTGCTCTACGTCTACGACCCCAACGGGGTCGACCCGGAGCGGGCGCAGAAGCATGCGACCCGGATCGTGGCGGGACTGCGCGAGCATCTCACCGACCACCGTGTTCCGCTCGACCTCGATGCCGATCTGCGTCCCGAGGGGCGCAACGGACCCGTCGTGCGCTCGATCGACGCCTATGCGGAGTACTACCGCCGCTGGTCGCTGTCCTGGGAGGCGCAGGCGCTGCTGCGTGCGCGCGGCGTCGCGGGCAGCGCCAAGCTCACCGCCCGGTTCATGACGCTCGCCGATGTCATCCGCTATCCGGAGTCGGTCGACCTGCAGGGCACCCGCGAGATCAAGCGCATCAAGGCCCGCGTCGAGGGGGAGCGGCTGCCCCAGGGCGTCGATCCGCGCCGCCATCTGAAGCTCGGCCCCGGCACGCTCAGCGACGTGGAGTGGCTGGTGCAGCTCGTGCAGCTGCAGCATGCGCACGCCGTCCCCGCGCTGAGGACGACGTCGACCCTGAACGCTCTCGACGCGGCGGTGGACGCCGGCGTGGTGCCCGCGGCATCCGCCGACCTGCTGCGCGACGCCTGGCGTCTGGCGAGCAGGCTGCGATCGGCGATCACGCTGCTCACCGGTCAGACCAGCGACGTCCTGCCCAGCGATCCGCGCCAGCTCGACGCCGTCGGCCGCCTGCTCGGCTATCCCGATCGGTCGGCGATCCGGGTCGAGGAGGACTACCTCAAGACGACGAGGCGCGCGCGCAGGGCTTTCGAGGAGCTGTTCTACGGCTGAGACGGCTCCGGTTTGCATGATCGGCGTCGGTCGCGCAGGCTGAGTGCATGACATCGCGCATCGGGCTGGTCTGGAATCCGTCGAAGATCGATGAGGGGATGCTGCGCGAGCAGGTCGACGCCACGTTCGACGAGTCGGTCGAGGTGCTCTGGTGGGAGACCACCGTGGACGACCCGGGAGAGGGCATGGCCGCGGAGGCGGTCGAGGCGGGCTGTGAGACGGTGGTCGCCGTCGGCGGCGACGGCACGGTCCGCGCGGTCGCCGAGGTGCTCGCCGGAACGGATGCCGTGCTCGGCATCGTGCCGCAGGGCACGGGCAATCTGCTCGCGAGGAACCTCGGAGTGCCTCTGGACGATGTGCCGGCGGCGCTCGAACGCGTGCGCGACGGTGAGGCACGGCGCATCGACATCGGCTGGGTCGAGACCGAGGGTGAGCGCCGCGCGTTCGCCGTGATGGTCGGCTTCGGCGTCGACGCGCAGATGCTCGTGGAGACCGACGACGACCTCAAGGACCGCGCGGGGTGGCTCGCCTACGTCGAGGCGATGGGTCGCGCCCTCGCCGGTACGGAGATGACCGACATCACCGTGACCCTCGACGACGAGGATCCGCAGCAGCTCCGTGCGCACACGATGCTCATCGGCAACTGCGGCATGCTGCAGGGCGGCATCCGGCTGCTTCCCGATGCGGAGATCGACGACGGTCGTCTCGACCTGCTGCTGGTGAGCGCGGATGGCGTGCTGCAGTGGCTGGACACCGTCCGCTCCGTCGTCTGGGACAACGGCATCCGTCGACTGTTCGGCGGCGGCTCCGAGGCGGTCAGCACCGACTCGACGACGCACGTCTCCGCCGAGCGCATCACCGTCGAGCTCGAAGCGCCTCAGCGGTTCGAGATCGACGGCGAAGAGGTGGGCGAGGTCTCCTCGTTCACCGTCGAAGTGCAGGCGGGCGCGCTCAGCGTCAGATGATCCCGGGAGGGGCCGTCTTGCGGTCCTGCGCGGGGAACAGCACCTTCTGCACGATGATGATGATGCTCGCGGCCACCGGGATCGCGACGAGGGCGCCGGGGATGCCGCCCAAGGCGCCGCCCGCGACCGCAGCGATCACGACGAGGGATCCGGGAACGGCCACGGCCTTGCTCATGATGCGGGGCGACAGCACATATGCCTCGACCTGCATATAGACGAGGTAATAGCCGAAGGCGATGAGCGCGGTGACGGGGCTCGCGATCAGGCAGATCAGCGCGTTGATGATCGACGCCGAGAGCGTTCCGACGAGGGGGATCATCGAGCCGATGAAGGCGATCAGCGCGAGGAGCGCCGGCACGGGGGCGCCGATGATCGACAGCACGATGAGGCTGAGCACGCCGTTGACGAGCGCGAGGCTCACCTGGCCGATCACGTAGCGCCCGACGGCTCCGGACACGTCCTCCACCAGCTCGCTGAAGGTGTCGCGCTGGTAGGCGGGGACGAAACGCGCCGCCACCGCCTTCATGCTGCGCAGCGAGGCCATGAAGTACAGGGTGAGGATCAGCACGATGGTGACGCCCGTGAACCCGCCGGCGATCCCGGTTCCGACCGCGAGCACGCCGCCGCCGATGTTGAGGAGGTTGCCGGGGTCGCCCAGGAACTTCAGCACGGCGTTCGACGCGTCCTCGAAGTTCTGGCCGAACTGGGCGGCGAGGGTGAGGTACCAGTCGGAGTGCTGGATGTCGTCGACCATCTGCGGCCCGTTGTCGATCAGGTTGGTGATCTGATCGACAAGCACGGGCACGATCGCGAGGATGATCCCCGCGAAGAGGAGGAGCACGCCCGCGACGACGATCGCCACCGCGCCGGGTCGAGGCAGCGAGAAACGGCGCTCCAGGAACGAGACGATCGGGTCGAGGCCGAGCGCGAGGAACACCGCGAAGCCGATGTACACGAGCACCGTGGCGAGCTGCGTGACGATGCCGCCGATGGTCAGCGCCACCAGCACGCCGAGGGCGCCGAGCAGACCGAACACGAAGGGGTTGATGCGCGAGATCGCTGCGGCGGCCGTCGTCGGTTCGGGCGTGGACGCGGGCACGGCCGGGGCCGGGTGCGACGGGTCCCTGGGCATCAGTCTTCTACGGCGCATGGATCCTCCGGTCGGTGTGCGAGACGTCCCAGTCGAGCATGCGGGAACCATGAGGTCAAGTCCGTTGACGCGGTCACGGCGGTGTGCCCTGTGCCGAACGCGGACGTGCGGCTCAGCCGTGGCCGGGGGACAGCGCGTTCACCGCGTCCCGCGCGTCTTCCACCGCGCGCCGGGCCTCTTCGACGAGGGCCGACGTCTCCTCGCTCCGGCGCGATGCCTGCGACGTCTGTTGTTCCGCGTCGGCGTGCTGCGCGCGTGCGCGGGCGAGCTCGTCCTCGAGCTCGGTGATCCGGTTCGCCAGCTCATCGCGGCGTCGGGCGGTGTCGCGGCGCCGACCTTCGGCATCGGCGCGCACACGCTCAGCGCGCGCGAGGGCCTGCTCGGCATCGTGCAGCGACTTCTCCGCGCGCCGTCGTTCCCGCCGGGCCGACACCTCGTCAGCAGGCTGAGCGGGCGCGGCCCCGACGACGGGCGGTCCGCCGCCGACCGCATCCGCGAGGTCGAGATCGTCCGACGGCTCCAACTCGCGGACGAGACGTCCGGACGACACGGCGGCCGCGGCATCCGCGGAGAAGAAGGCGGCCGAGATCGTCTGCCGCACCGCCTCCCGTGTCGACTCCGTCACCCGCCCGCCCCTCGCGGTGGCGAGGTCGGCGGCATCGGCTGCCAGACGGGACGTCAGAGCGCGACGCTCACGCCCGAGCTGCGCGAGCGTCGCGGCATCGAGATCGTCTTGAGCATCGCGCAGCTCCTTGGCCAGCTGCAGCGCCTGCTCCAGCTGCGCGCCACGTTCCGACGCGAACACGTTCACCACCCACGCGGCGACCGTCGGCTTGCGCAGCGCCCTGATCCGCTCCGCTGCGTCGCGCTCTTCCGCCTCGGCGGCCCGGGCGTTCCTGTCTGTGACGAACTCGTCCTGCGGTCCGCTGTACAGCGCGGCCGCGATCTCCTCGACCGACGCGGTCACCGCGTCCGTCCTCGGCGCTGGGCGGATGCTCGGCTCATGCGTGCGACCTTACCCTCTCACAGCGTCGGTGGATGCGAGGAGGACCGCGGTCACGGTCGACCGATGAATCGAGAGAAGCCCCCGACGGGATACCCGTCGGGGGCTTCTGCTCACACTGCGGGCTGATCCCGCGGCGTTTCGTGCGATCCGATCAGACGCCGTAATACAGCTCGTACTCGAACGGGTGCGGGCGCTGCGCGATCGGCAGGATCTCGTTGTCGTACTTGTAGGAGATCCAGGTCTCGATGAGCTCCTTGGTGAACACGCCGCCCTCGAGGAGGAAGTCGTGGTCGTTCTCCAGCGCGGTCAGCGAGTCGAGCAGGGAGTTCGGGACCTGCGGGATGTTCTTGGCCTCCTCGGGCGGGAGCTCGTAGAGGTCCTTGTCGATGGGCTCCAGCGGCTCGATGCGGTTCTTGATGCCGTCGAGGCCGGCCATGAGCTGCGCGGCGAAGGCGAGGTACGGGTTGCCGGACGCGTCGGGCACCCGGAACTCGATGCGCTTGGCCTTCGGGTTGGAGCCCGTCAGCGGGATGCGGATCGCCGCGGAGCGGTTGCCCGCGGAGTACGCGAGGTTGACCGGGGCCTCGAAGTGCTTCACCAGGCGGTGGTAGCTGTTCAGCGAGGGGTTGGTGAACGCGAGCACGGCGTGCGCGTGCTTCAGCAGACCGCCGATGTACCACCGGGCGACATCGCTCAGCTGGCCGTAGCCGGCCTCGTCGTAGAACAGCGGCTTGCCGTCGTTCCACAGCGACTGGTGCGTGTGCATGCCCGAGCCGTTGTCGCCGTAGAGCGGCTTGGGCATGAACGTGGCCGTCTTGCCCCACAGGTCGGCGGTGTTCTTGACGATGTACTTGAACTTCAGGATGTCGTCCGCAGCGCGCACCATCGTGTCGAAGCGGTAGTTGATCTCCTGCTGGCCGGCGGTGCCCACCTCATGGTGCGAGCGCTCCAGGATGAATCCCGACTCGATGAGCTTGAGCGTCATGTCGTCGCGCAGGTCCGCGGTCTTGTCGACGGGGGAGACGGGGAAGTAGCCGCCCTTGTACGGCGTCTTGTTGCCGAGGTTGCCGCCCTCCTCCTCACGACCGGTGTTCCACGCGGCCTCTTCGGAGTCGACCTTGTAGAAGCTCTCGCCGGAGGTGACCGAGTAGCGGACCTCGTCGAAGATGTAGAACTCCGCCTCGGGGGCGAAGAAGGCGGTGTCGGCGATGCCGGTGGAGGCGAGGTACTTCTCTGCCTTCTTGGCGACCTGACGCGGGTCCTTGGCGTAGATCTCGCCGGTGCGCGGGTTGTAGATGTCGAAGATCATCACGAGGGTGCTGGCCTCGCGGAACGGGTCGACGTACGCCGTGGTCACGTCCGGGATCAGCTGCATGTCGGACTCGTGGATGCTCGCGAAGCCACGGATCGAGGAGCCGTCGAAGAGCTGGCCGTTGACGAAGAAGTCCTCGTCGACGGTCGATGCAGGGATGTTGAAGTGCTGCTGCACACCCGGGAGATCGGTGAAACGGATGTCAAGGAACTTGACGTCGTTCTCCTTGATGTAGGCGAGCACCTCGGACGAATCTGTGAACATGTACGACTCCTGAATCGCGGATCGGTGGCTGTGCGGCCACTCTGCACAGTACGGCGCCAGGATTTCTCCGGGGTGTCCGCATTGTTTCAGGCATGTTACGGGCCTCGGTAGGCTGGGACGGTGACGGATGCTGTGAACACGTACCCCGGTGAGCGACTCGGTCTTCCCGAGAAGGGGCCGCGCAGCATCGCCAGGGTGGGGCGCCGGCTGGGTGCGCTGCTGATCGACTACGCCGCGGCGTCGATCATCGCGACGGGCTTCCTCGGGTTCAACCAGTTCGCCTTGCCGACGGAGGCGGGGCTCACGCAGTTCACGCCGATGCTCGTGTTCGCGGTGCTGCAGATCGTCTTCATCCCGCTCCTCAGCGGGAGCCCGGGGCATCTGATCCTCGGCATGCGGGTCGTCCGACTCGGCGGCGGCTGGGTCGGCCTGTGGCGACCGATCGTGCGCACGCTGCTGCTGATCGTCGTGATCCCCGCGGTGATCTGGGACGCCGATCAGCGCGGCCTGCACGACAAGGCCACCGGCCTGGTCCTGATCCGCGTCTAGTCCTTGCCGCGGTTGCGCCGCCGGGCCTCGCGCGGGGCGCGGCCGCCGACGAAGGACCGCGCCGGATCGACGACGTAGCCCTGGCGCAGGGCCTCGCGGCCGATCAGCATCCGGAATCCCATCTCGTCGCGGTTGCTCAGCGTCACCTCGGCGAGCACCTCGCGATCGTAGAGGCGGATGAGCAGCTCCACGACGAATCGCTCCTGCGCATGGCCGGAGGAGCTCCGGACGGCCCTGCGGTCGTGCACGGGGCACTCGACCTGCACGGCATCCGCCTGGCTGTCCTGCCAGGGCTTGACCCAGAACCGCACCCACGACTCGCCGTCGCGCTCGAACTCGCGGATGTCGAACGCGTGAAGGGAAGATGTACGGGCGCCCGTGTCGATCTTCGCCTTCAGCCAGTCCACGCCGAGATCGGGCAGGCTCACCCATTCTCGCCACCCGATAAGAGTGTTTGAATGGGATGTCTTACTCACCCGATACATCCTGGCAGGAAATCTCCGTGAAGATCGCAGTGCTCTCCCGTGCGCCGCAGGCGTACTCCACCCAGCGACTCCGTGCGGCGGCGCTCCAGCGCGGCCACAACGTCAAGGTGCTGAACACCCTGCGCTTCGCGATCGATCTCACCGCCGACGAACCGGACTTGCACTACCGAGGCAGGCAGCTCAGCGACTACGACGCGATCCTCCCGCGTATCGGCAATTCGATCACCTACTTCGGCACGGCTGTGGTGCGCCAGTTCGAGCAGATGGACGTCTACACGCCCAACACCGCCAACGGCATCTCCAGCGCCCGCGACAAGCTCCGGGCCAATCAGATCCTGTCGCGCCACAACATCGCGATGCCGCCCACCGCGTTCGTGCGCAATCGCGCCGACGTACGACCCGCGATCGAGCGCGTGGGCGGTGCCCCCGTCGTCATCAAGCTGCTCGAGGGCACCCAGGGGATCGGCGTGATCCTCGCCCCGCAGGTGAAGGTGGCCGAGGCCATCATCGAGACGCTGCACTCCACCAAGCAGAACGTACTCATCCAGAAGTTCATCGCGGAGAGCCGTGGCAAGGACATCCGTGCGCTCGTGGTCGGCGACCGCGTCGTCGCGGCCATGCGCCGCTCGGCGGCCGGAGACGAGTTCCGCTCGAACGTGCACCGCGGGGGTTCCGTCGAGTCGGTCACGCTCGACCCCGTCTACGAGCAGACCGCCGTGCGCGCCGCGCAGATCATGGGCCTGAGGGTCGCCGGCGTGGACATGCTCGAGGGCGATGACGGCCCGCTGGTCATGGAGGTGAACTCCTCACCGGGCCTGCAGGGCATCGAGCAGGCGACGGGACTGGACGTCGCCGGCGCGATCGTCGACTACATCGCCAACCAGGTGAACTTCCCCGAGATCGACGTGCGCCAGCGCCTCAGCGTCTCCACCGGCTACGGCGTGGCCGAGCTCGTCATCCACGCGGGAGCCGAGCAGGTCGGCAAGCAGCTCGGCGAACTGGGGCTCTGGGACCGCGACATCACGGTGCTCACCCTGCACAGGGGAGTCACGGTCATCCCGAACCCGCGCAAGCACGTGGTGCTGCAGGACGAGGACCGGCTGCTGTGCTTCGGCAAGCTCGACGAGATGCGTTCGATGATCCCCGAGCGTCGCCGTCGCCGTGCGAAGGTCCGACGCCTGCCCAAGGAGTTCCTCGCGGAGTGACGAGAAAGCGGCCGCCCCGGGACGGGACGGCCGCTTCGTCGTGTCGTGAGGCGTGATCAGCGCGGACGCTGAGAACGCACCTTCGTCGGGTCGATGCCCTTCGGGATCGGAAGCGAGGACAGCGACTGCGACACGGAGTCGATCCGTCGGATGACGGCTCCCATGGTGGCCTTGTCGATCGCTTTCGGGAGCTTCTTGATGGTCTTGGCGAGGTCGGCGATCGCGACGTCGTCATCGCCGTGCCCCACGTAGAGGACGGTGACCGGGACTCCGTGGGCGACGCGCTCCGCCTTGCTGCGCTCGTCGTTCACGAGACGGGTGAGACGACCGCGTGCGCCCTCGCCGACCACCACGACGCCGCCGCGTCCGATGGTGCGGTAGACGGCATCCTGCGTCTTGGGGTTGATGCCCACCGGGGTCTCGGACGCCTGCCAGTTGCGGCCGAGGCTCGTGCTGAGCACGTGGCCGGTGGCCCCCGGCATGCCGTCGATCTTCTGGTACATCGCCGACGTCGACAGGCGGGTCATCAGGAACATGGCGCCGAGCACGCCGAGCATGAGTCCGGAGATGCCCCAGAGCACGAGCGTCCACACCTGGAAGGGCGGGATGAGGTACCCGGCGACCAGACCGATGAGGACGCCGGCGATGAGGATGGCGATCTGCGCCCACGGAAGCCAGGGATAGATCTCACGGGTGAACTTGAAGAGGGACCTGATCTGGGAGAAGAACCCAGGACGCTTCTCAGGTGCGGACGCACGGTTTGCCATGGGTACCAGCCTACCGATTCCGCGTTGCCTGCGATGTCCCGTTCGCGCCGGGCGGATTCGTCCGCCCTCCACATGCGAGGGGCGGGCGTCTTCCTTCCACAATCACGCCTTCCATGGTCGGTGTGCGGTCGCTCCTGCGCTGTCATGGAGGCATGACCACGGCACAGGAGATCCAGGCGGCGACGAGCCTCGTCCCGGGCGCGCACCGCGTGCTCAGAGCACTCGACACAGGGGAAGGACCGTACCGCGGTGTGCTCGTGAGCGTGGGGACCGGGATCGCGGTGCTCAGTGACGCCGAGGCCCTGAGTGGGTGGGCCGGATGGTCGCACGCGGGGTGCGAGCACGTCGCCGGCCCGTTGGACCTGGTGCGGCGCCGCGACGGCCACGACGTGCTGCTGCCCCGCTGCACGGAGCGCGTGTCCGTGCTCCTCGGGCGTCGCGCGGCCGCGGGCGATCCGCTGACACCCGGTGAGACCAGCACGCTCGTGGCGAGCGCGCTGAGGGGCGTCGTCGAGCTCGGAGAGATCACGGGGATCGATCAGGAGGGGGAATGGTGGCTCACCGACGACGGTCGGCCCCTGTTCGTGATCGGCGAGGGACAGCCGGCATGGAGGGCAACCGCGGCTCTCCTGGAGCGGCTGGAGGAGACGTGTGGCGACCGGGTGCTGGCACGCGTCCTACGCTCCGTCGGGGACGGACTCGGAGCGGCAGACGGACGCAGGAGGCTGCCGCAGGTGCAGTGCGACCGGTGGGAGACGGAGCTCCTGTCGGTGGCGGCGCCCAGGCCCCTGCGGCGCGACTCCTCCGGCGGCGACGAGGGTGAGGACCGGGGCGGCGTCGACGGAGGGGGCGAGGGCGGTTCGATGCGGCTCCGTACCTCGGCGATCGCACCCGCGAGCGGCTCGGGCCCGCTCCGCAGCAGGGATCGCTCCCGTGGCAGCGGGCGGCCGGTTCGCTCCCGTGGCGGCGGGCGATCGGATCGACGGGCACGTCGACCGCGTGAGGGGGATCGGGCCGGACGTCGGGCCGCGAGACCGGTCGGCATGGGCTCGAGGCCGGTCGGGGCGGACTCGAGGCCGGTCCGCATGGGCTCGGCGCCGGTCCGGGCGGACCGCCGCGTGGAGCAGCGGTGGTCGTCGTCGTCGGTGCGTGCTCCCCGTCAACCGTCGCTCGCCGCGATCGTGGAAGCGCTGGGGCGTACCACGAGAACCGCTGTCGATCGGGGACTGCGCATCACCCGGCGCGGGGGCTCGGGTTCGGAGCGGAGCGGGGCGTCGGAGGACCGTCCCCGATCGCGACGGGTGCCGCTCGTGGCGGGCGGCGTCGCAGCCGCGGTGCTCGCGGGGGGACTGCTCTGGCCTGCGGAGGCGGAGGAGCACGCCCAGGGAGCGGGCGCGGCTGCGGGGGAGGGTCGCACGCACGGGGCCGCCGAGGGGAGTGGACAGGGCGGCCCGGGCGTTTCCTCTTCGCCTCCCCCCGAGCCCGAGGGGGCATCTGTTCCTGAGGATGCGCCATCCGCTGATCACGGATCCCCGGAACTCGGATCCCCGGAACACGGCGGAATCGTTCCGAGCGCGGGCGTCCCGGATCGCGAACAGGAGGCGGACCCCGTGTCCGCGGCCACGGAGTTGCGGGAGATGATCGCGTCGTGCGCCGCGTCCGGCGACGCGGAGTGCGGGAATGCGGTGGCGGTGGGCAGCAGCGGCTTGGTCGAACGGCTCGGGGAGGCGACGGGATCGGCCGAGTTCACCCTGGTCGACGCCTACGGCGATATCGCCGTGGTGCGGATGACGGAAGGCGCGACGGCGCGTGGCGGGGGTGCGACGCTCACCGAGCGGATGCTCGTGCTGGTGCGCCGGGAAGACGAATGGCTGGTCCGCGACGCCTACGACGTCGCGGACCAGCCCGGGGGTTTCGTGCGCACACGCCGCCGTCAGCTGCCCAGTACCCCCCCACGCGCCCGGCCGTGACCGCGCCGAGGACGCCGGCGG
>JBEBQG010000009.1:0-121163 GCA_040395495.1 Microbacterium hydrocarbonoxydans | reverse complement strand
CAGAAGCTCCAGAAGAAGATCGCCTACCGCCACTCGGGCTACCCGGGCGGCCTCAAGGCGACCACCTACTCCGAGCTGCTCGAGAAGAACCCGGTCCGCGCTGTGGAGAAGGCCATCCGCGGCATGCTCCCCAAGAACAGCCTGGGCCGCCAGCAGCTGGCGAAGCTGAAGGTGTACACGGGTGGCGAGCACCCGCACGCCGCTCAGCAGCCCACGCCGTACACCCTCGACCAGGTCGCGCAGTAAGCGCCGTAAAGACTTAAGGACATACTCGTGGCTGACATCCAGGACACCACCGAAACCCCCCAGAACTACTCGACGTCGACTCCCGAGACCGAGGCTGTCGAGGCGGCTCCCCGCCCCGTGCTCAGCGTCCCGGGCGCCGCTGTCGGCCGTCGCAAGCAGGCCATCGCCCGCGTGCGTCTCGTCCCCGGCTCGGGAACGATCACGGTCAACGGCCGCACGCTCGAGGACTACTTCCCGAACAAGCTGCACCAGCAGCTGATCAACGACCCGTTCACGGCGCTCAACCTCGCCGGCGCCTACGACGTCATCGCCCGCATCTCGGGTGGCGGCGACTCGGGCCAGGCCGGCGCGCTGCGCCTCGGCATCGCCCGTGCGCTCAACGCGATCGACGCCGAGAACAACCGTCCGACCCTGAAGAAGGCCGGCTTCCTGTCGCGCGACGCCCGCGTCAAGGAGCGCAAGAAGGCCGGACTCAAGAAGGCCCGCAAGGCGCCTCAGTACTCGAAGCGCTAAGGTCCACCCGACCGATGCCGATCTTTGGCACGGACGGTGTGCGAGGACTCGCCAATGGCATCCTCACCGCCGATCTGGCGCTCACCCTGGCCCAGGCGACTGCTGTCGTCCTGGGCCAGGGCCGTACTGCGGAGGCTCGAAAGGCCGCGGGCAAGCGGCTCACCGCAGTGGTGGCTCGGGACCCGCGGGTCTCCGGTCACTTCCTGACAGCGGCCGTCGCCGCCGGCCTCGCCTCGTCCGGGGTGGACGTGCTCGAAGCGGGCGTCATCCCGACGCCCGCCCTGGCCTTCCTGGTCGCCGATCGTGACGCCGACTTCGGCGTGATGATCTCGGCCTCCCACAACCCGGCCGCCGACAACGGCATCAAGATCTTCGCGCGCGGCGGGGTCAAGCTCCCCGACGTGGTCGAGGAGCGCATCGAGGCCGCCATGGCCGGCGAGAAGCTGCGCCCCACGGGCGCGGGGGTCGGTCGCGTCATCCGGTTCGCCGATGCCGAGGACCGCTACGTCGTGCACCTGCTCGGCTCGCTGCCGAACCGGCTCGACGGGATCAAGGTCGTGCTCGACTGCGCCCACGGCGCGGCATCCGGCGTCTCTCCCGAGACCTTCCGCGACGCCGGGGCCGAGGTGACCGTGATCGGTGCCGATCCCGACGGCTGGAACATCAACGACGGGGTGGGGTCCACCCACCTCGACAACCTCGCCGAGGCCGTCGTGCGGCTCGGGGCCGACATCGGCATCGCGCACGACGGCGACGCCGACCGCTGCCTCGCGGTCGACGCCGAGGGCAACGTCATCGACGGCGATCAGATCATGGCGATCCTCGCGGTGTCGATGAAGGAGCGCGGGCACCTCACCGACGACACGCTCGTCGCCACGGTGATGAGCAACCTCGGCCTGCACGTCGCCATGCGCGAGCACGGCATCACCGTGCGCCAGACCGCGGTGGGCGATCGTTACGTGCTCGAGGACATGAACGAGGGCGGCTACGCCCTGGGCGGCGAGCAGTCCGGTCACGTCATCATGAGCGAGTACGCCACCACCGGCGACGGTCTGCTCACCGGCCTGCACCTGGTCGCCGAGATGGCCCGCCAGAAGAAGTCCATCGCCGAGCTCGCGAGCATCATGACGGTGTATCCGCAGGTGCTCGTCAACGTGCGCGGCGTCGACAAGGACGCCGTGGACGACGACGAGGGCGTGCAGGCGGCCGTGCGCGAGGTCGTGGCCGAACTGGGCGACACGGGCCGGGTGCTGCTGCGCAAGTCGGGCACCGAGCCGCTCGTCCGCGTCATGGTCGAGGCCGCGGACGCCGAGTCCGCGCAGGCGTACGCCGACCGTCTCGCCGACGTGGTGCGCGAGCGCCTCGCGCTCTGAGATCCGCTGACGAGAGCCGGCACTCCCCTCCGGAGTGCCGGCTCTCGTCGTCTGCGGACGCGCTCGTCGGGTGCACGGCACCGGCTGGGATAGCCTTCATCTCGGAATCCGTCCCGCCCTGGAAGGAGCGCACGTGGCTGCGATCGAGTCGATGGCCGACGACACGGACCGTCTCATCGCGGCAGCGCTGCAGGTGAACGGCCGGGCGTCATGGGGGGAGATCGCCCGCGCGCTCGACATGCCGGAGCGCACCGTGGCGCGCCGCGGGCAGCGGCTGCTGGACCGCGGGGTGGTGCGGGTGTCGACATACGTCGATCCGGCCAGGGTGCTGCACGCCAGGGCCGTGCTGGTGCGGATCACCACCGAGCCGCAGGAGCTCTGGCACGTCGCCCGCACCCTCGCCCGGCGCGCCGACGCCTCGTCGGTGTCGATCCTGGAGGGCAGCAGCGACATCGCCGGCATGCTGCTGCCCCGCGACGACGCCTCGATCAGGGAGCTCCTGTTCACGGAGTTCCCCGAGCTGGAGGGCATCGCCTCCATCAACGTCACCACCGTGCTCAAGTTCTTCCGCTCCGGGCACGACTGGCGCGCCGGCGTGCTGACCGATGAGCAGGTCGCGATGCTCGATGAGGCTTCGGGGTCGGAGGCCGACCCGGGGGACTCGCTCACGGCCGACGAGGAGGCCTTGATCGGCCTGCTCCTCAAGGACGGGCGGATGCCGGTCGCGCAGCTCGCCAGGGAACTGGGGATCAACGTCACCACCACGCGCCGCCGGATGGACTCGCTCACGCGTCGAGGTCTGATGCATCCGCGCACGGAGGTCGTGCCGAGCCTCTTCGGCCTCGGGCTCGAGGCGCTGGTGTGGCTGCGTGTGCCGATGGATCGGCTGGAGCGCGTGGGGTCGGCGCTCGCCTCGGCCCCGGAGGTCAAGTTCATCGCCGCGACGACCGGCACCTCGCAGCTGCTGCTGAACGTGCTCGTGGAGGACGCCGACGCGTTCTACCGCTTCCTCACCGGTCCCACCGTGGCCAGCCATGACGGGCTCGAGGTGGTGGAGGCGCTGGTCGTCATCACGCCGGTGCTCCGGGGCTCGCTGATCGTCGACGAGGCCCCGGCGTCGATCGCGCATGACGCACCGACGGGAGCCATCCGCCTGTAGGCCGATTCTGTTACAGAAGTGTAAAAAGATGGCGAGATAGTTCGCCAGGACTTGCTTTGGTGGCGAATACCGGCAATCATCTCTGGAAGGCGCAACGGCGTCGGAAAGAGGGCGGACGTGTTCACGGCAACCGGGGAAGACTGGGCGGAGCGAGCGGCGACGCTGCGTCTGCACACGCGGATGTTCATCGACGGCGAGTGGATCGAGGGATCGGCCGAGCCGCTCGCCCCGATCAGCCCGCGCGACGGACGCCGTCTCCCGGAGATCTCCGCGGCCTCGGCGGAGGACGTCGACCGGGCGGTCCGCTCGGCCCGCCGCGCCTTCGAGTCCGGTTCGTGGGCGGCTCTCGCACCGCGCGAGCGCGGCCAGCGCCTCCTCGCCTTCGCGCAGCTCCTCCACGACAACGCCGAGGAGCTCGCCCTCACGATCTCGCTCGAGATGGGCAAGCCCGTCCGCGAGGCGCTGCAGACCGAGATGCGCGCCGTGGTGAACTGCTTCCGCTGGTACGGCGAGGCGGCGGACAAGATCCTCGACGAGATGCCCGTCACGGCCCCGAACAGCCTCGCCCTCGTCACCCGCGAGCCGGCCGGCGTGGTCGCCGCCGTCGTGCCCTGGAACTTCCCGCTCACGATGACCGCGTGGAAGCTCGCACCCGCCCTCGCGGTCGGCAACAGCGTCGTGCTCAAGCCGGCCGAGCACACGACCTACTCCGCGCTGCGGCTGGCCGAGCTCGCCCACGAGTCCGGCATCCCCGCCGGCGTCCTCAACGTCACCCCCGGCGCCGGACACGTCGCCGGACGGGCGCTGGGCGAGCACGGCGACGTCGACGTCGTCACCTTCACCGGATCGCCCGAGGTGGGTCGCCGGTTCCTCGGCTACTCGGCCGCGTCGAACGGCAAGCGCGTCTGGCCGGAGCTCGGCGGCAAGACCGCGAGCCTGGTGCTCCCCGACGCGGATCTCGAGCGCGCCGTGCGGGCGACCGCCGACGGCTGCTTCTACAACCAGGGGCAGATGTGCACCGCCTCTTCCCGGCTCCTCGTGCCCCGTGCGCAGCGCGATCGCGCGCTGGAGATCGCCGCCGAGGTCGCGTCGGCGACGCGTCCGGCCGACCCCTTCGCCGTCGCCACCTCGATGGGCGCCATCGTGAGCGAGAAGCAGCTCGCGGGCATCGCCGGCTTCGTCGAGCGAGCGGAGGCCGAGGGCGGGGAGATCGCAGCGGGGAGCGCCGACCGCTACGACGCCGTCGCCGGCGGCAGCTACTTCGCCCCCGCGGTGATCGGCGTCACGCCGGCCTTCGAGGTGGCACAGCGCGAGGTCTTCGGCCCCGTGCTCTCCGTGATCGCCTATGACGACGTCGACGACGCCCTGGCCATCGCCAACGGCACCGAGTTCGGACTGGCCGCAGCACTCTGGAGCACCGACCTCAACGCGGTGCACAAGCTGTCGCGCCGCCTGCGGGCCGGCGTCGTGTGGGTGAACTGCTTCGAGGAGGGCGACATGACCATCCCCTTCGGCGGCGTCAAGGGATCGGGATTCGGCCGGGACAAGAGCCTGCACGCGATCGACAAGTTCACCGACCTCAAGACGACCTGGATCGAGCTGTCATGACGACGCCTCTCATCGGCATCTCCACGTGGCGCCGCCGTATCGACACCGACCTGGGCATGGCGCGCCCCGCCCACACCCTCGGCGCCGAGTACGCGGCCCCGATCGAGGCCGCCGGCGGCGCGGTGGTGCTGCTGCCGCCGACCTCCGGGGTGGACGCGGTGCTCGACCGCCTCGACGGCCTCGTCCTCTCCGGGGGAGAGGACGTGCACCCGGCCCGCTACGGTGCCGCGCCGCAGCCCTCGAAGTCCTACGACCCCGACCGCGACGAGTACGAGATCGCGCTCGCGCTCGGAGCACGCGAGCGGGGCCTGCCGGTGCTGGCGATCTGCCGCGGGCTGCAGGTGTCGAACATCGCCTTCGGCGGCACCCTGATCGTGGACATCCCGGCGTCCCCTCACCACCGCGCCCTCCGCGCCGCCGACGAGCAGCTCGCCGCCCGGCATCCGATCACCCTCGATCCCGGCAGTCAGCTGGCGACGCTCTACGGGACGACGGATCGGGTCGTGAACACGATCCACCACCAGAGCGTCGACGTGCCGGCACCGGGACTCCGCCCGGTCGCGTGGGCGCCCGACGGCGTCGTCGAGGCGGTCGAGGCCGACGACCGGGGCTGGCCGTTCTGGGCCGTGCAGTGGCACCCCGAGAAGATGATCGACCCCGACGAGGCGCTGCAGGAGCTCCCGCTCTTCGCGGCGTTCGTCACCGCAGCCCAGCAGCACGCGGCGGGCCAGTCCGCCGCACAGAAAGGAACGACACGATGACCAAGCAGATCTTCCTCGAGTACGAGAACGGCGTCCGCGCCGTGGCCACGCTCTTCGAAGACCTCGCTCCGCGCACCTGCGAGGCGATGTGGGGTGCCCTGGAGAAGCCGGTCACCATGCAGGCGATGCACGCGATGTACGCCGGGCCCGAGGTGATGGTCGGTCTGCCCGAGGAGGCGCAGAACTTCGACCCCGAGGCGGTGCCCGCCGAGAACCAGCAGGTCGTGCCGGCGCCCGGCGATCTGCAGTGGTACTGGCAGCGTCCGATGCAGATGGGCGGCCTGCCGTTCGAGTGGTACGAGATCGGAGTCTTCTACGATCGTGGTGCACGTATTCTCGGACCGCTCGGATGGACACCCGTCAACATCTGGGCCGGAATCACCGAAGGACTCGCGGAGTTCGCCGCCGAGAGCGCGGCGATCCGCATCGACGGAGCGAAGCAGCTCACCATCGGACGCCTGTCCTAGGCGTCCCAACCCCGTGCTGGACCAATCCCGAAGGAGCAGTGCATGAAGAACCCGAGAATCCTCACAGCGGCGGCGCTCGTCGCCACCGGAGCCGTCGTCCTCGCCGGCTGCAGCGCCGGCGATGACGCCGCGTCGTCGGACGGCGACAAGGAGTACGCAGGCAAGACCCTCGTCGTCACCTCGTTCGGAGGCGACTGGGAGAAGACGTTCGTCGAGGCCGTCGTCGATCCGTTCGAGAAGGAGACCGGCGCCAAGGTCGAGCTGATCACGCTCTACAGCGCCGACGCCCTCGCCCAGGTCACGGCGCAGAAGGCGAGCCCGCAGATCGACGTCGTGCACTTCTCCGGCGGGCAGGAGTTCACCGCCGCGAAGGACGGCCTCATCGCACCGATCGCCCCCGACGCGCTCTCCGAGTCCGGCGACCTGGTCGACGTGGCGACGGCCGGCCTGGAGCGCGGCGAGGGTCCGGTGATCCAGCTCGCGCCCATCGGCCTCGTCTACAACACCGAGGCGGATGCCCCGGCGCCCACCTCGTGGCTCGACCTGTTCGACGAGGCGTATGCCGGTCACGTCGCCCTCACGGACTTCTCGAACACCTACGGGGTGCTCTCGATGCTCCGGGTGGCCGATGCGCTCGGCGGCGGTATCGACGATGCGTCCGAGGCCATCACCGACCTCGGCGGCCTCGCCTCCTCGGGCGACGCGATCGTCGTGCCGACCTCGCCCGATCTGCAGACCGCCTTCGCCCAGCGCGGCACCTGGCTCGCCCCGTACGCCATGGACTACGCGGGCACCCTGCAGGACGCGGGACTCCCCGTGGAGTTCATCGTCCCGAAGGAGGGGGCGACGGCATCCCTCATCACGGCCAACGTCGTCGAGGGCAGGGACAACCAGGACCTCGCCACGCTGTTCATCGACTACGAGCTCCGTGCGGACGCGCAGGCCCTGTTCGCCGAGAACATGCGCTACTCCCCGGTGAACACCAAGGCGGAGCTCTCGGGCGACGCGGCGGACGCCGTGCTGACGGGCGACGAGCTCGACAGCATCGTCGTCTACGCGCCCGGCGACATCGCGGCCCAGCGTCCGGCCTGGACCGATGAGTGGAATGCGCTGATCACCAAATGAGCGTGGGAACCCGTAGGGAGCCCTGGCTCCTGCTTCTGCCGGCGATCGCGCTGCTCGCGCTCGCCTTCGTCACTCCGGTCGCCGGCATGCTCCTGATGAGCGTGCAATCGTCGGCAGGCGGGTTCACCATCGACAACTTCGCCCGTCTCTTCACGAGCGACTACCACCTCCAGGCGGCGCTGCGCTCGCTCCGCCTGGGGGTGGTCCAGACCGTGGTCACCCTGGTGATCGCGATCCCGCTGTCGTACATCATGGCGCGTGCCGGGTCGAAGGTCCGCTCCTTCCTCCTCATCATCGTCATCCTCCCGCTCATGACGAGCGTGGTCGTGCGCACCTTCGGGTGGGTCGTGCTCATGGGCCCGTCCGGTCTCCTGATGAAGATCCCCGGCGCCGACCTGCTGGTCGGCGGGACCCAGGGGTTCCTCGGCACCGAGCTCGGCGTCGTCATCGCCATGGTGCAGGTCCTCCTGCCGTTCGCCGTGCTGAGCATCCTGGGTGTGATCTCCGGGATCAAGCCGCAGCTCGAGGAGGCCGGCCGCACCCTGGGCGCCGGGTTCTGGCGCACGCTGTGGCACGTGGTGCTCCCGCTCTCCGTGCCCGGGATCGTCGCCGGCGCCTCCCTCGTCTTCGTGCTCTCCGTGAGCTCGTTCATCACCCCGCGCTTCATCGGCGGGGCGCAGATCCCCGTCTTCGCGCAGACGATCTACGTCGACGCGACCACCAACCTCGACTGGCCGTTCGCGGCGGCGCAGGCCGTGCTGCTGTTCGTCGGCGTGATGCTCGTGCTCGCGGCGACGTCCCGGCTCGGCAAGCAGAAGGTGTGACCATGGTCCGATCCGTTCCGCTCATCGGACGCATCCTCGCGATCGTCCTCGGCGTCGTCGTGACGCTGTACATGCTCGTGCCGCTCGCGGTGGTCGCGGGCGCCTCGGTGGGGGAGAACCGCTTCCTCACGTTCCCCGGCCAGGGCTTCACGCTCGACTGGTACGTGGAGGCGCTCACCTCCGACACCTACCTCGAGCCGTTCCGGCTCAGCCTCCTCGTCGGCGTGACGGCGGCCGTCATCGCGGCGATCGTCGGCACGGCGGCCGCCCTCGCCCTCAGCCGCTTCACGGTCCCCGGGGCGGCCGCGATCCAGGGGCTGCTCATGTCGCCCCTGACGATCCCCACGATCATCCTCGCGATCGGCGCGCTGTCGATCGCGTCCCTCACGATCGGCGCCCCGAACGTCGGGGTGCTCATCGCCGTGCACGTCGTGATCGCCATCCCGTATGTGATGCGCACCGTCACGGGCGTGATGGCGCGCGCTGACCATTTCACCGAGGAGGCGGCCCGCACCCTGGGCGCGAGCACCTGGGACCGCTACCGGCTCGTGGTTCTCCCGATCGCCAGGCCCGGCATCGCGGCCGGTGCGTTCTTCGCCTTCAACATCTCCTTCGACGATGCGGTCATCGCCCTCTTCCTGCGCACCCCGCAGCTCGAGACCCTGCCCATCGCCATCTACGGCCAGCTGGAGTTCAGCACGTCGCCCACCGTGGCGGCCGTCTCCACGCTCATGGTCCTGCTCACCGTCGTCCTCATGATCGTCCTCGAACGCATCATCGGCCTGGGAAGGTTGTTCGTCTGATGACCACGCTCACCATCACCGCTCTCACCAAGGATTTCAAGGGGACCTCGGTGCTCAAGGGCATCGATCTCCGGATGCGGTCGGGGGAGTTCGTCTCGCTCCTCGGGCCCTCGGGATGCGGCAAGACCACGCTCCTGCGCTGCATCGCCGGCCTCGAGTCGCCGAGCGGCGGCACCATCGAGATCGCGGGACAGGACGTCACCCGGCTCCCGCCGGAGAAGCGCCACCTCGGGATGATGTTCCAGAGCTACGCGCTGTTCCCGCACATGAGCGTGCTCGAGAACGTGCGCTTCGGTCTGCGCATGGCGGGGGACCGGCCCAAGGCGGAGCAGAAGGAGCTCGCGATGCGCGCCCTCGAGCGCGTGCAGATGGCGCATCTCGCCGGCCGATCGCCCGCGCAGCTCTCCGGTGGGCAGCAGCAGCGCGTGGCGCTGGCTCGGGCGATCGCGTTCGAGCCGCGGGTGCTGCTGCTGGACGAGCCGCTGTCGAACCTCGATGCGCGCCTGCGCGAGGACATGCAGATCGAGCTCAAGGAGCTGCACCGCACGCTCGGTCTCACGACCGTCTTCGTGACGCACGATCAGGAGGAGGCGATGAGCCTGTCCGACCGCATCGTGCTGATGAACGGCGGCGTGGTCGAGCAGGAGGGCGCCCCCGCGGAGCTCTATGGCACGCCGCGCACGCCCTTCGCCGCCGACTTCATCGGCGCCGCGAACCTGCTCGATGCGACGCGCACGGGCTCGACGGCGACGCTGGACGGCTCGGACGTTCGCGTCGCGGTGACCGGGGAGGGAGCGGACGGACGGGGAAGCGTGATGCTCCGCCAGGAGGACCTGCGTCTCTCGGCGGTCACCGGCGACGCCGCCCCCGTTCCCGTGCAGATCCTCACCCACGTGTACCGCGGCGCCGACGTCGTCTACGTGGTCGAGTTCGGCGAGCGCCGGCTGCGCATCGTCGCCCCTCGTCACGAGGAGCTCCTCGCGCCCGGTCCCGCAGCACTGGGATGGCGCGACGGGTCGGCGCTCTGGATCGGCGCCTAGGCGCAGCGGCGCGCAGGGGCAGCGGCGCGTGGGAGCAGCGGCGCGCAGGGGCAGGTAGCGCCGCGCGAAAAGTCGGAGCCGCGGTGCGCCGCGCCGGCCCGCGGCGGCCGCGCGCGGCGTGTCGGCGAGGAAGTCCGACTTCTCGCACGCGCCGCGCCCGATGCGCATGCGCGAACGCGACGGCGCAGCCGGCGCCCGGGGGTGCGCGTCGGGTCAGCGGTCGCCGGGTGCCCGACCGTCGGGCGCGCTCCAGCTCAGCTGCTCGATGTACCGCAGCAGCACGCCTTCGCGCAGAGCCCAGGGTGACACCTCCAGCTCCTCGACGTCGAGCGCGGTCATGGCGGCGTGCAGCGCGACGGCCGCCGCGACGATCTGGAACGTGCGATCCGGCGTGATGCCCGGCAGCTCCTGGCGGGCGGATGCCGGGAGGCGCGCGAGCCGGGGGATCCATGAGCCGAGGGACGAGCGCGACAGCACCGTCCGGTCGAAGCCCAGGCCGGTCACGCCCCGTCCGGCGAGGTTGGCGAGCGAGCGGATCGCCTTCGACGAGCCGATGATGTGATCGGGGCGGGGGAGTGCGGTGATCCTCGCGGCGACCGGCGCGAGCACGGCGTCGGCGTGGGCGCGCAGCCGTGCGACGGCGTCCTCTCCCGGCGGGTCGTCCGGGAGGAACTGCACCGTCATCCTGCCGGCTCCGAGCGGGACGGATGCCGCCACCTCCGGCTGCTCCTCGGCTCCGGCGGCGAACTCGAACGAGCCGCCGCCGATGTCCAGGAGCAGGATGCGACCGGCATCCCAACCGAACCAGCGCCGCACGGCGAGGAACGTGAGCTCGGCCTCCTGCTCGCCGGTGAGCACCTGCAGCGGCTGCCCCAGCGCGGTCTCGATGCGCGCGATGACCTCCTCGCCGTTCAGGGCCTCGCGGACGGCGCTCGTCGCCGTGGCGAGCAGGGTGTCGACGCGTTCCTCGTCGGCGATGCGGCGGGCGCGCACCACCGCGGCCTCCAGGGCGTCGACGCCCTCCTGGCTGATCGCGCCCTCGGGGGTGAGGAAGCGCATGAGCCGGACGACCGTCCTGTCGCTGGTCGCCGCCTGCGGTCGCCCTCCGGGGCGCGCGTTCGCGGCGAGCAGGTGCACGGTGTTGGAGCCGATGTCGAGGATTCCCAGTCTCACGGAACGAGAGTACTGGTCATTCGACGGCCGCGTGTACGACCCCCTTTCGGGGGCAACGACACTGTCGAATGGCGCAATTACTTGATTCACCCCTAGAGTGAGGAATGGTGCGCCTCGACTCGAAGGTGGCGCACTTCGTCTTGGGAGGACGCGTCAGGGGACGCGACGTTCGGCGTGCGCGCACGACGGATGGGGAGAGCGTGGGGAGCGCAATCATGGGGCTTTTCGCTGTGCGGAGAACACAGGAATCGAACGGGGACACACCTGTCTCCAGGGGCGCGCGCTGGCGTCGCGGCGTACGGAAGGCGCTGAGCGGCGTCACCGGTGCCGCGCTGGTCGCCTCCTCGCTCGCGGTGGTCGCGACCACGGTCTCGGCGACGCCGGCGTTCGCCGCCGCGCCGTTCATCTGCGAGCCCGGCGCGATCTACGCGCAGAGCACCACCGAGGTCCGTGAGTTCAGCGTCACCCCGACGGGCGGCACGCTGGGCACCACGAGCCTCGGCACCGGGCACTCCAACAACGCCCTGGGCATCTCCTCGGGCGGACGCTACGCCTACACGATCACGAACGCCGCGGCGGCGGGCAACAAGACGCTGGCCGTGTACGACCGCGTCGCCGACGCCACCACCACGCACGTCTACTCCATGAACGTCGGCGCCATCGTGCGCGGCGCCGTGCACCCGAAGTCGGGCGTGTACTACTTCGCGACCGGCACCCAGGCCGACAGCACGATCCAGCTCTACGCGTGGGACCCCGCCACGCCGGCCGCCGCGCCCGTCCAGGTCGGCAAGCTCGCCGCCGCAGCGGGTAGCGCCGTGTTCGGCAGCGCAGCAAACGGCGACATGGCGTTCAGTGCCTCGGGTCAGCTGGTGCTCGTCGCCGAGCAGTACGTGTACGCCGCCGACATCCCGGCGACGGTCACGCCCAGCACGGCCACGATCTCCGCCAAGCAGGTGCACGACATGGGCGCCGGCGTCGCAGGCAACGGGATCGCGTTCGGCAACCTCGGTCACATCTTCGTCTCCGTGGCGAACGGCGGAAGCCGGATCATCGAGATCGACCTCGCTCGCGGGACCACGGTCAACACCACTCCGATCGGCATCTCCCCGACGGACCTCGCCAGCTGCACCTTCCCCAACACGCTCACCCTGAAGAAGGACGTGCAGGGCGGCCGGTTCGCGCCGACCGACCAGTTCGGGCTGCGCATCGTGTCTCCCGCCGGCTACCAGGTGCCGCAGACGGATGCCGTCACCACCCTCGACGCCACCGGCGTGCAGGCCGACTACGCAGGCCCGATCTTCACGAACCAGGGCGACACGTTCACCCTGTCCGAGAACGCCCGGGGCACCACCGACCTGCGCCGGTACTCCTCGGCCCTCTCCTGCACGCAGCAGAACCCCGACGGCACCACCACCCCCGTCGCGGTGAACGCGGCCGGTCAGGTCGTCCAGCCCGCCGGTCCTCTCGGCACCGACGTCATCTGCACCGTCGTCAACACGCTGCTGACGCCGAAGCTCGAGCTGACCAAGACCGCCGATCCCGCCACCGGCACCCCCGTCGTGGCAGGGCAGCGGATCAGCTACACGGTCGAGGCGCGGAACACCGGCAACACCAGGCTCGACCCCGCGACCGTGTCCGACGACCTGTCGGCCGTGCTCGCGCACGCCACGGTCGACGGCGACGTGACGACCGCGATCGACGGCGTCGACGTGACCTCGGGCGGCGCGGCGATCACCGGCACCACCCTGGCGTGGACCGGCGCCCTCGACCCGGCGCAGAGGGTCACCATCACCTACTCCGTGATCGTCGACGACGACGCCGAGGGGCAGAGCATCGCCAACCGCGTCACCGCGTCCGGCACCCCGCCTGCACCGTTCGACCCCGTCGTCCCGCCCGCCGTGACGGTCACGAACCCCGTCGCGGGCTTCGAGATCGCGAAGACCGCCGACCCGGCATCCGGCAACGCCGTCGAGCCGGGCCAGACGATCACCTACACCCTGACCGGCCGCAACACCGGCGCGACCGTGCTCGACCCCGTCGCCCTCGCCGACGACCTCTCCGGCGCGCTCGCGCACGGCACGTACAACGGCGACGTCCGCACCCTCGTCGACGGCACGCCCGTCGCCACCGGCGCTGCGACCGTCACGGGGGACAGGCTGGCGTGGAACGGCTCCCTGCAGCCGGGCTCGACCGTGACCGTCACCTATTCGGTCACCGTCGCCGCCGACGCGGCCGGAAGCGTGCTGCAGAACTCCGTCTCCGGCAGCGCCACGCCGAAGTCGCCGAACCCCGGTGGCCCGGACGGGCCCCCGATCGTGCCGCCGACGGTCACGACCCAGCACCCTGTCATCGGCTCGGGCTTCACCGTCGCGAAGTCGGCCGACCCCGCGTCCGGCACGGCCGTCGAGGCCGGCGACACGATCACCTACACGGTCACCGGAACGAACACCGGAGACACCGACCTCGACCCCGCGAAGATCGTCGACGACCTGTCGCACGTGCTCGACAACGCGTCGTACAACGGCGACGTCACGGCGAGCCGCGGCTCCGCCTCCGTCAGCGGAAGCACCCTGACCTGGACCGGGACGGTGCCGCGAGGCGCCACGGTCACGATCACCTACTCGGTGACGGTGGACGCCGGTGTGACGAGCGCCCTGCTGCGCAACAGCGTGGAGGGCACGGCGACCCCGCGCGTGCCCGTCGACCCGACCGACCCCGACGGACCCACGCGCCCCGGCACGCCCATCACGACGCCGCCGAGCGTGACCGAGCACCCCGTGGTCGACAACGGGATGACGCTGGTGAAGTCCGCCGACCCCGCGTCCGGCACCGCCGTGAACGCCGGCGACACGATCACCTACACGCTCACCGCCACGAACACCGGCAACACGGTGCTCGACCCGGCGACCGTCGCCGACGACCTGTCGGCCGTGCTCGGCAGCGCCGCATACAACGGCGACGTGACCGCCTCCACGGGCACCGTGCAGGTGCAGGGCACCGCCCTGTCGTGGACGGGGCGCCTCGCCCCCGGGGACGACGTCGTCATCACCTACTCGGTGACCATCGACGACGACGCGACGGGCGTGCTGCTGCGCAACGTCGCCACCGGTGGCGGCACCCCGCTGATCCCGACCGATCCGACCGACCCCGCGAGCCCGACGACCCCGGGTGAGAAGGTCACCGTGCCGCCGTCGACGACCGAGCACCCGGTCGTGAACCCGGGCTTCACCGTGACGAAGACCGCCGACCCGGCGAGCGGCACCCGTGTCGACCCGGGCAGCGTCATCACCTACACGGTGACGGGCACGAACACCGGCGACACCGCCCTCGACCCCGTGACGATCGCCGACGACCTCGCCGGCGTGCTCAGCGGCGCCTCGTACAACGGCGACGCGACGGCGACGACCGGGACCGTCACGGTGCAGGGCGGCTCGCTCGGCTGGACGGGGACTCTCGCGGCCGGCGCCAGCGTGCGCATCACGTATTCGGTGACCGTCGACGCGGATGCCGGAGGGGAGACCCTCCGCAACGTGGTGACCGGTCACGCGACGCCGCGCATCCCGTCCGACCCGAGCGACCCGGACAGCCCGACGACGCCCGGCACGCCGATCGACCCGCCCGCGGTCGACACCCGGCATCCGGTGAACACCCCCGGCTTCGCCTTCTCGAAGACCGTGGACCCCGCGTCCGGCACGGCCGTCGACCCCGGCGCGACCCTGACCTACACGCTCACCGGCACGAACACCGGCGAGACCGCGCTCCCGGTCGTCTCGATCACCGACGACCTCTCCGGCGTGCTCGACCACGCGACAGTGACCACGGCTCCGGCCGCGACGGTCGGCGGACGTCCGGCCACCGCGCCCGCGCTGGTCGGCGACGACCTGAGCTGGACCGGGGCGCTCGCGGTGGGCGAGTCGGTCGTCATCACCTACACGGTGACGGTCGGGCCGGACGCCGCGGGGCACGTCCTGACGAACTCCGCGTCGGCGTCGGCGACCCCGCCCGGCGGATCGACGATCACGCCGCCGCCGGGAACGACGACCACCCCCGTGAACGTGCCGGGGTTCTCGCTCTCGAAGAGCTCCGACCCCGCGGCGGGAACGGCCGTGGACCCCGGCAGCGTCATCACCTACACGCTCACCGGCGTGAACACCGGTGAGACGGCGCTCGACCCCGTGCGCATCGTCGACGACCTCGCCGGCGTGCTCCCGCACGCCACGTACAACGGCGACGCGGCGGCGACCAGCGGCGCGACCCCCGTGGTCGACGGCGACACGCTCACCTGGAACGGCTCGCTCCCCGTCGGTGCCACCGTCGTCATCACCTACTCGGTGACGGTCGACGCGGACGCCGGAGGCTCGCGCATCGAGAACTCGGTCGTGGGCACGGCGACGCCTCCCGGAGGAGTGCCGCCGATCGAGACGCCGCCCGCGACGACGGAGAACCCGGTGAACGAGCCCGGCTTCGAGCTCACCAAGAGCGCGGACCCGGCGACGGGCACCAGGGTCGACCCCGGCAGCGTGATCACCTACACGGTCACCGGCATCAACACCGGCGAGACGCTGCTCGACCCGGTGACGATCGCCGACGACCTGTCGAAGGTGCTCGCCCACGCCGCGTACAACGGCGACGCCGCTGCGACGATCGCCGGGGCCCCGGCGACGGCCCCGGTCGTCGACGGCGACGAGCTCAGCTGGACGGGCTCCCTGCCCATCGGCCAGCGCGTCGTCCTGACGTACTCGGTGACCGTGGACGGCGACGCCGGCGGCGCGACGATCGAGAACTCCGTCTCGGCCTCGGCGACCCCGCCCGGTGGCGCGACGATCACGCCGCCGCCGGTGACCACCGAGAACCCCGTGGCGAAGCCCGGCTTCACCTTCGCGAAGACGTCGGACCCGGCGTCCGGCTCGGCGGTGGCGACCGGAAGCGTCGTGACCTACACCCTCACCGGTGCGAACACGGGAGAGACCGATCTGTCGGGCGTCGCGATCACCGACGACCTCTCCGGCGTGCTGAAGAACGCGACGCTCACCTCGGCAGCCGTGGCGACCGTCGCGGGCAAGCCGGCCGATGCGCCGGTGCTCGACGGCACGACGCTGCGCTGGACCGGAAGCCTCGCCGAGGGGGAGACGGTCGTCGTCACCTACGCGGTGACGGTGAAGGCGGATGCCGCGGGCACCACGCTGCGCAACGTGGCGACGGCCTCGGCGACGCCCCCGGGCGGCCAGACGATCACCCCGCCTCCGAGCGCGACCGAGCACGACGTGCTCACCCCGCTCGCGATCACGGGCGGCGAGCTGCTCCCGTGGGTCGTGGTGCTCGGCATCCTGCTGCTGCTCGGCGGCGGATTCCTGGCGGCCTATCGCCGGAGCACCGCAGCCGCGGCATGACCCGTGCGACGCCGGGGTGGTCTCGACCGCCCCGGCGTCGCCGTGTCCGGCGCCCGTCTCCCGGCATCCGCGCCCCGATACGATGTATCCGTGACCATCGTCGACCCCACGCTGCCGCTGTCTCCCTACCGGCGGATCGATCGCGAGGAGTGGGCGCGGCTGGCGGCGGGACTCGATCAGCCGCTCACTGAGACCGAGGTCGTCGAGCTCCGCGGCATCGGCGATCGGCTCGATCTCACCGAGGTGCGCGAGGTGTACCTGCCCCTCAGCCGGCTGCTCAGCCTCTACGCCACCGCCACGAAGCGGCTGGGGGCGGCCACCAGCTCGTTCCTGCAGGAGGACGACTCCACGACGCCGTTCGTCGTCGGCGTCGCCGGTTCGGTCGCTGTGGGCAAGTCGACTATCGCCAGGCTCCTGCGCGAACTGATGAGCCGATGGCCGGGGACCCCGCGGGTCGAGCTCGTCACGACCGACGGGTTCCTCTACCCGAACGCCGAACTGGAGCGCCGCGGACTCATGGACCGCAAGGGCTTCCCCGAGTCCTACGACCGCCGCGCCCTCATCCAGTTCCTCACCGAGGTGAAGAGCGGCGCGGCCGAGGTCCGTGCCCCGTTCTACTCGCACATGCGCTACGACATCGTGCCCGACGCGCACGTCGTCGTGCGCCGTCCCGACGTCGTGATCGTGGAGGGCCTCAACGTGCTCCAGCCCCCGCCCGCGCCCAACGACGTGGCGGTGAGCGACCTCTTCGACTTCTCGATCTTCGTCGACGCCGACACCTCGCACATCGAGAAGTGGTACGTCGAGCGGTTCCTCGCGCTCCGCCAGGGCGCGTTCGCGAACCCCTCCTCCTACTTCAACGTGTTCGCGCACCTCACCGATGACGAGGCGATCACCACGGCGCTCGGGTACTGGAACGAGATCAACATGCCGAACCTCGTCGAGAACGTGATGCCCACCAAGCACCGCGCCAGACTGGTGCTGAACAAGGGCGCCGACCACGCCGTGGAGAGCGTGCTGCTGCGCAAGCTCTGACGGGGGCGGGTTCGTTCGGAACCTTCGCAAAATCGCGCGCTTACCCTTGATCCCATGTGTGGAATCGTCGGATACGTGGGCCCGCGCCCCAGCCAGGACATCCTGCTCGCAGGGCTCGCCCGTCTCGAGTACCGCGGCTACGACTCGGCCGGGGTCGCCGTCATCGACGAGGCCGGCTCTCTGGGCATGCGCAAGAAGGCGGGCAAGCTCAGCGTGCTGCGCGACTCGCTCGCCGAGAACGCGCTGCCCGACGGCAGCACCGGCATCGGCCACACCAGGTGGGCGACGCACGGCGGGCCGACCGACGTCAACGCGCACCCGCATCTCGCCGACGACGACCGCCTCGCGCTGATCCACAACGGCATCATCGAGAACTTCGCCGCCCTCCGCGACGAGCTCCTCGCCGACGGCGTGACCTTCCGCAGCGAGACCGACACCGAGGTCGCGGCGGCTCTCCTCGGCCGTGAGTACGCGAACAACGGCGGCGATCTGCAGCTCGCGTTCCGCAACATCGTCAACCGCCTGGAGGGCGCGTTCACGCTGCTCGCCATGCACCAGGACCACCCCGGGCTCGTCGTCGGCGCCCGTCGCAACTCGCCGCTCGTGATCGGTCTCGGCGAGGGCGAGAACTTCCTCGGATCCGACGTCGCGGCGTTCGTCGAGCACACGCGCAAGGCGCTCGCGATCGGCCAGGACCAGATCGTCTCGATCACCCCGGATGCCGTCACCGTCACCGACTTCGCCGGCACGCCGGTCGAGGCCGAGCCCTTCGAGGTGTCCTGGGACGCCGCGGCCGCCGAGAAGGGCGGCTGGCCGTCGTTCATGGCCAAGGAGGTCGCGGAGCAGCCCGAGGCGGTCGCGAACACGATCCGCGGCCGCATCCAGGACGGACAGGTGGTGATCCCTGAGCTCGACGGTCTCGACGAGCTGTTCACCGGCATCAACCGCGTCATCATCACGGCCTGCGGCACGGCATCCTATGCGGCCCTCGTCGGCAAGTACGCGATCGAGCAGTGGGCCCGCGTGCCCGTCGACGTCGAGCTCGCCCACGAGTTCCGCTACCGCGACCCGGTGATCGGCGCCGAGACCCTCGTCGTCTCGATCAGCCAGTCCGGCGAGACGATGGACACGCTCATGGCCGTCAAGTACGCGCGCGAGCGCGGCGCCCGCACGCTGTCGGTCTGCAACACGCAGGGCGCGACGATCCCGCGCGAGTCGGATGCCGTGGTCTACACGCACGCCGGCCCCGAGGTGGCCGTCGCCTCGACCAAGGCGTTCTCGGCCCAGATCACCGCGCTGCTGCTGCTCGGCCTGCACATGGGTCGCATCCGCGGCACGGTGGCCGACGCATCCGTCGACGTCGCCGAGCTGCAGGCTCTCCCGGAGAAGGTCGCCCGCGTCCTGTCCGAGGAGCAGGAGCACGTGCAGCAGCTCGCCGGCTGGATGGCCGACACCCGGTCGGTGCTGTTCCTCGGGCGCCACGTCGGCTACCCGATCGCCCTCGAGGGCGCGCTCAAGCTCAAGGAGATCTCCTACATCCACGCCGAGGGCTTCGCCGCGGGCGAGCTCAAGCACGGCCCCATCGCGCTCATCGAGCCGGGGCAGCCCGTGTTCGTGCTGCTCCCGTCGCCGCGGCACTCCGCGCTCATCCACTCCAAGGTCGTGTCGAACATCCAGGAGATCCGCGCCCGCGGTGCCCGTGTGATCGTCGTGGCCGAAGAGGGCGACGCCGCCGTGCTGCCCTTCGCCGACGAGGTGATCCGCATCCCGCTCGCCGGAGCGATGTTCGAGCCGCTGCTGGCCGTGGTGCCGTTGCAGATCTTCGCCATGGCCCTCGCCACGGCGAAGGGCCTTGACGTCGACCAGCCGCGCAACCTCGCCAAGTCCGTCACGGTCGAGTAGCCCGGCGCGGGTTCCCGCGCGCCCGGGGGTTCCCGGGGCGCCGGGGGCCTCGGTGCTCGGGCCCCTCGGGCGGTCCCGTGGCGGTCCCAAACCCCGGTCCTCGGGCCCGGAGCGTCGGGCCTCGGTCGTTTGTCGGCGCGGAACCTCGGTTATCGGTGTCGCGCGCTGGTCTGGGACCGACAGACGATGTTCTGCGCCGACAAAGTGGGAGCACGGCATGTGCTTCCCGCGCATTGAGAGGATCAGCGCGCGGTGCGGCGGAGCGCGTGCTCGATCGCGGCCACGACGGTTGGCCAGTCGTGGAGAACCATCGCGAAATCGAAGCGCAGCGTCTCGAACCCCTTCGCCGACGCGGCGGCATCCCGCATCAGATCGCGGTGCCGTCGGTCTGGACCCACATGATTCTCGCGACCATCGACCTCGAGGATCACACGGCCGCCGACGACGAAGTCCACCCTTCCCACTCCGTCGATCTCCACCTGGCAATCGAGCCTGATGCCGAGAAGGAGGAGCCGGAGTCTCAGGATCGATTCCAGGCCGCTCCCCGCGTCGGGTCGTGCCGCGTTCAGCATCCACTGTGCTGAAGAAGGAAGCGCTGCGTGCACGCGTGCGCGGTCATGGGCATCGAGCAGCCGGCTGTTCCATGCGGACTCGTACGCGGCGAAGAATGCCTCCTCGTCGAGACATCGGTGCGCGTGGATGAGGCAGTCGGCGACGGGCGCAAGCCCGGGTTCGGCTCGACCGGTTGAGAAGTGCACGGTGCACTCGCAGCCGACGTGGGCATGGGCGCGGCCTGCTCGACCGAGCCAGACATGCACCGCCCGATCGGCGGAGGGAAGCACCCAGACGCCGTGCGCGCGAAGGGCCGCCGCGCAGGTAAGTGCGCCGCCGTGCGCCGCGGCCGTTGTGATTGCCGGATCAAGGCCCGGGAGCGCATAGAGGCCTTGTCGGATCCTCCGGATGCGGCCGGCATCAGCCGCCGCGCGGACGTCCCTCCGGGAGCATCCGTACTTCTGGATGCGGGAGCCGTGTGCGATGCCGCCGAAGCGCTCAAGCAGATATGCAGGATCAAACATCCTTCGAGCCTCCGACAACGCCGGGGCATCGGTGGCCGGATCTCGGCGGTTGTGGACAGATCGGGCGACCTTGCTGATTGTGGAGGAGAACGTCACTTGTCGTTCCGTCGGCGGGGAATCCGCTGTGTCGGAGCCGTGCTGGCGTGTTCCGCCGACGGAGTGGTTCCAGTGCCGACAAAGCGCCGAGCGGGACGGGGCGTGGGACGTGGGCCGGGGACGGGGCCGAGCGGGCCGGGACGGGGCGGCGCGCGGGCCGGGGCCGGGACGGGCGCCGAGCGGGACGGGGCCAGGACGGGGTGTGGGCCGGGAGCGGGGGACGGGGACGGGGTGTGGGCCGGGGACGGGGCCGGGGCTGGGGGCAGGGGACGGATGCCGAGGCACGGCGCGACTAGGCTGAACGGGTGATCATCGGGACCGGAATCGACCTCGTCGACATCCCGCGGTTCGAGCGGACGGTCCAGAGGACGCCCCGGCTCCTGCCGCGGCTGTTCACCGAGGCCGAGCAGGGACTGCGACTGCCGTCGCTCGCCGCCAGGTATGCGGCGAAGGAGGCGCTGATCAAGGCCCTCGGCGGCTCCGACGGGGTGCACTGGACCGAGATCGAGATCGCCTCCGCGGCATCGGGTCAGCCCCGGTTCGTGCTGTCCGGCACGACCGCGACCGTGGTCGAGGAGCGCGGCATCACCGCTCTCCACCTCACCCTCACCCATGACGCCGGGCTGGCCGCGGCGTTCGTCGTCGCCGAAGGAGAGCCGCTGTGACCATCCCGTTCCGCGAGGCCGCCATCGACCTCGACGCCATCGGCGACAACGTCAGGCACTTCCGTCGGCTCACCGGCACCCAGGTCATCGCCGTCGTGAAGGCGAACGCCTACGGGCACGGCGCGGCGGCCGTGGCGGTGGCCGCGCTCGCGGGCGGGGCGACGAGGATCGGCGTCGCCGAGATCTCCGAGGCGCTCGAGCTCCGCCGCCAGGGCATCACCGCCCCGATCATGGCGTGGCTGCACGCGCCGGGCGAGCGGTTCGAGCAGGCGGCGGCGCAGGGCATCGAAGTCGGCATCTCGTCGTTCGACCAGCTCGAGGCCGCGGCGGCCGCGGCCGGCGTCGACCGACCGGTGGGCGTGCACCTCAAGTTCGAGACCGGGCTGTCGCGCAACGGCATCGCCCCAGCCGACTGGACGAGGGTGCTCGCCGAGGCCGCGCGGCTGGAGCGCATCGGACGACTCCGCATCGTCGGGCTGTTCAGCCACCTCTCCAACACGTCCGCGGACGACGATCGCGCCGCGCTCGCGAGGTTCGAGCAGGGTGTCACGGCGGCCGCATCGTTCGGCATCCGTCCGGAGATCCGTCACATCGCGGCGACGGCCGCCGCGATCGACCTCCCCGAGACCCGCCTCGACGCGGTGCGCATCGGCATCGGCCTGTACGGACTCTCCCCGTTCGCCGGCCGCACCTCGGCCTCCCTCGGACTGCGCCCGGCGATGACGCTGCGCGGCGCAATCGCCGCCGTGCGCCGCGTGCCGGCCGGCACCGGGGTCTCCTACGGCTACGACCACCGCACCGACCGCGACACGACCCTCGTGCTCGTGCCCTTCGGGTACGCCGACGGGGTGCCTCGCCAGGCGTCAGGACGCCTCCCCGTCTCGATCGCGGGGCGGCGCTTCACCAACGTCGGCCGGATCGCCATGGACCAGTTCGTGGTCGACGTGGGCGACACCCCCGTGTCCATCGGCGACGAGGTGGTGCTCTTCGGCGATCCGACCCTCGGCGTGCCGTCGGCGACGGACTGGGCGGATGCCGCCGGCACCATCGACTACGAGATCGTCACGCGCATCGGCCCGCGGGTGCCGCGGAGGGCGTCGTGAGCATCGACGCCTTCGTCGGCCGGCGCGAGATCGCTACCGCGGAGCAGATGGAGCGCCTCGGGGCCGACATCGGGCGCGGTCTCTCCGCCGGCGATCTCGTGATCCTGACCGGCCCGCTGGGGGCCGGTAAGACGACGTTCACGCGCGGACTCGCCGAGGGGCTGGGCGTGCGCGGCCCCGTGCAGAGCCCGACCTTCGTGATCGCGCGGACGCATCCGTCGCTCGTCGGAGGCGCGCCGCTCGTGCACGTCGACGCCTACCGGCTGGGCTCCGGCGACGAGCTCGACGATCTCGACCTCGATCTCGCGCGCTCGGTGGTCGTGGTCGAGTGGGGCCGCGGCATGGCGGAGGGACTCGTCGACACGTGGTGGGACATCGAGCTGGAGCGCCCGGTGGGCACCGGCGACGATCTCGACCCCGCTGATCTCGACCTCGATGCCCCGAGGGTCGTGACGGTCTCGCGCCGAAGCCGCTGAGGACGACGGCCCGCACCGCTAGAATTCCAGCATGGCGGTGTCGCCGGGGCCCGCAGCACGAGCAGGGGGAGCAATGGCCGATCTTCCCTCCCGTCCGCGCGTGGCCGTCGTCATCGAGGACGACCCCGACGTGCGCGGCCTCCTCGACGAGATCTTCCGCGCGGCCGGCTTCGAGACGGTGCTCACGGGGGACGGGCTCCAGGGCATCGAGGCGGTGAGCGCCCACGACCCCGTGATCACCACGCTCGACGTCAACCTTCCGGGGATCGACGGCTTCGAGGTGGCACGCCGCATCCGCGAGATCGGCGGCACCCACATCATCATGCTCTCGGCCCTCGGTGACGAATCGGACGTGGTCCTCGGGCTCACCTCGGGTGCGGACGACTACCTGGTCAAGCCGTTCCGGCCACGGGAGCTGCGGGCGCGCATCGAGGCCTTCATGCGCCGGCCCTACGGCTCCGGACGTGCCTCGCGCGGAGACCAGCGCCGGCATCGCGACCTGAGCGTCGACCTCGCCACGCACACCGTGCACATCGAGCGGCACGAGGTGCTGCTCACGGCCACGGAGTTCGAGTTGCTCGCGGCGCTCCTCGAATCGGGCAGGCACGTGCGCAGCAAGGCCGATCTGGCTCGCGTGCTCCGCGGCGACGCCCGCCCGGCGTCGGACTACGTCGGCGAACCGGACAAACGCGCGGTCGAGGCGCACATGACCAATCTGCGTCGCAAGATCGGCGACAGCCCCGTGAGCCCGCGCTACATCGAGACGGTGCGGGGCGTCGGCTACCGGCTCACCCCGGGGGAGGAGAGCGGTGCCGACTGACCGGTATGGCCGCGGCTCCCCAGAAGCCGCGGCCGCAGCATCCGCGCGTCCCCAACGAGCGTCACCGGCCCCACTCAGGATGCTAGGGCGATACCTGCCGACGGCGAGGGTCGGCCAGCCCATATTTCAGTAATCTTGCGGCAACGTTGAGGATCGATGAGGAGAGGCGGCGCATATGGTCCGCACGCTCTCGATCTGGCGCTGGCAGCTGATCTTCACCGGCAGCATGGCCGCGATGGCGGTGGTGATCGCTGCCTTCGTCCCACTCACGCTCGCGACCCCGATGGTGATCGCGAGCCTCGGCCTGATCATGGCGACCTCGATCCTGACCCTGCTGGTGCCGTGGGCCCGGCTGCCCCGCACCGCCGCCGTGGCCGTGCCGCTGCTCGACTCGCTGGCGATCGGTCTCGCCACCGGGGCCGCCGACGTCCGCGTCGGCTTCCTCTGGGTGTTCCCCGTGACGTGGATCGCCACCTACTTCGGGCTCGCCTGGGTGTTCGGCTGCATCGGCTTCATCGGGGTGTGCCTCGTCGCGTTCTCGGATCACAGCGGCGATCCCTCCGACATCATGGTGCGCATGCTCAGCGTGCTGCTGACGCTGAGCTTCCTCGGCGCGACCGTGCACATCGGCGCTCGCCGATCGAGAGCGATCCGCCGGCTGTTGCGCCGCCAGTCGGAACAGGCCGGTCGCGCAGCCGAGCGGGCGGAGACCCAGCAACTGCGCGTGACCCAGATCATCGATGCGCTCGACGTGGCACTCGTGGTCGTGGCCGCCGACGGACGCATCCGCCGCACCAATGACGCCTACCGGTCGCTGTACGGGCTCGACGCCTTCGGGGCGGCGCTGCCGTCGGCCGCCGTCGAGTACGGCACCCGCCGCGGGGACCCGCTGCCGCCGGAGCGGACCTCGCTCGCGCGAGGGGCGCGCGGCGAGGAGCTGGTCGGCGAGAGGGTATGGCTGTTCGACGGGGAGGGGCGATGGCATGCGCTCGACGTGACCACACAGCCCATGGCGGCCGGGCCGCTCGACGAGCACCTCACCCTCGTGATCATCGGCGACGTCACCGAGCTGCTCGAGGCGGACGAGCGGAGGCGGACGATGTCGGCGGTGATCTCGCATGAGATCCGCAACCCGCTGACGGCCATGATCGGGCACGTCGACCTGATGCTGGAGCGCGACGACCTTCCGCCCAGGGTCGTCGAGCAGCTCGAGATCGTGGCGAGTGCGGGTGAGCGACTGCACAACCTCGTCGCCGGCGCGCTGGGCGACCTGGTGCGCGAGGCCGAGACGGCCGCCGAGCCCGTCGACCTCCGCCAGCTCGCCGACGCCTCGGCCGCGTCGTACTCCGCCATCGCCTGGGGGAGCGCGCAGGACCTCTCCGTCGCTGGTGCGGAGAGCCTCCTCATCGACGGGGACGCCTTCCGTCTGCGGCAGGTGCTCGACAACCTGCTCGGCAACGCGGTGAAGTACACCCCGTCCGGCGGGCGGATCGTGGTGACCGTGGAGGCCGGCGACGACGGCCGCCCGACCGTGACCATCGCCGACACCGGAGACGGCATCCCCGCAGCCGAGATCCCCCGCCTGTTCGAACCGTACTTCCGCTCCGACGCCGCGATGCGCGCGGGCATCCCCGGATCCGGGCTCGGCATGGGCATCGCACGCGACATCGTCGTGGCCCACCGCGGCGAGATCGAGGTCGACAGCGCCGTCGGCCACGGCACCCGCGTCATCCTGCGCTTCCCCCGCCCCGCCCCGAGAGAGGACACCGCGTGACCGGCGCGATGCACACCCCGTTGAACATCGACGTGACGACGAGCATGGTGGCCGTCGTCACCGTGCTCGCCGTGCTCGTCGTGTCCCTGGCCACGCTCGCACGTCCCGGCAGGGCGACGATCGTGTGGGGGGCGGCGTTCGGATTGGGCATGGTCGGCGCCTACCTGTGGCTCGGCGGTTATCAGCTCGACGACCCCGTGCTGAGGGCCGGGGCCTCCGGCATCCTGCTCGACTTCGAACCTCTGGTGTGGGTAGGGCTGCGGCTGTACGCCGGGCGGCGCGTCCGCTGGGTGCCGGCCGCCGCGTTCGCGGTGCTGTGCCCCGCCGTGCTGCTGATCACGGCGGGCACACCGGTATACGCGAGCGTCTTCCGCGTCGCCTTCCTCGCCGCCAGCGTCTTCGCCGCCCTGATCGTGTACGAGCTGTTCCGGCTGGACGGTGTGGCCAGGGACATCACGATGCCGCTGATGCTGGCCTCCGGCGTGTTCGTCGTGCTGGCCGTCGCGGCCGTGGCATCGGGCTTCCTCGTCGGCTCGGTCAGCAGCGACCAGCAGCTCGCCGTGCTCCGCGGTGTGAACACCGTCGGCACCCTGGTGATGAGCACGTGCGCCGCATTCACGCTCGTGCTGCTGGTGCGCACCGGCGCACCCGCACGCCACGGAGGCGGCGACCGGCTCGCCCGCATCCGCAGCCGGCTGCGCAGGGCGAGGATGCAGAACGACCAGGGCTGGTCGCTGCTCGATGTGCGGCTGGACGACCCCGAGGACCTGCGCGAGGCGTCGTCGTCGGCGGCGTTCGCCGTGCTCAACGAGCGGTTCCACGGCGATGTGGAGGCGACGATGCCCGTCACCGCCGAGATCGACCGGGTCGGCGACGGCCGCGCGCTCGTTCTCGTCTGGGGGAGCGAGGAGGTCGTGCGTCACCACGTCAGGTCGATGCTCACCCGCATCTCCACGATCGACCGCGACGCCGGGATCCCGAGCGTGCGCGTCTCGGCCAGCGTGGGGTGGGCCGCCTCGTCGGCGTGCGGCTTCGACGCCGACGTCCTCGCGGACGCGGCGGCCGACGCCGTGGCCCGGGCGCGAGCGGGCGGAGGGGACAGGTGGGCGCGCGCGGCCACGCGGGCATCCCCGACTACCCTGGAGAGGTGATCCTCGCCGTCGACACCTCCCTCGGCACCGCCGTCGCCCTCATCGGCGACGACGGCGCCGTCCGCGCCGAATCGAGCGCCGCCGACCCGCTCGGCCACGCCGAGGTGATCGGCGACCTGCTGGTGCGCGCGCTCGACCTCGCGGGCGAGGGGGAGATCACGCACGTCGTCGCCGGGATGGGGCCGGGCCCGTTCACCGGACTGCGCATCGGGATCGCCGCGGCGCGGGCATTCGCCCTCGGGCGCGGTATCCCCGTGATCCCGGTCCCGAGCCATCTCGCCGCCGCGCTGACGGCGATCGGCTCCGTCTCCGGTCCGTTCGCGATCGTCACGGACGCGCGCCGTCGTGAGGTCGCCGTCACGGTCTTCGACGGGCTCGACGCAGACGGCATCCCGCTCGTCGTCGCCGACACCGTGCTCGTACCGGCCGTCGATGCCGATGCGCATCTCGGCGGCGTGCCGAGGATCGACGTGGCCGAGCTGTCGGCCGCCGATCTCGCGCGGGTGGGCGCGCGTGCGCTCGCCGCGGGACGCACGCTCGCCGGGGAGGAGCCGCTCTACATGCGCCACCCCGACGTGAAGCTGCCTGCCGCCCCGAAGCGGGTGGGGCTGTGACCCTCCGCGACGCGACCAGAGCGGATCTCGACGCCATCATGGCCGTCGAGCACCGGTCGTTCCCGACCGACGCGTGGAGCGCGGAGACCATGGCGGCGGAGCTGGAGAGCCCGCACGGGCGCTATCTCGTCGACGAGATCGACGGCGTGGTCGTCGGGTACGGAGGGGTGCGAGCCCTGCAGGGCGGGGCGGATGCCGACATCCAGACGATCGCCCTCGACCGCCCGCACCGCGGCGCCGGCCGCGGCAGGGCACTGCTGCGCGCACTGCTCGACGCCGCGCGGGCCAGAGGCGCCCGCGAGGTGTTCCTGGAGGTGCGCGCCGACAACCCCGCGGCATCCGGGCTCTACCTCTCTGAGGGCTTCGAGGAGATCGGCAGGCGCCCCCGCTACTATCAGCCGGACGACGTGGACGCGATCGTGATGCGCCTGCATCTGCGTGCCGAGCGCCCCGTCTCCGACACCGCCCAGGAGGCCCGCCCATGACCGCCCCTCTGGTGCTCGGCATCGAGACGAGCTGCGACGAGACCGGTATCGGCATCGTCCGAGGCCGTGCGCTGCTCTCCAACACGATCGCATCGAGCATGGACGAGCACGCCCGCTACGGCGGCGTCGTGCCCGAGGTCGCGGCGCGCGCGCACCTGGAGGCGCTGCAGCCGTCGATCGACGCCGCGCTCGCCGAGGCCGGAGTGACGCTCGACGACCTCGACGCCGTCGCGGTGACGAGCGGTCCTGGGCTCGCCGGCGCCCTCATGGTGGGGGTCGGGGCCGCGAAGGGCCTCGCCGTGTCCCTGGGCAGGCCGCTGTATGCGGTGAACCACCTCGTCGGGCACATCGCCGCCGACATACTCACTCCCGTCTCCGAGCCTCTCGAGTACCCGACCATCGCCCTGCTCGTATCGGGCGGGCACACCTCGCTGCTGCACGTGCGCGACCTCACGACCGATGTGGAGCTGCTCGGCGAGACCGTCGACGACGCGGCGGGAGAGGCGTTCGACAAGGTCGCCCGGCTGCTGTCGTTGCCGTACCCCGGCGGCCCCGAGATCGACAGGGCGGCCGTGGGGGGCGATCCCGGCGCGATCCGCTTCCCGCGGGGCCTGTCCCGTGCCTCCGACATGGCAGCGCACCGGTACGACTTCTCCTTCTCGGGTGTGAAGACCGCCGTCGCGCGCTGGATCGAGCGCTGCGAGGCCGACGGCGTCGAGGTGCCGGTGGCCGATGTGGCCGCGAGCTTCCGCGAATCGGTCGTCGACGTGCTCGTCACCAAGGCGCTCGCCGCCTGCCAGGAGCGCGGGGTGCCGAGGCTGCTGCTCGGGGGCGGCGTGATCGCCAACAGGCGCCTGCGCGAGGTCGCCGTCGAGCGCGCGGCCGCCGCGGGGGTGACCGTGCGGATCCCGCCGCTGTCGCTGTGCACGGACAACGGCGCCATGATCGCGGCGCTGGCCGCCGAGCTCATCGCGTCGGGGAGGCGTCCGTCGAGGCTCGCCTTCGGCGCGGATTCCACCCTGCCGGTGACCGAGATCCAGGTCGCGGAGGCGGTCCCGGCATGACCGGCGACTCCGGCACGCCCCTCCCGTCGAGCCACGGCACGACGGGAGACGGCGTCGAGCCGCCGCATGCGCGCATCGAGGGGCTGAGCGGCGAGATCGAACGACCGGCGGGCACGGCGCGGCTTCCCGGCGCCCGCAGAGACGGCTACACCAAGCTCCCCACCGGGCCGGTCGGGATCGAGCCCGTGGTCGTGAGCGGTCCCGATGTCGATGCCGACGACGCCACAGGCTGGGAGCCGTCGACCGGCGTCGCATCGGCCGATGACATGAGACTCGCCCCGTGGGCGCTGTTCGCGGCGATCGTCGCTCTCGGTGCCTCGTTCTTCGTCGGGTGGGGCATCCCCGTGGCGATCGTGGCGGTCGTCGCCGCGATCATGTCGCTCCGCCGCCCCGCCGAGAGCCGCGCGATGGCCCGCTGGGCCCTCGTGCTCGGTCTCGCCGCCACGGTCTACAGCCTCGGCTGGCTGGTGTGGGCCGGCATGCAGTTCGAGAGACTCGGATAGGCGGATGCCGGACCTCGACCGAACCACCGAGCTGCGCGCGCTGCAGGCGCGTGCCTACGGGCGTGCCGGTGGTCTGACCGCGGCCGAGGCGGAACGCCTGCGCGAGCTGGAGTCGGCGCGCTTCTCCGGCCCGTCCGCCGTGCCGGCCGCGGCGGGGGAACCCGTGCGGAGGGTCTCGAACGATCCGCCGTCCTGGTTCGAGGAGCTGGCGCAGGACGCCGGCCCCGCGACGCATCCGACTCGCGGGATCGATCCGGCAGGGGAGGTCGTCGCCGAGGACTCCGCCTCGGGCGATCCTGCACGGTCCGTCCCGGCGCCGACCGATCCTGCAGCGTCCGCTGCTGCACCGGGCGATCCGAGAGGCGCCATCCCCTCCGAGGGAGGACGGGCCCGTCTCGCGCGTCGGCACTGGGCGGTCGTGACCGCCGCCTCGATCGTGCTGCTCGCGATCGGGGTCGGTGCCGGATGGGCGCTCTTCGGACCCCGATCGGGCGGTGTGGACCTGAGCGCCGCGCAGCAGCAGCGGCGGGCGGAGATGATCGCCAAGGGCAACTTCGATGACGGAACGCTCAGGGCGATCGGCAAGGACGACGATGTCCTGGTCTGGTACGGCACCAAGCGCGACGGCCTGCTGGCCTGCGTCGTGCTGGACACGCAGGCCGGGTCGTCCAGCAACTGCGTGCCGATGGAGGAGATGGAGACCACGGGTGTGAGCACCACGTCCCTCTCCTTCCCGAGCGGGTCGGAGGGCAACGACAGCCTGCAGATCTCGGTGACGGCATTGCGCTCGACGACCGGCGAGATCCTCGCCGCCATCCAATCGTTCGACATGAGCGGCATCGACTGGGGCGCTCAGTTCACCGGGGCGGAGGCCGAGCGGTCGCAGGAGCTGCTCGACGAGGGCTTCCCCCCGTTCTCGTACTCCGTCGTCGGCTACTTCCGTGGAGCCCCCGTGTGGAGCGCCGCGAAGTTCGACGGCATCCAGAGCCAGCAGTGCCTGATCGTCGACGCGGTCGAGGCGCGCGCCTGCAAGGCGGCGGAGGAGACCCAGCAGAGCATCGTGCTGAGCGGCGCCGACGTGGATGAGCAGGGGGCGACGAGCGAGTGGCGCGTGGAGCTGGCGTACTCGACGAACGGCGCCTCGTACCTCAAGGTGGAGGGCGACACCCATGACGGCGGGTGACGACGATCTGCGGGAGCTGCAGCGCAAGGCCTACGGCCGCGGCGGCGGGCTGACGGATGCCGAGGCGGAGCGGCTGCGAGCCCTCGAGGTTGCCAGGGCGGCGGACGCCAGGGTCGAGGACGCCGGGGCCGAGGACGCCGGTGCCGACGAGTCCATTCCTCCCGTCCCGGTCGTCGCCGCACCGCTGGGGCAGCCCGATCGGATCTCGCGCGCGATGGGCGGTCTCGACTCGCCGGACGCGGACGCCGACGCCCGCGCGGCGGCGTCGCAGCCGGTCGCTCCGTTGCAGGAGCACGCCGCGATGGCGGACGGACAGGTCGCCGTGCCCACCTGGCGCCGTTTCCTCGCCGCCCGGTGGAAGGCGGCAGCCGCGGCATCCGCACTGCTGATCGCCGTCGGGCTGGGCGCGGGCTGGGCGCTGTTCGCCCCGCACGACGAGAGCATCCCCCTCTCGGACGACGAGGTGCAGCGCCGCATCCAGCTCTCCGAGAAGGGCGGCTACGACGAGGGGTCGGTGCGCGCCGTCGCGCGGGACGACGACGCCCTGGTCTGGTACGCAACGAAGAGCGACCCCGACCTCCTGTGCCTCATCCTCGACGTCGGCGAGGACTCGAGCGCCAGCTGCGTGGCGGAGGAGGATGTCGCGACCTTCCCCCTCAGCGCCTCGGTCTTCGTGCGGGACGACGAGGGGGCCGACGGCTACGTCGGCGGCACGAGCGTGAACGCCTTCGCCATGCCCGCCACCGACGGCCGACCCCTCGTCGCCGTCCAGCGGTGGAACGCCACGGAGTCGATGCTCTCCCAGTACGTGGGGGAGGAGCACGACAGGGCCGTCGAGCTCATGTCTGACGGCTTCTCCCCCGACATCTCGCTGATCGGCTACTTCCGCGGACAGCCCGTCTGGTTCGGCAGCATCGCAGGGGAGTCCTGCGTCGTCCTCGACGCCACGGGCGACCGGGGGTGCCGAAAGGGGGACGAGCTGTTCGAGTCGATCGAGTTCGGCGCCGTGGACCCGAACGGCGCCGCCTCCTGGAGGGTGTCGGTGCGGTTCACGCGCTGGCAGATGCCCTACCTCACGATCACCGAGGGCGAGGGGGTGGCGACCACGGTCGTGACCGACACCGAGAGCGGCGACCCGATCGAGGTCACCGGCCCGATCACCGATCCGGACGGCTGAGTCAGACCGCCGCCGGTACGCGGTCGGCGAGGATCGCCAGGCGGCGATCGCCGATGCGCGCGAGGACGAGGGTCGCCGACTCCCGGCCGCGCAGGGCGAGCCTGCGCCGGAAGGCGGCGGGGTCGATGTCCACCCCGCGCTTCTTGATCTCCAGCGTGCCGATGTCGTTGGCCTTCAGCACGGCGTTGATCGCCTTGGGGGAGGCCGGCATCGTCTCGCGCACGCGGAAGGACTGCACGAACGGGCTGGTGAGCGCGGCGTCGGAGGTGAGGTAGGCGATGCGCCGGTCGAGCATCCCCGCCTGCAGGCTGCGCGCGACGTCGCCGATGAGGCGGGCCCGGATGACCGCGCCGTCGGGCTCGTGCAGGTAGGCGCCGAGGTCGCGGACCTCTGCATCGCCGGCGTCCTCCGCTGCGGTGAGCTCGTGCGAGCGGTCGCCGCGCACCACCAGGGCCGCGCGGCGCACCCCCTCCCTGGCGAGCGACCCCGTCCAGACCACGAGCTCCACGACGCTCCCGTTGGCGCTCACCCACTGCGCCTCGGCGTCGGCCGGCAGGGCGTCGCGGTCGTGCGCCGGCCCGAGCTTGATGCCGGTCGGCACGCGCGTGGCGAGCTCGAAGGCCCAGTCGAGGGACGGGGAATAGTCGTCGGCGGAGACGCGGCGGGTCTCGGAGTGGCCGGCGGTGCGCCGGGCGGGGTCCATCCACACCGCGTCGACCCCCGTGAGGTCGGCCTGCTCGGCGGTGCCGTGACGCACCTCGGAGCCGAACGGGGCGAGGTTGAAGGCGGCGATCGCCGCGGTGACCTCGTCGGCGTCGACCGCCCGCACGTCGAGGCCGGCTCCGGCGAACGCGAGGGCATCGCCGCCGATGCCGCAGCCGAGGTCGGCGACGAGCGACGCCCCGGCCCGGCGCATGCGCTGCGCGTGGCGTGCGGCCACGCCCAGCCTCGTCGCCTGTTCGAGCCCCGCTTTCGTGAACAGCATCCGGTCGGCGAACTCGCCGAACTTGGCCGTGGCCCTCGCGCGGAGATGGGCTTGGCCGACGACCGCCGAGACGAGATCGGGGGAGTGCCCCGCGGCCCGCAGCCGCGTCACGGCGCGCGCGACCTCCGAGGTCGACGAGATCGGACCGAGGGCGTCGAGCAGCTCGAGCCCCTCGGGGGTGAGCAGTGCGCGCAGCTCGGACATCTCCACGGGTAAAGCTTAGGCGGGCCCGGCTGGCACTCGCATTGCATGAGTGCCAGCCATGCGCCTAGACTGGCGTTAGCACTCTCGGGTTGAGAGTGCGAACAAGTCTTTCGTGTCAGCGTCAAGAAAGAAGAGGTAGACCGTGTCGGTTTCCATCAAGCCGCTCGAGGACCGCATCGTCATCAAGCAGGTCGAGGCCGAGCAGACCACCGCGAGTGGCCTGGTCATCCCCGACACCGCCAAGGAGAAGCCCCAGGAGGGCGAGGTCGTGGCCGTCGGCCCCGGTCGCATCGACGACAACGGCAACCGCGTTCCGCTCGACGTCGCCGTCGGCGACCGCGTGCTCTACAGCAAGTACGGCGGCACCGAGGTCAAGTTCGGCGCCGACGAGTTCCTCGTCCTGTCGGCTCGCGACGTCCTGGCGGTCGTCGTCCGCTGATCCAGCGAACCGCAGAGCGGAGGGCCCGGATGCATCGTGCATCCGGGCCCTCCGTCTTTCCGCTCCCCGAGCGGTCGTAGGCTTGGTCGGTGAGCTCGAAGACCGCGGGGACGCTGTACACGGTCGGCGCGTACGTGATCTGGGGCGTGCTGCCGCTGTACTTCATCGCGCTCAAGCCGATCGGCCCGTGGGAGCTCGTCGCCTGGCGCGTGCTGCTCTCATTCGTGTTCTGCCTGCTGCTGCTCACCGTGACGCGCGGGTGGCCTGCGCTGATCGCGATCGTCCGTCAGCCCAAGCTGCTCGGCTTGACCGCCCTCGCCGGCGTGCTGATCTACATCAACTGGCAGGTCTTCGTGGTGGCGACCCTCGACGGCCAGGTGGTCGAGACCAGCCTCGGGTACTTCATCAACCCGATCACCACGGTGCTGCTGGGCGTGCTCGTCCTGCACGAGCGGATCCGCCGGCTGCAGTGGGTCGCGATCGGCGTCGCCGCGCTCGCCGTCGTGGTCATCATCGTCGCGCACGGCACGTTCCCGTGGATCGCGCTGTCGCTGACCGCGTCGTTCGGGGTCTACGGACTCGTCAAGAAGCAGATCGGCCCCGCTGTGGACGCCACCAGCGGACTGACCCTCGAGTCCTTCTGGCTCATTCCGATCGCCGCCGTGATCCTCGCCGTCGTGGCGCAGGACGGCGGCATCACCTACGGCTCGTCCGGCGCGCTGAACACGCTGCTCGTGTCATTCGCCGGCATCGCCACCGCCGTGCCGCTGTTGCTGTTCGCAGCGGGCACGCGCCGGGTCGACCTGACCCTGGTCGGCATGATCCAGTTCATCACCCCGGTGATGCAGTTCCTGGTCGGCTGGCTGCTGCTCGGCGAGCCGATGCCGCCGGAGCGCTGGGCGGGCTTCGTGCTCGTGTGGATCGCCATCGGCGTCTTCCTGGTCGACGTCGCGCTGCAGGCCCGTCGCGGGCGCCGTGAGCGGCCGGCCGAGCTCGTCTGAGGCCCGTGGGCGGACGTGCGGATCGTTAACGCACTGAAACCGAATGCCGCTGCGCCCGAACCGGGTACCGCTTAGGGTGGAGTCACCCGAAAACGGGTCACCCACGTTCATTAAGCAAGGGAGCACCATGAACGGATGGAAGAACTCGCGTACCTCGCGCGTCTTCACTGGCATCGCCCTGGCCAGCGCCACGGCACTGATCCTGGCGGGTTGCAGCACGCCGAGCGACAGCGGCAGCGGCAGCGGTGACGGAGGCGGTGGCAAGCCCGGTGCGGACGTCACTCTGAAGATGGGGTCGCTGCTCCCGGCCACGGGATCGCTGGCGTTCCTCGACCCGCCGATGGAGGCCGGCGTCGCTCTCGCCGTCAAGGACGTCAACGACGCCAAGGCCGGCGTGACCATCAAGCTGAGCAAGGCCGACGAGGGCGACCTCGACAACAAGGCCTACGAGACCTCGATGCAGAAGCTGCAGAGCGAGGGCATCACCACCCTGGTCGGCGCGGCCTCGTCCAGCGTCACCAAGCTGGTCGTCGACAGCAACACCAGCGCGGGCATCCTCGCGATCTCCCCGTCCAACACGGGTGTCGCCTTCGCCGGGCTCAGCGACCTGTACTTCCGCACCGCGCCGAGCGACTACCTGCAGGGCGAGGTGCTGGCCAACACGATCGCCGAGGACGAGCACAAGACCCTCGGCATCATCTACCAGAACGACCCGTACGGCCAGGGCCTCGAGGGCGCCATCAAGGAGGTCTTCGAGAGCACGGGCGGCAAGGTCGTCGCCGAGGCCTCCTACAACCAGGGCGACGGACAGTTCAACGCCCAGGTGAGCGAGATCGCGGCCGCCAAGCCCGACGCCGTCGCGGTGGTGTCCTACGACCAGTTCGTCACGATCGCGCCGCTGCTGAAGAACGCCGGCATCGACCCCAGCACCCTGTACCTCGTCGACGGCAACCTCGTGGACTACCCCGACCTGCCCGTCGACCTGACCGGGGCCAAGGGCACGAAGGCGGGTGCCGATCTGCCGGACGACTTCGTGACGCAGCTCAACGACGTGTGGACGGCCGAGGGCAACACCGACCTCAAGTCCCAGACCTACGCGGCAGAAGCGTACGACGCGGTCATCCTGATGGCGCTGGGCGCTCTGCAGGCCGGTTCGGACAAGGGCGCCGACATCGCCGACCAGCTGATCGAGGTCTCGGGCGGCTCGGGTGACGGCGAGAAGTGCACCAGCTTCGCCGACTGCGCCAAGCTCATCAACGACGGCAAGAAGATCGACTACGACGGCTACTCCGGCGAGGTCACCTTCGACAAGAACCACGACCCGCAGGGCGCCGCTATGGGCGTCTACGAGTACGGGGCGGGCAACACCTTCAAGCGGATCAAGTAACACCCGCACACAGCGAGGGCCCGGATGCCACGGCATCCGGGCCCTCGTCGTGAGCGGGGAGTGTCTCAGGCGGCGTCGTCCTGACCGAGCGTGCCGAGGTACAGGCCGATCACCTTCGGATCGTTCAGCAGGTCGCGGCCGGTGCCCTCGTAGGCGTCCTTGCCCTGGTCGAGCACATAGCCGCGGTCGCAGATCTGCAGGCAGCGGCGGGCGTTCTGCTCGACCATGATCGTCGTCACACCGGCCTTGTTGATGTCCGAGACGCGGATGAACGCGTCGTCCTGACGCACGGGGGAGAGGCCGGCCGACGGCTCGTCCAGGAGCAGCACAGACGGGTCCATCATGAGAGCCCGCGACATCGCCACCATCTGACGCTCGCCGCCGGACAGTCCGCCGGCGCGCTGGTTCAGGCGCTTGCCGAGCTCCGCGAAGATCCCGGTGACGAACTCGAGCCGCTCGGCGTAGATCTTGGGGTTCTGATAGAGCCCCATCTGCAGGTTCTCGGCGATGGTGAGCGAGGGGAAGACGTTGTTGGTCTGCGGCACGAACGCCACGCCGCGCCTGACCAGCTTGTCGGCCTTGAGGCCCACGATGCTCTCGCCCTTGACCGTGATGTCGCCCGACCGGACGTTCACCATGCCGAAGATCGACTTGAGCAGCGTCGACTTGCCCGCGCCGTTCGGACCGATGATGCCGATCAGCTCGCCCTGCCGGGCGATCAGGTTCGCACCGTTCAGGATGTTGACGCCGGGCAGATAGCCCGCGTGCACATCGGTGAGCTCGACGATGACGGCGCGGTCGTCGACGGCGGCGTTCTCGTTCGCGTCCGACATCACTTGTCCTCCTTCGCGGGGTCCTCGGTCTGGATCTCGGCCTCGGCCTCCGCCTCGATCCGCTCGCGCAGGTGCGCAGCCTCCGCCGCCTCCGCGGCGTCCACGACCGTGAGCCTGCCCGTCGCTGCGCCGAGATCGAGGTCCTGGTGGGCGCCGAGGTAGGCGTCGACCACGGCCGGATCCTCCATGACCTCCTCCGGCGGGCCCTCGGCGACGACGCGGCCCTCGGCCATCACGACGACCCAATCGGCGATGTGCCGCACCATGTGCATGTCGTGCTCGACGAACAGCACGGTCATGCCGCGCTCCTTCAGATCGAGGATGTGGTCCAACAGCGACTGGGTGAGCGCGGGGTTCACGCCGGCCATCGGCTCGTCGAGCATCACCAGGGTCGGCTCGCTCATCAGCGCCCGCGCCATCTCCAGCAGCTTGCGCTGACCGCCGGAGAGCGACGCGGCGAAGTCCTTCTCCTTCGCGTCGAGCTTGAACCTCTTCAGCAGCTCGCGCGCCCTGTCCTCGATCTCCCTGTCCTGCCTGCGCCACAGGCCGGGGAAGAGGCTCGGCCAGAACCGCTCGCCCTTCTGCCCGGGGGCGCCGAGCTTCATGTTCTCCAGCACCGTCAGCAGCGACAGCGACTTGGTCAGCTGGAAGGTGCGGACCTGGCCCATCCTGGCGACCTTGAACGACGGCACTCCGGAGAGGTTGCGGCCGTCGAAGGACCAGGTGCCCGTGTTCGGCTTGTCGAAGCCGCAGAGCAGGTTGAACAGCGTGGTCTTGCCTGCGCCGTTGGGTCCGATCAGCGCGGTGATCGCACCGCGGGGGATCTCGACGTGGTCGACGTCGACGGCCACGAGGCCGCCGAAGCGCCGCTGCACGGCATCCGCGATCAGGATCGGATCGACCTTGGCGACGCCGGGGGCCGCAGGTCCCTTGGCCAGGCCCGTCGTCTTGGGGCGACGGACGCTGCCGGTCTGCGGGGTCTCGTTCTCAGTGGACAAAGGTCATCTCCCTCTTGTCGCCGAGGATGCCCTGCGGGCGGAAGATCACGATCAGCATCAGCACGATGCCGACGATGATGTAGCGCACGACGTCGGCCTGGGTGCTGCTCATCGGGAGCAGCCCGGCCGATGCCATCTGCGGCAGCAGGTTGCCGAGGAAGGCGAACACCATCCAGAACAGCACCGCGCCGAGCGTCGGGCCGAACACCGTCGCCGCGCCGCCGAGCAGCAGGATCGTCCACAGGAAGAACGTCAGCGAGGTGGAGTAGCTGCCGGGGACGACCGCGCTGGGGAGCACGAACACGATGCCGCCGAGGGCGCCGATGACGCCGCCGACCACGAGGGCCTGCATCTTGTAGGCGAAGACGTTCTTGCCCAGCGACCGCACCGCGTCCTCGTCCTCCCGGATGCCCTTGAGCACGCGTCCCCACGGGCTGCGCATCAGCGCCCAGACCAGCAGGATCGCGAGGGCGAGCATGACCAGGCCGAAGACCCGGTTCCACAGGCCGACCTCGTTGAAGGTCCACGGGCCGAAGCCGTAGGTGCCGGGCGGGAACGGGTTCACGTCGCGGAAGCCGCTGCCGTAGCCGCTGAGGCCTCCCGCACCGTTGGTCCACTCCTCGAACACCTCGGTGAGGAACAGCAGCCGCACGATCTCGGCGGCGGCGATCGTCGCGATGGCGAGGTAGTCGGCGCGCAGCCGCAGCGTAGGGATGCCGAGGATCAGCGCGAACACGGCGCCGCCGAGCAGGCCGATGATCATGCCGAGCCACCAGGGCAGCCCGAAGCTGAGGATCGAGATCGCATACCCGTAGGCGCCGACCGCCATGAAGCCCGCCATGCCGAAGTTGAGCAGACCCGCGTAGCCGAAGTGCACGGCCAGACCGGTCGCGGCCAGGGCGTAGGCGATGGTGACGGGGCTGAGGAGGTAGGCGAGGGTGTTGCCGAAGATGGTCCCGAAGTCCATGTCAGCCCAACCTTTCCTTGCGGCCGAACAGGCCCTGCGGTCGCACCAGCAGGACGATGATGAGTGCGACGAGGGCGCTCGCGTACTTGAGGTCGGTGGGGATCCACAGCGTGGAGATCTCCACCGCGATGCCGACGATGAGCGATCCGATCAGCGCTCCCAGCGCCGAGCCGAGTCCGCCGAGCGTGATCGCGGCGAACATCAGCAGCAGCATCTGCATGCCCATGTCCCATTTGACCCCTGGGCGGAAGTAGGCCCAGAGGATGCCGGAGACGGCTGCGAGGACGCCGGCGAGGATCCAGGTGATGCGGATCACCCTGTCGACGTCGATGCCGGACGCCGCGGCGAGCTGCGGATTGTCGGAGATCGCCCTGGTGGCCTTGCCGATGCGGGTCCTGGTCAGGAACAGCGCGACGCCGAGGATGACGACGAGGCTGATCGCCATGCCGACCAGGTCGATGTACGACAGCGTGACCGGGCCGAAGGTCATCGGCGTGGGGCTCGCTCCTGGCAGCTGGTAGGTCTCGCCGCCGATGATGTACTGCAGCGCGTAGCGCAGGGCCAGCGAGAGGCCGATGCTCACGATCATGAGCTGCACGACGCCGAGGCCGCGCCGGCGCAGCGGCCGCCAGAGCCCGGCGTCCAGCACCCAGCCGAGAAGCCCGCCGGCGAGGACGGCGACGACGATGCCGAGCCAGAGCGGCAGATGCCAGAAGGAGGTGACGATCACGACCGCGACCCCGCCCCAGGTGACCATCTCGCCGTGCGCGAAGTTCGAGAGCCGCGTCGTGCCGTAGATCAATGCGGCGCCCATCGAGGCGAGGCCCAGCAGCAGGCCGAAGTTGATCCCGCCGATCGTGCGGTTGATCAGCTGATCCAGGAAGGACGTGGTCTGCCGTTCGCCGGCCCCGAGGAACAGGTTCACGATCTTCGTGCCGGTGAGGCCGAACTCGGCCGTGAACTCCCCGGTCTTGCCGGAGACGGCCGAGATCCCGGGCGGCAGCTGCTCCGGGTCGATGATCACGCCGTCGGGGAGGGTGTCCTCGTCGACGATCAGCGTGAACTCCGCCTTCTCCGGCACGTACAGCCGCCACCGGCCGTCGGCGTCGGTCTTGGTCTGGGCCGTGAAGCCGTTCCCGTCGACGCCGATCACGACGCCGGAGACCGGCTGGTCCTTGTTGGTGATCACGCCGCCGAAGTAGAAGTCGGTGATCTCCTGCCCGTCGTCCGTCTCATCCGCCGATGCGGGGGACGAGGGTGCGAGCAGGAGCGCCGACAGGGCGATCAACAGACCGATGACCGCGGCGATCCACGGGCGCTTTCGATGCACGACGACAGTTGTGGGTCCCATGCAACCTCCACTTTGAGTGCTGGGCCTCCGCGGCGTCGGGTTGCGAACCGCGGAGATGGACGACGACTAGAGCGTAATGCGCGATCGGTGAATCTCCTACCCGATGGCAGCGATCCCACGGCTTCCGGGAATGTTCCCGGGCGTGTCTCGCTTAGAATCTACATACGCGCTCCGGCCCGACCGGCCGGTGTCCGCACCCCCGCATTCGCACTCGGAACCGCGCCGTTCGCGCAGGAGGAGAATCCATGGATCAGCACGACCCCTTCGGCTTCGTCGGACTCACGTACGACGACGTGCTGCTCCTCCCGGGGCACACCGACGTCATCCCCAGCGAGGCGGACACCTCGTCGCGGGTGACCCGCCGGATCTCGGTCGCGACGCCGCTGCTCTCCAGCGCCATGGACACGGTGACCGAGGCCCGCATGGCGATCGCCATGGCGCGCGAGGGCGGCCTCGGCATCCTGCACCGCAACCTGTCGATCGCCGACCAGGCTGCGCAGGTCGACCGCGTCAAGCGCAGCGAGTCGGGCATGATCACCGACCCGATCACGACCAACCCCGAGGCGACCGTCGAGGAGGTCGACGCGCTGTGCGCGCAGTACCGCATCTCCGGCCTGCCCGTGGTCGACGACGAGGGGCGCCTGGTCGGGATCATCACCAACCGTGACATGCGCTTCGTCTCGGGCTTCGAGCGTCAGACCACCTACGTGAAGGACGTGATGACGAGCGAGAACCTCGTCACCGCGCCCGTGGGCGTGGCGGCGGGGGAGGTCATCGCGCTGTTCGCGAAGCACCGCGTCGAGAAGCTGCCGCTCATCGACGAGAACGGCAAGTTGGCCGGGCTCATCACGATCAAGGACTTCGACAAGAGCGAGAAGTACCCCCTCGCCACCAAGGACGACCAGGGGCGGCTGCGCGTCGGCGCCGCGATCGGCTTCTTCGGCGACGCGTGGGAGCGCGCCGAGGCGCTGCGCGACGCGGGCGTCGACGTGCTCGTGGTCGACACGGCCAACGGCCAGTCCCAGGGCGTCATCGACCTCGTGCGCCGGCTCAAGGCCGACGAGTCCTTCGCCCACATCGACGTCATCGGCGGCAACGTCGCGACCCGCGAGGGTGCTCAGGCGCTCGTCGACGCCGGCGTGGACGCGGTCAAGGTCGGCGTCGGACCCGGCTCGATCTGCACCACGCGCGTCGTCGCCGGCGTCGGCGTGCCGCAGGTCACCGCGGTCTACGAGGCGTCGCTCGCCGCGCGTCCCGCCGGTGTCCCCGTGATCGCCGACGGCGGCCTGCAGTACTCCGGTGACATCGCCAAGGCCCTCGTGGCCGGCGCCGACGCCGTGATGCTCGGCTCCCTGCTCGCGGGCACCGACGAGTCGCCGGGCGAGATCGTCTTCCAGTCGGGCAAGCAGTTCAAGCAGTACCGCGGCATGGGCTCGCTCGGCGCCATGCAGACCCGAGGCAAGCAGACCTCCTACTCCAAGGACCGCTACTTCCAGGCCGACGTGCCCAGTGACGACAAGCTCATCCCCGAGGGCATCGAGGGCCAGGTGCCGTACCGCGGCCCGCTCTCGGCCGTCGCCTACCAGCTCGTCGGCGGACTGCGTCAGTCGATGTTCTACGTCGGCGCCCGCACCATCGAGGAGCTCAAGACGCGCGGTCGTTTCGTGCGCATCACCGCGGCCGGGCTCAAGGAGTCGCACCCGCACGATGTGCAGATCGTCGTCGAGGCGCCGAACTACAAGAAGTGAGAGCCCTGCGCTGAACACGTCGAAGGGGCGGATGCTGCGGCATCCGCCCCTTCGACGTTCAGCGCTGCGGACTCAGCCGCCGCAGCTGTAGGTGACGCCGTTGACGTAGTGGACGCCGGAGCCGAGCTCGCCGCACATCGAGGCGAGGGCGATGATGCCGAGGACGGCGATGGCGATGACGATGATCCACACCACGGTGAGGATCGCGCCGATGATGATGCCCGCGGTCGCGATCCCGGTCGGCGCGCCGGCCCTCTTCAGCTTGGGGCGCGCGATGATGCTCAGGATGAGGCCCACGATGGGTGCGACGATCGCGAGGATGAGACCGGCGATCGCGAGGCCCTTGCCGGGCACCGGATCCGCAGGGGCGTAGGCGGGCGCGGGAGGGGCCGCGGGGTAGCCGGGGGCCGCGGCAGGCGCTCCGTAGGCGGCCTGCGGGTCCGGTGCGGGGGCGCCGTAGGCCGGCGGGGCGTACGAGGGGGTCTCCGGAGCCGAGGGCACGTTGTTCGTCGGCGGCTGCGGGGGCTGAGGCGGCTGCTGGTCTGGGGTCGTCATGCTGTCTCCTGGTCAGGACGGAATTCTGGCGAGTCCGAGCGTATCCGCGCCGAGGGCGTCGCACCATCCCGACTTGCCACGGAGGCCCCGAACCACGAGCGGCGGATGTTGCGGATCGTCACGGCGGATGACGGCGCATGACGGACTCCGCGCGCGCCGCACGGGCCGGACGCTACGGTCGCGGCATGACTCTCCTCCAGGACCAGATCGCCACCGTCTCCGACATCAGCGCCGAGGACCGCGCGCAGCGCCTGGGCGCGGCGGGCGCCGCCTGGCACGAACGCATCGCCGCCGACGCCGGCAACGCACAGCTCACCTACCGCGTCACGGGCCGCGGCATCGGCTCGGTCGCGACCGAGATCAGGGCGGGGAAGCACCGTTTCCTCGTCGACGAGCCCGCGGCTCTCGCCGGTGACGACGTCGCCGCCAGCCCCGTGGAGTACGCCCTCGGCGCGCTCGTGTCGTGTCAGGTCGTCGTGTTCCGGCTCTACGCGCAGGCGCTCGGGCTCACGATCGACGAGATCGAGATCACGGCGGAGGGCGACCTCGACGTGCGCAAGCTCTTCGGCATCGACGAGTCCGGCCGCGCGGGGTTCCACGACGTGCGCGTGACGGTCGACATCACAGGGCCCGACACGGCCGAGCAGTATGAGGAGCTCCGACGCGTCGTCGACGCGCACTGCCCCGTGCTCGACCTGTTCGCCAACCCGGTGCCGACCTCGGGCGCTCTGGCCTGAGCGAGGCCGGCGCGGTTCGCCGCGGCATCCCCGTTCCTGATAGCCTGGTCGGCTCGCCATGCGGGCGGAAGGACGGCCACGCACTGTGGGGTATATCGATGTCGCAGGCGTCTCACTGACGCTGCCGGACGGCAGACCGCTTCTCGACGAGGCGGCGTTCAGAGTAGGAGCGGGCTCGACGAGCGCGCTGATCGGACCGAACGGGGCGGGCAAGACCACCCTGCTGAGGATCATCCGCGGCGACCAGGCGGCGGATGCCGGGGTCGTGACGATCGACGGCGGTCTCGGAGTCATGGACCAGTTCGTCGGACACGGCGAAGCGGGCGAGACCGTGCAGGACCTCCTCGTGCGCGTGGCGCCGCGGCGCATCCGCGCGGCCGCCGAGGCGCTGGAGGCGGCGGAGGACGCGCTGATCGAGCGCGACGAGCACGACACGCAGATGGCGTACGCCTCTGCGATCGCCGAGTACGCGGATGCCGGGGGATACGAGCACGAGACGGTGTGGGATCAGTGCACGGTCGCCGCTCTCGGCGTGCCGTACGAGCGCGCCCGCTTTCGCGAGCTCACCACGCTCTCGGGCGGCGAGCAGAAGCGGCTCGCGCTGGAGGCGCTGCTCCGGGGCCCCGACGAGGTGCTGCTGCTCGACGAGCCGGACAACTACCTCGACGTGCCGGCGAAGCGCTGGCTCGAGGAACAGCTCAGGCAGACGCCGAAGACGGTGCTGCTCGTGTCGCACGATCGCGAGCTGCTCGCGCGCGCGGCCGACCGCATCATCACGCTGGAGCCGGGCGGCGCCGGAGCGACGGCGTGGGTGCACGGCGGCGGCTTCGCGACCTACCACCAGGCCCGCAGCGACCGCATGGACCGCCTCGACGAGCTGCGTCGCCGGTGGGACGAGCAGCACGAGAAGCTGCGCGTGCTCGTGGCGAACCTCAAGGTGAAGGCCTCGGCGAACGACGGCTTCGCCTCGCGCTACCAGGCCGCCCAGACGCGCCTGCGCAAGTTCGAGGAGGCCGGACCTCCCGAGGAGCGCCCGCCGGCGCAGGACTTCGACATGCGCCTGCGCGGCGCCCGCACCGGCAAGCGTGCCGTCGTCGCGACGGGGTTGGAGCTCACCGGCCTGATGCGGCCCTTCGACGCCGAGGTCTGGTACGGCGACCGGGTCGCGGTGCTCGGCTCGAACGGCTCGGGCAAATCGCACTTCCTACGGCTACTGGCCCGTGGCGGCAGCGATCCGGACCCGACGCTCGGTCACGTGACCTCGACCGGTGAGCAGCTGAGCGAGGTCGCGCACACCGGCCAGGCCGTGCTCGGCGCCCGCGTGGTGCCTGGCCTCTTCGCGCAGACGCACGCGCATCCGGAGTTCGTCGGCCGCACGCTGCTGGAGATCCTGCACAGGGGGGATGAGCTACGGGAAGGCATGCCGCGCGACGCGGCGAGCTCGGCGCTCGACAGGTACGGTCTCGTGCGCCAGGCCCAGCAGACGTTCGAGTCGCTGTCCGGAGGACAGCAGGCCCGGTTCCAGGTGCTGCTGCTCGAGCTCTCCGGGGCATCGCTGCTGCTGCTCGACGAGCCGACCGACAACCTCGACCTGGAGTCCGCCGAGGCGCTGGAAGAGGCGCTGGCCCGGTTCGACGGCACGGTGCTGGCCGTCACGCACGACCGCTGGTTCGCGCGCTCCTTCGACCGCTTCCTCGTGTTCGGATCCGACGGCGAGGTCTACGAGGCCGACGAGCCGGTGTGGGACGAGAAGCGGGTGGTGCGGGCGCGCTGAGCCGCGGCGCGCGGCATCGAAGGTGCGGCCGTGGTCGCGTGCCTGGACGGGAGGCGACCACGGCACACCCGCACGCCGGGATCGCACGCGAGGGTCAGAGCAGGCGGAACGGCGGCGCGGCGCGTGCGCGCGGATCGAGGGCGAGGTCGGCGAGCACGGCCCCGATCCCCGGTGCGAACTTGAATCCGTGGCCTGAGAAGCCGGCGCCGACCACGATGGGGCCGCGCCGATCGAGCACGAAGGTGCCATCGTCGGTCGACGTGTAGGTGCAGCTGATCGGCGCAGCGGATGCCGGGTCGAGGCCCGGCATCCACTCCCTGACGTAGTCGACCAGGTCGTCGAGGTGCGTCGGCCGGTGCGGGCGGGCGTCGGGGTCCACGTGATCGCCGACCCGGTGGAACCCCGCCTTGATCCCCTCGCCGGGCGTCGGCATCCCGTACACCGTCGCGGGATACCGGTCGGGGTCGACGTAGTGGTTGAACGACGGCCACTCCCCGGGACCCGTCGGGGCGAAGTGCGCAGGGGACTCCTCGGTGACCGTGAGCCGCGGCAGGCCGAGCTCCGGCAGCAGTCGCGATGTCCAGGCACCGGCCGCGACCACCGTGACCTCGGCGCGCAGCATTCCGCCTGGCAGCGTCAGCGTGACCCCGGCATCCGTCTCGTCGACGCGGAGCACGGGCGTCTCCCACCGCACCTCCCCGCCGCCGGCGACGATGCGCTGCTCCAGCTCGCGCAGCGCGGCGGCGGCTCTGGCCACGCCCGCGTCGCGGGAGAACAGCACGGCGTCGCCGTCGACGCGCATGCCCGGCCAGCGTGACCTCGCGTCGGCTGGCGTGAGCAGGGCGGCGTGGATGCCGCGCTCGCTCAGCGCCCGCTCGATCGCGCCGAGGTCGACGTCGCCGTGCGTGACGAGGCCGTGCAGCCGCAGCAGGGGCTCGCCGTCGACCTCGCCGAGCGCGTCCCATCCCTCGCGGGCGCGCACGAGGAGGTCGAGGTAATGCTCCTCGGCGTAGGCGTTGTTGTAGTTGCGGGTCTCCCCGTGCGATGCGCCCTCGTGGTGTCCGCGGGCGAACCGCTCGAACACGACCGGGCGCAGGCCCCGCCGTGTGAGCTCCCATGCCGTCGCCAGCCCCATCACGCCGCCGCCGACGACGGCGACCTCCACGGCATGCGTCTGCATATCGGCCTCTCGGTCTCGCCTCCAGTCTCCCAGCCGTCGGCGTCTCCGCTGCCGGGTAGGCTGGAGGGGTGACCACAGAGATCGAGCTGGGCCGAGGAAAGCGCGCTCGCCGCGCATACACGTTCGACGACATCGCGGTCGTGCCCTCACGGCGCACGCGCAACCCGGAGGACGTGTCGACCGCGTGGACGATCGACGCCTTCGGCTTCGACATCCCCGTGCTCGGCGCACCGATGGACTCGGTGGTCAGCCCCGCGACGGCGATCATGCTCGGTCAGCTCGGCGGTCTCGGCGTGCTCGACCTCGAGGGCCTGTGGACCCGCTACGAGGACCCCGAGCCGCTGCTCGCGGAGATCGCCGGACTCGGCGACGAGGTCGCCACGGTGCGGATGCAGGAGCTGTACTCCGAGCCGATCAAGCCCGAGCTCATCACCCGCCGCCTGGCCGAGATCCGCGAGGCCGGTGTCACGGTCGCCGGCTCGCTGACCCCGCAGCGCACGCAGGAGTTCTACGACACGGTCGCCGCGGCCGGGGTCGACCTGTTCGTGATCCGCGGCACGACGGTGTCCGCCGAGCACGTCTCCAGCGTCGATCAGCCGCTCAACCTCAAGAAGTTCATCTACGACCTCGACGTGCCCGTCATCGTCGGCGGCGCCGCGACCTACACCGCCGCGCTGCACCTCATGCGCACCGGTGCCGCTGGCGTGCTCGTCGGCTTCGGCGGGGGAGCGGCATCGACGACGCGCGCCACCCTCGGCATCCACGCGCCGATGGCCACCGCGGTCTCCGACGTGGCCGCTGCTCGCCGCGACTACCTCGACGAGTCCGGAGGCCGTTACGTGCACGTGATCGCCGACGGCGGCGTCGGCACGTCCGGCGACATCGTCAAGGCGCTCGCCATGGGAGCCGACGCGGTCATGCTCGGCGTCGCGCTCGCACGCGCCACCGACGCTCCGGGTCGCGGCTTCCACTGGGGCCCCGAGGCGCACCACCCCCAGCTTCCGCGCGGTCGCCGCGTGGAGGTCGGCGGTATCGGCACGCTCGAAGAGATCCTGTACGGACCGGCTCCGGTCGCCGACGGCACGGCGAACCTCATCGGCGCGCTGCGCAAGTCGATGGCCACCACGGGGTACTCCGACCTCAAGGAATTCCAGCGGGTCGAGGTCGTCCTCGCCCCGTACGAGGCCTGACGGCCGACCGCACCGCTGTGACCTCTCCCGCCCTGTTCCCGCCGACCCTCCGCGAGGTCATGCTCCGCGGGCGATGGATCGGGATGCTCGTGCTGTGCCTCGTCGTCGCCGGCGTCTTCGCGTGGCTCGGGCAGTGGCAGCTGGGTCGAGCCATCGACACGGCGCCTCCGCCTCCGGGAGCGACGGAGCAGGTGCGCCCGCTCTCCGACGTCGTGCAGCCCGGCGAGTACCTTCCCGAGCCGCTGGTCGGGCAGAAGGTCGAGACGTCGGGTGTGTGGATCCCCGAGGACTTCCTCGTGGTGTCGACGCGGTTCAACGACGGCGTCGAGGGGTACTGGGTCACCGGGCAGCTGCGTGTCGCCGAGCGCACGTCGATAGCAGTGGCCGTGGGGTGGGCGCCGGACAGGGAGACGGCCGACCGTGCCGTGGAGGCGCTGCAGGCCGATGCCGACGGATCGACGGTGACCGTCACCGGCCGGGTCATCTCCGACGAGGGCCCCGTGCCCCCGCCCCACGACGACCCGGACCGGATGGACAGGATGTCGCCGGCCATGCTGCTCAGCCGCTGGCACGACACGGCCGACCTCGACGTCTACCGCCCCTATCTCGCTTCGACGACGGCGATGGTCGGGCTCGAGGACATCTCCTCACCGGCGCCGGAGGAGCAGTCCCCGGTCAACTGGCTGAACATCTTCTACGCGATCGAGTGGGCGATCTTCGCAGGCTTCGCCTTCTACCTCTGGTACCGCCTCGCCAAGGACGCCTGGGAGCGTGAGGTCGAGGACTTCGAAGACGCCGCCGCGACCGCGTCATCCGAGTGATTCTGCGCACCTGAGCACCGACCGTTGCGCATCTGCGCGCCCGTTTTGTCGGGCTTCTCTGAACGAGTTGTGCGTTCCGGTGAGCGATGGGTGACGAATCGGAGAACGGCATTGAGGATGTCCGTGCCCGTCCGTATGCTCCCTCAATATGAGTGCGCTGAGAGTCCTCTCCGCGCGCTCGAGATGAGGCCTCACGAGGGCCGCCGTCCGAAGAGTCCGCAATGTCGAGGAGACCGTACGCATGAAGTCCGCCCCCGACGACGCCGCCCGCGAGGGCGCCGCATCGTCCGCACACCGGAAGCGGGGGCGTCTCGGCGCACTCGCCGTGACCTGCGCGGCAGCGCTGAGCCTCGGCTCGCTCATCGCCGCGCCCGCATACGCAGACACCGCGGGGACGGGGGTGGTGATCAACGAGGCGTACCTCTCCGGAGGTAGCGCCGGCGCGGCGTTCACGAACAAGTTCGTCGAGCTCTACAACCCCACCTCCGCACCGATCACGCTCGACGGCAAGTCGCTGCAGTACCGTTCGGCGACCGGCACGGGCGCCTTCTCCGGCGTCGCCGCTCTCACCGGCACGATCCCGGCCGGCGGCTACTACCTCGTCCAGGGCGGCAGCAACGGCGCGAACGGAGCGGCGCTCCCCAAGGCGGATGCCGTCAGCACCCTCAACCCGAGCGGTTCCTCCGGCACGATCGCGCTCGTCGACGGCACGGCCGCGGTGAACCTGACCCCCGGCTCGACCGCGGGCGTCGCCGGAGTCATCGACCTGCTCGGCTACGGAACGTCGAACACCTTCGAGACCACGGCGGCGACAGCGCCCTCCGGCAACACCGACGTCAAGTCGCTGAACCGCACGAACGGACTCGACACCGACGACAACCGCGCCGACTTCGCGCTCTCGGCGACCATCACGCCGCAGAACTCCGGCGGCACCGATCCCGGACCCGACCCGGGCACCGATCCGGTCACCGCGACCATCGCCGAGGTGCAGGGCACCACCGACGTGTCGCCGATGAACGGCAAGAACGTCACCGTGCAGGGCGTCGTCACCGCCGACTACCGCACCGGCGGCTACAAGGGCGTCACGATCCAGACCCAGGGCTCCGGCGGCGCGAACGACGCCACGCCCGGCGCCTCCGACGGCATCTTCGTGTTCCTCAACGCGCTCGCGCCGACCCTCGCGATCGGCGACCTCGTCTCGGTCACCGGCACGGTGAGCGAGTACTTCGGCCAGACGCAGGTCAACCCCGCATCGCTGTCGGCGGTCACCGTCGTGCAGGCCGGCGTCGGCGTTCCCGCGGCGACCCCGCTGGCCGACACCGTCGTCGGTGCCGCACGCGAGCAGTACGAGAGCATGTACGTCGCCCCGACCGGCACCTACCGCGTCGCGTCCAGCCACCAGCTGTACAACTACGGTGCGCTGTGGCTCAACGTCGGCGGCGGGCTCGCGCAGAAGAGCACCGAGGTGGCGCTCCCCGGGGCGGACGCCGCGGCGATCACCGCCGCCAACCGCGCCAACCGCATCCTCCTCGACGACGGATGGTCGATCCAGGTCACCAACAACGGGCACCCGAACGACCAGCCGTACTTCACGAAGGACGTGGTCGTCCGCAACGGCGACACCGTCGACTTCGGCGACAACGGCTACGTGCTGCAGTGGAGCTTCGACGACTGGCGTCTGCAGCCCGTCGTGCCGATCGACAACACGTCGCCTGCCGATCTCAAGGTGGGCTTCACGGCCACCAACCCCCGCCCCGCGAAGGCTCCGGTCGTCGGCGGCGACGTGCAGGTCGCGTCGTTCAACGTCTACAACTACTTCACGACGCTGAAGAGCCAGAACTCGAACGCGCGAGGAGCGGCGACGGCTGCGGAGTTCGCGATCCAGAAGTCGAAGATCGTGGCTGCCATCAACGGCCTCGACGCCGAGATCGTCTCCCTCATGGAGATCGAGAACTCGGTCAAGCTCGGGGGCACGCTCGACTCCGCCCTCGCCGACCTCGTGGCTGGACTCAACGAGGACGCGGGCAGCGACGTCTGGGCCTACGTGCACACCCCGGCGGCGCTGAACAACGCGGCGACCACCGACTTCATCACCAGCGCGATCATCTACAAGAAGGCCGCCGTCACCCCCGTGGGCGACAGCATGACCGTCATCGATGAGACGGTCTGGGGCAACGCCCGCGAGCCGATCGCCCAGGCGTTCGACATCGACGGCCGCACCGTCACCGTCGTGGCGAACCACCTCAAGTCGAAGTCCGACCCCAAGGACGGCACTCCGGTGCCGGCCGACGAGCAGGGCTTCTTCAACGCCGACCGCGTCGCGCAGGCGAAGTCGATCCTCGCGTTCACGCAGAAGATCGAGCAGACCACCGGCAGCGGAGACATGCTGCTGATCGGCGACTTCAACGCCTATGCGAAGGAAGACCCGATCCGCGTGTTCACGGACGCCGGCTGGAGCGACGTCGCGCGGGAGAAGGCGGCCGACGAGCACACGTACAGCTTCGACGGCGAGGTCGGCTCGCTCGACCACGTGATCGCGTCCCCGTCGCTCGCCTCGTCGATCACCGGCGCCGGCGTGTGGAGCATCAACTCGCCGGAGTGGAGCGACCGCGGCTACGCGTTCGGCGCCACCGAGGCGGGCACGCCGTTCCGCTCCAGCGACCACGACCCGATCATCGTCGGCGTCTCGGCCACGACTCCGCCGGTGAGCATCGACGTGGTGACGGTCAACGACTTCCACGGACGGATCGAGGCCGACGGCGCTGCGGCCGGCGCGGCGGTCCTGGCCGGCGCGGTGAAGCAGTTCCGCGAGGAGAACCCGAACACGATCTTCGCCGGTGCCGGCGACCTGATCGGCGCATCGACGTTCACCTCCTTCATCAACGACGACAACCCGACGATCGACGCGCTGAACGCGGCCGGTCTCGACGTGAGCGCCGCCGGCAACCACGAGTTCGACCAGGGATGGGCGGACCTGCGCGATCGCGTGCAGGAGCGTGCGAACTGGGAGTACATCTCGTCGAACGTGTTCCTCACCGAGACGGGCCAGCCCGCTCTCGCACCCGCCTGGGTGAAGGAGCTCGACGGCGTGCGCGTCGGCTTCGTAGGCGCCGTGACGGAGGACCTCGACTCGCTCGTGTCCCCCGACGGCATCAAGGACCTCGAGGTCCGCAGCATCGTCGACTCGGTGAACGCCGTGGCAGACGACCTGCGCGACGGCGACGAGTCCAACGGCGAGGCGGATGTCGTCATCCTCCTCGTGCACGAGGGCGCAGCGACCGTCGACGTGTCCAGCATCACGCCGGACTCGCCGCTCGGGGAGATCGTCTACGGAGTGGACAAGGACGTGGACGCCATCGTCTCGGCACACACGCACCTCGCGTACAACCACGTCATCGACGGCCGCCCGGTCGTCTCGGCAGGGCAGTACGGCGAGAACCTCGGTCTGATGAACCTGCAGGTCGACCCGAAGACGAAGGACCTGATCTCGATCACCAACGAGATCAAGCCCCTCACCTCGGCGGGCAAGCCGCTCTACCCGGCCGTGCCGGAGGTCGCCGACATCGTCGCGAAGGCCAAGGCGGAGGCCGACGTGCTGGGCGCCGTCAAGGTGGGCGACATCACCGGCGACCTCAACCGCGCGCGTCAGAGCGACGGCAAGACGGAGAACCGCGGTGGCGAGTCCACCATCGGCAACTTCGTCGCCGACGTGCAGAAGTGGTCGACGGGAGCGGACCTCGCCCTGATGAACCCGGGCGGCATCCGCGCCAACCTGTCCTACGCGTCGACCGGGGCGTCCGACCCTGACGGCAACGTCACCTACCGGGAGGCGGCGACGGTGCAGCCGTTCGCCAACACCCTGGTGACGCTGAGCCTCACCGGTGCGCAGCTGAAGAGCGTGCTCGAGGAGCAGTGGCAGCCCGCGGGCGCCGCTCGTCCGTTCCTCAAGCTCGGCGTGTCCAAGGAGCTGACCTACACGTACGACCCGACGGCCGCACAGGGCTCGAGGATCACGTCGATGACGCTAAACGGCAAGCCGGTCGACCCGGCGGCGCAGTACACGGTGGCGGCGAACTCGTTCCTCGCAGCGGGAGGCGACAACTTCGGCTCCTTCAAGCTCGGCACGGGCAAGCGCGACACGGGCAAGATCGACCTGCAGTCCATGGTCGACTGGTTCGCGGCCAACAAGACGGCCACTCCGGATCTCGCCCAGCGTGCGGTCGGCGTCGTGGTGAGCGCCGCGGATGCCGACGGCTACACCGCCGGCGACCAGGTGACGGTGTCGCTCTCCTCGCTGGCGTTCAGCGCCGGCGAGCCGGCTCCGGGTGAGGTGTCGCTCTCGCTGGGCGGTTCCGTGCTCGCCACCGGTGCGGTCGACCCGACCGTCGTCGACACGCTCGACGAAGCCGGACGCGCGGCGCTGACGTTCACGGTTCCCGACGGGGTGTACGGAGAGCAGGCGCTCACCGTGACCGTGGCGGGCACCGGCACCACGGCGACCGTGCCGTTCACGATCGCGGGAGAGCCCGAGCCGGAGTTCAACGGCTCGATCTCGCTCGGCTCCTCGAAGGTGGCGGCGGGCAAGAAGCTCGCCATCACGGGCGAGGGCTACCAGCCCGGCGAGACCGTCACGGTGACGCTGCAGCCCAAGAAGGGGGCGGCGATCACGGTCGGCACCGTCGTGGTCGGTCAGAACGGGACGTTCACGACCTCCGTGACCGTTCCGAAGAACGCCCAGCCCGGCAAGTACACGGTCGCAGTGGCGCAGGCGGACGGAGACGCGGCCACGGCCACGGTCACCGTCAACCGCGCGGGCGGGATCGTCTCCCAGATCATCGACTGGCTCTGGGACCTGATCACCGGTTGGTTCTGATCCCTCGGGGATGAGCGGAGGCCGTCGGGAGCGATCCCGGCGGCCTCCGTCGTATTCCGGTCGTGTTCCGCGAGGCGTCGCTGCGTCAGGCGCGTCGCTCACCTACGGGGTGAGCACCTTCACGTCGGCCTGGGCGAGAAGCGCGGCGAGCTCGGCCGAAGGCTCGGCATCCGTCACGAGGTAGTCGGCCTTGTCCAGCGCGGAGACCTGTGCGAACAGGCGCCTGCCGAACTTCGTGGAGTCGGCGAGGATGGCGGTGCGCTCGGCACGCTGCATCATCTCCGACATCATCGCGGCGTCGCCGAGGTTGGACGTCGAGTACCCGCTTTCGTCGACCGCGCCGACCGCGATCAGCGCCAGGTCGCAGCGGATGTCGACCTCGGGTCCGCCGGGGGTCATGGTGAACGCCACGGGGCCGGTCGTGGCCTGCGTGATCGCCCGCACCGCGCCGCCGAAGACGTAGAGGTCGCGGAACGCCGAGGGGGCGATCTCGGCCGGGATCCTCAGGTTGTTCGTCGCGATCGTGAGGTCGTGATGGTTGCGCAGCGCCCGCGCGAGGGCGAGGGTCGTGGTCCCCGCGTTCAGCATGATCACGGCGCCGTCGTCGATGAGTCCGGCGGCGATGCGCGCGATGCGCTCCTTCTCCTCGGTCTGCATGCGCAGGCGCACGTCGAGCGCCCTGTCCTTGAGCTGACCGTTCGCCGCGCTCACGGCGCCGCCGTGAGTGCGGATCACGACCCCTTCGCGGTCGAGCTGGTCGAGATCGCGACGCACGGTGTCGATGGACACGCCGAAGTGCTCGGCGAGATCGCCGACCGTCACCTGACCCATCTGCTCGACGTAGGCGGCGAGCTCCGCCTTCCGTCCGGCCGGGAGGCGGCGGCGATGCGAGGTTCCCGATGCGTCCATGCAGTCATATTTAGCACACGTTCCCGGGTAAGGCCGCAGACTCCGGCAAAAAACAGCATGTTGCTTGCTCGTCAGATAGCCCAGACTTCGGAAACGATGCAGGGGGAAAGCCGTGGCGCGTGAGGATGCCGGCGAATTTCTTCTCTTGACCACACGCACATCACTGCATAACATGGCTTAAAACCGCATGAACAAGCATTGAAGCGCGTGATGCGGCACATCTCGAAGAGGAGAAGCGATGATCACAGTGGGACGAGGGCAGCGGCGGATGCTGAAGGCTGCCGGTGCGGCGGCCGCGGCCGTCACCGTTCTGGCGGTGGCGGGGTGCGCGGCAGGGGACTCGGGGACGGGCGACGGGGGAGACGTCACGATCGAGTTCGCGCAGTGGTGGGAACCGGAGCTCCCGGATGGGCAGTTCCGTGCGCTCATCGACAAGTTCGAGGAGCAGAACCCCGGCATCAAGGTCGACCTCGTGAGCGGGCCGTACGCCTCGACCAAGGAGCAGCTCTTCGCGGGGGCCGCGTCGGGCACCATGCCCGATGTCGTCGGCCTCGACGGAGCCTGGGTGAACGACTTCGCCTCGCAGGGCGTCATCGCCGACCTCAGCGCGCTGATGAAGGACAGCGGCTACGACGACAGCGAGCTGGCCAGCCAGATCCAGGTCGACGGCAGCACGTACATGATCCCGGTCGTGAACTTCGTCTACCCGATGTTCACGAACGACGCGCTGCTCTCCCAGGCCGGCGTCGCGGCCCCGCCCTCCACGCGCACCGAGTTCGCGGATGCCGCGGCGAAGGTCTCCGCACTCGGCGGCGACGTCTCCGGCTGGGTCCTCCCGCTCTCGCTCGAGGCGCCCAACGGCATCCAGAACGACGTCATGTCCTGGGTGTGGGCGTCGGGCGGATCGATGCTCGACAAGGGCAAGCCCGACCTCACCAACGACGACGTCACCTCCGCCGTCGAGTTCGTCGGCGACCTGTGGGATGCCGGCGTGATCGCCTCCGGCTCGTTCACCATGAAGGAGCAGGACAAGGTCGAGGAATTCACCAACGGCCGGGTCGGCATGATGATCGACTCGCTCGCGCACATCAACCTGATCCGCGAGAGCAATCCCGACCTGAAGTTCTCGATCTCCGCGATCCCTGCGGAGGACGGGTACACCGGCGAGCGGGGCATCCCCTACGCCTCGTGGGGCATCGGCGTCGCCGAGAACTCCGAGCACAAGGATGCCGCCTTCAAGCTCGTGTCCTTCCTGATGAGCGAAGACGTCAACTCCGAGCTGTCCACCATGGCCAAGGCGTTCCCCGGCAACACCAAGTCGGTGCCGGACTTCGTGAACGACGACGAGCTCTTCAAGACGGCCTTCGACATCTACCAGGCGGGGTATCCGGCGAACGAGTTCACCGGCCTGCCCGTGGCCGAGGACCTCATGCGCCAGTTCGGCCAGCAGTTGCAGTCCGCTCTCGACGGGCAGCAGTCCATCCCGGATGCGCTCAAGGCGGCGCAGAAGTCGTGGGAAGCGGAGTTCTGATCCCGCACCCCGGGGAACACGGATGCCGCGCCGCAGGCGCGGCGCGGCATCCGCTCCGGCCCATCGGCCACCCCATGACCCGACCGAACAAGGAGCTCTGCGTTCCATGAGCGTGAGAACACCCCTCGACACCGAGGTGATCGTCACCGGAGTGGCGCCGTCCCGGCGGCGCAGGCAACTGCGGAAGACCGCCGAGTCGTACCTCTTCCTCTCGCCGACCGTCATCCTGCTCTTCGTCCTGATGATCGTGCCGATCGTCATGGTGATCGGATACTCCTTCCAGGACAACGTCATCCTGAAGAAGAACTCGACGTTCGTGGGGATCGAGAACTTCGTCACGATCCTCTCCGACGCCGGGTTCTGGAAGGCGACCGGCAACACGCTGTTCTTCACGATCGTGAGCGTGCTCGCGCACCTGGTGCTCGGCCTCGCCTTCGCGATGATGCTGAACAGCCCGCTGCTCGGGCGGGTCTCGCGCTCGGTGTTCCGAGCGCTCTACGTGCTGCCGTGGCTGTTCACCGTCGCCGTGATCGCGGTGCTGTGGCGGATGCTGCTGGCGCCCAACGGGGTCGTCAACTTCCTGCTCGACACGAACATCGAGTGGTTGGCATCGCCGCAACTGGCGCTGGGCACGGTCACCTTCATCAACATCTGGGCCGGCTACCCCTTCTTCATGGTGAGCCTGCTGGCGGGCCTCCAGGGCATCCCCTCCGACCTCTACGAGGCGGCGACCGTCGACGGCGCCGGCAGCGTGCAGCGGTTCTGGAACGTCACGATCCCGCAGCTGCGTCCGATCATCGTCAGCCTCGTGCTGCTCGACCTCATCTGGACGTCACAGCAGTTCGCACTGATCTGGATGACCACCGGCGGCGGTCCGATCGACGTCACGGAGGTGCTCAGCACCTTCACCTACAAGCTCGCGTTCGCGAAGTACGACTTCTCGCTCGCGGCGACCTCGGCGGTGCTCGTGCTGCTGATGTCGATGATCCTGGCGGTCTTCTACGTCCGCCACCAGAAGGCGAGGGATTGACATGGCGCTCTCCGTCCAGGGACGCAGGCGGGTCGCGAAGATCGGCGTGCTCGCCGGGCTCGTCGTCGGCGCGGTGTTCGCCGCGGGGCCGGTGCTGTGGATGCTGTCGAGCTCGTTCAAGTCGAACACGCAGATCTTCGAGCTCCCGCCGCGGCTGGTCACCGACACCTTCTCGTTCGACGCCTACGTGGCGATCTTCACCAACCCCGAGACGATGCGGTTCTTCGCGAACAGCTACATCGTCGCCGGCGCCGTGACCGTGCTGACGTTGCTCGTCGCCATCCAGGCGGCCTACGCCTTCAGTCGCTTCGAGTTCCGCGGCAAGCGGGTGCTCAACGTCGTCATCGTGAGCGTGCAGTCGGTGCCGCCCATCACGCTGCTCATCCCGTACTTCGGGCTCATGGTGGCGCTCAAGCTCTACAACTCCTACCCGGGCCTGATCCTCACCTACATGGTGTTCACGCTGCCCTACGCGATCATCATGATGACGGGTTACTTCAACACGCTGCCGCGGGAGCTCGACGAGGCCGTCCGCGTCGACGGCGCCGGGTCCTTCACGGCCCTCTGGCGGGTGCTCGTGCCGATCTCGATCCCCGGCATCGTCTCCATCGGCATCTACACGTTCATGATCGCGTGGAATGAGTACCTCTTCGCGCTCACGCTGACGAAGACCGTCGACATGCGCACGGTACCCATCGGCATCCAGCTCCTCATGGGGCAGCACTCCTACGAGTGGAACCAGATCATGGCGATGAGCGTGCTCGGCTCCATCCCCGTCCTCGTGCTCTTCCTCTTCTTCCAGCGCTACTTCATCAGCGGCCTCACGGCCGGCTCCGTGAAGAGCTGACCGGACCCGACGACCACCACCGAAACAGGAGATACAACAGTGCTCTACACCGGCAAGTCCATCCTCGACGTCGCCAACGCGAACAACTTCGCCATCCCCGCGTTCAACATCAGCGACTGGGCGATGTTCAACGGCATCATGGACATCAGCGAGGAGAAGTCCGCGCCCGTCATCATCGCGATCCACCCCGACGAGGTCTCGCACATCACGACCGACCTCATCCCGGCGATGCACGCGCGGGCGCACCGCTCCAGCGTGCCGGTCGCGATCCACTGGGACCACGGCGGTAGTTACGAGCAGATGATCCGCGCGATCCACGCGGGTTTCACTTCCGTCATGATCGACGCCTCGCTGCTGCCGTTCGACGAGAACGTCGCGCTGACCCGCAAGGTGGTCGAGGCGGCCCACGCGGCGGGCATCCAGGTCGAGGGCGAGCTCGGCACGATCGGCGCCAACGACAGCTACGGCGAGTCCGGCGCTGCGGAGATCATCTACACGAACCCCGCCGATGCCGTGCGCTTCGTCGAGGAGACCGGAGTGGACAGCCTCGCGATCGCGATCGGCACCTCGCACGGACTGTACCCGACCGACCGCAATCCCGAGCTGCGTCACGACCTCCTTCAGGAGATCAAGGCCGCCGTCGGCATCCCGCTGGTGCTGCACGGAGGATCGGCGAACCCCGACTCCGAGCTGCGTCGCGCCGTCGAGCTCGGCATCAACAAGATCAACATCTCCAGCGACATCAAGGTCTCGTACCACAACCGCATGCGCGAGGTGCTCGGCACCGACGAGAGACTGCGCGAGCCGAACGCGATCCAGCCCGAGCCGATCGTCGCGATGAAGGCCACCGCGGCCGAGAAGATCGAGCTCTTCGGCGCGGACGGCAAGGCGTCGCTGTACTGAACGGCGGAGGGAGGAGGATCGGCGACGTGGACAGCAGGCTCGTGCTCGGACTCGGCGGCACCGTCGACTACGAGCTGGAATGGGACTCCGCCGTCATGGACCGGCTCGCGCGCGAGCACGGCATCCGGCGGCACGAGCTGACGACCACGGCGCCGATCTCCGACGAACGCGGGCTGCTCGTGGCGATCCTCGCGTTCGTCGCCTCCGGCACCGGGGCCGAGCGCTTCGTCGCCTCGTCCGAGGTGGTCGAGCGATTCGCCTCGCACTTCGCCCACGAGGTCACCCTCGGCGGCACGGGCGTACGCGCCGGCCTCGTGCTGGATGCGCTGGGTATCCCGAGCGTGCAGCATCTCGTGAGCATCGACGACACGGTCCGCCGGCTGCTGCCCGCATCGATCTCATCGATCTGCTCGGCGGAGGAGGACACTCTCGATCCGCACCTGATCGTGCAGTATCCGGCCGGCGCCAGGGTGCGGCTGCGGGATGGCGAGATCGTGTCGCCCGCCGCGAACCGTCTCATCTTCGCGAACGACCCGCCGAACCGGCGGATGCTGCTGGCCGACGAGCTCCCGGCGGCGCTGCGCGGGGCCGGCGTGTTCCTCGTATCGGGATTCAACACCATGCAGGACCACGACCTGCTGGAGAGCCGGCTGGACGCCCTGCAGGAGGCGATGAGGGAGCTCCCGTCCGGCGCGCTCGTGTACTACGAGGACGCCGGCTTCTACACTCGCGGCTTCGCCGAGACGGTGCGCCGCAGGCTGCTGCCGCGGATCGACGTCTACGGCATGAACGAGGACGAGCTGCAGGAGTACCTGGGACGCAGGATCGATCTGCTCGACGCGGCGGACGTGGCCGCGGCGCTCGTCGAGGTCGCGACGGTGATCCCGGCGTCGGTCCTGGTCGTGCACACCCGCTATTGGGCGATCGCGACCGGGTCGGAGGCAGGGCGGTACCGCACGGCGCTCGACAGTGCGGTGCGGGTCGCGGCCACGCGCTACCGCCTGGGTGACGGTTTCTCTGCCGAGGACGCGGAGGCCACCGCCTCGATGCCCCGGCATCAGGGGGGACTCGCGCTCGTCGAAGCGGTGGAGCGCGAGGCCGTGGGCGCCGTGGGCGTCGCCGCGTTCTCCCTCGACGTCGCCCGACCGACGACAGTGGGACTCGGAGACACCTTCGTCGGCGGCTTCCTCGCCGGCGTCGTCCGCACGGGGATGACGCCGTGAAGCCGGTCCTGCTGCCGTCCCAGCGTCCGCCCGAGCGGTTCTACCGCGGCGGCGCCGGGATCGGGGAGTTCCGCGGCGAGCCGGTGACGGCCGCGCGCGAGCCGGAGGACTGGGTCGGCTCGACGACGTCCGTACGCGGGGAACGGATGCAGGGGCTCACCGTGCTGCCGGACGGAAGGCTGCTCCGCGACGCCGTGGCCGTCGACCCCGTCTTCTGGCTCGGCGCGCCGCACGCCGCGCGCTGGGGAGCGGACACCCGCCTTCTCGTGAAGCTCCTCGACGCGGGCCAGCGACTGCCCGTGCACGCGCATCCGCACGACGACTTCGCGGCGGCGCATCTGGGGGCCGCGCATGGCAAGGCCGAGGCCTGGTACATCCTGCGCGGCGGCCCCGTGCACATCGGGCTGCGGGAGGACGTGACGGTCCACCGGCTCGCGGCCCTCGTCTCGTCGCAGGACGTCGACGGGCTGCTCGGTCTGCTGCACCGCATCGAGGTGAACGACGGCGACGTCGTGTGGGTGCCGCCGGGGGAGCTGCACGCGATCGGCGAGGGTGTGCTGCTCCTGGAGGTGCAGCAGCCGGAGGACCTCTCGATCCTGCTGGAGTGGGAGGGCTTCGCGATCGACGGCGCCGCGCACGGCCATCTCGGTCTCGGGTTCGGGCTCGCGCTCGCCGCGGTCTCACGCCGAGGACGGTCGACGGCGGAGATGACCGCACTCGTGCACCGGGCGCCGGCATCCGGGTCCGTCCTCCCCGCCGACGCGGATCGGTACTTCCGGCTGGAGCGGCAGCCCATCGCCGCCGAGGGGCGCATCGAACGCGGATTCGCGATCGTCGTCGTGACCGAGGGCGAGGTGGAGATCTCCGGCGAGCGCTACGGGCGGGGCGCCACCCTGCTTGTGCCGGATGCCGCGGGAACTCTCGACGTGACCGGCAAGGGCGAGGTGTTGATCGCACGTCCGCCGGCGCCGGAGCCCCGGAACGAGGGGTGAGCGACGGCGACTAGACTGGGGGCATGCCCGAACCGAAAGTCGCCAGCTTTCCGGCGATCCGCGGTGCGCTGAAGTTCTACCAGATCGCGTCGATCATCACCGGTGTCATGCTGCTCCTGCTGCTGACCGAGATGATCCTCAAGTACTCGCCCACGCACGTCGAGCTCTTCGTCGGCGGTTCGGGCGGCGCTCTCTGGTTCGCTCCGGTGATCGCCGGAGACGCCTGCCAGTGGTACTCGCTCTTCGTCCCCGGCGGGATGGGGTGTGAGCTGACATCGGTGGGCGACGGGTTCAACCTGTCGATGTTCATCCTCGTCGCGCACGGCTGGTTCTACGTCGTGTACCTGTTTTGCTGCTTCCGCATGTGGAGCCTGATGCGCTGGCCGTTCCTGCGCTTCATCCTCCTCGCGCTCGGCGGCGTCGTGCCGCTGCTCTCGTTCTTCATGGAGGCCGTCGTCGCTCGCGAAGTGAAGACGTACCTCGCCGCCAGGGAGGCCGACGCGTCTCCCGTCCCTGCCACGGAAGGTGTCCGTTGACCGAACAGTCCGAGACCCAGCAGCGCCCCGCGCTCGTCGTCGACTTCGGCGCGCAGTACGCGCAGCTGATCGCACGCCGGGTGCGCGAGGCCGGCGTCTACAGCGAGATCGTGCCGCACACGGCCACGGCCGCGGAGATCGCCGCCAAGAACCCCGTCGCGATCATCCTCTCCGGTGGTCCGTCGTCGGTGTACGAGGAGGGGGCCCCGCGCCTCGACCCCGCGGTCTTCGACCTCGGCGTGCCGACCCTCGGCATCTGCTACGGCTTCCAGTACATGGCCCAGACGCTCGGCGGCGAGGTCGCCAACACGGGCCTGCGCGAGTACGGGGCCACGGATGCCGTGATCTCCGGCGACGGCGGCACGCTCCTCGGCGGGCAGCCCGCGGAGCAGAACGTGTGGATGAGCCACGGCGACCAGGTGGCGACCGCGCCCGAGGGCTTCGAGGTGCTCGCCACCACGGAGGCCACCAAGGTCGCCGCGTTCGCGAACGAGGAGCGTCGCTTCTACGGCGTGCAGTGGCACCCCGAGGTGAAGCACTCCGACCACGGTCAGCGCGTGCTGGAGAACTTCCTGCACAAGGGCGCGGGTCTCGCGTCCGACTGGAACAGCGGCAACGTGATCGCCGAGCAGATCGAGCGCATCCGCGAGCAGGTCGGTGACGCGCGGGTCATCTCCGCCCTCTCCGGCGGCGTCGACTCGGCCGTCTCCACCGCGCTCGTGCACAAGGCCATCGGCAACCAGCTCACGGCCGTCTTCGTCGACCACGGCCTCCTCCGCAAGGGCGAGCGCGAGCAGGTCGAGAAGGACTATGTCGAGTCCACCGGCGTGCGCCTCATCACCGTCGACGCGGCCGACACCTTCCTCGGCCACCTCAAGGGCGTCACCGACCCCGAGGAGAAGCGCAAGATCATCGGGCGCGAGTTCATCCGCGCGTTCGAGAAGGTGCAGCTCGACCTCGTCGCCGAGGCGAAGGCCTCGGGCGGCGCGCCGGTCAAGTTCCTCGTGCAGGGCACGCTCTACCCCGACGTCGTGGAGTCGGGCGGCGGCGCGGGCACCGCGAACATCAAGTCCCACCACAACGTGGGCGGGCTGCCCGACGATCTCGACTTCGAGCTGATCGAGCCGCTGCGCGCGCTGTTCAAGGACGAGGTCCGTGCCATCGGCCGCGAGCTCGGCATCCCCGAGGCGATCGTCGGCCGCCAGCCGTTTCCGGGGCCCGGCCTCGGCATCCGGATCATCGGCGAGGTCACCGCTGACCGTCTCGAGATTCTGCGTGAGGCCGACGCCATCGCCCGCGAGGAGCTGACGAAGGCGGGCCTCGACCAGGAGATCTGGCAGTGCCCCGTGGTGCTGCTGGCCGACGTGCGCTCGGTGGGCGTGCAGGGCGACGGACGCACCTACGGCCACCCGATCGTGCTGCGTCCCGTGTCCAGCGAGGACGCGATGACCGCCGACTGGACCCGTCTGCCCTACGACGTGCTGTCGAAGATCTCCAATCGCATCACCAACGGCGTCCGCGACGTCAACCGCGTCGTGCTCGACGTGACGTCGAAGCCGCCGGGGACCATCGAGTGGGAGTGACGCGCTAGCGCTAGCGCTGAGACCCCCGTCTGTCGCCGAGACCCCCGCCCGTTCACGTGAACAGGCGGGGGTCTCGGCGTCGTGCGGGGGTTTCGACGGCGGATGCGGCCACGCGAGCGGCGCGGATCCGGCAGGATGAGGGCATGACCACGGCGCGGACGAAGCTCACGGTGATCGGTGCGGGAAGCGTGGGGGTGAGCGTGGCGTATGCGGCGCTCATCCGGGGGAGCGCCGCGGAGGTCGCGCTGTACGACATCGCGGCGGAGAAGGTGGATGCCGAGGTGCTCGACCTCTCCCACGGCACGCAGTTCACGTCGGCCGCGGTGAGCGGCGGGTCGGACCTCTCGGTCGTCGACGGCAGCGACGTCGTGGTCGTCACCGCGGGCGCCAAGCAGCAGCCGGGACAGACCCGGATGGAACTCGCCGGTGTCAACGCGAGGCTGCTCGAGCGGCTGATGCCGCAGCTCGTCGAGCGGGCGCCATCCGCCGTCTTCCTCATCGTCACCAACCCGGCCGATGTGATGACCGTCGTCGCGCAGCGCGTGTCCGGGCTGCCTGCGCACCGGGTGTTCGGCTCGGGCACCGTGCTCGACACCTCGCGTCTGCGGTGGCGACTCGCTCAGCGTGCCGACGTGAACACGGCGAGCGTGCACGCCGACATCGTGGGGGAGCACGGGGACACGGAGTTCCCGCTCTGGTCCAACGCCACCATCGGCTCCGTGCCGATCCTGGACTGGCCGGCCGCCGAGCCGTTCACGGCCGCCGAGCTCGACCGGATCGCGGTGGAGGTGCGTGACGCGGCCTACGCCGTCATCCGCGGCAAGGGCGCGACGAACCTCGCGATCGGCGTGAGCTGCGCCCGCGTCGCGGAGGCGGTGCTGCGCGACGAGCGCGCGGTGCTGCCCGTCTCCTCCGTGCTCGACGGGGAGTACGGGATCCGCGGCGTCGCGCTGTCGGTGCCGGCCGTCGTCGGGGCATCCGGCGCCGTCCCGCTCGCCGAGACGCCGATGGACGAGCGCGAGCTCGGCCTGCTCCGCGCGTCCGCCGACGCGATCCGCGCGGCCGTCGACTCCCTCGGCTGAGAGGGCGCCGGCCGGTCAACCGAGGTGCTTCAGCGCCTCGCGGCGGGAGAGACCGCTGAGCTCGCCCTCGTGCGCCGCGACGAACGCCAGAACCCAGTCGGGGTCGGTCTTCGCGTACTCCCGCAACGACCAGCCGATCGCCTTGCGGATGAAGAACTCGGTGTCGGCGAGGTTCGGCGCGATCGCTGCGACGAGCAGTTCGACGTCGGTCCGTTCACGCCGCCCGAGCTGCGCGATGATGCTCGCCCGGCGGATCCAGAAGTCCTCGTCGTGCGCCCAGCCACGCAGCACGGGGGCCAGTGCCTCGGCATCCGCGTCGAGCGTCTCGGCGAGCCGATGGGCCACCTCGTCGACGTGATCCCACCAGGCTCCGGTGCGGATCATCTCCTCGTGCACCGGCATCTCCGACAGGCGCCCCCGCAGCGGCCGCAGCCCCATCAGTTCGGTTGCCGCGTACCGCTCCTCACGATGGGTCGCACCGCGCCACAGCTCCAGGGCGCCCGCGCGCAGCTCGTCGGCATCCTTGCGTCCCCGCGCCTGCTGCCTGGTGAGTCGGCGCACCACCGGCACCTTCACGCCGAGGAACGGCATCTCTGACTTCATGTACGCCTGCTGCCCCGGGGCGATCGTCGGGTCCGCGGCCTCGCGCAGGGCGGCTCGGATGCTGTCGGCGAGAGCGGTCATGCGAGGAGTTTAGAAAAAGTTCTGAGACGATGTCGATCCGACGCGTTCCCGTTCGACGTCTTCAATGAGAGGGTCGAAGAACGGCCCCCGGATCAAGGAGAACATCATGAAGTACATGCTCATCATGCGCGCGACCGACGAGGGCGTCGCCGCCTTCAAGGAGACGCCGTTCGAGCAGGTGATCGAGGCCATGGGCAAGTACAACGAGTCCATGATCAAGGCGGGAGTCCTCGCCGCCGGCGAAGGTCTGACGGATGCCGCGGAGGGCTTCGTCGTCGACTTCAGCGCCGAGACGCCGCTGATCACGGATGGCCCCTACGGGGAGACCAAGGAGCTGTTCAACGGCTTCTGGATCATCGAGGTGTCCTCGCGCGAGGAGGCCGCGGAGTGGGCGAGCCGCGCACCGCTGGGCCCCGGCTCGTTCCTCGAGGTCCGCCGTGTGACCGGGGTGGAGGACTTCCCCCAGGACAACGAGTGGATCCAGAAGGAGAAGCAGTGGATCGAGGACGCCGCTGCCAAGGCCGCTGAGGCCTGAGACGGACGGGACGCCGACGATGACCGGTGAGGCGACGACGCGCTCCGCACCCGAGAGGGGAGCGGCGGAGCGCGCCGTCGCCGCCGTGTGGCGCATCGAGTCCGCCAAGATCGTCGCGACGCTGACCCGCTCGGTCGGCGACTTCGGCCTCGCGGAGGACCTCGCGCAGGAGGCGCTCGTCGACGCGCTCACGCAGTGGCCCGTCGAGGGGGTGCCCCGCAACGGCGCCGCCTGGCTGACCGCGGTCGCGAAGCGCAAGGCGGTCGACTCCTGGCGGCGCAGGGAGCGGCTCGACGATCGCATCGCCGTGCTGGCCCACGACCTGGAGCGGGAGCAGGACGAGGCGGCCGAGGCGCTGCCGTGGGACCCGGACGCCGTCGACGACGACGTGCTGCGGCTCATCTTCATCTCCTGCCACCCCGTGCTCTCCCGCGAAGCCCAGGTGGCGCTCACCCTCCGGGTGGTCGGCGGCCTGTCGAGCGAGGAGATCGCGCGCGCGTTCCTCGTGCCGACCGCCACCGTGCAGCAGCGGATCGTGCGCGCCAAGAAGACCCTGGCCGCAGCGAACGTCCCCTTCGAGATGCCCGCACGCGAGGAGCACGCCTCGCGCCTCGGCGCCGTCCTCGGCGTGCTCTACCTGATCTTCAACGAGGGGCACGCCGCATCGAGCGGTGCCGACTGGATGCGCCAGGACCTCGGCCTCGAAGCCATCCGGCTCACGCGTGTGCTCCTCGCCCTCATGCCGCGCGAGCGGGACGTGCACAGCCTGCTGGCGCTCATGGAGCTCACCGCCGCGCGCTTCCCGGCCCGCGTCGACGCGCACGGCGACCCCGTGCTGCTGGCCGATCAGGACCGGACCCGGTGGGACCGCGGACGCATCTCGCGGGGGAGGGCGGCCCTCGCCGCGGCCGACGCACTGGGGCGAGGACGGGGCTCCTACGGGCTGCAGGCGGCGATCGCGGAATGCCATGCCATCGCGGCATCCGTCGACGAGACCGACTGGGAGCGCATCGTGCTGCTCTACGAGGCGCTGGGGCGCATCGCGCCCTCTCCGGTCGTCGAGCTCAACCGCGCGGCGGCGGTGGCCATGGCGACGGGCCCGGCATCCGCTCTGCGCATCATCGACGAGCTCGACGCCTCGGGAGCCCTGCGCGGATACCACCTGCTGCCGGCCATGAGGGGCGAGCTCCTGCGGCGGCTGGGACGCGAGGAGGAGGCGCGCAGCGAGTTCGCGACGGCCGCGGCCCTCGCCGGCAACGACCGGGAACGGGCGCTGTTGCAGGAGAAGGCCTCCGGGCGATGAAGAAGCCCGCCCCCTTCGGAGACCGGAGTCGCCGAAGGGGACGGGCGTCGAGGCACCGGCCCTGGGGCCGGAGGCGGCGGGGGTCAGCCCCGCACGCGGTCGCCGCGGCCCACGATGAGGCCGTAGATCAGCAGCACGACGATCGCGCCGCCGATGGCGAGCAGCCAGCTGGACAGGTTGAAGAAGCCTTCGATCCCGACACCGAAGATGACACTGCCGAGCCAGCCGCCGAGAAGCGCCCCGACGACGCCGAGGAGGAGAGTGACGAACCAGCCGCCGCCCTGCCTGCCGGGCAGGATCAGCTTGGCGATGGCGCCAGCGATCAGGCCGAGAAGAAGAAAGCCGAGGAAGCTCATGGGAGTCTCCGTTCCGTAGTGTGGTGCGACGGGTTCGCCGTTGATCTCAGCATGCTGCAGATGGCCGGGTCGCACCCACCCCCTTGCGTACGCAGGCCGGGATGCGCTAACGGCCCGGGAATACACGAAGGGCCGTCCTCGGGGAGGACGGCCCTTCGGCTTCGCTCTGCGGATGCTAGTTGCTCCGGGCGATCGCGATGATGCGGAGGATCTCGATGTAGAGCCACACGACGGTGACCATGATGCCGAAACCGCCGAGCCAGCCGTACTTGCGCGGGGCGCCGTTGCGCACGCCCTGCTGGATCTGGTCGAAGTCGAGCACCAGCGAGTACGCGGCCATCAGCACGACCAGGACGCCGATGATCAGGCCGAGCGGGATGCCGGCGACCTTGAAGCTGAGCATGCCGAACGCCTGGCCCTGGGGGAGCACGTTGGTCCACATCAGCACGACGTTGAGCAGCGAGAACACCAGGTAGCCGAGCATGGCGATCATGACGATCTTGGTCATCTTGGCCGACGCGCGGATCTTGCCGCTCGCGAAGAGGGCCAGGGTCACCGCCACGACGGACACGGTCGCGAGCGTCGCCTGCATGACGATGCCGGGCCACAGCACCTCGAAGTAGGCCGAGATGCCGCCGACGAAGAGGCCCTCGAAGGCCGCGTAGGCGAAGATCAGCGCGGGGCGGACCTTCTTGCGCGACGTGAAGGAGACGATCATGGCGAGCACGAAGCCGCCGAGCGCACCCACGATCCACGGCAGGAGGTTCGGCGCGAAGTCGCTGTACGGGTCGAAGCGCGGAACGGCGAGACCGCCGAGCGTGAGCACCCAGCCGATCGCGGCGGTGACGAGGAGGATGCCGAACAGGCCGGCGGTCTTCCAGACCGTGTCCTCGACGGTCATGCGGTCGGTCTCGATGGCGCCGGCCGGGGGAGCGGCGTACATGCCCTCCAGCTGCGCGTTGACGGTGGCGTTGATGCCGGCCTGCTGGAACGAGGCGGCCTGCGCACCCTGAGCCGCCTGCGGCGCACCGGGGTAGGTCGCGACGTTACGCGGATCCTGCTGCTGGAACGCCGGATTGTTGAATGCGAAATTGCTCATGGTGGGCCTCACTCCGAAGTGGTTGTAGGTCGCTTTCCTCCACGATACCCGCGCGGACGCCGGGAAGGGGTGCCTTACGCTGAGAGCGTGCCCAGGAAATCCCCTCTCGTGATCGGGCACCGCGGTGCCCCCGGCTACCGTCCGGAGCACAGCCGCTCCTCGTACGAGCTCGCCCTCGCCATGGGCGTGGACGCGGTCGAACCCGACGTGGTCGCCACGAGCGACGGAGTGCTGGTCGTCCGCCACGAGAACGAGATCTCCGGTACGACCGACGTGGCCGACCGCCCGGAGTTCGCCGCGCTCAGAACCACCAAGCGGGTCGACGGGCAGTCGCTCACCGGTTGGTTCACCGAGGACTTCACCTGGGCGGAGCTGGCGACCCTGCGCACCAGGGAGCGCGTCCCCGCGGTGCGGCCCTCCAGCGCGTCCTTCGACGGGTCCCAGCCGATCCTCCGGCTCGTCGATGTGCTCGACCTCGTGCGTCGCGGCTCCGTGGAGCACGGCCGCGAGATCGGAGTCGTGCTCGAGATCAAGCACGCCACGTACTTCTCTTCGATCGGCATCGAGCTCGCTCCCCTGATCGCCCGCGATCTCCGCGCCGCCGGATGGGCGGACGGCGAGCTCCCGCTCGTGATCGAGAGCTTCGAGTCGACGGTGCTCGGACAGCTGAGGGAGCTCGCGATCCCGGCGTCGTACGTGTATCTCATCGAGGCCTCGGGCCGCCCGTTCGACCTCGTCGCCGCGCTGGGGAAGCAGGCGCCCACGTACAAGTCCACCGTGTCGCCGGAAGGGCTCGACGCGCTCGTCGGCCGCGTCGACGGCATCAGCGTGAGCAAGAAGATGCTGCTGGAGCGGGGAAGCACGATCGTCGCCGATGCGCACCGGCGCGGGCTCACCGTGTTCACCTGGACCTGCCGACCGGAGAACGGGTTCCTCGCCGCGGAGTTCCGCGGGCCGGGCGGCAAGGCGTCGTACGGCGACTACGAGTCGGAGTGGGGCGTGATCGCGCGCACGGGCGTGGACGGCGTCTTCGTCGACCACCCCGACCTGGGCGTCGGCTTCTTCGGCGGCTGAGACCCGCTCAGAGCGGACCGAGCACGTCGGACACGTCGGCGTCGAGCGCGAGTGAGCGCAGCGGTTCGAGGATCTCTCGCTCCTCGAACCGGAAATGCGACTCCATGATCGCCCCGATGCCGTCCAGGTGCCGCGAGAGCGAATCCGCGTCTTCCCCGCTGTCGACGGCGTGCCGCAGGGCGCCCAGGAGGTGCGAGAGCATCGAGTGGTCCTGCTCGAGCTTGTCGACGATCCCGCCGAGCTCGGGATGCTCCGCGCGCAGCGCGGGGAACAGCGAACGGTCCTCCGCACGGTGGTGCCCGTCGAGCGCCGTGCAGAACCCGATGCAGAACAGGGCGAGGTCGGATGCCGCCTCCGGTGCGACGGCGCCGGAGGTCAGGGCCTCCCTGGTCGCGGCCAGCGCCGACCGGAGCCGGGTGTGCGCGCGACGGAGCTCGGCGTCCCAGGCGGTGAGGCGGTCGGCATCCATCCGCGCCAGTCTAGGAGAGGTCAGAGCGTGCGGTCGAAAGCGCCCTGACGCGTCGACACGATCTCCTTGCCCAGCGGCATCAGCGAGACCGGCACCATCTTGAAGTCGGCGATGCCCATCGGGATGCCGATGATCGTGATGCACAGCGCGATGCCGGAGACGATGTGGCCGATGGCCAGCCACCAGCCGGCCAGGATCACCCAGAGCACATTGCCGAGGAACGATCCGACGCCCGACGTCGGCTTGGCCACGACCTCGCGGCCGAAGGGCCAGATCGCGTAGCGGGCGACACGGAACGACGCGATCGCCCACGGGATCGTGATGATCGGGATGCACAGCAGGATGCCGGCGAGCATGTAGCCGAGCCACAGTCCGAAGCCGGCGAAGATCAGCCAGATGATGTTCAGGAGGGTGCGCACGCCTCGATTGTCGCACCTGCCCGCCGGGCGAATGCCGCGAATCCGAGCCCGGCGATGCGAGACTGACCGCATGACCGGAATCGTCGTGGAGGGCGTCAGCAGATCGTTCGGGGCGGTGCACGCGGTGCGGGGGGCCACGCTGCGTGCCGAGCCCGGACGCGTCACGGGGCTCGTCGGCCCCAACGGCGCAGGCAAGACGACCCTCCTGCTCATGCTCGCCTCCCTGCTCGCGCCGGACGCCGGCACCATCACGATCGGCGGCGTCGACCCGGCGGCCGATCCGCTCGCCGCCAGGCGGATGCTGGGATGGATGCCGGACGCGCTCGGTGCGTGGCCGTCGCTCACCGCGCGGGAGACGATCATCACCACGGCCCGGCTCTACGGCATCCCGCGCCCCGCGGCCGCCGCGAGGGCGCAGCAGCTGCTCGACCTGGTCGCCCTCCGCGACCTCGCCGACGCTCCCGCCAAGGTGCTCTCCCGTGGGCAGAAGCAGAAGCTCGGGCTGGCGCGCGCCCTGGTGCACGACCCGGGCGTGCTCCTGCTCGACGAGCCGGCGTCCGGCCTCGATCCCGAAGCCCGCGTGCAGCTGCGCGTGCTGCTGCGCAGGCTCGCCGCAGAGGGTCGCACGGTCCTGATCTCCAGCCACATCCTGTCGGAGCTGGAAGAGGTCGTCGACGACGCCGTGTTCCTCGTGTCCGGCTCCGTCGTCGACGCCGCTCCGGCGCAGAGCACCGCGCGGGCCTGGAGAGTGCGGCTCGTCGGCGCCGGCGAGGCACGCGAGAGGGCCGACGCCTGGCAGATCGCCTCGACGCTCGGGATCGCCCCCGAGTCGCTGCGCGTGGACCGGGGCACGGTCCTGGTCGGCTTCGCGCACGAGGGAGCCGCCGCGGAGGCGCTCGGCGCCCTCGTGCACGCCGGCCTCGCGGTGTCGGAGTTCGCCCCGGCGCAGAGCGCCCTCGAACACGCGTTCCTCAACCTGCATCCGTCGTCCGCGCCGCAGGGAGGCCTTTCATGAACCTCGCGAACATCGGGATCATCGCCCGACTCGAGCTGACGCAGCGACTGCGCAGCGTCGGATGGTACGTGCTGCTCGGCGTGTTCGCCGTGGTCATGATCGGCGTCACCGCCCTCTCGTTCGCGGTGTTCTCGTGGACGGGCGCGTCTGCCGGAGCCGGCGTGTTCTCCGTGGTGGTGAACATGGTGCTGCTGCTGGTCGTGCTCGTCTCGCCCACCCTGAGCGGCAACGCGATCAACGGGGACCGGGACGCCGCGACCCTCGCCGCCGTGCAGGTCACGGCCGCCTCGACCGGCGACATCATGCTCGGCAAGCTCGTCGCGGCGATCGTCAGCGGGGGAGCGTTCCTGCTCGTGGCCGTGCCGTTCCTCGCGATCTCGCTGCTCGGCGGCGGCGCCAGCCCGCTCGTGCTCCTCGTCTCGCTGCTCGTGCTGGCGGCGGAGATCGTGATCGTCGCGGCCATCGGGGTGGGGCTGAGCGGCCTGCTCGCCCGCCCGCTGTTCTCCGTCGTCACCTCGTACCTCGTGATCGCCGCGCTCACGATCGGCACGGTGATCGTCTTCGGAATGGGCGGTGCGGCGATCCGCACGGAGACCACCTCGTACTACCGCCCGTACGACGAGACGGGCCTGGTCTGCGACCGGTGGGAGACGTCGATCAACGAGACGCCGAGGTTCGACCTCGTGTGGTGGGTGCTCGCGGCGAACCCCTTCGTCGTGCTCGCGGACGCGACGCCGACGGAGTTCTCCCCCGAGGGGTATCCCGTCGACATGTTCGGCTCCATCAAGTACGGGGTGCGCAGCGCGCAGATCCCGCCGGGCGGGCAGCGTTACGACGAGTGCGTGAGCGGACAGGGCGGCCCGACGGCGCAGGAGGTGATCGACTCCACGGTGCCCAGCTGGTTCGTCGGACTCGGCGTGCAGCTCGTGCTCGCCGGGGGTCTGTTCGCCGGGGCGTGGGCCCGCACGAGGACGCCGGCGCGCCGGCTGCCGCCGGGCACCCGCATCGCCTGAGCGCGGGTGCTCTCGGCCAGGACCGCGGTGTCGGTGGTGCGGCCTAGACTCGTAAGGTCATGACCGAAGCGCCTCTCATCGTCCCCGCATCCGTCGGCCCCCGCTCCACTGGCGCGCAGGGTCAGGACGACCTGCTCGCCGGGCTCAACCCCCAGCAGCTCGAGGCCGTCACCTACCGCGGCCCCGCACTGCTCATCGTCGCCGGTGCCGGATCGGGCAAGACGAGCGTGCTCACCCGGCGCATCGCCTCGCTGCTGCGGGCGCGCGAGGCGTGGCCGGGCCAGATCCTCGCGATCACCTTCACCAACAAGGCGGCGGGCGAGATGCGCGAGCGCGTCGAGGCCATCGTCGGCGACGCCGCCCGGGGCATGTGGATCTCCACGTTCCACTCGGCGTGCGTGCGCATCCTGCGCCGCGAGGCCGAGCAGTTCGGCTTCACCAAGTCGTTCACGATCTACGACTCCGGAGACTCGCGCGCGCTCATCAAACGGCTGGTCAAGGAGCACGAGGCCGACGCCTTCGGCCTCACTCCGGCATCGGTGCAGTCGCGCATCTCCAAGCTCAAGAACGAGCTGTCGGATGCCGAGTCCTACGCGCGGCAGGCGAACATGTCCGATCCGGCCGAGCGCGTGTTCGTCGAGCTGTTCGCCGACTACCAGCGTCAGCTGCAGAAGGCCAACGCCTTCGACTTCGACGACCTCATCGGCCAGACCGTCTACCTGTTCCGGGCCTTCCCGCAGGTGGCGGACACCTACCGCCGGCGGTTCCGGCACATCCTCGTCGACGAGTACCAGGACACCAACCACGCGCAGTACGCGCTCATCCACGAGCTCACCCGCCCGGTGTCGGGAGACGCGCCCGACCCGTATGCCTCGAACGGCATGATGATCTTCGAGCCCGAGACCACGCCCGAGCTTGAGGGCGCCTCGCTCACGGTGGTCGGCGACTCCGATCAGTCGATCTATGCCTTCCGCGGCGCCGACATCCGCAACATCAGCGAGTTCGAGCGCGACTTCCCCGGTGCCCGCGTCGTGCTGCTCGAGCAGAACTACCGCTCGACGCAGAACATCCTCTCGGCGGCCAACGCGGTGATCGGCAACAACTTCGACCGCAAGGACAAGAAGCTCTGGAGCGACAAGGGAGACGGCGACAAGATCGTCGGCTTCACCGGCTACTCGCAGCACGACGAGGCGCAGTTCGTGGCCGACGAGATCGAGTCGCTGCGGCGCGCCGGGATGCCGTACTCCGAGATGGCCGTCTTCTACCGCACCAACTCGCAGTCGCGAGCGTTGGAGGAGATCTTCATCCGCTCGGCCGTGCCCTACAAGATCATGGGCGGCACCAAGTTCTACGAGCGCGCCGAGATCAAGGACGCCCTCGCCTACCTCGTCGCCGTGGCGAACCCCGCCGACGAGATGGCGGTCCGACGCATCCTCAACAAGCCGCGCCGTGGCATCGGCGACGTCACCGAGACGGCGATCGCCCGCTTCGCCGAGCAGCACGGCATCACCTTCCGCCAGGCGCTGTCGGTGCCGGCCGAGCTCGGGGTGGGGCCCAAGATCCAGGCGGCCATCGCGCAGCTCGACGCCGTGCTCGCCGAGGCGACCGAGATCATGCTGCCATCGTCGGGGGAGGTGCCGGCGCCGACCACCGTCGCCGACGGCCTCAGCGTGCTGCTGTCGAAGAGCGGCTACCTCGACGCGCTGCGCGCCAGCCGCGACCCCCAGGACGAGGCGCGCGTCGAGAACCTCGACGAGTTCGTGGCCGTCGCCCGCGACTTCGCGCGCAACAACCCGGAGGGCACGATCGTCGACTTCCTCACCGAGGTGGCCCTGGTGTCCGACGCCGACGACCTCGACGACGAGTCCGGCTCCGTGTCGATGATGACGATGCACACCGCGAAGGGGCTCGAGTACGACGCGGTCTTCGTCACCGGCGTCGAGGAGGACCTCATCCCGCACCGCATCTCGGCGGGGGAGCCCGGCGGCCCCCAGGAGGAGCGTCGGCTGTTCTACGTGGGCATCACGCGCGCCCGCAAGAGGCTGCACCTGTCGCTCGCGATGACCAGGGCCCAGTTCGGCGAGGTGTCGGTCGCGATGCCGAGCCGCTTCCTCCAGGAGATCCCCGCCTCGCTCATCGACTGGAAGCAGTCTCCGGGAGACGTCAACTCCCGTGGCGGCATGCAGTCGCGGGCGCTGAACGCACGGCGCTCCGGCGGGTTCGGCGGTTCGGGATCGGGCGACCGCTTCGGCGTCAAGCCGCTGCCCGGTCGAGAGACGCTCAAGCCGCTGTCGACCGCCATGGACAAGATCCCCAACCGCGTCACGGCCAAGATGCGCGACAACGGCGACCTCGAGCTGGCGGCGGGCGACCGCATCCGGCACTCCGACTTCGGCGAGGGACGCGTCGACGCCGTGACGGGCGAGGGCGCCAAGCGCATCGCGCACGTGCGGTTCGACACCGCGGGGCAGAAGAAGCTCCTCATCAAGGTGGCGCCGATCGAGAAGATCTGAGCCCGCGCCGCCGCTGAGCGGTTCGGCGCGGGGTGGCGCGCGGCGTGTGTTCCTGGGTTGGCGCGTGTTGTGGGTTTTCGTGGGGGATGCCGCAACGGGTGCCGTGTGAGTGCGTCGGTGTGCGGCGCAATGAGGGCGTCCTGATGCGGCACGGCACCGCCACCCCGTGACACGGCAACCGCCGCCCATGACATGGCACCGCCGACGGCGATTAGGCTGGCTCATATGGCCCTCTTCTCTCGCCGCAAGAAGTCCGCTGACGACGTCGTCGCCCCGGCATCCGAGTCCGCCGCCGAGGTAGCGCCCGACGTCGAGGAGCAGACGGCGGCTGACGCCGTGGAGACGCCGGCCGAGCAGGCACCCGCCGTCGCCATCTCCGTGCAGGCCTTCCGCGGCGTCGGGGCCCAGGCGGGACCGGAGGTCTCTCTCGACGAGCAGCCGTCCGCTGCACCGGCGGCACCCGTGCCGCCTACGGCCCCGGTGCAGCCCGCCGCGCCGCAGACCGAGGAGCCGGAGCGACGGCTCCCGCTGGCGCCCGCACTCCCGCCGGAGCAGACCGAGACCGTGCCGGGCATGAAGGACAACGTCCTCCTGCGCGAGGCGCTCGCGGAGATCGAGGAGGGCGCGACCAACGATCAGCTGCTCGGCGTGATGCGCCAGGCGTTGCAGGGGCATCTCTACATCCGGGTCAACGGCGACGCCCGCGCGCAGATCGCCGAGGGCAAGCCGCTCTCGGTGGCCGTGGTGCGCGACGGGGAGCGGCAGTTCATGCTGGCGTTCAGCTCCGCCGCAGCGGTGCGGGACTCCGTGCAGCTCGAGAGCGATCCGGCCGCCACCTCCGCCGTCGCCCAGCCGGTGACCTCGGTGCTGCAGCAGGTCGTCGCGGGGGAGTTCGCTGGCCTGATCGTCGACAACGCCTCGGCCCCTCACCGCGTGGTGTTCCCCACCGAACTGCTGCAGAAGGCACTCGAGCAGAGCGACCTCGAGATGGCGGTCAAGACGCTGCTCGCGTCGCCCCGGGAGCAGGACTCCGCCGCGAAGGTCGGCGAGGCGCTGTCGACCAAGCGGATGTGGGTCGCCGTGAACGACGGCAGCGGCGGCGTCCCGGTGGGCATCGCCGAGGCGCAGACCCCCGACGGCAAGCGGTTCCTCCAGCTCTTCTCGCATCCGCTCGAGGTCATCGCGATGGGGCGCGGCGACCGGCCGCTCCCGTTCGAGCCGGAGCAGCTCGCCAAGGTGCTCACCGGACATCCCGAGATGGCGGGCGTGATCATCGATCCCGCGGGGCCGACGATGCTCGTCGAGCGCGAGGCCCTCTCGCCCGTGCTCGTGCTGGCCGTCGACCTCGGCGACTGAGCACGGGGGTTCCGCGCGTCGGACTCGCCCCCTAGGGTCGGATCATGGCCTCCGAGCGTGTGACCCTGACCGTCGTCGATCCCGACGGAGAGCGCGAGGTCGTGCTCTCCAGCCCGAACAAGGCGGTGTGGCCGGAACCGGGGATCACCAAGGCCGAGCTCGCCGACTACTTCCAGATCGTCTCGGTGCCGTTCCTCGCGGCGAACGGCGACCGCCCGGTCTCATTGGAGCGCTTCCGCGACGGCATCGGCAGCGCAGGCTTCTTCTCCAAGAACCCGCCGAAGGGCACACCCGACTACGTCGATGCCGTCACCGTGACGTACAACAGCGGCAGACGGCATCCGCAGATCGTCCTGAACCGGCCCAGCGCGATCGTCTGGGCGGCGCAGATGAACACCATCGTCTTCCACCCCTGGGCGTCGCTGGCCGGCGATCCCGACAACCCGGTCGAGCTGCGCATCGATCTCGATCCGCAGCCGGGCACGGACTTCGCGGATGCCGTCACGGCGGCCCATGCGCTGAGGGAGGTTCTTCGGGAGGCGGGGTTGGAGGCGTTCGTCAAGACCAGCGGCAACCGCGGCCTGCACGTGTTCGCGCCGATCGTCCCCGCGCACGAGTTCCTCGACGTGCGCCACGCCGTGATCGCGGCCGGACGTGAGCTGGAGAGGCGGATGCCGCAGCAGGTCACGACGAACTGGTGGAAAGAGGAGCGCGGGGAGCGCATCTTCGTCGACTTCAACCAGGCGAACCGCGACCGCACGATGGCCGGTGCCTACAGCCCGCGGGCGCTCCCGGCCGCGACGGTCTCCACCCCGGTGCACTGGGAGGAGCTCGACGGCCTCGATCCGCAGCGCTTCACGGTGCGCAGCATCCCGGGCCGCCTCGCCGACGTCGGCGACCCGTGGGCCGCGATGCAGGACGCCCCTGGGCGCATCGACACCCTGCTGGAGTGGTGGGAGCGCGACAAGGCCGACGGGCTCGGCGAGCTGCCCTTCCCGCCCGAGTTCCCGAAGATGCCGGGGGAGCCGCCGCGTGTGCAGCCCAGTAAGAAGGTCGCCGCGCACTGGGACGAGAACGGCGACCCGACCGGCGACTGACCGCGGCACCCCGGAGGGGCATCCGGGCGCGGCATCCCGGAGCGGGGCATCCGGGCGCGGCATCCCGGACCGGGGCATCCGGGCGCGGCATCCCGGACCGGGGCATCCGGGCGCGGCATCCCGGACCGGGCGAAAAGTCGGAGTCTTGGGACGACGCGCCGTTCCTCCGCGCCGTCCGTCGGCGTGCCGCGCGGAGAGTCCGACGTTTCGCACGCCCGCCGACGCGCGGCTCCCGCTCCGCGACGCCTGGCCCCCGCTCCGCGACGCCTGGCCTCCGCTCCGCGACGCGCGGCTCCCGTGACGCGCCCCGCCGCCCTGCCGGGATGCCTCAGCCGAGCACGTCGGCGAGATCGTAGCCGGCGACGGTGTCGAGCTGGTCGTAGGTGCACGAGCGGGCCTCGCGATCGGGGCGCCAGCGCTCGAACTGCACGGTGTGACGGAAGCGCGCGCCCTCGAGCTGGTCGTACCGGACCTCCAGCACGCGCTCCGGGCGCAGCCGCACGAACGACACGTCCTTGGAGGCGCTGAAGCGCGAGCGCTCCCCTTCGCCGGTGACGGCCTCTCCGGACTCATCGCGCTCGACGAGGGGCGCGAGCTCCTCGATCAGCTCCTGGCGGCGGGCGTCGCTCCACGCGGCGACGCCGCCGACCTGGCGCAGCGTGCCGTCGGCGTCGTAGAGTCCGACGAGCAGCGAGCCGACCCCGGAGCCCGACTTGTGGATGCGGTACCCGAGCGCGACGACGTCGGCCGTGCGGGCGTGCTTGATCTTGACGAGGGTGCGCTTGCCGGGGGCGTACGGCTGGTCGAGCGGCTTCGCCACGACCCCGTCGAGTCCGGCGCCCTCGAACTCGGCGAGCCAGCGCACGGCGGCGTCGCGGTCGCGTGTCGTCCGGGTGATGTGCAGCGGGTGTGCGACGCCCGACATCAGCGTCTCCAGGCGGGCGCGGCGGTCGGCGAAGGGCAGGGGCTGCAGGTCCTCGTCGCCGAGCGCGAGGAGGTCGAAGGCGACGAACATCGCCGGCGTCTCGACGGCCAGTTTTGCGACGCGGGAGGCTGCAGGATGGATGCGCTGGCTGAGCGCCTCCCAGTCGAGTCGCTGCGCGCCGGCCGGCCCGGTGGCGACGACGATCTCGCCGTCGAGCAGGCACGGGCCAGGCAGCAGTTCGGGGATCACATCGACGAGCTCGGGGAAGTAGCGGGTCAGCGGCTTGGCGCCGCGCGAGCCGATCTCGACGGTCTCGCCGTCCCAGGCCACCAGGCCCCGGAAGCCGTCCCACTTCGGCTCGAACAGCAGGCCGCCCGCCTTGTCGGGGTCGGGCACGGATGCCGCGGCCTTGGCGAGCATCGGGGCGGGGATGTCGTAGCGCATGCGTCCATCCTGGCGGCATCCGCCTCGCGGGACCAGGGTGTCGCCCATCCGACGCATCGAAACCCCCACGTGCCGCCGAGACCCCCAGCCAATCGCGTCGACAGCTGGGGGTCTGGGCGAGAAGTGGGGGTCTCGGCGGAGGGCGGGAAGGGGGCGGGGGTTAGAACAGGTCGGAGAGGCTCGCGGGGGAGCCGGCGTCCCTCAGCGCGGTGCGCGCGGCGTGCCATCCGGCCATGCCGTTCACGCCGGGACCCGGCGGGGTCGAGGCGGATGCGAGGTAGACGCCGCGCATCGGGGTGCGCCACGGCTTCGTGCCGAGCACCGGCCGGCGCAGCGCCTGGGCGATGGTGAACGCGCCGCCGAGGATGTCGCCGCCGATCTCCGAGGGGTTGATCGCCTCGCGTGATGACGCGGGCACGGAGTGCGACGCGAGGATGCGGTCGCGGAACCCCGGGGCGAAGCGTTCGACCTGTCGCGTGATGAGCTCGGTGGCGTCGATGCCCGAGCCGTGCGGCACGTGGATGTACGCCCAGAGCACGGCCTTGCCCGCGGGCGCCCTGGTCGGGTCGAGCACTGAGGGCTGCACGGTCAGCGCGTACGGACGCTCGCTCACCCGTCCTCGGGCCACGGCGTTCTCGCTCGCCCAGACCTCGCCCTGGGTGCCGCCGACGTGCACGGTCGGCGACTGCGCGACGTCGGGGTTCGTCCATGGCACGGGGCCGTCGAGCGCGAAGTCGACCTTCGCGGCGCCAGGTCCGTACCGGTACGAGCGGAGAGCACGCGCATAGCCGGAAGGGACGCCGGGATGCGTCAGGGCCAGGCGCGGGGAGGTGTTCAGCAGCAGCAGGTCGCCCGCCGCCGGGTCGCCCCAATCGAGGGCGGCGAGGTCGTCGACCTTCGCGTTCGTCTCGACCCCGCCGCCGTGCGCCTCCAGGTCGGCGACCATGACGTCGGCGATGCGCTGCGCGCCCCCGCGCGGGTACATCCACCCGCCGGCGTGGGCCTGTGCGGCGAGAAGCAGGCCGGCGGCGGCGCCGGCCAGCGAGGGGAGCGGCGTGTTCGCGTGCGCGAGCACCCCTGACACGAGGCCGGCCGCCTCCTCGGTGCGGAACGCCCGGCGCGCCAACGGCGTGCCCTGCTCCAGCATCCGCATCGCGAAGCGGAACGCGGTGATCGGCTGCTTCGGCATCCGCAGCATCTGGTTTCCGGTGAAGTCGACGACGCCGTCGATGTGCGCGCTCAGCGGTCGCAGCAGGGAGAGCCAGGCGCGCCGATCCGGACCGAGAGCGGATGCCGTTCGTTCGATGTCGCGCCAGGCGACACCGGCCCGCCCGCCGTCGAGGGGGTGCGCGTAGGAGATCTCCGGATGGATCCAGTCGAGACGCTCGGCGAGGCCGAACGCTTGGAAGAAGGGGGAGGCGAGCGCGGCCGGATGCACGGCCGAGCACACGTCGTGGAGGAACCCGGGCAGCGTCGACTCGACGGAGCGCACGCCGCCGCCGATGGACGCTGCGGCCTCGAGCACCCGCACCTCGTAGCCGGCCCTGGCCAGCGTCACGGCCGCGGCGAGCCCGTTCGGGCCGGAGCCGATGATCGTCGCGCGTGCCATGCGCCCAGTCTTCCACGCCGCCCCCGGCATCCGCGCAGGCCGAGGGGTGAGATCATGGAGGTGATGAACGAAGTACAGGGGCCCACCCCGACCGGCACCTCCCGTCCGTACCGATCCCTCACGGAGGCGCTGCGCGCGCACCGCATCGCGGAGCAGAACCACGCGTTCATCACCGCGATCATGGATGCCGTCGGCATCTCCTCCTACATCGACCGCGGTCGCTACATCGAGGCGATCCGTCGAGGCGAGGGCGCCGCGCTGCACATCGGTCGCACCTACACGAACGGCTTCACCGAGGACGAGGTGATCGTCACCGGCTCTGTGCCGCTGCGCCTGCAGCCCAGCGAGGGGCGTGCGCCGTACTTCTACGTCGTGCACCCGAGCGAGTTCCTGCCGGCATCCGCCCCCGCGCGCTCCTCGCGTGCGACGTCCTCCCGCGCGAGCACCCCGCGCGCGCCGGCGGCTCCGCGCACGCCGAAGCCCGTCGAGCGCGACTACGGCGTCTGCGACGTGTGCTTCATGGTGAAGACCCCGTCCGGCGGCTGCGGCTGCGACTGACCGGTTCCGCGGTTGCCACCGGTGGTGGCGCCGGTGATGCGGGCTATTCGGGCACAGATCACCCGATTCCCGCAGGACGGGTCGTTCTCGGCCCCGTCTGTCGAAGGGCGGCCATAGCCTGACGGATGCCGGAAGGAGATGTCTCCGGCAGCCGATCGGGGGGATCATGGCGGACGAGGTTCAGGTGTTCTACACCGAGCTCATCACTGAGACGTCGGCGGTGAACGACTCGACCACGGAGCTGAGGCGATCCTCGACAACCTGCAGTCGCCGGATGCTCCCCGCATCTACGCCACGCTGTCGGACAACGATTTCTGGGCTCCGATCGGAAAGCTCACAGGGTGGGGCCATCACACCGATCCATCGGGTCTTGATGACGTCACGACCTTCGACAGCGACGGAGGTGTGGATGCCGAGGGCCTGCCTCTTCTGCCGACTCCCGGGCACAGTGCGCACACCGGCGTGAACTTTCCCGGGCAGGATGCGCCGGGCGGCTATCTGCTCGCCGGGAGCGAGTCGTTCTACAACGTCAGGAAGATCGTGCTCACGGGTGAGCCCGGCACCGAGCCGGGCGGTAAGGGCAGCGAGAACGGCTATTGGGAGCGAGTCGCCGAGGGGCTGTCGTCCTCAGGCGGGTACGGGTTCGGATACTAGGGTGGCGGCTGTGAGGCGCGCGTGGACGGCTGCGGTCGTCGGATTGGTTCTAGTCATGACGATGACGGGGTGTGGTGTTGCGGCTCCGGAGGGCGATGCGCTGTACCGGGATGGCGAGAGGCGGTTCCTGGAGATGGCGACGCGGATGCATACGGTGCTGATGGGCATCCACGAGGGTGTATGGGCTGTCGACAACTATGGGGCGATCCCGGGACCGTGCACGATTGGTTTCGGCGGGCCGTACGGGTATCGATTCGCCTATCGGCGGAGCGTGGAGTTGTCTGACATGGATCAGGAGGCGGTGAGTGCGGCGGCGGTGGTGGCGTTCCGTGAGGCGGGGTTTGAGGGCAGCCCGGTGACGTACGGTTCGGGGGATGCGGCGGAGTGGAATGTTCTCGCCGACGATGAGGCCTTGGGCAATGTGGTCGCGACGATTCGTCCGAAGGAGGGCCACATCATCGTGTCCGTCGATACTCCCTGCGTGCCGGGGGATGCCGGGGACCTGTCGTACATGGTCACCGATGACGGCAACCGCGGGTCCGATCCCTCGACGTGGCGGTACTTCCCTGCCACGGAGGGGCCGGACTCGGTGCCGCAGTTCTACTTCCCAGCGGATGGGCCGATCTATTTCAACGAGGACGGGACGCTCGTGGAGCCGCAGCCGGTGGTCACCGATCCACCGAAGGCGCCCTACGGCGGCTGACGCCTGCGGGGCCGAAGGTCACGGTGCGTGCGCGCCCTCCGTGAGATGCGACGGCTGGCGGTAGCGCCCAGGCGTCATCCCGACCAGCGGGGTGAACTGCTCGATGAACTGACTGCTCGTCGCCCATCCGCAGGCAGCCGCGGTCTCGGTCACGGTGGCGCCGTCGGCGAGCATGACCAGGGCGCGGTGCACGCGCAGCTGGAGGCGCCACTGCCGGTACCCCATCCCGGTCTCCTGCTGGAAGAGGCGGCTCAGGGTGCGCTCGCCCGTGCCGATGCGGTCGGCGAGCACGCCCAGCGACAGCGGTGCGGAGAGGTCGTCGTCGACCAGCGCGGCCGCCGCCCGTAGCCTCGGGTCGTGGGGTTCAGGCAGGTGCAGCGGTTGCTCGGGCGCCGTCGTCGCCTCGTCGACCACGACGCGACGCAGGCTGTCGAGCGCTGACGCGCTGCGGTCGCGCCCCGACGTGAGCGCCAGCACCGCCTCGCGGGCGAGGGGCGTGGCGATGAGCACGGCGGGACCGGACGGGAGCAGCGCGGCGAGCTCGGGGGAGAGATGCACGATGCGCATGTCCGTGCGACCGTGCGCCCGATGACGGTGCTCGTAGCCTGCCGGCACCCAGGCGAACCACGTGGACGGTGCGATCCAGGCGCCGTCGTCGGTGAGCAGGGAGAGCACACCGGATGCCGCATGCACGAGGTGTCCCAGGGGATGGGCGTGCCGCGGCGAGGTCTCGGCGTGCGAGAAGCGGTACGCCCCCTCCATCGGCAGGCTGCTCGTGTCGACGAAGTCGACGAGGTGCAGGTCGACGAGACGGGGAGATTGGCGGGAATTCGACATCAGGATGCAGTGTACGTGTTTCGCCGCACCCGCGGCTCCTGCTGGACTCGATGCATGACCACGATCCACGAGCCGTCAGACACCGACTCCGTCCCCGTGCCGCCGTCACCGCGGCGCGGCGCCGTGCTCCTCGGGCTCTATGTCGGCGCCGGACTGCTCGCGATCGCGCTCAACCTCCGCATCGGCGTCGCCTCCGTCGGGCCCGTGCTCGTGCCGATCGAGGAGGACCTCGGCGTGAGCTCGTCGGTCGCGGGGCTGCTCACGACCATCCCGGTGTTCGCTTTCGGTGCGTTCGCTTTCCTCACCCCTGCGCTGACCAGGCGCTTCGGCCTGCACCGTCTGCTCGCGATGACGATGGCCGCGGTCGCGATCGGCATCGCCGTGCGCATGATCCCGTCGCCCCTCGCCCTGTTCGGCGGCACCGTCCTGGTGGGTGCCGGCATCGCGGTCGCCAACGTCTGCATGCCCGCGGTGATCAAGCAGGACTTCGCCCATCGCGTCGGCCTCATGATGGGGCTCTACTCCACGGCGCTGTTCCTCGGCGCCGCGGCCGGTGCGGCGTTGACCGTGCCCTTCCTCGCCGCGTTCGACGGCTCGTGGCGCGCGGCACTGGGCGTCTGGGCGATCCCCGCCGTCGTCGCGCTGCTGCTGTGGCTGCCGAGGGCTCTGCGTCCGGTCGATCCTCCTGTAGGTGGCGGTCACGTCTCCCTGCCCGTGGATGCGATGACCGAGGCCGGGGACGAGCCGCGCCTCGCCGCCCTGCTGCGCGACCGTGTCGCCTGGGCGGTGACAGGGTTCATGGGCCTGCAGAGCCTGAGCTACTACGCCGCCCTCACGTGGGTCCCCACTCTGCTGCAGGACGCCGGGCTTCCGGCATCCGAAGCCGGACTCCTGCTCTCCTACTCGAGCGCCCCCGGGATCGCGGCGGCTCTCGTCACCCCGGTGGTGCTGCGCCGCGTGCGTCCGCGCTGGCTGCCCGTCGTGGCATCCGCGCTGCTGTGCGCGGTCGGTCTCCTCGGCCTGCTCCTGATACCGGCGGGCGGAGCGGCCTGGGCGTGGATGACCCTGCTCGGGTTCGGGCAGGGGGCGTCGATCTCGCTGTCGCTCAGCTACATCGTGCTCAGGGCGCCCGACGCGCAGCACACGGCCCACCTGTCGACCATGGCCCAGGGGGTCGGCTACCTGCTCGCCGGTTTCGGTCCGCTCTGCCTCGGCATCCTGCACACCACCGTGGGTGGGTGGGCCGTCCCGGTGGCGGCGCTGCTGCTCGTGCTGGTCGTGCAGACGGCGTGCGGCGCGTCAGCGAGCCGCGAGCGGCACGTGCTCGCGGTGCGCTGATTCGGATGCGCTCAGGCTTGGGGCGCGGGGGCCGACGCCGGCTCAGGCGAAGGCGCTCATCCCGGTGATGTCGCGGCCGAGCAGCAGGGCCTGCACGCTCTCTGTGCCCTCGTAGGTATGGATCGCCTCGATGTCGGCCATGTGCTGCATGACGCCGTTCTCGAGCAGGATGCCGTTGCCGCCGAGCAGGTCGCGCGCGGTGGACGCGATGCGGCGGGCCGCGCGGGTGTTGTGGAACTTGGCCAGCGACGCCTGGGTCGGCCGCAGCTCGCCCGCGGTCTCGAGGTCGGCGAGGCGCCGGCAGTACAGCTGCATCGCCGTGAGGTCCTCGAGCATGTGCGTGAGGCGCTCCTGCACCATCTGGAACTTGGCGAGCGGCTTGCCGAACTGGATGCGCTGCGTGGCGTAGGCGAGCGCCGCCTCGTAGCAGGCGGTGGCGTGGCCGAGCGCTGACCAGGCGACGCCGGAGCGGGTGGCGTACAGCACGGTCGAGGCGTCCTTGAAGCTGTGCGTGCCCGGCAGCACGGCGTCGAGTGGCACGCGCACGTCGTCGAGCAGGATGTGCGCCTGGTGGATGGCACGCAGTGAGGCCTTGCCGCGGATCGGGGTGCCCGTGTAGCCGGGGGTGTCCTGCTCGACGAGGAAGCAGCGCACGGCGCCGTGCTCCTCGGCATCCGCATCGTCCACCCGCGCCCACACGAACGTGATGCCGCCGGAGGCGCCGTTGCCGATCCACTTCTTCGCCCCGCGGATCACCCACTCCTCGCCGTCGCGCCGGGCGACGGTCTCGAGCGACACCGAGTCGGAGCCATGGTCGGGCTCGGTGAGGGCGAAAGAGCCGAGCACCGAACCGTCGGCGAGTCCGGTGAGCCAGCGTTCCTGCTGGGCGGGTGACCCGAAAAGCGCGAGTGTTCGCAGGGCGAGTCCGCCCTGCACGGCGAGCACGGTGCCCAGCGAGCCGTCGCCGCGGGAGATCTCCATGTTGACCAGTCCGGCGGCGAGCGGGGAGAAGCGCGTGAGCGACGGATGCTCGATGCCGTCGACCACGAGGTCCATCTCGCCCATGCGGCGCGCGGCGTCGAGGGGGTACTCCGCACGGTCCCAGGCCTCGGCCATCTGCGGCCCGACCTCGTCGATGTACGCGCGGGCGCGGTCCCAGGCCTCGCGGTCGGCGGCGGGGATGTCGGCGAAGACGGCGTAGTAGTCGCTGTCCTGGCGTCCGGTGACGTCGTACGACGAGACGCGCTCGCCGGGGAAGGGGGCTTCGGTGCTCATGGGGACTCCTTCGTGGCACCAAGTATCGTACTCCTCGATACTGGGTTCCACGACCCCGGGCGTGCGGGACGCTGCCGCACGTGCGTCCCTGCGCCGAAAGTCGGAGACCCGCGGCGACACGCCGCCACGGGGAACGCTGGTGCGGCGCGTCGTGTCGAGACTCCGACTTTTCGCGCAGGGAGCGGGGTGCGGGGAGCGGGGAGGGGGCGGGACGGGGCGTGGCGGGCGGGCGTGCGGGCGCGGGGCGCGGGGCGGTGCCGGGCGGGCGCCGCGGGCGGGGCCCCGCCGGTCAGTCGAGCTGGGTGCGCAGGCGGCGGGTGACCTCGGCGATCGGCATCGACCGGGGGAAGACGGCGACGACGACGTCGTCGGGAGCGCTCTCCGCATCCTCCGCAGGCACGCCGTAGCGGCGGCGCACATCGGCCAGCGCGGCCTGGAGCGTGGACAGCGGCACCTTCTTCCTGCCGCGCAGTAGCTGCCGCAGCACGTGGTTGTGCACGGCGGTCACCAGCGCCGCGAATCCGACGGCGTCGAGCGGGTCGACGCCGGGGAGGGCGCTGCGCAGGTAGTCGTCGAAGAGGCGCTCGTAGCGGAACACCGTGATGATCTCGCGTTCGCGCAGCACCGGCACCTGGCGCACGATCTGGTAGCGGCGTCTGGCCAACTCCGGGTCGTGCGCGAAGTGGGAGAAGACGGACTCGGATGCCGCGCACACCGCGCCCCACGGGTCGTCATGCCCCTCGGCGAGGAACTCGCGCAGCTGCTCGAGGAGCACCTCGTGATCGGCGAAGACCACGTCCTCCTTGCCGCCGAACTGACGGAAGAAGGTGGAGCGTGAGACGCCGGCGGCCTTGGCGATCTGTTCCACGGACGTCTGGTCGAAGCCCTGCGTGCGGAACAGGTCGAGCGCTGCGGCGACGACGGCGGAGCGCGGTTCGGTGGAGTCTCGCATAGCGAAAGCCTAGACGTCGGAGGGGCTCCGCGACCCCTGCGGCGCCGCGGACCGGTCAGGTTGGGGTAGTAAGCTGGGGGACTGGTCGATGTCTCGACATCGAGAGAATTACCAGGCCGCATCCCAGTGAAGGAACCACAGTGGATCTGTACGAGTACCAGGCACGAGACGTTTTCGAGAAGTACGGAGTGCCGGTCCTCGCCGGCATCGTCGCCGACACCCCCGAGGAGGTGAAGGCAGCCGCGGAGAAGATCGGCGGAGTGGTCGTCGTCAAGGCCCAGGTCAAGACCGGTGGCCGCGGCAAGGCCGGCGGCGTGAAGGTCGCGAAGACGCCCGATGAGGCCTACGAGGCGGCCAAGGCCATCCTCGGCCTCGACATCAAGGGCCACGTGGTCAAGCGCGTCATGGTCGCGCAGGGCGCCGCGATCGCCGAGGAGTTCTACTTCTCCGTGCTGCTCGACCGCGCCAACCGCTCCTACCTCTCGCTGTGCTCCGTCGAGGGCGGCATGGAGATCGAGCAGCTCGCCGTCGAGAAGCCCGAGGCTCTCGCTCGCGTCGAGGTGAACCCGCTGACGGGCATCGACAAGGCGAAGGCCGTCGAGATCGCCCGCGCCGCGAACTTCCCGGAGGACCTCGTCGAGAAGGTCTCCGACGTGTTCGTGAAGCTCTACGACGTCTACAAGGGCGAGGACGCGACGCTCGTCGAGGTCAACCCGCTCGTGCGCACCGAGTCCGGCGACATCATCGCCCTCGACGGCAAGGTCACGCTCGACGACAACGCGTCGGAGATCCGCCACCCCGAGCACGAGGCGCTCGAGGACAAGGACGCGGCCGACCCGCTCGAGGCCAAGGCCAAGGCGAGCGGTCTGAACTACGTCAAGCTCGACGGCGAGGTCGGAATCATCGGCAACGGCGCGGGCCTGGTCATGTCGACCCTCGACGTCGTCGCGTACGCCGGTGAGAACCACGGCGGCGTGAAGCCGGCCAACTTCCTCGACATCGGCGGCGGCGCCTCGGCGGAGGTCATGGCCAACGGCCTCGACGTCATCCTCGGCGACCCGCAGGTCAAGAGCGTCTTCGTGAACGTGTTCGGCGGCATCACGGCGTGCGACGCCGTCGCCAACGGCATCAAGGGCGCCCTCGAGACGCTGGGCGCCACGGCATCCAAGCCCCTCGTCGTCCGTCTCGACGGCAACCGCGTCGAGGAGGGTCGTGCCATCCTCGCCGAGTACGCGCACCCGCTGGTCACCCTGGCCGCCACGATGGACGAGGGCGCCGACAAGGCCGCCGAGCTCGCCAACGCCTGATCGCAGAGAGACACAAGGACTAGAGAAATGTCGATCTACCTCAACAAGGACTCCAAGGTCATCGTCCAGGGCATCACCGGCGGCGAGGGCACCAAGCACACGGCCCTCATGCTGAAGGCCGGCACCCAGGTCGTCGGAGGCGTGAACGCCCGTAAGGCCGGCACCACGGTCTCGCACACCGACAAGGACGGCAACGCGGTCGAGCTGCCCGTCTTCGGATCGGTCGCCGAGGCCATGAAGGAGACCGGCGCCGACGTGTCGATCGCCTTCGTGCCCGGCGCCTTCACCAAGGACGCGATGATCGAGGCCATCGACGCCGAGATCCCGCTGCTCGTCGTCATCACCGAGGGCGTGCCCGTCGGCGACTCGGCCGAGGCCTGGGCCTACGCCCAGAGCAAGGGCAACAAGACCCGCATCATCGGCCCGAACTGCCCCGGCATCATCACGCCCGGCGAGGCGCTCGTCGGCATCACTCCGGCGAACATCACCGGCAAGGGCCCGATCGGCCTCGTGTCGAAGTCGGGCACCCTGACCTACCAGATGATGTTCGAGCTGCGCGACCTGGGCTTCTCGACCGCCATCGGCATCGGCGGCGACCCGGTCATCGGCACCACGCACATCGACGCGCTCGCCGCGTTCGAGGCCGACCCCGAGACCAAGGCGATCGTCATGATCGGCGAGATCGGCGGCGACGCCGAGGAGCGGGCGGCCGACTACATCAAGGCGCACGTCACCAAGCCGGTCGTCGGTTACGTCGCGGGCTTCACGGCGCCGGAGGGCAAGACCATGGGCCACGCCGGCGCCATCGTCTCGGGCTCGGCCGGCACCGCGCAGGCCAAGAAGGAGGCCCTCGAGGCCGCCGGTGTCAAGGTCGGCAAGACGCCGTCCGAGACGGCCGACCTCATGCGCGCGATCATCGAGGCGCTCTGACCTGAGCTAGACTCGTCCACGAAGGCCCCGGGCTCCACCCCGGGGCCTTCGTGCCTCTCCGGGCGGGGCGGCTCCGCCTCTGACGCCCGGCCCCCGATCCCTCGGCATCCGGCATCCCGCATCCGCCCATCCGCCCATCCGGCATCCGGCATCCGCCCATCCGCCGCCCGCCATCCGAATTTCGGACGCGTGCAGGATTCTCGGAGGCTCCCGGCCGAATCGTCCGAAAAGGGTGCGATCGTCCGAAAATCGGATGCCGCGGCCGCGCCACACAGGCGGACACAGAGAAGGGGGCGGATGCCGCAGCATCCGCCCCCTGTGTCAGCGCGTCAGACGCCGAAGAGCGCCTCGATCGGGCCGCGGGCGAAGAACAGCACGAAGCCGACGCCGACCACCCACAGCAGCGGGTGGATCGTCTTGGCGCGGCCGGAGAACGCGTTCACCACGATCCAGCTCACGAAGCCGGCTCCGATGCCGTTTGCGATGGAGTAGGTCATCGGCATCACCGTGACCGTGAGGAAGACCGGCAGCAGCACGCGGAAGTCGCTGAGGTCGATGTTCTTGATCTGCGAGAGCATCATCGCGCCGACCAGCACGAGGGCGGCCGCGGCGACCTGGCCGGGCACGAGCGAGGTGAGCGGGGTGAAGAACATCGCCAGCAGGAACAGGACCCCGGTGATCGTCGTCGCGAATCCCGTGCGCGCGCCCTCGCCGATGCCGGCTCCGGACTCGACGAAGACGGTGGCAGACGACGACGAGGTGCCGCCTCCGACGATCGCGCCGACGCCCTCGACGACGAGCGCCGACTTGATGCGGGGGAAGTCGCCCTTGTCGTCGGCCAGGTCGGCCTCCTTCGCCAGGCCGGTCATGGTGCCCATGGCGTCGAAGAAGTTCGAGAAGAGCAGGGTGAACACGAACATCACCAGCGCCACGACGCTCACCCTGGTGAGGTCGAAGTCGAAGGACACGTTCCCGATCAGGCTGAGGTCGGGGAGGCCGACGATGCTGCCGGCGAATCCGAAGTCGAGGCCGAAGGGCCAGATCGCGTTCGCGACCGCGGCGAGCACGGAGCCCGCCACGAGAGCGATGAGGATGGCGCCCTTGACCCGCAGCGCGATGAGGATGGCGCCGATCAGGAGGGTGACGACGAAGAGCACGGTGGGGACCGACGCCACGGAGCCGCCGATGCCGAGGTCGACCGGCGGGGAGTCGTTCTTGGTCGAGGTCACGAACCCGGCGTTGACGAAGCCGATGAACGCGATGAACAGGCCGATGCCGACCGTGATCGCGAGCTTGAGCTGCACGGGGACGGCGTCGAAGATGAGCTTGCGCAGACCGGTCGCGGCGAGCAGCACGATGATGACGCCGTTGATCATCACCAGCGCCATGGCCTCGGGCCAGGTGACGGAGCCGACGACCGAGAACGCGAGGAAGGCGTTGATGCCGAGTCCCGCGGCGAACGCGAAGGGCAGACGGGTGACCAGGCCGAACAGGATGGTCATGACGCCAGCGGTGAGCGCGGTCGCCGCCGCCACGGCCGGACCGGCCAGGGTCGTGCCGTCGACATCGGGGGTGGCGAGGATGATCGGGTTCAGGATCACGATGTAGGCCATCGTGACGAAGGTCACCAGGCCCCCTCGGATCTCGGTGCCGATGGTCGAGCCGCGCTTGCTGATCTCGAAGAAGCGATCCAGGGCGTTCGCGGGACCGGCGGCGGCAGGGGCAGGGGACGGGGCGTGTGTCATCGGGGGACCTCCGGAGAAGACGCTATCGTGTCGCGGATGCCTCGCGCGCCCCCGGGATCGCGGCGGCAACTCGTCGTAGTCTCGAAGGGCTATGCAACGCCTCCTCGTCGCGCTCCTCGCCGCCTTCGACGCCCTCATCGCGGCCGCCGTGGGCCTGGCTGTGCTGCTCGCGCCGCTCACCCTGCTCTGGACGCTCGCGTTCGGGGCCACGGCGGACTGGGGGGCGCTCTGGCCGCTCACCGGGACGCTCTGGCAGTTCGGACACGGGGTCCCGCTCGACATCTCCGTGCCGGTCGACACCCTCACCGCCCTCGGCATCGCGCCGGACGCCGCCGAGTTCACGCTCTCGGTGACCCCTCTGGCCTTCCTCGTCTTCACGCTCCTGTTCGCGGCACGGTCCGGGGCGAGGGCGGCCAAGGCTGGGGCGTGGACGCTCGGATCGCTCTCGGGAGCCGCCGCCTTCGGCGTGATCGCCGCAGGTGTCGCCCTGACCGCGCGCCTCGCACCCGCTCAGACCCCGCTCGCGGCGGCCATCCTCGTTCCCACGGCTGTGTACCTCGTCGGCGCCGTGTGCGGTGCGGTCCGCACCGTGTGGGAGGACGGCGACGGCGGGCTCATCGATCGCGTGCACGACCTCATCGACTCCTGGGGCGACTGGGGCGCGGTGCCGGCATCCGCTGTGAGGGGTGCGGCCTTCGCCGTCGTCGCGGTCACCGGAGCCTCCGCTCTTGCGGTCGCCGTCATGACCGTGTTGCGCGGAGGAGAGGTCGTCGCGCTGTTCGAGGCCGCGCGCGCCGATGTGCTCGGTGCTGTGGTCATCACCCTCGGCCATCTCGCCTTCCTCCCCACGCTCGTGGTGTGGGCGGCGTCCTGGCTCGCCGGTCCCGGCTTCGCCGTCGGCACCGGCACCGCGGTGTCGCCGGCCGGCACGCAGCTCGGCGTGGTGCCCGGCATCCCCGTCTTCGGGCTGCTCCCCGAGAACGGCTCGATCTGGATGCTCGTCGTGGTGCTGGTGCCGGTGGCCGCCGGCGCGCTCGCCGGATGGGCTGTGCGCTCCCGGCTGGTGTGGGAGGGCACGCCGCTCGGCCTGGCGCCGAGAGCGGCGATCGCCGCCGGGATCGCCGTGCTCACGGCCGGGGTCGCCGCGGTGGCCGCCGTGCTGGCCGGCGGGTCCATCGGGCCGGGCCGGCTCGCGGAGGCGGGACCGTCGCCGCTGCCGTTCGCCCTCTCGCTCGGTGCGGAGGTGCTCGTGGGCGCCGCGATCATGCTCCTCTCGCCCCGTCATCGGGACGAGCTCGCGGAGGAGCGGACCGATCGGTGGATCGCCGAGATGACCGCGTCCGACTCCTCCTTCGCCCGGGGAGCCGACGGAGACACCGCCCCGCTCGACGACATCGTCGGCATGCGCCTTCCCGTGCGCGATCCGGCCGATCCCGCGGTCTGACACGCGGCACCGGCGCTCGCGCCCACCCCGGTAGACTGGGCGCGTGCTCACGGTCGCCGTTCTCATCTCGGGCACCGGCTCGAATCTTCGCGCCCTCCTCGAGGCCGCTCGCCACCCCGATTTCCCCGCGCGGATCGTCGTGGTCGGCGCCGATCGCGAGGCCGACGGGCTCGCGCACGCGGAGGAGTTCGGCATCCCCAGCTTCACCGTGCCCTGGCACGAGCACGAGAGCCGGGAGGCCTGGGGCGAGGAGCTCGGCCGTCAGCTCGCGGTCTGGAGCCCCGACCTCGTGGTGCTCAGCGGTCTGATGCGGCTGCTGCCGCCGGCGCTCGTCGCCGAGTACTCGCCGCGGCTCCTCAACACGCACCCCGCGTACCTGCCCGAGTTCCCCGGGGCGCACGGCGTGCGCGACGCCCTCGCCGCCGGCGTCTCGCAGACCGGCGCCAGCGTGATCGTCGTCGACGACGGCGTCGACACCGGCCCGATCCTCGCGCAGGAGCGGGTGCCGATCCTCGCCGGCGACACCGAGCACACCCTGCACGAGCGCATCAAGCCCGTCGAGCGGCGACTGCTCATCGACGTCGTCCGCCGCATCGCGACCGGTGAGCTTCCGCTGACCTCCGCATCCTGACACCCGACCCCGCACGAAGGAGCCCTCCATGGCCGGCCCCCGCCACGACCACTCGCTGTACCGCGATCGCGACCTCGTCCCGATCCGACGCGCGCTCGTCTCGGTGAGCGACAAGACTGGGCTGCTCGATCTGGCCTCGGCGCTCGCGCAGGCCGGCGTCGAGATCGTGTCGACCGGCTCGACCGCAGCCACGATCCGCGAGGCCGGCTTCGCCGTCACCGACGTCGCCGCGGTCACCGGCGTCGCCGAGATGCTCGACGGCCGGGTGAAGACCCTGCATCCCAAGGTGCACGGCGGACTGCTCGCCGACCTGCGCCTCGAAGACCACGAGCGTCAGCTCGCCGACCTCGGCATCGACCCCTTCGAGCTCGTCGTGGTGAACCTGTACCCGTTCGTCGAGACGGTCGCCTCCGGCGCCGAGGGCGACGACGTGGTCGAGCAGATCGACATCGGCGGCCCCGCCATGGTGCGCGCGGCGGCGAAGAACCACGCGAACGTCGCGATCGTCGTCTCGCCGCAGTCGTACCCGGCGATCATCGGCGCCATCGCCGAGGGCGGCACCTCGCTCTCGCAGCGCCGCGACCTCGCCGCCCGCGCGTTCGCGCACACCGCGGCCTACGACACGGCCGTCGCGCAGTGGTTCGCCGAGGGCACGCTGAACGACGCCGGCGACCTGCCCGTGCACCTCACGATCCAGGCCGAGCGCCTGGCCACGCTGCGCTACGGCGAGAACTCGCACCAGCGCGCCGCGATCTACACGCGCGCCGGCGGCCACGGCATCGCCCAGGCCACGCAGCTGCAGGGCAAGGAGATGTCGTACAACAACTACGTCGACGCGGATGCCGCGCTGCGCGCCGCCTACGACATGGTGCTGCCGAGCGTCGCGATCATCAAGCACGCGAATCCTTGCGGCATCGCGACCACGGCGCCCAACGCCCTCGACCCGATCGCCAGCGCCCACCTGCGCGCGCACGAGTGCGACCCGGTCTCGGCGTACGGCGGGGTGATCGCCGCCAACGGCACGGTCACCCTGAAGATGGCCGAGAACCTCAAGGACATCTTCACCGAGGTCATCGTCGCGCCGTCGTTCGAGCCGGCCGCGCTCGAGGTCTTCAAGGCCAAGAAGAACCTCCGCCTGCTGCAGCTGCCGGAGGACTGGCAGCAGGAGCGCATGGACGTGCGCCTCGTCTCCGGCGGTCTGCTGCTGCAGGACGCCGACCGCTTCCCCGACGACATCGAGTCCGTGGCCAAGGACTGGGAGCTCGTCTCGGGCGAGCGCCCCAGCGACGCCGAGATGACGAATCTCATCTTCGCGTGGAAGGCGTGCCGCGCGGTCAAGTCGAACGCGATCGTGCTCGCCAAGGACAACGCCACGGTCGGTGTGGGCATGGGCCAGGTCAACCGCGTCGACTCGTGCCGCCTGGCGGTGGAGCGTGCGGGCGATCGCGCGGCCGGGTCGGTCGCGGCATCCGATGCCTTCTTCCCCTTCGCCGACGGCGCCCAGGTGCTCATCGATGCCGGCGTGACCGCGATCGTGCAGCCCGGAGGCTCCGTGCGCGACGAGGAGGTCGTGGATGCCGCGCGCAAGGCCGGCGTCACGATGTTCTTCACCGGGGAGCGCCACTTCTTCCACTGAGCGTCTGTTCCCCTGAGCGGGCCGAGACCCCCGCTCGTCTACGACACCCCCGCGCATTCACGTGAATGCGCGGGGGTCTCGTCGCTGCGCGGGGGTTTCGGGGGGTGGGGGGGGGGGCGCGGGGGGGCGGGCGCCACCGTCGTGTCCGATTTCCGCCAGTCGATGTCGGTGGGGCGTGCCAGAGTGGAGGCATGAGCTTCCCCGTGATCGACTTCGACGAGCGCTACCGTGCGATCAGCGCCCGTGACACCCGCTTCGACGGGCAGTTCGTCACGGCCGTGCGCTCGACCGGGATCTACTGCCGTCCGAGCTGCCCTGCCCGCACCCCGAAGCCGCAGAACGTCACGTTCTACCCGACCAGCGCCGCTGCGCACGAGGCCGGGTACCGGGCGTGCAAGCGGTGCCTTCCCGAGGCCGCGCCCGGCTCTCCCGCGTGGGACCTGCGCGGCGACACCGCGGCCCGCGCCATGCGCCTCATCGCCGACGGAGTCGTCGAGCGCGAGGGCGTGCCGGGACTCGCGTCGCGGCTCGGCTACTCCAGCCGCCACCTCACCCGCCTGCTCTCGGCCGAGCTCGGAGCGGGCCCTCTCGCCCTCGCCAGGGCGCACCGGGCGCACACGGCCCGGATGCTGCTCGTCGGCACGGACATGCCGATCTCCGACGTCGCGTTCTCGGCCGGCTTCGCCAGCATCCGCCAGTGCAACGACACGATCCGCGAGGTGTTCGGACTGACCCCCGGCGAGCTCAGGGCGCGTCGGCCCGTGGGCGGCGCCGTGGTGCCGGGGGAGATCGACCTCGTGCTCCCGTACCGCGGGCCGCTCGACGCCACCGGCATCTTCTCCTGGATGAGCGCCAGGGCGGTCGCGGGCGTCGAGGAGGCCACGGCCACCTCTTTCTCCCGCCACCTGCGCATGCCCGGCGGTCCGGTCTGGTTCGAGGTGAGCCAGGATGCCGCGGACCGGCTGCACCTGCGGGCGCGGGTCTCTCGGCTCGGCGACCTCGCACCGCTCGTCTCGACGGTGCGCCGCATCTTCGACCTCGACGCCGACCCGCTCGCCGTCGACGAGGCGCTGAGCGCGCATCACGAGCTCGCGCCTCTCGTCGCCCGCACCCCCGGCATCCGCGTGCCCGGCTCCGCCGACCCGCACGAGATGCTCATCCGCGCGATGGTCGGCCAGCAGATCACCGTCGCCGCGGCGCGCACCGCGCTGACCGCGCTCACCGAGGTGCTGGGGGAGCGCACGGACGACGGCCTGCTCTTCCCGACCATGGCGGCCATCGCCGAGCACGGGGCCGAGGTGCTGCGCGGCCCCGCCGCCCGCATCGGGGCGATCACCGGGGCGGCCGCGGCGCTCGCCGACGGGTCGCTGACCCTCACCGTGGGCGACGACTCCGCCGCGCAGCGCGAGGCGCTGCTGGCGATGCCGGGCATCGGCCCCTGGACAGCGGACTACGTGCGCATGCGCGTGCTCGGAGACCCCGACATCCTGCTCCCCGGCGACGTCGCCCTGCGCGCGGGTGCCGCGGCATCGGGCCTCCCCGGCGAGCCGGGACCCCTCACCGCCTGGGCGGCGCGCACCGCGCCCTGGCGCAGTTACCTCAGCGCCCATCTGTGGCGCGCGGCCCCCGTGCGGGCGCCGCGTGCACGGACGGCGCGACCCACGACCACGAAGGAGACATCATGACCGCCATCATCCAGACCATCGGCACCGCAGACGGCGCCTTCACGATCCTCGCCGATGAGCGCCAGCGCGTGCTCGCCTCGGGCTGGACCGACGACCAGGAGGCGATCCTCGCCCGGCTCGCCGTCTCCCGTCGCCCCGAGACCGTCGTGGAGGGGGAGACGGATGCCGCGGACGCCGCGCTCGCGTACTACGCCGGCGACCTCGCCGCGATCGACGAGGTGCCCGTGCTGCAGACGGGCACGGCGCTGCAGCTCGCGGGGTGGGCGGCCCTGCGCGGCATCACGCCCGGCGAGCCGCTGACCTACACGGGGTTCGCCGCCCGGCTCGACAATCCCCGCGCGGTGCGCGCGGTCGCGTCGATCTGCGCCCGCAACGCCCCGGCCCTGTTCGTGCCGTGCCACCGGGTGCTGCGCGCCGACGGGTCGTTCGGCGGCTTCGCGTGGGGCGTCCCCGTGAAGGAGAGCCTGCTCGCCCGGGAGGCCGCGGCGGCCTGAATCCCGCCGCCCGCACCGCGCACCCCGCAGCGGTTTGAGCGGACCCGACCATCCGGCCGCTGCGAACTGGTGCCGCCGGACGAACGCGTCGCACGCCCGGCACCCTAGTCTCGACGTGACCATCGACGTCGAGGAGAGCCGATGACGCAGCACGAAGCCGTGACCGCCTGGATCGAGGAGCGCGTGCCCGCGCTGATGGCGGCGCATCGCGTGCCCGCCGTCTCACTCGCCGTCGGCATCGGCGAGGAGACGATCGAGTACGCCTCCGGCATCCTGAACCTCGGCACCGGCGTGGCCGCCACCACCGACTCGGCGTTCCAGATCGGCTCCGTCACCAAGGTGTTCACCGCGACCCTCGTCCTGCAGCTCGTCGACGAGGGGCTGCTCGACCTCGACGCCACGGTGCAGAGCCTGCTGCCGGAGTTCCGGGTCGCCGATGCCGAGGCCTCCGCCGAGATCACCGCGCGACAGCTGCTGAGCCACTCGTCGGGGTTCGAGGGCGACATCTTCGTCGACACCGGTGACGGCGACGACTGCCTGGAGCGGTACGTCGGCATCCTCGCCGACACCCCGCAGCTGTTCGCCCCCGGCACCCTGTTCTCGTACAACAACGCGGGCTTCTCGACGCTCGGTCGCCTCGTCGAGCGCCTGCGCGGGATGCCGTACGACCGGGTGCTGCGCGAGCGGCTGCTGTCGCCCCTCGGGCTCCGGCATGCGGCCGTGGACGCCGCCGAGGCCATCCTGCACCGCACGGCGGTCGGTCACCTGCGCGGCGACGACGGTGAGTATGAGCCCACGACGGTCTGGGCGATGGAGCGATCGGGCAGCCCCGCCGGGTCGCGGCTCGCGATGAGCGCGGCCGACCTCCTCGCGTTCGCGCGCCTGCACCTCCGCGGCGGGAGGGCCGCCGACGACTCCAGGATCCTCTCGGAGACCGCGGTCGACGCGATGCGCACCCCGCAGATCTCTCTGCCGGACATCGACCAGGGCACCGCCTGGGGACTCGGGTGGGAGCTGTTCTCCCGCGACGGTCGCACGATCGTCGGCCACGACGGCAACACCATCGGCCAGTCCGCGTCGCTGCGGCTGCTGCCGGAGGAGGGCCTCGCCGTCGCAGTGCTCGCCAACGGCGGCTCACCGCATCCGCTGTTCGCCGCCCTCGTCGACGAGGTCCTCCACGAGGTCGCCGGCCTCGGCCCGAAGCCCGCTCCCATGCCGACCGGAGCCGCCCCGGCCGACGCCTCCCGCTACGTCGGGCGCTACGAGTCGAGCACGGCCATCACCACGATCAGCCGCTCCGACGACGGACGGCTGTGGCTCGACCGTGTGCCGCACGGCGTCGTCGCCGACCTCGGCGACCTGCCGTTCCGCACGGAACTGGTCGCCTGGCACGACGACGTGCTGCTCCCCGTCGAGGCCGAGGGCGGCATGCGCCAGCCGATCGCGTTCCTCGGCGACGACGGATCCGGACGCGCCCTGCACCTGCACACTGGGCGCGCAGACAGGAGGATGGACCCATGACCGACGATCTCCACACCCGCGCCGTCGTCGCCGACGCGCACAACGACCTGCTCTGCTCGGTGGCCAGCCGCGACCCCGACCAGTGGGTCGGCTACTTCCGCGACCGCTGGCTGCCTCAACTGCGTGATGGCGGCGTGGACCTGCAGATCCTGCCCGTGTTCATCGACGATCCGTATCGTCCGGAGGGGGCGCTGCGCCGCACGCTGCGGATGATCGAGGCCGGTCACCGCATCGCGGAGGGCAACGCGGATGCCGTGAGCCTCTGCCTGGACGGCGCAGACATCGACCGCACGATCGCCGAGGGCCGCATCGCGCTCGTGCTCGCGCTGGAGGGCATGCCGGGCATCGCCGAAGACGTCGAACTGCTGGAGACCGTGCACCGGCTCGGTGTGCGCGTCGGATCGATCGCCCACTTCGGCCGCAGCGCGTTCGGCGACGGCAGCGGCGAAGACGCCGCGGGCAGCCGCCTCACCCGCCCGGGTGTGCGCGCCGTCGCCGAGATGGAGCGGATCGGGATGCTGTTCGACGTCAGCCACCTCGGCTCCGGCGGCGTCGACCACGTGCTGGAGCTCGCCACCCGCCCGGTCATGGCGACGCACTCGTCGGCACGCGCGCTGTTCGATCACCACCGCAACCTCGCCGATGCACAGGTCGCGGGGATCGCCGCGACCGGCGGAGTGATCTGCGTGAACTTCTTCGCGCCGTACCTGCACGAGAGCGAGTACACGCTCGACACGCTCGTCGACCATTTCGAGCACCTCGTGTCCATCGCGGGCGTCGAGCACGTCGGCATGGGGCCGGACTTCGTCGAGGAGGTCATCGCCGACACCACACCGCCGTGCTGCGTGCAGGACACGATCGAGGGCGTGCCGGCCGGTCGCTACCTCCCCGGACTGGAAGGTCCGGAGGGCCTGCCGCTCGTCACGGAGGCCCTGCGTCGGCGCGGCTGGGACGAGGCTGATATCCTCGCGGTGCTCGGCGGGAACGTGCAGCGTCTGCTCCGCGCCGAGCTCGGCGTCCGCGGCGACGCCCGCCCGGCCTGATTCGTCGGCCTCGACGAACGGGTGCACCTCCGTTCGACAGGCCCGACGAACGGCGCGGACGCAGGCTGCCGCAGTATCGAGGAGAAGCGGGACCACCCTGGGCCCGCGGGCACGCCAACGTAGTTCGCAAGGGAGCGCGGCATGCTGACGATCCGAGACCTGTCGGTGGAGATCCGCCGCTCCGGCCGTACGGTGCGCCCCGTGACCGGCGTCGACCTCGTGCTGCACCCCGGCGAGACGCTCGGCATCGTGGGCGAGACCGGCTCCGGCAAGTCCATGACCGGCCTCGCCGTGATGGGGATGCTGCCGGGCGGCAGCACCATCACGGGCGGCTCCATCGACTTCGACGGCACCGAGCTCACCACCCTGGGCCCTGTCGAGTACCGCGCGATCCGCGGCAACGACATCTCGATGGTCTTCCAGGACTCGATGACCTCGCTCAACCCCACCCGCAGCATCGGTGACCAGGTCGCCGAGCCGTTGATCCTGCACCGCGGCGCCTCGAAGCGCGAGGCGAGGGCCAGGGCCGAGGAGATGCTGGCGCTGGTCGGCATCCCGCGCCCGTCCGAGCGGATGGGCGACTTCCCCCACCAGCTGTCCGGCGGCATGCGCCAGCGCGTGATGATCGCCATGGCGTTGATCTGCGAGCCGCGCGTGCTCATCGCCGACGAGCCGACCACCGCCCTCGACGTGACGATCCAGGCCGAGATCCTCGAGTTGCTCAGCGGCCTCAAGCGACAGCTCGGCATGGCGATGATCCTCGTCACGCACGACATGGGCGTCGTCGCCCGGCATGCCGACCGCGTCGGCGTGATGTACGGCGGGCGGCTCGTCGAGACCGGTACCACCGCCGACCTCTTCCGGCACACGCGGCACCGGTACACCCGCGCCCTCCTGTCGTCGATCCCCACGCTCGCGCAGGACAAGGACGTCGAGCTGTTCAGCATCCCCGGCTCGCCGCCCGACCCCGCCGACCCGCAGATCGGATGCCGGTTCGCCGCCCGCTGCGCCGCCGCGACCGACCGCTGCCGCACCGAGACCCCCGTGCCGACGGAGGGCCCTGGCGAGGGGCACGTGTTCTCCTGCTGGAACCCCGCCGACGAGACCGCGCTCATCGCCGCGCAGCGCCGCTTCCCCGCGCCGGACGCCGCGGCCGACGCGGCGCCGCGCCTGAGCGTCGTCGACCTGCGCAAGGAACACCCGGTGTCGGCCACGGGCCTGTTCGGACGCCGCCGCTCGGTGAAGGCCGTCGCCGGCGTGAGCTTCGAGGTGCGCGCGGGGGAGGCGTTCGGCCTGGTCGGTGAATCCGGCTGCGGCAAGTCCTCGCTGGGGCGGATGCTGGTCGCTCTCGACCGCCCGACGTCCGGCGAGGTGCTCGTCGACGGCGAGCGCGTGTCGGGCCTCAGCGCCCGCCGACTCGGGCCCCGCCGCGCGAAGCTGCAGATGATGTTCCAGGATTCGCACGCCTCGCTCGACCCCAAGATGCGCATCGACGACATCCTCCGCGAGCCGCTCGTCATCCAGCGCATCGGCACACCGGCCGAGCGGAGGCAGCGGGCGCTCGACGCCCTCGCGAGCGTCGGCCTCGGTCCGTCCATCATGCAGCGTTATCCCCACGAGCTGTCCGGAGGGCAGCGGCAGCGCATCGGCCTCGCCCGTGCCCTCGCGCTCGACCCCGACGTGCTCGTCGCCGACGAGCCGGTGAGCGCCCTCGACGTCTCCATCCGCTCGCAGGTGCTCAACCTCATGCGCACGATCCAGCGCGAGCGCGGGCTGTCCAGCGTGGTCATCTCGCACGACCTCGCCGTGGTGCGCTACCTCGTCGACCGCGTCGGAGTGATGTACCTCGGCGCCCTGGTCGAGGTCGGCGCCACCGACGAGGTGTACTCCCGTCCCGCGCACCCGTACACCGCCGGCCTGCTCGCGGCGGTGCCCGTCGCCGACCCCGACGCCGCCGACGACCCGGTCGAGAGGGTGCGCGGCGAGTTGCCGAGCCCGCTCGACCCGCCCAGCGGATGCCAGTTCCGCACCCGCTGCCCGCTCGCGACGGAACTGTGCGCCCGGGTCGAGCCGACGCTGGAGGCCGTCGGCGGCGACCACGACGTCGCGTGCCACTTCCCGCTGCAGCCGAAGATGCAGCCGTCACCGCGCAACGCCGAGGGGGTGCGCGCATGATGTGGTTCGTGATCCGCCGCGTGCTCGTCTCGCTCGCGGTGCTGCTGGGCATCTCGCTCGTGGTGTTCCTGCTGCTGCATCTCATCTCCGACAGCCCCGGCCGCGCCGTGCTCGGGCAGCAGGCCTCGCAGGCGGCCGTCGACGCGTTCAACCGTGACAACGGCTACGACCGGCCGGTGCTCGTACAGTACGTGGACTACCTGCTGCAGCTGCTGCGGGGTGACCTCGGCCGCTCCTACAAGCTGAACGAGGAGGTCGGCACGCTGCTGCTGCAGAACGCACCGCGCAGCGCCATGCTGTCGCTGTGCGCCCTCGTGCTCGCCCTCGTCATCGCGATCCCGCTCGGCATCCTGCAGGCCGTGCGCCGGGGCCGCTTCGTAGACAGGGCGGTCACCTCGGTGTCGTACCTGCTGTACGCGACCCCGTCGTTCCTCATCGCGCTCGTGCTCATCGGCCTGTTCAGCCAGACCATCCCGCTGTTCCCCGCCGAGGCCTCGCAGTCCACATCGCCGTGGGTGGTGTTCACCGATCCGCGGGCGATGGCCCTGCCGCTGATCACGCTCGCGACGACCAACGTCGTCGTGTTCGCCCAGTATCAGCGATCCGCCGCGCTGGAGCAGCTCGGCATGGACTACATCAGGGTGGCGAGGGCCAAGGGCGCGTCGGAGCGCATCGTGCTCACCCGGCACCTGCTGCGCAACGCCATCACCCCGATCATCACGCTCGTCGGCGTGCTCATCCCCACGCTTCTCGCCGGCAATCTCATCGTCGAGGCCGTGTTCAATTACCCCGGCCTCGGCCTGCTGTTCCTCAACAGCCTTCATCGAGAGGACTACCCGGTGCTGCTCGCCTACACGCTCATCGGCGGTGCGCTCACCGTCGCCGGCAACCTCGTCGCCGACCTCGTCGTCGCCCGTGCCGACCGTCGGATCGAGCTGGGCGCATGACCTCCGCCCGCGCCGAGGTCGCCGCCGAGGAGCTCCCCGCCCTCGCCACCCGCAACCCGATCTCCCGGTCCGCCGTGCTCAGCGCGCTGTGGCGCAGCAAACCGGGCATGGCAGGGGTCGTCATCCTCGTGGGCCTCGTGCTGTTCTGCTACCTGGGGCCGCTCGTCTACCCGACCAACCAGAGCGACGTCGATCTGCTCAACGCCGCGCTGCCGCCCGGAGACGGGTTCCCGCTCGGCACCGACAGCAACGGCTTCGACGTGCTCGGCCGACTCATGCAGGGCGGACAGGTGTCGCTGCAGATCGGACTGCTCGCCGCGGTCTTCGCCACCACGCTCGGCACGATCTACGGGGCGGTCGCCGGTCTCGTGGGCGGGGTCGTCGACGGCATCATGATGCGCATCGTCGACGTGCTGCTGTCGATCCCGTTCCTGTTCTTCGTGCTCATCATCGCCGCCCGGTTCCAGGCGACGCCGCTCACGCTCAGCCTCGTCATCGGCGGATTCTCCTGGCTCGTGGCCGCCCGCCTCATCCGCGGCGAGGTCCTGTCGCTGCGGGTGCGCGAGTTCGTCTCCGCCGCCAGGCTGATGGGCGCGAGCAACCGGCGCCTCATCTTCACCCACCTCATCCCGAACACGTTCGGCGTGATCATCGTCAACCTCACTTTCCAGGTCGCGGACTCGATCATCGTGCTCGCCGCGCTCGGCTATCTCGGTTTCGGCCTCAGCTACCCGGTGACCGACTGGGGCAGCCAGCTCTCCAGCGGGGTGTCGTTCCTCGCCGCCGACTACTGGTGGATGATCTACCCGGTCGGCGCGTGCATCGTGCTCACGGTGCTCGCCCTGAACCTGCTCGGCGACGCCCTGCGCGACGCCATCGAGCACCGGACCGTCTGATGCGCGGCGGCCCTGTGTAGGTCCCGACGGATCGCCGGGCGCGAATATGTCGGGACCCATGAACGCCCGGTCGCGGGCATGCATCACTCTCGGAGCATCGGACATCCGCACCACCCGACGGTCCGACCATCATCTCCACCCGAACAAGGAGCACAGCACATGCCGAAGGAACAGCGGAGGCGAGGACGCCTCCTCCTCACCCTGGCCACGGCCGGGGTCCTCGCCCTGACCGGCTGCACGGGCACGAGCGCCCAGGTCGACACCGCGTCGTACGACACCATCCCCGACGCGAGCAGCTCGCACGTCGACGGCGGCGTCGTCACCATCGCGTTGACGCCCGGCCTCACCCCGAACTACATCTATCCGTACCCGCCGGCCGCCAGCGGCGGCACGGTGATCGGCTACGACCTCCTGTGGCGCGCGCTGTACCGCACGAGCCTCGAGGGGCAGCCGTTCGACGAGGCGACCAGCCTCGCCGAGGCCCCCGTGGTGTCCGACGACGGGCACACGGCGACGATCACCCTCAAGGACTACACGTGGTCCAACGGCAAGCCCGTCACGGCCGACGACGTCGTGTTCTCGTTCGACCTGCTCAAGGCCGCGATCGCCGACAGCCCGGCGAACTGGGCGTTCTACACGCCGGGGCAGTTCCCCGACGGCGTGACGGCGGCCGCCACCGACGCGCACACGCTGACGCTCGGCTTCGAGACGCCGTACAACCCCTCGTACCTCGTGTCGCTGCTGCAGCTGCTCTACGTGATGCCGTCGGCCGACTGGGCGATCGCCGAGACCGGGGGACCGCTCCTCGACTACCGCGACCCCGCCAACGCCGCGGCGATCTACCGCTACCTCACCGAGCAGTCCGCCGACCAGGCGACGTTCGTGACGAACCCGCTGTGGCAGATCGTGAACGGGCCGTACCAGCTGTCGGCCTTCGAGCCGACGACCGGCTCCTTCTCGCTCACCCCGAACAAGGAGTACACCGGCCCGGGAGACGCGACCATCGAGCGCGTCGACTTCAAGGCGTTCACCTCGGCCGCGGCGATCTACAACCAGTACGAGGCCGGGACGCTCACCGTCGGCCGTCTCGATGCGAGCTACGCATCGAAGATCGACGAGCTGCGCAAGAAGGGCTACAACGTCTACGGCGCCCCGTCGCCTGCGCGCTTCGACGGTCTGGTGATCAACTTCGCGAACACGACCGACAACTTCGACAAGGTCATCGCGCAGCCCTACATCCGCCAGGCGATGCAGCACCTCATCGACCAGCCCGGCTACATCAAGAGCCGCGGCGTGCACAGCGGCACCGCCAGCGAGAACTACTCCACCGGCGGACTCAACTCGCCGTACCCGCCGGACTTCGGCGACACGGCGCCGTACCCGTTCGACGTGAAGGCGGCCGAGAAGCTGCTCACCGCGCACGGCTGGAAGGTGGATGCCGAGAAGGGCACGACCTGCGTGCGCCCGGGCACCGGCGACGACCAGTGCGGCGAGGGCATCCCCGAGGGGCAGAAGATCACCTTCACGATCGCCTCGGCGAACGAGCCCGCCTACGTCGGCGCCCGGGACCTCGCGTTCGTGTCGCAGCTGAAGAAGCTCGGCATCGAGGCGAAGATCGTCACGAAGTCGCTGAACTACATGTACGAGAACTACGGCAACAGCTACGCGCCGGACAATGCGGACGAGTGGGGGATGCAGGACTTCGGGGCGTTCGTGCAGACGGCGTACCCGACCAGCAACAACGCGTTCAACACGGGCGGCAGCTTCAACCTCGGCAGCTACAGCAACCCCGAGGCCGACACGCTGATCGAGGCGAGCACCTTCGGCTCGGACCCGGACGCGCTCAGCGCCGAGGTCAGCATGCTCTCCCGCGACCTCCCCGTGCTGTTCTTCCCGACGCCGGACAACCTCATCGTCTGGAAGGACACGCTGTCCGGTCCGCCGTCCACGTTCCGCTCGCTGCTGAAGTTCGTCTACTCTCCGGAGCAGTGGTACTTCACCGAGAAGCAGTAGGACCGTGTCGATGAGCGCGCAGATCGCCCCGTTCGTGCAGCCGATCCCCGCGATCGACCCCGAACGGCCGGAGCTCCCCGCCTCCGCGGCGGTGGGCGCGCTCATCGGCGACGCCCGTGTCATCGCCCTCGGCGAGGCGGCGCACAACGTCGTGGAGTTCACCGCCTACGGCGATGCGCTGCTGCGCACCCTGGTGCGCGATCACGGCGTGACCGCGTTCGTGATGGAGTCGGGATTCGCCGAGGGGCTGCTCGTCGACGAGTGGATCCACGGCGGACCCGGCGCCCTCGGGGACATCGCGCGCGACGGCATCACGTACCGGTTCGGCGAGTCCGACGGCATCCGACGCCAGCTCGCCTGGATGCGCGCATGGAACGAGGCCGGGGGAGACGTGCGCTTCTACGGCATGGACCTCCCCGGCTCCTCGACCTCGCCCGGCGCGGCCGTGCGGGCCTGCCTCGCCCGCATTCCCGCGCGCGAGGGGGACGACGGCCTGCGGCGCCGCACCGAGCTCGGCGCGCGCACCGAGGCGGCCGTCGCGTACGCGGAGATGACGGATGCCGAGCGCGCAGCGTTCGCCGCGGACCTGCGCCTGCTGGTCGAGCGCGTCGAGGCGGACGGCGACGACGTGGCCCGGCTCTGCGCCGAGTCGGTGCGCGCCTTCCTCGACGAGCTCGCCTGGGACGGCGCCGACGGGCCGTACCCGCGCGAGCGGTTCCTCGCCAGAGCGGTCGAGTGGATCGCCGCGCGCGAGCAGCGCATCCTCGTGTACGCGCACGACACCCACGTGCGCCGCACCGCGCTCGACGGCAGGGAGTGGATGGGCGCGCTGCTCTCCGCGCGCCTCGGCGATGATCTGCGCGTGATCGGCACGACCTACGGCACGGGTCCAGTGGTGGTGTTCACCGAGCGCTCGCCGCGTCCCTACGACTGCGACGTCGAGCTGCGCGAGCGCGGCACGGAGCCCGGCAGCGTCGAGGAGGTGCTCGACCGTGCGGCGGACAACGCGGACGGCGTGTTCCTGGACCTCCGCGCGGTCGCCCCCGCGGCGTTCTCCGGCGTCGACGGCATGCTCGCCGGCGGGCGGCTGGAGGCGGTCGCCGACTTCCCCGCGACCTTCGACGCCCTGATCCACCTGACACGGGTGCACGCGACCCCCGGCGCCTTCGAGCGGCTGCGTGAGGAGTTCGACGCGCCGCGGGGCGGAGCGTCGTGACCGGCACCGCGAGCGGCGTGGCCGCGCCGCCGCCCAGCCGCACCGTCGACGTCGTCGAGGTCGTCGCCGGCATCCCGATCCCCGACCCGTACCGCTGGCTGGAGGACGACACCGCCGAGGTGCGCGACTGGCAGCGCGCGCAGGCCGCGCACGCGCAGCGCGTCATCGACGGGTTCGGCGGAATGGATGCCGCGCACGCCCTCGTCGCAGAGCACGAGCTGGGCTCGCGTCCCGACCTTCCCCGGCACGGCGGTGGACTGTGGTTCCGCGTCGAGAGCGGGGCGATCGTCGTGAGCACCGAGCCGTACGGCCCTGGGCGCGCGCTCGTGTCGCTGTCGCTGTTCGACGAACCGGGGCGTCCGGCGGTGCTGTCGTGGTTCGCCCCCTCGCCGGACGGCCGCGTGCTCGCCCTCGGCGTGTGCACCGACGGCAGCGAGCACAACACCGTGCGTCTCATCGACGTCGACTCCGGCGCGGTGCGCGATGACGCTCCGCCCGAGATCCTGCACAGCGCGTGGGGAGGCGGCGTCAGCTGGATGCCGGACGGCCGCGGGTTCGTGTTCCTCGCCCTCGACGGCTCTGCCGCCGCGTTCCGGCAGGTCGTCTACCGGCGGATGCTCGGCGAGCGCGGTCCGTCCGCCGTCGAGGACATCCCGCTGCCGCCAGGGTCGCGCGAGTACACGCGCGTGCAGTTCTCCGTCGACGGTCGATGGGCGGTCGCCAGCCACCGGGTGGGCACGCCGATTCCCGTCGCCGTGCGCGATCTCGCCGCCGGCACCCCGTGGCGTCCGTTCGTCGTCGGCATCGCCGACACGATCGCAGGGCACATCGTCGGCGACGAGTACGTCGCCGTGACCGACCACGGTGCGTCCAGGGGGCGGGTCGTGGCGATCCCGCTCGACGCCGAGAACCCCGGCGACCAGAGCGGATGGCGTGTGCTCGTGCCGGAGGGCGACACGGTGCTGCGGTCGCTGACGCCCCGCGGCGACCGTCTGTACCTCAACGGGTTCGCCGATACGGCCGCCAGGGTGCGGGTGCTGCGGGCGGACGGATCCGACGCGGGCACCGTGCCGCTCCCCGGCGATGGGGCTCTGGGCGGCGCGTTCTTCCCGCTCACCGGGTTGGATCCCGACGACGGCAGCGGCGAGCTGCTCTTCACGTTCTCCACGCTCACGACGTCATGGGGCGCGTACCGACACCGGCCGGGAGCCGACCGCATCGACGAACTGCTCGCGCCGCTCGTCCGGGCGGACGCCGACGTCGAGTACCGCACGGCCACGGCCTCCGACGGCACCCTCGTGCCGTACCACGTGGTGCGTCCGGCGGGCGCGGCGCAGAGCCCGGCGCCCGCGCTCATCTCCGCCTACGGCGCCGCCGGCATCCCGACCCTCCCGAAGTACCAGCCCGACCTCGCCGCGTTCGTCGCCGCGGGCGGCACGCTCGTGCAGGCGTATCTGCGCGGCGGGGGCGAGTTCGGGCGGGACTGGTTCCGCGGCGCCGATCGCGAGCGCAGGCGGGTGCGCGACGGCGACCTCCTCGCCGTGGCGCAGGACGTCATCGCGCAGGGGATCAGCGCCCCGCGGATGCTGGCCCTCACCGGCGGCTCCGACGGCGGGCTCATGTGCGGGGTGGCCGTGACCGAGCATCCGGAGCTGTGGCGCGCCGTGCTGCCGCGCGCGCCCCTGCTCGACCTCATCGGCGGCATCCGCGTCCCCTACCTCGACTTCGTGATCCGCAAGGCGTGGGGCGACCCCGACGACCCCGTCGACGTCGAGCGGCTGCGCCGCTCGTCGCCGTACGAGCTGATCGCGCCGGGGGACTTCCCCCTCGTCTCCGTGCAGGCGGGCGCCACCGACCCGCGCTGTCCTCCCGCGCAGGCGCGCAAGTTCATCGCGCGCCTGCAGGCGGCGCAGCGCGGCGATCGACCGATCCTGCTGCACGTGTTCGAGAACGCGGGGCACGGCGCGGGCACGAGCGCCGAGGTGCTGCGGGCGCAGGACGCCGAGTGGCTGGCCTGCCTGATCGGGGCCCTCGGTCTCAGCGGTCGGGCCTGATCGCCAGCAGGCGCAGCTGCAATTGCACGGCGAATCGCGCGGAGGGGTCGTCGAGGTCGAGGCGGCCCACCTCGGCGACGCGACGCAGCCGGTAGCGGAACGTGTTCTGGTGCACGAACATCGCCGACGAGGCGAGGGTGACGTCGCCCATCGCGTCGAGCCACGCGCGCAGCGTGTCGACGAGGCTCGCCTGGTGCGAGGCGTCGTAGTCCATCAGCCGGGCGAGGGGGCCGGACGGCACATCCTTCGACGATCCGGCGAGCTCCAGCAGCAGCGACTCGGCGTGCACGTCCTCCAGCCGGGCGACCTGCGTCTCCACGACGTCCGCGCGCAGCACCCGCAGCGCCCTGTCCGCACTCGACCGGGAGCGGGGGAGTTGCGCGGTCTCGTGCACCACCGTGCCGATGCCGATGAAGGGACGCTGGGACGAGCGGACCCTGGTGAGGAACTCGTTCGCGAGACGCACCGCGCTCTCCTCGGCATCCGCCGAGATAGCGGACACCGGCAGCACGCCGTAGGCCACCTCGCCGATGAGCCCCACCGTCGACCGGGGGTGCGCGAACAGCAGGTGCACGGAGAACGCGTCGGCGATGCGCTTGCGTTCGGCGGCCAGCGCGGCGTGCGGGAGCTGGTCGGTCGCCGGCGCGTGCAGCGACAGGGCGAGCACGATCGACGGCTCCTCGCGGAGGCCGAGCCGGTGCGCGGCCTCCGCCGCTCCCGGCCCTCCGTCGAGCACGCTGCGCAGTTGGTCGGCGCGCAGGCGCCGCTCGACGTCGGCGTCCGTGCGCTGCCAGACCAGGTGCATCGCGACGAGCTTCGCGGAGTCGCGCAGGGCTCGCACGTGCTCCTCGTTCAGCGGCGCGGGGGTGGCGACCCAGATCGTGCCGAGCACCTCGTCGCCTGCCCGCACGGCCATGACGGTGCGCTGGGCGTCGGGGGCGTCCGACGGCGGCGGTACGACGACCGGTCCGTCGCTGCGGGCGATCTGCTGGAAGACGCCGGTCTCCTCCAGCAGCCGTGTGTAGTGCGGGGGCAGCTGGCGGCCGCGCGGCGCGGCGGGGACGGCGGCGGCCTCCTGCGCGTGCGAGAAGGCGAGCAGCTGCGAGTTGCGGTCCTCGATGGTGACCGGCGCCTCAAGCAGCGCGGCGATCGCGTTGGCCATGGCGAACAGGTCTCCGGCGAGGATGCCGCCGAACGTCACCGGCCGCGCGTCGTCGGGGCCGCCCGGCGTCATCAGTGCGCGGAAGAGCCCGGCCAGGTGCGCCCAGGTGGTGCCGCGGGAGAGGGAGAACAGCACGACGCCGGCCTGCCGCGCGGCCGCGCGCAGCTCGTCGTCGGCGGTGAACGGGGCGCGCACGACGAGGCCGGCGGCGCCGCTGAGTCCCAGGCGGGTGATCACCTGCCGTACGTCCTCCGCGTCTTCGAGCCCCACCCCGAGCACGATCGCGTTGCGCGGGGCCTCGGGCTCGTCACGGGGGTCGTGGATCGCGACGGCCTCGATCGTGCGCTCGGCGGAGATGTCGCCGGCGACCAATTCGAGCAGCGTGCCGCCGAGTTCCTCCATGACCTGGACGAGTGTCGCCTGGGGGCGGTGGTTCATCGCGGGGCGCACCCTTGCGAGGCTAGCACCGCGTCTCGCGGGCTCATCGGAGCGGGATCCACTGCCGGGCGACCGTCACGGCGGCCAGCCGGTCGGGGTCGGGCGCGACGCCGATGCCGGGACCCGTGGGCACGGCGAGGTGCCCGTCCTCCAGCACGAACGGCTCGGTGAGGTCCTCGGCGAAGTAGCGGGCGGATGCCGAGGTGTCGCCGGGCATGGTGAAGCCGGGCAGCGCGGCGAGGGCGACATTGGCCGCACGGCCGACGCCGGTCTCCAACATCCCTCCGCACCACACCGGCACCCCGTGCGCCGCGCACAGGTCGTGGATGCGTCGCGCCTCCAGGTATCCTCCGACGCGGCCGGGCTTGATGTTCACGATGCGGCAGGCGCCCAACTCGATCGCGGTCGCCGCGGCGCGCGCCGAGAGGATGGACTCGTCGAGGCAGATCGGCGCCGACAGCCGGCGGGCGAGCATCGCGTGGCCGAGGAGGTCGTCGGCGGGCAGGGGCTGCTCGACGAGCGACAGGCCGAAGTCGTCGAGGGCGAGCAGGTGGTCGATGTCGCTGCGTTCGTAGCTCGCGTTCGCGTCGACCTGCAGCATGATGTCGCCGAACCGCTCGCGCACGGCGCGCACGGGGACGACGTCCCAGCCCGGCTCGATCTTCAGCTTGATGCGCAGGTACCCGGCGGCGAGGTACCTCTCGACGTCGTCGAGCAGCGCGGGGATCGAGTCGGCGATGCCCACCGAGACCCCGCAGGCCACTCGGTCGCGCACGGCGCCAAGGGCGTACGACAGCGGCACGCCGCGCGAGCGCAGGTCGGCGTCGAGGATCGCGGTCTCCAGTGCGGCCTTCGCCAGGCGGTTCTCCTTGAACGCCGACAGCGCGGGGGCGACGCCGTGCGCGTCGATCTCGGGCACCGCGGACAGCGCGGGGATCAGGTGGCGGGCGAGCACCTCGGCCGCCCCGTGAGTGTACTCGCCGGAGTACAGCGGCGACTCGCTCGCCCCGCACTCGCCCCAGCCCTCGACGTCGCCGGAGACCGCGCGCAGCAGCAGCGTCTCGCGCACCGCCTCGGTGCCGAACGAGGTGCGGAAGGCGCCGACCAGCGGCATCCGGATGTGCACGATCTCCACGCCGTCGAGCTTCACGGCTCCTCCGTTCTGCCGGCCGCCGAGCGGTCGACGATGTACCAGCCGGCGCGGTCGAATCCGCGCACGGTCGCGCCGTCGGCGAGCAGGGCGCCGAGGGTGTGTCTGATGGCGAGCCGCCAGGCCGCGGATGCCGCGGCGGCGCCCTCCCGCATCGACTCGATGTCCGCGGGCACGGCGATCAGCACCGTGGCGGCGTCGGTGTCGCGCACGAGGGGACGGTCGTCGGCGGATGCCGTGAGCAGCACCTCCGCGTCTGGCACCTCGGTGATCGTGTGCACGACGGGGGAGCCGGCGGCCGCGGCGGCGACGTCGGGGGTGGCGAGCTCCCACCGCGCCAGCACGCGGTCGGTGATGTCGTCGCGGTTGATGGCGTCGTCCATGGTGCCGTAGAGGTCGGGCAGGTACGCGCCGATGTCCGCGCCGAGCTTGCCGAGGTTGAAATGGGCGTTGCGACGGATCAGCGGATCGAAGGTCCAGGTGATCGTGTCGGCCCCCTGCCGCAGCGCCCAGGCGCGCTGGTGCAGCTTGAGCGCGCGGCCGACGCCGGTGCCGCGGGTGCGCGGGAGCGCTCCGGTGATGTGGCTGTGCAGCCGGCGCTCGGCCGGTGCGCCGAAGAAGCCGAAGCACGCGGCGGCGAGGCCCTGCGCGTCGAAGGCGCCGCTCACGTAACCGCCGGCCGTGCGGATCGCGCTGAGCATGTCGGCGGTCACCGGCGGGTTGCGCTCGCCGGTGCGCCACACCTCCTCGATGAGCGCGCGCACGGCGGCGTGTTCGCCGATGTCGTCGATGAGGCGGATGCGGAGGCCGGATTCAGCCTCGGCGGCCGCAGCATCGACATCGGCGCGGTCGCGCAGCGCGGCGCCGGCGGTGCTGCTCTGGTCGGGGGTGCTGCTCTGGTCGGGGGTGCTCATCGCGTCTCCGCCGTTTCCGCCGTCCGCGTCTGCGGGTCTTGGAGCAGGTCGGCCACGAGCGCCGAGAGCAGCGCGGCGCGGCGGGGAAGCTCCGCGACGATCACGTGTTCGTCGTCGGCGTGTGCGCCGCCGCCGACGGCACCGAGGCCGTCGAGCGTCGGGGTGCCGACGCCGGCGGTGAAGTTGCCGTCGGACGCCCCGCCCACCGCCAGCTCCCGCAGCGGCTCCATGCCCAGCCCCGCGGCCACGGCTTGCGCGCGGCGGAAGAGCCCCGCCGAGGACTCCTCGTCGAGCGGGGGACGGTTGATGCCGCCCTCGACCGAGATGACGGCGCCGTCGAGACGCGGACGCAGCGCCAGGATCGCATCGTGCGTGCGCTGCTGCTCGGCCACGGTGCGGGCGCGCACGTCGACGGCGAAGCTCGCGTCGGCCGGCACCGTGTTGGTCGTCGTGCCGCCGCTCAGACGGGTGGGGGTGACCGTGGTGCCGAGGCCGGGCGCGGCGAGGTCGGCGACGGCTTGGATCTGGTGGGAGAGCTCGACCGTGGCGTTCACGCCCAGCTCCGGCTCCAGCCCCGCGTGTGCGGCCCGGCCGCGCACGCGCACCTCGTAGCGGGAGACGCCCTTTCTCCCCGTCTTGAGGGCGCCCCCCGGGCCGGCGGCCTCGAGCACGAGCGCGGCGGCGCAGCGGCGGGCCTCGTCCTCGATGAGCGCGCGCGATGTGTGCGAGCCCGGCTCTTCGTCGCCCGTGACGAGAAGGGTCACGCCGTCGAGGTCGGGGAGGACGGCGAGCGCATGGAAGGCGATGACGAGACCGGCCTTCATGTCGAAAGAACCGGGGCCGCGCAGTACGCCGTCGACGACGTCGGCGGGGTGGGAGCGGATCGTGGAGAGCGGCCACACCGTGTCGTGGTGCCCGAGCACGAGCACCCGGTCGCCGGCGCCGAAGCGCCAGCGCAGGTGCGCGCAGCCGGCGACGGTCACGCGCTCCGGTGCGACGCCCAGCAAGCGACGGCCCATCTCGGCGACGGCGTCCGCGCTGCGGGCGACCGCGTCGAGATCGTCGGACGGCGACTCGCATCGCACCAGATGCTGGATGTCCGCGACCATCGCGGCGGTGCGTTCGGGCATCGCTGCTCCCTTGCTGTGGCATGCCGGGTCCTGCTGATCCATCCTGCGATCGGAGCGGAGTGCGGATGATGTCGAGATCGCCGAACACGGGGGCGGTCATTGAGAGCATCCGATGAAAGCGGGGGATCTCCGGGGGCGGCAGCCGGGCCCGGTGGCCTCGGTCGGGAATTCCGCTTGCGCTCAGCTCGTTCACAGCAATAGGCTGGTGGGCTGTCACGCCAGCCGGTCTGACGCCATCGAGCCCCTGAGGAGGACACCATGACAACGATCGCCGTCGCGCAGATCGCAGCTCTCGGCTCGACCACGGCGCGTCCGCTCTTCTAGAGCCACCCGTACCTCGCATCGGATGCCGGACTCCATGAGTCCGTCTGAGCATCCGCCTCCCCTCGTCACCGCTTTCCATACGAAACTCGTCTGAGAGACATGTCTTCTTCGTCTTCATCGCAGAACGCCTCCTCGTCCTCCTCCCTCTCCACGCCGGCCGCGCTATGGCGCCTGAAACCCTTCGTGAAGCCGGTCATCTGGCGCCTCGCCGGCGGCGCAGCGAGCGCGCTCGCCGCCGCGATCATCGCGCTGATGATCCCGATCGTCCTCGAGCAGATCATCCGCGGACCGGTGCAGTCCGGTGAGATCGGTGCGATCGTCTGGGGCGCCGTCGCCGTGCTCGGTCTCGCCCTCGGCGAGGCGCTGATGGTGTGGTTGCGCCGTCAGTTCGTGCTGAACCCGGCGACCGAGGTCGAGTACCGGATGCGCACCGACCTCTATTCGCGCCTGCAGACCTTGCCCGTCGCCTTCCACGACCGGTGGCAGTCGGGCCAGCTGCTCAGTCGCATGATGCAGGACATCGGCCTCATCCGCCGCTGGCTCGCCTTCGGCCTCGTGCTGCTGGTCGTGAACATCCTCACCATCATCATCGGCTCGGTGCTGCTCTTCCGCTGGCACTGGCTGCTGGGCACGATCTTCCTCGTCACCGCGATCCCGCTGTGGATCCGCGGCTACCTGTTCGAGAAGCGCTACGGGGCGCTCACCCGCCGCAGTCAGGACCAGGCGGGAGACCTCGCCACCAGCGTCGAGGAGAGCGTGCACGGCATCCGCGTGCTCAAGGCGTTCGGCCGCGGCAAGCACGCGCTCAGCCGATTCAGCCGCCAGGCCGAGACCCTCCGCGAGACCGAGATGAGCAAGGCCTCGGCCATCGCCTCGATCTGGTTCTGGCTCGACCTCATGCCGCAGATCGCCTTCGGCCTGAGCCTGCTGTCCGGCATCTGGCTGATCTCCCAGGGCGAGATCGACGAGCCGCAGCTGTTCGCCTTCTTCGCGATGGCCGTGGTGCTGCGCTGGCCGATCGAGTCGATCGGCTTCCTGTTCTCGTTCATGCTCGACGCACGCACGGCCACCGACCGCGTGTTCGACATCTTCTCCGAGACGAACTCGATCACCGACTCCGGAAACCCGGTGCACATCGCCGAGCCGCGGGGCGAGCTCGCGTTCGAGGGCGCGCGCTTCCGCTATCAGGACGCGGGGGCTCACGAGCGGGATCTGCTCGACGGCATCGACCTCGTGCTGCGACCGGGGGAGACGATGGCGCTGGTCGGACTGACCGGTTCGGGCAAGACCACGCTGACGACGCTGCCCACCCGCCTGTACGACGTGACGGGCGGACGGGTGACCCTCGACGGCGTCGACGTGCGCGACCTGCCCCTGGCGGAGCTGCGGCGGCACATCGCCATGGCGTTCGAGGACGCGACCCTGTTCTCGGCGTCGGTACGGGAGAACGTGCTGCTCGGACGGGCCGACCTCGACGTGCACAGCGAGGAGGGCGAGCGCGTGCTGCGCGAGGCCCTCGACGTGGCGCAGGCGTCGTTCGTCGACCAGCTGCCCGAGGGCACCGAGACGATCATCGGCGAGGAGGGGCTCAGCCTCTCCGGCGGTCAGCGTCAGCGCCTGGCGCTCGCCCGCGCCGTCGCTGCCGCTCCGAAGGTGCTCGTGCTCGACGATCCGCTGTCGGCTCTCGACGTCGACACCGAGGCGCTCGTCGAGGAGGCGTTGCGCCACGTGCTCGCCGACACCACGGCGCTGATCGTCGCGCACCGGCCGTCGACCGTGGCCCTCGCCGACAGGGTGGCACTGCTCGAGGCGGGCCGGATCACCGCGGTGGGGGCGCACGCCGAGCTGCTCAAGACGAGTCGACACTACCGGCACGTCATCTCCAGCCTCGAGGCCGAGGAAGCGGCACGCACGGGAGCCATCCCCGTGATCCGCGACACGGCGGAGGAGATCGACGAGGCCGTGCAGACCGGTATCCGAGAGGATGCCGCCCCCGACGAAGACATCATCACCGAGAAGGAGGTGCAGGCATGAGCTCCGCCATCACCGGAACCCAGGACGAGGACCGCTCCCGGTACACCAGGGAGGAGAGCCGCGCCATCCGTCAGCGGTCGCTGCGGCTGCTCGGCTCCCTCATCACGCCGCTGCGCCCGCAGATCGTGCTCGCGGCCCTGGTGCTCGTCGTCTCGACGGCGCTGCAGGTGGCGGGGCCGATCCTCATCAGCATCGGTCTCGACCGGGCACTGCCCGAGGTGCTGAAGCACGCGAACTGGATGCCGACCTTCGTGATCGGCTTCGTGTACCTGTTCGCGGGAGCGGCGGCCGCCGCGCTCATCGCCTGGTACGTCATGATCGCGGCGCGCATCACGCAGGCCGTGCTGCTCGACCTGCGCAAGAGGATCTTCCTGCACACCCAGCGCCTCAGCCTGGAGTTCCACGAGTCGTACACGTCGGGCCGCATCATCTCGCGGCAGACGAGCGACCTCGACTCCATCAGGGAGCTGCTCGACGGCGGTCTCAACGAGCTCGTCTCCGGTGTGCTGTTCGGCGTGTTCACGTTCATCGCGCTGTGCGTGTGGGACTGGCAGTCGGGCGTGATCCTCGCGCTCGCCGGCATCCCGCTGTTCTTCCTCATGCGCTGGTTCTACACGCGCTCGCAGCTCGTGTACCGCGAGTCGCGCGTGATCAGCGCGAAGGTGATCGTGCAGTTCGTCGAGACCATGACCGGCATCCGCGCCGTGAAGGCGTTCCGCAAGGAGCCCCGCAACGACGTGGCCTTCCAGAAGGTGGCCGGCGAGTACCGCGACGTCAACCGGCGCTCGATGCTGCTGTTCGGCACCTTCGAACCGGGGCTCATGGGAGTCGCGGCGCTCACGCTCGGCCTCGTCGTGCTGTGGGGCGGCATCCGCGTCTCGACCGGTGCGCTGAGCGTCGGCGTGCTGCTGTCGGCCGTGCTGTATGTGCGCAACTTCTTCGCGCCGATGCAGGAGATCGCGATGTTCCTCAACTCCTACCAGTCCGCCACGGCGGCGCTGGAGAAGGTGTCCGGAGTGCTCGAGGAGGTGCCGACCGTTCCCGACCCCGAGAAGCCGGTCGACCTGTGGGAGTCGCGCGGTCACGTCGAGTTCGACGAGGTCACCTTCGGGTACAACGGCGAGAAGACGATCCTCCCGCACTTCTCGCTCGACATCCCCGCAGGACAGACGATCGCCCTGGTCGGCACGACGGGTGCGGGCAAGTCGACGCTCGCGAAGCTCATCTCGCGGTTCTACGACCCGTCGAAGGGGCGTGTGACGCTCGACGGCGTCGATCTGAGGCAGCTGCACCCCAAGGACCTGCGCCGCGCGATCGTCATGGTCACGCAGGAGGCGTACCTGTTCAGCGGCACGGTGGCCGACAACATCGCGCTCGGCAAGCCCGATGCGACGCTCGACGAGATCCGTGCCGCGGCACGGGCGGTGGGCGCGGACGGGTTCATCGAGTCCCTGCCCGACGGCTACGGCACCGACGTCAACAAGCGCGGCGGCCGGGTGTCGGCGGGGCAGCGTCAGCTGATCTCGTTCGCCCGCGCGTTCCTCGCCGATCCGGCGGTGCTCATCCTCGACGAGGCGACGGCATCGCTCGACATCCCGTCGGAGCGTCTGATCCAGGACGCGCTGCAGACGCTGCTCAAGGACCGCACGGCGATCATCATCGCGCACCGCCTGTCGACGGTCGCGATCGCCGACCGCGTGCTGGTGATGGAGCACGGACGCATCATCGAGGACGACACCCCCGCGGCCCTCATCGGCGGCACGGGCAAGTTCGCGCAGTTGCACGCGGCATGGCAGGAGACGCTCGTCTGAGGCTCTGTCCTCGCCGCCGCGATCTCGGACGGATGCAGCTTTCTCGGAGGATCCCCACCGGATCATCCGAGAAAGCGGCATCCGTCCGTTTTTCGTGACGGTGCTCATCTCTTTCGTGACCGTGCTCATCGCGGCGCCACATGGAGACCGCGCGCGACGGCATCGGCGATCACCGTCTCCACCTCAGCCCACCGATGGATCACCTGCGCGTAGGAGAAGCGCAGTACCGTGTATCCACGCAGCCGCAGGACGGCATCGTGGGCGATGTCACGGGTGCGATCGGCCGATGACGAGTGGAAGCTCCACCCGTCTATCTGGACGATCAGGTGCGTGCCGACGACGAAGTCCACGGTGTGCCCGGCCAGCTGCACCTGCATGCGCACGCGCAGTCCCCATGCGCTCAATCGGACTCTGACGATGGTCTCCAGGGAGGAGTCGGCTCCTGGGCGCAGGTGCTCGGCGCATCGGCGGGCGACCGTGCTCCGCCACCGCACCCTGCGGAGCGACTCGACGTCGCGGTTCTCGATGCGCGCTGCGCTCTCCCAGATCGCGACGGCCTGATCCAGGGGAAAGCAACGGGCGGTATGGGCGAGTGCGTCTTCCAACGCCGCGAGAACGCGACGGGGACGATGCGGTCCGAGCGGGGCAGACCAGTGCGCGACCACGGGGTCGGGCGGTGACGCCGACGCGGCCGGCAGGTGGACGTGCACTCTGTCGTCCGTTGCCGGTGGCACCCACCAGCCGCGGTGGCGTGCCAACGACACGCACGTCAGCTGTCCTCCCGACCTGGCGGCTGCCACGAGCTCGGGAGCGGCGTCGGGGAGCGCGATCCAGCGCGCGCGGATGCGGTCGACGATGCCGGTCCGGATGCTCCGCCGGATGAGGGAGTCGGTGAAGCCGGCATCCCGGGCGTCTTCCCGATGGGCGATGCCGCCGCGGTGTGCGAGCCAGTTCGCGAGGTTCATGGGACGACTCTGCTGCGTCTGCGACCTCGGCCGTCGCCGCGAACCCGCGTTCTGCGGACAACTCGTGCCGTAGGCCCTTCTGTGGAGGGCGCGCGCCGGGACAACGGACAGAGACGCGTGGGCCGAACAGGAGCCTGCCAACGGCCTCCCAACATCGGAAGGATGCTGTCTTCTCGGATGATTCGTGACGAAACGTCCGAGAAAACGGCATGCGTCCGAGACTTCGGAGCCTGCCGACCCCGGCCCGGCTCCTATCCGTCGGGCCGGTCCCGGCCCCGCTCACCCGCCCCGGAGCCGTCCGGAGCGGGCGGGGGCGGGCATGGGTAGCATCGAGGCATGGACCCGCTGCTGATCGTCGCCGAGTGGTGGTGGGTCGCGCCGACCGCCGCCGCCGCGGGGACCGCCGGCGTGATCGGTCTGCGCCGCCGCGCCAGGAGGTCGGGACGGCGTCTCGCCGTCGACGCGGCGCGGCACGACCTGAGGACCGCGCAGCAGACGGTCGTCGACCGCCGACTGGCGCTGAAGGTTGCCAGGGCGGACTACGCGCGCATCGTGGCCGAGCGCGGGGTCGGCAGGGCGAGCGCTGATCGCGTCGCCGGTGCGCGGCGGATGCTGCGCGAGCGGGAGCGCGACGTCAAGGTCGCGCACGCCGACGTGAGGGCGCGTCAGGCGCGGCTCACCGCGGCGCGGGCCAGTGTGCCTCCGGCATCCGCGCCCAGGCCGCTGGAGAGACTGCGCGCGGAGCACGATGAGATCACCGCGCGCTGGATGCGTTACGAGACCGACCCGGCGCTGCAGATCTCCTACCCGGCGATGACCGATGTGCGACAGCCGTCGACCGCCGCGTATCTGCGCGCCGCCGGGCACGCGGTCGAGCTGCGTCGCGCGGCGGAGCAGCAGCCGACCCCGGCGGCGTACTCGGCCTACCGTGAAGCGGTGTCCGACCTCGAGGGTGCCCTTGACGCTGCGGAGCACCGGGCCAGAGTGCTCGCGGGCGAGACCCCGCCGACCGCGTGGCAGGAGGCCGCGCAGGACGCGTTCGCCCGCTCGGCCGACGCGATCGACCAGGCCGCGGGCGCCGTGGCATCCGCCTTCGCCGCATGGTCGGCCCGCAGGCGGCCTCGCGACGACCGCTGACGCCGCAGCGGGCGCCGATGGCACGGGGAGGGCGACGAGGTCTCGATGGGGGAGGGGATTCGAGACCCCGCCGCCGGCTTAGGAGGAGACCCGGATCTCGGCGATGACCTCGCCGTACGCGGTCTCGCCGACGGGAGTGAACCCGACACGGTGGAAGAAGGTCTCGGGGCCGCCGTCTCCGGCCTCGTAGATCACGTTGACGTGGTCGACGCCGCGCTTGCGCGCCTCGTCGACGAGGGCCTCGACGGCGAAGCGACCGACGCCGCGCCCCTGATCGTCGGCGTCGACGTTGATGCGCCACAGCACGGAGCGGAAGTGCTCCTCCGGCGCCTCGGCGTCGAAGTTGGCGCTGACGAAGCCGACCACCTCGTTGCGATCGAGGATGACGCGCTGCCAGGAGGTCTGCGGATTGATGACGGTGGCCGCGATGCCGTAGGAGACCGGAGCGAGGAACTGCTCCTGTCCGGGCTTGAGCGACAGGTTGTTCACGGCGACGATCGTCGCAGCGGAGAGTTCGACCATGCGCAGTTCGGACATGATCCCAGGCTAACCCCTCCGGACCGCGACGGCACACGTCGGGCGTCACTTTCCCCTGGACGCCGGGCGCCGGCGCAACCGCGGAGGGAACTGTCGGACCCGCTCAGGTATCTTGGTATCGAGACAAATCGCCCCGTGAACGGAGAACCTCCCGGTGACCGACGACGCCATCATCTACACCTACACCGACGAGGCACCGGCCCTGGCCACCGCCTCGTTCCTCCCGATCGTCAAGGCCTACACCGGCCAGGCGGGCGTCGAGGTCGAGACGAGGGACATCTCCCTGGCAGGGCGCATCCTCGCGGCGTTCCCGCAGAAGCTCGCCCCCGAGCAGCAGGTGGGCGACGCCCTCGCCGAGCTCGGCGGGCTCGCCACGCTCCCCGAGGCGAACATCATCAAGCTGCCGAACATCTCGGCCTCGATCCCGCAGCTGAAGGCGGCGATCGCCGAGCTCCAGGCCAAGGGCTTCGACATCCCCGACTTCCCCGACGAGCCCTCCTCCCTGGAGGAGAAGGACGTGCGCGCCCGCTACGACCGCATCAAGGGCTCCGCGGTCAACCCCGTGCTGCGCGAGGGCAACAGCGACCGCCGTGCGCCGCTGGCCGTGAAGAACTACGCCAAGAAGCACCCGCACCGCAACAAGGCGTTCGCCGAGGGGTCGAAGACCCGTGTGGCCACGCTCGGCCACGACGACTTCAAGAACAACGAGCGATCCTGGGTCGCGGCCCACGACGATGTGCTCTCCTTCCGTCACACGGCGGAGGACGGCACGGTCACCGTGCTCAAGGAGGGCCTGAAGGTCCTGCCGCGCGAGATCATCGATGCGACGTTCCTGTCGGCGAAGGCGCTCGACGCCTTCCTCGCGGAGACTCTCGAGACCGCCAAGAAGGATGACGTGCTGTACTCCGTGCACCTCAAGGCGACGATGATGAAGGTCAGCGACCCGATCATCTTCGGCCACGTCGTGCGTGCCTTCTTCGCGGATGTCTTCGCCCAGTACGGCGAGCAGCTCGCCGCCGCCGGCCTCAGCGCCAACGACGGCCTCGGCTCGATCCTCGCCGGCCTCGGCTCCGTGGCGGGCGGCGACGAGATCGCCGCAGCCTTCGACCGTGCCATCGCCGAGGGCCCGCGCCTCTCGTACGTGAACTCCGACAAGGGGATCACGAATCTGCACGTGCCGAGCGACGTGATCGTCGACGCCTCCATGCCCGCGCTCGTCCGCAACGGCGGCAAGCTGTGGGGCAAGGAGGGCGAGGAGGCCGACACGCTGGCCGTCATCCCCGACTCGTCGTATGCAGGCGTCTACCAGGCCGTGATCGACGACGTCATCGCCAACGGCCCGCTCGACCCCGCCACGATCGGCACCGTCCCGAACGTCGGTCTCATGGCGCAGGCGGCCGAGGAGTACGGCAGCCACGACAAGACCTTCGAGATCGCGGCCGACGGCATCGTCCAGGTGCTCGACAGCGAGGGCACCGTGCTGATCGAGCACGAGGTCGGCGCCGGCGACATCTGGCGTGCCACGCAGACCAAGCACATCCCCGTGATGGACTGGGTCAAGCTCGCGGTCTCCCGTGCCCGCGCGACCGGCGTGCCGGCCGTGTTCTGGCTCGACGCCAACCGCTCGCACGACGCGCAGATCATCGCCAAGGTGCACCAGGGGCTCGCGACCCTCGACACCAAGGGCCTGACGATCACGATCCTCGCGCCCGAGGAGGCCACCCGCTACACGCTCGCGCGCATGCGTCACGGCCTCGACACCATCTCGGTCACGGGCAACGTGCTGCGCGACTACCTCACCGACCTGTTCCCGATCCTCGAGGTCGGCACGTCGGCGAAGATGCTCTCGATCGTCCCGCTGCTCGCCGGCGGCGGCCTGTTCGAGACCGGCGCGGGCGGCTCCGCACCGAAGCACGTGCAGCAGCTCGTCGAGGAGAACTACCTGCGCTGGGACTCGCTGGGCGAGTTCTTCGCCCTCGCGGCCTCGCTGGAGCACTTCGCCGACCGCACGGGCAATGAGAAGGCCCGCATCCTCGCGGAGACCCTCGACGCGGCGACCGGCACCTTCCTCGAGGAGGACCGTTCCCCCGGCCGCGCCCTCGGCACGATCGACAACCGCGGCAGCCACTTCTACCTCGGTCTGTACTGGGCGCAGGAGCTGGCGACGCAGACGAAGGACGCCGAGCTCGCGGCCGCCTTCGCCCCGATCGCGGCGACCCTCGCCGAGAACGAGGAGAAGATCGTGGCCGAGCTGACCGCGGTGCAGGGTCAGAAGGCGGAGATCGGCGGCTACTACCGCCCGGACGATGCC
>JBEBQG010000008.1:0-123014 GCA_040395495.1 Microbacterium hydrocarbonoxydans | reverse complement strand
CTCTGGCTCGAGCAGCACCTGCAGGCCTACAAGGGCGCCGTCATCGCGATCACCCACGACCGGTACTTCCTCGACCACGTCGCGGAGTGGATCGCCGAGGTCGACCGCGGGCGCCTGATCGGCTACGAGGGCAACTACTCGACCTACCTCGAGAAGAAGGCTGAGCGCCTCGACATCCAGGGCAAGAAGGACGCCAAGCTCGCCAAGCGCCTCAAGGAGGAGCTCGAGTGGGTGCGCTCCAGCGCCAAGGGCCGACAGACCAAGTCCAAGGCGCGTCTCGCCCGCTATGAGGAGATGGCGGCGGAGGCGGACCGCACCCGGAAGCTCGACTTCGAGGAGATCCAGATCCCGCCGGGGCCGCGTCTCGGAAACGTCGTGATCGAGGCGAAGAAGCTGCAGAAGGGCTTCGACGGCCGTTCGCTCATCGACGGCCTGAGCTTCAGCCTTCCGCCGAACGGCATCGTCGGCGTGATCGGCCCGAACGGCGTAGGAAAGACCACGCTCTTCAAGACGATCGTGGGACTCGAGCCGCTCGACGGCGGAGACCTGAAGATCGGCGAGACGGTCAAGATCAGCTACGTCGATCAGTCCCGCGCGAGCATCGATCCCGAGAAGACGCTGTGGGAGGTCGTCTCCGATGGCCTCGACATCATGATGGTCGGCAAGGTCGAGGTCCCGTCACGCGCCTACGTGTCGAAGTTCGGGTTCAAGGGGCCCGACCAGCAGAAGAAGGCCGGCGTGCTCTCGGGCGGTGAGCGCAACCGCCTCAACCTCGCGCTCACGCTCAAGGAGGGCGGAAACCTCCTCCTTCTCGACGAGCCGACCAACGATCTCGACGTCGAGACCCTGAGCTCGCTCGAGAACGCACTGCTCGAGTTCCCGGGCTGCGCCGTGGTCATCACCCACGACCGGTGGTTCCTCGATCGCATCGCGACGCACATCCTGGCCTACGAGGGCACCGACGAGAAGCCCGACCAGTGGTACTGGTTCGAGGGCAACTTCGAGGCGTACGAGCAGAACAAGATCGAGCGTCTCGGCCCGGATGCCGCCAAGCCGCATCGCTCGACCCACCGCAAGCTCACGCGCGACTGATGACGTCGTCGACGCCGGGGTCACGGCTGCACATCCCGATCCAGCTCCGCTGGGGCGATCTGGATGCGTTCAATCACGTCAACAACACCTCGATGCTCAAGCTTCTCGAAGAGGCGCGGGTTCGGGCGTTCTGGCGAGCAGGCCCCGGCGAGGAAGCGCCCTCCACCGCCGTGCTCGATTCGGGCATCGAGGAAGGCATCCTCACTCTGATCGCGCGACAGGAGATCGAGTACCTCGCACCGGTGCCCTATCAGCGACGTCCGCTCGAGGTGCAGATGTGGTTCGGCAAGCTCGGCGGCTCCAGCGTGGAGGTCTGCTACGAGGTCCACAACGATCCGTCGGCCGAGCCGCGGCAGATCTATGCCCGGTCCACGGCGGTCATCGTGCTCGTCGACGCGCGCACGGGGCGCCCGACCAGGCTCACGCAGGAGATGCGCGACGCCTGGGAGCCGTTCATCGGCCCGTCGATCGAGTACGCGCACCGCTGAGCACGGCGGTGCCCGTGCCGGTCATCCCGGCGTGGGCACCCTGATCATGATCTCCTGGGCGACCGTCGCCACGAGCATGCCGTCACGCGTGTAGATACGCCCCTGGGCGAGGCCGCGGCCACCCCGGGCGTTCGGCGACTCCTGCGCGTACAGGAGCCAGTCGTCGACCCTCGCGGGGCGATGCCACCACATGGCATGGTCGAGGCTCGCCACCTTGAGCCCGGGGAGAGCCCAGAACACGCCGTGCGCCCTCAGGATCGACTCCTGGATCGTCATGTCGCTCAGATAGGCGAGAGCCGCGCGGTGGAGCCTCTGATCGTCGGGCAGCGGGGCGCGCAGACGCATCCACACGCCCTGATGGGGAACCTGCGCGTCGTCGCTCGGCAGCATCAGCGGCGAATCGATGTGGCGGACGTCGGCGGCGCGATCCGTCATCATGCGACGGACCCCGTCGGGCAGACCCTCTGCGCGATCCTCATCGGATGCGAGCGTCTCGGGGTCCGGCACGCCCTCCGGCATCGGCACCGCATGCTCGAGACCGGGGTCCTCGTCCTGGAACGAGGCGATCATCGAGAAGATCGGGACGCCGTTCTGATAGGCCTGTGTCCGCCGCGTGGAGAAGGAGCGTCCGTCGTGGATGCGGTCCACGGCGATCGTGATGCCCTGCGACGCATCTCCGGGACGGAGGAAGTAGCCGTGCATGGAGTGCACAGCCCGATCCTCCGGGAGCGTCCGTTCCGCGGCGATCAGCGTCTGCGCCAGCACCTGCCCGCCGTAGATGCGCCCGCTCGGCATCGGGTGCGAGGAACCCGTGAAGATGTCCTCGGTGGTGCGTGCCTGCGTCGAATCGAGATCGAGTACGGCGAGCAGCTGCTCGACGGTGCGGAGCGCGTGTGCGTCGGCGGTCATGTCGTCCTCTCCGCGGCGACCAGCGCCGCGCACGTTGCTAGTTTAGAGGGCGTGTCCCTACGCCTTCTGCTCGCCGATCCCGAGACCGCCAAGGACGTCCTGACCTTCGTCGGACGCGCCACCCGGATCTCCGACGAGGGGGTGAGGCTGCAGGCCTCGAAGGGTGTCCTCGCACTGACGACGGCCGCTCTGGCGCCGCACGGCCTCTTCGACCAGACACCGACCGTCCTCGGCATGCGCATCGTCCATGCCGATCCCGAGCTCGTGTGCGACGTGGTCGTCGACTCGCTGTCGCCGAGCGATGACGACCGTGCTCTCACACTGCCCGACACGGGTCTCTCGCCGGCGTGGGCGGGCATCGCTCCACCCCGGGGCGAGTGGCAGGCGACGGCGAGCCTCACCGCATCCGTCATCGCGCAGCGTGCGCAGTGGGGGATCAGCGCCGTAGCGCACGGCACCGCGCCGGGAGCAGGAGAGGAGGCCGTGCGGGCGCTCCGCGCCTCGATCTGGGGTGCACCGGATGACGACCTCCACGGATTGCCACGCGGTGTCGCGTTCGCCGCGGACGCACTCGGCTTCGTCTCGGGGGAGGAGCAGGTGCCCGTGATGACCTCTGGCCGGTGGACCCGCCTCGCGTTCCGTCGCGGGCATGTGCTCGCGCGCGGACCCGTGGCATCCGGTCTCACGCCGGTGCGCGACACCGGCGCCTGAGCGTCACCCGGCGGCGGCGCGTCCCGCCTGCCGTCCGGAGAACAGACACCCACCGAGGAACGTGCCCTCGAGTGCGCGGTAGCCGTGCACGCCGCCTCCGCCGAAGCCGCTCGCCTCGCCCGCCGCGAAGAGACCGTCGATCGCGGTACCGTCGGCGCGGAGAGCGCGCCCGTCGAGGTCGGTGTTGATCCCGCCGAGGGACTTGCGGGTGAGCACGTGCAGCTTCACCGCGATCAGAGGCCCGGCCGTCGGGTCCTGGAGCCGATGGGGCGCCGCAGTGCGGATGAGCCGGTCGCCGCGGTAGCCGCGCATGGATCGGAGCATCCCGATCTGCGCGTCCTTGGTGAACTCGTTGTCCATCTCGAGGTCGCGGGCGACGATCTCGCGTCGGACGTGGTCGATGTCGAGCGCCTCCCCGCCGGGGTGCCTCTGCATCTGCTCGAGCAGGGACTCGAGGTCGTTCTCCACGATGAAGTCCTCGCCCTCGTCGAGGAAGGCCTGCACGGGGCCGGTCGGGCCCTTCGCCAACCTGGACTTGAGGAGCAGGCCGACGTCCTTCCCCGTGAGGTCGGGATTCTGCTCGCTCCCCGACAGGGCGAACTCCTTCTCGACGATCTGCCGCGAGGTCACGAACCAGGAGTGGTCGTATCCTGTCGTGCGCAGGTGAGCGACGGTCCCCAGGGTGTCGAACCCGGGGAACAGCGGGACGGGGAGCCGGTGTCCTGTGGCGTCCAACCAGAGAGAGGAGGGTCCGGGGAGGATCCGGATGCCGTGCGAGGGCCACACCGGGTCCCAGTTGCGGATCCCTTCGACGTAGTGCCACATCCGGTCGCCGTTGACGAGACGGGCGCCGGCCTCCGCCGACACGGCGAGCATCGATCCGTCGACGTACTCGGGAACACCGGTGAGCATGTGCTCGGGTGCCCTGCCGAGACGGTCGGGCCATGCCGCGCGCACCAGATCATGGTTGCCCCCGATGCCTCCCGATGCGACGACCGTGGCACCGGCGCGGATCTCGAACTCGTCGATCACGTCTCGCGAGGACGGCCTGCCGCGTTCCGCGCCGCTGCTCGCGAGGATGCGACCCCTGGCGCCGACCACCGCGCCGTCCTCGACGACGAGCCCGTCGACCCTGTGCCGGGGGAGCACCGTGAGTCGTCCGGCACGTTCGCCCTGTTCCACCGCCGCGGCGAACGGGGCGACGATCCCCGGGCCCGTTCCCCAGGTGATGTGGAAGCGCGGCACGGAGTTGCCGGGGCCGAGGGCGCCGTATCCGCCGCGTTCCGCCCACCCCACCACCGGGAAGAACCCGACACCTCGCTCACGCAGCCAGGTCCGCTTCTCGCCGGCGGCGAACTGCAGGTACGCCTCGGCCCACCGCCGCGGCCATTCGTCCTCCGGCCGATCGAACGCGGCGTTGCCGAACCAGTCCTGAGTGGCGAGCTCGAGCGAGTCCCTGATGCCCATCCGCCGCTGCTCGGGCGAGTCGACGAAGAAGAGACCGCCGAACGACCACCACGCCTGCCCGCCGAGGTTGGTGCGCGGTTCCTGGTCGATCAGGATGACTCGACGACCGGCATCCAACGCCTCGGATGCGGCCACGAGACCGGCGAGCCCCCAGCCGATCACCAACACGTCTGCGGACAGGGGCGAGGTGGTCATGAACTCTCCGTACTACGTCGTCGTCGACTGAAGGGGGATTCTCAGCGCTCCTGACCCGAACGGGTCTCGAGCGTGGTGCGGCCGTCGGATGCCGGGCCGATGCCCGAAGGCTCGAACGTGTTCACCATGGCATACGCCGCGCGTTCGAGGTAGTCCCAGAGCGTCGATTCGTGCAGAGGCGACAACCGTGCCTCATCCACGGCGGTGCGCATGTGCCGGAGCCAACGATCGCGTGCGTCCGGGTCGATGTGGAAGGGCATGTGCCTCATGCGCAGTCGGGGGTGGCCGCGGGTCTCACCGTAGGTCGAAGGCCCGCCCCAGTACTGCACGAGGAACAGTGTCAACCGCTCGGCGGCGGGGCCGAGGTCCTCCTCCGGGTACATCGGCTTGAGCACGGGGTCGAGGGCGACCTCACGGTAGAACACGGAGACGATCTTCTCGAACGTCTCGTGACCACCCACCTCGTCGTAGAACGTCATCTCCGCGGGCTCCCGTCCTCGTCGGTCTTCTTACGGCGCCAGATGCCGCGATCGGGGATCACCGGGACGCCGGTGACGGCGTTCGGCCTCGTCTTCGGCGGATTCGCGCCGCGCACCCGACGCGCGCCGTCGAGTCCGGTGGGCACCACATCGGACATGCGCGGCACGGCGATGTCCTTCTCCGTGAGGGCCGCCCGGAGGCGCCGACGCAGTTCCTGGGCAACGTCGTCCTTCGCGTTGGCCCGCGCCTTGATCACGATCCGTACGACGAGGGCGTCGCCGTCGATCGACTCCAGCCCCCAGAGCTCCGGCTTCTCGACGATCCGCGTGCGCCACTTCGGGTCCTTGGCGAGTCCCTGAGCCGTCTCCAGCATGATGTGCTCGACGGCGTCGATATCGGAGTCGGAGGGCACGCCGATGTCGATGATCGCGCGCGCCCAGCCCTGCGACATGTTGCCGATGCGCGTCACCTCGCCGTTGCGCACGTACCAGAGCGTGCCGTTGACGTCGCGGACCTGGGTGATCCGCACGCTCACGTACTCGACCACGCCGCTGGCGAGGCCGAGATCGACGACGTCGCCGATGCCGATCTGGTCTTCGGCGACGATGAACATGCCGTTGAGCACGTCCTTGACGATGTTCTGGGCGCCGAAGCCGAGTCCGGCGCCGACCGCGGCCGTGAGCAGCGTGAGGGAGCCGAGGAGGCTGCTGTCCAGGGCGTTCACCGTGAGCACGATGGCGATGACCACCAGCATCACGTTGACGATGTTCTGCAGGATCGTGCCGAGCGTGCGGGTGCGCTGCACGAGTCGCATGTCGGCGAGAGGGGAGCGCTCCAGAGCCTGGGTGTCGTCGACGGCTGCTTTGTTCTTGGCGCTGTCGACGATGCGGTGCACGACCCGGCGGATGACGATGCGCAGAGCCAGGGCGATGAGCACGCAGGCGACGATGATGATCGCCACGTGCAGCGCTTTCCAGCCCACGGCCACCAGCACATCGAGGGTGGTCTGAAGCCAGGAGGGAAGTGGGCTGTCCGCGGGGGGAGCTGTCGTCTGGAACGGGATCATCATCGCCTCCGATACTAACGATCAGGCCTCTGCGCGGGCTGGACGCACCGCGGCAGAGGCCTGATCGACGACGCGATGATCAGTCGTCGGCGTCGCGCGACTGCGCGGCGAGCGAGCGCTCCACATCGGCGAGGTTCTCCAGCACCAGTCGGCGCAGCGCGGGCGGGGCGTCCTGGTGGCTCGACAGCCATGCCCGGGTCGCATCACGCAGCTCGACGCTCGCGAGCGCGGTCGGGAAGAGGCCGACGACGAGGTACTGGGCGATCTGATAGGTGCGCGACTCCCAGACCGGCAGCAGCATGTCGAAGTACGGCTGCACGAACTCGGAGAGCACCTCGACGCCTGCCGGGTGCACGAATCCGAGCGCCGCGGACCGGACGATCGTGTTCGGGGCGTCATCGCGCTCGACGAGCGAGGCCCAGGCCGCCTTCTTCGACGCGAGGTCGGGAAGCGCGGCCCGGGCCTGGGCGGCAAACTCCCCGCCCTTGGCGGTGTTGTCCGCGACGAGCGCGGCGTCGATCGTCGCGGCGTCGGTGGCGCCGATCGTGGCCAGACCGACGAGCAGCTGCCAGTTCAGGTCGGCGTCGATCTCGAGGCCGGGCAGGGTCTCCTCGCCGGAACGCAGACGGCCGACGATACCTGCGTGCTCGGGGGTGACGAGCGCGCCGGCGAACGCGGTGACGAACTGCAGCTGGCTGTCGCTGCCCGCCTCGGCCCCCTCGGCGAGGGCCCACAGGCCGTCGGCGATCTTCTGGCGTGCGGCGATGCGCTCCGAGGGCGCCACGTACAGAGTCGCAGCGGTGCGCAGCTGGGCGAGGGTCGTGCGGACGGTGGTCGACTCGGTCTCGCGGCCGATGTTGCCGAGCACGAGGTCGATGTAGTCGGATGCCGCACTCTCGGCGTCGCGCGTCTGGTCCCAGGCCGCGCCCCAGACCAGCGAGCGCGCGAGCGGGTCGTGGATGTCGGCGAGGTGCGCGATCGCGGTGGCGAGGGACTTCTCGTCGAGCCGGATCTTCGCGTACGCGAGGTCCTCGTCGTTGAGGAGCACGAGATCCGGACGGACCAGGCCGTGAAGCTCGGGCACCTCGGTGCGATCGCCGTCGACGTCGATCTCCGCGTAGTGCGTGCGTACGAGCGCACCGTCCTGGAGCGTGTAGAAGCCGATGCCGAGTCGGTGCGGACGGATCGTCGGGTAGTCGGCCGGCGCGGTCTGCGTCACGGCGAAGCGGGAGATCGTGCCGTCGCCGTTCTCCGCGATGACCGGCTCGAGCGTGTTGACGCCGGCGGTCTCCAGCCACTTCTTGGACCAGGTGCTGAGGTCCCGGCCGCTGGTGGCCTCGAGCTCTGTCATCAGATCGCTGAGCTCGGTGTTGCCCCAGGAGTGCTTCTGGAAGTACTGCGAGACGCCCGCGAAGAACGCCTCGATGCCCACCCACGCGGCGAGCTGCTTGAGAACGGACCCGCCCTTGGCATAGGTGATGCCGTCGAAGTTGACCTGCACGTCTTCGAGGTCGTTGATCACAGCCGTGATCGGATGCGTGGAGGGGAGCTGGTCCTGGCGGTAGGCCCAGGTCTTCTCCATGGCGTTGAAGGTCGTCCAGGCCTCGGTCCACTCAGTGGCCTCGGCCGTGGCGATCGTCGACGCCCACTCCGCGAACGACTCGTTCAGCCAGAGATCGTTCCACCACTTCATGGTGACCAGATCGCCGAACCACATGTGTGCGAGCTCGTGCAGGATCGTGACGACCCGACGCTCCTTGACGGCATCCGTCACCTTGCTGCGGAACACGTAGGTCTCGGTGAAGGTGACCGCTCCCGCGTTCTCCATGGCGCCGGCGTTGAACTCCGGCACGAACAGCTGGTCGTACTTGGCGAACGGGTACGGGACGCCGAACTTCGACTCGAAGTAGGCGAAGCCCTCGCGAGTCTTGTCGAAGATGTAGTCCGCGTCGAGGTGCTGCCACAGGCTCTTGCGTCCGTACACGCCGAGCGGGATCACGCGGCCGGAGGAGCTGGTGAGCTCGGAGAACGTCGACTCGTAGGGGCCGGCCACCAGCGCCGTGATGTAGGACGAGATGCGCGGGGTCGGCTCGAAGCCCCAGGTGGCGACCGTGTCGTCGTCGTGCACGATCGGCTCGGGCGTCGGCGAGTTGGAGACGACCTTCCATGCGGACGGTGCCGTGATGGTGAACTGGAACGTCGCCTTGAGATCGGGCTGCTCGAAGACCGCGAAGACGCGACGCGAGTCGGGCACCTCGAACTGCGAGTAGAGGTAGGCCTCACCGTCGACGGGATCGACGAAGCGGTGCAGTCCCTCGCCGGTGTTGGTGTACAGGCAGTCCGCATCCACGACGAGCACGTTCTCGGCCTGGAGGTTCGTCAGGGCGATGCGCGAGTCGGCGAAGACCTCGCTCGGGTCGAGCTGCTCGCCGTTGAGCGAGATCTCGCGCACCTCGCGCGCGATGAGGTCGATGAACGTGAAGCTCTCCGGCGTGGCGGTGAAGCGCACGACGCTGCGAGAGCCGAAGACCTCTGCACCCTTCGTCAGGTCGAGTGCGACCTCGTACGACTGGGTGTCGATGACGTCGCGGCGCTCCTGCGCTTCGATGCGGGTGAGGTTCTCTCCAGGCACAGCTGTACTCCCAGGGGTGAGGGGACGTCGCCGGGGTCAGGCGCAGTTGGCGCCGACGGCAACCATGACAGCCTACGCCAGGTGCGCACGGCGTCCAGCCCACGCAAAGAGTTCGCCCGGGGGAGGTGGAAGGATAGAGGGGTGACTGCGAACGATTCGAGTGTCGTCCCCTTTGCCTCTTCCGCCGCCGCGAGCGGCGAGCCGATCGTCACGACCCCCGTGGCCTATGACGCCATCCTGCTGGCCGGGTTCGGCGGTCCCGAGGGGCAGGACGACGTCATCCCGTTCCTCCGCAACGTGACCCGCGGGCGCGGGATCCCCGACGAGCGGCTCGAAGAGGTCGCCCATCACTACCGGCACTTCGGCGGTGTGAGCCCGATCAACGGGCAGAACAGGGCGCTGAAGACAGCTCTCGAGGCCGAGCTCGCGGGGCGCGGCATCGAGCTCCCCGTGTACTGGGGCAACCGCAACTGGACGCCCTACCTGGGGGAGGTCGTGGCCGAGGCTGCGAAGAACGACCGCACGACGCTGCTCGCCTTCGCCACGAGCGCCTACAGCTCCTTCTCCAGTTGCCGGCAGTATCGCGAGGACTTCGCACGGGTCCTCGAGGAGACCGGCCTCGGCGACACCGTGACGATCGACAAGATCCGCCCGTTCTACGACCACCCCGGCTTCGTCGAGGCGTTCGAGCGCGGTGTGCGCGAGGCGATCGAGGGGTTCCTCTCGCAGGGCGTCGCACCGGCGGAGGTACAGATCCTGTTCTCCACCCACAGCATCCCCACCGCGGATGCCGAGCGCTCCGGGGCCCGCGATATCGACTGGGGTCCGGGTGGCGCGTACGCCGCGCAGCACGAGGCGGTCGCGGCCTGGGTGATGGACCGGGTGGCCGCCACGGTGCCCGAGGCGTCGCAGGTGGCGTGGGAGCTCGTCTACCAGTCGCGCTCCGGCCCCGCTTCGCAGCCGTGGCTCGAGCCGGACGTCTGCGACGTGATCGCGGAGCTGCCCTCCCGTGGACGCAAGGCCGTGGCCGTGGTGCCGGTCGGCTTCATGAGCGACCACATGGAGGTGCTCTGGGATCTCGACACCGAGGCGGCGGAGGCCGCGGAGGAAGCGGGGCTCGGATTCGTGCGAACGCCCACCCCCGGCGTGTCGCCCGCGTTCGTCGCCGGGATCGTCGATCTCATCCAGGAGCGCCTGGAGGGCCGCCCGCTCGGGGAGCGCAAGGCCGTGACGGCGCTCGGCGGCAGCTTCGACGTATGCCGTCCCGGCTGCTGCGAGAACGTCCGCGCGGGGTTCAAGCCCGCGGCCGCCGGCATCGCCCCCTGATCGCTCACGACGTCCGAGGCGCTCAATAGGATGGGAGCCATGCGCATCCACATCGCCACCGACCACGCCGGCCTCGACTTCTCGACGCAACTGCAGGAGCATCTGCGGGCCGCGGGACACGAGGTGATCGATCACGGACCGGTGGAGTACGACGCGCTCGACGACTACCCGGCGTTCTGCATCCGCGCCGCCCAGGCCGTCGTCGCCGACCAGACCGTCGGCGTCGAGGCCCTCGGCGTCGTCTTCGGCGGCTCGGGCAACGGGGAGCAGATCGCCGCGAACAAGGTGCAGGGCATCCGCGCCGCGCTCGTGTGGAACGTCTCGACCGCCGAACTCGCACGCGAGCACAACGACGCCAACGTCATCTCGATCGGCGCGCGCCAGCACACGTTCGAGGAGGTCACGACCTTCATCGACACGTTCATCGCGACACCGTTCACGAACGAGGAGCGCCACGTACGGCGGATCGGCCAGATCGCCGACTTCGAGCGCGACGGCTCGCTGCTCCCGGACCCGCGGGCCTGACATGCCAGAGGGCCACTCCGTCCATCGGATCGCTCGGCAGTTCGATCGCAACTTCATCGGCAAGCCGCTCAGTGCGTCGAGTCCGCAAGGCCGGTTCGCCGAGGGAGCCGCCGTGCTCGACGGGCGAGAGGCGGTGAGCGTGCAGGCGGTCGGCAAGCAGATGTTCCTCGAGACGGAGGGTGATCTCTGGCTGCGCGTGCACCTCGGCCTCTACGGGGCCTGGGACTTCGCGGGGGAGATCCTCGTCGACCCCACCATCGCGTCTGCGAACGGACGGATGGGGCAGACCAATCAGCGTGGCACCGTGCTCGATGAGGCGATCCTCGACGATGCGGGGGAGAACTCCCTCGCGTCGATCGGCGCGCCACGGCGCACGCGCGTGCACGTGCGGATGTCGGAGCAGACCAAGGGGCTGGCCGACGAGGGAACCGAGTGGCCGCCCCCCATCGTCGGACAGGTACGACTGCGGTTGATGACCGACATCACGGCCGCCGATCTGCGCGGGCCGACCGCCTGCGTACTGCAGACCCCGGAGGAGATGCTCGCGACCGTCGCCAAGCTCGGACCGGATCCCCTGGTGGGCGACCCCGTCGAGAACGAGGAGCGATTCGTCCGCGCCGTGCGCAAGAAGCAGACCGTGATCGCCCTGCTGCTCATGGATCAGGCGGTCGTGAGCGGGATCGGCAACGTCTACCGGGCCGAGATGCTCTATCGCCAGCGGCTCAATCCGCATACGCCGGGCCGCGACGTTCCGGAAGACGTCGTACGCGCCCTGTGGCGCGACTGGGTGCGCCTGCTCGCGATCGGCGTCGAGACCGGGCAGATGATGACGATGGATGACCTGTCGCCGGAGCAGTACCGTGCTGCCATGGCGAGCCGAGACGACCGCCACTGGGTGTATCACCGTGCCGGCCTCCCGTGCAGGGTGTGCGGCACCGAGATCGCCCTCGAGGAGATCGGCGCCCGCAAGCTGTACTGGTGCCCGCGCTGCCAGGCCTGACCACTCGACCGTAGTCTGGGAAGATGCGCCAGAACCCGAGTTTCACGCTCGCCGACGTCCAGGAGATGCGTCGCGTCATCGAGGGGAACCCGTGGGCGACGATCGTCAGCGATCCCGCCGATGGGCTGGTGGCGTCGCATTACGCCGTGATGCTTGACGACGACCGTGACGACCTCACCGTCGTCGCTCACGTCGGCCGCCCCGATGACCTGATCCACGATCTCGGCACGAGAGAGCTTCTCGTCGTCTTCCAGGGGCCTCATGGGTACGTGTCACCCGGATGGTACGGAGACGTGCAGGCCGTGCCGACCTGGAACTACGTGGCTGTGCACCTGTCCGGTGTGCCGGAGATCCTCGACGCCGAGGAGAACCTCGCGGTGCTCGACCGCCTCGTCGACAGGTTCGAGGGGCGGATGCCGCACCCGCGCCGGATGTGGGAGCGCCCGAACGACGAGGCCTTCGTCTCGCGGCTCGCCGCGGGGACGGTCGGCTTCCGGTTGACTCCGACACGGGTCGTCGCGAAGAGGAAGCTCAGTCAGAACAAGACCGGGGAGACCGTGGAGACCGTCATCGCCGAACTCGAGGGCGACGGCCCCTATGCGAACCCGGCTCTTGCCGCGGAGATGCGCCGGGCACAGCGTGCGCGCACGGAGGCGCGACGATGACCGGCGACCACGTGTCGATGGTCCGCGCCGCGAGGATCGCGGGTCCCGGACGGGAGTTCCTGGTCGACGACGAGCCGGTCGACATCCTGATCCAGCGCGGTCGTATCGTTGACATCGCGCCGACCGGCGTCCTCCGCGCGGTCGGCGATGTGATCGACGCCAACGGCTCCTGGGTGATCCCCGGTCTCTGGGACAACCACGTGCACACGGTGCAGTGGGCCCTCTCCGCGGAGCGTGTCGCGCTGGGCCACGCGCGGTCGGCCGCAGAGGCGGCGTCGATCATGGCCTCGGCCCCGGTCCTCCCCGACGGCCGACGGGTGGGGAGCGGGTTCCGTGACGCCGCCTGGGCGGACGTCCCCTCGCTCGCCCTGCTCGACGGTGCGACCGGCGACGTGCCCACCTACCTCATCAACGCGGATGTCCACAGCACGTGGCTCAACAGTGCGGCGCTCCGGCGTGAGGGGTTCGATGCGCCGGACGGGATGCTCAGGGAGACGCGGGCGTTCGAGATCTCCCGACGGCTCAACGCAGTGGATCCGCTCCACGGCGACCGTGCAGTGACCGAAGCCGGGCGACAGGCCGCCGCCCGCGGGATCACCGGTCTGGTGGACTTCGACATGGCCTGGAACGCCGACGCGTGGCCCCGCAGGGTCGCGGCCGGCTTCGCATCACACCGTGTGGAGTTCGCCGTCTATCCCTTCGACCTCGATCGTGCGGTCGCCGAAGGGCTCCGCACGGGGGAGGAGCACGGGAGTCCTCTCGTCCATGTCGGACCGCTCAAGGTGATCACGGACGGCTCGCTCGGCACCCGCACCGCAGCGTGCACCCATCACTACCCCGGCGATCCGGAGAACTTCGGCATGCTGACCGTGCCCGAGCGGGAGCTCGTCGATCTGCTCACCGTGGCGACCGGCGCGGGACTCGCCGTCGCCGTGCATGCGATCGGGGACCGCGCCGTGACGTCGGCGCTCGACGCGTTCACAGAGACCGGGGCCGTCGGGAGCATGGAGCACGCGCAACTGGTGCGCCACGCGGATCTCGCCCGGTTCGGACGCCTCGGTGTCGTCGCCAGTGTGCAGCCGCAGCACGCGCTCGACGACCGCGATCTCGTCGCACGGCACTGGGCGGGGCAGACGGCCATCGGCTACCCGCTCGCCTCCCTGCGCGACGCGGGCGCCGAGCTGCGGTTCGGCTCGGATGCGCCGGTGTCGCCCCTGGACCCGTGGCAGGCCATCGCCGCTGCCGTCACGCGCACGGACGACGACCGCGAGCCCTGGCGTCCCGAGGAGCGTCTGACGATCGACCAGGCCATCGAGGCGAGCGTCCGCACCTCGATCAGTCCCGGAGAGGCCGCCGATCTCGTCGTCTGCGGTGTCGACCCCCGAAGCGCCGACGGGGATCGGCTCCGGCGCATGCCCGTGCACGCCACGTTGCTCGCCGGATCCGTCACGTACCGTTCCTGAACGCGTACCACCCCGGGACGCGGAAGGGGGTGCCGGACGGTCGTCCGGCACCCCCTTCTCTCGCTTCCTGCGATCAGGCGGCGATGTGGGACACGAGGAACCAGCGGTCCTTCTCGAGTCCGCGCTGGATCTCGATCGCCACGTCCTGGCTGGTCAGATCGACCTCGTCGAGTCCGTCGACGGCAGCCTTGACGTCGACGAGGATGGCGTCGATGTCGGAGATGACGGCGCGGATGAGCTCGTCGGACTGGGTGAATCCCGCGGGGACCGATGTGGCGCCCGCCTTCTCCGCGACGGCGCTGATACGCGCGTCGATCGGCAGGCCCAGCGCGACGATCCGCTCGGCCGCGGTGTCGGCGAAGTCGCCGGCGTGGGCGACGATCGTGTCGAGCAGCTCGTGGACGCCGACGAAGTTCGCACCGCGCACGTGCCAGTGAGCCTGCTTCCCGTTGACCGTGAGGGCCTCGAGGCCGAGCACGACGGGGGAGAGGAACTGGGCGGCGGCTGCTGCCACGGTCGGGTCGCTGGCGGTGGTGGAGACGGTCTGTGCCTTGCTCATCGTGGTTCCTCCGGAAGTGTTCTCTTCGTGATGTTGATGTCAACGCTACTCAGGCTGGAGCATTCCGCAAGCAAGCGAAGGCTGAGCTTACCGTTCGCCGAAACCCGCGGAAACACGCGGAAACAACGCTAGTCTCGCGGTATGAGCATCGCATCCGGAGCATCCGTCCTCTCCCTTCCAGATCGCGCGCCGTCGCTCGCCGACGACTGCTTCGTGGCGGACGGCGCACGCATCGTCGGGAGGGTCGCCCTGGCCGCAGGAGCGAGTGTCTGGTACAACGCCGTGCTGCGCGGGGATTCGGCCGGGATCACGATCGGCACCGGCAGCAACGTACAGGACAACGTGTCGGTGCACGTCGACGCGGGGCACCCCGTCGTCGTCGGGGAGAAGGTCTCCATCGGGCACAACGCGGTCGTGCACGGCTGCACGATCGGCGACGGCTCGCTGATCGGCATGGGAGCCGTTGTGCTGAGCGGCGCGGTCATCGGCGCAGGATGTCTCGTCGCCGGCGGCGCTGTGGTGCTCGGCGGCACCGTGGTCCCCGACGGTTCACTCGTGGCGGGCGTCCCCGCCAAGGTGCGTCGTGCCCTGACGGAAGAGGAGCGCGCCGGCCTCCTCGCCAACGCCGACATCTACCTCGAGCACCTGCGGACACATTCCGCGGCGACTCCGGTCTGAGCACGGCCGGCACTAGGCTGGTGGTCACGGGGCGGTGGCCAAGCTGGTTAAGGCAGTGGGCTCATAACCCAACGATCGCGGGTTCAAGTCCCGCCCGCCCTACTTCTGCGCGTACAGTTCGTGCATTCTCCGTCCGCGCATTCTTGCGCCCTCCTCCTATGTCAAGGCCCTCCCACGAGTCACGTGCCTGGGGCACGATCCCTGTCAGCGGCATCCGTCGCGGAACAGGAGGAATCATGAGCATCGGAACCGGAGTCGTTCTCTTCGTGATCGGCGCGATCCTCGTCTACGCGGTTGACGTGGACGTGCAGTGGGTGAACCTCGACATGGTCGGATACATCCTGATGGGGGCGGGTGTGGTGGTCTTCCTGCTCGGGATCGTGCTCCTCGCGCGCCGTCGCGGCACCGAATCGATCTCCCGCACAGTCGTCGATCCGGCATCGGGCCAGCCCGCGACACACAGGACGGTGAGTTCGACCAACGACGACGTGCTGTAGCCGTCGAGATGGCGTCCGACCCCGGAGGTCGGACGCCATCCGCGCATCAGGCCCCTGGCTTCTCCAGATGCTCGTCGACGAGCGTGATGCCGCCGGACGAGTTCGCCGAGTGGGCGAGATCCTCTATCCAGCGACGACTGAGCTCCGGGGCCGTCGGCTCCTGGAACACGAATCGCAACGGGATCGACGGATGCAGCCAGATCGTCGATCGTCCGGCGTCATCCCCGTCGGGATGACGCCACGAGAGAGTGAAGCTCTCATTTCGGCGCAGCTTCGTCGCGATGACGACCTTGAGGTGTGCGAGTGCGCGATCCTCGATCTGGATCGGCTCGGGGGCATTTCCGTAGTACAGGCTGCCCACGGTCAGCGGCCGATCCTGCCGCGAGACTGCGCGTCGTTCATGTCATTCCTCCTGAGACGTGCCGGATCGAGGAACCGATCGGGGATGCTTCGACTCTAGGGGCACTCACGACGACAGGACGTGCAGGGCGGCGACGTGCCACGTCGGACGACGCACTTGTGCGCAGACTGCGACGCGGGCGGCCATCCGCTGCGTGGACTCAGGCGCCGGCGCGCACCGGCCATGTCCCGTCGAGCTGCTCCTCGGGATCGAGCCTTCCGATGCGGACGAAGTACTCGGTGAGACTCTCGGCCTGCGATCGGGCCCAGCCGATCTGGCGACTGTGCAGTTCGGCGGAGGAAGGAGGAAGGACGAACCGTCGTGCGATCGCCTGCGCCACGCGTCCTGCCGCGATCGCGTCTGCCGCAGCTTCGTGCGCATCGTCCAACCGAACGGCGTAGTGCTCGGCGACGACCGCCAGCGTGCGCTTGCCGGGTCGATAGCGATCGTAGGCCTTGTCGATCACAAGCGGATCGATGATCGGCGCCGGCGAAACGAGCGGAGCGATGCCGTGCCGTTCGCACTCGTGGGCGAGGAGCGAGAAGTCGTACGAGGCGTTGTAGGCGACCACGGGCACGCCCTGCGACAGCAGCGACCGCAGCGCGGAGGTGATCTCGGCGACGACCATGGCGGCGGGCCTGCCCAGGGTTCGCGCGTGCTCCGTCGTGATCCCGTGCACGGCGGTCGCGCCATCGGGAATCGGGATGCCGGGATCTGCGAGCCAGTCCCGCGATGCGAGCTCACGGCCGTCGGCGTCGAGGACGCCGACGTGCGCGGTCACGACACGATCGTTCCCGACGTCGATCCCCGTGGTCTCCAGATCGAACACCCCGACACGCGTCAGCCACGACGGGAGCTCGGGAACGGATGCCATGTCGCTCACGCTACGGGTGGCCGCCGACACTGCGCGGCAGGCTCACCAGGACTCCGTAGACTCGATGGGTGACCGTTCCCTCGCCGTACGCCGACCGTCTGAGCCGCCTCCCCGTGGAGCGGCGGGAGGTGGAGGTGCGCGGAGGTGTGACGGCCTATTGGGAGTACGGCACGGGCGATGCGGAGACGACCATCGTCGCCGTGCACGGGTTCCGCGGAGATCATCACGGTCTCGAACCGGTCCTGGCCTTCCTGCCCGAAGCACGCGTGATCGCCCCCGATCTGCCCGGGTTCGGCGAGAGCGCCCCGGTGCCGGGCCGCACCTACGACCTCGACGAGTACGCGGCGTGGCTCGCCGACTTCACGGCGTCCGTCGCACCCGGTGCCGTCATCCTCGGCCATTCCTTCGGGTCGATCGTCACCTCGGCCGCGGTCGCGCGCGGCCTGCAGACGCCCCGCCTCATCCTCATCAACCCGATCGGGGCGCCTGCGCTGGAAGGCCCGAAGGGGATGATGACGCGCCTGGCGGTGTTCTACTACGCGATGGGCGCCCGGCTTCCGGAGAGGATCGGCACGGCGCTGTTGCGCAACCGCCTCATCGTGCGCATCATGAGCATCACGATGGCGAAGACCTCCGATCGGCGACTGCGGCGGTTCATCCACGACCAGCACGACACCTACTTCTCGCGGTTCGCCGATCGAGACGTCCTCCGCGACGCGTTCGTCGCCAGCGTGTCACACGACGTCCGCGAGTTCGCGCCGGCGATCTCCGTCCCGACCCTGCTGCTCGCCGCGCAGCGCGACGACATCACGCCGATCGACGCGGAACGCAGGCTGGCGACGATGTTCGCGGATGCCGAGCTCGTCGAGATCGCCGGGGTCGGCCACCTGATCCACTACGAGACGCCGGCCGAGGCCGCGGGCGCGATCCGTCGATTCCTCAGGATTCCCGTCGCGCCAGCCCGATGAGGCCAGCGACTCGGAACGGGATCACCTCTCCCATCGCCAGCGAGGTCTCGGTGCGCTCGACGCCGTCGATCGAGAGGATCCGCGCGTCGGTGTCGAAGAGGTGACGCGCGTCGCGGCAGGCCACCCGGGCGAGCAGGTCGATCGAGCCGCTCAGCCCGTGGGCCTGGACGACCTCGGGGATGCGCGACAGCTCGTTGATGATGCGGGGGAGCTCGGTCTGGCGGACGCCGATGCTCACGAAGGCCTGCAGAGGGAAGCCGAGCACATCGGGGGAGAACGACCTCTCGTAGGAGAGGAACACCCCGCTCTGCTCCAGGCGCGCCATCCGGGCCTGGATCGTGTTGCGGGAGAGGCCCAGATTCTCGGCGAGAGCGACGATCGTCGTGCGCGGATCGTCGGCGAGAGCCGCGAGCAGCTCCAGATCGATACGGTCAAGTCCCGGCATACTGCCAAAGAGTAGCAGGGTCGTTGAGCTCCTTGTTTAGCAACATGCTCAAGTGGCGCGCAAATGCTTGAGCGAGGTGTTCAACGGACGTACTCTCGGAGCAACCGGTGAGGATGCCGGGGACCGATGCGCTGCGCCCCACGAGGGCCATCGCGAGAAGAGGAGGACGATGATGTCACCGCAGATCACGCCCATCGCCGACACCGCCCAGGATCTGGAGCTCTCGGAGCGGATCCTGGCGCCCGACGGCACCCGCCTCGCCAATCCCGCCCTGGACCCCTTCGTCGCGGATGTCGACGCCGCGCAGCTGCGCTCCCTGCACCGCGACATGGTCATCCTCCGCCGGATCGACGCCGAGGGGGTCGCCCTGCAGCGCCAGGGTCAGCTGGGGCTGTGGGCTCCGTGTCAGGGCCAGGAGGCGACGCAGATCGGCACGGCGCGCGCTCTGGCTCCTCAGGACTACGTCTTCCCGAGCTATCGCGAGACCGGCGTGATCTACGCCAGGGGTGCGCAGCCCGGAGACTACGTGCGCATGTGGCGCGGCGAGGAGGGTGCCGCCTACGATCCGGCGGACCTCCGCATCGCCCCCCTGCAGATCATCATCGGCGCTCAGACCCTCCATGCCGTCGGGTACGCGCTCGGCATCACGCACGACGGCGGGGATGACGTGGCGGTCACCTACTTCGGTGACGGGGCCACCAGTCAGGGCGACGTGAACGAGGCCATGATCTTCGCCGCGTCCTACCGGGCACCCGTGGTGTTCGTCTGCCAGAACAACCACTGGGCCATCTCCGAGCCGGTGTCCGTGCAGTCCCAGTTCCCGATCGCCGGCCGGGCGCCGGGCTTCGGCATCCCCAGCATGCGCGTCGACGGCAACGATGTGCTCGCCTGCATGGCGGCGATGCGCTGGGCCCTCGACCACGCGCGGTCGGGCAAGGGCCCCGCCTACATCGAGGCCGTCACCTACCGCATGGGTCCGCACACGACGGCCGACGACCCCACGCGCTACCGCTCGGAGGCCGAGCTCGAGTCGTGGCGTCGGCGCGACCCGATCGCGCGCCTCGAGGCGTACCTGCGTTCGCTGGGGGAGTTCGGAGACGAGCACGTCGCCGAGACCCAGACCGCCGCCGATGCCGTGGCCAAGGAGATGCGCGCCGCCTGCCTCGGCATGGTCACCCGACCCCCGCTCGCCGTCTTCGACGGGGTGTACGCCGAGCCGCACACGGGCCTCGACCGTCAGCGCGACGAGTACGCCGCCTACCTCGCCTCCTTCGAGAGCGAGGCGTGACGATGACCGAGCTCACCCTGGGCAAGGCCCTGAGCGCAGGCCTACGGCGCGCGATGCTGGACGACGACAAGGTGGTCCTCATCGGCGAGGACATCGGCAAGCTCGGCGGGGTCTTCCGCATCACGGACGGCCTGCTCGACGAGTTCGGTGCCGCGCGGGTGATCGACACCCCGCTGGCCGAGTCGGGGATCGTCGGCGCCGCGGTCGGCCTCGCCTTCCGCGGGTACCGTCCGGTGATCGAGATCCAGTTCGACGGCTTCGTGTACCCCGCGTTCGACCAGATCGTGTCGCAGGTCGCCAAGCTGCACTACCGCACGCAGGGACGGGTCAAGATGCCGATCACGATCCGCATCCCCTGGGCGGGCGGCATCGGCGCAGCCGAGCACCACTCCGAGTCGCCGGAGGCGTACTTCGTCCACACCGCGGGACTACGCGTGATCGCCGTGTCGAATCCCGAGGACGCGTACCGGAGCCTGCGCCAGGCGATCGCGTGCGACGACCCCGTCATCTTCTTCGAGCCGAAGCGTCTCTACCATCACAAGGGAGAGGTCGACCTCGACGCGCCTCTGGCGGACGCACCTCCGATGGGGCTGGCGCGCGTGGTGCGCAGCGGCACGGATGCGACTCTCATCACCTACGGCGCCATGGTCGGCACGGCGATGCAGGCCGCCGAGGCCGCGGAGGACGAGGGGATCTCGCTGGAGGTGATCGACCTGCGTTCCCTGTCGCCCGTCGACTACGACTCGGTCGCCGCGTCCGTCCGCAAGACCGGACGCGTGGTCGTCGCGCACGAGGCCTCCCGGGAGGCCGGTGTCGCCGCGGAGGTGATCGCGAGCATCACGGAACGCTGCTTCGAGTATCTGGAGTCGGCACCGCTGCGGGTCACCGGACACGACATCCCCTACCCGCCGGCGAAGCTCGAGAAGTACCATCTCCCGGACCTGGATCGGATCCTCGACGCGGTCGACCGGGTCCTCGACCGACCGCAGAGCCTGACGGGAGCAGACGCATGATCGCCGAGTTCCGGCTCCCCGATCTGGGGGAGGGCCTCACCGAGGCCGAGGTGGTGCAGTGGCTGGTCGCCCCTGGCGACCCGGTCGCCTTGAACCAGACGCTCGCCGAGGTCGAGACGGCCAAGGCGGTGGTTGAGCTGCCCTCGCCGTACGAGGGCACCGTGTCATCGCTGCACGCCCAGGCCGGCGACACGGTGGCCGTCGGCGCGCCGCTGATCGCCTTCGACGTCGAGGGCGGTGACGAGGCGCCTGCGCCGGCGACCGACGCCGAGGAGAAGGCCCAGCCCAACCTCGTGGGGTACGGCGCGGCGCCGTCGTCGAGCGGCCGTCCGGCACGTAGGGCGAGGCGCACCGGACGGAGCGCGACGCCGTCCGACACCTCCGTGCTGGAGGCGGCTCCTCACGACGCCGCACCGGCGGCGAGCGTCGACGTCGTGCTCGAACGCCCGCGGTCCACACCGCCGGTTCGCGCATATGCCAAGCGTCTCGGCGTCGATCTCGTGCTCGTCGCCGCGACCACGGGAGACCGCGTGATCACCCGCGATGACGTCGACGCCTTCGCGCAGGGCACCGGATCACCCGTCCCCGCCCCGTCCGCTCCGTCGGGCTTCGACGCCCTGGTGCCGCGGTCCCCGGCCGCGCTGGCCGCGGGCGATCGCGAGACGCGCATTCCGATCCGCGGCGTGCGCAAGCACACGGCGGCAGCCATGGTCCAGAGCGCGTTCACGGCCCCTCATGTGACGGTGTTCCACACGGTCGACGTCACGGCGACGATGGATCTGCTCGACGCGCTCCGCGATGACCGGGCGCTCTCGGGGCATCGGATCGGGCCGCTGGCCGTGATCGCGAAGGCGGTCTGCCTCGCGCTCGGTCGCGCGCCGGGGCTGAACTCGCGCTGGGACGAGGAAGCGTCCGAGATCGTGCAGTACAACTACGTCGACCTCGGCATCGCCGCGGCGACCGATCGCGGGCTCATCGTGCCGAACATCCGAGACGCGGAGCGAATGACCTTGCCCCAGCTCGCCGACGCCCTGAAGGCGCTGGCCGAGACGGCGCGGGCGGGCAAGACCTCGCCGGCGGAGCTGGCCGGCGGCACCTTCTCCATCTCCAACATCGGCGTCTTCGGCGTCGACGCGGGAACCCCGATCCTCCCGCCGGGGCAGTCCGGCATCCTCGCGGTCGGGGCGGTGCGTCGACAGCCGTGGGAGCACCGCGGGGAGATCGCGCTGCGCCAGATGATGACGCTCAGCCTGTCCTTCGATCACCGCATCGTCGACGGTGCCGAGGGGGCGCGCTTCCTCAAGGACGTCGCAGACGTGCTCGAGGAGCCGGGTCGGGCGATGCTGCTCAGGTAGTCGCTCGCAGCGCCGCCGCCGCCATGGTCGTGAGGACCGCGGCGGTGGCGGCGTGTGCGCGCGCCGCGGCGCGGGTCGAGTGGGGCGTGGAGTTGATCAGGCCGAAGCACGCCTGCACGCGAAGTCGGAGTTCGTCGGGTGACGCCGGCACCAGCGGGGCCAGGGCGTCGATCCACAGCTCGATGTACGTCCGCTGCAGCCGACGGACCTCGCCCCGATCGGACTCCGCGAGGTGCGCGACATCGCGATCCTGCACGCGGATGACGTCGGCGTTGCCGAGTGCGAACTCGACGTGGAATCGCACGAGCGCGCGCATCCGGTCCTCGTCGTCGCTCGCCTCCTGAGCCACGGCCGTCCCGCCCGCCACGAGGTCGTCGCTGACCTTGACGAGCACGGCGCCGAGCAGTGCCTGCTTGCCCGCGAAGTGGCGATAGACGGCGGGACCGGAGACACCGACGGCGGCACCGATGTCCTCCAGGCTGACGCCGTTGTAGCCGCGCTCGGAGAAGAGGTGGGCGGCCTCTCGCAGGATCGCGTCGGAGCGCTCTGCTTTGGCGCGGTCTCGGGCGGTGACCGGGCTTGTCATCTCAGTTAATCCTCGCTAACCTGAATCAACGGGTTAGTGAACACTAACCGAGAATGCAGGCACGGCGCCAGAGCATCGCGCATGCGCCGGGCGAGTCGAGGAGGACTCCAGGATGGTCGCGACCCAGGAGAGCCTGGCGGCGGAACTGCGAGAGCGTCTCGCGACGGCTGCGGAGGGCGGGCCGACGGCGTCGAGGGAACGTCATGTCGCGCGGGGCAAACTGCTCCCGCGCGATCGCGTCGCGCGCCTGCTCGACGAGGGCAGCCCGTTCGTCGAGATCTCTCCCCTCGCCGCCGACGGCATGTACGGGGGCGAGGCGCCGGGGGCCGGAGTGATCGCCGGGATCGGCCTGGTGCACGGCCGCCACGTGATGGTGGTCTGCAACGATGCGACGGTCAAGGGCGGCACGTACTTCCCGCTCACGGTGAAGAAGCACCTCCGCGCGCAGGAGATCGCCCTCGAGAACCGCCTGCCCTGCCTCTATCTCGTGGACTCGGGCGGGGCCTTCCTCCCCAAGCAGGACGAGGTGTTCCCCGATCGGGAGCACTTCGGGCGCATCTTCTTCAACCAGGCCCGTATGTCGGCCGCCGGCATCCCGCAGCTCGCAGCCGTGCTCGGCTCATGCACGGCGGGCGGGGCGTACGTCCCCGCGATGAGCGACGAGACGATCATCGTCCGTGGCCAGGGCACGATCTTCCTCGGGGGTCCGCCCCTCGTGAAGGCCGCCATCGGGGAGGTCGTCACGGCCGAGGAACTCGGCGGAGGCGAGCTGCACGCGCGCCGCAGCGGCGTCGTGGACCACCTCGCCGAAGACGACGAGCACGCGCTCGAGATCCTCCGCGACATCGTCGCCACTCTTCCCGCACCGCAGGCACCCGCGTGGGAGGTCGTGCCGAGCCGGCCTCCGGCGGAGAAGTCCTCGCTCTACGACGTCGTCCCGATCGACGTCAACGCGTCCTACGACGTGCACGAGGTCATCGTGCGACTCGTGGACCGGGACTCCTTCCGCGAGTTCAAGTCCGAGTACGGCACCTCGCTGGTCACGGGGTTCGCTCGGCTGCACGGTCATCCGATCGGGATCGTCGCCAACAACGGCGTGCTCTTCAGCGAGTCCGCGCTCAAGGGAGCGCACTTCATCGAGCTCTGCGACCAGCGCGGCATCCCCCTGCTGTTCCTGCAGAACATCACCGGATTCATGGTGGGATCGGATGCCGAGGCAGGAGGCATCGCCAAGGACGGCGCCAAGATGGTCACCGCCGTCGCGACCACCCGCGTCCCCAAGCTCACCGTCATCATCGGCGGCTCCTTCGGCGCAGGCAACTACTCGATGTGCGGTCGCGCCTACTCGCCTCGGTTCCTGTGGACCTGGCCGGCGAGCAGGATCTCGGTCATGGGCGGCCCTCAGGCGGCATCCGTGCTCGCAACGGTGAAGGAGGACCAGCTCACCGCTCGCGGAGAGGGGTGGACGTCCGAGGAGCGCGCCGCGTTCGAGGCCCCGGTGCGCGAGCAGTACGAGACCCAGGGCGAGCCCTACTACGCCACCGCCCGCCTCTGGGACGACGGGATCATCGATCCCACACGCACCCGCGACGTCCTCGGCCTGGCCCTCGACGTCGTCGCCCGCAGCCCCCTGCCCGAACCGCGCTTCGGCGTCTTCCGGATGTGATGCCATGACGAACCCTCTCTTCGACGCCGTGCTCGTCGCGAATCGCGGCGAAATCGCGCGCCGGATCATCCGCACCCTGCGCGAACTCGGCATCCGCAGCGTCGCCGTCTACAGCGACGCCGACGTCGACGCCCCGCACGTCCGCGAGGCCGATGCCGCCGTCCGCATCGGCCCGGCTCCCGCCGCGGAGTCCTACCTCGACATCGACGCGGTGATCGCTGCGGCCCGATCGACCGGCGCGCAGGCGATCCACCCCGGATACGGCTTCCTCTCCGAGAACGTCGGTCTCGCCGAGGCGTGCGCCGAGAGCGGCATCGTCTTCATCGGGCCATCCACGGATTCCCTGCAGATCATGGGCGACAAGGCGCGTGCGCGTGAGCACGTCATGCGTCACGGGGTCCCCGTCGTCCCCGGATTCGACGCCAGCGGCCTCTCGGAGTCCGAGATCGCCGACGAAGCCGCCCGCGTCGGCTTCCCGCTGCTCGTCAAGCCCAGCGCGGGCGGTGGCGGCAAAGGCATGGAGGTGGTCGACTCGGCGGCGGCGCTCCCCACGGCTCTCGCCTCGGCGCGTCGGGTGGCCTCCGCGGCCTTCGGCGACGACTCGCTGATCCTCGAGAGGCTGATCCGCCGCCCGCGGCACATCGAGGTGCAGGTGTTCGGCGACAGCCACGGCACCGTGGTGGCGCTCGGCGAACGCGAGTGCACGCTGCAGCGACGGCATCAGAAGGTCGTCGAGGAGGCGCCGTCCGCCGGGATGCCGGAGGAGACGCGGGAGCGGCTGCTCGCTGCGGCCGTCATGGCCGCGAGGAGCGTCGATTACGTCGGGGCCGGCACCGTCGAGTTCCTCATCGATGCGGATGCGCCGGACGACGTCTTCTTCATCGAGATGAACACGCGCCTGCAGGTCGAGCATCCGGTCACGGAGGCCGTGACCGGACTCGACCTCGTCGCCCTGCAGCTCGAGGTCGCCGCAGGGGGCCGTGTACCGCCCGAAACGCCGCTGCGCGGCCACGCCGTCGAGGCGCGCGTGTACGCGGAATCCCCCGAGCGCGGATTCGTCCCGTCCACCGGACGGATCCTCCTCTTCGACCCGCCCCACGGCGTACGCGTCGATGCGGCTATCGAGACCGGCAGCGAGGTCACCGGATACTACGACCCGATGATCGCCAAGATCATCGCGTACGCCCCGGATCGGCTGACAGCGCTGCGCAAGCTCGATGTGGCGCTGTCCCGCACAGTGGTCCTGGGCGTCGAGACGAACATCCCGTTCCTGCGCACCCTGTGCCGCGATCCGAGGGTGGTGTCCGGGGATCTCGACACCTCCCTGATCGAGTCCCTGCTCCCGCTGCCACCCCTCGTGCCCACCGCCCGTCTGCTCGCCGCAGCGCGGGCCTGCGTCGAGTCCGAGGAGTCCGCCCTGTCCCGTGAGAGCATCGCACGGCGCGCCGGCGACGTCTGGGCGGAGCTCGGCGACACCGCGGCGCGCACGGTCTCGTTCCTCACCGACGACGACGTGATCGTCGACGCTCCCGCCGTCTCCGCGCCCACGGCGATCGCGGCCATGGACTCCGATGGCGCTGTGTGGTCGGGGGAGGACGGCGTCGTCGTGCGCCTGCGCCCCCTCGACCGTCGCGCACGCACGCTACGACGCCTCGCCGACGCGGTCGGCGGGCCCGGGAAGACAGAGCCGGAGGGACGCGCGCCCATGCCGGGCAGCGTCGTCGCGGTGCACGTCGCCGACGGGGACAGCGTGGCGGCCGGCGCGCCGCTCATCTCGATCGAGGCCATGAAGATGGAGCATCCGGTGCTCGCCCCGCACGACGGGACGGTCCACCTGCTCGTCGGGCTCGGGGACCAGGTACGGCGCGGCCAGCCGGTCGCCCGCGTGACGGTGGAGGAAGGACGATGATGGACGATCTGACAGAAGAGGAACGCGAGCTCGCGGCGATGACGAGGGAGTTCGCGGAGACCGTCGTCGCCCCGCAGTCGTATGAGGCGGACCGCTCCCACACGCTCCCGATGGACGTGGTGCGCCAGATGGGCGAGCTGGGCCTGTTCGGGCTTCCGTTCCCCGAGGAGTACGGCGGCCAGGGCGGCGACTACATGGCGCTCGGCATCGCGATCGAGGCCCTCGGCCGCGTCGACCAGTCGCTCGCCATCACGCTGGAGGCGGGGGTCAGTCTCGGAGCCATGCCGATCTTCCGGTTCGGCACCGAACAGCAGAAGAACGACCTGCTGCCCGACCTCCTGGCCGGACGCGCCCTCGCCGGCTTCGGGCTCACAGAGCCGGAGGCGGGGAGTGACGCCGGCGCCACCCGCACCACGGCCCGCCTGGACGGCGACGAGTGGGTGATCGACGGTTCGAAGCAGTTCATCACGAACTCCGGGACGCCCATCACGCGCTTCGTGACCGTCACGGCGGTGACCGGCGTGGTCGACGGTCGCAAGGAGATCTCGACGATCATCGTCCCCAACGGCACCCCGGGCTTCACGGTCGAGCCCGCGTACGACAAGGTCGGGTGGAACGCCTCGGACACGCACCCGCTCACCTTCGACGGTGCGCGCGTCCCTGCGTCCCACCTTCTGGGCGAGCGGGGGAGCGGGTTCCGCAACTTCCTGAGCATCCTCGACGAGGGACGTATCGCCATCGCCGCACTCGCGACCGGCGCGGCCGAAGGCTGCCTCGAGGCCTCGGTCGACTACGCGAAGAGCCGCACGATCTTCGGCAGCGCTCTCAGCACACGCCAGAACGCGCAGTTCACCCTCGCGCGGATGCGGGCCAGGGTGCACACGGCACGCCTGGCCTGGCACCATGCCGCCCGGCTGCGCGACGCCGGTCGTCCGTTCGCGGAGGAGGCGGCGATCGCGAAACTGGTCGCGGGCGAGGCCGCCATGGACAACGCCCGTGACGCCACCCAGATCTTCGGCGGCAACGGCTTCATGAACGAGTTCCCCGTCGGACGCCACTACCGCGACTCGAAGATCCTGGAGATCGGTGAGGGCACCACCGAGGTGCAGCTGCTCGTCATCGCACGCGCGCTCGGGCTCGCCGGGTAGCGTGGCACCATGACCGCGCGAGACATCCTCCAGAGGGGGCTCTACTTCGAGGAGTTCGAGGTCGACGCCCGCTACCTGCACCGGCCTGGGCGCACCGCCACCGAGGCCGACAACGTGCTGTTCACCACTCTCACGATGAACACCCAGGCGCTGCACCTAGACGCCGCGTTCGCGGAGACGCAGGAGTTCGGGGCACGGTTGATGAACTCGATGTGGACTCTGTCGACGATGGTCGGCTCCTCCGTTGCCCAGTTGACACAGGGCACCCTGGTCGCTCAGCTCGGTCTCGGCGACATCGCCTTCCCGCGGCCCCTGTTCGCCGGCGACACCCTGTACACCGAGAGCATCGTCACGGCCAAGAGACTCTCGTCGTCGAGGCCGGGACAGGGCATCGTGACGATCGCGCACACGGGACGCAACCAGCACGACGAGGTCGTCGCGACCGCGACGAGGACGGTGCTCGTGCGCGCCCTGCCCCGCGAGGGAGATGCGTCATGACGTTCGCACTCGGACCCGCGTTGCTGTTCTGCCCCGCAGACCGGCCCGAGCGCTTCCGCGGCGCTCTCGACAAAGCCGACGCGGTGATCCTCGATCTGGAGGACGCCGTGCTCCCCGAGGCGAAGGCGGCGGCACGCGGCAACCTCATCGATGCCGACGTCGATCCCGATCGCGTCATCGTGCGGGTCAACGCCCCCGGCACGGATTCCTTCGCGTCCGATCTCGCCACGCTCGCGCAGACGGACTTCCGTACGGTGATGGTCGCCAAGACGGAGAGCGCGGAGGACCTGGACGTCTTCGACGAGCGCTTCTCTCTCCTCGCCCTGTGCGAGACCGCCGCGGGTATCCACGCCGCCGACCGGATCGCCGCGCACCCCAGGGTGACCGCGATGATGTGGGGGGCAGAGGACCTCGTGGCGTCCCTCGGCGGAACGTCGAGTCGGACGCCGGAGGGCGGGTACCGCGACATCGCCCGCTACGCCCGTTCACGCGTGCTGCTGGAGGCGGGAGCGCACGGCAAGGCGGCGATCGACGCGGTGCACATCGCGATCGACGACGTCGACGGCCTCCGTGCCGAAGCGGAGGACGCAGCGGCATCCGGCTTCCGGGCGACCGCCTGCATCCACCCGAGCCAGGTTCCGGTGATCCGCGCTGCCTATCGGCCCGACGACGACACGGTCTCCTGGGCGCACGACGTGCTGGCCGCTGCCGCGGGGGAACGGGGCGTCTTCCGGTTCCGCGGCCGCATGATCGACGAGCCCGTGCTGCGCCACGCGCGGTCCGTGATCTCCCGCGCCGGCTAGGTCCACCGTCCCCGTTCGTCGATCCAGGTGTGCCAAGGGCTGATCCGCTCGATGTGGAGGATCGCGTCGAACGACGATCGCACGTCGGCGAGCTCGACCTCGGGACCGTTGTGCGTGCCGACGGCCTGATCCATGTCCGCGGGCGCGTCGGCGAGGCCGACGAGGAAGGAACCGCTGCGGGCCCGCATCAGCATCGAGTCGAGGCTGTCGGGCCGAGGTGCGCCCAGGCGCTGGACGAAAGGCGTCGAATGCCCGGGACGATCATCGGGCCGTGGTCGGTGCAGCCACGCCTCGCCTCCGCCGAAGGTCGTCCCGATCACGCGATAGTCGTCTCCGAGCCGGGCGGCGAGATGCGTGCCGACGGTGGCGAGCGGCTCCGCCACGAACGGGGGAGCGAGGTACGGGGTCTTGCGCACGTGTCCGTTGGCCGCGAACACCAGCACCCGCGGCTCCGTGCGCAGGATCCACTCCACGGTGTCCGCCATGGTCGAGTCGCGGATGTTCGCGGCCGACCAGGTGCGCGTCGGCCCCTCGATCATCGCGGCGAGGAACGCGTCGGCTCCCCGCGCCACCTCGGCGGCCCTGATCGCCGTCGCGACGCGCCGGGTGTCGCCGACGACGGCCGCGTAGTCGGTCGCCTTGGCGCGCATCCGCTCGACGAGGGCGCCGATCCCGGCGGTGAGCGCGTGGCGGCGAGGAGCGTCGAGGTCGAGGTATGCGCGTATCGCGATCGCCGCCCACGCCAGACCGGATCGGTCGTGCGGCAGGAACCCGAACGCGTCGATGAGAGTGCCGCGGATGTGCGCGGCGTACGCCGGATCCGCGTCGTCGAGCAGGGCGACGGCTGCGTCGAGGGCGGGCAGGGGACCGGACGCGGATGCGGGGATGTCCATGCCGTGGATCCGCACTTCGGGGCCTCCGGTCGCCCGGCGCTCCCGCATCCAGGTGACCAGGTCGAGAGACTCCTGGCATTTGCCGAAGTGATACGTGAGGCCGTCGTCGAGCACGGAGCGGAGCCGCCCGGAGCCGCTGGCCACCCAATCCTCGACCCGTGCCGTCTCGGTGAAGCCGCTCTCCAGCACCAGCGCCGTGAATCCGGCGCGCTCCACCAGGAAGCGCAGCATCCGGTTGCGCCAGCCGAGGAACTCGTGAGCCCGGTGCATGGACTCACCGAGCGCCACGACGCGCGCGTCACCGACGAGGTCGAGCACCGGGGCGAGCTGCGCATCGCTCACGTCGTCCGGATCGACGTCATCGAACGGCACGGCCGCCGTGTTCACCCAGTCGGCGAGATCGGTATCCGTCATGCGACGACGATATCCGGGTCCCGCGTTGCGGGAGGAGGTGTTCGCGAACGGCGGATGAGTCAGTGCGCGGCGACCTCTTCGAGCAGCCGCAGCGACCCGGGCGAGACCTCGAAACGGTGCACGGAGCCGTTGGCGAGCACCTCGCCCGCACGCGGCAAGGTGCCACCGGACACGTGGTCGATCAGCGAGCGGATCACGCCCCCGTGCGTCACGACGATGACGGACTCGGCCGTCGGCGCTGAACGCCGGCGTGCCTCGCGAGCGATCCTGTGCAGCGCGGCCATCGCCCGCACGCCGACCTCGGCGAGCGACTCGGCACCGGGGACCTCGGCGTGCCAGTCCCCGTAGGTGCGGATGTAGTCCGGCACGAGCATGCCCTCGCCCTCGCCGAACTCCCTTTCGCGCACGTCCTCCACCAGCATCGGGGGCTCCAGGCCGAGCTCGCCGGCGATGATCTCGGCGGTCTCGCGTGCGCGCGACAGAGGGCTCGCATAGATGGAATGGTGCGTGCCGACGGACAGGAGACCGGCGGCAGCGAGGGCATCCGAGCGTCCGGTCTCGTTCAGCGGGATGTCGGTGGTGCCCTGGATCCTCTTGGCCAGGTTCCAGTCGGTCTGTCCGTGGCGGACGAGCGTGAGCAGCGTCATGTCGTCTCGATCCTCTCGTTCGAAGCGGAGCCGAGGAGTTCCCGGAGGGCCGGCAGCACCTCGCTGGTCCCCGCGGCGAGCGTGACGTTGGCCCAGGCGTCCGCGCGCGTGGGCTCACGATTCACGATGACGAGGGGGATGCCGCGCCGGCGGGCGCGCTCGACGAGTCGCACCCCCGAGTTCACCACGAGAGAGGAGCCCGCGACGATCATCGCGGAGCTCGACCTGAGCAGGGATTCCGCCGCCGCAAAACGGTCGCGAGGAACGTACTCGCCGAAGAAGACCACATCGGGCTTGAGCATCCCGCCGCACACCGTGCAGGTCGGTACGACGAACCCCTCGGTCGTCTCGGGCAGCACGTCGCCGTCGGGCGCCAGGAGGACGTTCTCCGGCACGGCGATCCACGGGTTGAGGGACTCTATCTGGGTCGCGATATCGCGCCGGTCGAAGACCTGTCCGCAGTGCAGGCAGAGCACGCGGCGCATGGTGCCGTGGACCTCGATCACGTGCGAGCTGCCGGCGCGCAGATGAAGGCCGTCGACGTTCTGAGTGATGACCCCGGAGACCACGCCGTCGGCCTCCATGGCCGCCAGCGCCCGATGCCCCGGATTGGGCTCGGCGCTCGCGAAGGCCCTCCATCCGAGGTGCCCGCCCACCCAGTACCGTCGGCGCGCCGCCTCGTCGCCGAGGTAGCGCTCGATCGTCATCGGGTCGGACCGCGTCCGCGAACCCTCTCCGCGGTACGCGGGGATGCCGGAATCGGTCGAGATGCCGGCCCCTGTGAGCAGCGCGATCCGGTGGCCGCGGAGCAGTTCGGAGGTGCGGACGATGCGAGCATCGAGCTCTTCGTCTGCTGTCGCGATCACGGCGCCTCCCACAGGGAGTCTACGACCCCGGCGGGGTGCCGGTCCCCGGGCGTGACACAGTGGACGGCATGCACATCGTCGAGATCGCGCAGCCCGATGACCCCCGCCTGGACGACTACCGTTCGCTGACCGACACCGCCCTGCGTGCGGTCTCGGAGCCGGCTGGCGGTCTCTACATCGCCGAGTCCGCCAAGGTCATCGAGCGTGCGATCGCTGCGGGTCACCGGCCTCGGTCGGTCATGGTGCAGCGACGATGGCTCGACGGCATCCGCGTTCTGCTCGGCGGTTTCGAGGTCCCGGTGTACGTCGTTCCGGATGAGGTCGCCGAGGCCGTGACAGGGTTCGCCGTGCACCGCGGGGCCCTTGCGTCCATGCACCGTCCCGCGCTGGCGAGCGTCGCCGAGCTGATCGCCGAAGCCTCTCTCGTACTGGTGCTGGAGGGCATCGGAGACCACACCAACATCGGTGCCGCGTTCCGCGCGGCCGCCGGACTCGGTGCCGATGCCGTGCTGATCTCGCCCCGGTGCGCCGACCCGCTCTACCGACGCAGCGTCCGGGTGAGCATGGGCACCGTCTTCCAGGTGCCGTGGACGCGGATGTCCGACTGGAACGGAGCCATGGACGATCTGCGCCGCGCCGGAGTGCAGATCGCCGCGCTCGCCCTCGACGATCAGGCGGTGCCCCTCGACGAGTACGCCCTGCGGCGCCCCGATCGCATCGCGCTGATGATGGGCTCGGAGGGCGACGGGCTCTCGGAGGAGGCCCTCGCCGCGGCCGAGGTCGTGGTGACGATCCCGATGTCCGGTGGAGTGGACTCGCTCAACGTCGCCTCCGCGGCCGCGGTCGCGCTCTGGGCGCTCGCACCCCGCCGCTGACGATCAGTCGAGGTCGTGCAGCACGACGGGCGCCGGCTCCGGGCGCTTCGCCTCCACGTGGTCACCCGAGGACTGGTGCCTGAGCCGTCGCAGCACCCAGGGCACGAGATGCTCCCGTGCCCAGCCGAGGTCTTCGCTGCGCGCTTCGCGCCATGTGCGGGAGGGGATCGGCTCCGGCTGCATCGCCTCGAGGTCGTTGGGAACGTTGAGGGCGCGCAGCACCATGCGGGCGACCTCGTGATGGCCGAGCGCGTTGTAGTGCAGGCGGTCGTCGTCGAAGAACCGCGTGTCCTGCACGACCTTGAGAGCCCACTGGTCGGCCACGATGCAGTCGTGACGATCGGCGATCGCGCGGACGTTCTCGTTGTAGATCGCCACCTTGCCGCGGAAAGCACGGAACACGGGGGTGAAGCCGGTGTCGATTCCGGTGAAGAGCACGACCGCGGCGCCCGTCGAGGACAGACGCGCCACGGCGTCCTCGAGCTGGGCGGCGATCGCGTCGGGATCGGTGCCGGGGCGGATCACGTCGTTGCCGCCCGCGCAGATCGAGATCAGGTCGGGGCGCAGCGCGACGGCCGGCTCGATCTGGTCCTCGACGATCTGCGCGATCAGCTTGCCGCGCACGGCGAGGTTGGCGTAGGCGAAGTCGTCGACCTGGCTCGAGAGCACCTCGGCTACGCGGTCGGCCCACCCGCGGTGGCCGCCGGGCACGGAGGGGTCCGGATCGCCGATGCCCTCGGTGAAGGAGTCGCCGACGGCCACGAACCGGCGCCAGGGGTGGGCGGTCTCGTTGGCCACGTACGGGGTCCGGGTCGAATCCTGGGCGGTCATCCAGCTCTCCTTCGCGAACGGGCGCCTGCCATCGGTCGCGGCGGCGCAGAGACAGAGCCTACCCGCCCCTCGGCATTGACGCCGAGTGTCCGACGCACGCCCTATCGTTGAAGGGATGCTTTCTCCGTCCTTCCCTCAGCGCGCCCCCTGGGGCACCGCGAGCAAACTCAGGGCGTGGCAGCAGGAGGCTCTGGAGAAGTACTTCCAGGCCGACCAGCGCGATTTCCTCGTCGCGGCGACGCCCGGCGCTGGCAAGACGACGTTCGCCCTCACGCTCGCGGTCGAGCTCCTGCGCATCGGCGAGGTGAACCGCGTGATCGTGGTCGCTCCGACCGAGCATCTCAAGACGCAGTGGGCGGATGCCGCCGCACGGGTGCACATCCGGCTCGATCCGCGGTTCCGCAACAGCCATTGGGCCCCTGCGCGGCATTACCACGGCGTCGTCGTCACCTATGCCCAGGTCGCGGCCAAGTCGTCGGTGCACCGTCATCTCACCGAGGATGCGAAGACCCTCGTGATCCTCGACGAGGTGCATCACGGCGGCGACGCGCTCAGCTGGGGAGACGCGATCCGCGACGCCTACGGCCCCGCCACGCGGCGTCTCCTGCTCTCCGGGACGCCGTTCCGCAGCGACACCGCCCCCATCCCGTTCGTCGACTACCTGCCCGACGAGTCCGGCGCGCGCATCTCCAGCACCGACTACGCCTACGGCTACGGCAGGGCGCTGGCCGACGGCGTCGTGCGACCTGTGCTGTTCCACATGTACTCCGGCAAGATGCGGTGGCGCACCAGCGCCGGCGACGAGCTCGAGGCACACCTCGGCCAGGACAACACCAAGGACGTGAACTCCCAGGCGTGGCGCACGGCCCTCGACCCGGAGGGCTCCTGGATGCCCGCGGTGCTGTCGGCCGCCGACCGGCGTCTCACCGAGATCAGGCATCATGTGCCGGACGCCGGCGGACTGGTGCTGGCGACCGATCAGACCGTGGCCAGGGCGTACGCCAAGATCCTGCACAGCATCACGCGGGAGCAGCCGACGATCGTCCTGTCCGACGACGCCTCCGCCTCCGAGCGGATCGAGAAGTTCAGCGCCAACGGCAACCGCTGGATGGTGGCCGTGCGGATGGTGTCGGAGGGCGTCGACGTTCCGCGGCTCGCCGTCGGCGTGTACGCCACCTCCTCGTCGACCCCGCTCTTCTTCGCGCAGGCCATCGGGCGTTTCGTGCGGGCCAGACGCCGTGGCGAGGCCGCCAGCGTCTTCCTGCCGAACGTTCCGGTGCTCATGACACTGGCCAACGAGATGGAGAAGCAGCGCGACCACGCGCTCGACCGCCAGGACAAGGACGGCGACGGTCTCGACGACTCCCTGCTGGAGAGCGCGAACCGCGAAGACGACGCCTCCGACGCCCTCACCCAGGAGTTCGCGTACCAGGCCATCTCCTCGGTCGCGCATTTCGACCGCGTGGTGTTCGAGGGCAAGGAGTTCGGTCAGCTCGCCGAGCCCGGCACCCCCGAGGAGGAGGAGTTCATCGGCTTCCCCGGGCTGCTCGAACCCGAGCACGTGCACGAGCTGCTCATGCAACGTCAGGCACGCCAGTCGCGGCTTCGCGAGGTGCGGGAGGCGAACGCCGATCCGACCGAGGTGACCACCCTTCCCGCCCCGCTGCACCGCACGCTCCGCGAGCAGAGACAGCTGCTGAACAGCCTCGTCGGCCTGTACGCGCGGCAGACCGGCCAGCCGCACGGTTCGGTGCACGCGGAGCTCCGCCGCATCTGCGGAGGCCCGGCGGTCGCGCAGGCCACGGTGACGCAGTTGCAGTCGCGCATCGAGGTGCTGCGCAAGCGCGTGCGCAGCTGACTTCTCAGCGACGGGCCACCCCGCATCGAAGGCGCGGTTCGGAGTCCCGAAAACCTGGCAATCCCTCTCCGGATGCCGTTCCCGAGGGGCGTCGCGGATAGCGTGGAACGGTTGCCCGCACCCCGGGCGTGCACCGATCTGGAGGAAGCATGACAGCCCCCGCTGCCGCCGAGCCGACCGCCGCCGACCGCCGCCGATGGGCGCGCTACCTCGTCGAGGAACGCGCCGAGGGCGCGGTGTATCAGAAGCTCGCCGGGCGGCGGACGGGGGAGGAGCGCGACATCCTGCTGAGCCTCGCCGATGCGGAGCGCCGACATGAGCAGCACTGGCTCGATCTGCTCGGTGAGGAGCCGTCCCGGCTGCCGACGCCCGGCCTTCGTTCGCGGATGCTGGGGTGGATGGCGGGCCGCTTCGGCTCGATCTTCGTGCTGGCCCTGGCGCAGAGCGCCGAGGCACGGTCGCCCTACGACTCGGAGAGCTGGGCCACCCCGGCGATGCGCGCGGACGAGAAGGTGCACTACGAGGTCGTTCGCGGGCTGGCCGCCCGTGGGCGGCGACGCCTCTCCGGGTCCTTCCGCGCGGCCGTCTTCGGAGCCAACGACGGACTCGTGAGCAACCTCGCCCTGGTGCTCGGCATCGGGGCCACCGGCGTCAGCTCCGGGTTCGTGCTCTTCAGCGGCATCGCGGGTCTTTTGGCCGGAGCTCTGTCGATGGGCGCCGGGGAGTTCGTCTCCGTGCGTTCCCAGCGCGAACTGCTCGCCGCGACGGAGGCGAACGAGGATGCCGCCGCCTCCGCCGCCGATCTCGACATCGACGAGAACGAGCTCGCCTTGGTCTACCGCGCGCGCGGCATGGAGCAGACCGAGGCGCTCGATCGCGCCCGTCGCATCGTGACCGCCGCGAGAGCGGGCGTGCAGCGCGCGGCGACGGGACCGGTGCACACGCACGGGGGAGACGACCACGAGATCGTCGGCAGCGACTGGACCGCGGCGATCTCCAGCTTCCTGCTCTTCGCGTCCGGAGCGATCATCCCCGTTCTGCCGTGGATCTTCGGGCTCCAGGGCACGACGGCCGTCGTCGTCGCCCTCGTCCTCGTCGGCATCGCCCTCCTCTCGACAGGGGCGATGGTCGGCATCCTGTCGGGCGGTCCGCCCCTGCGCCGCGCGCTGCGCCAGCTGGCGATCGGATTCGGCGCTGCCGCCATCACCTACGCACTCGGGCTGATCTTCGGCGTAAGCGCAGCCTAGCCCCGCCCGGGTATCCTCTGCGGAGGACCTGCGACGAAGGGCGGACGCCGTGACCGATTCGATGACGGCGGTGACGGACGACGCGTCCTCCGCGATCCTGCACCGGAACGCGGTCACCGTGCTCGGCCCCGAAGACGGAGACGTCCTCGTCTTCGCTCACGGCTACGGCACCGATCAGTCGATCTGGCGTCGCATCGCCGAGGACTTCGCACAGGAGCGACGCGTCGTGCTCTTCGACTATGTGGGGTCGGGCGCCTCCGATCTGGAGGCGTACGACGAGCGTCGGTACGACTCCCTGCAGGGATACGCAGACGACCTGATCGAGGTCGTCGACGCCCTCGGGATCACCGGCGCCGTGCTCGTCGCCCACTCCATCAGCGGGATGATCGGCGCGCTCGCCTCGATCCGACGTCCTGAGCTGTTCCGCGAGATCGTGATGGTGTGCCCTTCTCCGCGATACGTCGACGACGGCGACTACGTGGGCGGCTTCTCCCGGGAGGACGTGCTGGGTCTGCTCGGTGCGATCGAGACCAACCAGCCGACCTGGGCGTCGGCCCTCGCACCGGCGGTCACCGCCCGCGACGATCGCCCGGAGGTCGTCGATCGCGTGCGGACGCTCTTCGCCGCCACATCGCAGCGCGTGGCCGTGCACTTCGCCCGGGTGGTGTTCTTCAGCGACGTGCGTCATCGGCTCGCCGAGATCCCGGTGCACTGCACGGTGGTGCAGTCCGAAGGGGACATCATCTGCCCGCCGCACATCGGGGACTACCTGCACGCGCGCATCCCGTCGAACGATCTGGTCCGGCTGGAGAGCGCAGGGCACTTCGTACCTCTCACCGAACCGGAGCTCGTCGCCGCCGTGATCCGAGACGCGCTGTGACCGACGCGGAAGGGGCGCACCTCCTCGACGCCGCGCCCGTCGCCCTGCTCGCCGTGGACATGAACGGGCGGGTGCTCGCGCACAACGAGAGGGCGGCGTCCTGGATGGGGGAGGAGACCGATCTGATCGGTCACAACCTCACCGACTGGCTGACGCCGGCCGCCCGGCTCCTGTACGAGACGCATGTGATGCCGCGGCTCCACGATGCCGGGCGCGTGCGCGAGCTCGTGCTCGAGATCCGGCGTCGGTCCGGCTCCCGGCATCCGCTGCTCGTCAACGCCGACCGTCGCCGCGACGGAGATCGAGACGTCGTGGTGATCGCCGCGTTCGATGCCACGGCGCGGGTGGGCTTCGAGTACGAGCTCGTCGAGGCTCGCAGGGCCGCCGACACCGCCCATCGTGCGCTCTCCCTGCTCCAGACGGCCACGGGACGGCTCGCCGTCGCCCGGGGCATCGACGATCTCGGCGGCGTGCTCGTCGATGCCGCGTCCGACGCGTTGCAGGCGTCGTGGACGTCGGTGCGCATCCTCGGATCCGATGGACGGGTGGACAGCTGGGGGTCGATCCCGACAGACACCTCGGCCGACGGCGCGCTCGGAGAGCACACGACCCCGGTGATCTGCCGCGATCTGGGCGACATCGACGACCGGATGCTGGGGCAGTCCTCCGCTCTGCGGGCGGCGGGCGTCGAGTCGCTCATCGTCACGCCGATCGTGCGATCCGGACCGGATACTACGACGCCGATCGGGGACATCCGGTGCTGGTTCCGCCGACCGCGCACCCTCGGGGCCGAGGAGACCGACACCCTCGCCGCGTTGGCGTCGCAGGCCGAGCGCGTGGCGGAGCACCTCCGGTTGCAGGACCGCATCAGGCACAGCGCCCTGCACGACGGGCTGACCGGGCTGTCCAACAGAGCCGGCTTCACGGAGCAGCTCGAGAACGCGCTGACGCGATCGCGGGTTCAGGGCTCCACGGGCAGCGTGCTGTTCCTCGACCTGGACGGGTTCAAGGCCATCAACGACGAAAGGGGGCACGGCGCCGGCGACGAGGTGCTGCGAATCGTCGCGGACCGGCTCGTGCACACCTGCAGGCCGGGCGACTCCGTCGGCCGACTCGGCGGCGACGAGTTCCTCGTGGTCGCAGAGGGCGTCGACGCGGCGAATGCTCCGGCCTTCGCGGAGCGCCTACGCGACGCCGTGCGCGCGCCGCTCGACGGCGCCGCCGCCGGAATGCCGTTGTCGACGAGCATCGGAGTGGTCACGTGGACATCCGGCGCCGGCACGGCTCCGCCCGACGCAGCCGCGCTGATCGCTGCGGCGGACGCCGAGATGTACTCCGCGAAGAAGGCGGGCAAGGACGCGATCCGCGTACGGATCTGGGGATGAGCCCCGGCGACGATCGGCGCTGTGCGCACCCGAGACGTCCGCGGGGAAGCAGAAGAGCCCCGACCCTGTCGGGTCGAGGCTCTCATCTGTGCGCGGAGGGGGACTTGAACCCCCACGCCCTATCGGGCACTAGCACCTCAAGCTAGCGCGTCTACCATTCCGCCACCCGCGCAGGTGTTGGATGTTCGTTGCCGAACGAAGATTTACATTAGCACGACGGTCGCCCCTCCCTGAAACCGACGGCGTCGCCCGGGCGCGCCACGGACTTTCGATAGCCTGGACGGCATGACTGATCCGTCGCTCCCCGAGGTGGTTCGCATCGCGAGCGACCTGATCCGCATCGACACCTCGAACTACGGCGGCGGTCGCGCCGAGGGGGAGCGCGAGGCCGCGGAGTACGTCGGGCGGTACCTCGAGGCCCTCGGCCTCGAGGTCGAGTACTACGAGCCGATCCCACGACGCACCAACGTGATGGCGCGCGTGCCGGGCAGGGATCGCGACAAGCCGGCGCTCGTCGTGCACGGCCACCTCGACGTCGTCCCCGCGGTCGCCGAGGACTGGAGCGTCGACCCGTTCGCCGGAGTGGTCCGCGACGGCATGCTCTGGGGCCGAGGGGCCGTCGACATGAAGAACATGGATGCGATGATCCTCGCCGCCGTCGGCGACATCCTGCGAGCGGGGGAGAAGCCGGAGCGCGATCTCGTGCTCGCCTTCTTCGCCGACGAGGAGAACGGCGGCGTCGAGGGGTCCGCACTCGTCGTGCGGGATCGTCCCGAATGGTTCGCCGGCGCGACCGAGGCGATCAGCGAGGTCGGCGGGTACTCGATCACGGTCGACGACAAGCGCGCCTACCTGCTCCAGGTGGGCGAGAAGGCGCTGATCTGGATCCGGCTCGTCGCCACGGGGCGAGCGGGCCACGGCAGCAGACTGCACGACGACAACGCCGTGACGAAGATCGCGGAGGCTGTCGCCGCGATCGGCCGGACGAGGTGGCCCGTGCGCCTGACGCCGACCACCGAGGCGCTCCTCGCGGGCCTCGGCGACCTCACCGGGAGATCGGCCGACGACCCCGACGAGCTCGCGGCCGCGGCGGGACCGGCGGAGGCGTTCCTGCGCTCCACGTTCCGCACCACGACGAACCCGACGGCACTGACCGCGGGCTACAAGCACAATGTCATCCCCGAGCGCGCCGAGGCGCTGATCGACGTGCGCGTCATCCCCGGCACGGAGGACGACGTCCTCGCCGAGCTCCAGCGCATCGTCGGCGACGAGGTCTCGATCGAGGTCGTCGTGCAGGACATCGGGATGGAGACGCCGTTCGAGGGCGATCTCGTGGATGCGATGGTCGCCAGCCTCGGCCGACACGATCCCGGCGTCCCCGTCATCCCGTACCTCCTTGGCGCCGGAACGGACAACAAGGCTCTGGCCTACCTCGGCATCACCGGCTATGGCTTCGCTCCGCTGCGCCTTCCTGCCGATCTGGACTTCACAGGGATGTTCCACGGAGTCGATGAGCGTGTGCCCGTAGAATCGCTTGTCTTCGGTCAGCAGGTGCTGGCCGATCTGCTGCGCACGTACTGAGCGCTGGGCGCCGCCGCGCCCGACCACAACCCAGAAGGCCACCTATGCACCTGTTCGAAGCGCTCATCCTCGGCATCGTGCAGGGACTCACCGAGTTCCTGCCGATCTCCTCCAGTGCCCACTTGCGTATCGTCGGCACGTTCCTGCCCTCCGGCGAGGACCCCGGCGCAGCGTTCACCGCGATCACGCAGATCGGCACGGAGGCCGCGGTCGTCGTGTTCTTCTGGCGCGACATCGTGCGCATCATCTCGCAGTGGTTCCGCTCGATCACCGGCAAGATCCCGCGCAACGACCCCGACGCCCGTATGGGGTGGATGATCATCATCGGAAGCATCCCGATCGTCGTGCTCGGCATCGCGTTCAAGGATCAGATCGAGACGGTGTTCCGCTCGCTCTGGATCGTGGCGGTCATGCTCATCGTGTTCGGCATCCTGCTCGGCGTCGCAGACTACGTCGGCGCCAAGCGCCGCACGCTCGACCAGCTCACCTATCCGCACGGCGTCGCCTACGGCATCGCCCAGGCGCTCGCGCTGATCCCCGGCGTCTCGCGGTCGGGCGGCACCATCACGATGGGGCTCTTCCTCGGCTACGAGCGCGCGGCCGCCGCGCGCTACGCCTTCCTGCTGGCGATCCCCGCCGTCTTCGGCAGCGGCTTCTACCAGCTCGTCGACAAGTGGGACGAGCCGAACCAGTTCTTCACCTTCGGCGAGACGCTCGCCGCCACCGGTATCGCGTTCGTCGTGGCCCTCGGCGTGATCGCGTTCTTCATGAGCTGGATCTCCAAGCGCAGCTTCCTGCCGTTCGTGATCTACCGCATCCTGCTCGGCACGGCGCTGCTGATCCTGCTCGGCACCGGGGTCATCGCGGCCTGACGCCGCGCGACGAGCCGGGCGGTCAGCGCTTGCGGTCGCCTGGCTCGTCGCCCCGACGGCGGAGATAGCGCTCGAAGGCCTGCGCGATCGCGTCGCCCGACGCCTCGGGGGAGTCCCAGGTGTCCCGGGTGCGCTCGAGCTGCCGGATGTACTCCGTCATGTCCTCGTCGTCGGCCGCTGCCGCGTCGATCGACGCCTCCCACGCGGCCGCCTCGGTGCGCAGCCGCTCCCGGGGCACGTCCACCGCGGTGAGCTCCTCGAGCCGGTCGAGCAGCGCGAGGGTCACCTTCGGGGACGGCGTGGCGGAGGCCACGTAGTGCGGCACGCTCGCCCAGAGGCTCACCGTGGGGATGCCCGCATTCTCGGCGAAGTGCTCGATCACGCTCAGGATGCCGACGGGGCCCTCGTAGAGCGACCTCTCCACTCCGTGGGCCTCACGCACGTCCTCGTTCTGACTCGAGGCGAAGATCGAGATCGGGCGGGTGTGCGGCACATCGGAGAGCATCGCCCCGAGCGTGACGAGTCCGGTGACATCGTCGCGGAGCGCGACATCGATGAACTCGGAGGCGAACGCCTGCCAGGTACGGGCCGGCTCCACACCGGTCAACAGCCAGAACTCGGGGCCGGGCCCCGGATCCCTCGGCCGCCACAGACCGGCCTCCGGCCAGGCGAGCTGCCGGTGCCCTTCGGAGTCCATCGTCGTCGAGGGACGCGTGTACTGGTAATCGAAGTAGAGCTCGGGGTCGACCGAGTGCACCAGGTCGTACTCGGTCATCTCGCGGAGCGCGGCGACCGCGCCGCTCGCCGCCTCGCCCGCGTCGTTCCAGCCGTCGAAGGCGGCGATGACGATGCGCGAACCGAGAACGTCCATCGTGGGCTCCCTTCGAGACGGTGGGTCGGTATCCCTCCAGGCTAGTCCGCGGGAACGGGCCGCGGGTGGAGCCACGGCTAACATGGACCGGTGAGCAGACAGCCCCGCGCGGTCCTTTGGGACATGGATGGAACCCTCGTCGACACCGAGCCCTACTGGATGAGCGCGGAGACGACGCTCGTCGAGTCGTTCGGCGGCAGCTGGAGCCACGAGGACGCCTTGCAACTCGTCGGCAGCGGGCTCATCGACAGCGCCGTCATCCTGCAGGGAGCGGGCGTCGAGATGGATGCCGAGGCGATCGTGTCCCATCTCACCGACGGAGTGCAGGAGTCCCTGCGCACCCAAGGGGTGCCGTTCCGCCCCGGAGCCAGGGAGCTCCTGCGCGATCTGCGGACGCAGGGTATCCCGACCGGCCTCGTCACCATGTCGCTGCGACGGATGGCGCTCGGCGTGGTCGACCTCATCGACTTCGACGCGTTCGACATCGTGGTCGCCGGCGACGACGTCGACAACCCCAAGCCTCACCCCGAGCCGTATCTGCAGGCCTGCGCGCTGCTCGACGTGGATATCTCCGAGGTCGTCGTCATCGAGGACTCGCCCACCGGCCTCCGCGCCGGGCTCGCATCCGGTGCCGTGACGCTCGGGGTTCCGCACATCGTCCCCCTCGACGGCCTGGGGGCCCACGAGCTGTGGCCGACGCTCGACGGCCGTACCGCGGCCGACCTCTCCGCACTCTTCGACCGTCAGACGTCAACGACAGGAGTCTCCCGATGACCCACGCCAGCGCGCAGCGCCCGAGCGGACCGTTCCGTGAGGGGGACCGCGTACAGCTGACGGGTCCGAAGGGGCGTCTGCACACCGTCACGCTCCGCGAGGACGGAGAGCTGCATACTCACCACGGGGTGCTTCGGCACCGCGACCTGATCGGGCTTCCCGATGGTTCCGTCGTCGCCAACAGCTCAGGGCACGACTATCTCGCTCTGCGTCCGCTGCTCCGCGACTTCGCCATGTCGATGCCCCGCGGCGCGGCCATCGTGTATCCGAAGGACGCCGCTCAGATCGTGATGCAGGCGGATATCTTCCCCGGAGCGACCGTGGTGGAGGCCGGGGTCGGCTCCGGCGCGCTCTCCCTCTCCCTGCTGCGCGCGATCGGCCCGGACGGCCGGTTGACGTCGTTCGAGCGCCGTGATGACTTCGCCGACGTGGCCAGGGGCAACGTCGCGACCTTCTTCGGGCGCACGCCCGACACCTGGGAGGTCGTCGTCGGCGACCTCGCCGAGGCGCTGCCTGCGGAGTTCGAACCGGGGACGGTCGATCGTGTGGTGCTCGACATGCTGGCGCCGTGGGAGTGCATGGACGTCGTCGCCGATGCACTGACCCCCGGAGGCGTGGTGCTCTGCTACATCGCCACGGCGACCCAGCTCTCCCGCGTCGCCGAGTACATCCGGGCGACCGGGCTGTTCACCGATCCCGACGCGTCGGAGACCATGGTGCGCGGCTGGCACGTCGAAGGCCTCGCCGTGCGCCCCGATCACCGCATGGTGGCGCACACCGGCTTCCTGCTCACCGCCCGTCGGCTGGCGCCGGGCGCCGTGGCCCCGTCGGTCAAGCGTCGCGCGTCGAAGACCAGCTACGGCGACGACGACGTCGAGCTGTGGACCCCCGGCGCCGTGGGCGATCGGGAGATCACCGACAAGAACCTGCGCAAGCGCGCGAGGGAGGCCGCGAAGGCGGCGGAGGGCGCGCGCATAGCCACCGCATCGCGCGAATCGGACCCGACGACGGAATAGACTGGAGCGCGTGCGTAAAACGTCCGCCGTTCTGGCCACTCTCAGCCTCGCCGTACTCGCTCTGACCGGGTGCACGGCTGCACCGACCTACGCGGGGGCGTCGTGCGACCGTCCGAGCGGGGACACCGGCGTCGCCGAGTCCGTCACCGTCACCGGCGACATCGGGTCCGCGCCGAAGGTCGAGGTGTTCGCCCCGGTGCACAGCAAGAAGACGACGTTCACGGATGTCGTCACCGGAGACGGTCCGGCGGTCGTCGACGGCACGCAGGGACTGGTCGCCGAGATCTCGATCTTCAGCGGAGACACCGGGGAGCAGGTGTTCCAGTCTGCGTACGACGCCACGCGGAGCGCGGTGCACAACGTGAACTACTGGGCCACGCAGTCGCCCGGCCTCACCAAGGTGCTCCAGTGCGTCACCGAGGGTTCCCGCGTCGTCGCCGCCCTCACCCCCGAGGACTTCGGGGTCGCGAACCTCGAGGGTCTCGGACTGGCGAAGGACGACACCGCGGTGTTCGTCATCGACATGGTCGATGTGTTCCTGCCCAAGGCCGAAGGCGCGCTGCAGTTCAACGACGCGCGGGGCGTGCCGACCGTGGTGCGTGCCGACGACGGAACACCCGGTGTGATCATCCCCGACAACGCGGCGCCCAAGGACACCGTCATCCAGACCCTGATCAAGGGAGACGGCCCGGTCGTGAAGAAGGGCGACACGCTCGTCACCAACTTCACGGCGGTGGGCTGGAACGACAAGAAGGTCACGAACACCTCCTGGGGCAAGGACCCGAGCGTCGGTCCGGCAGCTCAGGAGCTCGTCGGCGCGACCGTCGGCTCCCAGCTTCTCGTCGTCGTCCCCGGCACCGACGGCGGATCGGCGACCGCCATCGTCCTCGACGTCCTCGGGATCACCACGGCTCCGGCGCCGACCCAGTGATGGCAGCCCGGATTCCCGCGGAGGAGCGTCTGACGAATCTCGTCGTGGCGCTGATGGCCACGGAGATCGGGCTCACCAAGCAGCAGATCCTCGACAGCGTCTCGGGGTACCGGCAGCGGGCGGACGCGGGCACGCGGTCCGACGCTCTCGAGAAGATGTTCGAGCGCGACAAGGAGGAACTCCGCTCCCTCGGCGTCCCGGTCGAGACCATCGGCGACGCCGCCGATCCCAACGATCTGCGCGAGGCGCGCTACCGTATTCCGCAGGCGGAATACGATCTCCCGGAGGACATCGAGTTCACCCCGGCCGAGCTCGCGGTGCTCCAGCTCGCGGGCAGCGTCTGGAGCGCGGAGTCCTCCTCGGGCGATGCGAGAGCCGGTGTCCGCAAGATCAGAGCCCTCGGCATCGACGGCGATGAGCCCATCATCGGCTTCGCCCCGAGGATCACGGCACGCGACGCCGCCTTCGGTCCGCTGCAGGACGCGATCGAGAAGAGCAGGGTGGTCGTCTTCGACTACCTCAAGCCGGGCGAGGACGCGCCTCGACGCCGCAGGGTGCGACCGCTGGCTCTCGTCGACTACGAAGCCCGTTGGCACGTGTACGGCGAGGATGTCGATGCGGATGCCGACCGGACCTTCCTTCTCAGCAGGGTCGTCGGCGCGGTCAAGGTCACCGCGACGCCTTTCGACCCCTCGCTCCGCGAAGGGGCGGGGGAGCGGGCCCTCGCCGGTCTCGAAGAGGTCGCGGCGCGGAACTCGGCGCTGCTCGAGGTCACGCCGGGCACCGAGGCCGCATTGCGTCTCGGCCGTCGGGCACGGCCGGCCACCCAGGGCATCCTGGTGCCGTTCGTCGATCTGCACATCCTCGCCGACGAGCTCACCTCCTACGGCCCCGAGGTGCGTGTCGTCGAGCCGGACTCCCTGCGCGATGCGGTGATCTCGCGGCTGCGAGCCGTTTACGAAGCAAACGGGGGGACGGAGGAACCGCGATGAGCGCTCAGCAGAAGCCGCTCCTGGCCGCCGACCGCGTGCGGGTCTACCTCACGCTCGTGCCGTACCTGCTGGAGCACGGGCAGGTGTCCCTCGACGAAGCGGCGACGGAGTTCGGCGTGGGCCGCGAGGAGATGCGCTCGATGGTCGAGAAGCTCACGGTCATCGGCCTGCCCGGCGACTCCGGCTTCTGGCAGCAGCCGCAGGAGCTCTTCGACATCAACTGGGACCTGCTCGACGACGAAGACGTGATCGAGATCACCAACGACGTCGCACTGCGCCGGGTGCCGCGCTTCACCGCTCGCGAGGCCGCCGCGCTGCTCGCCGGCCTCCAGATGGTCGCCGCCGTACCCGCCGTGTCGGATTCGGGGTTGGTCGCCGGCCTGATCTCGAAGCTGTCCCGAGGAGCCGCCGATGCCCCGGCCGAGGTCGTCGTCGCTCCGAGCGCCGTCGACGAGGTGCGCGCGGTCGTCGCCAGGGGAGTGCAGGACGGCGTGGCCGTGTCGTTCACCTATCAGGCGCCCGACGCCGCCCCGACCACACGCACGGTCGATCCCGTGCAGATCCTCATCACCAACGCGCAGTGGTACCTGCAGGGGTGGTGCCACCTCCGGCAGGCGATGCGGACGTTCCATCTCGATCGCGTGAGCGACGCGCGCCTGACGGACATCCCGATCACCCACGCGGGCGATCACCTCCCCGAGGCGTTCTCCACGATCGCAGACGAGAGGGAGGTCGTCGTCCGGGTGCCCGACCGGTTCTCGCCGCTCCTCGGAGCGCTCCTCTCCGCGGACGCCGTCGAGCCGGCAGACGGCGAGGCCGTCATCGCCCGCCTGCACCTCGCCGATCCGCGCAGCATCAAACGACTCGCCGGGCGACTGGGAACCGCGCTCGAAGTACTCGAACCCGACGCGGCGCGCACCGCCGCCAGGGAGTGGGCCGCGGCGGGACTCGCGCTCTACCGCACACCCGACGAGCACATCGCCGGGTAGACTCGGGGGAATCCCCCCAGAAGGAGAATCATGGGCGCTTTCGGTTGGCCTCATCTGCTCATCATCCTCGCCGTCATCCTGCTCCTGTTCGGCGCGGCGAAGCTGCCTGCGCTCGCGAAGAGCCTCGGCCAGTCGGCCCGTGTGTTCAAGGGCGAGATGAAGGCGATGAAGAACGAGGACGCGAGCGACGCCGCTGACGCGTCCGCCTCCGCGGCGCCTCGCACCGCCGCGGACAGCACGGTCGCCAACGGCGAGAGCGGCGACGCGGGCCAGCCACCCCGCACGTCGTAGGCCGTGTCCGCACTCGAATCCGCCGATCAGCAGTCGTCGGACCGCGATCGGCGGATGTCACTCGGCGCGCACCTCGTCGAGCTGCGCAAGAGGCTGGCGATCGCGGCGGCCGCGCTGATCGTCGGCATGATCATCGCCTTCATCATCACCGAGCCGATCATCGAGCTGCTCTCCATTCCCATCCGCACCATCGCGGCACAGCAGGGACGCGAGTACACCGGCCTGAACTTCACGACCGTCACGAGCGGTTTCGACCTGCGGATGCGGATCGCCTTCGCGATCGGACTCCTCATCTCGGCGCCGATGTGGCTGTGGCAGGTCTGGGCCTTCATCATGCCGGGGCTGACGAAGAAGGAGATCCGCTACACCTGGGGGTTCCTGGGAGCGGCGATCCCGCTGTTCTTCGCCGGTTGCACCGTGGCGTTCTTCGTGCTGCCGCACGTGATCGAGATCATGGCGTCGTTCGTGCCCACGGGAATGGCGCAGTTCTTCGACTACTCCAGCTACTACGACTTCGTGTTCAAGTTCCTCCTGGTCGTCGGCATCGCCTTCGTGCTCCCCGTCTTCCTCGTCGCGCTGAACCTCGCCGGCGTGATGACCGGCCGTGACATCCTCAAGGGCTGGCGCATCGCCATCCTCATCTGCACGGTGTTCGCCGCCATCACCACGCCACCGGCCGACGTGTTCTCGATGCTGCTGCTGATGGCGTCGATGATCGTGCTCTACTTCGCGGCGACGTTCATCTCCATGCTCTTCGACCGCCGCAAACGCAAACGCGACGCCGCCGCCGGCCTGCCGCCCGCCGACGCATGAGCTCGCCTTCGGAGCGGTACGCCGCCGCACGGGAGGCCGTGGAGCATCCGGAGACCGCGGCGTTCGCCTCGCGTCAGCGATTCGACCTCGATCCCTTCCAGATCGCCGGGTGCCATGCGCTCGAGCGCGGCAGGAGCGTGCTCGTCGCCGCCCCGACCGGCGCGGGCAAGACGATCGTCGGCGAGTTCGCGATCCACCTCGCGATGCGGACGCCGAGCGACAAGGCGTTCTACACGACCCCGATGAAGGCGCTCTCCAACCAGAAGTTCCGTGAGCTCGTCGACGTGTACGGTGCCGACCAGGTCGGGCTCCTCACCGGGGACACCAACATCAACGGCGGTGCGCGCATCGTCGTGATGACCACCGAGGTCCTGCGCAACATGATCTACGCGGACTCCGCGGCTCTGCGCGACCTGCGGTACGTGGTCATGGACGAGGTGCACTACCTCGCCGACCGCTTCCGCGGAGCGGTGTGGGAGGAGGTCATCATCCACCTCCCGTCGCATGTGCGGCTGGTGTCTCTGAGCGCCACGGTGTCGAACGCCGAGGAGTTCGGCGACTGGCTCGACACCGTACGCGGAGATACCGAGGTCATCGTGTCGGAGACGCGTCCGGTGCCGCTGGAGCAGCATGTACTGGTCCGCGACGACCTGCTGCCGTTGTTCGACGACCGTGCCGGACTCGCGACCTCGAAGGTGAACCAGGAGCTGATGCGCATCCGCTCCTTCACGGGGTCGAACTACGAGAGCAACCGGCGCGCGCAGTCCTATCGCAGCGCGAGGCACGCAGGCCGGCAGGCACCGCGTCCTCAGCGTGGCGGTCACCGCCCGAACGCGCGTCGCATCGAGCGCGTGGACCGGCCCGATGTCGTGCGGCTGCTGGAGCGCTCGAACCTCCTGCCCGCGATCTTCTTCATCTTCAGCCGGGTCGGCTGCGACGCAGCCGTCCAGCAGGTGCGCCGGTCTGGTCTGCGCCTGACCAGCGCCGAGGAGCGGCGGGAGATCCGGACGATCGTGGAGGAGCGCACCCGCTCCCTGCAGGACGAGGATCTCGGCGTGCTGGGCTACTGGGAGTGGGTGGAGAACCTCGAGCGCGGCGTGGCGGCCCATCATGCCGGCCTGCTGCCCGCCTTCAAGGAGGTCGTGGAGGAGCTCTTCCAACGCAAGCTCGTCAAGGTCGTCTTCGCGACGGAGACCCTCGCGCTGGGCATCAACATGCCGGCGCGCACGGTCGTCCTGGAGAAGATGGAGAAGTTCAACGGCGAGGCCAGGGTGGCGATCACCTCGGGGGAGTACACCCAGCTCACGGGTCGGGCCGGGCGTCGGGGCATCGATGTCGAGGGGCACGCCGTCGTGCAGTGGACGGAGGGTATGGATCCCCAGGCCGTCGCCGCTCTCGCCTCCCGGCGCACGTACCCGCTGAACTCCAGCTTCCGCCCCACCTACAACATGGCCGTCAACCTCATCGACCTCTTCGGCAAGACGAGGGCACGGCAGGTGCTGGAGTCGTCGTTCGCCCAGTTCCAGGCGGATCGCGCCGTCGTCGGCCTCGCACGTCAGGTGCGAGAGGCGGAGGAGTCGCTGGCGGGCTACCAGAAGTCCATGGCGTGCGATCATGGCGACTTCGCCGAGTACGGCGCCATGCGACGCGAACTCAGCGACCTGGAGAAGAAGAACCGTCAGGACGGTCACGCACCCCGTGCAGCGCGGGAGAAGCGGATGAAGCGCATCCAGGCGCTGCGCACGCAGATGCAGCGCCATGGGTGTCATCGGTGCCCCGACCGCGAAGCCCACGCGCGGTGGGCCGAACGGTACTGGAAGCTCAAGAGGCAGACCGATCGCCTCCGTCGTCAGATCGAGACCCGCACCGGCACGGTCGCGCGCGTCTTCGACCGCGTCGTCGAGGTGCTCCAGCAGCTCGACTACCTGATCGAGCGCGAGGGGGAGACGGAGCTCACGGATGCCGGTCGCACCATGCGCCGTATCTACGGTGAGCGCGACCTGCTCGTCGCGGAGTCCCTGCGGCAGGGGCTCTGGAAGGATCTGGACGCCCCCTCGCTCGCCGCGATGGCGTCCTGCCTCGTCTACGAGCCCAGGAGGGACGAATCAGGCGCGGGGGAGAGGGGACTGCCCCGCGGTGCGTTCCGCGCCGCGTACGAGCGCACGACCACCCTGTGGGCCGAGCTCGACGACCTCGAGAAGGATCACCACCTGCCCGGCTCCGAGCCTCTCGCCCCGGGACTCGCAGGGCCGATGCACGCCTGGGCACGAGGCGCCCTGCTCGACCAGGTGCTCATCGACGCCGACATGGCGGCAGGGGACTTCGTGCGCTGGGCGAAGCAGACGATCGACCTGCTCGACCAGCTCTCGATCGTGGCGGACGATCCCGCTCTCGGCCGGATCGCACGGACCGCCCTCGACGGAGTCCGTCGCGGCATCGTCGCCTACTCGTCGATGTGAGAATGGGACCTGATGTCTGAGTCCCGACCGCGCGTGCGCGCGCTGCTGCCGCTCTGGGCCGCCCTCCTCTCCGCGGCCGCCGGCGCCGTCCTGATGAGGTTGGCGTTTCCCAGCCCCGCCGTGTGGGTCCTCGCCCTGCCTGCGGCAGCGCTCCTGCTCCTGGCGCTCATCGGCCGTCGCGCCTGGTCAGCGCTGCTGGTCGGACTCGTCTACGGCATCGTGTTCTTCGCCCTGCTCGTGGCCTGGACCTCGCGCTATCTCGGTCCGATCCCCTGGGCGGCGCTGAGCGTGGTGGAGGGGGGTCTCACGGCCGTTGCGCTCGTCCCGACGGCCCTGGCGTACCGCTGGATCCCCTTCGCCTTCCCTGGGCGTACGGCGCGTCTGATCGTGCTCCCCGTGGTCGTCGGCGCCCTCTGGGTCGGCCGAGAGCTGTTCCTCGGCAACTGGCCGTACGGCGGCTTCCCCTGGGCGAGGATCGGCATGAGTCAGGCCGAGAGTCCGCTGGCCCCGCTGACCTCGTGGCTCGGAGTGAGCGGTCTCGGCTTCGTCATGGTCGTCCTCGTCGCGATGCTCATCGAGATCTCGCGCCTGCGGTTGTGGTCGCGACCGCTGTGTCTCCTGACCCCGGCGGTCCTCGCCGCTGTACTGCTCTTCACGCCGCTCTTCCCGACGACGCAGGAGGGCTCCCTCCGCATCGCGGCTGTCCAGGGGAACGGTCCCACCGGCTACTTCGACGACCGGGAGCCTTTCTCGGTCATCGGGGCGCAGACCGCGGCCACCGAGCCCCTGTATGGGGAGGACGTCGATCTCTTGGTGTGGCCGGAAGGTTCGCTCGACGCGGACCCGTTCGAGTACGACGCGATCGCGCGACGGATGACCTCGGTGAGCGCGCGCATCGGCGCACCCCTGCTCGCCAACGCCGCGACCGAGCGAGACGACCGCTTCTACAACACCTCGATGCTCTGGACCGACGACGGCACCGCCGAGCAGATCCACGACAAGCGCCATCCGGTGCCGTTCGGCGAGTACGTCCCCGATCGAGCCTTCTACAACGCTCTCGCGCCCGATCTCATCGGACTCCTGCAGCGCGAGTACACGCCGGGCGGCAACCCGCCGATCGTGGACGTCGACGGCGTCAAGGTCGGACTCGCCATCTGCTTCGACGTCATCTACGACGACGTCATCGGTGAGGGAATCGCGGGCGGTGCGCAGGTGCTCGTCTTCCAGACGAACAACGCCGACTTCCGAGGCACGGACGAGAACCTGCAGCAGCTCGCATTCGCCCGCATGCGCGCGATCGAGACGGGACGCAGCGTCGTGAACATCTCCACCGTGGGCACGAGCCAGGTCATCCGACCGGACGGCTCGACCGTGACGAGCCTCGACGCAGATGAGGCCGGGGCGATGCTCGAAGATGTCGAACTGCGCTCCGGCCTCACGGCGGGAATGATCGTCGGCCCCTGGTTGCAGCAGGTACTGCTCTGGGGTGGTCTGGGCGCGCTCGTCGTCGGGTGGTGGCGCGCCCGCCGGCGCTAGGCGCCGATCTTCTGCCGGGTCGGGTCCTCACCGGCGCCACGACGGCTGCGGATGTAGGCGAGGCGCTCTTCGAGGAGCTCCTCCAGCTCGGCGCGCGTGCGGCGCTCCATGAGCATGTCCCAGTGGGTGCGCGCGGCCTTCTCGTCCGCCGCGTCGAGCGTGACGGCCTGGCCGTCGACGTTCAGGCGGGCGTCCGCACCGCAGGAGCGGCACTCCCAGGTCTGGGGCGGCTCGGCGTCGGCCGCGAACATCAGGTTCGTGACATGGCCGCACGCGTCACAGGTGTAGGTGGTCTCACGGCGCTCCATGAAAACGACGCCCTCTTCGCTCTGTAGGCTCTGGGCGCCGAGTCGGATGCCGCGAAGGCTGCGATCTGCCATTGTGTGGTCCTCTCGTCGCTGTCAGGTATAACGCTCCAGCCTGTGCGCTTCATCCACATCCGCGGAATCACGGCGGTATTCACAGCGGAATCTCAGGGCCCGATGCCCTGGTACGAGAGGCGAGCGATCAGCCCTGCGAGAGCGTCTTCACCGCGATGTCCGCACGGTCGGAGACTATGCCGTCGACGCCCGCCGCGACGAGTCTGCGCATGTCCTGCGGGTCGTTGACCGTCCACACGTGGACCTCGACGCCGTGTCTGTGCGCGGCACGGATCAGCGCCGGCGTGAGCACCCGCAGCGCCCCCTGCGCCTCGGGGATCTGCACGGCGTCGATGTCGCGCAAGACCCGCGCAGGGGAGAGGCGGCCTGCCGACAGCGCACGGAGGGCCACGATCGTCGAGCTGCCTCCGGAGGTGGCGGGGCGGATCCGGGCGCCCGCGGAGAGCACCGCGGCCACGGCGGCACGGCGCCGTCGATCGGAGAAGCTCGTGACGAGCACCCGGTCGGCGTGGTCCGCGAGGATCGGCCCGAGGGGGGCTGCAGCGGCATCCGTCTTCACGTCGATGTTTAAGCGGGTCCCGGGGAACGACGCGAGAGCGTCGGACACGGTGAGGAGACCGCCGTGGTCGGCGAACAGCGTCCTCAGCTCACGCGTCGTCACGTCGACGACACGACGGTCGTCACCGGTGAGACGTGTGAGGGTGTCGTCGTGGAAGAGCACCACGTCGCCGTCGGCGGTGACACGGCAGTCCGTCTCGATGTACGCCGCTCCTGCGGCTTGGGCGGCGGCGAAGGCCACTGCGGAGTTCTCCCAGACGCCGGAGTCCTCGCCCGCCGCGGTCACCAGACCGCGATGAGCGAGGACCCGGGGACGCGCCGCTGTGTCGAAGTACGGGTGCGTCACGCGCCCGGTGTGTTCGACGGCGACTGACCGGGCTTGGGGGTGAAGGCGCTTCCGATGCCCTTCAGGGCTTCGGTGAGCTCGCTCGGAATGATCCAGAGCTTGCTCGACTGGCTCTCACTGATCTTCGGCAGCATCTGAAGGTACTGGTAGGCGAGCAGCTTGTCGTCGGGCTGGCCCTGGTGGATCGCGCTGAAGACGTTCTGGATGGCCTCGGCCTCACCCTGAGCGCGCAGGACGGCGGCCTGCTTGTCACCCTCGGCACGGAGGATCTCGGCCTGCCTGCGCCCCTCGGCCTCGAGGATCTGCGACTGCTTCGATCCTTCGGCCGTGAGGATGGCGGCACGGCGGTCACGCTCGGCGCGCATCTGCTTCTCCATCGAGTCCTGGATGGAGATGGGCGGGTCGATCGCCTTCAGCTCGACGCGACCGACGCGGATGCCCCACTTGCCGGTCGCCTCGTCGAGCACGACGCGGAGCTGCCCGTTGATGTTGTCGCGGCTCGTCAGGGCCTCTTCGAGGTTGAGGCCGCCGACCACGTTGCGGAGCGTCGTCGTGGTGAGCTGCTCCACGGCGCCGAGGTAGTTCGCGATCTCGTAGGTCGCCGCACGGGCATCGGTCACCTGGAAGTAGACGACGGTGTCGATCGACACCACGAGGTTGTCCTCGGTGATCACCGGCTGAGGCGGGAAGGAGACGACCTGCTCGCGCATGTCGATGAGAGGACGGAGCCGATCGATGAACGGGACCAGGATGTTGAGCCCGGGCATGAGGGTCTTGTGATAGCGCCCCAGCCGCTCGACGACTCCCGCCGTGGCCTGGGGGATGATGCGGATGGAACGAGCGATGGTGACCACCACGAAGATGATCACCGCGATCGTGAGGATCCATCCGATGGCAGCGGGGATGAACGAAGCGTCGTTCACTGGTTCTCCTAGTCGTTGGAGGGACGGACGATGGCGGTCGCACCGTTGATCGCGCTGACCGCGACCGTGGCGCCCTGGGGGATCGGCACGGGTGTCACCGTGCGCGCGGTCCAGGTGTCTCCGTTGCTCAGCTTCACCTGGCCGGAGATCTGCGTGATGTCCTGCAGCGCGAGCCCGCGCAGGTCGATGAGGGCGTCGACATTGGACTTGGTCGGGTCCTCACCGCGATGCAGGCGCCGCAGCAACGGAGGCCGGAGGAAGAGGATGAACAGCGCAGCCGCGGCCGCGGCGATGATCACCTGCACCCAGACGGGGATGCCGACGAGGTCGGTGATGAGTCCGACGGCGCTGCCGAAGCTGAGCATCAGGAAGGTGAAGTCGAGCGAGAGCATCTCGATGACGAGGAACACGGCGATCAGGACCAGCCAGCCGATCCACGCCCATTGGTCGATGAACTCGACGAACGTCGTGAAGTTGTCCATGCGGCCTCCTTTCGGTCAACCTATCACGCGCGCGGGCCGCCGACTCGGTGCCGCGATGGTGCCTTGATAATGTGTGTGAGCCGCGTGATCGCGGCGCACACGCATCAAGAGGAGTCACCGTGACCGACGTTCTTCCCGCAGGTTCCCTCGACGGCAAGGTCGCCCTTGTCACCGGCTCGTCGCGCGGGATCGGCGCCGACACCGTGCGCTACCTCGCCGAGGCCGGCGCCGACGTGGTCATCAACTTCCGCAACAAGGCCCCCCGCGCCGAGAAGCTCGCGAACGAGCTCAGGGAGCTCGGACGGCGCGTGCTCGTCGTCGGCGCCGACCTCACCGATCCCGCATCCGTGGGGTCCATGTTCGAGCAGGTGCGGGCGGAGTTCGGGCGGCTCGACGTCCTCGTCCTGAACGCGTCCGGCGGCATGGAATCCGGCATGGCGGCGGACTACGCGCTGACGCTCAACCGCGACGCGCAGCTGAACGTCCTCGATGCCGCGACGCCGCTGCTCGCCGATGGTTCCCGCGTGGTGTTCGTCACCAGCCACCAGGCGCACTTCATCCGCACCACCCCGACGATGCCCGAGTACGAGCCCGTCGCCCTGTCCAAGCGGGCCGGCGAAGACGCCCTGCGCGAGCGCATCCCCGGTCTGGCCGACAAGGGCATCGGCTTCACGGTCGTCTCCGGCGACATGATCGAGGGGACGATCACCGCGACCCTTCTCGAGCGGGCCAACCCCGGAGCGATCGCCGAGCGCCGCGAGTCAGCCGGCAAGCTCTACAACGTGTCGGAGTTCGCCGCCGAGGTCGCCCAGGCCGCGGTCGACCCGGTGCCGGCGGACAACACGCGGCTGGTCGGCGACGTGAGCGCTTTCGCTGCAGAGTAGAACCGCTGTCGCACGTCGGCCCCGTACCGCATGATGCGGTACGGGGCCGACGTCGTCACGGACCGAACGGAGTTACTCGGCGTCCGCCTTGATCGCGTCGGACACGATCTTCGCGTCCCTGCCGAGCGTGAACGCGCGGACGATCTGCACGATGCCGAGCACGACGAGCGACACACCGAGGAACACCCACAGCACGATGCCGGCGGCGAAGACGTTGAACAGCACGTAGATGCCGGCGATGATGCTGAGCACGGCGTACAGGATCGTCCACACCCGGGAACCGTCGCTGCCGAGCAGGGTGAGGGAGACGATGCCGTCGACGAGCCAGCTCACGCCGATGAAGACGACCGTGAACACGGCGAGCATCGCCGTCGTGGCCTGGAGGTTCGTGAGCGCGATGATGCCGGCGGCGACGTACAGCAGGCCGAGGACGATGTGCCCCACGCGGGCCCATCCTCCCTTGGTTCGGGAGAAGACGCCCAGCCCGATGTACACGAGGCCCGCGATGATCAGGTAGGCCATGAAGATGGACGTGACGATGAAGGCGGACTTCACCGGCCACACGAGGAGGACGATTCCGGCGATCAGGGAGATCGCGCCCGAGACGCCGAGTGAGACCCGGATCGCTTTGAATGCCGACGCTGCGCCGGCGAGTGGTTCAGACATGGTTTGGGGAGCCCTTTCTGAGAAATCCCTGTGAGGGATGCTCACAGAGTAGCGCCAGGCGGCGGAGAGCGGGGGAGCGAATGCGGCACGGCGTTGCGCAGGACCGCGCGGGGAGAGCCGTCGTCGTGGCAGGATCGACACGTGAATGCCGCTGACGAGGCGCGTCTGCGCGAGCTCGCCGCCATGCGCAGAGTGCGTGACCGGATCGACCGAGAGTACGCCCGGCCGCTCGACGTCGAGGCCCTGGCCGCGGGCGTGCACATGTCGGCGGGTCATCTCAGCCGTCGGTTCAAAGAGGCGTACGGCGAGTCGCCGTACGCCTACCTCATGACGCGCCGCATCGAGAGGGCGATGGCCTTGCTCCGCCGCGGCGACATCAGTGTCACCGCGGTCTGCTTCGAGGTCGGCTTCCAGTCGCTCGGCACCTTCAGCACGCGCTTCTCCGAACTCGTCGGCCGTTCGCCACGCGAATACCGGCGGCACCCCGAGCCCGGCCCCGGCATCCCGTCATGGGTGGAGAAGCAGGCGACGAGACCGATCAGGAATCGAGAAGTCTCCCGTCGTGGTGATCGGTAGCGTCGTCCGCATGAACATCACGATCAACGCCAGCTTCCTCCCGCACACGGATGCCGAGGCATCCGTCTCCTTCTACCGTGACATCCTCGGCTTCGAGGTCCGCAAGGACGTCGGGTACGAGCAGATGCGCTGGGTCACCGTCGGCCCCGTCGGCCAGCCCGACACCGCCATCGTGCTCACCCCTCCGGCCGTCGACCCCGGCATCAGCGAGACGGAGCGCGCCACCATCCTCGAGCTCATGGCCAAGGGCAGCTACGGCGGGATCGTCCTCGCGACGAGCGATGTCGACGCCGCGTACGCTGAGATCGAGGCGAAGGGTGCCGACGTCGTACAGGAGCCGATCGACCAGCCATACGGCATCCGGGACTGCGCCTTCCGCGATCCCGCCGGCAACATGGTGCGTCTGCAGCAGACCGCCTGAACGAGAGAAGAGCAGAGGATGCCGCAGCACGCCGCAGACACCCACGACCTCATCCGCGTGCAGGGTGCACGGGAGAACAATCTGAAGGACGTGAGCGTCGACATCCCCAAGCGCAGGCTGTCGGTGTTCACCGGCGTGTCCGGATCGGGGAAGAGCTCGCTGGTCTTCGACACGATCGCGGCCGAGTCCCGCCGCATGATCGACGAGACGTACAGCGCGTTCGTGCAGGGTTTCATGCCGTCGGTGCCTCGCCCGGACGTCGACGTGCTCGAGGGCCTGACGACGGCGATCATCGTCGACCAGGAACGTCTCGGGGCGAATCCGCGTTCGACCGTCGGCACGGTCACGGACGCCAACGCGATGCTGCGCATCCTCTTCTCCAAGCTCGGCCAGCCGTACATCGGCGGACCGACCGCCTTCTCCTTCAACATCCCGACGCAGAAGGCCAGCGGTGTGATGACGGGGCCCGGCGGCGAGAAGAAGATCGTGAAGGATGCGATCTACCTCGGCGGCATGTGCCCGCGCTGTGAAGGCAGGGGAGCGGTGTCCGACCTCGACCTCTCGCAGATCGTGGACGAGTCGAGGTCGCTGGACGAGGGCGCCATCATGGTCCCCGGCTACACGGCCGACGGGTGGATGGTCAAGGGGTTCTCCCAGTCCGGCTTCTACCCGTCGGACAAGCCGATCTCGCAGTTCAGCGAGAAGCAACGCCACCTCTTCCTCTACGGGGAGGTGACGAAGGTCAAGATCTCCGGCATCAACATGACCTACGAGGGGCTCATCCCCAAGATCACCAAGTCGATGCTGTCGAAGGACCTCGACGCACTGCAGCCGCACATCCGCGCCTTCGTGGAACGTGTGGCGACCTTCGCTACCTGCCCGGAGTGCGACGGCACGCGCCTCACGGAGGGCGCACGGTCGTCGAAGATCGACGGCATCAGCATCGCCGACGCCTGCCGGATGCAGGTCACCGACCTCGCATCCTGGGTGCGCGGGCTCGACCTCCCCGGCGCGGGACCGCTCCTGGCCGCGCTGAGCGCCAACCTCGACGCCTTCGTCACCCTGGGGCTCGGCTACCTGAGCCTCGAGCGCCCGTCCGGCACGCTGTCCGGGGGAGAGGCGCAGCGCATCAAGATGCTGCGCCACCTCGGATCGTCGCTCACGGATGTCACCTACGTCTTCGACGAGCCGACCATCGGCCTGCACCCGCATGACATCCAGCGCATGAACGGACTGCTGCTCAAGCTGCGCGACAAGGGGAACACCGTTCTGGTCGTCGAGCACAAGCCCGAGACCATCGCGATCGCGGATCACGTCGTGGACCTCGGTCCGGGCGCCGGAGGCAACGGCGGTGAGATCTGCTTCGAGGGGTCCGTGGAAGGTCTCAAGGCGAGCGGCACACGCACGGGCACGCACCTCGACGACCGGGCGGTCCTCAAGGACGCCGTTCGCACGGGGAAGGGCGCCATCGAAGTGCGTGGTGCATCGGCGAACAACCTCCAGGACGTGGACGTCGACATCCCCCTGGGCGTGCTCACCGTCGTCACAGGCGTCGCGGGCTCCGGCAAGAGCTCGCTCATCCACGGATCGGTGTCACCGCGCGATGGCGTCGTGGCGATCGATCAGGGCGCCATCAAGGGCTCGCGCCGCAGCAATCCCGCCACCTACACGGGTCTGCTCGAGCCGATCCGCAAGGCGTTCGCGAAGGCGAACGGCGTGAAGCCCGCGCTCTTCAGCGCCAACTCGGAGGGCGCCTGCCCTACCTGCAAGGGCGCCGGGGTCATCATCACCGAGCTCGGCTTCATGGACACGATCGAGACGCCGTGCGAGGACTGCGGGGGCAAGCGCTTCCAGGCGGGCGTGCTGGAGTACAAGCTCGCGGGCAAGGACATCACCGAGGTGCTCGATCTGCCGGTCGCGGAGGCTCGGGTCTTCTTCTCCGACGGCGACGCGAAGCTGCCAGCGGCTGCGGCGATCCTCGCCCGGCTGGAAGACGTGGGGCTCGGCTATCTGTCGCTCGGTCAGCCGCTGTCGACGCTCTCCGGCGGCGAGCGTCAGCGCATCAAGCTGGCCATCCAGATGGGGGAGAAGGGCGACGTGTACGTGCTCGACGAGCCCACCACGGGCCTCCACCTCGCCGACGTGCAGAACATCCTCGGACTTCTGGATCGCCTTGTCGACTCCGGCAAGACGGTCGTCGTGATCGAGCATCATCAGGCGGTCATGGCGCACGCCGACTGGTTGATCGACATCGGTCCCGGTGCCGGACACGACGGCGGACGAGTGGTGTTCGAGGGCACGCCCGCAGATCTGGTAGCCCAGAAGTCGACGCTGACGGGGGAGCACCTGGCGGAGTACGTCGGGGCCTGACCGCACCGGCGCATCCCGCGCACCCACGCCGTGAGGACGATGCGGTCATTGCCCATCGGGACGCGCCCGCCTACTCTCGACGTCATGAGAACTCGTGGGGGGATCGTTCTGGTCGGCGTCGCCGTGCTCGGCGTCGCGGTGAGCGGGTGCGCGTCGGCGCCGACCGCGGCGCCGACGTCGACGGCGACTTCGTCGTCGGGCAACGCTCCGTCGTCGACACCGTCGGCTCCGTCCTCGGAGGAGACGGAGGCGCAGCAGCGAGCCGACACCTGGCTGGAGACCACGCCGACCCCGCCCGGGGCCGTGCGGTCGGACGAGAGCCCGTCTCCGCTGTTCGACATCTCGTACCAGGGGTGGGTGTGCGCCCCGACGCTCACCACGACCGGGTACTGGACCCTCGACGGCATGTCACTGGGCGATGCGCTGGTGTGGATGAGGTCGAATCCGACTCCCGGTCTCACGACGGTGAACGCCGGAATGCTCCCGGTGGACGACAGCGCGGACGTCGTCACGATGGGCGTCACGCCGGCGCCCGAGTCGCAGGAGGGTGTCGTCCTGACCTTCGTCAAGACTCCGACCGGCGCGGCCGTTCGAGCGGAGGTGGGCGCGATGACGGCGTCGGCCACCTGTCCACCGCCACCGGACGGCGGCGAGTGGGGGCACCCCGGCGAGGGATGAGTTTCCACCATGTGATATCTTGCGACGATTGGAGGAGCGGTCTGTCCGGCATCGCCGGGTACTCTCCTAGCATGACTGATTCGCCCACGGTCGAGACCCTCGTCGCACTGTCGGACCAGGACTCCGCCGTGATCGAGCAGTTGCTCGGACTGCTGTCTTCGTCGGCGAGGTTCGACAGATCCGCCATTGAGGCGATGCTCGACCACGATGCCACCGAGCTGCTCGTGACGAGGATGGACGGACGAATCGTGGGTATGGCGACGCTGGTATCGTTCCCGTCGCCCACGGGGACCCGTGGATTCGTCGAAGACGTGGTCACGGACGCGTCGGTGCGCGGGCGCGGTCTCGGCAGGCTGCTCATGACGACGATGATCGACATCGCCGTGGCGCGTGGCTTCCGCTCGCTGGAGCTGACATCACGTCCGTCGCGACAGGCCGCGCTGCGGCTCTACGAGTCTGTGGGGTTCGTCCGCAGGGACACGAACGTCCTCCGCTTCACGCCCTGAGGTACCGAGGAGCCGCGCCATCTCGGCCGCTCCGGAATAACTGATAATGCACATTATGTCAGCTCATGAGGAGGATCCTGCCCCGCGAATGAGGGTGTCCTTTCCTCCACCAGCGTCGACATACTGATGCTAAGCAGCGTTTCCGGCGGTTCCCGATGCACGTCGGGCGCTGCGACGGATGGAGGTGCGCTGTGGAGGACGGACTGGCGGCGCGGACACGACTCATCGGCTCCCGAGCGCTGCACCGCAGGGACATCGAGGTCGACGACGGGGTGACATGGAGATCGAACGAAGATCTCGCGGCATTCTTCCGTTACTCGAACTGGGAAGTGCGGTCGGTCCGCCCGAGTCGCCCCCTTCGTGCCCGATTCGCGGTGTTTCCGCACACGACGATCGTGCACGTGTCCTCGCCACCCGCCGAGGCGTACTGGCCGCGCGACGAGACCTCCCACGACCGCGACCGGGTACTGGTCGTCGTGACGACGGCCGGCGCACTCGACATCGAGACAGACGGCGTCCTCCTGCAGCGCCCCGGCCTGACGGTCATCTGCCCGGGAGACACACCACTCGTGGCCAGACTCACCGCAGACGACAACGAGGTCGTCTACGCAAGCATGTCAGCCCGTCTCCTGCCAGACGTGACGCTGCCGTCCGCTTCGCATCGGATCGACAAGCCGGTGGACCGTTCGATCGTCGCCCCGTCGGTCATGTTCATGGCCGGCCTGTGCGGCATCTCCACCGCGAGCACGGAGGGGGCCGCTCCCCTGCGGACGGCCGCGGAACTGGTCACACGCTCCCTCCTCCTTCAAGCCATCGGCGGTGTCGGCGAGCCGCCGTCCCTGTTCGTGCGTGCCATGGAGCTGATCGTGCTGGATCACGCCGATCCCCGCCTCTCGGTGCGCATGATCGCGCAGCGTCTCGGCGTCTCTGAACGCACCCTCCAGGGCGCGTTCAGCAGCGAAGGCACGACCGCCCGATCGCAGTTGCGTGACGTCCGCGTGCGCGCCGCGATCCGCCTCCACACCGAGAACGACGGACTGCCCTACTCCGCGATCTCGCGCGCGGTCGGATTCGGGTCCGAGTCCGCGCTGTACAGAGCCCTTCGCGAACACGATGCGGCGGAACCCCGCGCCGCCGAGTGACGCGCCCGGAGCCGCCCGGCAACACCGCATCCGGAGCGTGCGGGGTTCAGGACCCGACCTCACAGAGAAAGCGGCGACTGGTCCAGACCCATTCGGAGGAAGAAGTCGATGCGGTGCGCGATCTGCGATCGTATGAACGGGACGTACCTCGGGTCGATCGCGTTGAGCCTCTCGGGGTAGTACCGCTGTGCGAGCCACGCGGCGAGGCTCTCCCCGAAGTCCTCCTTCTCCGGGTTCTCCGCCGCATACTCGGAGATGAAGCCGCGCAGCGGACCACCCGCTCGGCGGTCAGCGGCGACGGCCGCCTCCCATCCATTGAGCTTGGCGCGGTCATCACGCATCTTCTGGTTGTATGTATGCGCCGCCTCATGGGTGAAGATGTTCGCCAGCCTGTCCCTATCGGGGTCCGCGGCGGTGTACATATTGATGTTTCCATGCCCGCCTGTGGGGTTGTGGTCCCCCGGGACCACATGGATTCTCTTCACCTCGCGGCGAAGCCCCCGCGGAACCACCGTGAGCGTCTCCGCATACCTGTGCGCGATCGGGTAGACATCCGGACCTGAACCCATCGATGTCGGGATCAGGATCTCGGTCGTGTCAAGGGACTGCCACTCCACTCGAAACACGTGCACCGTGGTCGTCTCCGTTCCTGACGGCCTCAACTGATTGGCGATGGTCCGTGTCTGCGGCTTCTCGATTCGGCTGAGCTTCTCGTACGCCTGCTTCGCGTCTCGGTGACGGATCATGCCGAAGGTCTTCGTCGAACTGGCCGGGGGGCGCATCGGTGCGCCCCCTCGAGACTCAGCGGCCTGCACGACCGTGGGGATGAGCCCGCTTGCGATCCCGCCGAGCGCGAATCCGACTCCTATGCGCAGCATGCTTCGCCTACTGACGTTCTTGCTCATTGCCTCGTCTCCTTGGGGTGGCCGACCGAGCTCCTCCGTCGGCGTACTTGCAGCGCACGATGGGTGCGCGTCCTGGCCGTACAGAGAGACGAGACACGGCCAGAGTCCTTTGCGCGGTTGCGGGAAACGGATGCTCAACTGCCGCCTTCACGCGCATTCCAGAAGGACGCACGCGTGCGAGGCTGACAAGATGTACGCGTGACCTCCGTCGGCAGCGAGTCCACCCGCCTCGTGATCCTTCGAGGCGACGCCGCCTCTGGCAAGACCACGACGGCGCTGGCGCTGCGGGACACGCTCGGATCGAAGGTCGCGCTCATCCATCAGGACTACTTCCGCCGCGAGATCTTGGTCAATGACGACAGTACGCAGCGGTCCGGGGATGCCGGCATTCTGATCGTCGGCGCTGCGCGCGAGGCGATGAACCTCGGATACGACGTGATCTTGGACGGGATCTTCAACCGCGCGACTACTCGGGCCTGTGGGCGGCGACCTCACGACGGACGATCTGGTGACGTCGATCATCGAGGCGATGAGTCGTTGAGGCTCAGGGGCGGCGAGGCCATGCCCGACGAGCTGCCGGGCATTCGGCGCGCGCGTCCAGAAAGGCGAACCCGACGTCAGGAGTAGCGTGGGGAGGGTGATGAGCAGGCCCCACTCCCCCCTCCCCCGGCCGGGATGGCGCGCATGGCTCATCTGGGCGGTCGGCGTCGCCGCGTACATGTTGGCGATCACCAACCGCACGTCCCTCGGCGCGGTCGGCGTCGAGGCCGCCGACCGGTTCCAGGCCGACGCCTCCACCCTCGCCCTGTTCGCGGTCGTACAGCTCGCGGTCTACGGGGGTATGCAGATCCCGATCGGCATCCTGCTCGACCGCCATGGTTCCCGTCCCATCATGACGGCGGGAATGGTGCTCATGGCGGCCGGCCAGCTCACCATGGCCCTCTCCCCCAGCATCGGCATCGCGATCGTCGCCCGCGTCCTCCTCGGGGCGGGAGACGCGGCGATCTTCCCTGCCGTGCTCCGGCTCGTCGCCACCTGGTTCCCTGCCCAGCGCGCCCCGCTGATGGTGCAGTTCACCGGCATCCTCGGACAGATCGGGCAGCTCGTCGCACTGGTCCCGGTCGCCGCGCTGCTGCACGCGACCACCTGGACCGTCACCTTCGGCAGCATCGCCGGTCTCGGCGTGCTGTTCACCATCCTCGTCGCCCTCGTCATCCGCAACCATCCTCCGGAACGAGGAGCCGACGTCTCGGTCGACACCGACACCGGGGTCATCAGGGTCGTGACCTCGGCGATCGATACCGGGGTCGGCATCCGCGCCGCCTGGGCGCACCCAGGAACCCGCCTGGCCTTCTGGTCGCACTTCACGACGCCGTTCGCGGGAACGGCGTTCGTGCTGCTCTGGGGAATGCCCTTCCTCACGGCGGCGCAGGGCCTGGATCCCGCCCACGCGGCGGGGATCATCTCGGTGTACGTGATCGCAGGCATGGCCCTCGGCCCCGTGATCGGCGACCTCTCGCGCCGGCTCCCTCAGCATCGTTCCTTCGGACTCGTGCTCCCCGCCGTCGGAGTGCAGTTCGCCGCCTGGATCGCCGTCATCGCGCTCCCCGGCCCCGCGCCGCTCTGGCTGCTCTACGTGCTCGCCATCGCACTCGCCACCGGTGGCCCTGCATCGATGATCGCGTTCGATCACGCCCGCACCCACAACCCGACCCATCGACTGAGCACGGCGACGGGAGTGACCAACGCGGGGGGCTTCATCGCCGCACTCATCGCGATCTTCCTCATCGGCCTCGCCCTCGACCTGCAGGGAGCCGGCACTCCGGCCACCTATTCCCTGGATGCGTTCCGCATCGCGTTCCTCATGCCCGTCCCGTTGTGGCTGCTCGGCACGGTCTTCATCCTCATCGAGCGCAAGCGCACGCGGATCCGTATCGGACTCGACCGCGAACGGAGGTCGCGCCGATCATGAGCGACATCCGCGGCATACACCTCGTTCGCCTGTTCTAGCGCGTCCTCGACGGCGTCCAACCGAACGGCACGAGTCCGTCGACGACGGCCCGTTCCCGGTCGACCTGAGCCGACCACCCCTGGGCCTCGCCTGGCTCACCGACGGCGCCGCGCGCCAGACGCAGGCCGACGTCGTCGTGGTGCATCCTCGGCGCACCTCCGCGCCGCACCGAGGCGCGCACGCTCCACGCGTCATCCGCGAACCCGCCTCCCCGGAACACGCGGTAGTCGCCGTACCGTGCCGGATCCAGAAGGTCCCAGCACCATTCCCAGACGTTGCCGAGAGTGTCGAACAGCCCGTTCAGGTTGGGGAGCTTCCCTCCGACGTCTTGGGGCGCGGTCACCCCGTCCGCTGCCGTCCACGCCGCATCGGCGAGCGGAGCGTAGTGCGGCCCGCTCGATCCCGCCCGGCAGGCGTACTCCCACTCCGCCTCCGTCGGGAGCCGGTACCCGTCAGACGCCACATCCCACGCCACGTCCTCGCCGTCGAAGACATAGACCGGGTCGAGCCCTTCCCACTCCGAGGCGGCATTGCAGAGATGCACGGCGCGTAGCCACGAGAGGTCTGAAGCGGGACGACGGGGATGCCGCGACGGGTGCGGGAGCACCTCGGCGAGCTGTTCCTCCGTCACCGGGAAGACGCCGATCTCGAAGGCCTCGAGCGCCACCGTCCGCTGCACCCGCCGACGCGCGTCGTGGAGCGTCACCTCTCCCCCGGGCAGTGAGCGCATCTCGATGTCCGTCATCGCGTCGTCCCTGCGGTTCGAGAGTCAGCGGTCACTGCGGCGTCCGCTCGATCCACTCCGGATACTTGGCGGCACGCCCGTCACCCGAAGAGGTGCGGGTCACGCGTCTCTTGACCCACGGACCGACGAACTCGCGGTAGTACGCGAAGCCGGTGGGTCCGCCGACAGCGTGCTGACCGGGAGCCCACCAGTGGGAATCCGGTTCGAATCCCAGCGCATGGAGCACGCGTGCGGCGACACGATGGTGACCGGCCGCGTTCATGTGCAGGCGGTCCTCCGACCAGTACTGCGGCTCCGACAGTTGCGTGTCGGGCCAGTTCAGAGCACGGACGACGTCGGGCCGATCGGCGACCCGACGCAGCACCGCCTCCGAGAGCAGATCGCCTCGCCGCTGCACGAGGCTGCCCAACGGAAGCTGTCCGCTCGGGTTCGCACCGGAGAGGAGGATCATCGTCACCCCCTCCTCGTCGCATCGGCGGAGCACCCTGCTGAACGCGTCCGCGATGTGCTCCATGTCGGTGCGGGGGCGCAGCATGTCGTTGCCGCCGCCGTTGAACGAGAGATGCGTCGGTCGCAGGGCGAGTGCAGGCTCGAGCTGCTCCTCCACGATCGGCCAGGCGAGCTTGCCGCGGATCGCCAGGTTGGCGTACTTCACCGCATGACCGGACGCGTTCGCCCAGCCCTGAGCGACGAGGTCGGCCCATCCGCGTTCCCGCCCGTCGGGCAGCACATCGCCCACTCCCTCCGTGAAGGAATCCCCGATCGCCACGTATCGCACCTCAGTCACCGCTCCAGCCTATTCCCGTGCGGAGCGTCGAGGACCGGTCCCGGTCAACGGTCGTCGAGTGCGGCACCCCGACGGTCGGCCAGCCCCCATGCGGCGACGGCCGCCACGACGAAGCACGCGGCGAAGACGACGAAGAGCAGCGGGGCGCCGCCGGCGACGAGCAGGAGCGGCACGACGAGCGGGGCGACGATCGACGCGATCCGCCCGACTCCGGCCGCCCATCCGCTCCCGGTGGCACGAAGGGAAGTGGGGTAGATCTCCGGTGACACGGCGTACAGCGCACCCCAGGCCCCGAGATTGAAGAACGACAGGGCCATCCCGGCGACGACGATCGCGATCTCCGTCGAAGCCGTGCCGAAGAACACCGCGGACACCGCCGACCCCAGGAGGAACACCGACAGGGTCACGCGACGGCCCCACACCTCGATGAGCCACGCCGCCACCGCATATCCCGGGAGCTGGGCGAGGGTGATGATCAGGGTGAAGCCGAAGGAACGCACGAGATCGAACCCCGCATCGACGAGGATGCTGGGGATCCAGATGAAGGCACCGTAGTACGCGAAGTTCACGCAGAGCCACACCACCCACAGGCAGAGGGTCCGTAGCCGGAACTCCGGTCGCCACAGCGTGGTCACACGCGCTCGCGCCGTCGAGGCGATCGAGCGTGATGGCGGTTCGCGGCGGATGGCGGGGGCGGCGACGATCCCGGCATCCGCTTCGAACTGCGCCACGATGCGGTCGGCCTGCGCGATGCGACCCCGGGACGCCAGCCAGCGGGGCGACTCCGGCATGCCCCAACGCACCACGATCGCGTAGACCGCCGGTATCGCACCGAGCGCGAAGGCCCACCGCCACCCGTCGTCGGAGACGGGGATGACGAAGTAGCCGATCAGGGCGGCAGCCGTCCACCCCACCGCCCAGAACGCCTCCAGCAGGACGATCAGTCGCCCTCGGATGCGGGCGGGGGCGAACTCGCTGACGTAGGTCGACGCGACCGGCAGCTCTGCGCCGAGCCCGAGTCCGACGAAGAACCTCAGCACGAGAAGGAGGGCGAGGGAGCCGACGAGGGCGCTCGCACCCGTGGCGACGCCGTAGATCAGCAGGGTCAGCGCGAACACCTGCCGGCGTCCGAGACGGTCGGCCAGCAGGCCGCCCAGCGTAGCGCCGATGGCCATCCCGACGAACCCGATGGAGGCGATCCATCCGGCCTCGCCCTTGGTCAGGTCCCACTGCTGGGTGAGCGCGGCGAGGATGAACGAGATCAGGCCGACGTCCATCGCGTCCAGCGCCCACCCCAGCCCGGATCCGGTCAGCAGACGCGCGTGCCGGCGCGTGAACGGCAGGTCATCGAGACGTTCCGCCAACGACGCACGGCTGGGCAGATCGGTGGTGGCCATGCCTTTCATCGTAGAGCCGGTGCCATCACCGCGGGATCAGTCCCCGGCCTCCAGCAGCCTGCGCACGCGCGGGATCACCTCTGTGCCGTACAACTCGATGCTGTGCATCATCGCCTCGTGCGAGAGGGTGCCGGTGGCGTACTTGAGATCGAAACGCCCGAGGCCGAGCGTCGTGATCGTCTCCGCGATCTTCGCCGCAACACGGTCGGGAGAGCCGACGTAGAGCGCCCCCTCCGGTCCGACATCGTTCTGGAATCGCGCCCGGCTGTACGGCGGCCACCCGCGCTCCTTGCCGATCGTGTTGTTCATCGCCTCGAACCCGGAGTAGGCGGCCTCCCATGCCGCGTCGTCGGTCTCGGCGATGTGCCCCGGGGAATGCACCGAGACGGGGTGTGGGGCGGTGCCGAACGATGCGACGGAGCGGTGGTAGAGATCCACGAACGGTTTGAAGCGGATCGCGGGACCGCCGATGATCGCGAGCATGAGTCCGAGCCCGTGCCGTGCGACCCTGACAACGGACTCGGGACTGCCGCCCACGCCGACCCACGTGCGCAGCCCCTTCTCCGTCTTCGGGAAGACGTCGGCGTTCTCGAGGGACGCGCGCATCGTGCCCGACCACGTCACCGGCTCCTCCTTGAGGAGCTCGACGAAGAGCTCGAGCTTCTGCTCGAACAGCGCCTCGTAGTCGCGCAGGTCGTAACCGAACAGGGGGAAGGACTCGATGAACGATCCTCGCCCGAGGACCACCTCGGCGCGGCCGTCGGAGACCGCATCCAGCGTCGAGAAGCGCTCGAAGACGCGCACCGGATCGTCGGACGACAGCACCGTGACCGCGGTGCCGAGGCGGATGTTCTTCGTACGCGATGCGATCGCCGCCAGCACCATCTCCGGGGCGGACACGGCGAACTCGGGGCGGTGGTGCTCCCCCACGCCGAAGAAGTCGACGCCGACGGCGTCCGCCAGCTCGGCCTGTGCGACGATGTTGCGGATCGTCTGCGCGCCGCTGAGCAGCACGCCGTCCTCCCCGCGGGTGATGTCTCCGAACGTGTCGAGACCGAACTCGATACCCATGTCATGCCTTCCTATTCAGGTGAATGAACACGAGCCGGTCGCGACCCATTCCCGTCAGCGTGCGAGCAGCGCCGTGCGCAGCGTGTCGAGGCCGACACCGCCCATGTCCAGCGCCCGCTTGTGGAACTCCTTGATGTCGAAGCCCTCACCGCGCTCGACCCGATACGCGTCGCGAACCTGCTCCCAGATACGCTGGCCGACCTTGTACGAGGGGGCCTGCCCCGGCCAGCCGAGGTAGCGGTTCACCTCGAACTGCACGAACTGATCGGACATGTTGACGTTCTTGCGCATGAAGTCCAGCGCATAGTCCGCGTCCCACACTCCGGCGCCGTCGAGACGCGGCTTGCCGAGGTGCACGCCGATGTCGAGCACCACCCGAGCGGCGCGCATGCGCTGTCCGTCGAGCATGCCCAGCCGATCGGCGGGATCGTCGAGGTAACCCAGCTGCTCCATGAGACGCTCGGCGTAGAGCGCCCATCCCTCGGCATGGCCCGAGGTGCCCGCCAGCAGACGGCGCCACGTGTTCAGCTCGGCGCGGTTGTACACCGCCTGCGCGATCTGGAGGTGATGTCCGGGGACGCCCTCGTGGTACACGGTGGTCAGCTCGCGCCAGGTGTCGAACTCGGTGACGCCCTCGGGAACCGACCACCACATCCGACCGGGACGCGAGAAGTCGTCCGTCGGGCCGGTGTAGTAGATCCCGCCTTCCTGGGTGGGGGCGATCATGCACTCGAGCGTCCGGATCTCCGTCGGGATGTCGAAGTGCGTCGCGCCGAGCTCGGCGACGGCGCGATCGCTGGTCTCCTGCATCCAGAGCTGGAGCGCATCCGTGCCGACCAGCTTGCGAGCCGGGTCCGACTCGAGGTGGGCGACCGCCTCTTCCACCGTCGAGCCGGGGAGGATCTCGTTGGCGATCGCGGTCTGCTCCGCGATCATGCGCTCGAGCTCGTCGCGACCCCACTCGTAGGTCTCGTCGAGGTCGATCGTGGCACCGAGGAAGCGACGGGAGTTCAGCGCGTAGAGGTCGCGGCCGACGGCGTCCTGCTCGGTGGCGACCGGGGCCAGCTCCTCCGCGAGGAAGCGGCGCAGCTCGTCGTACGCCACGCGGGCTGCCGCCGAGTTGTCGGCGAGCGTCCGAGCGAGGGAGGCGGGCAGATTGCCCTCGTCCGGGCCGCCGTTGGCCACGAACGCCGCGAAGAAGCCGTCGTCTGCGGTGTACCGGCCGATCTGGACCGCCACCTCGGCGACCTGTCGGCGCGCGGGAGTCACTCCGGCGGCGATGCCGGCCCTGAGGGTCTCGGTGTACCCGCGCAGCGCGTCGGGGACGGCGGCGAGGCGTGTGGCGATGACGGACCAGTCTTCGGCCGTCGAGGTCGGCATGAGATCGAATGCCGCGCGGACGTCCTGCGCAGCCGAGGCGATCACGTTCAGGTCGCGAAGATGCCAGTCGGCGTCGTGCAGTTCGAGGTCGAGGGTCAGTTCCGCGGTGAGATCGGTCTTGGTGACCTCGTCGATCGCGTCGACCGGCTCGAGCGCGGCGAGCTTCGCCAGGGTCGCCCTCGTCGCGTTCGCGATCTCCTCATGCCCCGCCGGGCTGAGGTCGCCGAAGCGGTCGTTGACCTCGGTACGGCCGATGTAGGTGCCGAGCGTGGGCGCGAGGACGGAGATCGTGTCGACCCATTCATCGGCGACCTTGTCGATGGCAGACGGGGTACGGGGTTCGGAAGTCATCCCTCCAGCGTAGCCCGCGAGGCGCGAACGCAGCATATTGCCCCGAGTCCGCGCGCGTGGGCGAGCAAGACTCGGGGCGACGGGTCAGTGCGCTGCCTCGTTCCAGTCCTGGCCCCGGCCGACCTGCACATCGAGGGGCACGGACAGCGCGGCGGCGTCGCCCATACGGGCACGGACGATCCGCTCCGCCGCGTCCCACTCCCCCGGAGCGACCTCGACCACGAGCTCGTCGTGGATCTGCAGAAGCACTCGCGACACGAGGCCTTCGGCACGAAGGTCGTCGTGGATGTGGAACAGGGCGATCTTCATGATGTCGGCCGCGCTGCCCTGGATCGGAGCGTTCAACGCGGCTCGCTCGGCGTTCTCGCGGAGCACGCGGTTCGGGCTGGCCAGGTCGGGGAACGGACGACGACGACCGAAGATGGTCTCGGTGTAGCCGACCTCCTTGGCCTTCATCACCGAGGCGCGCAGGTAATCGCGCACGGCGCCGAAGCGCGCGAAGTACTCGACCATCAGCTGCTTCGCCTCGGATTGCTCGATGCGCAGCTGCTTCGAGAGACCGAACGCGGAGAGACCGTAGACGAGTCCGTACGACATCGCCTTGACCTTCGTGCGCATCGCCGCAGTGACGTCGACCGGCTCGACGCCGAACACCCGGGCGCCGACGAAGCGGTGCAGGTCCTCACCGCTGTTGAACGCCTCGATCAGCCCTTCGTCGCCGGACAGATGTGCCATGATGCGCATCTCGATCTGCGAGTAGTCGGCGGTGAGGAGCGACTCGAAGCCCTCTCCGACCTGGAAGGCGCTGCGGATGCGGCGGGACTCCTCCGTGCGGACCGGGATGTTCTGGAGGTTGGGATCGGTGCTGGACAGTCGACCGGTCTGACTTCCGGTCTGCACGTAGGTGGTGCGGATGCGATGGTCCCCGGCGATCGCGGTGTCGAGCGACTCGATGATCTGGCGCAGCTTGGTCGCCTCCCGGTGCTGCAGCAGGAGCCCGAGGAAGGGATGCGGGTTGGTCTCCTGGAGATCGGCCAGCACCGCGGCATCCGTCGAGTATCCGGTCTTGGTCTTGCGCGTCTTCGGCAGCTGCAGGTCGTCGAACAGCACCTCCTGGAGCTGCTTCGGCGATCCCAGATTGAACTCCCGTCCCACCAGAGCGAACGCCTCCTGCGCGAGTCCCTCGGCGCGCGTTCCGAGCTCCCCCGAGAAGGTGGAGAGGACCTCGTGCGAGACGGCCACACCGGCCAGCTCCATGTCGGCGAGGGTGATCAGCGTCGGTAGCTCGATGTCCGTCAGAACCTCCGCCACCGGCTCGGGGAGGTCTTCGCGGAGCGCCGACGCGACGCGCAGCGCGAACCACGCCTCCTGCGACGGCGTCGCGCCCTCCGTCTCGGGCACGAGCTGCGACGGGTCGGCCTCCGGGAGCTTCTCGCCCAGATAGCGCTCCACGAGATCGCCGAGGGTCTTGTCGGGAAAGCTCGGCCGCAGCAACCAGCCCGCAAGGCTGGTGTCGTACGCGAGGCCGCCGAGTCGGATGCCGGCTCGCAGCAGCGCCTTCACCTGCGGCTTCGCGTCGTGCAGAACCTTGGGTCGATCCGACTCGAGCCACGTGCGGAGAGCCTCTGCCGCGTCATCGGACCAGTCCAGTTCGCGAAGCTCGGCGTCCGTCGCGGCGCCCACCCGAACGGGCGAACCGGCCGCGGTGGTGATGCGGAGGGCCACGTCGCCGGTCTGCGCCTCCGCCCACACGGCGAAGTCGTCGGCACTCGCCTCGACCGGCTCGGGGAGCACGACGACCGAAGCGGGGTCGTCGGCGACATCGCCCGCGCCGACGGCCTCGAAGACGCGCGGCAGGAGCGTGCGGAACTCGAGACGCGCGAAGATGTCCCTGACCGCCTGAGCGTCGATCGGCGAGACGACGAGGTCGTCGGGACCGACCGGCAGGTCGATGTCGGTGAGCAGGCGATTGAGCTTGCGGTTGCGGCGCACGTCGTCGATGTGCTCGCGGAGGTTGCCGCCGACCACGCCCTTGATCTCCTCGGCGCGGTCGAGCAGCTCGTCGAGGCTGCCGAACTGCGTCAGCCACTTGACCGCGGTCTTCTCCCCGACCTTGGGCACGCCGGGAAGGTTGTCGCTGGTCTCCCCGACCAGCGCAGCGATGTCGGGGTACTGCTCGGGTCGCACGCCGTACCGCTCCTGGACGGTGGTCGGGTCATACCGTTTGAGCTGCGAGACGCCTTGGACGGACGGATACAGAAGGGTGACCTGATCGGTGACGAGCTGGATGGTGTCACGGTCGCCCGAGACGACGAGCACGTCGTACCCCTGGGCTGCTCCCCTGGATGAGAGCGTGGCGAGAATGTCGTCGGCCTCGAACCCGTCTTTCGTCAGGACGGGGATCGACATGGCCGCGAGGCAGTCCTGCAGCAGCGGGATCTGACCGCGGAACTCCTGCGGAGTCTCGGAACGCGTCGCCTTGTACTCGGGGTACACGTCGGTGCGGAAGGAGTGCCTCGACGTGTCGAAGGCGATCGCCATGTGGGTCGGCTGCTCCGCCTTGATCAGGTTCACGAGCATGGAGAGGAACCCGTAGATGGCGTTGGTGTGCTGGTTGTCCTTCGTCGTGAAGTTCTCCACCGGAAGGGCGAAGAAGGCGCGATAGGCGAGCGAGTGGCCGTCGACGACCATGAGGGTAGGCTTTGCGGAGTCCGTCACCCTGTCAGCCTAACGAGGACGACAGACACCCGCTGAGGAGGATTCATGAGCGACGTCGCGATGAGCGAAGGACTCGAATGGGCGACGGCCCGCGGAATGGGCGCCCTGGCCGAGAAGATGGGCATGGAGTTCATCGAGTTCGGCCTGGAACGCTGCGTCGCCACTATGCCCGTCGAGGGCAACACGCAACCGGTCGGCCTCATGCACGGAGGTGCCTACGTCGTGCTCGGCGAGTCCCTCGGTTCCATGGCGGCGAACCTGCACGCCGGCCCCGGACGTCTCGCGGTCGGCGTCGACATCAACGCCACTCACACCCGTTCGGCGACCTCCGGCGTCGTCACCGGAGTCTGCACCCCCGTGCACCTGGGACGGAGCATCACCGTGCACGAGATCGTCGTCACGGACGACCAGGGGCGTCGTTGCTCGACGATCCGGATCACCAACATGATCAAGGACATGCCCGCGGGCGCGTGATCAGGTCCGGTCGGCGGTGAGGATCGTCAGGATCTCCCCGACCTGAGCGCTCAACTCGCCGAGCGCCGCATCGACCGAGTCGAAACGGGCGTCATGCGCATCAAGTCTCGAATCGATCCGGTCGAGACGCGTGTCGATGCCGTCGAGCCTCGCATCGATCTGATCGAACCGGGCGTCATGAGCATCCAGCCTCGCATCGATCTGATCGAACCGGGCGTCATGGGCATCCAGCCTCGCATCGATCCGGTCGAACCGGGCGTCATGGGCATCCAGCCTCGCATCGATCCGGTCGAACCGGGCGTCATGAGCATCCAACCTCGCATCGATCTGATCGAACCGCCCGTCGACGCCGGAAAGCAGTTCATAGATCGATGAGATGTCGTTCGCGTTCTGCTCGAGGCGGAGATCCAACGGGCGGGGAGTCGTCATCATGCGTCGACCCTATGCGGCGTCAGAGGGGCGAGGAGCGGGGATTCCAGCATCCGTGGAGAACATGTCCGACCCCATATCGGTGGAGGACGGATCACCCCACCAGGATCTTCTGGAAGAGCAGATGGTCCTGCCACTCCCCTGCGATCTTGAGGTACTGCGGTGCCAGGCCGATCCTCTCGAACCCGGTCCCGAGGAGAACACGCTGCGAGGCGAGATTCTGCAGCAGCGTCGCGGCCTGCAGGCGGTGCAGTCGCAATTCCCGGAGCGCATAGTCCGCGACCTCGCCGACGGCTCGGGACGCGAGTCCTCGGCGGAGCCGGTTCACGTCGATCCAGTACCCGAGATCACAGCTCCAGAACGCACCGCGGACGATGTTGTTGAGGTTCATGCGTCCGCGGATCTCGCCGTCATCCGAGACGATCACGAAACGCACGCTACGCCCCGCGGCGGCATCCTCCACGCACTGACGCGCGTGATGCTCCTGCCACGCCGCGGTGAAGAACTCCTCGTCCCGGACGGGCTCCCACGGAGCCAGGTGCGCGCGATTCGCCGCATAGGCGCGAGCCAAAGCGGCGCCGTCACCGGTGCGCACCGGCCGAAGCGTGTGTTCCGCGTCGAGCGGAATCACCGTTACTTCTTCGGCGCGAGCTGCTCGATGATCGCCTTGGCGACGTCCTGCATCGTCAGACGGCGGTCCATGGACGCCTTCTGGATCCAGCGGAAGGCCTCGGGCTCGGACAGCCCCATCTTCTCGTTGAGGAGACCCTTGGCGCGGTCGACGAGCTTGCGCGTCTCGAAGCGCTCGACCATGTCGGCGACCTCGGCCTCGAGCGTGATGATCTGCTCGTGACGGGCCAGCGCGATCTCGATCGCGGGAAGGAGGTCGTTCGGAGTGAATGGCTTGACCACGTAGGCCAGCGCTCCGGCCTCGCTCGCCCGCTCGACGAGCTCCTTCTGACTGAAGGCGGTCAGGAGGACGACGGGGGCGATGTTGCCCTTGTGGAGCTTCTCGGCCGCGCTGATGCCGTCGAGCTGAGGCATCTTGACATCCATGATGACGAGGTCGGGGCGCAGTTCCGTGGCCAGGGCCACGGCCGTCTCGCCATCGCCCGCCTCTCCCACGACGTCGAAGCCGTTGTCGCGGAGGATCTCGACGATGTCGAGACGGATCAGCGATTCGTCCTCGGCGACGACGACGCGTCGGGGTGCGGATGCCGTGGGCTGCTCAGCCTGTTCTTGCTCGGTCACACAACCATCCTAGTAGAGAGACTTTTGGTGCCGGCGGTGGGACTCGAACCCACACGCCCTTTCGGACAAAGCATTTTGAGTGCTCCGCGTCTGCCATTCCGCCACGCCGGCCCACCGAAGACACTATCGCACCCTCGGAACGAGACTGCGCGCCGGGCCCCGAGGGCACGACGCGCAGTCGACGGATGACGTCAGACGCCGGTCTTGTAGATCGGCGCGGCACCGCGGATGGTGTCGCCGACCTTGTGGACGCGGAGGTCGTTCGTCGAACCGATGATCCCGGGAGGGGAACCGGAGATCACGACGACCGTGTCGCCCTCGGCCGCGAGGCCGGTGCCGAGCAGGTACTCGTCCACCTGGTGGTACATGAGGTCGGTGTGCTGCACCATCTCCACGAGCGTCGATCGGATACCCCAGGTGAGGGCCATCCGACGGCGGATACCGGGCTCCGGCGTGAAGGCGAGCATCGGGATGCGTGAGCGAAGACGGGACAGACGACGTGCGGAGTCGCCGGACTGCGTGAACACGCAGAGGAACTTCGCCTCGACGAACTCGGCGACCTCCAGCGCGGCGAGCGTGATCGCTCCCCCCTGCGTGCGCGGCTTGGTGTTGAGCGGCGGGATGCGCTCCAGACCGTGCTCCTCGGTCGACTCGATGATGCGCGCCATGGTCTCGACCACGACCACCGGGTAGTCCCCGACGCTGGTCTCGCCGGACAGCATGACGGCGTCGGCGCCGTCGAGCACGGCGTTGGCGACGTCGGAGGTCTCGGCCCGGGTCGGCACCGGACTGCTGATCATGGACTCGAGCATCTGCGTGGCCACGATGACCGGCTTCGCATTGCGACGGGCGAGCTCGACGGCCCGCTTCTGCACGATCGGCACCGCCTCCAGAGGGAGCTCAACACCCAGGTCTCCACGGGCGACCATGATGCCGTCGAACGCGTCGACGATCTCCTCGAGGGCGTCGACGGCCTGGGGCTTCTCGACCTTGGCGATGACGGGGATCTTGACGCCCTCCTCCGCCATGATCTCGTGCACCCGCGTGACGTCGGCGGCGTTCCGAACGAACGACAGCGCGATGATGTCGGCGCCCGTGCGCAGACCCCAACGCAGGTCGTCCTCATCCTTCTCGCTCAGAGCGGGGACGTTCACGGCCACACCGGGAAGGTTGATGCCCTTGTTGTTCGAGACGGCGCCGGCGACGACCACGCGGGTGGTGACGGTGACGCCGTCGGTCTCGACCACCTCGACGCGGACCTTGCCGTCGTCGATGAGCAGGAAGTCGCCCGGCTTGACATCCTGCGGAAGACCCTTGAAGGTCGTCCCGCAGATGTCCTTGTTGCCGATGATGTCCTCGGTGGTGATCTTGAAGATGTCGCCCTCGGCCAGCTCGTAGGGCCCGTCCTCGAACCGCCCGAGGCGGATCTTCGGCCCTTGCAGGTCGACGAGCACGGCGACCGCGCGCCCCGTGTCCTCCGCGGCACGACGCACGTTCGCGTAGTTGGCCTCGTGCACGGAGTAGTCGCCGTGGCTGAGGTTCAGGCGGGCGACGTCCACTCCGGCCTCGATGATGGCCCGAACGGTCTCATAGGTGGAGGTCGCGGGGCCCAGGGTGGCGACGATTTTCGCGCGTCTCAACAGATTCTCCAGGGTAGATGGGGGATTAGAAATCAGGCGACGGTGCCGGGGCCAGCCTACGCGGGCTGGAGTCCGATCGCGACATCCGACGGGCGCACCGGCTCGGGCAGCACGGTCTCCCCCATCAGGAAGCGGTCGACGTTCGCGGCGGCGGCGCGGCCCTCCGCGATCGCCCAGACGATGAGGGACTGTCCGCGGCCGGCGTCCCCTGCCACGAACACACCGGGGACGGTCGTCTCGTACGACGAGTCACGCTGGAAGTTGCCCCGTTCGGTGAACTGCGGGCGCACCTCCTCGCCGAAGCCCTCCTGCTCCGGTCCTGTGAAGCCCATGGCGATGAGTACGAGATCCGCCGGGATCTCGCGTTCGGTCCCGCTCTTGGGCACGCGCCGGCCGTCGACGTACTCGGTCTCGGCGACCCGCAGCGCACGGACCTCTCCGACCTCGTTCGCGAGGAACTCGACGGTCGAGGCGAGGAAGACCCGCTCGCCGCCCTCTTCATGCGCGGACTGCACCTCGAACACCGTCGGCATCATCGGCCACGGCTGGTGGCCAGGGCGCTCGGTTCCCGGCTGCGTGCCGATCGCGAGGTTGGTCACGCTCAAAGCCCCCTGGCGGTGCGCCGTGCCGATGCAGTCGGCACCGGTGTCGCCTCCGCCGATGACGACGACGTGCTTGCCCTCCGCCGTGATCTGCTCGGTGACCTTGTCGCCGGCGACGGCGTGGTTCGACTCGACGAGATACTCCATGGCGAAGTGCACGCCGTCGTGGTCGCGCCCGGGGATGGCCAGATCGCGCGGCACCGTGGACCCCGTTGCGATCACCACCGCGTCGTAGCGCGCCCGCAGATCGTCCCAGGTGATGTCCTTGCCGATCTCGACGCCTGCGCGGAAGCGCGTGCCCTCTTCCTGCATCTGGCGCAGACGCGACTCCAGCTGGGACTTCTCCATCTTGAAGTCCGGGATTCCGTAGCGGAGCAGACCGCCGATGCGGTCGTCGCGCTCGAACACGGCGACGGTGTGCCCGGCACGCGTGAGCTGTTGCGCAGCCGCGAGGCCGGCGGGGCCGGAGCCCACGACCGCGACCGTCTTGCCGGTGAGGCGCGCCGGAGGCTGCGCCTCCACCCAGCCCTTGCTGAACGCCTCGTCGATGATCGAGACCTCGATCTGCTTGATCGTCACTGCCGGCTGGTTGATGCCCAGCACGCACGCGCTCTCGCAGGGAGCGGGGCACAGCCGCCCGGTGAACTCCGGGAAGTTGTTCGTGGCGTGCAGCCGGTCGATGGCCGCACGGCCCTCTCCCCGCCAGGTGAGATCGTTCCACTCGGGGATCAGGTTGCCGAGCGGGCAGCCCTGGTGGCAGAACGGCACACCGCAGTCCATGCACCGGCTCGCCTGTCGACGGAGCACGGCCTGGTCGCCCGGCTCGTAGACCTCTTTCCAATCCATGATCCGCACGGGCACCGGACGTCGGGCGGGAAGCTCACGCTCAGTGACCTTCAGAAAACCTTTGGGATCAGCCACCGGTCACCTCCAGGATGCGGTTCCAGACGATGTCGCCGTCGGGGTCGATCCCCTCGGCCACTGCTTCCTCGCGCATGCTGCGCACCGCGGCGAAGTCGCGCGGCAGCACCTTGACGAACTCCGTCGCCACCTCGTCGAAGCTCGCGAGGATCTCGGCGCCGAGCGGCGACGCCGTGCGCTCGACGTGCTCCGACACGAGTCCGCGGAGGACCTCGACGTCGGCGCGGTCGAGTGGAGACAGCAGGAGCTCCCCGCTGCCGAGCGACTGCGCGTTGATCTTCGCGGGATCGAGCCGTCTGACGTACGCCACTCCCCCGGACATGCCTGCGCCGAAGTTGCGCCCCGTCCCGCCGAGGATCACGGCGGTCCCGCCGGTCATGTACTCCAGAGCGTGGTCGCCCACGCCCTCGACGACGGCGGTCGCGCCCGAGTTGCGGACGAGGAAGCGCTCTCCGACGACGCCGGAGATGAACATCGAACCCGAGGTGGCGCCGTAACCGATCACGTTGCCCGCGATGACGTTCTCGTGCGGCGCGATCGACGATCCCCGCGGCGGACGGATCGTGATGTCACCGCCGGACAGGCCCTTTCCGACGTAGTCGTTCGCGTCGCCCTCGAGGCGGAGGACGATGCCGGCGGGCATGAAGGCGCCGAGGGACTGGCCGGCGGTCCCGTGCAGGGTCACGTCGATGGTCTCCCTGGGAAGGCCCGCCGCTCCGTACCGTGCGGTGACCTGGTGTCCCAGCATCGTTCCGACGGCCCGCTCCGTGTTCGCGATCGGCAACTCGATCACGACGTGCTCGCCGTTCAGCAGCGCGCCCTTCGCGATGTCGATGAGCTGCACGTCGAAGTGCTTCTCGAGCTCGTGGTCCTGCGTCCGGCCGCTGCGACGCGGCTCGCCGGCAGGGAACGCAGGGCCGTCGAGGATCGGCGTGAGGTCGAGACCCTCGGTCTTCCAGTGTTCGACCGCGGCGTCCACGCCGAGGAGCTCGGCGCGGCCGACGATCTCGTCGATCGACCGGAAGCCGAGCTCGGCGAGCAGCTCACGCACCTCCTCCGCGATGAACTCCATGAAGTTCACGACGAACTCGGGCTTGCCCGTGAACCGCTCGCGCAGGACGGGGTTCTGCGTCGCGACGCCGACCGGGCACGTGTCCAGGTGGCAGACCCGCATCATGATGCATCCGCTCACCACCAAGGGCGCCGTGGCGAAGCCGAACTCCTCGGCGCCGAGCAGCGCGCCGATGATGACGTCGCGCCCGGTCTTGAGCTGTCCGTCGACCTGCACCACGACACGGTCGCGCATGCCGTTGAGCATGAGCGTCTGCTGAGTCTCGGCGAGTCCCAGCTCCCAGGGTGTCCCTGCGTGTTTCAGCGAGTTCAGCGGGCTCGCACCGGTGCCGCCGTCGTGCCCCGAGACGAGCACGACGTCGCTGAGCGCCTTGGCGACGCCCGCGGCGACCGCGCCGATCCCCGACTGGCTCACGAGCTTCGTGTGGATGCGCGCCTCGGGGTTGGCCCGCTTCAGGTCGAAGATGAGCTGCTTGAGGTCCTCGATCGAGTAGATGTCGTGATGCGGCGGCGGTGAGATGAGGCCGACCCCGGGCGTGCCGCCGCGCGTGCGGGCGACCCACGGGTACACCTTCTGCGGGGGCAGCTGCCCGCCCTCGCCGGGCTTGGCGCCCTGGGCGAGCTTGATCTGGATGTCGTCAGACTCGGTGAGGTACAGGCTGGTCACGCCGAACCGGCCGGACGCGACCTGCTTGATGGCGCTGCGCCGTTCCGGGTCGACCAGTCGGTCGGCATCCTCTCCGCCCTCGCCGGTGTTCGACTTGCCGCCGATCCTGTTCATGGCGATGGCGAGCGTCTCGTGCGCCTCCCGGGAGATGGAGCCGTAGCTCATCGCACCGGTGGAGAAGCGCTTGACGATCTCGGAGACCGGTTCCACCTCGCTCAGGGGCACCGGCTTGCGTGCTCCGGTGCGCAGCGTGAACAGACCGCGCAGCGTCTTCAGCTCCGCCGCCTGGTCGTCGACGAGCTTGGTGTACTCGCGGAAGATGTCGTAGCGGCGCTCACGGGTGGAGTGCTGCAGCTTGAACACCGTCTCCGGGTTGAAGAGGTGCGGCGACCCGTCACGGCGCCACTGGTACTCACCGCCGGTCCACAGGCGCTCGTGCGCACGGGCCGCCGCATCCTCCGGATAGGCGTAGTCGTGGCGTGCCTGGTTCTCGGCGAAGATGTCCTCGATCGTGATGCCGCCGAGCTTCGACTCGGTGCGCGTGAAGTACGCGTCGATGACGTCCTGGCTGAGGCCGATGGCCTCGAACACCTGCGCACCCGCGTACGACGACACCGTCGAGATGCCCATCTTCGACATGATCTTCAGCACGCCCTTGCCGAGCGCGTAGATGAGGTTGCGCACGGCCTTCTCGGGCGTGATGCCGGTGATGTAGCCCGTGCGGACGAGGTGCTCCACGGTCTCCATCGCGAGGTACGGGTTGACCGCCGACGCGCCGTAGCCGATCAGCGTGGCGACGTGGTGCACCTCGCGCACATCGCCGGCCTCGACGATGAGACCGACCTTCATGCGGTTCTCGCGGCGGATGAGGTGGTGGTGCACCGCGGCGACCATGAGCAGCGACGGGACGGGCGTGAGGTCCTTGTTCGAGTCACGGTCGGACAGGATGATGAACTCCGCGCCCTGCTCGATCGCTTCGTCGACCTCGGCGCACATCTCCTCCAGACGCTCGGCGAGCGTGTGGGGGCCGGCGTCGAAGTGGTACAGCCCCTTGATCGTGGCGCTCGACCGGCCGTGCAGGGCCTTGTCGATGTGACGGATCTTCGACAGCTCGTCGTTGTCGATCACCGGGAAGTCGAGCGACACCGTACGGGTGTGTTCCGGCCCCCAGCTCAGAAGGTTGCGCTCGGGGCCGAGGCCGAGCTTGAGGCTGGTCACGACCTCTTCGCGGATCGAGTCCAGCGGGGGGTTCGTGACCTGGGCGAACTGCTGCGTGAAGTAGTCGAAGAGCAGGCGCGGGCGCTTGCTGAGCACCGCGATCGGCGTGTCCGACCCCATCGCGCCGAGGGGCTCCACACCCGTCTGCCCCATGGGGGTGAGCAGGATGCGCACCTCCTCCTCCGTGTAGCCGAAGGTGCGCTGGCGGCGGGTGATCGAGGCCGGCGGGTGCACGATGTGCTCGCGCTCGGGAAGGTCGGCGAGCCGCACGGCCCCGGCGTCGAGCCACTCCTGCCAAGGGTGCAGCGTGGCGAGATCGTTCTTGATCTCCTCGTCCTCGATGATGCGGCGCTGAGCCGTGTCGACGAGGAACATCTTTCCGGGCTGCAACCGTCCGCGGCGCTTGATGCGCTCGGGCTCGAAGGTGAGCACTCCGGTCTCCGAGCCGATCACGATGAGGCCGTCGGTGGTCTCCGTCCAGCGGCCGGGACGGAGCCCGTTGCGGTCGAGGGTCGCTCCGACGAGCGTGCCGTCGGTGAAGATCAGAGCGGCCGGGCCGTCCCACGGCTCCATCTGGTTCGCGTGGTACTCGTAGAAGGCCCGAAGCTCCGGGGAGATGTCCGACTGCTTCTCGTACGCCTCGGGCACCATCATCATGATGGCGTGCGGCAGGCTGCGTCCCGTGAGCGTGAGCAGCTCGAGCACCTCGTCGAATGAGGCGGAGTCGCTGGCCCCGTCGGTGCAGATAGGGAGCAGCGGCGCGACATCGCCGAGGAGCTCGGACTCGAGCTGCGACTGCCTGGCCCTCATCCAGTTGCGGTTGCCGCCGACCGTGTTGATCTCGCCGTTGTGAGCGAGCATCCGCAACGGCTGCGCGAGCGGCCAGGACGGAAAGGTGTTCGTGGAGTAGCGCGAGTGGACGACGGCCAGCTCGGACGCGAAACGCTCGTCCTGGAGGTCGGGGTAGAACGGCTCGAGCTGGAGCGTGGTGACCATGCCCTTGTAGCCGAGGGTGCGGCTGGAGAGCGACACGAAATAGGCGCCGAGCTCGTGCCCCGCGCGCTTGCGCAGGCGGTAGGCGACGCGGTCGAGCGCGATCCCCGTGAGCGGAGCCTGGGCGTGGGTCGTACCGCCGGCGCTGACGAACAGCTGCTCGAACGCGGGACGGGCCTCGTCGGCGTGCTTGCCGAGGTTCTCGTTGGCGGTGGGCACCTCACGCCACCCGAGGACGCGGAGGCCCTCGCTGCGGGCGATCTTCTCGATCCCCGCCTTCTGCTGCCGACGCTCTCCCGAGTCGCGCGGCAGGAACGCGAGGCCCGCGGCGTACTCGCCGACAGGAGGGAGGTCGAAGTCGGTGACCGCTCGGAGGAATGCGTCCGGCATCTGGGTGAGGATGCCCGCTCCGTCTCCGGTGCCGGCGTCAGAGCCGATCGCACCGCGGTGCTCCAGGTTTCTCAGCGCTTCGAGCGCGAGGGCGATGATGTCGTGACCGGCTTCACCGCGCAGGGTCGCGACCATGGCCAGGCCGCATGCGTCCTTCTCGAACGCGGGGTTGTACATGCCCTGCTTCGGGGGGTAAGCGCCGGACGCGCCATAGGGAGGCTGAAAATACACCTGTACCGTCCTCAGATCTTCGAGTGACCCGGGGACGTCATTGGCCGGGCGTGTGCAGTGGGGTCCTCACGGACCGGCAGCTGTGAGCGCCTTATGCGTCCGTGGGAGCGTTGCTTGTGGCGGCTGCTCCTGCGGTGATCTCGTCGGACGGAGGCTCGCTCACGTCCACGAAATCGGAGGTATTGTCCTGTGATTCTACATCAGCCTCGGAGACCTTCCGCTCCCGCCCCGGCTGGTACGCCGAGGGCTCGAGGCCGAGGTGACGGCGGTGCTGCACGACGAGGATCACCAGGCCGACGACGATGCCGATGATCGCGGCCCAGACGTTGCTGCGGAGCCCCAGGATGATCTCGCTCGGGTCGATGCGGATGGACTCCCACACCACGCGCCCGGCGCTGTACCAGATGAGGTAGATCGCGAAGAGGCGGCCCCACTGGAAGTAGAGCTTGCGGCCGAGCCACAGCAGCACCAGCACGCCGAGGCCGTTCCAGATCACCTCGTAGAGGAACGTCGGGTGGAAGAGGGTGCCCTCGGGGAGTCCGGGCGGGAAGGCGGAGTTCGTCGGCTCGATCTCCAGACCCCACGGCAGCGTGGTCGGCAGGCCGAACAGCTCGTGGTTGAACCAGTTGCCGAATCGGCCCATCGCCTGCGCCAGCAGGAGTCCGGGCGCGAGGGCGTCGGCGAAGGTCCAGAACCGGATGCCGGTCCACTTGCAGCCGAGGTAGGCGCCGATGGCGCCGCCGATGAGGGCGCCGAAGATCGCGATGCCGCCCTCCCAGATCGCCCACACCGAACCGGGCTCGAACGGGTTCCAGGTGTTCTTGCCTGGACCGAAGTAGAAGCCGGGGTGCGTGAGCACGTGGAAGATGCGCGCGCCGATGATCGCCAGCGGCACGGCGAGGATCGAGATGTCGATCACGACCCACGGCTCCGCTCCGCGCTTGGTCAGACGGTGGTTGGTGATGAACACCGCCGCGATGATGCCCGCGATGATGCACAGCGCGTAGAAGTGGACCCGGATCGGCCCGAGGTCGATGTAGGAGACCGGCGGGCTGGGGATGCTGGCGAGCACGTCGGTGACGGTGCTGTGGAGCGCGAGGGACATGAGTGCGATTCTAGTTCTCGTGTACGGGGCGCGCCGACGACGTGCCGGCGGCCAGGGTGCGGGTGACGTCGGCGAGGGCATCGAGACCCCCGTCGCGGAGGGCGCGGACGAGCGCGGTGCCGACGATGGCGCCGTCGGCGTACTCGGAGACGCCGGCGATCTGCTCGGCGGTGGAGATGCCGATGCCCACGCACGCGCGCGTCGCGCCGTGCTCTCGCAGGCGTCCGACGAGCGTGCGCGCCGCGCGGTCGAGCTCCGCGCGTTCGCCGGTGATGCCCATCGTGGACACGGTGTAGACGAAGCCGGTGGACGAGGAGACGACGAGGTCGAGACGCTCGTCGGTGGACGTCGGCGCCGCGAGGAACACGCGGTCGAGTCCGGTGCGCTCGCTGGCGGCGATCCACTCCCCCGCCACGTCCGGAGTGATGTCGGGCGTGATGAGCCCGGCGCCGCCCGCGGCGAGGAGGTCGTCGGCATAGCGGTCGACGCCGTACTGGAACACGGGGTTCCAGTACGTCATCACCAGCACCGGCACGTCGACGGCGTCGGTGATCGCGCGGACGGCCGTGAACAGGTCGCGCATCTTGAAGCCGCCGGCGAGAGCCGCCGTGGTTGCCTCCTGGATCACGGCGCCGTCCATGACCGGATCGCTGTAGGGCGGTCCGAGCTCGATGATGTCGACGCCGTTGCGGGCCAGGGTGATCGCGGCCTGGATGCTGGTCTCGAGATCGGGGAATCCGACGGGCAGATAACCGACGAACGCGGAGCGCCCGGCGGCCTCGGCGCGAGCGATGGCCTCTTCGACGCGGCTCATCCCACGGCTCCCTCGTCGTACAGGTGGAAGTACGTCGCTGCGGTGTCCATGTCCTTGTCGCCGCGGCCGGAGAGGCACACGGCCAGCACCGCATCCGGCCCGAGCTCGCGCCCGATCCGCATCGCGCCCGCGAGCGCATGCGCCGACTCGACCGCGGGGATGATCCCCTCCGTGCGGCTCAGCAACCGCAGGGCCTGCATGGCCTCGTCGTCGGTGGCGGGGATGTACTCGGCGCGGCCGATATCGGCGAGCCAGGAGTGCTCGGGTCCGACGCCCGGGTAGTCGAGACCGGCGGAGATCGAGTGCGACTCGATCGTCTGGCCGTCTTCGTCCTGGAGCACGTAGGTCTTCGCGCCGTGCAGGATGCCGGGGCGTCCTCGCTCGATCGAAGCCGCGTGCTTGTCGGTGTCGACGCCATCGCCCGCCGCCTCGACGCCGTACAGCTTCACGCCCTCGTCGTCGAGGAACGCGTCGAACATGCCGATCGCGTTCGACCCTCCGCCCACACAGGCGATGACGGCGTCCGGCAGCCGGCCGACCTCGTCGAGGAGCTGCTGGCGGGCCTCCTCGCCGATGATCTTCTGGAAGTCGCGCACCATCGCAGGGAAGGGATGCGGTCCCGCCGCCGTGCCGAAGATGTAGTTGGTCGTCTCGACCGATGCCACCCAGTCGCGGTACGCGTCGTTGATGGCGTCCTTCAGCGTGCGCGAACCGGACGTGACGGCGACCACCTCGGCGCCCAGCAGCCGCATGCGCGCGACGTTCAGCGCCTGACGCTGCGTGTCGACCTCGCCCATGTAGATCGTGCAGTCGAGGCCGAACAGGGCCGCAGCCGTGGCCGTGGCGACGCCGTGCTGACCGGCACCGGTCTCGGCAATCACGCGCGTCTTGCCCAGACGCTTGGTGAGCAGCGCCTGGCCGAGCACGTTGTTGATCTTGTGCGAGCCGGTGTGGTTGAGATCCTCGCGTTTGAGGAAGACGCGGGCGCCTCCGGCGTGCTCGGCGAAACGCGCGACCTCGGTGAGGGGGGACGGGCGTCCGGCGTAGGTGCTCAGCAGCCGTACCAGCTCCGCACGGAAGGCGGGATCGGCGATGGCCTCGGTGTAGGCCTCGGTGAGCTCGTCGATCGCCGCGATCAGCGACTCGGGCATGTAGCGGCCGCCGTACTCGCCGAACAGCGGGCCGTGCTGGTCACGGAGACTCATCTAGACCTCCAGGAAGCTCTTGAGCGTGGCGACCGGGTCGCCCGTGACGAGCGCCTCCCCGATCAGGACGACGTCCGCCCCCGCGGCGCGATAGTGCGCGACGTCTGCGGGCGTGAGCACCGCCGATTCGGCGACCTTGATCGCGGAGTCGGGGATGCGCTCGACCAGGCGTCCGAAGAGGTCGCGGTCGAGCTCGAGTGTCGTGAGGTCGCGCGCGTTCACGCCGATCAGTGGTGCGCCGAGGTCGATCGCCGCCTCCAGCTCGTCCGCCGAGTGCGTCTCGACGAGCGGGGTCATCCCGAGCTCGGTGATGAAGCTGAAGAGATCCTGCAGTACCGCGCGCGAGATGCCGGCGACGATGAGGAGCACGAGATCGGCTCCCGCCGCGCGGGCCTCGAGCACCTGGTAGCGCGTGGCGATGAAGTCCTTGCGCAGCACCGGCAGGGCGACCCGGGCGGTCACGGCCTCGAGGTCGGCGAGACTCCCACCGAATCGACGTTCCTCGGTGAGCACGCTGATCGCGGACGCGCCACCGGTCTCGTAGAGGGAGGCCTGCAGTGCGGGATCGGGGATCTCGGCCAGAGCGCCGCGCGACGGGCTGGCCCGCTTCACCTCGGCGATGATCTTGACCCTGTCCGCAGGGGCGAGGAACGCGAGGGCGTCCTTGACGGCGGGGCGCTCCAGGGCGGCGCGCTCGACGTCTGCGAGAGACCTCGTGAGCGCGCGACGCTCTGCATCTGCGACAGCGCCGGCCGTCAGGTCGGCGAGGACCACTAGTGGCCCTTCGGCTGGTACTTGGGGCCCTTCACGCCGTAACCGGCCTTCGCGAGGATCCAGCCGACGAGCGCGCCGACGGGGATGAGCACCACGGAGGCCCACACGAGAGCGGGCTGCTCGACGCAGAAGAAGACGGTGCCGAGGGTGACGCCGAGGAGCATGATGATCACGGCCGTCCAGGCGGCAGGCGAGTGTCCGTGGCCGGGGTCAGCGATCGAGTTGGTCATGTTCTCCTCCGGGGGACGACGTGCAGGGCGCGTTCAGTCTATCGGTGTCAGCGTGTCGGATCGGTGCCACGCGACAGGTCGTCCCAGGAATCGATCGCGTCGACGGGGCCGGACCCCTGGGCGTGGGCCTCGGCATCCGTGCGGTACCTGCGGCCGCTCTTCTTCCATCCGCGCCAGGTCAGCAGCACGACCGCTGCGGCGACGAGCAGCACGGCCCACCCGGCCAGCGAGAGCCACGGCCAGGCGGTCGGTGCGATCGAGGCCACGACGTCGTGGAGGCCCCCGGTTCCGGCGAGACCCGTCGTCTCCGTCACGGTCGAGGCGACGGCCCCGATCGGCGCCGTGACGATCAGCTGCAGGGTGGACCATGCGAGGAGCACACCGGCGGCGCCCGCGAGGATGCCGAACACGAGCCGGAGCACCGGCCCGACGATCGACAGGGCCGCGCCGAGCGCCAGCACGGCGAGACTCAACGGCGCCAGCAGCGGGAGCGCTGCCGCGCCGGGCACGAGGATGTCCTCTCCGGCATCCGCCCGCTGCACGACCAGCCAGGTCTGCGTGGACGAGATGATCCCCGCCGCGCCTCCGAGCAGGAACCCGGACACCGCGATGGATCTCCCTCTGCGCGCGAGGCTCATGCGATGGCGCTCCCGTCGACCGCCTGCAGATCGGTGGTGTCGAAGCAGGTGCGCGTGCCGGTGTGGCACGCCGGCCCCGTCTGGTCGACGCGCAACAGGATGGCGTCGCCGTCGCAGTCGAGACGCGCCTCGTGGACCACCTGGATGTTGCCGGACGTGTCGCCCTTGCGCCAGTACTCCTGCCGCGACCGCGACCAGTACACGGCGCGACCGGTGGTCAGCGTGCGACGCAGCGCCTCGTCGTTCATCCACGCGAGCATCAGCACCTCGCCGGAGTCCCACTGCTGCACGATCACCGGCGCGAGTCCGTCTGCGTTGAACGCGACCTGCGCGATCCGCTCGTCGACGTCGCTCATCGCACGACCACCCCTTCGGCACGCAGCGCATCCTTGACCTCGCCGACGGTGAGGGCGCCGGTGTGGAACACGCTGGCGGCGAGCACGGCATCCGCTCCCGCCTTGATCGCCGGTGCGAAGTGCTCGACCGCGCCGGCGCCACCGGAGGCGATCACGGGGACCGATGCGGCCTCCCGCATGAGGCGCACGAGTTCGAGATCGAAGCCGTCACGGGTGCCGTCGGCGTCGATGGAGTTGACGAGGAGCTCACCGGCTCCGCGCTCGGCTGCCTCGCGAGCCCACACCAGTGCGTCGAGCGTGGTCTGCGTACGCCCGCCGTGCGTGGTCACCACGAACCCGGAGGGGGTCGTGTCGGCACGCTTCACATCGAGCGACAGCACGAGGACCTGGGCGCCGAACCGGTCCGCGATCTCGCCGATCAGATCGGGCCTGGCGATCGCCGCGGAGTTCACCCCGACCTTGTCTGCACCCACGGAGAGCAGGCGCGACACGTCGTCGACGCTGCGCACTCCCCCGCCGACGGTCAACGGGACGAACACCTGCTCCGCCGTGCGCTGCACGACGTCGTAGGTCGTCGCACGCGCGTCTACCGTGGCGGTGACGTCGAGGAAGGTGATCTCGTCGGCGCCCTGAGCCGCATAGTGCCTGGCCAGTTCGACGGGGTCGCCCATATCGCGCAGGTTCTCGAAGTTGACGCCCTTGACGACGCGGCCGTCCGCCACGTCGAGGCACGGGATGACGCGGCTGGCGAGAGTCATCAGAGCCTCGCGGCGTGGATCGCGGTGACCAGGATCGCCCGTGCGCCGAGCGCGTAGAGGTCGTCCATCACCTGGTTGACGCCGCGGCTGGGCACCATGACCCTGACCGCGACCCAGGAGGGGTCGCGCAGGGGCGAGATGGTCGGCGACTCACGTCCCGACGCGATCGCCACCGCCTGGTCGACGAGCTCGGCCGGGAGGTCGTAGTCGAGCAGCACGAAGCGACGGGCCACCATGACGCCGCGCAGACGGCGCAGGAGCGTCTCGGTGCCCTCGGCGTCGCCGGGCCTGCTGATCAGCACGGCCTCGGACTCGAGGATGACCGGGCCGAAGATCTCCAGTCCGGCCTGGCGCAGGGTCGTTCCGGTGGACACGACGTCGGCGACGGCATCCGCCACCCCCAGCCGCACGGCGGACTCCACGGCGCCGTCGAGCTGGACCAGTTCAGCGGACACGCCGTGCTCACGGAGGAAGGCTCCGACGAGGCCGGGATAGGCCGAGGCGACGCGCACGCCGTCGAGATCCTCGACGGCGGCGAACCGGCCGGGAGGGCCGGCGAAGCGGAAGGTGGAGCCGCCAAATCCGAGCTGCTCGATCTCGCGAGCCGGCTGCTGCACGTCGAGCAGCAGGTCGCGACCGGTGATGCCCACGTCCAGGGCGCCGGAGGCGACGTAGGTCGCGATGTCACGCGGGCGGAGGAAGAAGAACTCGACGTCGTTCTCGGCGTCGACGACGTGCAGGGTCTTGGGGTCGCGGCGGCCGGCGTACCCGGCCTCCGCGAGCATCTCGGCGGCGGTCTCGGAGAGAGAGCCCTTGTTGGGAACGGCAATGCGCAGCATGAACAGCCTTCAGATCGAATCGGATGGGGCGGAGCGCATCACAGATGTCGGTAGACGTCCTGCAGGCTCAGGCCCTTGGCGATCATCATCACCTGAAGGTGGTAGAGCAGCTGCGAGATCTCCTCGGCCGCCGCCTCGTCGGACTCGTACTCGGACGCCATCCACACCTCGGCGGCCTCCTCCACGATCTTCTTGCCGATCGTGTGGATCCCTCCGTCGAGCTCGGCGACCGTACCCGATCCCTCGGGGCGAGTCTCGGCCTTGTGGCTGAGCTCGGCGAACAGTTCGTCGAAAGTCTTCACCCCTCCAGGCTAGCGGCTCTGGCGAGCTCCCTCAGCCGGGTGACGGCCGCCTCGACGTCGTCGGCGCCGTAGACGGCCGATCCGGCCACGAAGGTGTCCGCTCCCGCTGCCGCTGCGATCTCGATCGTGCGGTCGGAGATCCCTCCGTCGACCTGGAGCCACACCGTCGACCCGCGTCGTTTGGCCTCGTCGGCCAACGCCCGGAGCTTGGGCATCGTCTCCGGCATGAAGCCCTGTCCGCCGAAGCCCGGCTCGACCGTCATCACGAGGATCTGGTCGAACTCGTCGAGCACGTCGTACAGACTCTCCGCCGGCGTCCCCGGCTTGATCGCGACGCCGGCGCGCGCCCCGATGTCGCGGAGACGTCGGGCGAGCGTCACCGGGTCGGCCGCGGCCTCCAGGTGGAACGTGACGCTCTCCGCGCCCAGCTCTGCGTAGCCGGGCGCCCAGCGATCCGGATCGGTGATCATGAGGTGCACATCCAGCGGCACCGGACTCGTCGCCTGGATCCGCTCCACCATCTGCGGACCGAAGGTGAGGTTCGGCACGAAGTGGTTGTCCATGACGTCGACGTGCGCGAAATCGGCCGTGGCGATCTTCGCCAGATCGCGCTGCATGTTCACGAAGTCGGCGGCGAGGATGCTCGGGTTGATGCGAGGGGCGTCGGGGAAAGCGGGCATGCGCCCATTATCGCGGTGCACGTGCGCACCGCGACAACTCGGGACGTCGTCACTCGCGCTTGCGCAGCAGGGCGAGGAACATCGCGTCCGTGCCATGACGGTGCGGCCACAGCTGCACGCGCCCGGAGCCGTCGCCGGCGAGGTCGATCGGCGTCTCGGCGACGCTCTCGACCACCGCGCGGGCGTCGAGCTCTTCGAGGCCGTCACGCGTGCGGAGCACCTCCTTCACCACGCCCGTCGTCTCGGCGAGGTGCGGCGAGCACGTGACGTAGGCGACCACACCGCCCGGCGCGAGGGCGTCGACGGCCGCGGCGAGCAGCTCTGTCTGCAGCGGCACGAGCTCGGCGACATCGGCCGGGGATTTGCGCCACCGGGCCTCCGGGCGGCGCCGGAGCGCCCCCAGACCGGTGCAGGGGGCGTCGACGAGGATGCGGGTGAACTCCCCTGGGCGCGCGGCGGCGAGGGCGCGCCCGTCCTCTTCGTGCACGACGACGTCGCCGGGGACGGGCTTCAGGGCGTTGCGCACCAGGCCGGCCCGCGCGGGAACCACCTCGTTCGCTTCGAGGACCGCTCCGCGCTCGGCGGCGATCGCGGCGAGCAGGGCGGTCTTGCCGCCGGGGCCCGCGCAGAGATCGAGCCAGCGCTCGCCCTTCTCGATCGGCATCACCGCGGTGAGCGCGAGGGCGACGAGCTGCGAGCCCTCGTCCTGCACGCGCACCCTGCCGCCGGAACCCGCGACCACGCGGTGCGGATCGCCTCCGGCCGAGCCATAGGCCGTCGGCGCGTAGGGGCGGCGGGGCTCCCCCGGCTCCGCGAGTCCGGGGAGCGCGACCAGCGTCACCTCGGGAGAGGCGTTGTCTGCGTCGAGGAGGGCGTCGAGCTCGTCTCCCCTCCCCTCGGCGGCGAGGGCGCGGCGCAGGGCGCGGATCACCCAGACGGGGTGGGCGGAGCGCAGCGCGAGCCGCTCGTCGTCCGAGCGCGCCTCACGCTGGATCCGCTCCTCCCACTCGCCGGGCGTGTCACGGGAGATGCGCCGCAGCACGGCGTTCGTGAAGCTCGCGGCCCCTCGCCCCTGAGCCGCCGCGACGATGTTCACCGACTCGTTCACAGCCGCATGGGAGGCGACGCGCGTGGCGAGGAGCTGATGCGTGGCCAGCCGCAGTGCGTCGAGCACGGCGGGGTCGATGTCTGCGGCCGCGCGGTCGGCCGCGACGGCGATGATCGCGTCGTAGGTGCCGCGGCGGCGGAGGGTGCCGTAGGTCAGCTCGGTGGCCAGAGCCGCGTCCTGCGCGGTGAGGCCGGCATCGGCGATGGCCGATGGCAGCAGCAGATTGGCGTAGGCGTCGGCGTCGGAGACCGCGCGCAGCACGTCGTACGCGACCCGGCGGGCCGGCTGCACGGTGCGGGACGGACCCCGCGCGTCCTGAGCGCGACGACGCTGCGGCCCGCGCGCTCCCTGAGCTCCTGCGCCTCCTTGCCGCGAGCCCTCGCGGCGGCGATCCCCGGTCATGCCCCTGCTCGCAGAGTCTCCGCGTCGCGCTGACCCCGCCACCAGTCGACGGCGTTCATGGCGCCCTTCCCCGCCGGCTGCACCCTGGTGACAGCCAACGGTGCGGTCGCCGTGCCGATGAGCAGCGCGGACTTCGTCGCCGCGATCTCCCCCGGTGCGATGGGGGGTTCATCGGATGGCGCTGCGGCGAGGATCTTCACCCGCGCCCCGCCGACGGTGGTGTGCGCACCGGGCTCCGGAGTGACGCCGCGGAACCGGGCGAAGACGTTCTCCCCCGGCTGCGTCCAGTCGAGCAGGCCGTCGTCGAGGGTGAGCTTCGGGGCGAGGGTCGCGGTGCCGCTCTGGGGCGTCGCGACCGCGTCGCCGGCGGCGATGCCTGCGACGACCTCGGCGGTGAGCTCCGCTCCGTCCACGGCGAGCACCTCGAGCGCCCGATCGGCGGTCGCGTCGGGGGCGACGTCCACGACGCGGGAGGCGAAGACGTCGCCGGCGTCGAGGGCGGGCACCAGTTGGAAGACGCTCGCGCCCAGCTCGGCGTCGCCGACGATGAGCGCGCGCTGCACGGGGGCGGCGCCGCGCCACTGCGGCAGCAGGGAGAAGTGCAGGTTGATCCAGCCCTTGGCCGGAGTGGACAGCAGCGGCTCGCGCACGAGTCCCCCGTAGGCGACGATCACGCCGAGTTCGGCGTGGAGGCCGGCGATGAGCGCGGTCGCCTCCTCGTCGAGGCGGGCCGCCTTGATCACGGGGAGGCCGAGTTCCTCGGCCACATGGGCGACGGGCGAGGGCGTGAGAACGCGCTTACGGCCGAGCGGCGCATCGGGCCGTGTGACGACCGCTGCGATGTCGTGCTCGGCGGCGAGGCGGCGGAGTGTGGGCACGGCGGCGGTCGGCGTGCCGGCGAAGACGAGGCGCATGAAAGGTTCTCCGGAAGGGGTCAGAGCTCTGGATCGAGGATATCGAGTCGGACCGAGAGGGTGCTCTTCGAGGTACGTCCCTTGCCGCGGCGGTTGCTCACGGCCTCGGCGACGACGGCGGCCCGCAGCGCCGTCGAGACGCGGGTGCCCGAGGAGTAGTCGAAGCGCACGAGCGCACGCAGGCGCGGAGGGACGTCGTCGGAGTCGACGGGCACGGGCCCGAGCACCGCGTCCTTCGGGAGCGCCAGCTCGGCGAGCGATGCGAGCGCACGCCCGACCGCTGCCTGCGTCCCCTCGACCAGCGCGACCCGCGCCGCGGGCGGCATGTGCAGCGGCGCGCGTTCGGCGAGCTCTGAACGCGCGTACCCCGACTGGTTCCACGTCGCGAGGGCCTTGGCCACCGCCCCGTCGACGCCCACGAGGTGCACGGGCGCCCCCGGCGCGGCAAGGGCCGCCGCGTTGGACCACCACCGAAGACACGACTCCCCCACGCGGAGGTCGGGGGCCTGCAGCATCCGCGCGCCGTCGAGCAGCACCACGGCGCGGTACCCTCCGTCGGCGACCGGCTCGGCCCCGCGGGTGGCGACGATCAGCGACGGCTTGTCGGCGACGCGCTCGACGGGGTGGGCGCCGTCGGCGACGATGACGCGGATGCCGGGGAACGCTCGGCCCAGCTCGTCGGCCGTGCGCTCGCTTCCCGAGGACGCCAGACGCAGCTGCGTCGAGGAGCAGGACGGGCACGCCCAGGCGCGAGCGGCGCGACCGCACCATCCGCACACCGGCACCGCTCCCCTGTGCGTGGCACCGAGGGGTCCGCCGCAGTGCGCGCAGCGCGCCGGGGCCCGGCATCCGGCGCACACCAGCGAGGGTGAGAACCCCGGCCGCGACACCTGCACGAGGACGGGGCCCTCCGATGCCGCGGTGCGCGTCGCGAGGAAGGCAGACGAAGGCACGCGCTGCGCGGTCGGCCGCTCCATCTCCTGCGGAGTGCTCAGCACCACGCGCGGCAGCACGCGCCTGGTCGCGCGCACGTCGTCCAGCCACCCGTGCATCACGAGCCTTTCGACGTCGGTGGTGCGTGTGTGCGCGACGAACAGCAGCGCCGACCTCTCCTGCTCCTGCCGCTGGAGAGCGGCATCCCTCGCGTTGACGTACGGAGCCAACGGCTCGCCGAGCAACGGGTCGCCGTCGTCCCAGATCGCGACGAGCCCGGCCTCGACCGGCGCGTAGACCGCCGACCTGTTGCCGACGACGATGCACGGCGCCCCTTCCAGCGACCTGAGGAAGGCCCGGTAGCGGTCGGGGTTGGTCTGCCGTGAGTCGTACCGGACGATCGCCTCGGCAGGGGCCGCGACCGCGAGCGCCGCGAGCAGCCGGTCGAGGTCGCGATGGTCGGGGACGACGAGGATGCTGGAGGCGCCGGCCGCGAGCGTCCTCGTCGCGGCCGCGGCGAGCAACGACGCCCATTCCGCGATCTCGCCGCGCCGCACCGGCACCGCTTCGACCGCCGCCCTCCCGCGTTCGTCGAGCACCGCGGTCAGCCCGTCGTACTCGGACAGCACGGCATCCGCCCGCGCGAGCGCCTCGTCATCGGGCACCGGTGCCGCGGCATCCGCCGTCCAGGCCTTCTCCACCCGCACCTGACGTTTGGGGATCACGAGCCGCAGCACGTCCGAGGCCGATCCCGCCGCTCTGTCCGCGACGCGTCGTGCGAGTCGGTACAGGCGATCAGGGAGCACGGCGGCCCCGGAGACGACGCTCTCGACCTCGGAGAGGGGCCGGTCGGCGTCGTCCTCCGTGCCGATCTCCACGACGTAGCCGTCGACGACACGTCCCGCGGTGCGCAAGGGCACCCGGACGCGCACACCGACGTTGACGTCGCCGAGCTCCTCCGGCAGGGCATAGTCGAACAGCCTGTCGAGCTGCGGCAGCGGGGAGTCCAGGAGCACCCGCGCGATGCGCCGGCTCTGGTCCGTCATCAGAGCCCGGCGGCGCGCCGGAGCTCGTCGGCGCGGTCGGTGCGCTCCCAGGTGAAGTCGGGGAGCTCGCGGCCGAAGTGACCGTAGGCCGCCGTCTGCGCATAGATCGGGCGCAGCAGGTCGAGCTGCTCGATGATCGCCTGCGGGCGGAGATCGAAGACCTGCTCGATGGCCCGGGTGATGGCCTCGTCGGACACCTTTCCGGTGCCGAACGTCTCGACGTAGAGCCCGACCGGCCGCGCCACGCCGATCGCGTAGGCGACCTGCACCTCCAGGCGGTCGGCGAGCCCTGCTGCCACGGCGTTCTTGGCGACCCAGCGGGTGGCGTACGCGCCGGAGCGGTCGACCTTGGACGGGTCCTTGCCGCTGAAGGCCCCGCCGCCGTGACGGGCCGCTCCCCCGTAGGTGTCGATGATGATCTTGCGGCCGGTGAGACCGGCGTCGCCCTTGGGGCCCCCGGTGACGAAGGGTCCGGCGGGGTTGATGTAGTAGGTGACGTCGTCGAGGTCGAGGCCGGTCGTCTCGAGGATCGGGTCGATCACCAACTCGCGCACCCGGGCCTTGAGATCGTCCTGGGAGATCTCGGGGTTGTGCTGCGTGGAGAGCACGACGGCGTCGACGGTCTTCGGCGTGAAGCCGTCGTAACCGAGGGTGACCTGCGTCTTGCCGTCGGGCCGGAGGAACGGGAGCTCCCCGCTGCGGCGCACCTCGGTGAGACGCTCCGCGATGCGGTGCGCCGTCCACGCGGCCATCGGCATGAGCTGTGGGGTCTCGTTGGTGGCGAAGCCGAACATGATCCCCTGGTCCCCGGCTCCGAGGCCGTCGAGCGGATCGCTGGAGGTGCCGTCGCGGTGCTCCTGGGCGTTGTCGACGCCGTGGGCGATGTCACCGGACTGCTCTCCGACCGACACGCTGACGCCGCAGGAGGCGCCGTCGAAGCCGGTGTCACTCGAGGTGTAGCCGATCCCGCTGACCACCTGACGCACGATCGTGGGGATGTCGACGTAGGCGTCGGTGCGGATCTCACCGGCGACGTGGACGAGTCCGGTGGTGACCAGGGTCTCGACGGCGACGCGCGATCCCGGGTCCTTCGCGATCAGGCCGTCGAGGATGCTGTCCGAGATCTGGTCGCAGATCTTGTCCGGGTGCCCTTCGGTGACGGACTCGGACGTGAACAGACGCAGGGCGCTCATCGGTGCTCCAGAACGGGATCGGAATGGTGGAGGGTGTGAACCCATTCTGTGCCGCATCGCCGACATCGCGGCGATGCGGCACCGAATATCACTCCGCGTGACGCAGGCGGAGCTTGTCCTCGTTGATCTCGTGCAGCGCGATGGTCAGCGGCTTATCCTCGACGGACGAGTCGACGAGCGGGCCCACGTTGTCGAAGAGGTTGCCCTCGTGCAGGTCGGAGTAGTAGTCGTTGATCTGACGCGCGCGCTTGGCGGCGTAGATGACCAGCTCGTACTTGGAGTCGACGCGGTCGAGCAGGTTGTCGATGGGGGGATCGATGATGCCCTTGTTGTGGTGTCCGGCCATGGTGGGACCTCCTGATCAGGCGACGGGATCGTCGCGAAGTCGATGCTGCGGGCGCGCGAAAGCGTTCAGCGCGCAGAGCTCGAAGACAATTCTACGACCTCGGCGGCGGCCGAGGCGACGTCCTCGTTGACGATGAGGTGATCGAACTCGTTCTGGGCGGCGAGTTCGACCTTCGCGGTGCGCAACCGCCGGGCTCTCTCCTCGGCGTCCTCGGTGCCGCGGCCGACCAGGCGCTGCACGAGCTCGTCCCACGTGGGCGGCAGCAGGAAGATCAGCGTCGCAGAGGGATCGGCGGCCCTCACCTGGCGCGCGCCCTGGAGATCGATCTCCAGCAGGACGGTCTTCCCCGCCGCGAGTGCCGCGTCGATGGGCGCCCTCGGGGTGCCGTAGCGGGAGCGATTGTGCACCACCGCGTATTCGAGGAGCTCTCCCTCGGCGATGAGCCGGTCGAACTCCGCGTCGTCCACGAAGTAGTAGTGGACCCCGTCGATCTCGCCGGGACGAGGCGGCCGCGTCGTCGCCGACACCGACAGATGGATCTCCGGGTTGTGCTCGCGGATGTAGGCGGCGACCGTGCCCTTGCCGACCGCGGTCGGTCCGGCGAGCACGAGCAGGCGGCTGCGCGCGCCGCGGGGCTCGGTGGCGGGGAACCGCCGGTCGAGCCATTCGCCCAGCACAGTGCGCTGGCGCACCCCCAGACCTCCGAGGCGCTTCACCGGCGAGATCTGCAGCTCCTGCAGGATGCGGTCGCGCTTGCCGGCGCCGATCGCGGGGAGGGCGAGCAGGAAGTCGGTGATGCGCATCGATCCCTCGACCGAGTCCGCGTCGGCGGCTGCCCGTGCGAGCACGGTCTGCGGCGCGGTGACGCGCATCGTGAGGTCGCGCTTGAGGGAGGCGCGCGCACGGCGGCGCTCCACGGCGCGGCGCGCGGCGGCTGCGCGGTCGACCTCGGGAACGGGACGGTGCTCAGCCACGGGCGGCCTTCCGGTACTCGTCGACGCGGGCGTCGATGGCGGAGGCGAGCCCGTCGGGACCCGCCGAGAGGATGCTGCGGCTCTCGCTCGCGATCACGGCGTCGGCCATGTCGCCGAAACGTGCGCGCAGATCGGACGGCTCCGCCCCCTGCGCGCCGAAGCCCGGCGCGAGGATCGGGGCGACGGGCGCGAACGGCGTGATTCCGGCATCCGCCCAGTCCACCGTCGCGCCGATGACGAAGCCGAAGCTCCCCCAGTCCCCGGCGTCGCCGGCCTCGGCGTTGCGCGCCGACACCTCGGCGACGACTTCGGCGGACACCGAGCGCCGCTCCCCCGTGCGGGAGCGCTGGAGCACCGCGGCCTCCGGGTTGCTGGTGGCGGCGAGCACGAACAGACCCTTGCCGTGGCGCGAGGCGAGGTCGAACGCGCCGTCCAGGGCGCCGACGCCGAGATAGGGGTTGACGGTCAGCGCATCCGCTTCGAGGGGCGAACCGGGGGTCAGCCAGGCCGCGGCGTACGCATCCATCGTGGATCCGATGTCGCCGCGCTTCGCGTCGGCGATCACGAGCAGCCCGGCATCACGTGCCGCGGCGATCACGTCCTCGAGGGCCGCGAACCCCGCAGAGCCGAACCGCTCGAAGAACGACACCTGCGGCTTCACCACGGCGACCCGCCCCGCCGCGGCGTCGACGGTGCGCCTGCCGAACTCGCGCGCGCCGGCGGCGTCTACGGTCAGCCCCCAGGCCTCGAGCAGCCCCTGATGAGGATCTATGCCCACGCAGAGCGGGCCGCGCGCGGCGACCGCCGCGCGCACCCGCTCTCCGAAGCGTCCGCTCACACCGCCGCCTTCCGGTCGGCCGCGTACTCCTGGAGGCTGCGCACCTCGAACCCCTCGTGGGCCGCGTCCATGCCGCTGACCGCCGCGCCGAGCACGGCCATCGTGGTGAACAGCGCCTTGTCCGCCGCGACCGCCGCCGCGCGGATCTCGTAGCCGTCCGCGCGTGCCGCACCGCCGGAGGGGGTGTTCACGACGATGTCGATCGCGCCCTCGTCGATCAGGTCGACGATGTTCTTCGCCCCCGACTCCTGCGTCTCGCTGTACTTCTCCACCACGGTCACGGCGATGCCGTTGCGCGACAGGATCTCGGCGGTGCCCTCGGTGGCGACGATCGTGAACCCGAGCTGCTGCAGGCGGTGCGCCGGGAGGATGACGGCGCGCTTGTCGGAGTCGGCCACCGAGATGAACACGGTGCCGGAGGTCGGCATCCCGCCGTACGCCGCCGCCTGGCTCTTGGCGAACGCCGTCGGGAAATCACGGTCGATGCCCATGACCTCGCCGGTCGAGCGCATCTCCGGGCCGAGGACCGAGTCGACGGTCTTGCCGTCGGCCGTGCGGAACCGCTTGAAGGGCAGCACGGCCTCCTTGACCGAGACCGGCGATCCGAGCGGCACGCGGGAGCCGTCCTGCTCCGGCAGCAACCCCTCGGCGCGCAGCTCCGCGATGGTGGAGCCGGCCATGATGCGGCTGGCGGCCTTCGCCATCGGGATGCCGAGCGCCTTGGAGACGAAGGGGACGGTGCGGCTCGCGCGGGGGTTCGCCTCGATCACGTAGAGCACACCGGCACTGATCGCGAACTGCACGTTGAGCAGACCGCGCACGCCCACGCCCTCCGCGATCGCGAGTGTGGCCTCGCGCACACGGTCGACGTCGGTGCGGCCGAGCGACACCGGCGGCAGGGTGCAGCTGGAGTCGCCGGAGTGGATGCCGGCCTCCTCCAGGTGCTCCATGACACCGCCGATGAACAGGTCGGTGCCGTCGTACAGCGCGTCGACGTCGAGCTCGATCGCGTCGTCGAGGAAGCGGTCGACGAGCAGGGGCTTGCCCTCCTCGATGATGACCTCGCCGGCCGTGCGCACGAAGTAGTCCCGCAGCGACTCGGTGCCGTAGACGATCTCCATGCCGCGTCCGCCGAGCACGAAGCTGGGGCGGACGAGCACCGGGTAGCCGATCTCCTCGGCGATGCGCACCGCACCCTCGACGTCGACAGCGGTGCCGTTGCGCGGGGCGACGAGGCCCGCGTCGTCGAGCAGGCGCGAGAACAGCTCCCGCTCCTCCGCGAGGTCGATGGCCTCCGGGCTGGTGCCGAGCACCGTGTAGCCGGCCGCCTCGATGCCCTTGGCGAGTCCGAGGGGGGTCTGTCCGCCGAGCTGGCAGACCACGCCGAGGATTGTGCCGCTGGCCGACTCGGCGTCGAGGACCTCGAGCACGTCCTCGAGCGTGAGCGGCTCGAAGTAGAGACGATCCGAGGTGTCGTAGTCGGTCGACACGGTCTCCGGGTTGCAGTTGACCATCACCGTCTCGAAGCCCGCATCCGACAGTGCGAAGGACGCGTGCACGCAGGAGTAGTCGAACTCCACGCCCTGGCCGATCCGGTTCGGGCCCGAGCCGATGATGACGACCTTGGTGCGGTCGGACGGAGCCACCTCGGTCTCGAAGTCGTAGCTCGAGTAGTGATAGGGCGTGAGCGCGGGGAACTCGCCGGCGCAGGTGTCGACGGTCTTATAGACGGGGCGGATGCCGAGACCGTGACGCACACCACGCACATCCGCCTCCGAGATGCCGCGCAGCTCGGCGATCTGGGCGTCGGAGAAGCCGTGCTCCTTGGCGTGGCGCAGCGTCGCCGCATCCAGCTCGCCTGCGGTGCGCACGAACTCGGCGACCTCGTTGATCAGCACGATCTGGTCGAGGAACCACGGGTCGATCGCGGTCGCCTCGAAGGCCTGCTCGATCGTGGCGCCCTTGCGCAGCGCCTGCTGCAGCGTGACGATGCGACCGTCGGTCGGCGTCTTCGAGATCTCCAGCAGCTCCTCGAGCGAGCGCTCCTCGTGACCCCAGTGAAAGCTCGATCCGCGCTTCTCCAGCGATCGCAGGGCCTTCTGCAGCGCCGTGGCGTAGTTGCGTCCGATCGCCATCGCCTCGCCGACCGACTTCATGGTGGTGGTGAGGGTGGCGTCGGCCGCGGGGAACTTCTCGAAGGCGAAGCGGGGCACCTTGACGACGACGTAGTCGAGCGTCGGCTCGAAGCTCGCCGGCGTCACGCCGGTGATGTCGTTCGGGATCTCGTCGAGTCGGTATCCCAGGGCGAGCTTGGCGGCGAGCTTGGCGATCGGGAAGCCCGTGGCTTTGGACGCGAGCGCGCTGGAGCGCGACACCCGCGGGTTCATCTCGATGACGATGATGCGCCCGTTGGTCGGGTCGACGGCGAACTGGATGTTGCAGCCGCCGGTGTCCACGCCGACGGCGCGGATGATGTCGATGCCGATGTCGCGGAGTTTCTGGTACTCGCGGTCGGTGAGGGTCAGCGCCGGGGCGACGGTGATCGAGTCGCCCGTGTGCACGCCGACCGGGTCGACGTTCTCGATGGAGCAGACCACGACCGTGTTGTCGGCGGTGTCGCGCATGAGCTCGAGCTCGTACTCCTTCCACCCGAGGATCGACTCCTCGAGGAGCACCTCGTTGGTCGGCGAGTCGTGGAGACCCGCGCCGCCGATGCGGCGGAGGTCCGCCTCGTCGTATGCGAAGCCGGAGCCGAGGCCGCCCATCGTGAACGAGGGGCGCACCACGAGCGGGTAGCCGAGCTCGGCGGCGCCCGCCAGCAGATCGTCCATCGAGTGCGCGATCACGCTGCGGGCGACATCGGCGCCCGCGTCGAGCACGAGCTGCTTGAAGATCTGGCGGTCCTCGCCCTTCTCGATCGCTTCGACCTTCGCGCCGATGAGCTCGACGTCGTACTTCTCCAGGATGCCCTGGTGGTGAAGCGCCATCGCGGCGTTCAGCGCGGTCTGGCCGCCGAGCGTCGGGAGGATGGCGTCAGGGCGCTCCTTGGCGATGATCGTCTCGATCACCTCGGGCGTGATCGGCTCGATGTAGGTCGCGTCGGCGAAGTCCGGGTCGGTCATGATCGTCGCCGGGTTGGAGTTGACGAGGATGACGCGCACGCCCTCCTCGCGGAGCACGCGGCACGCCTGGGTGCCGGAGTAGTCGAACTCACAGGCCTGGCCGATGACGATCGGGCCGGATCCGATGACGAGGACGGAGGTGATGTCGTCGCGCTTGGGCATTACTTTGCGTCCTTCGTGGCGATGTCGGCGAGGACCAGGTCGCGGAACCGGTCGAAGAGGTAGTTGGCGTCGTGCGGGCCCGCAGCGGCCTCGGGGTGGTACTGCACGGAGAAGGCGGGGATGTCGATGGCGCGCAGCCCTTCGACAACCTGGTCGTTGAGGCCGACGTGGCTGACCTCGACCTGGCCGTATCCGTTCGGGCTGTCGAAGGAGCCGTCGATCGGCGCCTCGACCGCGAAGCCGTGGTTGTGCGCCGTGATCTCCACGCGCCCCGTGGACTTGTCGAGCACCGGCTGGTTGATGCCGCGGTGGCCGAACGTGAGCTTGTAGGTGCCGAGCCCGAGGGCGCGGCCGAACAGCTGGTTGCCGAAGCAGATCCCGAAGTAGGGCAGCCGGGCGTCGAGCACCTCGCGGAGCACGGCGACCTGTGCGTCGGATGCCGAGGGGTCACCGGGGCCGTTCGAGTAGAAGACCGCGACGGGGTCGATCGCGGTGATGTCCGCGAACGTCGATGACTGCGGGAGCACGTGCACCTCGAAGCCCCGCGCGGCGAGGTTGTCGAGCGTGGCCTGCTTCACGCCGAGGTCGAGCACGGCGAGGTTGCCGATCTTCTCCCCCACCGCCGGCGTCACCGTCGCGACGTCCACGGAGACCTGCGCCGACAGGTTCTGACCCGCCATCTCGGGCGCCTCGCGCACGATGCGCAGCTGCTCCTCGGACTCCAGCGCCGCGGCCTCCCCGGAGAAGATACCGCCGCGCATCGATCCGGCGGAGCGGATGTGCCGCGTGACCGAACGGGTGTCGATGCCGCTGATGCCCACGATCCCGTCCTGCACGAGGACGTCGTCGAGCGAGGCGTTCGCACGCCAGTTCGAGACGACGCGCGAGGGGTCGCGCACGATGTACCCGGCGACCCACACGCGGCGGGACTCGGTGTCCTCGTCGTTCATGCCGGTGTTGCCGATGTGCGGCGCGGTCTGCAGCACGATCTGGCCGGCGTAGGACGGATCGGTGAGGGTCTCCTGGTATCCGGACATGCCGGTCGCGAAGACGACCTCGCCGAGAGTCGTGCCGCGCGCGCCGTAGGCGCGGCCGACGTGGCGGGTGCCGTCCTCCAGGACGAGGACGGCGGTGTCGGGGAGGGAGGTCATGAGGTTGCTCCTCGGTCGTCGGCGGCGGGGACGAGCCGCTGCAGTTCAGAGATGAAGTGGTGGGGATCGCCGTCGGCGATGCGCAGGTAGGAGTCGACGACCGTCTCGTCGTCGGCGTTCCAGGCCACGCGCACGAGTCCGCCCGGCTCGACCACCCGGTCGATCGTGACCGTGGCGCGATCCACGCCGACCAGTCGCGGCGAGGCGATGAACACGGTCGGGGCACCGTCGAGGCAGAGGGCGAGGCCCCTGTCGGTGACGGCCGCCTCGCCGCGTGCGCGGTACGCCAGCGGCGAGAGCGCGACGCGTTCGAGCGGTTGGTCGTGGCGGGTGGTCGAGACGTAGAGGACCTCGTGCCTGTCGACGACCTCCGCGTGCTCCGGCACGCCGAGCGGGGCGCTCAGGGAGGAGTCGCGTCGAAGACGTCGTCGCCACGCGAACACCATCGACAGCAGCACCAGCAGCGCCACGGCGATCGTGATCGCGACGGCGAGATCGCGTGCGCTCATGCGCCGAGCTCCGCCAGCACCGCGCCGTCGGCGACCGTGAGCCGGCCCCCGTGCACGGTGTACTGGACGCGTCCAGGCAATGGACGCCCGAGGTAGGGCGAGTTCGCGCTGCGCCCGTGCAGGTCGTCGACCGTGAAGACGCCGTCGACCGATGCGTCGTACAGGGCGAGCTGCGCGGGCTGTCCGGCCTCCAGGGGCGTTCCGTGCCCGGCGAGGCGACCGATGCGGGCGGGGGTCGTGCTCATCACCCTGGCGACGTCGGCCCAGCCGATGAGGCCGGTCTGCACCATCGCCTGGTGGACGACGCGCAGCGCGCTCTCCAGTCCGACCATGCCGTTGGCGGCCGCCTGCCACTCGCATGCCTTGTGCTCGCTGGGGTGCGGCGCGTGATCGGTGGCGACGATGTCGATGGTGCCGTCGGCGAGCCCTTCCCGTACCGCGAGCACATCTTCCTCGCGGCGGAGCGGCGGGTTGACCTTGTAGCGGGCGTCGTAGCCGCGCACCAGCTCGTCGGTCAGCAGCAGGTGGTGCGGCGTGACCTCGGCGGTCACCGGGATGCCGCGCTTCTTGGCCCAGCGGATGATGTCGACCGAGCCCGCCGTGGACAGGTGGCACACGTGCAGACGGGACCCGACGTGCTCGGCGAGCAGCACGTCGCGGGCGATGATCGACTCCTCGGCGACCGCCGGCCACCCGGCCAGTCCGAGCTCGGCGGAGACGGTGCCCTCGTTCATCTGCGCGCCCTCGGTGAGGCGGGGATCCTGGGCGTGCTGGGCGATGACGCCGTCGAACGACTTCACGTACTCGAGCGCCCGGCGCATGATCAGCGGGTCGGACACGCAGAAGCCGTCGTCGCTGAACACGCGCACCTGGGCGCGCGAGGTCGCCATCGCGCCGAGCTCGGCGAGTCGCTCGCCCTTCTGGCCCACGGTCACCGCGCCGATGGGCTGCACGGTGGCGAAGCCGGCGGCCTCGCCCAGCGCGAGCTCCTGCTCGACGACGCCGGCGGTATCGGCGACCGGCGAGGTGTTCGGCATCGCGAAGACGGCCGTGAACCCGCCGGCCGCGGCGGCGCGGGTGCCGGTCAGAATGGTCTCGGATGCCTCGTACCCCGGCTCGCGGAGGTGCGTGTGCAGATCGACGAGACCCGGGAGCGCGATCAGGCCGTCGGCGTCGATGACGCGGGCGCCCGCCCGGCTGAGGCCGGTGCCGATCTCGGAGATCGCACCGTCCTCGATGATGATGTCGGCGCTGTCCGCGCCGAGGATCCGTGCGCCGGTGATGACGAGGGTCTCGCTCACAGGTCTCCCCCTCGTTCGTCGTCTCGTTCTCCTGCCAGGAGCAGGTACAGCACCGCCATCCGCACGGACACTCCGTTCGCCACCTGCTCGAGCACCGTGGAGCGCTCCGAATCGGCCGCCTCGGAGGAGATCTCCAGGCCGCGGTTCATGGGTCCGGGGTGCATCACAATGCTACCGTCCGGAAGACCGGCCACGCGCAGTGCGTCGAGGCCCCACCGTCGCGAATACTCCCGCTCAGTCGGGAAATACGCGGCATTCATCCGCTCCAGCTGGATACGCAGCATCATCACGGCGTCCGGACCGTCGGCCAGGGCCTGATCCAGGTCGTAGACGATCTTCGCCGGCCAGAGCGACGTGTTCTGCGGCACCAGCGTGGGCGGCGACACGAGCGTGACGTCGGCGCCGAGCGTGCTCAACAGCCAGACGTTGGACCGGGCCACCCTCGAGTGCAGCACGTCGCCGACGATCACGACGCGCACGCCGCTGAGGTCGCGGCCGCGGCTCTCGGCGCCGAACCGCCGCTTGCGGATGGTGAACGCGTCGAGCAGCGCCTGGGTGGGGTGTTCGTGGGTGCCATCGCCCGCGTTCACCACACCGGCCGAGATCCACCCGCTGGTCGCGAGGGTCTGCGGTGCGCCGGAGGCGGGGTGGCGCACGACCACGGCATCCGCACCGATCGCCTCGAGCGTCTGGGCGGTGTCTTTGAGGCTCTCGCCCTTGGAGACGCTCGAGCCCTTGGCCGCGAAGTTGATGACGTCGGCGGACAGGCGCTTGGCCGCGGCCTCGAAGGAGATGCGGGTGCGGGTCGAGTCCTCGAAGAAGAGGTTGACGACGGTCTTGCCGCGCAGCGTGGGGAGCTTCTTCACCTCGCGCGACTGCGTGTCCGCCATGTCCTCGGCGACGTCGAGGATGCGGAGAGCGGTCGTCCTGTCGAGGTTCCTGGTGTCGAGGAGATGCCTCATGCCTCGATCGTCACCCCCTCGGCGCCGTCGTCCTCGAGCAGTCGCACGTTGACGCGCTCCTGACGGGACGACGGGATGTTCTTGCCCACGAAGTCCGGGCGGATCGGCAGCTCGCGGTGGCCGCGATCGACGAGGATCGCGAGCCGGATCGCCGATGGCCGGCCGATCGACTGGATTGCGTCGAGTGCGGCCCGGATGCTGCGTCCCGAGAACAGCACGTCGTCGACGAGCACGACGGTCTTGCCGTCGATCCCGCCCGCGGGGATCTCGGTGGGACGGGGCGAGCGCACCGGGTGGCGCGCGAGGTCGTCGCGGAACAGGGTCACGTCGAGCGAGCCCGTGGGGACCGCGGTCTGAGCGATCTCGCTGATCAGGAGCGCGAGGCGGTGCGCGAGGGTGACGCCGCGGGTCGGGATGCCCAGCAGGACGAGGTTCTCTGCGCCTCGGTTCGATTCGAGGATCTCGTGTGCGATGCGGGTCAGCGCTCGCGACACATCGGCTTGCTGCAGCACGGTGCGCGTGCTCATCAGCCGCTCCCTTCTCCGCCTCACGGGACGGTGTTAAAGGTTGCTGTCGGTGCTCCCAGTCTACCGGCCGCCGTCGGGAGCCGTGACACGTCGCGGGCGTCGTGGACGACGCCGGGACCTCATGCCGTCGGCTGCAGTTCCTCGCCGGAGGACGCCCCGGTCTCGATGATGCGCGAGGAGCGGATCGGGTGCCCGCTCGTCGACAGGCAGCGCCCGGTCGTGAGGTCCCACTTCCAGTCATGCATACTGCAGGTCAGCACGCCGTCCTCGTCCACGGAGCCCGTGCGCGTCAGGTCGGCGCGCAGGTGCGGGCAGCGACGCTGCACGACCCAGTCGCCGATCTCGGCGTCCTCGGTCTGGTCGGTCTGCTCCTGGTACCAGTTCTCGACGTACTCGATGCGGTCCACCGAGAGGCACTTCAGGAACGTGGTGAGGAATTCATTGAACTTGCCGCTGCGGCCGACGGAGAACTGCATCGACAGGAAGATCGAGTTCGACCAGTCGATCTCGTGGTCGCGGATGTTGGTCGAGACGAGGTCGGCCGGGATCGTGTACCAGTAGATGCACTCCTCCCCCGCATACTCGCGGACCTTGGCACGCGGGAAGTCGACGACCATGTCGAGGTCGCCGATGCGGAATCGCACGTTGCCGCCCACGCCGAGCCGGATGGTGCGCGACTTCTTCAGCAGCGGCTCCCACCACTCCTTCAGCGCCGCGAGGATCTCCGCTGAGGACAGCACCTCCGCACGGCGGGAGATCTCGTCCTGGATCTCCTGCTGGCGCGTCGCGCGCTGCTCCTCCAGGTAGTCCCACTTCTCGTCGAAGATGTGCGCGAGCTCGGCATCCGTGTAGAGGGTCTGCTCGGTGGTGACCGCACCGCCCTCGACCGTGACGACCGTGCCGGGCACGAACAGCTGGCCGTCGTACTGCGGAGCGAGCTCCTTCATGTGCGCGAGGAACTGCTTCTGGTCGGTGAAGATCGACTCGCCGTTGCGGCCGGTGCCGTTGAAGTCGAACAGATCGTCGCGCAGGAACATGGGAGGACCCGCCATCGGGAAGACGTGCGGGGCGTCCACCTTCTCGATGTAGTACATGGCGCGCTTGTTCTGCGCATCGCGCTTGAGCTGGGCGAAGTTCTGTTTGGCGTCCAGCGGGAGGTCGTAGACCATGGGCCACCAGATCGCTCCGGACACCTGCGTGAAGTAGGCGTCGGGCTTGCCGAAGTGCATGAGCTTCTCGAGGTCGAGAGGGTGCGAGTCGTTCTGGTTGAGCACGGAGCCCGTGCCGTCGTCGACGCTCAGCGAGGAGTCGCCGATCGGACCGTCGCTGGGCGCGCGCAGCGGCGTGATCATGATCTTCAGCTCGCCGCGCTGGATGATCTCACCCGCCGGTGCGTAGGTGATGTTGGTGTAGCCGAGCGCGCGGATGTCCTTCTCGAGGTCGTCCGTCGGGTACTCCGGCAAGAGCACCTCGATGTCCTTGCGGATGTACCTCTCGAGCAGCCGGGGATCGAAGTGGTCGCGGTGCCGATGCGAGATGTAGAGGAAGTCCGCCTCACGGCCGATACGCTCCCAGTCCAGTCCGCGGTTGTCGGGGAACGGGAACCAGGAGCCGAAGAACGACGGGCCGAGCACGGGGTCGCAGATGATGTTGCCACCGACCGTCTCGATGAGCATTCCCGCGTGGCCGAGTCCCGTGATCCGCATTGCATTCCTCTCGAAGTGGACCCGACGAGTCTACCCGCGGGCCCCTGGACGATCACGGGGACGGGCCGTGACTAACGCACCCCGCTCGCGTGTTGCCGACTCGTTACGCAACCCTGATCCGTTCGTGACCGAACTCCCTGCGTCCCTTCGGGGTTCCATCGCTAGCGTGCCGGCATGACCTCGACACGCAAGCTCTTGACCGTCCTCGCGATCGCATCCTGTGCGGCACTCGGACTCGCCGGATGCGCAGCCACGGGCACCGGAGGGGGGTCCTCGTCCGTCGGGCAGGCCGCGCCCCAGGATGCGGCGGCGGCCGACCCTGCGGAGCCGGACTCCTCCGTCGTGATCACGGGGAGGATCACGATCGTCGCGGACGACCCGATCGCGGCGGCCCGCGACGCCACCGGCATCGTCACGGACGCCGGAGGACGCGTCGCGGCGCGCACCGAGCGCGCCGCAGAGGAGGGCGGTCAGGCGAGCGCCGAGCTCACCCTGCGAGTGCCCGCCGACGCCGTCGAGGACGTGCGCACGGATCTCGCCGCGCTGGGGACCGTGAAGGAGACCGCTCTCGAGTCGGCCGAGGTGGGGGCGGCGCGACGCGACCTGGACGCGAGGATCACGACGCTGCGCACCTCGATCGCCCGGTACACCGAGTGGCTGGGAACGGCGGCGGAGACCTCCGACCTCATCGAGCTGGAGACCGCCATCGCGGAACGCCAGAGCGAACTGGAAGGGCTCGAGGCGCAGTCGCGCGAGCTGGCCGACCAGGTCGCGATGTCCACGATCACGCTCAGCCTGATGTCCGAGTACGTGCCGGTGACCAGTGCCCCTGGCGACGTCGGCGAGGCGCTGGTGCAGGGCTGGGAGGGATTCGTCGCGTTCTGGGGCGCGATGCTGATCGGCCTCGGGCTCTCGCTCCCCTGGCTCGTGCTGCTCGCGGCGATCGCACTCGCCGTCATCTGGCTCGTGCTGCGCAACCGCAGGGCCAAGGATGCGCGTCCGCTCCCGCCGCCCGCCGCGCTGGATGCCGCGCTGTTCGCCGCTCCCGCAGAGCCACCGGCTCCGCGTTAGTCTCCGAACAAGCCGCGGATGTCCTCGGCCGACAGCGACTGGGCGAACAGCTCGTCGTCGTCCATCACCGCGGTGAACAGCCTGGCCTTGCGCCGCTGCAGTTCGAGCACCTTCTCCTCGATCGTTCCCGTAGCGATCATCCGGTACACGAAAACCTGGCTCGTCTGTCCGATCCGGTGCGTGCGGTCGATCGCCTGCTCCTCGGCGGCGGGGTTCCACCACGGGTCGAGCAGGAACACGTAGTCGGCTTCGGTGAGGGTCAGACCGAACCCGCCGGCCTTGAGGCTGATGAGGAACACGGGCTGCTCCCCCGCCTTGAACCCGTCGACCACGTCCTGCCGATGCCGTGTCGACCCGTCCAGGTGCGCATAGGGGATGCCGGCGGCGTCGAGCCTCGCGGCCGCGAGGTCGAGGAACGACGTGAACTGGCTGAACACGAGCGCACGGTGGCCTTCGGCCTGCAACTCCGCGACGCGCTCCAGCAGGGTGTCGAGCTTGCTGGAGCCGATGACGGCGTCGTTCTCGTCGATCAGTCCGGGGGCGAGGCTGAGCATGCGCAAGAGTGTGAGCGACCGGAAGACGATGAACCGGTTCCGGTCGAGGTCGTCGAGGAGACCGAGCACCTTCTGCCTCTCGCGCTGCAGCACCACGTCGTAGAGAGCGCGGTGGGCGCTGCTCAGCTCCACCTCGAGCAGCTGTTCCTGCTTGGGCGGCAGATCGGCGGCGACCAGCTCCTTCGTCCTCCGCAGCATCAGCGGACGGATCCGGCGGCGCAGCTCGGCGAGTCGGCGACGCCGGTATTCGCCGCCCTCCTCGTTCTCGGGGACCTTGCCTTTCTCGATCGGCTGGATGTAGCGGTCGCGGAACTTGCGCGCGGAAGGGAAGAGCCCGGGGGCGGCGAGGGCGAGCAGCGCCCACAGCTCGCCGAGGCTGTTCTCCATCGGAGTACCGGTGACGGCGTAGGTGACGTCGGCTCGGAAGCCGGCGATGGCGCGGTGCAGCTTGGTCTTGGGGTTCTTGACGAACTGCGCCTCGTCGAGGATGAGCCCTGCCCACTCCGGGCGGGCGAAGGCGTCTTCGTCCAAGCGAGCCACCGTGTACGAGCTCACGACCAGGTCGGCGTCCGTCGCACGGGGATCTTCGACGCCGCCCGTGCGCTCGACGACCGAGACCCGGAGGCCGGGGGTGAACCGCGCGGCCTCCGACCGCCAGGTGCTGAGCACCGACGTCGGCGCGAGCACCAGGAACGGACGTCTCTCCCCCTCGTCCTTCGCGTGCTGGACGAACGACAGCAGTTGCAGCGTCTTGCCGAGCCCCATGTCGTCGGCCAGGATGCCGCCCATCCGGTGCCGCCACAGGAAGGCCAGCCAGTCGAAACCGGTCTTCTGGTACGGACGCAGTTCGGCGTTCACCCCGGCCGGAACCGCCGTGGCGGGCACGCCCGTCGCCTCGCGGAGCCCTTCGGCGGTGGCGCGCCAGCTCACGGCGGCCTCTGACTCGTCGGCGAGATCCTCGAACTCCTCCCAGAGATCCGTCTGGTAGCGGCTGATCCGCGGCCCGGTCTCCCACTCGTCGAGCTGTCCTGCCTCGTCTATGAGCTCCCGCAGCCGGTCGAGCGCCGGGTGCGCCAGAGAGAAGTAGCTCCCGTCGACGAGGAGCATCTTCTTCCGCCCCCTGCTCAGGGCGGTGAACAGCGGGCCGAAGGGGATGCTCCGGCCGTCGATGGTCACGATGATCCCGAGGTCGAACCAGTCGGCGTCCGTCGTCTCGACGGTGGTCACCTTGACCTCGGGATCGCCGGTGAGTTCACGGTAGGCGCGCTGCACGCCGCTCGTCGTGACCTCGACCCCGGCGGCCGCGAACACCGGGACGACACGGGACACGAACTCCGCGGCATCCACGTCGTGGAACGATCCCGACGCCGCGAATCTCGTCGGCGTGTGCTCCGCCCAGATGCGCTCCAGCTCGACACGCCGCGCCGACTCGGCGCGGACGTCGCGTACCGCGTCGGCCGTGGCGCCGAAGGGCACGCTCCCGAATCCGCGGTACGACCACCCGAACTCGTAAGACACCACATCGCCGCGCTCGAACGCGATGGCGAGTGTCGGCTCCGGCGCAGGGATCTCGGGGAGCACCACATCGGCCGCCGCCCGGACGGGCACGCGTCGGGCGATCAGCGGATAGGCGTCCCGCAGGAAGGCCTCCTCCTCGGCCGCCGGCACCGCCAGGGGTTCCTGCACGCTCAGCAGCGCCCTGATCGGCTCGCCGAGGGCCACCTCCGCGAGCGTGACGACGATGCGATCGCCCCGCAGCTCGGCGACGTAGAGCCCGGAGTGACCGACAGGATGCGCACGGCCGGCGCCGACGGATTCTCCGTCGACGGTCACCATGGCGGAGACGCCGAGAGCGCCGTCACCGCCGCGCGTGATGCGGGCGGAGACGTCCGCCGAACCGGCCAGGTGCACCTCTGTGCTCTTCTGGGCCGCCACGAGGGGGATGCCCAGTTCGGCGCCCGCGCGCAGGTGGCTCCACAGCAGGCCGGACTCGATCTGATCGAGCACGAGCCACTCGCCGGCGTTGCCCGACAGCAGGGAGTCGCGTGCGATGCTGAGCAGATCGCCGAACCAGCGGGTCTGCTCCCGGCCGAACCGGGCGGTGTCCCTGCGCACGGAATCCCAGCCGGCACCGCCCTGGATCCACGCTCCGCTCTGCCTGCTGCGCGCCAGGGGGCGGATGCCGAGCAGCAGCTCACCCGAGCGTTTCGCGACGTCGCGGGGGGTCGCAGGGCGCACGGCGCGCGGCGCCCAGTGGCTGTCTCCCCTGGACTCGCGATGGCGCAGCTCGACGCCGAGGGCGAGGGGGCTGGCGGCGGCGGCACTGGGCGCGGACGGATCGATGAGCGAACGCCACGTCGGCGTGTGCGCGCGCGGTCTGCGTGCATCCGAACTCGGCTGCGGAGGGTTCGCGAGGGTGGTCGCCTGCTGCGCGTACTCGTGCACGTTGGAGGCGAGCAGGGCGGCGACGACGTGCTTGCACCCCGTCCGCACAGGACACGAGCAGCGCGTGCTGCGCACCCTCCTCTTGCCGCTGGACGCGACGAAGGTGACCTCGCTCAGGTAGGTCTCGCCGTTGCTCCCGCGGACGTGGGCTTCCAGCTCCTGCTCGTCCTCGTGCCAGGAGAGGTCGAGCACGTTGCCCTCGCGGAAGTAGGCGAGGCCGCGCGTGTACCCTCCGGCATCCGTGATCTGCATGAGGTCGCGGAGGTCGACGTGGGGTGCGGGCATGCCGCCATCCTTCCCCCGTCATCCGACATCGCGGACGACGGGATCGGTCACCGGATCAGGCGGCGCGGGCGACCCTGGCGAGCACGCCGTGCACGAACGCTCCCGAGTCGTCGGTGGAGAACTCCTTCGCGAGCTCCACCGCCTCGTCGATCGCGACGGCCGTGGGGATCTCCTCGTTGAACACGATCTCCCAGACGCCGATCCGCAGCAGGGCGCGGTCGACGGCGGGCATCCGCTCCAGCTTCCAGTCCCTGCTGTGCGTGGTGATCTGCTCGTCGATCTCGTCGCGGTGATCGATGATCCCGTCGACGATCTCGCGGGCGTAGAGCCACGACGCCTCGCGGGCGGGCTCGCTGGAGGCGCGCTTCGCCTCCGCGGCGAGCGTGACGGACACCTCGTCTCCGCGGACGTCCGCCGAGAACAGGATGTCGAGAGCGCGCTTGCGCGCCTTCGTCCGGGCGCTCACGCCTTACTTCTCGCGGCCGAGGTAGTCACCCGTGCGGGTGTCGACCTTGACCTTGGTGCCGGTCTCGAGGAACAGCGGCACCTGGATCTCGTAGCCGGTCTCGAGCGTCGCGGGCTTGGTGCCGGCCGACGACCGGTCGCCCTGCAGGCCGGGCTCGGTGTAGGTCACCTCGAGGATGACGGATGCCGGGAGGTCGATGTAGAGCGGGTTGCCGTTGTTCAGCGCGATGGTGACCTGCTGGTTCTCGAGCAGGAAGTTCTTCGCGTCGCCGACGGTGGCCGCGCCGACCGTGATCTGGTCGAAGTCGGTCTGGTCCATGAAGACGTAACCGTCGCCGTCGGTGTACAGGTAGGTGTAGTCGCGACGGTCGACGTTCTCGATCTCGACCTTGGCGCCCGCGTTGAAGGTCTTGTCGACGACCTTGCCCGTGAGCACGTTCTTGAGCTTGGTGCGCACGAAGGCGCCGCCCTTGCCCGGCTTGACGTGCTGGAACTCGACGACGCTCCAGAGCTGGCCCTCGAGGTTGAGGACGACGCCGTTCTTGATGTCTGCGGTAGATGCCATGCGCTGAGAGTTCCGTTCGTGAGTCTGCGGGGCCCGATGGAGCCGACAGTCGATTCTAAGGGATGCCGGGCCGGGCGCCCGTACGGAGTCCACGTCGGCCTAGGTCCGCCCGTCGGTCAGAGCAGGGCGATGAGATCGCGGACGGCGTCGGCGTACCCCTCGACGCCGCGGCCGACGATCCGGACCGCAGCGACGTCGTGCAGGTAGGAGTGGTGGCGGAACTCCTCGCGTGCGTAGACGTCGGAGATGTGCACCTCGGCGAACGGCAGCCCCACGCCCGTGAGCGCGTCGCGCAAGGATACCGAGGTGTGCGTGAGCCCACCCGGGTTGATGACCACGCCGGCGCAGTCCTCGCGCGCCGCGTGGATCGCGTCGATGAGGACCCCTTCATGATTGCTCTGGAGCGCGCGCACCGAGAATCCGAGCGCCGCTGCCGACTCCGTCGCGATGCGTTCGACGTCGGCGAGCGTCGCGGAGCCGTAGATCTCCGGCTCCCTGGTGCCGAGCAGGTTGAGGTTCGGCCCGTTGACGAGCAGCAGCCGGCGGTTCATGCGCCGATCTCCTGATAGGCAGCGAAGAGCAGCGATTCGTCGGGGGCCTGCAGCACCGTGGGCTTGGCGATGTCGTCGAGCAGGATGAAGCGCAGCATCCCTCCCCTGCTCTTCTTGTCGCGCTGCATGGTGGCGAGCAGCTGCGGCCAGGCCCCCGCGCGGTACGAGGTGGGCAGACCGAGCGCCTCGAGGACCGAACGGTGCCGCTCCGCCGCCTCGTCGGACAGGCGTCCGGCCAGACGGGAGAGCTCCGCGGCGTAGAGCATGCCGACGGAGATCGCGGCTCCGTGCCGCCAGCGGTAGCGCTCAGCGTGCTCGATCGCATGCCCGAGGGTGTGTCCGTAGTTCAGGATCTCGCGCTGCCCCGCCTCGCGGAAGTCGTCGGAGACCACGGTCGCCTTCATGCCGATCGCGAGCTCCACGGCCCGGCGGAACTCCGGTGTCTGCGTGTCGACCGCGCGTGCGGGGTCGGCCTCGACGATGTCGAGGATCTCCGGCGCCCAGATGAAGCCCGCCTTCACGACTTCGGCGAATCCGGCCGTGGCCTCGTTCGGGCTGAGGCTCGCGAGCTCGTCCAGGTCGCCGATCACGGCGCGCGGCGCCCAGAACGCGCCCACGAGGTTCTTGCCCTCGGCGGTGTTGATGCCGGTCTTGCCGCCGACCGACGCGTCGACGAGGCCGAGCACCGTCGTGGGGACCTGCACGACCTGGATGCCGCGCAGCCAGGTGGCTGCCACGAAGCCGGCGAGATCGGTCACGGCTCCTCCGCCGTATCCGACGACGGCGTCGGTGCGGGTGAAGTCGGCCTGGCCCATCACCTGCCAGCAGAACGCGGCCACCTCGATGCGCTTGCCCTGCTCGGCGTCCGGCACCTCGGCCAGGAGGACGTCCCTCGGGCCGTTCTCGGTGTCGGCGAGCAGTCGGTCCCGCAACTCCGCCGCGCGGGCGGCGAGCGTCGGCGGGTGCACGACGAGCACCTTGCGTACGGACGGCGCCAGGGCGGCGGACACCGAGTCGAGGATGTCCCGTCCGATGACGATGTCGTAGGGGTCGTCGCCGCTCACGCTGATGGTGGTCGTGCTCATCGCTGTTCTCTCCTCCATGCCACGATCTCGTCGGCGATGCGCTGCATCGGCCGCCGAGAGGTGTCGAACGTCACCGTGGCCACGTCCTCATACAGATGCCGTCGTTCCTCGAAGATCCTCGTCCATCGCTCGACGGGGTCGTCGCCCGCGAGCAGAGGGCGCCCGCCCCCCGCGATGCGCTCCGCCACGGAGTCCGCCGATACGGTGAGGAACACCACGTGATGCCGTGCCAGCAGCTCGCGCGTGCCGGCGTCGGTGACCGCACCGCCCCCCAGCGACACCACACCGCCCTCGTCGAGGGCTGCGGACACCGCCTCCCGTTCCAGCTCCCGGAATCGCGCCTCGCCGTGCTCGGCGAAGATCGCCGGGATCGGTCCGTGTTCGGCGACCACCCGCTTGTCCGTGTCGATGAACCGCACGCCGAGGGCGCGTGCGACACGCCGGCCGACGCTGGTCTTGCCCGCGGCCATCGGGCCGACGAGCACCAGCGTGAGCGGCTCAGCCTCGCTCGTCATGCGCGATGAGCGCGGCCTCGGACGCGGGCGTCGTGCGCAGCTCCGCGGGGATGCCGGCGAGGTAGCCGTCGAGGTTGCGGCGGGTCTCGCGGATGCTGTCGCCGCCGAACTTCTCCAGCACGGCGCGCGCCAGTTCGACCGCGACCATGGCCTCTGCGACGACGCCGGCAGCGGGCACGGCGCACACGTCGGAGCGCTGGTGGTGGGCCGTGGCGTCCTCGCCCGTCGCGACGTCGATCGTGCGCAGGGCGTGCGGCACGGTGGCGATGGGCTTCATGCCTGCGCGCACGCGGAGCACCGTGCCGGTCGACATCCCGCCCTCGGTTCCTCCCGCGCGGTCCGAACCGCGCGCGATGCCGTCGGCGGTGGCGAAGAGCTCGTCATGGGCGGCCGAGCCGCGACGGCGGGTCGTCTCGAAGCCGTCGCCGACCTCCACGCCCTTGATCGCCTGGATGCTCATCAGCGCCTGGGCGAGCCGCGCATCGAGGCGGCGATCCCAGTGCACGTGGGAGCCGAGCCCCGGCGGGAGTCCGTAGGCCAGCACCTCGACGATACCGCCGAGGGTGTCGCCGTCCTTCTTGGCGTCGTCGACCTCGGCGACCATCAATGCGGAGGTCGCGGGGTCGAAGCAGCGCAGCGGATCGGCGTCGAGCACGTCGACGTCGTCGGGCGTGGGCAGCGCGGCGCCCTCCGGCACGCGCACGGGACCGATCGAGAGCGTGTGGCTGACCAGTCGGATGCCGAGCTCGCCGAGGAACGAGCGCGCGATGGCGCCGAGCGCGACCCGGGCGGCCGTCTCTCGCGCACTGGCGCGCTCGAGGATCGGCCGCGCCTCGTCGAAGTCGTACTTCTGCATGCCGACGAGGTCGGCGTGCCCCGGCCGCGGCCGCGTAAGGGGGGCACCGCGCCCGCGGGACTTGTCGGTGAGCTCGACGGGCTCGGGGTTCATGACCTCGGTCCACTTCGGCCACTCGGTGTTGCCGATGCGCAGCGCGATGGGGCTGCCGAGGGTCTTGCCGTGGCGGACGCCGCCCGAGATGGAGAGCTCGTCCTGTTCGAACTTCATGCGCGAGCCTCGGCCGTAACCGAGCTTGCGGCGGGCGAGGTCGGCCTGGATGGCCTCCGACGACACCGGGACGCCGGAGGGCAGGCCCTCCATGACGGCAATGAGTTCTGGGCCGTGGGATTCGCCGGCCGTGAGCACGCGGAGCATTGCTCCAGTCTCCCACGACCGCGGGGCTCTCTCGTCCCTCATGTCGTGCACGGGCGGCCGACGGCCCCGTTCGCACTACCGGGACGCGGCCCTCATGGCGGAGAGCACCTCGTGCTCCCGCGGGAGCACGACCGTCGGATCGCCGGAGACGAAGATCCTGATCTGCCGCACGGCCTGATGCAGGAGCATCCCGATGCCCGAGATCGCCGGGGCCCCGCCCCACACCGACGCGAGCGCCGACGGCCACGGAGCGTATGCGGCGTCGAAGAGGACCCCTCCGGCGGACGCGAGACGCGCAGAGACGTCGTCGGCGAGGATCGAGCCGCTCGGCAGAGTCGCCACGGTGAGGTCGACGTCCCCCGCGGGCCCCTCGAAGTCGTCGACCGATACGGTGACGCCCAGTCTGTCCCCCAGCGCCCGCAGGCCGGTGGCGCGCTCGGGTCGACGTGCGCGCACGTCGACCCGAGCCGCGCCCAGCTCGGAGAGCGCCACCAATGCCGATGAGGCCGTGGCGCCGGCGCCGAGGATGCGAGCGCTCGCAGCCGTCGTCACCCCCTGCTCGGCGAGCGCGTCGACGATGCCGCCGACGTCGGTGTTGAAACCGTGCGCGTCGTCGCCCAGGAGGAGCGTGTTCACGGCACCGGTGATCTCGGCGTGAGCGTCGCGACGCGCTGCGGCGCGGAACGCGACCTCCTTGAGCGGCATCGTCAGGGAGAGCCCGAGCCAGGACTCGTCGAGCGCGCGGAGCGCACCGTCGAACCCGGCCTCGTCGACCTGCTCGCGCCCGTACTCCCAGTCCAGACCGAGCACCGAGTACGCAGCGGCATGGAGCTGGGGGGACTTCGAATGGGCGATCGGATCGCCCCACACCGCGAGCCGGGTGCGGCTCACTTGCTGCAGCCGCCGTCCGGGTTCGCCTTGCACCAGGCGTCCCACTGCTTTATCGCCTCCTGATGCTGCTCGTACGTCTCGGAGAACACCGTCTCGCCGGTGGCCAGATTGACGGTCACGAAATACAGCCACGGTCCGTCGGCGGGGTGCATCGCCGCCTCGATGGCGGCGTCGCTCGGGCTGGCGATCGGCGTGACCGGGAGTCCCTCGTGCACGTACGTGTTCCACGGGTTCGGGTCGGCCAGGGCCTCGGCCGAACTCGAGACGACGCCTTCGTGCAGCGAGCCGTAGCCGTACTGCGCGGTCGAGTCCATCTGGAGCTTCATATCGATGTCGATGCGGTTCTGGATCACGCGCGACACCTTGGCGAAGTCCGCCGTGCGGCCCTCGCGCTGGATGATCGAGGCGATCGTGAGCACGCGCTGGGCGTCGGCGTCCGGGACCCCGGCCTTCGCCAGGGACTCGCGCGTGCGATCGATCATGCGGGCCACGACATCGGCCGGCGTGGCGCCCGGGTCGAAGGTGTAGACGGCCGGGAACAGCCAGCCTTCGAGGCTCTGGGCGGCGACCCCGTAGGATGCAGGCGTCGCGACGGCGGCCTGCACCTCCTCGGCCGGGAAGCCGAGGCTCTCCGCGATGATCGGCACGATGGTCGTGAGCGTGCCGCCCTCCGGCACCGAGACCGTGTTCTCGAGCTTGCTGCCGGGGTCCTGGAGCGCGGCGAGGGCGTCGGCGGCCGTCATCTTCTGCTGCAGCTTGTACACGCCCGGGTAGAACGTGACCGCGATGTTCTCCTTCACGAGGTAGTCGTAGAAGACGTCGGCCGTCTTCGTGACCCCAGCATCGAACAGGGCCTTCGAGACCGGCTTGCCGGTGTCGCCGTCGTGGATGATCACGGTGGCTTCGCCGGTGGCCATCCCGGCCTCCCAGTCCTTGGGCTCCCCCCACCCCATCGCGTCGCTGATCTTGTCGCCGTACGTGTTCCAGACCCACGCGCCACCGGCGACCGCGCCGCCGATGAGGACGAGGACGATGAGGAGGGCGACGAGGCACCCTGTGCGCCGCTTCTTCTTGGTCGGCTTCGCCGCGCCGTCGTCGGGCTCGTCGTGGAAGAGGTCTTCGAGGGCGCCGCCGGAGGGACGATCCGCGGGCACCGGGGCCTGAACCGGTTCCTCCGCCGATGCAGGGGCCGTGGCGTCGCCGCGAGGAGAGAGGATCCGGTCGAACGCCGGAGCGAGCGTCGGCGAGTCGGGCTCGCCGGCGGCCTGCGTCGCCACGACGGGGAGCGCAGCAGTCGGAGGCACGGCCTTCGGAGGCGCGGCGTCCGCAGTCGCCGCGGGAGACGGCCCGGCAGGACTCTGTGCGGCCTCGCGGGCCGCACGACGTGATCCGGGAGCGGGCGGGGTGTTGTCCACGGTGGGGTGCTGCTGCCGGGACGGGTCGGGCAGATTCTCGAACAGATCGCCCAGGCGGGCATCCGGATCGTGCTGGGGGAAGGCACTCTCGCGTTCGGGCATTGTCAGCGGGACTCCTCGTCGAGCGGGATCGTGGCACCCGGCGGGTTCCCGGTGCTCTTCTCCGTGTCTATCGCCTGCTGCAGCAGCACGACAGCGGCGACCTGATCCACAATGCTACGAGAGTTCTTCTGGGTTCTCCCCGAAGAACGCAGCGCGGCGTGTGCGGACACCGTGCTCAGCCGTTCGTCGACGAGCCTGACCGGAACGCCGGTCCGCGCCTGCAACGAGGCCGCGAACTCTCTGGCATCCGTGGTCGACGGGGTGTCCGCGCCCTGCATGTTGACGGGCAGGCCCACCACCAGCTCGAGGGGGTCGTACTCCGCGGCGATCTCCGCGATACGGCCGAGCGATGCGTCGTCGCGCGGCACGGTCTCGACGGGCACCGCCAGCATCCCGTCGGGATCGCAGCGCGCGACCCCGACCCTGGCCCGCCCCACGTCGATGCCGAGCCGCACGCCGCGACGGAACCCGGTCACGCTGAGCGCAGCTCCTGCGACACGGCGTCGAGCGCGGCAGGCAGCGCCGCCGCATCCGTGCCGCCGCCCTGGGCGACGTCGTCCCGGCCGCCTCCTCCGCCGCCGAGCACTCCGGCGGCGCGCTTCGCGAGCACTCCCGCCTTCGCACCCGCCGCGCGGGCTGCGTCGTTCGTCGCGACGACGACGACGGGGCGTCCGTTCACCACGGCGCCGAGGGCGACGACGGCAGCGACGGAGCCCAGACGCTCGCGCACTCCGAGCACGATGTCACGCAGGTCGTCGGCGGAGGCGAGCTCGCCCAGCGACTGCGCGGCGACCTGGAAGCCGCCCAGGTGCACCGCGGCATCGGCGATCGCCGGAACCTGACCCGCACGCTCCTTCGCCTCGAACTGCGCGATCCGCTTCTCCGCGGCCTTGAGACTCGCGGCGAGATCGGCGATGCGCTCGGGCAGCTGCTCGCGCGGAGTCTTCAACGACGCACTCAGCTGCGACACGAGAGCACGCTCGGCGGCGAGTTCGCGGAACGCGTCCTGCCCGACCAGCGCCTCGATGCGACGGTTCGACGCCCCCACCGACGACTCGCCCACGATGCTGACGAGGCCGATCTCGGCGCTGGAGCTCACGTGCGTACCGGCGCAGAGCTCGCGTGACCAGGGGCCGCCGATGTCGACCATGCGCACGACGTCGCCGTACTTCTCGCCGAAGAGCGCCATGGCGCCGGCCTCCTTGGCCTCGTCGAGCGACACGATGCGGGTCGTGACCTCGAGCGCGTCCTGCACGGCGCGGTTGGTGATCTCCTCGATCTCGGTGCGCGTCTCCGCGGAGAGCGCCTGCGACCACGAGAAGTCGAAGCGCATGTAGCCGGCGCGGTTCAGCGAGCCGGCCTGAGTGGCCGTCTTGCCGAGCGTGTCGCGCAGCGCCGCGTGCACGAGGTGCGTGGCGGAGTGGGCCTGGCGCGCGGCCCGGCGGTTCGCGGCGTCCACGACCGTGGTCGCCGCGTCGTCGACCGCGACCGTGCCGCGGCTGACCTCGACGGTGTGGCTGATGAGCCCCGGCACGGGGCGCTGCACATCGAGCACCTCGAGCTCGAAGCCCGGCCCCACGATGGTCCCCTTGTCGGCGACCTGACCGCCCGACTCGGCGTACAGGGTGGTCTCGGCGAGCACGACCTCGGCGATCTGGCCCTCGGAGGCACTCCTGGCGGGCTGCCCGTCGACGAGGATGCCGAGGATGCGCGATTCGACCTCGAGGGCCGTGTACCCGTCGAAGCCGGTCTCGCCGAGCGCGCGGAGGTCGCGGTAGACCGAGACGTCGGCGAGCTGACGCTTGCGGTTGCGGGCGTCGTCCTTGGCGCGCTGGCGCTGTTCCTGCATGAGGGAGTCGAACGCCGCGCGGTCGACGTCGAGCCCGGCCTCCTCCGCCACCTCGAGGGTGAGGTCGATCGGGAACCCGTAGGTGTCGTGCAGCAGGAAGGCCTCGGAGCCGCTGAGCGTCGTGCCCCCGCCCTTCTTCGTCTCGTCGAGCGCGAGGTCGAGGATGGTCGATCCCTGTGCGAGCGTGCGGCGGAAGGTCTCCTCCTCGGCGAACGCCGCGGCCGAGAGCGTCGACCACTCGGTCTCCAGCACTGGGTACGCCGATTTCATCGCGTCGCGCGACGTGGCGAACAGCTCGGGGAAGGTCGGGTCCTCGACACCCAGCAGCCGCATGGCACGCACGGTGCGACGCATCAGGCGGCGCAGGATGTACCCGCGGCCCTCGTTGGACGGACGCACGCCGTCGGAGAGCAGCATGAGCGACGAGCGCACATGGTCGGCGATGACGCGGAATCGCACGTCATCCTCGTGGACCTTGCCGTAGGTGCGACCGGAGAGCTCGACGGCGCGGTCGAGCACGGGGCGCACCTGGTCGGTCTCGTACATGTTCTCGACGCCCTGCTTGAGGAACGCGACGCGCTCCAGGCCCATACCGGTGTCGATGTTCTTCATCGGGAGCTCGCCGACGATGTCGAACTCCGTCTTGCCGCGGATGTTCTCGATGAAGTCCTGCATGAACACGAGGTTCCAGATCTCCAGGAACCGGCTGTCGTCGGCCGCGGGACCGCCGTCCTTGCCGTACGCGGGGCCGCGGTCGAAGAAGATCTCGCTGTCCGGACCGCCCGGGCCCGGCTGACCGGTGTTCCAGTAGTTGTCGGCACGGCCCAGACGCTGGATGCGCTCGGGCTTCAGGCCGATGATGTCGCGCCAGATGGCCTCGGCCTCGTCGTCGGTCTCGTAGACGGTGACCCAGAGGTCCTTCTCGTCGAAGCCGAGCCCGCCGTCGGCCTCGGAGCCGGTGAGCAGCTCCCAGGCGTAGCGGATGGCGCCCTCCTTGAAGTAGTCGCCGAACGACCAGTTGCCGAGCATCTGGAAGAAGGTGCCGTGACGTGCGGTGCGCCCGACCTCCTCGATGTCGTTGGTGCGGATGCACTTCTGCAGGTCGGCGATGCGCGGGTGGGGCGCGGGGACGACTCCCGTGAGGTACGGGATCATCGGGACCATGCCGGCGACCGTGAACAGCAGCGACGGGTCGTCGCTGACCAGGGAGGCCGACGGGACGATGAGGTGGTCGTTCTTCTCGAAGAAGTCGAGGTAGCGCTGCGCGATCTCCGCAGTTTTCATAGGGGTGCCGGGTGTCCTTGCGTACAGGGTGTGGAAAGACCGCGCGGGGCGCGGGAGGAGTCAGTCGTCAGCGGGCTCGGTGAGCCGCGCCTCCTGCTCGCGGTAGGCGTCGCCGATGATCGCGGTGAACTCGTTGATCCTGGCGTCGACCTCGGCGAGGATGTCGTGACCGCGCGGGTCCTTGTTCATGAAGTGCGCCGCGACGAAGCCGCCGATCACGCCGATCAGGAACCACAGCACGTTCTTCATGTCGTCATCCTTGCCCTTTGACCCGCGAAGGCGCGGTGCTCCCATCGTATGCGGAAACGACAGGAGGCGTCGGGTCGCCCCGACGCCTCCTGTGTGAGGAACGCTGTATCAGCGAGCCGCGTAGTACTCGACGACGAGCTGCACTTCACAGGTCACGGGGACCTCGGCGCGCTTCGGGCGACGGACCAGACGGGCCTGGAGCTTGTCGAGCTCGACCTCGAGGTAGCCCGGGACCGGGGGAAGCACCTCGGCGTGACCGCCGGCCGCTGCCACCTGGAAGGGCTCGGTGCCCTCGCTCTTGGGCTTGACGTGGATGAGCTGACCCGGCTTCACGCGGAACGACGGGCGGTCGACGAGCTGGCCGTCGACGAGGATGTGACGGTGCACGACGAGCTGGCGAGCCTGCGCGGTGGTGCGGGCGAAGCCCGAACGCAGCACGAGGGCGTCGAGACGCATCTCGAGGAGCTCGACGAGGTTCTCACCGGTCAGGCCGTCCTGACGGCGGGCCTCGTTGAACGTGTTGCGCATCTGCTTCTCGCGGATGCCGTACTGCTCGCGCAGACGCTGCTTCTCACGCAGACGGACGGCGTAGTCGCTGTCGGCCTTGCGCTTGGTGCGGCCGTGCTCGCCCGGAGCGTAGGGACGCTTCTCGAGGTAGCGGGCGGCCTT
>JBEBQG010000007.1:0-126882 GCA_040395495.1 Microbacterium hydrocarbonoxydans | reverse complement strand
CGCACCCCGGACCCGTCCGGCACCCCACCCGTCCGGCATCCCCACCCGTCCGGCATCCCCACCCGTCCGGCATCCCCACCCGTCCGGCATCCCCGTCCGTTTTCTCGGAAGAATGCAGGAATCTCGGATGATCGCGCCGTGATCGTCCGAGATTCATGCATTCGTCCGAAATCCCCGGATGCGCCTCAGTCGACGCGCGCAAGACCACTACCGCCCCCTGCCGCCCACACGCATCACGCCCGCCACGCGCCGCTCGCGCCGCACCACCCCGCACCTGCGCCGCACCACCCCGCCACCCGCCACCCGCCCACCACACCACACGGCCCGCAGCATCCGGACCGCACGATCCACGTCCGTCCAGACGGAACGTGTGCAGGGCCCGCGCACGTCTGCAGGAGCATCCGCACCTCCTCAGCCCTGCAGACGTGCGCCGCTCCTGTAGACGTTCCCGCCCCAGACCTACGCGCACCACCCGGCACACAACGAACGACGGGCGACGCGCTCTCGCGCGCCGCCCGCCTCCTGATCCCCCTCGGACCAGTTCGAGGGCCCCGGAGCCCGTCGACCCCGGGGCCGGTCTCACACCGCCGTCGCGACGAGCACGCGCGGGCTGCCGGGCAGCGCGACCTTCTCGCGCACATCCCATCCGGCGTCCGTCAGCCAGCCGCGCACCTGCGCCTCGGGGTACACGACGGTGCCGTCGATCACGAGGTACTCCCCCGCGTGCAGGGCGTCGAGTCCGCGCTGCTCGGCGTCGTCGTCGAGGAAGAAGTCCAGCACGGCCAGCGTCGCTCCCGGCACCGCTGCCGCGCGGAGGTTGCGGAAGATCTGCGCGTTCTCCTCGGCGCTGAAACGGTGGATCACGTGGTTCGCGAACACGGCGTCGTACTCACCCTGCGGGGTCGCCGTGGCGGTGTCACCGGTCTCGACGACCGCACGGTCTGCCACCCCCGCCGCCGCGACGGCCTCGGCGACGCCGTCCTCGAAGCCGGGCGCGTAGACGAACGTCGTGTGCAGCGCGGGGTTCACCGCCATCACCGACAGCGCGAACTCGGCGGAGAGACCGCCGAAGTCGAGGGCCTTCGTCGCCGACGACAGGTCGAGGAGGCGCCCGAACTCCTGCGCGTGCAGGCGGTTGTACGTCATGACGCCGGCCATGAACGTGGCCCAGCGGGCGTCGTCCATCTGCAGTTGGCCTGGCTCGGTGGTGTCGACCGTGTGCGCGAACTGGAGCCAGTGCGGGTAGCTGATCTCGCCGAGGAAGGTGAGGAACGGCGCGAGGTCGATGGCGGAGTCCGCGCCGGTGAGGTAGGCCGCCGCGTCCGCCGCCACCGCATAGCGGCCGTCGGCGCGGGAGAGCAGCCCCTTGGCGGCCATCGCGTCGGCGAGGATGCGGGCGATGCGCTCGCTCACGCCGCAGCGCTCAGCGATCGCGGCGACGGTGTCGGCCCCGTCCGCCACCGCGGAGAAGAGGCCGATCCGGCTCGCCTCGAACAGCTGCTTCGAGGCCATGTACCCCGTCGCGATGTCGAGGATGCGGGCGGCGTCGGGAGTCGGGTTCGTCATGGATGATGCCTTTCGTGAGGATGCGGCGGATGCACGCGGGGAGCAATGGAATGTCTACAACCGTAGGAATTTGAGGGTGTGGAAAGCCCCATCGGACGATCCACACGGCTCAGTCCGCCAGGAACGCAGCGACGGCCGCACGGAACTCGGGGGCGTGCAGGGCGCCGAGGTGATCGCCGGGCACTCGCCCGACGCGCGACTCCGGCAGCAGCGCGGCGAGGTCGCCGATGCCCGCGGCCATGCCGTCGTCGACCCCGCCCAGCAGCAGGGTCGGCTGCGCCAGCGCCCCGGATGCCGGGTCGAACGGCTCCGCGGCCAGGCCCTCGATGAGATCGAGCAGCTCGGCCGGACGGTTGCCGGGGAGCGACACCATGTGCACGATCATGCCGGTCAGCGGATCGGCCGGCGCCTCTCCCCCGGCGAGCGCCGCGCGGGCAGCGGCCAGGTCGACATGGACGAACGGTTCGCCCGGCGCCAGGCCGCCCAGCACGAGTCTCCGTACGCGGACGGACGGATGCCGGGCGAGATCCCAGGCGAGCCGCCCGCCGAGCGAGTACCCGACCAGGTCGACCTCGTCGGACCCCACCGCCTCGGCGAGCGCGTCGAGCACCGCCGAGGTCGGCGCGGTGCCGAGCGCGGGACTGGATCCGTGCGCGGGAAGGTCGACGACGATCACGGGGCGGTCGCCGAAGACTCCGGCCCATTCGGCATCCGGCCAGTCCTGCGCGCCCGAAGACGCCAGTCCGTGCAGGAGTACGACGGGGCGGCCGCGACCTGCACGGCGGTGGGCACTCAGGCGAGCGGTCATCGCGCGCCCTCCTCTCGGTTCGGGCGCGCGGCGGCGGACCGTCGCGCTGCTAGCGCAGCCGCGCCAGGAAGCGGTCGATGTAGGCCTGGTAGTCGGCGATGCGCTCGCCGTCCGGGAACATGAGGTTGATCACCGTGGCCCCCACCGCGACCGAGATGAACTCGTTCGCCGCCGCGACGTAGTCCTGGTCGCGGATCGAGCCCTCGACGCGGGCGTCCTGCATCCGCTCCACCAACGACGAGCGCCAGTTCGCGAGGTGGCTGCGGTACAGCTCGGCGAGCGACTCGTTCGACATCGCGTACTCCCAGAGCGCGAGCAGCACCCGTCCGGCGGCGATCTGCTCCGGATCCCGCGGGATCGTCGCCTCCAGCCAGCCGCGCAGAGCCTCCTCGGCCGTCGCCGTCTCGGCCGTGGCCGATGCCACGCCCTCGGCCATCTGCTGCAGGATCGTCTCGAAGGTCGCCGCGACGATGCTCTCCTTGCCGGGGAAGTAGTGCTTCAGCGCGCCGTTCGCGAACCCCGCCTCCGCGGCGATGCTGCGCATCGTGGCCGCCTCGAAGCCGCCCTTGAGGATGATGCTCTTGGCCACCTCGACGATGTCCCGCCGTCGCTGGTCGTGATCGATGATCTTCGGCATGGAGTCCTTCCGGCCGGTGCTGAGTGGGTGATCCCCCCGACTGCGACCGCCGCCGGCCGAGGAGATCCGTCCTGCTGCTACCGTACAGCCGCATCGCGCGCCTCCCGCAGAGCGAGCCACTGGGTGCGCCGTTCCCGCTGGGCCACCGGGTCGGCGACCGGAGAGGCGAGCCGCAGGCGCTCGGAGTACGGATGCCGAGGGCTGCGCGTGACCTGCTCGCCCTCGCCCACCTCGACGAGCTCGCCGCGGTACATCACGGCGACGCGGTGGCACACCCGCCGCACGACGCCGAGGTCGTGCGACACGAAGAGGTACGCCACGCCGGTGTCGCGCTGCAGTTCGATGAACAGGTCGAGGATCGTGGCCTGTGTGGTGAGGTCGAGGGCGCTCACCGGCTCGTCGCACACGATGAGGCGCGGTCCGCGCACGAGGGCCCGGGCGATGGCGATGCGCTGGCGCTGCCCGCCGGAGAATTCGCTGGGGTACCGCTCCATCGCCGTCGACGGGAGCCGCACGCGGTCGAGCATCTCGCGCACCCTGGCCTCGGCATCCTTCGCCCCGATGCCCGTGGTGAGCAGCGGCTCCGCGAGGATGTCGCCGATCGTCATCGCGGGGTTCAGCGAGCCGTAGGGGTCTTGGAACACGACCTGGATGTCGTCGGCGAGAGCCCGGCGAGCGCGGCCGCTCAGACGGGAGATGTCCGTGCCGTCGAAGCGGATGCTGCCGCTTGTCACCGGCGCGAGGCCGAGGATCGCCTTGCCGAGCGTGGACTTGCCCGACCCGGATTCGCCGACGAGGCCGAGGCACTCCCCCGGCGCGATGTCGAGGGAGACGCCGTGCAGGGCGCGGAACGCGTTCCTGCCGCGTCCGTACTCGACGACGAGGTCGCTCACCTCGAGCAGAGCGCTCATGCGGTCACCTCCGTGCTGTCGGAACTCGAGCCGGCGCCGGGATTCGAGCCGGTGTCGGGATCCGGACGGGCTCCGGGGCCTGGACTGTCCCCGGGATCCGGACTGTCTCCGAATTTCGGACCGGCATCGGAAACTCGGACGGAATCCGCCGAATTCTCCGAAGAACGAGCATCCGTCCGAATTTCGGATGCCGCCACACGCCGGTCGGCATCCGAAGAACGAGCATTCGTCCGAGTTTCGGATGCCGCCGCGGCCCGGTCCGCCGCGGCCCGGTCCGCCGCGGCCCGGTCGAGCGCGGTGCGCCCCTCCGCGTCGTCGAGGGATGCCGCGATCAGCTCGCGCGTGTACTCCTCCGCCGGCGCGGCGAAGAGCTCATCGACGGCGCCCGATTCCACGATGTCGCCCCCGCGCATCACGATCACGCGGTCGCAGATGTCGGCGACGACGCCGAAGTTGTGCGTGACGATGAGCAGCGCCATGCCGTACTCGGCCTGCAGCTCCCGCAGCAGCTCCAGCACCTCGGCCTGCACGGTGACGTCGAGCGCGGTGGTCGGCTCGTCGGCCACGAGCAGCGAGGGCTTGCCTGCGATGGCGCCGGCGATGAGCACGCGCTGCGCCATGCCTCCGGACACCTGGTGCGGATAGCTGCGCATCACCCGGTCGGGATCGGTGAGCCCCACCCGCAGCAGCATCTCGCGCGCCCGCTCCTTCGCCGCGGCCCGGCCGAGGCCGTGGGTGCGACGCAGCGGCTCGATCAGCTGGTGGCCGATCGTGTACGAGGGGTCGAGGTTGCTCATCGGCTCCTGCGGAACGTAGCCGATCTCGCGGCCGAGCAGCGCCTGGCGCTGGGCGGGCGTCGCGTGGGACACGTCCGTGCCGCCGACCCAGATCGCGTCGGCCTCTGCGCGACCGGACGAGGGCAGCAGGTCCAGCACCGAGAACACGGTCTGCGACTTGCCGGAGCCGGATTCGCCGACCACGCCGACGACCTCCCCCGGCGCCACATCGAGGGTGACGCCGTGCACGACCTCGGTCTCGCCCGTGGGCGTGGCGTGCGTGACCCGCAGGTTCTCCACGCGCAGCGCCGACTCCGCCGCGGCATGCCGCACGGTGCCGGTCGCCGGCGCGGCGACGGCCACGGCATCCGCCTTCCGCTTCGCGACCCTCGGGGTCCGCACCTGCACGAGCTCGGCGAGGGTGGAGCCCATGATCGCGAGCACGGCGATCGTGAGGCCGAGGGCGGTGGACGGCCACAGCAGCATGAGCGGGTAGGTGAGCATGAGGCGGAAGCCCTCGAGCATCATCGCGCCCCAGCTGGGCACGTTCGAATCGCCGATGCCGAGGAACTGGAGTCCCGCCTGCATGCCCATCGCGATGCCGGCCGTGAGCGCGGTCTGGATGATGACCGGCGGGTAGACCGCCTTGATCACATGCCGGAAGATGATGCGGCCGTCGGAGAGGCCCGACACCCGCGCGGCGTCGATGTACGTCTCACCGCGCACCGCGAGGGTCTGCGACCGGGCGATGCGGAAGTAGCCGGGCACCATGAACACGCCCACCGTGGCCATCAGCACCTCGAAGTTGTTGCGGCTGCCGGCCGCCACGACGAGCAGGATGATCATGCCGGGGATCGACTGCAGCGCGTCGCTGATCCACGTGGCGACGCGGTCGAACACGCCGCCGAAGTAGCCGGCGGCCACACCTGCCGGCACGCCGATCACGAGCGAGGTGAGGAGCGTGATGAGCGCCCCCCAGATGGTGGTGCGGGTGCCGTAGATGAGGCGGCTGAGGATGTCGCGGCCGGTCGAGTCGCCGCCGAGGAGGTGTTCGGGTCCGGGAGGGGCCTTGGCCGCCGTGAGGTCGACGAAGTTCGGGTCCATCGGCGCGAGCAGCGGAGCGAACACGCCCACGAGCACGATCAGCAGGAAGATCGCCAGCGGGATGTAGCCGCCGGGGTGGCGGAGGAAGCGGCGGAACAGGCTGGAGCGCCGGCGCTGGGCGGCGCGGTCGAATGCGACGCGGATGTCTGTGGTGGTCATGCGACGCGCACCTTCGGGTTGATCCAGCCGAGCACGAGGTCGAGCAGCAGGTTGATGACGACGACGAACACGATCGAGATGACCGTGATGCCCAGCAGCATCGGGATGTCGCCGTTCTGCGAGGACTGGTTGGTGAGCTGGCCGAGGCCGGGGAGGCTGAAGATCTGCTCGACGACGATCGCGCCCGACAGCAGCCCGACGAACATCAGCGCGATCACGGTGAGGGCCGCGGGCGAGGCGTTGCGCAGGATGTGCAGGTTGACGCGGCCGGCGGAGAGGCCGCGGCTGCGGAGGGTGCGCACCCAGTCCTGCCTGCTCTGGGCGATCACCGCGTTGCGCAGCTGCTCCGACACGGCGACGATGCCGCCCAGCGCGAGGGAGACGGCGGGGAGGGTGATCGAGCGCAACCACCCGTCCACCGACTGCGTGGGCGGCACATAGCCCACGGCGGGGAACCACTTGAGCTGCACGGCGAACCACATCACGAGCACGAGGCTCACCCAGAACCCGGGGAGGGCGAACAGCACGACGGAGACGCCCTTGATGACGCGGTCGAACCAGGTGCCGGGGCGCAGCCCCGTGATCATGCCGAACGCGATGCCGATGACCGCGGTGATGAGGGTCGCGAAGGTCACGACGGAGAGCGTCACCGGCACCTTGATCGCGAGCTGCGCGCCGACGGGCTGGAAGTTGCGCCACGACGTGCCGAAGTCGAGCAGCACGGCGTGCGAGAGCCAGTCGCCGAACTGCACGAGCAGCGGACGGTCGAGGCCGATCTTCTCGGCGAGCGCCGCCTGCTGGGCGGGGCTCGCCGTGGTGCCGAGGAGGGCCGCGGTCGGATCGCTGATCGCGAGGTGCGCGAGGAAGAAGGTGCCGATCGAGACCGCGACGAGCAGGAGGATGCCGGACAGCACCCGCTTCGCCGTGAACAGGAGCATGGTGACCTCTCGGGAGGGTCGGAGGGGGATGGATGCCGGGACGGCCGCGCGTGCGGGTGTCCGGCGAGGTCGCCCGGGGCGGTCGCGCTGTGCCGCGACCGCCCCGGACGGGCGTCAGCCCTGGGTGATGTAGCGCAGGGTCGGGAACATCATGCCCACGACCGGCTGCAGCGTGATGCCCTGCGCCGAGTAGTAGGTGTTGTTCGCCTGGTACCACACCGACCACCAGGCCTGGTCGACGAGGGCCTTGTTGAGCTCCTTGATGGCGGAGGCCTGCGCGTCGCCGCGCTCGGTCTGCACCTTCTCGACGAGCGGTGCGATGACCTCGTTCTCGGCGTAGTCGGGGGCCGGGTTGAACCACTGCACGCTCGTGACCTGACGCTGCACGGTGGCGACGTCGTTGCCGTCCATCGCGAGGAAGGAGATGAACATCGGGTAGTTCGGGGCGTTCAGCTGGTAGTCGGGCATCTGCATGTTGTCCCAGGTGACCTTCACGCCGAGTTCGGTGAGCGCCTGCTCTGCGGCCGGCTTCCACTGCTCGAAGATCGGCGACATGGGCATGGAGATCGAGAACCCGTCGGGGTACCCGGCGTCCGCCAGCAGCTTCTTGGCCTTGTCCATGTTCACCTTGTAGGTGTCGTTGAGGGAGGCGTCGTTCACGTCACCGCCGTCGGGGAAGACCTGGTTGGTGGCGACGCCCGCTCCGCTGCCGACCGCGGCGAGGATCGCCGCGCCGTCGAAGGCGTAGTTGAGCGCCTGGCGGACCTCGAGCTTGCCGAGCGCCTCGTTCTTCGCGCCGGTGTGGTCGGTGATGACCAGACCCGCCCAGCCGGACACGCGCTGGGCGACGTTCCAGTTCTGCTGCTTCGCCTGGTCGAGGTTGGCGACGTCGCCGTACTGCACGTTGATCTGACCGCTGAGCATGGCGTTGTGGCGGGCGGTGGCGTCCATGATCGGGAAGATCGACAGCTCGCCGAACGGGTAGGTCTTGGCGTCCCAGTGGTCCTTCACCTTGGTGAAGTGGTACTCGGCGCCGGGGACGCTCGTGGTGCTGTCGAGCACGTACGGACCGGAACCGATGGGCTCCTTGCCGAGCGTGCCGGCGTCGATCGAGGCCGGCGACATGACGTAGCTGCGGCCGAGGCCCATGAGGTACAGGATCGTGTCGTCGCGCTGGGTGAGGTGGATGGCGACGGTGTCGTCGTCGACCTTCTCGAACGAGGAGACGTTGAGGTAGGCCTCGCCCGACCGCGCGCCGGCCTTGAGGTAGTCGAGGCTCTTCACGACGGCATCCGCGTCGACCGCCGAGCCGTCGCTGAAGGTCGCGTCGGTGCGGATGTCGAGGTCGATGGTGAGGTCGTCGTCGGAGACCTTCCAGTCGGTGGCGAGAGACGGGACCGGCGCGCCGTCGGCGTCGAGGGCGATGAGGGCGTCGTACACGGCCGACAGGTAGGGGCCGTCGAAGCCGATGTCGGCGAGCGAGGGGTCCCAGGAGGTGACATCGAGGAAGTTCCCGATGTTCAGCGCGTCGGGGCCGGCGGCGCTGCCGTCTCCGGAGGGCGAGGGGGTGGTCCCGCCGCTGCAGCTGGTGAGCGCGAGGGTCGCGGCCACGGCTGCGGCGAGCGCGAGGGGCAGTCGTTTCATGGTTCCTTCTCTCGGGTGCAGGAGTGGTGAAGAAGGGTCGAAGAGCCGCAGACCGGAGAGCCGGATCGACGCCACCTCGATGTGTCGTGCTGTTTAGTCTACATGCGTGGAAAAAGAACGCAAGGGGTGGAGGGCGGATGCCGCGGCTCCGACATGTCCGTGGACGCGCCGGCCTTGTCCAGGAGTGCAGGAGTTCACCGGATGACAGAGGGAATCCTGCGAGCATCCGACGCGTTCTCCCCCACCAGACCCGGAAAGGCGCATCGATGACACCGCACCGCCCCTCGGCCTGGCCGCCCCTGCTCGCCGCGATCGCCCTGGAGGTGAGCGCCACCCTCTCCCTCCGCGCGGCGGAGGGCTTCACCCATCCGCTCTGGCTGATCGTCGTCGTGATCGGATATGCGGGGTCGCTGTGGCTGCTGTCCGTGGTGCTCGACCGCGGGATGCCGGTGGGCGTCGCCTACGGCATCTGGTCGGCGATCGGCGTGACCCTCACCGCCCTGCTCGGCACCGTCCTGTTCGGAGAGCTGCTCTCGACGGTGCAGCTCGTCGGCGTCGGGGTGATCGTGGCCGGCGTGCTGCTCGTGGAGCTCGGCTCGCACCCGCGCACCGCAGCCGAGACCGCGCCGGAAGGCGCAGCCTCGTGACCTGGGTGCTGCTCGTCGTCGCGATCGCCAGCGAGGTCACGGCGACCCTGAGCCTGCGGGCGTCGGAGGGACTGCGGCGTCGGCGGTGGATCCCCGTGATCGTCGTCGGCTACGTCGCCGCGTTCACCTTGCTCGGCGCCATTCTCGCGATGGGGATGCCGGTGGGCGTCGCCTACGGCGTGTGGGCAGCGGCCGGGGTCGCGGTCACGGCGATACTCGGCAGGGTGATCTTCAAGGATCACTTCTCGCTGATGATGGCCGCGGGCGTCGCGTTGATCGCCGTCGGCGTCGCCCTCATCGAGTTCGGCGGCTGACGGAAGCCCTGGGGGAACCGTTCACCAGGCCCCGTCGGCGCGCACCTCCCGGTCGACCCAGCAGTCGGCGAGGGCATCGCGCACCTCGGACCCGTGATCCCGGGCGAGGGCGAGAGCCGCGTGGTTCTGCTCGAGCTGTTCGAGCCGTGAGGCGCCGAAGAGCACGTTCGCCGTCGCGGGGTTCGACAGGCAGAACGCGATGCCGAGTGCGGCGGGCGTGACGCCGAACTCGCCGGCGATGCGGGCGACCTCGGGAAATACGGCGGCGATCTGCTCGCGGATGCCGCCGACGTCGGCGCCGATCTTGCGCTGCGGGGTGCGGCCGGTCGCGAGGATGCCGCCCTCGAACACGTCCGAGGCCTGCAGTGTGAGCGTGCCGTCGGCGAAGAGCGGGCCGTACGCGTCCCCCTCGGCCATCGCACGGCGAGCGATGCCGTACTTCAGCTGCGCGAACACGGGTCCCGCCGCGCCGGTCGCCGCGGCCTCGGCGAGCGCCTCTCGGGTGTGCTCTATGCGCCAGTTGTTGATGCCCCACGAGCCGACCAGTCCGTCGGCGATGAGCTCGTTCACGTCGGCGACGAGTCGCGCGATGTCGGGTGCCTGCAGGTAGTCGCCGACCACGAGGGTGTCGAAGCGGTCGAGACCCGCACGCTCGAGGGACTCGACGAGCTGCGCGCGGAAGCCCTGGTTCGGCCAGTCCCACAGCCACAGCTTGCCGCACAGCACGATGTCGGCGCGGGCGACGCCGCTCTCTCGCAGCGCCTGCCCGAACAGGATATCGGTCTTCGAGTTCTCGGCGTGCGGACCCATGTTGTAGTACGCGACGTCGAAGAAGCCGGCGTCGAGTTCGACGGCGCGGCGGATCAGCGCGACAGCCTCGTCCTGCCCCATCCGGTCCCAGGTGTTCCACGAGCCGAGGGCGAGCGGCGGCACCGGCCGCCCACCGGGCTGCAGCGGCCTGCGGGCGTATGTCGGAGTGGGCATGAAGGCTCCTTCGGCGTCATCGGACGAGGGGTTGTGTTTTTCTATGTTTGTAGAATATAACGGAGACACCCCGTCAGAGAGAAGCGTCAGTGAGGACGAGCATGACCGCATCCACCCCCCGCCGAGTCCTGGTCACCGGAGGCGCCTCCGGCCTCGGCCGCGCGATCGCCGCCGCGTTCCGCGCCGAGGGCGCCGAGGTGTTCATCGGCGACGTGAACGCGGATGCCGCGGCGTCCGTCGCCGCCGAGATCGGCGCCACCGCGCTGACTCTCGACATCGGCGACGAAGCCTCCGTCACGGCGGCCGCCGACCGCGTGCGGGAGGCCGGCGGACTCGACGTGCTTGTCAACAACGCTGGCGTCGTCGCCGGTGGCGGCACCCTCCAGGAGGTCCCTGTCGAGGCCGTCGACGCCGCGTTGCGGGTGAACGTGCGCGGCACCTTCCTCATGCTCCGCACGTTCGGCGCACTGCTCGCCGCGCAGGGCCACGGCGCGATCGTGAACATCTCGTCCATCGGCGCCCGCCAGCCCACCCCCGGCCTCGGCCACTATGAGGCGACGAAGGCAGCGGTCGACGCGCTCACCCGCACCGCCGCGATCGAGCTCGCCGCCTCCGGCATCCGCGTCAACGCCGTCGCCCCCGGCCCCGTGCTCACCCCGCTCACCGCCGGCTTCGCGTCCGACCCGCAGGCCCGCGCCGCGTGGGAGTCGCGCATCCCGCTCGGCTCCATCGCCGAGACCGACCAGGTCGCCCCGCTCGTGCTCTTCCTCGCGAGCGACGCCGCCAGCCACATCACCGGGGTCTCCGTCGCCGTCGACGGCGGACAGCTCCTGGTCTGAACCGGGGACGACCGTTGACGACGACCTCGACCGCCTCGCCCGACCATCAGCTCCTGGTCTGATCGGAGAACTCATGACCATCCCCTCTGCCACCCGCGCCGCCGTGCTCACCGAGCACGGCGCCCCGCTGACCCTGCAGGACCTCCCCCTGCCCGCCGAGATCGAACCGGGCGCGGCGCTCGTGCGCATCGCCTGCACCACCCTGTGCGGTACCGACATCGAGATCTGGGAGGGCAGGATGACCTTCCCCGGCATGCTGCCGATGGTGCTCGGCCACGAGATGGTGGGCGAGATCGTCGCGCTCGGCCCCGACACGAGGGACGCACTCGGGCGCCCGCTCTCCCCCGGCGACCGCATCGGCTGGTCGGAGTCGACGTGCGGCGAGTGCTACGGCTGCGTCGTGCTGCGCGAGCCCGTCGCCTGCTCCCGCCGCGGCTACGGCTTCCTGCAGCGTGCCGATGTGCACCCCTTCGCCACGGCCGGGCTCTCCGAGTACGCCTACGTCACCCCCGGCGCTGCCAAGCTGCTGCTGCCGGCATCCGTCAAGGACACCTGGGCGTCGATGGCCGGGTGCGCGGCGAAGACCGTGCTGCGCGCCTTCGAGCGGTCCGGCCGCATCCGCCCCGGCTCCACGGTCGTCGTGCAGGGCTCCGGCGCCCTCGGCATCTTCGCCACCGCGGTCGCGAAGATCGCCGGCGCCGGGAAGGTCATCACGGTCGGCGCGCCCGTCACCCGTCTGGAACTGGCCACCCGGTTCGGCGCGGACGCCGTCGTGGACTTCCGCGACGGACCCGTCGTCGAGCAGGTGAGGGAGCTCACCGGCGGCCACGGCGCGGACCACGTCTTCGACTTCGCCGGGGCGCCCAGCGTGGGTCCGGATGCGGTCGGCATGGCCGCGCAGCGCGGCACCGTCGTCATCGTCGGTTCGACCGGCCCCGCCGGAGACGGCTTCGCGCTCAGCACGATCATGGGCAAGGAGCTCACGGTGACAGGCTCCCTCAACGGCGACATCTCCGACTACTCGCGCGCGATCGGGTTCTTCGAGTCGTTCGCCGACCGCTACCCATGGGACGACCTGTTCAGCGCTCCGGTCGGCCTCGACGAGGCCAGCGACAAGATCGCGCACATGCACCACCTCGATGAGGTCAAGGCCGTCATCGACCCGAGACTGTGAGGACCGACATGCCCACCACGACACTCCCCCTGCGCGAGATCGGCCGCAGCGGCATCCGCTCCTCCCTGTTCTCGCTCGGCTCCTGGCACACCTACGACCGGATGCCGTTCGAAGACGCGGTGGCGATGCTGCGCGAGGCGGTGGACCGCGGCGTGAACCTCTTCGACGTGGGGGTGTATTCCGCTCCCGGCATGCCCCCGGTCTTCACCGACGTGATCTTCTCCGGCATGGTCCGCGCGGCGGGCCTGCGCCGCGACGAGTGGCAGCTGTCGTTGAAGCTGTGGCTCGAGGGCTTCGGCGCCGACGGCTTCCGTCCCCAGCTCGAGAACGCGCTGATACGCGTGGGCGTCGAGCATGCCGACCTCGTGATCCTCGGCGACCTGCGCCGCGACGACCTCGACCTGCGCGACCTCGTTCTCGACCTCGCGACGCTCGCCGACGCCGGCATGATCCGCGCGTGGGGCGTGAACAACTGGTCGACCTCGACGATTCAGCGGCTGATCGACATCGCGGCGGCCGAGGGCGTCGCCGGCCCGCAGATCGCCCAGCTGAAGTACAGCGTGTCGAGGCGGTCGATCCCCGACGGGGCGCCCTTCGCCCGGCTGTGGGAGCAGGGCCTGTCGTTGCAGGCATCGGACTGCCTGGAGGGCGGCGTACTCGCCGGCAAGATCAACGGCGACCGGCAGATCGGCCGCGATCCCGGCGACATCCGCCAGCGGATCATCGACGACGTCCCCGCCTTCACCGCGGTCGCGGAGTCGCTCGGCGTGACCCCCGCGCAGCTCGGCATCGCGTTCACCCTCACGCATCCCGCGCTCGCGACGACCCTTTTCGGCGCGTCGAGCGTCGCGCAGCTGCGCGCCAACCTCGACGCGGCGGATCTCGTCGACCGCGTAGGCGCCGCCGAGATCCGCCGCCTGGTCGAGCCGTTCTGGGCCGACCGCGACGTCGTCTCCCCCGAAGGCCCCTGAAATCACCGTCCGCGTCTCGCACCCCTGACGTGCACGGTCTCCCCCGAAGGCCCTGACCCCGCTCCTCCCTCCCCTTCCCGAGCGCTCCCGATCACCCTGGAGAACCCATGACCGCCACCGCCGCCGGCCGCCCCACCGTCACGCCCGTGCCCTTCGACCCCGAGGTGCAGGCCGTGCTCGACATCCTCGCCACGAACCCGCAGCCCCCGCTCACGCGCGACACGCTGCCGCGCGAGGGCACCGACACGCTCTTCCCCGACAACGGCACCGTCATCGCGGGTCGCGCGATCGATTGGCAGGACCGCGTGATCCCCGGCCCCGACGGCGCACCGGACGTCGAGATCACGATCTTCCGCCCCCGTGGCAGCGAGGGTGAGACGCTGCCCGGCTTCGTCAACATCCACGGCGGCGGCATGATCGTCGGCCACCGCTCGTGGGAGACCGCGCGCGTGGTCGACATCGTCGACGAGCACCGGGTCGTCGCGGTCAACGTCGAGTACCGGCTCGCCCCCGAGGACCCCTACCCCGCCGGCGTCGAGGACTGCTACGCCGCGTTCCTCTGGACGCACGCGAACGCACGGGAGCTGGGCATCGACCCCGAGCGGATCGTCGTGGGCGGCGGCAGCGCAGGCGGTGGGCTCACCGCCGCGGTCGCGCTCCTCGCCCGCGACCGGAACGGGCCGGTGATGGCCGGGCAACTGCTGCTCTGCCCGATGATCGACAACACCAACACCACGGTCGCCAGCCGCCAGTACGACGGCATCGGCACCTGGCAGCGCGAGGCCAACCTGCTCGCCTGGTCGTGCGTGCTCGGCGACGAGCTCGCCTTCAGCACGGATGCTCCGGCCTACGCGGCACCGAGCCGCGCGACGGATCTCGCGGGTCTCCCGCCGGCGTACATCGAGGTGGGCGAGGCGGAGGCCTTCCGCGACGAGGACACCGAGTACGCCCTGCGCATCTGGGCGACCGGCGGGCAGGCCGAGCTGCACGTGTGGGGCGGTGGGGCGCACGGCTTCGACATGTACATGCCGGATGCCGAGATCACCCGCGCCACGCTGGCCGCCCGGACGTCGTGGCTGCGCCGCATCTGGGGATCGCGCTCGTGAGCGCCCCCGCGCCCGTCCCCTACGATCCGGAGCTCGTGCCGGGGCTCGAGGCGTTCCTCGACCTCGTCGAGATCATCCCGCTGCGCGCCGACACGATCCTCGCCAACCGCGCGCACTTCGCGACGATCATCCCGCCGATGCCCGTGCAGGCCGAAGGCCGGGACGTGACGTGGGAGGACCGCGTCATCCCCGGTCCGGTCGGGGCGCCCGACGTCGAGATCACGATCGTGCGTCCGCGGCGTCCGACATCCGCCCCCGCGCCCGCCGTGCTGTCGATCCACGGCGGAGGCATGGTGCTGGGCACCCGGTTCTTCGGCACCGGCGAGCTCATCGACCTCGCCGAGCGGCACGGCGTGATCGGCGTCGCCGTGGAGTACCGGCTCGCGCCGGAACACCCCGGACCGGCGCAGGCGGAGGACTGCTACGCTGCGCTGGAGTGGATGGCGGCGCACGCCGAGGAGCTCGGCATCGACCCCGACCGCATCATCGCCTCCGGCATGAGCGCGGGCGGAGGGCTGTCGGCCGCGGTGGCGCTGCTCTCCCGCGACCGCGGGGGTCCGCGCCTGGCCGGCCAGCTGCTCGGCTGCCCCATGCTCGACGACCGCAACGAGACCGTGTCGAGCCGGCAGTACGACGGCATCGGCGCGTGGGACCGCCACAACAACGACACCGCGTGGACGGCCATCGCCGGCGACGACCGGTTCAGCGACGACCTGTCCCCCTACACCGCGCCGGCCCGCGCCCGCGATCTGTCCGGGCTCGCGCCGGCCTTCATCGAGGTCGGCGCCGCCGAGACGTTCCGCGACGAGGCCGTGGACTACGCCCTGCGCATCTGGGCGACGGGCGGACAGGCCGAGCTGCACGTCTGGGCCGGGGCGTACCACGGCTTCTCCGGCTTCTCGCCGGACGCCGAGGTGTCTCGCGCGGCGAACGAGGCCAGGGAGAGCTGGCTGCGCCGCGTCCTCTCCCTCGACGGATGACCTCCCCTGGGCACGTGCCCCGACCACGCATGGGAACGGTGCACGCGATGCTCGTGCTCGGGCTGCTCGAGGCGTTCGGGCCGCTGTCGATGGACCTGTACCTCCCCCAACTGCCGCAGCTCGCGGCATCCCTCGGCGCGTCCGAGGCCCTCGGCCAGGCCACGATGTCGGCCTGCATGATCGGACTCGGACTCGGGCAGCTCGTCGCCGGCCCCCTGAGCGACCGCTTCGGGCGCCGACGTCCGCTCATGGTCGGCGTCGCCGCGTTCGCCGTGCTCTCGGTGCTGTGCGCGCTGGCTCCGAGCATCGAGCTGCTGCTGGCGGCCCGGTTCCTGCAGGGCCTCGCCGGATCCGCCGGCATCGTCATCTGCCTGGCGATCGCGCGCGACCAGTTCGAGGGCGTCGAGCTGTCGCGGATGCTGTCGCTGCTGTTCCTCGTCTCGGGGACGGCTCCGATCATCGCCCCGGTCGTCGGCGGACAGCTCGCCCGGATCATGGACTGGCGCGGCATCTTCTGGGTGCTGGGCGGGATCGGCGTCGCATTGCTCGTCGTCGTGCTGCTCGCCGTGCCGGAGACCCTCGATCCCGATCGTCGGCACGGCGGCGGCCTGCGGGTGCTCGCCGGGCACACAGGGGCCGTCGTGCGCGACCGGCTGTTCGTGGCCGTGCTGTGCGCGGGAGCGGCAGGCGGCGTGGCGTTCTTCACGTACCTGTCGATGTCTTCGTTCGTGCTTCAGGAGCAGTTCGGCCTGACTCCGCAGGCGTTCAGTCTGGCGTTCGCGGCCGGCGCGCTGGCGAACATCGCCGGCGGACAGCTCAGCCGACTCGTGGTGCGCCGCCTCGGCCCGCTGCGCGTCTACCTCGGCGGCATCACGGCGACCCTCGTCGCGACTTCGACCTTCCTCGTGCTCGCGCTCTGCGGTGTGGGCGTGCAGGGCGTGATCGCCGCGCTCATCGGGTTCATGCTGTGCGCAGGGATCGGCGGGCCCAACGGGCAGACGCTCGCCCTCGCCCACCACGGTGCCAGGGCGGGGACGGCGTCCGCGCTGCTGGGCATGTCGTCGTTCCTCTTCGGTCCGGTCCTGGCGCCGCTGGCCGCGGGCATCGGCGGCACGACGGCGGTCACCATGGCTCTGACCATGACTGTCGCCGCGAGCGTCGCCGCACTGGCCGCATGGCTGGTCGTGCGCCCCGCCGCCCGGGCCTGACGGCATCCACACCCGGACCCGCACCCGTCTGACGGCGTCCCGTCCGTCGGTCGATATGCCGTCCCGTCGGTCGGGTTCGGGCGTGTCGAGCCTGCATCCGGATTCCGAGCCGACAAACGGCACGGGCCGTCGGCGCGCACGACCCGCCCCGACCGCGCGAGCAGGAGGTGCCGCGGAGCCGGCGTCCGCGCCCCGCCCTCAGAACCCCAGGCACATCAGGACGACGCCCGCGGCCATGGCCCAGGACTCGACGGCGAGCAGGCGCGCCGCGCGGCCGTGGTGCACCGGCTCCACGAACCACTCGGACACCACGGTCCACAGCACCACGCCGATCACCCCGGCGATGCCGAGCACCGAGAGCACGCCGGTCAGACCGTGTCCGGAGTGACCGCCCGCCGCCGAGACGCTCGTCGCCGCCCCACCGGAGGCGCCCTGGAACGCGCACACCGCCATGACCAGCGACACCAGCGCGCGGTGGCAGCACGTCGCGGCCGCGGGGGTACCGCGCACGCCGATGGTGCCGAGCATCGCCGAGATCAGCAGCACGGCGCCGAGGGCGATGCCTGCGCGTCCGTCGTCCACCGCCACGAGCAACATGGCCGCGGCCATCACGAGCGCCGACTGCCTCCCCTGCCAGGGCACGGCCCGCCATGCGGCGACACACGCGGCGGCCGAGACGAGGGCCGCCGCGGCCATCAGCCACGGTGCTGCGGGAAGGACGTGATCCACACCGGCATCATATTGATCAATCGCTCAAAATAGCCAGACCGGGTTCGGATGCGTCAGGATGGAGCCGTGCCCCGCGTCGTCGATCACGATGAGCGCCGCCGGCAGATCGCCGAGGCGCTGCTCGCCGTGGCCGCCCGAGACGGCCACGAGAGCGTGAGCTCGCGCGCCGTCGCCAAGGAGCTGGGCGTGGCCACGGGTTCGCTATGGCACTACTTCGACGGCTTCGACGACGTCGTGCGCGCCGCCGCCGCCGAGGTCACCAGACGCACCGACGAGCGCATCGCCGCCGCCACCGAGGGCCTGCGCGGACTCCGCCGGCTCGACGCGCTGATGCGCGAGGTGCTCCCCGTCGATGCCGCGACCCGCGCCGAGGCGCACGTCGTCGTCGGATTCTGGGGACGCCTCGCCACCCTCGCCTCGACCCCCGACGGCGCCGCGCCCACCCAGGCGACGTGGCAGGACGGCATCCGCGAGTCCCTCGACGAGGCGGTGGCCGATCACGAGCTGCGCGCCGACACCCCCACGGACGCGGTCATGGCCCTGCTCCGCTCGATCACCTACGGCCAACAGGTGGTCGAGGTCACCGAGCCCCAGGATGCCGCTGCCCACCTCGCCGTGCTGCACAGCATCCTCTCCCCTTGGCGCCCCTAGGCCCCCGCCCCCTAATCCGGCACCCGCCGCACCGCCTGCTCCCGTATGAGTTGTGGTCGCCCGATCGCGCCCGGAGCGACCACAACTCATACGGGAACGGTCGGGGGCGCGGGGACGTCAGCGCTTGTGCGGATGACGGCTCTCGGCGTACGATCGTCGAAACCGTTTATTGAGCGTTCGCTCGAAATAGTGAGGAACACCGATGTCCCACACCCCTGTCACGATCGAGAAGATCCCGGTGCCGCATCCGCTCGACCCGCTCACCGGCGCCGAGATCGCCGCCGCCCGCGCCGTGCTCGAGTCCGCCGGCCTGATGGGCGACAGCGTGCGCGTGCCGATGCTCCTCCCCGACGAGCCCACCAAGGACGAGCTCGCCGCGTGGAAGCCGGGCTCCCCGATCGACCGCCGCATCGATGCCACGCTGCTCGACACCGCCACCGGCGTCGCCACCGAGGTCATCGTCTCGGTCACCCGCGGCGAGGTCGTGAGCGCCGAACGCGTGCCCAACGACGCGCCGCCCTACGGACAGCCGCAGTACCTCTTCGAGGAGTACGAGCGCGCCGAGGCCATCGCCAAGGCCTCCCCCGAGTGGCAGGCCGCCATGCGCCGCCGCGGACTCGCCGACCACATCGACCTCGCGTTCTGCTCGCCCCTCGCCCCCGGATACACCGGTCGCGCCGACGAGGTCGGGCGCCGCGTCATCCGCTCCCTGACCTTCCTGCGCTATGACGAGAACGACTCCCCGTGGGCGCACCCCGTCGAGGGTCTGATCGTGCACATCGACCTCACCGCGAACAGCGTCATCCGCGTCGAGGACGTGGGCGACGTGCCCGTTCCCGCCGGCCACGGCAACTACTACCCCGAGGTGCAGGGCGAGGCCCGCACGACCCTCAAGCCCATCGAGATCACCCAGTCCGAGGGGCCGAGCTTCGACGTCAGCGGCTCCCTCGTCGAGTGGGAGGACTGGGCGATGCGGGTGAGCTTCAACGCCCGCGAGGGGCTCGTGCTGCACGACGTCTCGTTCGGCGGGCGCTCGGTGCTCAGCCGCGCGAGCGTACCCGAGATGGTCGTGCCCTACGGCGACACCGCGCCTGGGCGCTTCTGGATCAGCTACTTCGACGCCGGCGAGTACCTGCTCGGCAAGAACGCCAACCACCTGGAGCTCGGCTGCGACTGCCTCGGCGTCATCCGCTACCTCGACGGCTACGTCGCCGACGACCACGGCCACCCCGTGCGCATCCCGAACGTGATCTGCATGCACGAGGAGGACTACGGCATCCTCTGGAAGCACACCAACCTCGAGGGCCGCTCCGACGTGCGCCGCTCGCGCAGGTTCGTGGTGTCGTACTTCTCCACCATCGGCAACTACGACTACGGCTTCTACTGGCACTTCTACCTCGACGGCTCGATCGAGGTCGTGGCGAAGGCCACCGGCATCGTCTTCGCGGGCGCCGGAGAGCCCGGCGTGCGGCAGAAGCACGCCACCGAGCTCGCCCCCGGCGTGTTCGCGCCCGTGCACCAGCACCTGTTCAGCGCTCGCCTCGACGTGGCGATCGACGGCGAGGACAACCGTCTCGTCGAGGTGGACGCGCAGCGCATCCCGATGGGTCCGGACAACCCGTTCGGCAACGCGTTCACGTGGTCGGAGACGCCGCTCACCACCGAGAAGCAGGCGCAGCGCGAGGCCGACACCTCCGTCGCCCGCGTCTGGGAGGTGCAGAGCGCCTCCCGCACGAACGCCGTCGGCCGCGCCACCGCGTACCACCTGATCCCCGAGCCCACCGCCCTGCTCATGGCGGACCCGGCGTCGTCGGTGGCCGCGCGGGCGACCTTCGCCACGAAGCACCTGTGGGCGACGCGTCACGAGCAGGGGCAGATCTGGCCGGCCGGACGCTACCCGAACGCGCACCAGGGCGGCGCGGGCCTGCCCGAGTACACGGCGGGCGACCGCTCGATCGACGGCGAGGACATCGTGCTGTGGCACACGTTCGGCCTCACGCACTTCCCCCGCCCGGAGGACTGGCCCATCATGCCCGTCGACTACGCGGGATTCTGGTTCAAGCCATACGGCTTCCTCGACCAGAACCCCGCGATGGACGTTCCCGAAGCGTCACAGGCTCATGCCTCGGCGGATGCCGGATGCTGCGGAGGCGGCGCCGCCTGCACCTGCGCTCACTGATCTGCCCGATGCAGCGCACCTCATCCGCCGAGACCTGCACCTGATGCCGAGACCTGCAGCAGCAACCGCAGGTCTCGGCGGGGAGTGCAGGTCTCGGCGGGCGAGTGCGGGTCTCGGCGGGCGAGTGCGGCAGACCTGCGCCGATCTCAGCTCAGCGCCGAGATCGCCTCGCGCAGGATGCCGTCGGCCGAGCGGAGGGCCGCGGCGGCGGTCTCGGCCGATGCGCCCGTCGCCAGCATGAGCAGGGCGAGCTTGACAGAGCCGGATGCCGCGGAGAGGGCCTTCGCCGCCTCGTCGGCGCCGACGCCGGCGAGCTGCGACACGGTGCGGATCGAGCGCGCGTGCAGCTTCTCATTGGTGGCGAGCAGGTCGACCATGACACCGCGGTAGGTCTTGCCGAGCTTGATCATCGAGAGCGTGGTGAGCATGTTGACCACGAGCTTCTGCGCGGTGCCCGACTTGAGCCTCGTCGACCCCGAGATGAACTCGGGTCCGGTGACCACCTCGATCGCGATCTCCGCCGCCGCGCCGATCGCGGAGCCGGCGTTGGAGGCGATGGCGACCGTGAGCGCGCCGACCTCCCGGGCGTAGGTCAGTCCGCCCACGACGTACGGTGTGCGCCCGGACGCCGAGATGCCGACGACGGTGTCCCGGTCGGAGAGGCCGAGTTCGCGCAGCGACGCCTCGGCGGCCTCGGAGTCGTCCTCGGCGTTCTCCACGGCCGAACGGATCGCGGTCTCTCCCCCGGCGATCAGTCCGACGACCATCGACGGGTCGGTGCCGAAGGTGGGCGGGCACTCGCTCGCGTCGAGGACTCCGATGCGCCCGGCCGTGCCCGCACCGATGTAGATGAGGCGCCCTCCCCGGCGGAAGCGCTCGACGATGCCGTCGACCGCGGCCGCGATGTCGTCGGCGCGCGCGGCGACGGCCTCCGGTACGCGGCGGTCCTCGGCGTTCATGCTCCGCACGAGCTCGGCGGTGTCGAGCACGTCGAGGTCTCCGCGCTCAGTGGTCGAGGCCTCCGTGTCGAGGCGCGAGAGCTCCTCCATCAGGGCGGTCAGGCGGCTGTCGTCATTCGGCACGGTGCACGAACCTTTCGTGGGGGAGATCGGCGCGACGCGCGAGGAGCGCGGCGCCGTCGAGGGCGTCGCCCGCCGAAGGCACCACGGTGCATCCGGCCTCGACGATGGCCGCGCCGAGCGCGGCGCGGAACCAGGGGTGATCGGCGAGTCCGCCGTGCAGTGCGACCCGGGCGACCGCTGCGGCGGAATCTCCGGTGGCACCGGTTCGGTCTGCACCGGTGCCGGTGGCATCGGTGCGGGCCGCTCCGGATGCCGCGACGGCGGATGCGGTGAGCAGACGGACGGCCTCGCGTGCGATGCCGAGGGCCGCCGCATCGCCGGCCTCGGCCGCGTCGAGCACGAGCGGGGCGAGCGTGCCCAGCGCGCGGGCGAGCGGCTCCTGCTGCGCCGTCCAGACGATCGGATCGGACGCGGGGGCGATGTGCGAGGCGACGGCGGCGCTGAGCGACGTGGCCGGTCCGAGGCCGACCGCGGCCCGCTGCACCGCGCGGACGGCCTCGCGCCCCAGCCACGATCCGCTGCCGAAGTCGCCGATGTCCGGGCCCCAGCCGTCGACGAGGCGGATGCCGTCGGCATCCACACCCAGAGCGGCGGCACCCGTGCCCGCGATGAGCAGCACCCCCGGCTCTCCGCCGAGGGCACCCGCGTGGGCCGTGACGACGTCGGAGGCGACAGCGACGGCGGAACCCGTGGCTGCCGCGAGGCGCAGAGCAAGCTGCTGCGCGGCGAGGGGCGCGGTCCAGGCACCTGCGGCTCCGACGCCGAGCAGGCCGGGCGCGGAGGCGGGCTCGAGCAGAGGGAGGATCGCCTCGACCGCCCGGTCGACGCCGTGCGGAGCCGCGAGACCGGGCGCTCCGATACCGGAGACGACCGTGCCGTCGCCGGTCACGACGCGGCACCGGGTCTTGCCCAAGTCGACCGCGGCGATCGTGTGCCCGCTGCTCATCTCACTCCTCGTCCGGCCGTCACATCTCGAAAAGAGACTACATTGCATCTAGTCTTGATGAAAAGAATTTACTCTTGGTGACAGCGATGCGACAGCGACGTCGCCGATATTCCCGTCCCGCGTCGATCGCCGCGACATACTGAGAGTCCTACACCCACGGAGGAGCGGATGAGCATCCAGTCGACGATCGAGGCGTCCGCCTCGACACTGCCCCCGTCACTCGCCCGCATCGCCGCAGCGATCCGGGAGAACCCCTCCGTAGTCATCGACAAGACGATCAACGAGCTGGCCGAGGAGTGCAGCACCTCCGTCGCCTCCGTGGTGCGCTTCTGCCGGGCGATCGGTTTCAGCGGGTACGCGCCGCTGCGCATGGCCCTGGCGACAGAGCTGGGCAAGGAGGCCGCGCAATTCTCCGGTCGCGGCGCCTTCGGCTCGGAGATCTCCGACGAGGACACCCTCCCCGAGGCCGTGTCGAAGCTCGCCGCCCTGGAGCTGCTGGCGATCGAGGAGACCGTCGGCCAGCTGGACTTCGACGTGCTCGATGCGGCCATCGACGCGATCGACGGGGCCGAGCGCATCCTGCTCTTCGGCATCGGCGCGAGCCAGTTCGTCGCGGTCGACCTGGCGCACAAGCTCCTGCGCGTCGGGCGCAACGCCCACGCCCTCGCCGACCCGCACGAGGCCATCGCCGCCGCCGTGCTGCACGCGGCTCCCACCGTGGCGATCGGGTTCTCGCACGCGGGGTCGACGCTCGAGACCGTGCGGTTCCTGGAGGCGGCGCGGGCCAACGGCGCCGCCACGATCGCCGTCACCTCGGCCAAGGACTCCCCCCTCTCGCACGCCGCCGACCATGCCCTGTTCACCGAGGTCAGGGAGTCGACCTTCCGCGCAGGGGCGATGGTCAGCCGCATCGCCCAGTTGGCCCTGGTCGACTGCCTCTTCGTCGGAGTCGCCAAGCGGCGGTTCTCCGAGACGGTCGACGCCCTGCAGCGCACGCGCGAGGCGACGAGGGCTCTGCACGGCTGACCGGCCCCCACCGCGCTCAGCACACCCACCGCGCCGACGCGCCCCCACCGCGCTCGGCACACCCCATCGCGCCGACGCGCCCCCACCGCGCTTCCCGGCACCCCACCACGTCCTCCCGGCACCCCACCACGTCCTCCCGGCACACCCGACCGCGCCCTCCCGGCGCTCCCGATGCCGGCCGTGTGAAACGATTGCATCTCGATGATGTAAATCATCTCCGTCAGTATCGACATCTCTGAACATTCTTGCCATACTGGGGTCACCCGACGGCGAGAGGACGATGACGTTGCAGCACGAACCCGGCACCATGACGGTGCGCCCATTCCGCCCCGGTGAGAGCGCCGCTCTCGCCGACGCCTGGACGCGCTCCGCGCCCCAGGACGGCATCACCGCCGCGCGCCTGCGCGATCTGGTGCTGCTCGATCGCAACTTCGACGCCGAAGGGCTGTTCGTCGCCGAGGACCGCGGCGAGATCATCGGCGCCGCGTACGCCGTGCGCCGGAGGATCGCCCACGACGGCGACGACCTGCAGCCCGGCACCGGATGGATCCCCTTCTTCTTCGTCGTCCCCGAGCACCGCCGCCGCGGCCTCGGGCGCACCCTGCTCGGCTCCGCGATGGACTGGCTCCGCGCGCACGGCGCAACCGAGGTGATCTTCTCGGCGTACACGCCCAACTACGTGCTGCCCGGCCTCGACGCCGCCCGCTACCCCGCGGCATCCGCCCTGCTCGCCTCGCTCGGCTTCGAACGCATCGAGCACCCCAGCGCCATGGACCGGTCGCTGATCGGCTACGAGATGCCGGCCGACGTGCGAGCGCGCGTCGACGCTCTCCGTGCGGAGGGGTGGCACCTGGGCACCCCCGACGACGACGACCTCGTGCCGCTGATCCGCATCGCCGGAGAGTCGTTCAACTCCGACTGGGCGCGCGCGATCCGCGAGGGCGTGCTCGGCGGCATGCCGCTGGAGCGCATCCTCATCGCCAAGAACCCGGCCGGCGAGGTGCTCGGCTGGGCGATGCACGGCACCTACGAGTCCGTCATCGAGCGGTTCGGCCCGTTCGGCGTGCTCCCGGAGAGCCGCGGCACCGGACTCGGCAAGGTGCTGCTGCACCTCACCCTGGAGCGGATGACCGCGCTCGGCGCGCACAGCGCCTGGTTCCTCTGGGCCGACGAGGGCTCGACGGCCTCCGCCCTGTACGCCAAGACAGGCTTCGCCGCGACCCGCACTTTCGACATCCTTCGCGCAGAGATCGGAGCACACCGCAATGCCTAAGACCGTCATCGCCGTCGGCGGACACATCGGCGACATGGAGCTGACCGCCGGCCCCACCCTCGCCAAGGTCGTGCTCGAAGGAGGGCGCGCCATCATCGTCGACTGCACCTACGGCGAGCGCGGCCACCCCACGATCGCGCCGAGCGAGTACCGCGAGCAGAAACTCCGCGAGGCCCGTTTCTTCGCGGACACGATCGGCGCCGAGCTGATCACCCTCGACTACTCCGACGGCTTCCTCCCCGACGACGAGGCCGTGGCCGAGCGGATCGCCGAGGTCATCCGCGAGGCCAGGCCCGACATCCTCATCACCCACTGGCTGCACTCCATGCACCGCGACCACGAGCGCGCGGCCCAGGCCGCGCTGCGCGGCGCGTTCCTGGCATCCATCCCGATCGAGGAGATCGACGCGGAGCGCCACTCCGTGCCGACGATCCTGCACGCCGAGAACTGGGAGGACATGGAGGGCTTCGAGGCCGACACGTTCTTCGGCATCCCCGACGAGGCGTACGACCTGTGGCGCACCGGCATCCAGGAGCACGCCTTCGCCCGCGGCGAGACCTACGGCTTCCGCTTCATCGACTACTACTCGGCGCTCATGCAGGTGAAGGGCTGCCTCGTCGGCGAGCAGCGCGCCGCCGCGTTCAAGAGCGCCGGCACCGAGAAGTTCGCCCTCGCCGGTCCCTGATCCGCACCTCCTCCACCCGACACACACCCACAGAAACGAAGGAACCATGAAGAAATCACTTCTCGCGGTCACCGCACTGGGACTCGCGACGACGCTGTCCCTCGCCGGCTGCACCGGTTCGACCGGCGGATCCGGTGACGCCGGCGGCACCCAGGAGCTCACCTTCCTCACCCACTGGGGCCCCGACCAGGTCACGATGCTCGAGGCCGCGGGCAAGGCCTTCACGGCGGACCACCCCGACATCACCGTCAAGGTGCAGGCCGTGCCGTTCGGCAACCTGCTCTCGACGCTGCGCACGCAGGGGGCGTCGGCCGACGGCCCCGCGATCGTCGGCATCTACGACGCCTGGCTGCCCGAACTCGTGCGCGACGGCCTCGCCGCCGCGGCTCCCTCCGACGTGGCCGACGACGTCACGGCGAACTGGCCCGCCGGCGTCGCCACGGCCGCGAGCAACGGCGGCAAGGTCTACGGCATCCCGAACGAGATCGACCTCTACCAGCTCAACTACAACAAGACGCTGTTCGAGGCCGCCGGCATCTCCGAGCCCCCGGCGGACTGGGACGCCCTGGTCAAGGACGCGAAGGCGCTCACGACCGGCGACCAGCAGGGCCTCGGCGTGATCACGGGCTGGAACTCGGGTGTCGTGCATCCCTTCCTGTCGCTGCTCGCCTCCAACGGCGGCTCCTTCCTCAACGAGGACGGCACGGCCTCGGAGCTCACCAGCCCCGAGGCGATCGAGACGGCGGAGCTCTACGCGACCCTGATCGGCGACGGTTCCACGGATCCGCGCAAGTCGACGGCCAACGCCAACACCACCGGCCCCTACCTCGACGCGTTCGTGAACGACCAGACCGGCATGATCATCATGGCCAACTGGTGGGAGAGCGCGTTGCGCGACGGCATGGGCGACCGCTTCGACGATGTCGCCACCGCGCCGATCCCCGTGGGTCCGAGCGGCGACACGTCCTCGTCGATCTCGTACTCGTGGATGACGATGGTCAACGGCAAGGCCTCCGACGCCCGCCAGCAGGCGGCCTGGGAGTTCCTCAGCTACCTCAACGGCCCGGACTCCGGTGAGAGCGGCTCGTCGGCGATGGCCGACATCCTGCTGTCGATGGGCATCCTGCCCACCCGTGCCTCCGATCTGGAGGCGCACGCCGCGCAGTTGGAGACGCCGTTCCTCTCGTCGTACGTCTCGGCGCTCCAGGACGCGACCCCGTTCCCGACCGTGCTCGGCGGCCCCGCGGCCACCGACGCGCTGCAGCGGCAGCTCGAGGCCCTCATCAACGGCCAGGTCGACGCGAAGACGGCGATGGAGAACGCGGCACGCGACGTCGACGCCGCGCTCAAGGCCGCTCAGTGACACCCCGGCGGGGAGGCGCGACGCGTCTCCCCGCCATCCTCTCGAAAGGCCTGCCTTGACGACCCTCGAACGCGCAGCCGCGACACCCTCCCTCCGCGGCCCGAAGCGCCGGAGCATCGCCTCGACCAGGGGCTGGTCGGCGCTGTTCCTCAGCCCCGCCCTGATCATCATCGGCGTCTTCACCCTCATCCCGACCCTGATGACCGTGTGGATCAGCCTGCACCGCTGGTCGATGTTCACCCCGATCACCGACATGACGTGGGTGGGCCTGGACAACTACTCCGGCCTCTTCGCCGACGCCACGCGGGTGCAGGCGCTCGGCAACACGGCCCTGTACGTGCTGCTGTCGATCGTGATCACCGTGCCGATCGCGCTGCTCATCGCCCTGCTGCTGTACTTCCCCCGTCTCAAGGGCAAGGGCGTCGTGCGCGTGCTCCTGTTCGCGACCTACGTGATCCCGACGATCGCGATCGTGATCATCTGGAGCAACATCTACGCCCCGGGGTACGGGCCGCTCAGCACGATGATCGCCGCGCTCGGCATCGATCCGCCCGGATGGCTCAGCGATCCGCAGTGGGCGCTCGTGTCGCTGGTGATCTTCAACGTGTGGCAGATGCTCGGCTATTACGTCATCCTGCTCATCGCCGGACTCACGCAGATCTCCGAAGACCTCTACGAAGCCGCCCGCATCGACGGCGCCGGCATCGTGCGCCAGACCTGGTCGATCACGATCCCGCTGCTGCGGCCGTCGCTGGTGTTCGTGATCCTGATGACCTTCATCAACTCGATCCAGGTCTTCGACCCGATCTACCTGCTCACGCAGGGGGGACCTGCCAACTCGACGAACATGGTGTCGTTCGAGATCCAGCGCACGGCCTTCCAGTACGGGATGGCCGGGGAGTCCTCGGCTCTCGCCGTCTCGCTGTTCCTGATGATCATCGCCGTCGGCGGGGTCCTCGGCATCGTCATGAAGGGACGCACGCGATGACGCTCACCACCGCGACCCCCGCCGCGCCCGCACCGTCGGCACCCCGGGCGTCCGCCCCGCCACGACGGATGCCGCTGCGACGGCGCGTCTCGACGGCCGTGCTGTACGTGCTGCTCGCGGTCGTCGCCCTCCTGCCGCTGTTCCCGCTCTACTGGCTGGTGATCTCGGCGCTGAAGACGCCTGCGGAGTTCTCGCAGATCCCGCCGACGTGGTTCCCGACGAACCCGACGCTCGACCAGGCCGCGACGGCCCTCACGGCCGTGCCGTTCCTGCAGTCGATGATGAACAGCATCATCATCGCCGGCGGGTCGACGATCAGCGTGCTGGCCACCAGCATCCTGGCCGGGTACGTGTTCGCGAAGCACACCTTCAAGGGACGCGACCTGCTCTTCTGGGCGATCGTCGCGACGATGTTCCTCCCGCCGATCGTCACCCTCGTGCCGCTGTACTACCTCGTCAACAGCATGGGGCTCTCCGACACCTACCTCGGGGTCATGCTGCCGTGGCTCGCCAACGCGTTCGGGATCTTCCTGATGCGGCAGTTCATCCGCGACATCCCCGACGAGCTGATCGAGGCGGCGCGCATGGACGGCGCCGGCGAGTTCCGCATCGTCTGGCAGTTCGTGGTGCCGCTGCTCAAGCCGGCGATCGTGACCCTCGCGGTGTTCATGTTCGTCTACGCCTGGAACAACTTCATCTGGCCCCTGTCGATCCTCCGCTCCGAGGCCCTCTACCCGGTGGTGCTGACGCTGAACCGGCTCATGTCGTACACGATGAGCTTCGAATACCAGAACGTCGTGCTGGCGGGAGCCGTCATCGCATCGCTGCCGACGCTGCTGGTGTTCCTGGTCACGCAGCGCGTGTTCGTCGCGGGTATCGCAGCGAGCGGCGTGAAGGGCTGAGCGCCCCTCCCGGGGTGCCGCGGCGCACCCCGGGAGGACTTTTCCCTCGCCTGCGGGAATACCCCCTGGGGGTATTCGCTTGTTCCCTTTCGAACGGATGCCGACCGACGGCGTCCCCATCGGAAGGATCCCCCGTGTCCACGACCACGAGCGCGGGAGCCGCAGCGCTCCCCCGCACCCCGCACCGAGGGCTGGGCTTGACGCTCATCGCCGCCGCCCAGTTCATCGTCATCATGGACACCTCGATCATCGGTGTCGCCCTCAGCGACATCGCCAGGGACGTCGGCTTCACCGCCGACGGCCTGTCCTGGGTGTTCAACGCCTACGTGATCGCCTTCGGAGGACTGCTGCTCCTGGGCGGACGCCTCGCCGATCTGTTCGGCGCCCGCCGCGTCTTCACCGCGGGATGGATCGTGCTGTTACTCGGCTCCGTCGGCGCGGGAGTCGCGACGACCCCGTGGCTCGAGATCGCATCGCGCGCGGTGCAGGGAGCGGGCGCGGCGCTGATCGCGCCCGCCGCGCTCGCGCTGCTCATGACGCTCTTCGGCGGCACGCCGCAGCTCCCCCGCGCCTTCGCCGTCTACGGCGCGGCCGCACCCATCGGCGGCACCGCCGGCGTCTTCCTGGGAGGGGTGCTCACGGAGTACCTCGGCTGGCCCTGGGTGTTCTACATCACCGTGCCGATCGCCGCGCTGATCCTCGCCCTCACGCCGATCGCCTTCCCCCGCGGAGTGCGCGCCCCCGGGCGCGTCGATGTGATCGGCGCCGTCACCGGCACCGCCGGTCTCGCCCTCGCCGTGTTCGGTATCGTGCGCGCTCCCGAGGCCGGGTGGGGCAGCGTGGAGACGCTCGGCTCCCTCGCGCTCGGCGTGCTGCTGCTCATCGCCTTCGTCATCCGGCAGGCGCGCACCGCAGAGCCCCTGCTGCGCCTGGGCATGCTCCGGCTCCCGCAGCTCGGCGGCGCCAACATCGCACAGCTGCTGCTAGGCGCGGCGTGGATCCCGATGTGGTTCTTCCTCAACCTCTACCTGCAGACGGTGCTCGGCGCCTCGGCCTTCGCCGCCGGAGCCGCGCTGGTCCCGATGACGGCGGTCATCGTGCTCGGCATGACCCTGGTGGCGCCGCGGCTCGCCGCGCGCTGGGGCACGCGCGCCATGGTGACGACCGGGTTCCTCCTGCTCGGCGCCGGCATCGCCTGGCTGGCCTTCGCACCGGCCGACGGCGTCTACGCGGTGCACGTGCTCCCGGCATCGCTCGTCGCGGCGGCCGGCATGTCGCTCGCGTTCGTCCCGTCTCTGAGCACCGCGATCTCCAGTGCGCCGCCCGCCGAGGCCGGTGTGGCCTCGGGACTCGTGAACACGAGCTACCAGATCGGCTCCGCGGTGGGGCTGGCCGTGCTGACCGCGATCAGCGCGGGCGTCGGGGCCGCCGGCGGGGACGCCGCCGGCTACAGCGCGGCGTTCGTCGCCGCGGCGGTCATCGCGGCCGCCGGACTCCTCGCCGGCGCCCTCCTGTTGCGCCCCGGGAGGCGCTGACCCGGGCCTCGCCCGGCGTCCGCCTCACACGGACCCCGCTTCACACGGACCCCGTGCGCTCCGCTCCGACGGCTGCCGCGGGGTCCGTGCCCGTCGCCGCGGGGTCCGTGACCGTCGCCGCGGGGTCCGCGTCACGGCCCGGCTCGTCCGATCCCTCCACCAGCGGGTGCGGCACGATCGAGCCCGCCGTGCGCAGGAACACGATGATCCAGCTGAAGATCAGCACGGCCGCGATGAGTTCCACGGCAGTGAGGTTGTAGTACCCCACCGCGAAGAACGCCCCGAGCAGCGCGATGACGAGCACGTAGACCCAACCGAACAGCACGAAGACCCGCGGGATCGACGCGAGGAACCAGGGCAGTCCCACCACGACGACGGCGAACACGACGGCCATGCCGGTCGCCACGGTGTTGTGCAGCAGGAAGAACTCGTCAACGGGGAAGATCCCGACGCAGGCGAGGAAGACGCCCATCAGGATCAGGCCTCCGCGCACGATGAACCGCCCGCGCCGCGCCCTGTCGTCGTCGACCGGGAGTCCGGCGGTGGCGTAGCGCGAGATGGTGGTGATCATGATCCCGGCGATGATCAGGGTGGCGTTGAACGCGACGGATGCGTGGTTGGTGCTCATGCCGAGCGCCGACAGGTTGTCGCGCCACCAGTCGGGGTCGCTGGAGGCGAGCATCGCCGCGAAGGCGCCGACCACGAGGAAGACCGCGAGCACGAGCGAGAGCACCATGGGGGTCAGCGCGACGGCGCTGAGGAACGTCACGTAGGCGGTCAGCGCGAAGGCGACGCTGACGAGGATCGCCCCCGGGAACGCGAACACGGGGGCGCCGATGAAGCTGCGCTCGAGGAGCTCGGCGATGCCGAACCACCCGAGCAGGGCGATCGCGGCGTGGGCGAAGGCGATCGCGACCAGGTCGTACCAGCGCAGCCGGTCGCCGGGCACGCTGAATCCGTCCCTGGCCCGCTCGGGCGCGACCTCGTGCGGCCGCACCAGGAGCCGACCGAGCACGAAGGCGAGGATGGCGGTGACCGCTCCCCCGTAGGCGGCGAAGGTGCCGATCGACCCGGCGCCGCTGATCGCCAGCTCGTGGCCGAAGAAGACGGGGAAGGCGACGGCGAAACCGAGCGCGAGGAACGCCGCGCCGACGATGAGCGCCGTGGCCTCGAACACCGCGTCCGAGGTGTCCGGCCCGCGCAGCTGCCGCAGCACCTGCAGGATCCTGGCGCCGATCGCTCTCATGCTCGACCTCCCGCTCACATCCTAGAAGCCGTGACGCCGGGGCGACGACGGTGATAGCATCGGCCCACGGATCGTATACAACGACGTCGTTCCACCACCCCGAGGTGATCTTCCATGAACGGTGCAACCGCCGCAGAATCGGTGTCGACCCTGGTCGCGCGCAACATCAGCGAGTTCCGCGCCGCCGTGTCGGAATCCTTCGTGCCCCTGCAGGTCTCCAGCCAGGGAGCCGACCGCTTCCGGGGCATGATCCGCGGAGCATCCGTCGACGAGGTGCACGTCACCGACCTGCGCGCCACGTCCCACGTCGTCGAGCGCACTCCCGAGCTGATCGCCCGCGGCGACCGCACGTACTTCAAGGTCAGCCTGATGCTCGCCGGCACCGGCCTGCTCATTCAGGACGACCGCGAGGCCGTGCTGCGTCCGGGCGACCTCGCGGTGTACGACACCGACCGCCCCTACTCCCTCGTGTTCGACGAGGACTTCCGCACCATGGTCGTGATGTTCCCGAAGCACCTCATCAGCCTGCCGCCAGACATGATCGGCCAGCTCACGGCCGTGCGCATCTCGGGACAGGAGGGCCTGGGCAGCATGGTGGTCCCCTACCTCACGCAGCTCGCCGGCAACCTCGACCAGCTCGCCGGCACGACGGGGGCGCGCCTCGCGCACAGCGCCCTCGACCTCGTCTCCACCGTGTTCACCCGCGAGCTGGGGCTCGACGAGGTCTCGGCCGACCCGCACCGCGCGCTCGTGCAGCGCATCCGCTCGTACATCGACCGCAATCTCGCATCGACCGACCTCGGTCCCGCGTCCATCGCCTCGGCGCACTTCATCTCCACTCGCCATCTGCACGGGCTGTTCCAGGAGCAGGGCGTGACGGTGTCGACGTGGATCCGCACGCGGCGTCTGGAGCAGTGCCGTCGCGACCTGCTCGACCCGATGCTCGCCGACCGCCCGGTCGCCGCCATCGCCGCTCGCTGGGGCTTCGTCGACGCCGCGCACTTCAGCCGTGCGTTCAAGGCCGCCTTCGGGGTGTCCCCGAGCGAGTACCGCACCGCCCACTGATCCGCGCCCCGCACATCCCTCCCGCTTGCCCGGGAGGGCACGCCGGTTGACTCTCGGTGCGGGATGGCCGCGCGCGTCTTGAGCGGATGACGGACCCCGACCGAGCATGAGGCAAGCGCATCGCGAAGCTGCGGTGCCCGGAGCGAGGACGCTCCGCCGCGTGCGACGTCAGGACCCTCATGACCGACACCTCCATCGATCCCGCGCTCGACGAATGGCGCACCTATGACGAGTTCGCCGCCGGCATCGACACCTACCGCCTGCCCAACACCTCGCTGTCCGGGACCGAGCTCCGCCTGACGCTCGACGACGCGTCGACCCTGTCGCTGAGGTTCGACGCCGTGGCCGTCACCTGGGCGGGCTTCGGCGCCGAGGGCACCGACCCGTACGACGCCGTGCCCGTGCGCGAGGACGTCGTGTTCGTGAACATCCCCCTGGAGAGCCGCGAGCGCGAGGCGATCACGGTCGTCTACTCCACCACGACGCATCGCGCCACCGTCGTCCGCTCCCGCATCGCCGCCGAGGCGGTCGAGGGAACCCCGCAGGTCGGCCAGGAGTTCTGGGCGGCGACCACCGACGGCGGCCCCGTCACGGGCGAGGTCCCCGGTCCCAGCCGCGACCTCATCGGCAAGCGCAACGTCTACCGGTACAGCCCGCACCACCTCTACGAGCACGTCTACGTGTCGAGCCAGCGCTATGCGTGGCAGTGCCTGGAGGGCGTGCAGCGCGGTCACGGCGACATGGACCTCTCCACGGTGTGGAAGTTCGCCGACGGCCTGTACCTGTTCTGCTTCCGCGAGTTCCGCATCGCCGTGGCCAGCGTCTGGCTGCACGACCTCGGCTACCAGCTGATGACCACGGGGATCTTCCTCGGGCTCAACGGCGACGGGGATGCCGAGCACTCCCGCGGCGGCGGCCACATCTACCCGCTCGGCTCGGTCGCGTACCCCGACGCCCAGCCCGTCTGACCGGAACGGACCGCACGATGAGCAACGCAGACGTCATCCGCGACCACTACGCCGCCAGCGACCGCGGCGACATCGACGGGATGCTGGCGCCCCTCGCCGACGACGTGCAGTGGACGGAGGCGGCAGGCTTCCCGTACGCGGGCACCTACATCGGACCGGACGCCGTCGCGGCGAACGTGTTCCAGCGGATCCAGGAGGACTGGGACGACTACACCGTCGCGATCGACGAGGTCGTCGACGGTGGCGACGTCGTGGTCGGGATCGGCACCTACTCCGGTACCCACAAGCTGACGGGCCGCTTCTTCGCGGCCCGCGTCGCCCACGTCTGGCGGCTGACCGGGGGCCGGGTCACCGCCTTCGAGCAGTTCACCGACACCGAACTGGTCAACCGCGCCCTGCGCGACTGACCCGTCACAGCACCACCCGAGAACGAGAGGCAAGGAAGCACATGAACAAGCGAGTAGCAGGCACCGCGGCCGTGATCGCCGTGGCGGCCCTCATCCTGTCCGGCTGCGCCGAGGACGGCGGGTCGGGCGGAGGCGGCGGCTCGATCGTCGTCGGATCCGTGAACACCATCAGCGGTCCGGCGACCTTCCCCGAGGCCTCCCAGGCGGCGGCCGCCGTCTTCGACGCCTTCAACGAGGCCGGCGGCCTGAACGGCCAGAAGATCGACTACAAGGCCCTCGACGACAAGGGCGACCCTGCCACCGCGACCGCCTCCGCTCGCGAGATCGTCGGCAGCGACGGCGCCGTCGCGATGGTCGGCTCGGCCAGCCTCATCGAGTGCGAGATCAACGCCAAGTACTACGAGCAGGAGAGCATCCTCTCCATCCCCGGCATCGGCGTGGACACCGGGTGCTTCGACAGCAAGAACATCTCGCCCGCCAACGTCGGTCCGTTCAACGACATGACCCTGACGCTGCAGTACGGCTCGGAGGTGCTCGGCCTCGACGACATCTGCGTGCTGCTCGAGATCGCCGGCTCCACGCGCCCGACCTACCAGGCCGCGATCGACAAGTGGACCGAGATCACCGGCAAGAAGCCGAAGTACGTCGACGACACCGTGCCGTACGGAGCATCCGACTACACGCCGTACATCGTCAAGGCGCGCGAGCAGGGCTGCAAGGCGCTCGCGATCAACCCGGTCGAGCCGGACGCGATCGGGCAGGTCAAGGCCGCCAACGCGCAGGGTTGGGATGACGTGACCTGGCTGTACCTGACCAGCGTCTACAGCGAGAACTTCGCCAAGGCGGTCGACAACGCCGGCGCCGGCATCTACGTCCCCGCCGAGTTCTACCCGTTCACCGACGACAACGAGATCAACAAGGACTGGCGCGAGCTGATGACGAAGAACGACATCCCGCTCACATCGTTCAGCCAGGGCGGCTACCTGGCCGCGACGTACTTCATCGAGGTCCTGAAGTCGATCAAGGGCGACATCACCCGGGAGAGCGTCACCGCGGCGCTGCAGGGCATGGACCCGATCGACAACCCGATGGTGGGCACGCCCTACGCGTTCGGCACGCAGAACACCGCCGGCTGGCCGATCATCCTGAAGTCGGGCACGAACGCCTGGGAGAAGGTCGCCGACGACTGGCTGCGCATCGGCAAGTAAGCAGACGGAGTGCCCGCCGCCTCTGCGCGGCGGGCACTCCTCCCCTCCCCCTCGGATCAGAAAGGACGCCTCATGCTGCAAGGCGCCATCGCCGGACTCGCCGCCGGCGGACTCTACGCCGTCCTCGGCGTGTGCCTGACGCTGATGAGCCGCCTCGTGCGGGTCGTCAACTTCGCCCAGGCCGCGACCGGGATGTTCGGCGCGTTCACCGCCGTGTGGCTCGTGAGCCGGATCGGTCTGCCGATCTGGCTCGGTTCGGTGCTCGGCGTCCTGGTCGCGGGAATCCTCTCCGCGGCGATCGGCTGGATCGCCGCGACCTGGCTCTCGGAGGCGACGACCACCACCCGCTCGGCGATGACCGTCGGACCGCTGCTCCTGCTGATCTCGCTCTCCTTCATCCTCTTCGGCAACAAGCCGCAGCCGTTCAGCCCGATCATCGCGGGTCCCGCGTTCTCGTTCGGAGGTGTCGTGGTGAGCCAGGTCACCGTCGCCACCGTGCTGATGGCCGTGGTGACCGCCGTCGCCGTGCGGATCGTCCTGCGCCGCACCAGGGTCGGCACGCAGCTCAGGGCCCTCTCGGAGCGGCCGACCACGGCGGAGCTGCTCGGCATCCGCTCGCGTCCGCTGTCGATCTCGGTGTGGTTCGTGACCGGGGTGATCAGCGCCGTCGCGATCATCATCGTCGCTCCCACGCAGTCCAGCGACGCCACCGGCCTGTCGATGCTCATCGTGCCCGCCGCCGCAGCGGCCCTGCTCGGCGGGTTCCGCCGACTCGACCTCGCCGTCGTCGGCGGCATCGTGCTCGGCGTGCTCGGCGGCCTGGTCGCCCAGATCGACGAGGTCGCGCTGGTGCGCAACTTCCTCCCGTTCCTGTTCATCGTGGTCCTGCTGCTGTGGACCCAGCGCAAGGAGGTGTGGGATGCCGCGCGCTGACCACCGCCCGACCCTTCTCGACAACCGCGCGGTCAGGACCGTCTGGCCGTTCGCGATCGCCGCTGCCGCCGTGGGCGTCGGCGCGATCCTCAGCGCCGCCCTCCCCGGCTACTTCGTCTTCCTCGCGATCAGCGCCGTCGTGGCCGCCATCGCGATCCTCGGTCTCGGGATCGTCACCGGGTCAGCGGGGATGATCGCCCTGTGCCAGTTGACCTTCGCCGCCGTCGGCGCGTGGATCGTCTCCCTGTTGAACGTGATGCAGGCCCCGGGCGGCTTCGTGGTGTGGCTCATCCTCGGCGGCATCGCCGCCGGTCTCGTCGGCATCCTCGTCGGGCTGCCCGCACTGCGCCTCCGGGGCGTGAACCTGGCCGTGGTCACCCTCGGATTCGCCGCGGCCGCCGACGTGACCCTCGTGCAGATCCAGTTCCCCGGATCGGTCGACGGCACCTCGATCGAGCGCCCCGCCCTGTTCTCCAACGACCGGCAGTTCTTCTTCCTCTCGATCGTCGTGCTCGCGGTCTGCGCGCTCGGGGTGTTCTTCCTGCAGCGCGGACGCTGGGGATCGTCGTGGAAGGCCGTGGCGTTCTCCGAGCGCGGCACCGCGGCGGCAGGGCAGAGCGTGCAGGTCGCCAAGCTCACGGCGTTCGCCGTCTCTGCGGCCCTCGGCGGCATCGCGGGCGGGCTCCTGGCGGGGCAGGTCCAGCTGCCCTTCGCGTCGAGCTTCACCCCTCTGCAGTCGCTGGCCCTGTACGTCCTGGCGATCATGTCCGGCGCGCACCTCATCGACATGGCGATCCTCGGCGGCATCCTCTGGGTGCTCGTTCCGGAGCTGCTCAAGCGCTGGGGCATCGACCAGAACTGGGGCTTCGTCGTGTTCGGCGTGCTCGGGGTGCAGGCGCTGACCAGCGGCACGAACCTCGGTCAGACCGTGCGCGACGCCCTCTGGCGCCGCGCAGACCGCAAGACGGCGAACGCGGCGCTGACCGCGCTGCCGCCGGATGCCGCCGACGACGCGGCCGTCATCACGACGACCACGACCGCCACCGTCGACGAGGCCGCCCTCGACGGCGCCCCGGTGCTCACCGTCGAGGGGCTCACGGTGCAGTTCGGCGCGCTGAAGGCCCTCGACGACGTGTCCTTCCAGGTGCCCGCTGCATCGATCATGGGCCTCATCGGGCCCAACGGCGCGGGCAAGTCGACCTTCGTCGACGCCATCAGCGGCTTCCTCCCGAAGCACGGCGGCCGGGTGCTCCTCGGCGACCGCGACCTCGCAGGACTCTCGCCCACGCGGCGCGCTCGCCTGGGTCTGCGGCGCACCTTCCAGCAGGACCGTGTGCCACCGGCCCTCACCGTGGGCGCGTACGTGCGGTTCGTCGCTCGGCGCCGGCTCGCGGCATCCGACATCGACGAGGTGCTGGAGTTCTTCGGCTGCCCTCCCGCCGGTGCCCGTCTGTCGAGCGTCGATGTCGGCACGCGGCGGCTGGTGGAGGTCGCGGCGAACGTGATCTCGCGGCCTCGGCTGCTGATTCTCGACGAACCGGCCGCCGGCCTCTCGCACGAGGAGCACCTGGCGCTCGCCGCGCGGCTGCGGGAGCTGCCCGCCCGCTACGGCGTGGCGCTCATCATCATCGAGCACGACCTCGACCTGGTGCGATCGGTCTGCCCCACCCTCACGGTGCTGGACTTCGGCCGCGTGCTCGCGACCGGGCCGCAGGCCGAGGTGCTCGCGAACCCCGATGTCGTCAAGGCGTACATGGGAGAGACGGAGCTGCTGTCATGAGCGAACTGGTCCTCGACGGCGTGACCGTCAGCCGCGGTGCGGGTCCGGTGATCTCCGAGGTGTCGCTGACGGTGCGCGGCGGCGAGGTGCTGGCGCTCGTGGGTCCGAACGGGGCGGGCAAGACGAGCCTGATCGAGTCGGTGTCGGGGGTGACGCCGCACTCGGCCGGTTCGCTCACGCTCGACGGGGAGCCGATCGACAAGCTGTCGCGGGTCGCCCGCGCGCGCCGCGGCATCGTGCACATCGAACAGGGCAGGGCCGTGTTCCCGTCGTTGACGGTGCGCGAGAACATCTCCCTCACGGCACGCACGCCTGCGGAGCTGGATGCCGCGCTCGAGCAGTTCCCCGAGCTGGAGAAGCGCATCGACTCCCCCACCGCCCTGCTGTCGGGTGGCGAACAGCAGATGGTCGTGCTCGCGCGCGCGTTCGCCGCGAAGCCGCGCATCCTGCTCATCGACGAGATGTCGCTGGGCCTCGCACCGGTCGTGTTCATGCGGCTCATGCCGATCGTGAAGTCGATCGCCGAGTCGGGCGTCGGGGTGCTGCTCGTCGAGCAGTTCACGCAGCTGGCGCTGGGTCTCGCCCGGGAGGCCGTGGTCGTGGCGGGCGGTCGCGTGTCGTTCCAGGGTACCTCCGACGATCTCACCGCCGACCCCGGACTGCTGCACCGCGCCTACCTCGGCGGCTGACCCGCCCGCGGTCATGCTCCCGGGGGCGACTAGCCTGGGAGCATGACCGAGATCGTCCCCGCCCGCGCCGTCCTCCTCGACATGGACGGGACGCTCGTCGACTCGACGGCGGTCGTGGAACGACTGTGGCTCGAATGGGCGAAGCCGCACGGGCTGGACCGCGACCACGTGCTCAGCGTCATCCACGGGCGCCAGGGGCACCAGAGCATGGCGATCATGCTGCCGGAGCGCGATCACGCCATCAACATCGCGGAGAACCAGGCCATGCTCGCGAACGAGGCGAGCGACGTCGCGGGCGTCGTGGCGATCGACGGCGCCGACCGGCTGCTCGCCGATCTGCTGCCCTACCCGCACGCGATCGTGACCTCGGCCGACCTCACGCTCATGAACGCGCGGATGGGTGAGGCGGCGCTCACCGTGCCGGCGCTCACCGTGACCGCCGAGAACGTCACGCGGTCGAAGCCCGACCCCGAGGGGTTCCTGCTGGGCGCGCAGCTGCTCGGCGTCGACGCCGCCGACTGCGTCGTGTTCGAGGACTCCGAAGCCGGCATCCAGGCCGCGCACGCCGCGGGCATGCGCGTGATCGGCGTGGGGGCGCACGCCGTGAAGCACTCCCCCGAGCACCACGTCGCCGACCTCACGCAGGTGTCGGTCGTCGCCGTCGACGGCGGGTTCGAGCTGCACGTCGCCTGAACTCCCGCGATTCCCCGCGCACCTGGATGCCGCGCGGGCGCCGCGTTCGGATAGCAGCTCTCCTCACCATCCGCCGCGGATTCGCAATACGCGCCAACTGAGGTGTCCCCACGGGGGCTCCGGGACTACATCCCGGCGTGGTCGAAGGCGATGGTGGGGACGTCGACCACGTGCGAGCCGCCGTCGGCGACGATCACCGCCCCCGTGATGTACGACGACTCCCCCGACCCGAGGAACCGCACGACCGAGGCGATCTCCGCGGGCCGGGCCGGTCGACGCAGCGGCACGTCGGCGGTGACGGTGGCGTAGGCCTCCTCGCGGGACTCCAGTCCCGCGTGCGAGGCGAACTCGTCCATCTCCTCGTCCGCCATCGGCGTCTGCACCCAGCCGGGGCACACGGCGTTGACGCGCACCCCGTGCTTGCCGTAGTCGCGGGCGAGTGTGCGGGTGAGGCCGATGAGCGCGTGCTTGCCGACCGTGTACCCGGCCACCGACGGTCCGGCGAAGAGCCCGGCGAGGGAGGAGACGATGACGATCTGCCCCTTCGCCTCCAGGAGCGCAGGCAGCGCCTCGCGCGCCATGACGAAGGCCGTGGTGAGGTTGGCGCGGATGGCCGCCTCCCATCCTGCGTCGTCGGTGTCGCCGACGGGAGAGAACCCGTGCCCTCCCGCGTTGGCGACCAGCACGTCGATGCGTCCGAAGGTCGCGAGCACCTCGGCGACGGCGGCCTTGGCCGATGCGGTGTCGGCGGCGTCGGCGATGATCGCGTGCGCTCCGACGGCCTTCTCCACGACCCGCAGCGGCTCGGCCCTGCGACCGACGACCACGACGTGCGCGCCCTCGGCGGCGTAGCGCTCGGCGATCGCGGCGCCGATGCCCGTGCCGCCTCCGGTGATGACGACGACGCGTCCGGAGACCGTCGATCCGACTACGAGTCCCATGTCTGCTCCTGCTGTGTCTGGCGCGTGCGCGCGTTTCTCTGGGGGTACCGGGGGCTCAGGCGGGGAAGCCGGAGCGGGCGCTGAATCCGAAGTCGCTGACCAGGGTGGCGCCGTTGATCGCACGCGAGAGCGGCGAGACGAGGTAGGCCACGTGAGCGGAGACCTCCTCGGCCGTCTGCACGGGGAAGTCCGCCTCGTCGATGGCGCCCTCGCCCAGGTCCCCTCGGCTCATCGGGGTGTCGACCACGGACGGTGCGACGGTGTTGACGCGGATGCCGGTGCCGGCGAGGTCGACCGACAGCGCTCTGGCGAACTGCACGAGGGCCGCCTTCGAGGAGCAGTACGGGACCATGCCCGGCGAGGCGACGAGGGCGGAGTCGCTGGAGATCAGCACGACGGATGCCGCATCGGCGGTGCGCAGCGCGGGAAGCGCGTGCTTGAGCACGAGGAAGGGACCGGTGACGTTGACCGCGAGCACCGCGTTCCACTGGGCGAGGGTGACGTCTTCGATGCCCGCTCCCACCGGTCCGGAGATGCCGGCGCAGCACACCACGGCATCCAGCCGGACGAGGGGGTCGAGCGCCGCGGCGACCTGTGCCTCGTCGGTGACGTCGGCCACGAGCACGACGGTGTCCTGTCGGCCGGCCTCGGCGCGCACCCGCGCCGCCGTGTCCCGCACGAGCGCCGCGGTCTCGCGTACCGCGGCATCGTCGCGGTCGAGCAGCGCGAGCCGCACACCCTCCGCGGCGAGCGCGAGCGCGACCGCACGGCCGATGCCGCTCCCCGCACCGGTGACGAGGGCGGTCGTGCCGTGCAGCTGCAGGTCCATGCGTTCCTCCGTGACGGGCGCCGATGCGCCGGTGGCGCGGTGAGGACGGCGGTGTCGTCACGGTCATCCTGCTCCCCGGCATCCGCCCCTTGAACGGCAGCGCACCGTGTGTGCGCGCTGGCACCACCGTCCTTCGCTCAGGGTCAACTGCCGGACGCCCCGGGCGAGCAGACTCGCTCTATCGACGATCCCCCTCGTCGTCGATGCCGTGCGCGCACGGCCAGTCACCGAGCAAAGGAGCCCGCCGTGGCAGATCCGATCACCACCTCTCAGGAGCACACAGCGCTGCGCCCCGGCGCCCTCGGCGTCGCCGGCATCGTGTTCCTCGTGCTCGCCGCCGTCGCGCCGCTGACCGGCATCGTCGTCGTGGCGTCCCTCGCGATCGCGCTGGGCAACGGCGGCGGCACGCCGATGTCGTTCTTCCTCGTCGCGGCGATCCTGCTGCTCTTCGCCATCGGCTACGCGCAGATGTCGAAGCAGCTGGTGAACGCCGGCGGCTTCTACGCGTTCGTCGTGAAGGGCCTCGGCCGCACGGGCGGCCTCATCGCCGGCCTCATCGCGACCCTCGGCTACAACTTCTTCGTGGTCGGCACGATCGGCACCAGCGGCTTCTTCATGCAGTCGATCGTGCGCGATCTCACCGGCTTCGACATGCACTGGCTCGCATGGGGCCTGCTGTCGATCGCCGTGTGCTTCGTGCTCGCCAGGGTGGGCGTGGACTTCAGCTCGAAGGTGCTGGGGGTGTGCCTGGTGCTGGAGACGCTGATGCTCGTAGTGTTCGACATCTCGGTGCTCGTGCAGACCGGCTACGACGTGGCCGCGTTCAGCCCGGAGTGGGTGTTCTCTGGGTCCCTGCCCATCGGCCTCCTGCTCGCCGCCACCGGGTTCCTCGGGTTCGAGGCGACCGCGCTGTTCAGCGAGGAGGCGAAGCAGCCGCTACGCACCATCCCGCGCGCGACGTACACGGCGATCATCGCGATCGGCGTGATCCTCGGCGTCACCACGTGGGCGGTGGTCAGCGCGACCGGAGTCGCGCAGGCGCAGGCGACGGCCGTGGAGCACCTCCCCACCGGCGACCTCATCTTCACGCTCGCGCAGACCTACCTCGGCGGTCCGCTCACCACGGTCATGATGATCCTGCTGCTGGTGAGCCTGTTCGCCGCGATGCTCGCCTTCCACAACTCCGCGACGCGCTACCTGTACTCGCTGGGTCGCGCCCGCATCCTGCCGAAGGCCCTGGCCCGTACCCGCGTCAACGGAGCGCCGCAGCTCGCCGGCATCGTGCAGGCGTCGTTCGCGGCGATCGTCGCCGTGATCTTCGCGATCGCCGGCGCCGACCCGATCGTCACCCTCGTGCCGGCCATGCTCGGCTTCGGCACGCTCAGCGTGCTGATCCTGCAGGGGCTCGCCGCGATCTCGATCGTCGTCTACTTCCGCCGCCGCAAGGACCAGCGCTGGTGGAGCACGTTCATCGCTCCGGGCATCGGCTTCCTCGGCATCGCGTCGATCTCGATCCTCGCCGTGGTCAACTTCGATATCGTCGCCGGTTCCCAGGAGCTCGCGATCCGGCTCATGCCGCTGCTGCTCGTGCTGGCCGTGATCGGCGGCATCGTGTACGGCGTGTACTTGAAGAGCGCCAGGCCCGCCGTGTACGAGGGCCTGTCGGCCGACCTGGAGCAGTTCAGCGCCCGCTGACCGCTCCGACCGCCGACGGCCCCGACGCCCGCCCCAGACCCGCTTCCCGATTGGAGACACCATGACCATGAACCCCGCCGACACGTCGACCTGGCTGCCCCTGGAGGGCCTGGCCCCCGGCTTCGACGCCAACAAGGCGCCGCACTCGACCGCGCTGAGCGGCCGTGAGATCACCGTCGTCGACGGCCGCGGCACCCGCATCACGCACCGCTTCGCCGACACCACGGTGACCTGGGACTACCAGCCCGGCGCCGACGACAGCACCGAGGCGGCATCCGACACCGACGACTACGAGGCCGTCGAGGTCGACGAGGACCTGTTCTACGTGCAGTTCCATCACGACTATCTGCCGAACGAGGCGGTGTCGCTGGTGCTCGACCTGCGTCACGGCCGCGCCCTCGCCGTGATCTCGGTGATCCTGCCCGCGCCGGAGAAGGGCAAGACCCGCGTGCAGCACGTCTTCGCCCCGAGCGTCATCGAGGGCCTCGAGGTCACCGGCAGGGAGGCCGCTCCGACCACGAGCCTCATCGGCCGCCGCGTCGAGTGGGTGTACAGCACCGAGCACGCCTACGAGCACGTGTACCTGTCCGAGCGCTGGTACTCGTGGCAGTGCCTGGCCGGCCCCGAGCGCGGCCTCGCCGACACCGACGAGAACAGCGTGTGGGAGGTGCGCCCCGGCATCTACATCTTCGCGTGGCGCGAGAAGGTGATCCCGTGCGCCTCGGTGACGATCGCCGACCACCGCGACGTGAACGCCATCCGCTCGCACGGTGTGCTGTTCGGCCTCGACGAGACCGGCGAGATCCCCACGCACTTCACGTTCGGGGCGCACGGCCGCCTCATCTCGACCACCCGCCACTCCGAAGGCCTGGAGCCCGCCGAGTTCGGAAGGATCTAGATCATGTCGGATGCCGCAGACAGCGCCGCAGGGGTGACATCATGACGGATGCCGCGGACCTCATCGTGACCGGCGCCGTGATCCGCACCGCGGACCGCACCCAGCCCGTCGTCGAGGCCTTCGCCGTGTGTGACGGGCGGATCACGGCGGTCGGTTCGCTGTCTGCGGTGTCCGCTCATCGGGGTCCGGAGACCCGGATGCTCGACGTGGGCGGAGCCGCGGTGTACCCCGGCTTCGTCGACGTGCACAACCATCACGCGCTCGCCGGCCGCACCGAGCTGTTCGAGCTGTCGCTGCCGCCGTCGCTCGGGCTCGACGAGATCCTCGACCGGGTGCGCGAGAAGGCGGCGTCGCTGCCGGAGGACGCCTGGATCATCGGCGGCGTCGTGGCGACCACCCTGCTCCCCGCGCTCGCGAACACGGCGACGCGGCGGCGGCTCGACGAGGCGTCCGGCGGACGCCCGGTCGTGATCGTGGAGGACTCCCGCCACAACCGCTGGGCGAACAGCCGCGCGCTGGAGCTCGCAGGCATCTCCGGCGACAGCATCCCGGCGGGCGGCGTCACCGTGCTCGACCCCGACGACGGCACCCCCACGGGTGTGCTGCTGGAGGCCGCGGGCATCCCCGTGCAGGAGGCGTACGACCGCAGCGGCGGGCTCACGCCGGAGCAGCACATCGCGGCCTCGCGTCGCGGCGTCGAGCTGCTGAACTCGTTCGGCATCACGGCGTTCCAGGACGCAGGGGTGTCCACCGACATCCTCGCGGCGCTGGCCGCCCTCGACGACGCCGGCGACCTGAACGCGTGGGTCGTCTCCTCCCTCCTGATCAATGACGAGATCTTCGGCTTCGACCCGATCGGCTCGGCGCTGATCGAGCGCGGTGAGGAGTTCCGCACCCCGCACCACCGCCCGGACTTCGTGAAGATCTTCCTCGACGGGGTCCCTCCGGCGCGCACGGCGTCCTTCCTGGAGCCCTACGTGGCGGATGCCGTGCACGGCGCGCATTTCCACGGCGAGACCACGATGACCTTCGACGAGCTGCATGGATGGATGCGCGGCGTGGCCGAGCGCGGTCTCGGCGCCAAGGTGCATTGCACCGGCGACGGGTCGGCCCGGCTCGTGCTCGACGTCGCCGAGCGCGTCAGAGCCGAAGGATTCACGACGCCGATCCAGATCGCACACGGGCAGTTCCTGGCGGATGCCGACATCCCCCGCCTCGCGGCGCTGGACGTCTCGGCCGACATCTCGCCCTTCATCTGGTTCCCCGGCGTCATCCCGCAGGCGCTGGCGGAGGTGCTCGGCGAGCGCGCCGAGCACTCGCAGCCCAACCGCGCCCTGCTCGACGCGGGCGCCCTCGTGGCCGGCGGTTCGGACTGGCCGGTGAGCGAGTCGCCGAACACACTGGAGGGTCTGCAGGGCCTGGTCACCCGCGCCGACCCGCTCGGACGCGCGCCAGGGACGCTGTGGCCGGAGCAGGCGATCACCGCCGCGGAGGCGCTCGAGGTCTTCACGATCAACGCGGCGACCGCGATGGGCCTGGCAGCAGAGACCGGTTCGCTGTCGGTGGGCAAGTCCGCGGACTTCGTGGTGCTCGACCGCGACGCCGTCGCCGGTCCCGCCGCGGAGATCATCGACGCCCGCGTGCTGTCGACGTGGTTCGCTGGCCGCGAGGTGTACTCCGCCTGAGCTGGCGTTCTGTCCCCGCGCTGTCCCCGCGCTGTCCCCGCGCTGTTCCCGCGCTGTCCCCGCGCTGTCCCCGCGCTGTCCCCGCGCTGTCCCCGCGCTGTCGTCGAGACCTGCTCTTCCCGCCGAGACCTGTTGTTGCTGCCGCAGGTCTCGGCGACAGGTGCAGGTCTCGGCGGGGCGGGCAGCGCGTCATTGCTCCTGCACAAGGTAGCTTCTGCCAGAAAGTTGTCCACGGAGGCGCTGTTTCCGGCCCGCAGTGCGGCACCGGGCGCGAGGGTTGTCGGATGCCGCCCCTCACCATCGCCCAGGCCCGACTCCTCCTCTCCTCCCGTTCGCTTCTCCGTGCCCGGGGCTTCACCGATCGAGAGCTCGCGTCGCAGGTGTCCGCCGGCCGGATGCACCGCGTCCGCCGCGGCTGGTACGTCGGCGCCGAGGACTGGAATTCGCAGTGGACCGAGGGCAGACACCTGCTCGAGGTCGTCGCCACGCACCTGAACAGCGATCCGCCGGGCCCTCTGTTCGTCGGCGCCTCCGCAGCCGTGCTGCACGGGCTTCCGCTCTACGCGCACCGCCCGGCACGCACGCACGCGCTGGTGGAGCATCGCGGGCACACCTCAGGGCGCACCGGCGTCCATTGGCACGACATCGCGTTCGACCACGCCGACGAAGCATCCGTGGACGACATCCGCTGCTCGTCCCTCCCACGCACCGTCCTCGACCTCGCGGCCTCCCTCCGCTTCGAAGGAGCAGTGGCGGTCGCTGATGCGGCGCTGCGGAGAGCCGCCGTCCCCGACGGGTACATCCAGAGCGCGGAGCTCGCCGACCGCTGGCGCGATGACCTCGGCCGTCGCGCCGATGCCCTGTCGACGCGCGGCATCCGCCAGGCGCGAGCGGTGATCGAGTTCGCAGATGGCCGCGCGCAGCTGCCCGGCGAGAGCGTCAGTAGGGTGCAGCTGCATCGGTTGGGCTTCACGCAGTTCGACCTGCAGGTTCCGGTGGCAGGCCCCGACGGCAAGACGTACTGGATGGACTTCGCATTCCCGCGCTCACGCCGGTTCGGCGAGTTCGACGGCAAGGGCAAGTACCTGGACCCCGCCTTCATGGGCGGGCGCACCACAGAGGAGATCCTGTTCGCCGAGAAGAGGCGAGAGGATGCCGTGCGGGGCGTGACCGGTTGGGGCGTCGCGCGGTGGGGCTTCGAGCACGTCACGACGCCGGATGCACTCGGGGCACGTCTGCGCGCGTTCGGCATCGCCCCGCCCTGACGTCCCCGTCCTCCCCGAGACCTGCACGTCTCGTCGAGACCTGCAGTAGCAATCGCAGGTCTCGGCGGCAACTGCAGGTCTCGGCGGAGGGGGCGGGGGTCAATCCAGCAGGAACCTCGCGCCGCGCTCGGCGATCATCGCCGCGGGGGCGTTCGTGTTGCCCGTGGGCACCGTCGGCATGACAGAGGCGTCGATCACGCGCAGGCCCTCCACGCCACGCACCCGCAGCTGCGGGTCGACCACGGCATCCGCATCGTCGCCCATGCGGCACGTGCCGACCTGGTGGTGATAGGTGATCGCGGTGCGGCGCACCCAGTCCTCGACGTCGGCATCCGACACCTCCGCGCCGGGGTAGGCCTCGACGGCTCCCCACTCCTCGGCGAGCGCGGGCTGTGCGCCGACGCGGCGGCACTGGCGGACGGATGCCGCGAGCGACGCCACGTCGCGGTCGTCGGAGAGCGCTGCGAGATCGATGAGCGGCGCATCGGCCAGCCCTGTCCCGGACAGCGTCAGCGAGCCGCGGCTGTGCGGGGTGACGAGACCGGCCATGAGCGTGAAGCCGTCGTCGCCGCGCGGTTCCAGTTCGCCCCACATCGGCACCGAGAAGTGGATCGGCTGCGTGTCGGGTTCGGCGAGGTCGGGGCTGCTGCGCCAGAACAGGTGCGTCTGCGTGACGGACACCCCCGGCTGGGGCGGTCCGATGACCCTCCCCCGCGTGGTGAAGATGACCGGGGAGAGGAGGTGGTCGTGCAGGTTCCTGCCGACGCCTGGCGAATCCTGCACGACCGGGATCCCGAGCGCGGTCAGGTCCTGTGCGGGTCCGATCCCGGACCGCAACAGGATGACCGGCGAGCCGATGGCGCCCGCCGAGAGGATGACCTCGTCGGCACGCACCTCCTCAGCATCCGGACCCTCCCCGAGCCGGACCCCCAGCGCCCGGCCGTCTTCCACGATCACCGAATGGACTTCGCGTCCGGTGATGATCGTGAGCTTCTCGGCGACGGGCTGCGCGTACGCCATCCAGGTGTTCACCCGGCGGCCGTCGCGCATCGTCACCTGCTCCTGCGAGACGCCGTCGAGCGTACCGCCGTTGTAGTCCTCGTTACGCGGCAGCCCCTCCTGCACGGCGGCGTCGATGATCGATGCCTGGATCGGCGACAGGGGGTAGTCGTCGGTCACGGGCAGCAGGTCGTTCTCGATCGCGTCGTAGACCGGTTCGACCTCCGACCAGCCCCAGCCGGTCACTCCGGCGTGCTCCCAGCCGTCGTAGTCGGATGCCGCGCCGCGCACCCAGATCATGGCGTTCAGCGCGTGCGAGCCGCCGGTCACCCTGCCCCGAGGGAGGTGCAGACGCCGGCCGGCCGCGTGCTCCTGGGGCACGGTGAAGAAGTCCCAGTCCTCGGAGGAGTGCCAGAGCTCGCCGGCGCGGGACGGATCGTGGATGGCGGGGTTGGTGTCGTACCCTCCGGCCTCGATCAACGTCACGGTGACACCGGCGTCGACCAGCCGGCGCGCCACGATCGCCCCGGACGTGCCCGCGCCGACGACGATGGCCGAGCGCGCCCCGGTGCCGTCGTGCACGCTCAGCCCTTCCGTCCGGGGCCGGACACGACCTGCGTGACCGCGACGGACTTGAGGCCTTCCACGCCGAACTCCAGGCCGTAGCCGGAGCTCTTCACGCCGCCGAACGGCACCATCGGGTGCAGGCCGCCGTGCGAATTGATCCAGACGGTGCCCGACTGCATGCGGGTGGCGGCCTCACGGGCGGCCTCCGGGTCGCTCGCCCACACCGAGGCGCCGAGCCCCACGTCGACCGCGTTGGCCCAGGCGAAGGCCTCGTCGACGTCGGAGTAGCGGATGATCGGCAGCGCCGGACCGAACTGCTCCTCCTGCACGAGGGAGGCGTCGTTGGAGATGTCGGCGACGATGGTGGGTCGGTAGAACAGCTCGCCCAGCTCTGGGGCGGCCTCGCCGCCGGTGACGACGCGGGCGCCGGACGTCTTCGCCTCGTCGACCAGACGCGAGACGATGTCGAACTGCTGCCTGTTCTGCAGCGGGCCGAGCACGTTGTTCTCGTCGAGCCCGTTGCCGATCGGCACGGATGCCGCGATCTCGCCGAGCGCGTTCACGACGTCGTCGTACACCGAGTCGTGCACGTAGAGGCGCTTCATCGCCGCGCACGTCTGGCCGGTGTTGATGAAGGCGCCCCAGAAGAGGTCCTCGGCGACCGTGGCGACGTCGGTGCCCGGCAGCACGATGCCGGCGTCGTTGCCGCCCAGTTCGAGGGTGAGGCGGGCGAGGTTGCCCGCCGAGCTCTCGATGATGCGGCGCCCCGTGGCGGTCGAGCCGGTGAACATGATCTTGTCGATGTCGGGGTGGGAGGCGATACGGGCGCCGACCTCGCGGTCGCCCGAGATGCCGTTGAGCACGTCGGCGGGGAGCACCTCGTTCATGACCGACAGCATCGCGAGCACGCTCAGCGGCGTGTACTCGCTGGGCTTGGCGACGACCGTGTTGCCCATGCGCAGAGACGGGCCGATCTGCCAGATGGTGATCATCAGCGGCCAGTTCCACGGGCCGATCGCGCCGACGACACCGGCCGCCTTGTAGACGAGCTCGGCGTGCAGCGTCTCGTCGTCGACGAGCACCTGCGGCTCCAGCACGGTCGTGGCGTTGGTGCGCAGCCAGGCGGAGCAGGCGCCCAGCTCGAAGCGCGCGTTCGGGCCGTTCAGCGGCTTGCCCTGCTCGCGGGAGAGGAGGTAGGCGAGGGCCTCGGCGTTCGCGTCGATCGCGTCGGCCGCGGCCAGCAGCAGCTCGCTGCGCCTCTCGTGGCCGAGGGCCTCCCACGCGGGCTGCGCGGCGCGGGCGCGGGCGATGGCGTCATCGAGGTCGGCGACGGAGTGCACGGGTGCCCGCCCGATGATCTCGCGGGTCGCGGCATCCGGGATCTCTCGTCCCGCGCCCTCCGGCGCCTGGATGCGGTCGAGCAGCGCGGCGGCTGCGGATGCGGCGGATTCGGACATCGGGACTCTCCTTCGAGCGGGGAACGCAGGCCGGCCCGTGCGGACGCCGGTCACCTTCTCATTGTCGGATGCCGCACCCCGGGCCGACTTGTCGCGGAGCGCGCCGGAGATGTCCGAGTGCGAAGGGATGTGTGTCCGTCGGCGCCGAACGCCCGGAACGGGCATGCCGGCGACGGCGGGAGTTGTGTCGAGTGGGAGGCAGGAGCACCTGTCAGGCGGGAAGCCCTGGCGCATGCGAGCCGCACGACCGCAAGACGGGAGTGCCTGTCAGAAGGAGGCGGAGGCGCATGCGAGCCCGCACGACCGCAAGACGGGAGTGACCGTCAGAAGGGAGCTTCACGGTCGGTGAAGGTCACGGTACTCGGAGGCGGTGGTTTGTCGACGTAGATCTTGCCTGTCGGACTGGTCCAGGCGAACACACCCCCGCCGAGCTGCTCGACATGCCAGGGCGAGTGGTGCTTGAGCACGTGATGCCGGCGACAGAGGTCGCCGAGATTCTCCAGCGTGGTGGCTCCCCCGAGCGCGGCATCCGACGTGTGGTCGATGTCGCAGTCGACGGCGGCTCGCCCGCAGCCCGGGAATCTGCACCGCAGATCGCGTGCCTTGAGGTGACGGACGAGATCGGCCGACGGCCGATACCGATCCACGGCGAGCACCCCGCCTGAGATCGGATGGGTGAGGATCCGATCCCACCCCGAGGCCGCGCCGGTGAGGCGTCGTGCCGTCGCTGGATCGATCGGCATCCGTCCGTCGATCTCGGCCGGGACGTCGTCCTCACCCAGGAGCGTCAGTACCGGCACGGTCACGGACACCCGGCCGGCGATCGCGGCAAGCAGACCATCCGGGGTGTCGTGCCCCGCAGGCGCGCCGGCGAGCAGGAGATCGAGGGCGAGATCGCACCGGATCTCGTCGATGCGACGACCGTCGGTGCGAAGACCGCCGGTACGACCGTCGACGCGCGGCACTGGGCCGTCGGCATCTGTGGCGGGGTGATCAGCATCCGTCACGGAGTGATCTGCGCCCGTCGCGAGGTGATCGGCACCTGTGGCGGGGTGATCGGCATTCGTCGCAGGGCGAGCCGCATCCGGCACGACCGCCCCTGCCCGGACTCGCTCGGCCATCGCTGTCAGACGCGAGAACACCCCGTGCACGAGCACCGCTGGACCGAGAAGACCCAGCTGCGCCATGCCATCCTCCCCGTCCGTCACCCACACCCGACGCTCGCGCCGGGCGTCTCGGTGACGATCTTCCAGCGAGCGATGTTGGAACCGCTCCGCGACCCTCCGGGCCATGCGACCGACGCGGTTCGGTGACTCCGTCTCGGCGAACTCGATCGCCTGCGCGACGTAGGCATCGCGCGACGCAGCGTCGTCGAGATGCATCCCTGCGTCGAGGATCGCGCGCGCATGCCCTGCGCCGATGCGCCCCTCGCCCTGTGCACGCCACACCGCCGGGAACAGGGTGATCTTGGCCTCGGCCTCGGCCATCCGTGCCTGGACGGTGCGATCGCTCACCCGCAGTGCCGCCGCGAACTCCGCCGCGACCGCACGAGCGCTGAGGTCGCCGTCGTCGACCGAGTCGCCCGACATGTCGAGCGCGAGCCGAGCGCCGAGTGCCAGCAGCCCCTCCTTGACCGCGAGCAGTCCGTTGAGGGTGCGATCGACCTCCACGAGCACCTCGGTGAGCCCGGCCAGGGTGGTCACCTGCTCGTTCGTCGCGTTCGCCAGTGCTGTCATACCTCTATCCAACCCGCCACCACCGACATTGGGTCGCGAGGAATCCCCTGTTCAGGCGATTGTTCCGGAAGCACTCCAGCATTCTGGAGTACACGGCGGGCACCGAGAAGACCAGCACCACCGAGAAGACCAGCACCACCGAGAAGACCAGCACCACCGAGAAGACCAGCACCACCCCGATCGCTCGTAGAGAAACGGGCACATCCCTCAGTTCAGGGTGAAGTCCTCGAAGATCAGGGTGGTACGAGTCGACCGGATCGACGGGATCGCCTGGATGTCCTCCAGCACGATGCGGCGGAGGTCGCGTGCATCGCTCGCGCGAACGAGGAGGATCACGTCGAAGTCGCCGCCGACGAGGGCCATGTGCTCGATCTCGGGGATGGCGCGCAGCCGGGCGCTGACCTCTTGCCAGGTCGCCTGCTCGATCGCGAGCGTGACGTACGCGCTGGCGTGGTGCCCGAGCAGCACGGGGTCGGTGCGCACGGTGTACCCGGTCACGACCCCGGCATCGCTGAGCCTCTTGATGCGCGCGTGGGCCCCGGCGCGGGAGATGTGCACGGCGTCGGCGATCGCGGTCATCGAGGCTCGGGCGTCGGCGCGGAGCTCGGCGAGGATCGCCCGGTCCGTCTCGTCGAGAGTGATCATGGGACCCCTTCGTTCTGTCATCGAATTCTGACACTTCGGCGCGGAAGGCAGCAATACCCGACCAAACGTTCAGTATTCTCCGTTTCTCCTTGGACGACTGACGCTCAGAGCGGATGCTGGTCATATCGGGTTCGGCAAGGAGGGCGGACGGATGGAGCCACAGGAGATGCTGCCGCGGGACGACGCGGTGCAGCTGATCGATCAGGACGGCGCGGTGGTCGCCGACGAGCGCTATACGCTGCCGGACCCGCAGACCCTGCTGCGCGCGTACCGCGGACTCGTCGAGGGCCGGAGGATCAACGACCAGGCCGGAGCGCTCGTGCGCCAGGGCCGGCTCGCGGTCTACCCCTCCTCGCACGGCCAGGAGGCGTGCCAGGTGGGGTCGGCCCTCGCACTCGGCGACACGGACTGGCTCTTCCCCACCTACCGCGACTCCGTGGCCGTCATCGGCCGCGGAGTGTCTCCGGCCGACGCCCTCGTTCTCCTCAAGGGAGACTGGCACTCCGGCTACGACGTCGCCGCCCACCGGGTCGCCCCGCAGGCCACCCCGCTCGCCACACAGCTGCTGCACGCGGTCGGGTTCGCCTACGCCGCCAAGAAGCGAGGAGAGGACACGGTCGTGCTGGCCCTCTGCGGCGACGGCGCCACCAGCGAGGGCGACTTCCACGAGGCCATGAACTTCGCCGCCGTGTTCCACGTCCCCGTGGTGTTCTTCGTGCAGAACAACGGCTACGCGATCTCCGTGCCGCTCTCCCGGCAGACGGCGGCCCCGTCGCTCGCGCACAAGGCGATCGGGTACGGGATGCCGGGGCAGCGGGTCGACGGCAACGACGTCGCCGCGGTGCTCGCGGTGCTCGGCGAGGCGGTGGACAGGGCTCGCTCCGGCGGCGGTCCGAGCCTCGTCGAGGCGCACACGTACCGCATGCAGGCGCACACCAACGCCGACGACGACACCCGGTACCGCGAACGCGAGGAGGTGCAGACGTGGATCGCCCGCGATCCCCTGTCGCGGCTGCGCGCACACCTGGCGGCGACCGGTGTTCTCGACGAGGAGACCGAGACGGAGTACGCCGCCGGGGCAGAGGAGATCGCCGCTGCCATGCGCGCCGCCCTCAACACCGACGCGGAGCTGGACCCGGAGGACCTGTTCCGCTTCGTCACCGAGACCCGCTCGCCGCAGCGGGAGGAGCAGTGGCAGCAGCTCAGGGACGAGATCGCCCGCACGCCCGCCGAGACCGCCGGAGGACACCGATGACCATCGCACACGACGGCATCAGGATCGACGCCCCGTCGTCGACCGCCACCCTGAGCATGGCTGCCGCGCTCAATCTCGCCCTCGCCGACGCGATCGCCGAGGACCCGGACGTCGTCGTCTTCGGCGAGGACGTGGGCGCCCTGGGCGGGGTGTTCCGCATCACGGACGGGCTCGCCGAGCGGTTCGGCGAGGACCGCTGCTTCGACACCCCGCTCGCCGAGTCCGGCATCGTCGGCACCGCGGTGGGCATGGCGATGAACGGCATGCGCCCCGTCGTCGAGATGCAGTTCGACGCCTTCGCGCTGCCGGCGTTCGAGCAGATCGTCAGCCACGTGGCCAAGCTGGGCAACCGCACCAGGGGCGGTGTGCGGATGCCGATGGTCATCCGCATCCCGTTCGGCGGCGGCATCGGCGGCGTCGAGCACCACTGCGACTCCTCCGAGGCGTATTACGCGCACACCCCCGGGCTCACGGTGGTCAGCCCGTCGACCCCGCAGGACGCGTACTCCCTGCTGCGTGCGGCCATCGCGTCGCCCGACCCCGTCGTCTTCCTCGAGCCGAAGAAGCTCTATTGGTCGAAGGGCGAGGTCGACACCGCAGTCACCGCCGAGCTCGGCAGCGCCCGGATAGCCCGCGACGGCACCGACGTGACCCTGCTCGCCTACGGCGCGTCGGTCGGCCTCGCGCTGGAGGCGGCAGAGGTCGCGGCATCCGAGGGCCGCAGCGTGCAGGTCGTCGACGTGCGCTCCCTGTCGCCCTTCGACGACGAGACCGTCACCGCCGCGGTGCGCTCGACCGGACGCGCGGTGGTCATCGCCGAGGCCCCCGGGTACGTGAGCGTGGCCTCGGAGATCCAGGCTCGCGTGTTCGAGCGCTGCTTCGAGTACCTGGAGGCTCCGGTGCGCCGCGTGACCGGGTTCGACACCCCCTACGCCCCGCCCAAGTTCGAGCACTGGTACCTGCCCGACGTCGATCGCGTGCTCGACGCGATCGACTCGCTGCACTGGGAGGACGAATCATGAGCACGGGCCTGGTGCAGGTCTTCCGCCTGCCGGATCTCGGCGAGGGGCTCACCGAGGCCGGCCTCGTGCAGTGGCTGGTGAAGGTCGGCGACACGATCACGACCGACCAGGCGATCGCCGAGGTCGAGACCGCGAAGAGCGTCGTCGAGCTCCCGTCCCCCTTCGCCGGGGTGGTGGTCGCCCTGCACGGCGAGCCCGGCGAGACGATCGACGTCGGGGCCCCCGTGCTGGAGGTGTCGGACGGCACGGCAGCGGATGCCGGTACCGACGCAGGTGACGGCACGGATGCCGGATCCGACCCGGACATCGGACAGATGCAGGATTCTCGGACGATCGCGCCCGCAGCATCCGATATTCGGGCATCGGTCCGAGAATCGGATGCCGGAGAAACGCCGGAGCACGAGGCGTACCGCGCCGAGGAGCGCGCCGGGTCCGGCAACGTGCTGATCGGTTACGGCACCTCCGCGAGCCGCACGACCGGACGTCGCCGCCGCCCCGCAGCCGCCCCGGCCCCTGCATCCGGCCCGGCATCCGCGTCCGACCCGGCCCCCGCGTCCGCATCCGGACCGGCATCGGGATCCGCAGATCTCGGACGAACGGCCGTTTCTCGGACGTTCCGGGCCGAATCCTCCGAGATCGATGCTGTCGTCCGAGATCAGGACGCCGCCCGCGGCACCGGACGTCCCGTCGCCGTGCGCTCGCCGCTCGTGCGCCGGCTCGCCCGCGACCTGGGACTCGACGTGCACGCGATCACGGCCACCGGCGCCGACGGTGCGGTCACCCGCGCCGACGTGCTCCGCGCGGCCGTCGACCACGCCGTCGACGGCGTCGGCGCCGCCTCATCCGCCCCCCTCCTCCGCACGACAACCGCCGCATCCGCAACCGCCGCATCCGCATCAGCATCCGCCGCATCCGCAACCGGCTCGGCGGAGGCCGCTGAGATCGACGGCCTCCCTGTGCGCAACCGCACGCGCATGTCGCCGCTGCGCAAGGCGGCCAACGCCACCCTGAGCCGCAGCAGGGCCGAGATCCCCGAGGCGACGGTGTGGGTCGACGTCGATGCGACGGCGCTCTGGGACGCCCGGCGTGAGATGGCTCCGGAGGGCGGTCGCGCCCCCTCGATCACCGCGCTGCTCGCCCGGTTCGTGCTCCTCGCGCTCGCCGAGCATCCGCTGCTGGCGTCGCGGCTCACCCCGGACGCGACCGAGGTGATCGAGTTCGACGGCGTGAACCTCGGCATCGCCGCCGACACACCGCGTGGACTGATGGTGCCCGTGGTGCCGCACGCCGAGGCTCTCACGGTGTCCGGCCTCGACGCCGCGCTGCGGGAGCTGGCCGAGACCGCGCGCGCCGGAGCGATGCCGCCGGAGCGCCTGCGCGGCTCGACCTTCACCCTCAACAACTACGGAGGGTTCGGCGTCGACGGCTCGGCCGCGATCATCAACCATCCCGACGTCGCGATCCTCGGCATCGGGCGCATCCTGGAGCGGCCCTGGGTCGTGGACGGGGCGATCGTGCCCCGTCGCATCGTGCAGCTCTCGCTCGTGTTCGACCACCGCGTCTGCGACGGCGGCTATGCGGCCTCGTTCCTGCGCCGCGTGACCGAGCTCATCGAGCACCCGCTGCGCGCCTTCGGCGGTCTCTGACCCGCATCCGTGATCCCGGGGCGGCCGGAGACGCGGGCCGTTCAGCGCGACAGCACGACGGATGCCGCTGCCCGCGCCTCGTCGGCCGTCGCCGCGGAGAGCACCGCGTCGGCCGCCGCCCTGCACCGCTCCGAGGTGACGGCGGCGAGCGCCGCAGCCACGCGCCCGAGGGACCGCGAGGTCATCGACAGGCTGGTGACGCCGAGCCCGGCGAGCACGGGGGCGAGAGCGGGGTCTCCCCCGGCCTCCCCGCACACCCCGACCGCACGGCCCGCCACGCGACCGGCTTCGCCGACGGCGCCGATGAGTCTCAGCACAGCGGGCTGCCACGGGTCGTTGAGGTCTCCGAGGTCGCTGAGCAACCGGTCTGCGGCGAGCGTGTACTGCGCGAGGTCGTTGGTGCCGAGGCTGACGAAGTCCACCACCTCGAACAGCTCGGCGGCGAGGAGCGCGGCCGAGGGCGTCTCGATCATCACGCCGACCCTCGTGAGGCCGGCGGCCCTGGCCCTCTCCGCGAAGTCGTGCGCCTCGTCGACCGTCGCGACCATGGGAGCCATCACCTCGACCAGCGCGCTCTCCGCCGACGCGGCCTCCGCGAGTGCGCGCAGCTGGTCGTCGAGGAGTGCCGGCGTCCGCCGGGCGATGCGGAGACCGCGCACCCCGAGGGCGGGGTTCTCCTCGTCGTCGGCGTTCGCGAACGGAAGCGGCTTGTCGCTGCCTGCGTCCAATGTGCGCACGACCACCTTGCGGCCGGGGAACGCGGCGAGCACGCCACGGTAGGCCGTGACCTGCTCGGCCACGGTCGGCGCCTCCGTGCGGTCGAGGAAGCAGAACTCGGTGCGGAACAGCCCGATGCCTTCTGCCCCCGCGGCAGCCGCAGCCACGGCATCGGGGGCACCGCCGACGTTCGCGAGGAGCGGCAGGGCGAGTCCGTCTGCGAACCGGCCGCTGCCGTCGAACGGGACCACGACGGATGCCGCCGCGGCCTCGTCGATGCGGATCGGGGTCGGGTCGACCTCCACCGTCCCTCGGTCGCCGTCGACGAGCACCGTCACCCCGGCGGCGATGCCCGTCGCCCCCGAGACGCCCACCACGGCGGGAAGCCCCAGGGACCGCGCGATGATCGCGGTGTGCGAGGTCGGCCCGCCCTGCTCGGTGACGAGCGCGACGCAGCGCCCGCCCTCCAGCGCGGCGGTGTCGGCCGGGGCGAGATCCGTCGCGACGAGCACGAACGGCTCGTCGCGGTCGGGGACTCCGGGCAGCTCCACCTCGAGGAGCTCGGCGACGATGCGATCGCGCACGTCGCGGATGTCGGCGACACGTTCGGCCATGCGGCCGCCCAGCGCCGCCAGCGACTCCTCGTGCGTCGCCGCGATCTCCCAGACGGCGCGAGCCGCGCTGCGGCCGTGGGCGCGCACCAGGGCGGACGCCTCGGACACCAGCTCCGGATCAGACGCGAGCAGCCGCGAGGCGTCGAGGATCGCCCGCGCCTCGCCGGAGGCCTCGGCCGTGCGGCTGCGCAGATCGTCAGCGACCGCCACGGCCGCCCAGTGGATCGCCGACGCCTCGGCCTCACGGTCCTCCGGTGCGATCACGGTCGCGGGGTCGGGCTCCGGCAGGGGCGGTGCGAGGCGCACGACGGGCGCTGCGGCGACGCCCGCGCTCACACCACGACCGCGCAGCACGGCACCGGAGGCGATGGCGCCGGGCGCCGGTGCAGCCGCCTCGGAGGCGACGGCGCTCTCCGCAGACGGTGCGATCTCTACGCCCTCCCCGAACCCGTCGTGGAACAGGGAGGCGAGTCGCGTGAGCACGCGTTCGGCGTCGTCACCGGATGCGGACAGCTCGATCTCGTCGCCCTGCCGTGCCCCGAGCACCAGGAGACGGCTCAGACTGGCCGCTGCGGCATCCGGCCCGTCGGGGAGCCGACGCAGCCGCACATCGGCTCCGGCGGAGGCCTCGGCGATGAGGGCCGCCGGTCGCGCGTGGATGCCGAGCGGGTTGCGCACGCGCACGATGCGGGTTGCGCGGGCACCCTCGGTCGGCCCGGCGTCGGACAGGGGCACGGCCGGCACGTCGTCCTGGAGCTGCCCGGCCTTGGCTCCGAGCGCGGCGACCGCCTCCTCCGCCACGACGTCGAGCGTTCCTCCGGCAGCCGCCGCGACGACCGCCGCGAGCAGCCCTTCCACGAACGGCGCGGGAACCAACCGCACCGGCACATCGCTCGCGCGGAGCTCCAGGGCGAGCTCGGCGCTCATCACCGCCGACCCGAGGTCCATCAGCACGAGCACGCCGTCGCACTCGGCCGCCAGCCCGTCGATCGCCTCGGCGACCGCCATCGCGTCCGTGCCGAGGATCGGCCTGCCCTCGGCATCCGTCCCGGCCCCCGCGGCCACGCGCACCCGAGCCCCGCCGCCCTGCACCATCTGCAGGGCAAGCTCCAGCGCCGCCTCCCCGAGCCGCGCGCTGTGGGAGACGGCGACGACGCCGATCATCCGGCCGCGCCCTCGACCGCCGCGGCCAGGGTCTCGAACAGGAGGGCCGTCGACGCCGCACCGGGATCGAGGTGCCCGGCGCTGCGTTCGCCGAGGTAGCTCGCGCGCCCCTTCCTGGCCACGAGCGGCAGCGTGGCGTCGCGGCCGGCTGCGGCGGCCTGCGCTGCGGCGGTCACGGCGGCGGCGAGATCGGACCCTCCGGCGAGGGCCGCGTCGAGGGCGTCCACGGCCGGCGCCATCGCGTCGTACATCGTCTTGTCACCGGACTCGGGCTTGCCGCGCGCGACGATGCCGTCGAGGCCCGCGCGCAGGGCGGCCGCGAGCGCAGGCCCGTCGAGCTCCGTCACCGTTCCGGCCGTCATGCCCATGCGCAGGAAGAAGGTACCGTAGAGCGGGCCGCTCGCGCCGCCCACCGAGCTGACGAGGGTCATGCCGACGCCCTTGAGCAGCTCGTCGATCGAGGAGGGAGCGCCCGCGGCGAGCTTCTCCACGACAGCCCCCATGCCGCGCGCCATGTTCGCGCCGTGGTCGGCGTCGCCGATCGCGGAGTCGAGCTCGGTCAGCCACTCCCGCTTGTCCGTCACCGCGTCGCTGAACCGGGAGATCCAGTCCTGCAGGGTCGCCGTGTCGATCGTCGATGCCATCAGGCGCCCCACCGCAGTCCGGGGGTGACGACCGGCGCATCCCACAGCCGCAGGATCTCGTCGTCGGCCTTGAGCACGGTGACCGAGCATCCGGCCATGTCGAGCGACGTGATGTAGTTCCCGACGAGGTTGCGCGCGATCTGCACGCCGGCCTTCTCCAGCTGGGCGGCGACCTCGGCGTACATCAGGTAGAGCTCGATCTGCGGCGTCGCCCCCATGCCGTTGAGCATGACGATCGCGGGACCGGCGAAGTCGAGGTCGGCGAGGATCGGCTCGACGAGCTGGCGGGCGATGTCGGATGCCGGGGCCAGCGGCTCGCGGTGCCGACCTGGCTCGCCGTGGATGCCGATGCCGATCTCCATCTGGTCGTCGGGGAGGTCGAACGTGGGTTTGCCAGCGGCCGGGACCGTGCAGCTGGTGAGCGCCATGCCCATCGAGCGACCCTGGCCGTTCACCCTCTTCGCCAGTTCGACGACCGCGGCGAGGTCCTGCCCCTCCTCCGCGGCGGCTCCCACGATCTTCTCCAGCAGCACGGTGAGCCCCACGCCGCGGCGACCCGCCGTGTACAGGGAGTCCTGCACGGCGACGTCGTCGTCGACGATGACGGTGCCGACCTCGATGCCCTCCATCGAGGCGAGCTCGGCGGCCATCTCGAAGTTCAGCACGTCGCCGGTGTAGTTCTTCACGATGTGCAGCACCCCGGCCCCCCGGTCGACGGCCTTGGTCGCCGCCTGCACCCGGTCGGGTGTGGGCGAGGTGAACACCTCTCCGGCGACGGCCGCGTCGAGCATCCCGACGCCGACGAACCCTCCGTGCAGCGGCTCGTGCCCGGAGCCGCCGCCGGAGACCACGGCGACCTTGCCCTGCGCCTTCGGAGCGGCACGGGTGATGACGTGGGTCTCGAGGTCGACGGACAGCTCGGGGTGGGCGGCGGCCACTCCCCTCAGCGACTCGACGAGCACGTCCTCGGGCTTGTTGATGAGCTTCTTCATGCTGCGATCTCCCTTGATCCTCGTATGCGGGTCTGTCGCGAAAATCCGAAAGATATTCGTCAATGTCGAATATGCTCGGAGCCGGTCGGGTTGTCAAGATCGAACCCGAAGACCGACGCGAACGCCGGCTCGACGACGAACCGGAGAGGAGGACGGCCCCGTGATCCAGGCCATCGACCGCGCAGCCAAGGTGCTGGAACTACTGCAGGGCGCGCGCCATCTCGGCATCACCGACCTGGCGCTGTCGCTCGGCCTGCCGCCGTCGACCGTGCACGGCATCGTCAAGTCGCTCCGCGAGCACGGCCTCGTCGCCAAGGAGCGCGGCGGCCAGCGGTACATGCTCGGTCCCACGCTGCTGCGCCTCAGCAACGTCTACCTCGACACGCTCGACGTGCGCGCCCGCGCGATGCGCTGGACGCAGGACCTCGCCCGCCGCACCGGCCTGTCCGTGCGGCTCGGCGCGCCCCACTTCACCGACGTGCTCGTGATCCACCACAACCTGCGACCCGACGACAGCCAGCAGATGCTCGAGACCGGGGTGGCGATCCCCGCCCACGCCTCAGCCATGGGCAAGGTGCTGCTCGCCTACGACCAGGACTTCCAGCGGAGCGTGTTCGCCGAGCCGCTGCGCAGCCTCACCGGGGACACCGTGACCGACGTGGCCCGGCTCACTCTCGACCTGCCGGCGATCGCCGAGCGCGGCACCGCCACCGAGGTCGATGAGGCGGTGCTCGGCGAGTCATCGGTGGCCGCACCGGTCGCCGATGCCCGGGGTGATATCGTCGCCGCGGTCGCACTGGTCATGCCGACCTCCGGGGGACCGGCGTCGGATGCCGCGCTGAACGCCCTGCGCGAGACCGCGAGGAACATCTCCCGGGAGCTCGGGGCGCCGGCCTGGCCGCCGCGCATCGCCCCCGTCGAGGACTGAGCGGGAGGCTCAGCGGGACTGCAGGCCGTCGAGGCTCACGCGCAGGATGTCCTCGCCGAGCTCCTCGGGATCGACGGGTCCGCCGGGGCGGTACCACTCCACGACGGAGTTGATCATGCCGAAGATCAGCCTCGTCGCCACGGCCGCGTCGACCTCGTCGCGGATGAGGCCCTCTCGCTGCGCCTCGGCCACGATCGCGGTGACGCGCTGATCGAACGCACGCCGCCGCCGCAGCGCCGCCTTCTCGACCTCGCTGTTGCCCCGCACGCGCAGCAGTAGGGTGACCGATGCGAGCTTCTCCGTGAGCACGCGCACCGCACCCCGCACGATCGAACGCAGCCGATCGGATGCCAGTGCGTGCTCGGCCACCGCGTCGTCGACCACCTGGTCCAGCCCGTCGAGCGCGTCGTTCAGGGCGAGCTCGAGGATCGCGGCCTTGGAGTCGAAGTGGTGGTACAGGGCCGACTTGGTGAGCCCCAGCGCAGCCGTGAGGTCGGCCACGCTCGTCGCGTCGTAGCCGTGCTCGTTGAAGACCGTGACCGCGACCGCGAGCACCTGGTCGCGGTCGTAGCCGGGGCGTCCGCGCTTCGGGGGTGCCGCTGCGGTCTCTGGCTGTGACATGCCGTCCAGTCTGTCACCACGGATGAGTTGCCATCGGCGCGACGATCTGCGATCGTATTCCTGAACGATCGGTCTGAAATTAGATCCGGCGCTCGCGATCGAGAGGATGACGATGTCCGAGGCCTATCTCGTCGATGGCGTGCGCACCCCCGTCGGCCGCTACGGCGGCGCCCTCGCCGGCGTCCGTCCCGACGATCTCGCAGCCCTCGTCGTCGGAGAGGTGGTCACCCGCTCCGGCATCCCCGCCGACCTCATCGACGAGGTGATCCTGGGCGCCGCGAACCAGGCCGGAGAGGACAACCGCAACGTCGCGCGCATGGCCGTGCTGCTCGCCGGACTCCCCGACTCGGTCCCCGGGCTCACGGTCAACCGCCTCTGCGCCTCCGGCATGTCGGCCGTCGCACTCGCCGCCAACGCCGTGCGCGCCGACGACGCCGACCTGCTCGTCGCCGGCGGCGTCGAGTCGATGACGAGAGCCCCCTGGGTCCAGGCCAAGCCCGAGAGGGCCTGGGCGAAGCCGGGGGCGGCGTTCGACACGTCCATCGGATGGCGTTTCACGAACCCCCGGTTGAGCGCACGGGACAAGGCGACCTTCTCCATGCCGGAGACCGCAGAGGAGGTGGCCAGGGTCGACGGCATCAGCCGGGAGGACGCCGACGCCTTCGCGCTGCGCAGTCATCGGCTGGCCCTCGCCGCCATCGACGCCGGCCGGTTCGCCCCTGAGATCGTCGCCGTGGAGACGCCGCGCGGCACGGTGGACACCGACGAGGGACCCCGGCGCGAGACCTCCGCCGACGCCCTCGCGGCCCTCCGCCCCGTGGTCGCCGGGGGCGGCGTGGTCACCGCCGGCAACTCCAGCTCGCTCAACGACGGCGCATCGGCGATCGTCGTGGCCGGCGCCGGCGCGGTGGAGCGGCACGGTCTCCGCCCCCGCGCGCGCATCGTCGCCACCGCGACCGCCGCGCTCGCCCCGGAGATCATGGGACTCGGCCCCGTGCCCGCCACGGAGAAGGCGCTCGCGAAGGCGGGGCTGACCGTGGCCGACCTCGGCGCCGTCGAGCTCAACGAGGCGTTCGCGTCGCAGTCGCTCGCCTGCATCCGCCGTCTGGGCCTCGACCCCGAGATCGTCAACGCGGACGGAGGGGCGATCGCCCTCGGTCACCCGCTGGGATCGAGCGGATCGCGCCTGATCGTCACGCTGCTCGGCCGCATGGAGCGCGAGGACGTGCGCTACGGCCTCGCGACCATGTGCGTGGGCGTGGGCCAGGGCACCGCGATCATCGTGGAGCGCATGCGATGACGCTCCGGATCGAGGAGATGCCCGACCGGGTCGTCGCCGTGCTGGACCGGCCGGAGAAGCGCAACGCGATCGATCAGGAGACGATCGACGCACTGCACCTGCTGTGCGCCGAGCTGGAGGATCGGCCGCGCACCCTCATCCTCACCGGGGCGGGCGGCGTGTTCGCGGCAGGGGCCGACATCGCCCAACTTCGCGAGCGCACCGCCGACGACGCCCGCCGCGGCATCAACGCCCTGGCGTTCATCCGGGTGCACGACCTGCCGATGCCGGTGATCGCGGCGATCGACGGTTTCGCTCTCGGCGGCGGAGCCGAGCTCGCCTACGCCGCGGACATCCGCATCGCGACGCCGTCGCTGAAGATCGGCAACCCCGAGACGGGGCTCGGCATCATGGCGGCGGCCGGAGCGGCATGGCGCCTGCCCGAGATCCTCGGAGAGGCGAGGGCGAGCGAGCTGCTGCTCACGGGGCGCTCCCTCGACGCCGACGAGGCGCTGAGCTGGGGTCTCGTGTCGTCGCTGCATCCCGCCGACGAGCTGATGGACGCGGCGCACGCGATCGCCGACCGCATCGCCGCCAACGACCCGCTCGCCACGCAGTACACCAAGCGCGCCCTGCACGCACCGCGCGCGCAGCATCCGCAGATCGAGTTCGACCTGCAGGCGGAGCTGTTCGAGTCGCCCGAGAAGCACCGGCGCATGACCGCATTCCTGGAGAGGAAGAAGCGATGAGCGAGCACGCTCCCGATCATGTCGGAGTGCTGGGCGGCGGCAGGATGGGCGCGGGCATCGCGCACGCGTTCCTGCTCGCCGGTTCCGCCGTGACCGTCGTCGAACGCGATCACGCGAGCGCGGATGCTGCGGCGCAGCGCGTCGGCGACAGCATCCGCCGCTCCGTGGAGCGCGACCCCGCCCTCGACGAGACCCAGCTGCGCGCTCGGCTCACGACCGCGACCGACGTCGGTGTCTTCGCGGACTGCGACCTCGTCGTCGAGGCGGTGCCCGAGGACCGCGCCCTCAAGGAGGCCTCACTGGCCCGCGCCGAGGCGGCGATGCCCGCGGGCGCGGTGCTCGCGAGCAACACGTCCTCGATCTCGATTGACGACCTCGCCGCCTCCCGACTCCGACCCGAGCGATTCCTCGGGCTGCACTTCTTCAACCCGGTGCCCGCCTCCGCGCTCGTCGAGATCGTCCGCGGCTCCGCGACCGCGGAGTCCGTCGTCGCCGACGCCCGCTCCTGGGTCGAGGCGCTCGGCAAGACGCCGATCGTCGTGCGCGACTCCCCCGGCTTCGCGTCGTCACGCCTGGGCGTGATGCTCGGGCTCGAGGCGATCCGGATGCTGGAGGAGGGCGTCGCCTCGGCCGCCGACATCGATGCGGCCATGACGCTCGGATACCGGCATCCGATGGGTCCGCTGCGCACGACCGACATCGTGGGCCTCGACGTGCGACTCGGGATCGCGGAGGAGCTGGAGCGCGCCTACGGCGAGCGCTTCGCCCCGCCCGCCCTGCTGCGACGACTGGTCGCCGAGGGGCACCTGGGCCGTAAGACGGGCCGCGGCTTCTACGAATGGAACGAGGAGAGATGACCGAGTACCTGCCCAGTTACGTCCGCGGCGAGTGGTGGACGCCGTCGTCCCCCACGCGGGCGACCGAGGTGCGCGATGCGTCCACCGGCGAGACGATCACGCGGGTGAGCACCGAGGGGCTCGACCTCGCCGGGGCGCTGGAGTACGCGCGCACGACGGGCCAGGCGAGCCTGGCACGGCTCACCTTCCACCAGCGTGCCGTGCTTCTCAAGCAGTTCGCCCTCGCCCTCACCGAGCGCAAGGACGAGCTCTACGCCCTCTCAGCGCGCACCGGCGCGACGAAGACCGACTCGTGGGTCGACATCGACGGCGGCATCGGCGTGCTCTTCTCTTACTCGGGCAAGGGCCGCCGCGAGCTGCCGAACGCGACCGTGCACGTCGACGGCCCCGTGGAGCCGCTGTCGAAGGACGGTTCCTTCCTCGGCCGCCACGTCTACACGACCCTCCCCGGGGTGGCCGTGCAGATCAACGCCTTCAACTTCCCGGTCTGGGGGTCGCTGGAGAAGTTCGCCCCCGCATTCCTCGCCGGCATGCCCACGCTCGTCAAGCCCGCAACGCCCACGGGGTACCTCGCCGAGGCGATGGTGCGCATCCTCGTCGAGTCGGGCCTGCTGCCCGAGGGGTCGCTGCAGCTGGTCAGCGGCAGCGTGCCCGACCTCTTCGACAACCTCCGCCTGGGCGACATCGTCGGCTTCACCGGCAGCGCGTCGACGGCCGAGAGCCTTCGGCGGCATCCGTCCGTGCAGACCGGCGGTGTGCGCTTCACCGCCGAGACCGACTCGATCAACGCCTCCGTGCTCGGCACAGATGCCGTCGAGGGCACGCCCGAGTTCGACGCCTACGTGCGCCAGCTCGTCACCGAGATGACGACGAAGGCCGGCCAGAAGTGCACGGCGATCCGGCGGGCGATCGTACCCGCAGGATCGGCGGACGCCGTCGTCGCCGCCGTTCGGGCCCGCATCGCCGAGAAGACGGTGCTGGGCGACCCCCGCGCCGAGGGCGTGACCATGGGGCCGCTCGCCTCGACCGCGCAGCGCGACGAGGTGCTGCGTCAGGTGCGCGCGCTGCAGGACGCCGGCGGCCGGGTGGTCGTGGGCTCGACCGACGCCCCCGAGGTGCGTCTCGCCGACGGCACGACCGCCGCAGCCCCCGACGGCGCCTTCGTGGCGCCCGTGCTGCTGCGCTTCGACGACCCCCAGACGGATGCCGTGCACGGCGTCGAGGCCTTCGGCCCCGTGTCGTCGCTGCTCACCTACGGCACCACCGCGGAGGCCGCAGCGCTCGTCGCCCGCGGCGGCGGATCCCTCGTCACGAGCATCGCCACCCACGACCCGTCGCAGGCCGTGGAGCTCGCCACCCGCATCGCGCCCTTCAACGGACGCATGCTGCTGCTCGACCGCGACGACGCCCGCTCCTCCACGGGGCACGGCTCTCCGCTGCCGAACCTCGTGCACGGCGGCCCCGGCCGCGCCGGCGGCGGCGAGGAACTCGGCGGCATCCGTGCCGTGCTGCACCACATGCAGCGGACAGCCGTGCAGGGCTCCCCCGAGATGCTCACGGCGCTGACCGGCGTCTGGCATGCGGGAGCTGCCGCACACAGCGACGGCCGGCATCCGTTCCGCAAGTCGCTGTCGGAGCTGAGGATCGGTGACCAGATCGCCTCGGCGTCGCGCGAGGTCACCCTCGACGACATCGAGACCTTCGCGCACTTCACCGGCGACACGTTCTACGCCCACATGGACGAGGAGTCGGCCGCGGCCAACCCGTTCTTCCCCGGCCGCGTCGCGCACGGCTACCTGCTCGTCTCGTGGGCCGCCGGCCTCTTCGTCGACCCCGAGCCGGGACCGGTGCTCGCGAACTACGGCCTGGAGAACCTGCGCTTCCTCACGCCGGTGTCTCCGGGCGACGAGATCCGGGTCGAGCTGACGGCCAAGCAGATCACCCCGCGCGAGACCGACGAGTACGGCGAGGTGCGCTGGGATGCCGTCATCCGCAACCAGAAGGATGAGATCGTCGCGACCTACGACGTGCTCACCCTCGTGTCGAAGGAGCAGACGGCGGCATGAGGGAGATGATGCGGCGCGATGCGGCCTCGGCGATGCTCGGCATGGTGGTCGAGCTCGACGAACCGGGGCACGCGATCGTGTCGATGGCGGTGCGCGAGGACATGCTGAACGGCTTCGCGATCACCCACGGCGGGCTCGTGTTCACCCTCGCCGACACGGCCTTCGCGATCGCCTGCAACGAGGACGAGCGGGTCACGGTCGCCGCGGGTGCAGACATCACGTTCCTGAAGTCCACCGGGGCGGGGCAGACGCTGCGCGCCACAGCCGTGCGCCGCATCGTGAGCGGCCGCACCGGCCTCTACGACATCACCGTGACCGATGACACCGGCGACGTCGTCGCCGAGGTCAGGGGCCGCTCGATCACCACGAACCGCGCGGCCGGCTAGCCCGGCACGCCTGAGGAGAAGCCATGACGACGACGTCTGACGCACTCGACCCGGAGGAGCGCCTCACGCGCCCCGAACTGGAGGCCCTGCAGCTGGAGCGCCTGCGGTGGAGCGTGGCGCACGCCTACGCGAACGTGCCGCACTACCGCGCGAAGCTCGACGAGGCGGGGGTCTCCCCCGACGACATCCGTACCCTCGCCGATGTGAGGCGGCTGCCGTTCACGACCAAGGAGGACCTGCGGCAGAACTACCCGTTCGGCATGTTCGCGGTGCCGATGGCCGAGGTCCGCCGCATCCACGCGTCGTCCGGCACGACGGGGCGCCCGACGGTCGTCGGCTACACGCAGACCGATCTGGACAACTGGGCGACGCTCATCGCCCGTTCCCTGCGCGCCTCCGGCGTGCGCCCGGGCATGAGGGTGCACAACGCCTACGGCTACGGCCTGTTCACGGGCGGCCTCGGTGCGCACGCCGGCATCGAGAAGCTCGGGGCGACGGTGATCCCGATGTCGGGCGGACAGACCGCCAGGCAGGTGCAGCTGATCGGCGACTTCGAACCGGATGCCATCCTCTGCACCCCCAGCTACCTGCTCACGATCGCCGACGCGATGGAGGAGGCGGGCATCGACCCTCGGTCCACCTCCCTGAAGGTGGCCGTGCTCGGCGCCGAGCCGTGGACGAACGAGATGCGCGTCGAGCTCGAGCGCCGCCTCGGCATCGACGCCGTCGACATCTACGGCCTCAGCGAGGTCATGGGTCCCGGAGTCGGCAACGAGTGCGTGGAGACCAAGGACGGCCCGCACATCTGGGAGGACCACTTCCTGCCGGAGATCGTGGATGCCGACGGCGAGCCGGTCCCCGACGGCGAGGTCGGGGAGCTCGTGTTCACGTCTCTGACGAAGCAGGCGTTCCCCGTGCTCCGGTATCGCACGCGAGACCTCACGCGGCTGCTGCCCGGCACCGCGCGTCCGGCGATGCGACGCATGGAGAAGATCACCGGCCGCAACGACGACATGATCATCCTCCGCGGCGTGAACATCTTCCCGACGCAGATCGAGGAGCTGGCGCTGGGTATCGAGCAGCTCACGCCGCACTTCGTCATCGAGCTGAGCCGCGAGGGACGCCTCGACACGATGACGGTCCGCATCGAACGTCATCCGTCGTTGGACCGCGAGGTGTGCGAGGCGGCCGCGCTCGTGCTCGCCCAGCGCATCAAGACGCACATCGGCTCGAGCGTGGTGGTGCGGTTGGAGGAGCCCGGCGCGCTCCCCCGCAGCGAGGGCAAGTACAAGCGGGTATACGACCTGCGGTAGCACCGGGGTGTTCCGGCGTCCGAGCACAAGACTCGGTGCCGCCCGGGCACAACTTCGGATCGGACCCCGGTGATCACCGGGCACAGCTTCGGAGCCGAACCCGGATACGCCGACGCGAGGGCACAGGATGCCGGCGTGTCGACGATCAGATCCGAAACTGTGCACGGCGCCGAGGACCGGGCACGGCGGCCCGCCGGCGACCCGCGGTCGGACTCTAGCCGCGGAGGGCGAGCACGAACGGGAGCACCTCGGTGGCGCCGGCACGGCGCAGGGCGCGCGCGGCGACCGTGAGCGTCCAGCGGCTGTCGGCCTGATCGTCGACGAGCAGCACCGGCCCCTCGGGGATCTCGAGCCCGTCGGCGGTGAACCGCTCCCACAGGCCGGCAAGCCGGAACGCGCTGTTACCGCCGGGCTGCCCGGTCGGCCCACCGTCGACGAGTCCAAGCTCGCCGAGATACGGCAGCCGCCCGATCTCGGCGATCGCCCGGGCGAGCGAACCCACCAGCCGCGTGCGCGAGCGCGAGGGCACCGACACGACGGCGACCGGTCGCTGCTCCCAGCCCCACTCGGCCAGCACCCGTACGCACCCGGCGAACAGCTGCGGCGGCACCGGGGCATCCGCTGCTCCCGCGGCGAACAGCCCTCGCAGCGTGCCGCCCCAGCCCAGATCGGTCAACCGGGCCAGCGCGCGACCTTCGGCGGCCTGCTCATCCGCACCGATGCGCCCCTTGACGGGGACGCCGAGCCGGTCGGCCCCCGTGGGCCACTGACGACGCGGTTCGAGGGGAACGCCGACGCGATCCAGGGCACCGGATGCGGCGGCCCCGGCCTCCGCGCCGATCTCGGTCGGGAACCACGCGCCCGCGCAGTTGTCGCAGCGGCCGCAGGGCACGGCGGTGTCGTCGTCGAGGGAGCGCTGCAGGAACTCCATGCGGCATCCGCCCGTCTGCTCGTAGTCGAGCATGCTGCGCTGCTCGGCCACCCGCTCCTCGGCGATGCGTTCGTATCGCTCGGCGTCGTACGTCCACGGCTCCCCCGTGCCGACCCAGCCGCCCTGCACGCGGCGCACCGCCCCGTCGACGTCGAGGACCTTGAGCAGCAGCTCCAGAGGGGTGCGGCGGATGTCGACCATGGCCTCGAGCACCGGTGTCGACACCGGTGCGTCTCCGAGGGCCGCGATGACGCGTTCCGCGCGATCGCGGTCGGGCATCGAGGCCGTCGCGAAGTAGTGCCAGATGTCGCGGTCTTCGACGCCGGGGAGCAGGAGCACGTCGGCGCTGTCGCTCGCGCGGCCGGCACGGCCCACCTGCTGGTAGTAGGCGACGGGCGAGGACGGGGCGCCGAGGTGCAGCACGAAGCCGAGGTCGGGCTTGTCGAAGCCCATGCCGAGGGCGCTGGTGGCGATGAGCGCCTTCACCTCGTTGCGCTTGAGCATGCCCTCGGACTCCGCCCGCTCGTCGGCATCCGTCTGCCCGGTGTACGCGCGCACGTCGTGGCCGTGCTCGCGCAGCAGCCGTGCGGTGTCGACGGCCGCCGCGACCGTGAGCGTGTAGATGATGCCGGAACCGGGAAGGTCGTCGAGGTGGCTGAGCAGCCAGGCGAGACGGCTCGCCGCGTTCGGCAGTTGAAGCACGCCGAGTCGCAAGGATGCCCGGGCGAGCGGTCCACGAATCGTCAGGACCTCCTCACCGCCGAGCTGCTCGGCGACGTCGGCCACCACACGGCTGTTCGCGGTGGCGGTGGTCGCCAGCACGGGCACCCCGGCGGGCATGCGGGCGATGAGATCGCGCAGCCGCCGGTAGTCAGGGCGGAAGTCGTGACCCCAGTCGCTGATGCAGTGCGCCTCGTCGACCACGAGCATGCCGATGCGCCGCACCAGCGCCGGCAGCTGCTCTTCGCGGAACGACGGATTGTTCAGTCGCTCGGGAGACACGAGCAGCACGTCGACCTCGTCGCGGTCGAGCCTCCCGAGCACGTCGGACCACTCGTGCGCATTGGTGGAGTTGATCGCCACGGCGCGCACCCCCGCGCGTTCGGCCGCGGCGATCTGGTCGCGCATGAGCGCCAGCAGCGGGGACACGAGCACCGTCGGGCCCGCGCCCCGACGGCGCAGCAGCAGGGTGGCCACGAAGTAGACGGCCGACTTGCCCCACCCCGTCCGCTGCACGACCAGCGCGCGCCTGCGCCCGGCGACCAGCGCCTCGATCGCCTCGAACTGCCCGGCGTGGAAGTCGGCGTCAGGCCTGCCGACGAGGTCGCGCAGCGCGGACAGCGCCGCGTCGCGGATGTCGGGCGCCGGGGTCGAGGTCATGCCTCCACTCTGCCCCACGGCACGGACATCCCCGGCCGTGCGCCGTGCGTCGTGCGTCTGCAGGACCGCGGCACGGATGCAGGGTGACACGCCGCGGAATCATCCGGCAGACGTGCGTCGATCCTGCAGACGTGCGTGCAGACCCCGCCTTGCATCCGCTCCCCTGCCGTGCCAGAATTACCTAACGAGCGGTCAGTAATGATGACCGGATGCTGAGGAGTCGAAGATGACCAGTCCCGCAGACCTCTCCCTCATCGAGGCGGAGCCGTCCGACGACGAACGGGTGTTCGACGAGCTCGTCGCGAACGAGCAGCGCATCGAGCCCCGCGATTGGATGCCCGACGCCTACCGCAAGACGCTGATCCGCCAGATCTCGCAGCACGCGCACTCCGAGATCATCGGCATGCAGCCGGAGGGCAACTGGATCACGCGGGCGCCGAGCCTGAAGCGCAAGGCGATCCTCATGGCGAAGGTGCAGGACGAGGCCGGCCACGGGCTCTACCTCTACTCCGCCGCCCAGACGCTCGGCATCACCCGCGACGAGATGATGGACCAGCTCATCAGCGGCAAGGCGAAGTACTCCTCGATCTTCAACTACCCGACGCCCACCTGGGCCGACATGGGCGCGATCGGCTGGCTCGTCGACGGCGCGGCGATCTGCAACCAGGTGCCGCTGTGCCGCGCGTCGTACGGCCCCTATGGGCGGGCGATGGTGCGCGTGTGCAAGGAGGAGTCCTTCCATCAGCGGCAGGGCTTCGAGATCCTGCTCACCCTCATGCGCGGCACCGAGGAACAGCGGCAGATGGCACAGGATGCCGTGAACCGCTGGTACTGGCCGAGCCTGGCCATGTTCGGACCGCCCGACGACCAGTCCCCGAACTCCGCACAGTCGATGAAGTGGAAGATCAAGCGCTTCTCCAACGACGAGCTGCGTCAGCGCTTCGTCGGGATGCTCGTGCCGCAGGCCGAGATCCTCGGCGTGACGCTGCCCGACCCCGAGCTGCGCTGGAATGAGGACACCGGGCAGTACGACATGGGCGAGATCGACTGGGACGAGTTCTTCGAGGTTCTCCGGGGCAACGGCCCGTGCAACGCCGAACGTCTGGAGCGTCGCCGCACGGCGCACGAGGAGGGCGCGTGGGTGCGCGAGGCGGCGGCCGAGTACGCCCGCAAGCAGGCCGCGACGAAGGCGGTGGCATGATGGCCACCCCCGGCGCCGACGAGCGCGAGCCCTGGCCCCTCTGGGAGATCTTCGTCCGTGCGAACCGCGGACTCAGCCACGTGCACGTGGGCTCCCTGCACGCACCGGATGCCGAGATGGCGATCCGCAATGCGCGCGACCTGTACACGCGCCGGGGCGAGGGCGTGTCGATCTGGGCCGTGCCCGCCGACGCGATCACCACGAGCGACCCCGACGCGAAGGGCGCCTACTTCGAGAGCCCGGCAGGCAAGAACTACCGGCACGCCGTGTACTACACGGCATCCGAGGGGGTGCCGCACCTGTGAGCGCGCACGACGACATCCACGGCGACATCCACGGCGACGTCTCGGTCGATGAGCTCGTGCTCAGCGCGGAGCTCGCCGGCGTAGGCGGGGTGGCGGCGTCGGCCGATATCGCGGAGTACGCGCTGTGGCTGGGCGACGACGCCCTGATCCTGTCGCAGCAGCTCGGCGCGTGGATCTCCCGCGCGCCCGAGCTGGAGGAGGACGTGGCGCTCGGCAACATCGCCCTCGACCTGCTCGGCCATGCCCGCTCCCTGCTGCACTATGCCGGCTCCTATGACGGCCGCAGCGAAGACGACCTCGCGTACTTCCGCGACGAGCCGGAGTTCCGCAGCTCGTGGCTCGTGGAGCAGCCCAACGGCGATTTCGCGCAGACGATCGCCCGCCAGTTCTTCGCGTCGACGTACATGTTCGAGCTGTACTCCGCTCTGCGGTCGAGCAGCGACGAGACCCTCGCCGCGATCGCCGAGAAGGCGCTCAAGGAGGTCGACTACCACCGCGACCACGCCGTGCAGTGGATGCTGCGCCTGGCCGGGGGCACCGACGAGTCGCGGCGGCGGATCATCCGCGCCGTCGGCGACATGCACCCCTACGTGGCCGAGCTGTTCCGCGACGAGCCGCTGATCGACCGGCTGGGCGATACCGCCGTGCGCCCGTCGGCGCTGCGCGACGGGTTCGACCGGGTCGTCGACACCGTCTTCGCCGAGGCCGCGCTGGAGGTGCCGTCGACGGCCGCCTCCTCCGCCGGAGGCCGACGCGGCGCCCACTCCACGCCCTTCGGGCACCTGCTCGCCGAGATGCAGGTGCTCGCCAGACGGCATCCGGGGGCGACGTGGTGACCGCTCTCACGCAGAACGAGGCGTGGCGGATCGCCGCATCCGTCGCCGATCCCGAGGTCCCGGTGCTGACGATCGAGGACCTCGGGGTGCTCCGCGCCGTCGAGGTCGACGGCGACGCCGTGCGCGTCGACATCACCCCGACCTACAGCGGCTGCCCGGCGATGGACGCGATCCGCGACGACGTGATCCTCGCGCTCACCGCGGCCGGTTACCCCGAGGTGGACGTGCGACTGGTGCTGTCGCCCGCATGGACGACGGACTGGATGACGGATGCCGGCAAGACCAAGCTCGTCGAGTACGGCATCGCCCCGCCCACGGGACGCGCCGCCGTCTCGCAGGGGCCGATCCGGCTCGCGCTCAGCGTGCGCTGCCCGCGATGCGGATCGCTGGACACCCGCGAGGTGTCACGGTTCGGCTCCACCTCCTGCAAGGCGCTGTACGAGTGCCGCGCCTGCCTCGAGCCCTTCGACCACTTCAAGGTGCACTGACATGTCGCTGTTCACATCCGCGGAGCGCCAGGGGGCGGCATCCGCCCCTGCGCCGTCGTCCGGCTCGGCGCCCCGCAAGCGCGCGCGATTCCACACCCTGACGGTCGAGGAGGTGCGACCCCTCACCGACGACGCCGTCGAGGTGACCTTCACCGTCCCCGATGCTCTCGCCGACGAGTACGACCACCTGCCGGGGCAGTACGTGGCCCTGCGCACCACGCTCGACGGCGTCGAGGTGCGCCGCTCGTATTCCCTGTGCCGGGCTCCCGAGCACCGAACTGACGGCAAGCCCACACGGCTGAGCGTCGCGGTCAAGCGCGACGAGGGCGGCCTGTTCTCCACGTGGGCGCAGACCGGACTGCATCCGGGCTTCGAGATCGACGTGATGAGCCCGCAGGGCACCTTCACCTCGGCGCTCCCCGATCTCGACCACCGCCATGTGGTCGGCATCGCGGCAGGGTCGGGCATCACGCCGCTGATGGCTCTCGCGCACACGATGCTCTCACGATCGGAGACCTCGCGCTTCACCCTCCTCTACACGAACCGCTCCACGCTCGACGTGATGTTCCTGGAGGACCTGGCCGACCTCAAGGACCGCTACCCGACCCGGCTCACGCTGCACCACGTGCTCTCACGCGAGCAGCGCACCGCACCCGTGCTCTCCGGCCGCATCGACGAGGAGAAGCTGCGCACGATCCTTCGGGTGCTCATCGACCCCGCCGACGTCGACGAGTGGTTCCTGTGCGGGCCGCTGTCGCTCGTCGACCTGTGCCGCGAGGTGCTCGCCGACGTCGGCGTCGCGCGCGAGCACATCCGCTTCGAGCTGTTCACGACGGGCGAAGAACCGCTGCGGACCGCCCGGCCGGTCGAGGTGCACAAGGGCGAGAAGACCGTGCGCATCGAGGTGAACCTCGATGGCGTCTCCTCCACCGTGGAGAGCCCCGTCGACGCGCACGAATCGGTGCTCAACGCCGCGCTGCGCGTGCGCCCCGATGCGCCGTTCGCCTGTGCGGGCGGCGTCTGCGGCACCTGCCGCGCCCGCGTCGTGGAGGGCAGCGTGACGATGACCGAGAACTACGCCCTGGAGCCCGACGAGCTCGCCCGCGGCTACGTGCTCACCTGCCAGTCCCACCCCACCAGCGACCGCCTCGTGGTCGACTACGACGTGTAGGAGCATCCGATGATCGAGCTCACCATCGCCGACGACGTCGCGACCGTCGTGCTGAACGCGCCCGCGAAGCTGAACGCCCTCGACGAGCAGGCGCTGGCCGAGCTCGGAGCCGCGTACGACGCCGCGGAGTCCGCGGGTGTGCGCGCCCTGGTGCTGCGCGGCGAGGGCAGGGCTTTCTGCGCCGGGCGCGACATCTCCGGCGTCGACCCCCGCGACGACGACGTGATCGGGTACCTCGGCGGACTCGTCACCCCTCTGCTGCAGCGGATGTCGCGCTTCCCCGCCCCGACCTTCGCGGTCGCGCACGGCGCGTGCCTCGGCGTCGGCCTCGGGCTCCTCATCGCGACGGACGTCGTGTACGTCGCGGAGTCGGCCAAGATCGGCTCCCCGTTCGCAGCGCTCGGCGCGACCCTCGACTCCGGCGGTCACGCACTCTTCCTCGACCGTCTGGGCGCGCACAAGACCCTCGACCTCATCTACACGGGACGGCTGATGAGCGGCACGGAGGCGGTGCAGTCGGGCCTGTTCTCGCGCGTCCTCCCCGACGACGAGGTGGTGCAGGCGACGGCGGATGCCGCGACGGCCGCCGCCCGCGGTGCCACGGCCGCTTTCCTGGCGAGCAAGAGCCTCGTGGCGCGCATCCGCGACGAGCGGCTCGCGCTGTGGGATGCGGTCGGCATCGAGAACGCCGCACAGGCCGCCCTCTGCGACACCGAGGACTACCGCGAGGGGTTCGCCGCGTTCCAGGAGAAGCGCAAGCCCGAGTTCCGCGGGCGCTGAGGAGACCGCCGAGGGTCACGCTCAGCGCACGAGCTGGCTCAGGATCGTCGGATCCTTGATCTTGTCGTCGTCCGCGAGCATCACCACCTTCGACACGACCTCGGCGGTGCGCGGATCGTCGTCGACGAAGGGGAGGAAGACCCGTCCCCGGTGCTGCCCCCCGACCGGGATGATGAACAGCGTGTTCCCGGGGATGCGGTGCACGATACCCGAACCGAGATGCACGGAGTACACGCCCAGCGCGCCCTTCACCCGCACGTGGTGCCCGGAGACCTCGACGTTCTCGAGCCCGAGCAGAAGACAGGTCTCCTCGACGATCCGCCGTCTCACCTCGATCGTCGACTCCGAGCTCTGGGGATCGACCCCGCTCGAGTGGGCGACCGACACCACGAGATCCAGATCCCGCATCGTCTCGGAGTACACGCGGGGCGGCACCTCGTCGAGCAGGATCGCGCGATGGCTTCCCGCCCGGCCGAACCTCACATCGCCGACCGCCGCGTCCTCGACTCCCGCCGCTGTGTCCCACCCGTCGTCGACGTTGCAGAACACGTGGATCTTCTCGTTGTGGAAGGTGCGCTCGTAGCCGATCCCGTAGTCCCGCACCCATCCTCTGGCGGTGAACAGCCCGGAGGCGCGACGGGCGTCGATCTGGTGGCCTGCGTAGCGTCGGGACGAGACCCCGCCCTCGCCCTTCTCGTTCTCCGTCGGCACATAGAGCTCGCGGAACACCTGCTTGAACGGCTGCGGCCGTCCGCGTGTCATGACCTCATGCTGCAGGTCGGGCCAGTCCCCGCTCACCAGGAGATCGAGAGGGTGGGCGATGCGCACCCCGCCGACCGGCCCGAACGCGACGCCGTCGGCACGGACGAGCTCGTCGCCCGATCCGCCGAGGAACCCGACACGACCTTCGCCGTCGACGAGCACGAGGTCGGCCAGCATCCGGCTGAGCTGCGGATGAGCGGTCAGGAGCACGAGCTCCCCTGCCTCGAACACATCACCCAGGACGCACGCGGCCTCGAGCGAGGACCGCATCCGCTGCGCCTGCTTCTTCAACTCCGCCGCACGGTCTCTGAGCGCCGCGATGTGTTCGGCCTTCCGGCTGGCCGCCGGCACCGACGCGAGGGGCTTCCCGCCGCGGTCCACCGCGATCGTCGGCATCCCCTGCTCGTCGATCGACAGGCTCACCGTCAGATCCCCGTCCGTGGCGGTGACGGCGCCCTGCTGGAGGTCCGTCGCCGTGCGTGCCTCCATGGCCCACGTCAGCCGCAGCGGGTCGCGGTATCCGGCGGAGCGGGCGAGGTTCTCGAGCGCGGTGTGCACGGCCGCCGTCTCGGTGGCACGACGCTGCGGGCCGTTGGCCGTGCCGGTGCTCACGAACGCACGCAGCACCTCGTACCGCTGCAGCAGCACCGGGGGCTCGTCGGAGAGCGGCAGCAGCCCGTAGGCGCGCACGGCGTCCTGGTGGCGTTTCTCGTGCATCCGGGCGAGTAGTTCCTCTTCGCCGACGCGGCCACGGAGGACGTTCGCGAACAGCTCCGCCTGTTTGTGCTCTCCGGACACCGAGGCGTACTTGGCGGCCTTGAGCACACGGTCGAGGCGATCGTCGCCGAGCTCGGCGTGGAACCGGTGGAACCACTCGGCGTCCGCGCAGCCGCGCTCCCGATCCTCCGACGGCACCGCGGTGCGCTTCGCGATCTCCCGCGCCCGATACGCGCGGATGTCCCGATCGATCTCGTGGATGTCGACCGGCGTGTGCGCGTGGAGCCACCAGACCGCCGATGCGAACCCCGGCCAGCCCAGGTGCTCCTCGAAGAGCTCGGCCCACTGCGGCGAGTACACAGCGGTCTCGATCACCCTGCTCTCGGGGATCTTCGCCCCGGCGAAGGCCTTCGCCACGGACTCCGCGGTCTCGTCGCGCGCCGGGTGGTGCACGCGGATCAGGTGGGCGAAGACCTCCTCCCGATCTTCCGCGTAGAGGTATCGTCGCGGGATCGGACGGCGCCCCAGGGCCGTCAGCGTCGCGACGAGCGTCCCCGCCCCGGTGACCCTTCGCAGCGACATCGCCATCCGGGAGTACTCCGTCATCTGATCACCGCGCGGAAGCTCGAGTTCGACGACGGCGCGCTGCACGTCTTCGACCACGTCCTGCGTATCGGACACGGCTCCGGTGATGCCGCTGAACCTCGCGAGCGGATCGGCCTCGAGACCGCGGAGCGCGCTCTGCCGCAGCGGCCGCACGAAGGCCCAGTCGACCAGATCGGCGCGGGTCGCGATGCCACGCTCGAACGCGGTGCGCACCACATCGAGGGGCGGGCGGAACCGGAACGGCTGATCGACCGACACGTCGACCTCGTTCCGGTACCACGGGTCGCTCCATTCGACCTTCGGACCGTCCCACTGGTCGACGGCCCCCTCCGGTTCGTCGACGAAGCGGAGGATGCCCCAGAGCCGCCGCAACCGCTGGTCGTCGAGCGATGCCGGGTCCAGATAGCGGGTCACGCGTCCGAACATGCCGCCCTCACGCGGATCGCTGCCGATGCGTCTCCGGTCGTCGCCGAAGCGGACGTTCCCTGGCCCGAGGAACCGGCCCGTCGGCAACTCTGCGGCCAGCAGCGCGAGCAGATCGATCATCGGGTCCGCCCAGGTCGCACGCCGTTCCCTGCGGGCGAGGTGGTCGATCAACGCGAGCCGCAACGACCCCTGCGCGTCACCGCGGTCGCGGCCGATGTCGCCGAGGATCCGCAGTCCCCACGCGTCCTGCTGCGCGTTCAGGATGGAGAGCAGGGCGAGCTCCACACCGCCGTCGACGAGGTCGCCGCGCACGCGCTCCCACCAGGGATCGACCAGTGCGGCCAGAGGCATGGCCCCGTCGTCGCCCGCGCTCAGCTCGTGCCCCTGCACGTTCGCGAGCAACTGGACGCCCCGATTCGACTGCACCTCGACGTCGGAGTGCTCATCCATCCACGCCTCGAAGGACAGCCAGATCCGGCGGGCGCCGGGATGGTAGACGTCCCACCGTGATCTCGACGGAGCCGGAGGACGCACCGCCGGCGTGCGTTCCTCGACGCCGAACCGGAGTGCGGCGGGACGATCGGAGAACGCGTCCGCGCCGTCCTTCGGCTCCGTGCGGTCGTCCGTCGTCGCGAGTCCTGCCAACCGCGCGAGATCCTCCGCGGCCCGCGCCTGGTCCGGGCTGCCGGCTCGCAGCCGCTCCACCGAGGCGAGGACGTCTTCCTCGCTCTGCAGCTGCAGGAGTCGCAGCGCGGTCCTGCGGATGTCGTCGGCCGTGCGGGTGAGCGAGCGCTCCAGTTCGATCGCCTCGGCCGCCGTGATCGATTCGACGTCGAAGCCCTTGCGCGCGACGCTCCTGACCCGGGACGACGGGTCGAGAAGGAGCAGGAAGAGGGCGTCCCGATGGCCCGCGAGGTCTTTCGCATACCTCGCCGCCGCACCGCGACGCACATCCGGCGAGGCGGACGCGAGGTCGATCTCGTCGCCGGAGTAGGCAGCGACCACGTCGACGACGTCGGCGTTCTTCAGCGTCACCGGGCGCGGCGCCAGGATTCCGGTGTCGACTTCGAGCGGGGAGGTCAGCCGGCCGCTGCGCTCACGCAGCCCACGGGTCACGTCGGCCGTGAGCGTGCGCTCCCGCTGCGCTCCGCCGTGCTGGACGGGCCACGCGGCGAGCGCCACCGCGAACACCGCCACGTCGTCGTCCTTGAGGCCGCGGGCCAGCGCATCGAAGGTCGACGGATGTCCGAGCCGGACCAGCATCCGCGTCGCAGCGAGCCGCCGCCCCGCGTCGTCGTCGCCCATCAGCTCCCCCGCCACGCCGATGGCCACGCCGATGTCGCGCACCGCGAGGGTCCACAGACCGAGATAGGCCTCGACGTGGCTCCCCGCCCGGAGGTCGTCGGACGTCGGCGGAGTGCGCAGGAATCGGACGATCGTCGCGATGGCCGCCTCCGCGCGCGCCGCGTCGCGCACGGTCAGTTCTTCGTCGACCCACCGGGACAGCGCGCGGATCGAACTCGAGAAACGGACCATCCCCTCGTCGGCGACGACGCCGAGCACGCGGTCGATCGCCCCGGGGTGCGCCGTGTCGAGGGCGTCGAGGATCGTCTGGCGGAGACCCTCCGCGCGTCCGGCGTCGAGCAGCTGACCGACGACGACGTCCCAGGCGTCGGCGTCGGCGACCGCGAGCAGGGCGACGTAGGCGTGCGCGGACGGACCGGCGACGGCATGTGATCCCGAGATGCCTTCGACGAGGATGCGGCGGACGGCGGTGTTGCCCGCATCGACCGCCGATGCGACGAAGTCCCCGAGCCGCGCGTGCTCGGGGAGGTGCAGCAACCAGGTCGCATGCCACTCGATCGGCTGCGGATAGTGGGTGACGTGACGGATCAGCGAGACGAGCCTCTCCCACCTCGACGGCAGGGTGAACCGGTGATCCGCCGAGCGATACGGCGCGCTGCTCCACGCCCCCTGCACGTAGGGGCGCGATCGCGACCATTCCCACCAGGACGAGAGTTCGGCGCCGACCGACGGGCACAGCGCCGCGAGCACCTTCGTGCGTGCGCGATCGTCGAGCGCGTCGAGCTCGTCGGCGAGCCCTCCTGCCGTGGCCCGCGCCTCTTCAGCGGCCTCGGGGTCATGAGCCCCGCTGCTGTCGTTCAGGTGGTCGGCGATGCGGCGGGCGAGACGCGGAGCACCCCACCCTTTCACGCCGATCGGGCGTGGCGCCCCCTCCTTGTCGCACGAGCAGAACCTGCTCAGTTCCTCGGTCGCCTGCTCGGCAGTCAGCACGGTGCTCCTATCCGGTGAGCGCGACGAGCCGCACGAGCCGGAGGCGCGAGTGCGGTTCGATCACGATGATGTCGTCGAGTGCGTGGATCCGGACGTCGTCGAGGAAGACGAGGAAGAGCCCGTCGTCGAAGGCCTCCACGGCACGTGCATAGGCCTCATCGATGCCGGGGGCCGCCGGGATCGCACGCGGTTCGCGACCGTGACGTCCTGTCTCCACGCCCGCGACCAGGTCTGCGGGTGTGAGGATCTGCAGGGTCGCCGAGCGTCGCCGGTGGACGGCGTAGAGACCCACCTCATGCTCGACGAGGACGCGCAGCAGCGCTCTCAGGGAGTGCTCGCCGGTGACTCCCTGGAGCGTGAGGGGATCGCCGAGGGCCCCTCGGCCCGGCGCGGTGCTCTCGACGATCATGGAGCCAGTCTGACACGGGGCTCCGACACCGGACGCGCGGGCCGGTCCCCCTGGCCGGATGTCGGAGGCCGGTGCCAGACTGCAGGGATGAGGCTCGATGACGTCGTCGACACGACCCGGACGATCTCCGCCACGCGGTCGCGGCTCGCGAAGATCGACGCGCTCGCCACGCTCCTCGTCGAGGCCGAGGCGGAGGAGATCCCGGTGCTGGTCGGGCTGCTGCTCGCCGCGCCAAGGCAGGGACGACTGGGAATCGGCTGGCGAGGGATCTCCACGCTCGAGGTCACGCATGCGGAGGCATCCACGCTCACCCTCGTCGAGGTCGACGACGTGCTGGACGCGCTCGCGAGCGCCTCCGGCTCCGGCTCCGTCAGCGCGCGCAACGACCTTCTCACGTCTCTTGCCGCCCGGGTGACGACCGACGAGTGGGACTTCCTCGTCCGCGTGATGCTGGGCGAGCTGCGCACCGGTGCGCTGGCGGGGGTGCTCCTCGACGCGGTCGCCAAGGCGTCCGAGCGTCCTCCCGCCTCGGTGCGCCGAGCCGCCATGCTCGCCGGCGACGTCGGCGAGACCGCGCTCTTGGCGCTCACCGGCACGGCGGAGCAGCTCGACGCGGTGGGCCTCGTCGTCGGCCGCCCGGTGCTCCCGATGCTGGCGTCCACCGCCGCGACTCCGACCGCGGCTCTGGAGACCACGGGCCTCGCCTCGGTCGAGTACAAGCTCGACGGGGCCCGCATCCAGGTGCACCGGCACGGCGACGAGATCGGCGTGTACACGCGCAGCCTCGCCGACATCACCCATCGGGTGCCGGAGATCGCCGAGATCGTGCGGGCGCTCCCCGTGCACGACGTGATCCTCGACGGCGAGACCCTCGCGCTCGACGAAGACGGCGGGCCGCGCCCGTTCCAGGAGACGATGTCGCGCTTCGGGGCCGACGCCGCTCGGGATCTCGCCCTGCGGCCGTGGTTCTTCGACGTGCTGCACGTCGACGGCCGCGACCTCGTCGACGAGCCGCTGTCGGTGCGGCTCGGCGAGCTCGACCGCGTCGCCGGCGGATGGCGGATGCCGGGCATCGTGACCGATGACGCGGAGGCTGCGGAGAGGCTGTCGCGCGAGGCGCTGGCTGCGGGGCACGAAGGCGTGGTCGTGAAGTCCGTCGACTCGCCCTACACGGCGGGCCGACGCGGCACGTCCTGGGTCAAGGTCAAGCCCGTGCTCACCTACGACCTCGTCGTGCTCGGGGCGGAGTGGGGGTCCGGCCGGCGCCGGGGCTGGCTGTCGAACCTGCACCTCGGGGCACGCGATCCCGACGGCGAGTTCGGCGAGCCCGGCGGCTTCGTGATGGTCGGCAAGACGTTCAAGGGGCTCACCGATGAGCTGCTGCGCTGGCAGACCGAGACGTTCCCGCAGTACGAGCGGGGGCGCACGGCCTACGCGGTGTCGCTCCGGCCGGAGCTCGTCGTGGAGATCGCGATCGACGGAGTGCAGCGCTCACCCCGCTACCCCGGCGGCATCGCGCTGCGCTTCGCCCGCGTCAAGCACTACAGGCCCGACAAGGCCGCGGCCGACGCCGACACCATCCAGACGCTGCGGAGTCTGCTGCGGGGCTGAGGCCGGACGGGTGCGCGGACGCGGGGCGCGGCGGGCGCGGCGGGCGGGTGCGGGGCACGGCGGGCGGGTGCGCGAGCGCGGGGCCGGCCCCTCGTTCTCGACAGCCCCGTGCGAAAAGTCGGACTCTCCGGACGACACGCCGCGCACACGAGCCCTCCCGCGGCGCGTCGCGCCGCGGATCCGACTTTTCGCACACGGCGCGGCCCGTCCACACACCGCGGCCGGTCCACACACCGCGCCGGTCCGCACGGCGCGCCCGGACGCCTGGGCCTCCGTACGAGCGCAGGGGTCAGGCGGTCGGAGGCAGGCCGAGGTCCTCTTCGCGCACGGTCCCCTGGAACGACCACGGGAAGTTGATCCAGAGGTCGGTGTCCTTCCAGGCGTAATCGGGCTGGATGATCGTCGACGGCTTGGTGTAGATCGTCACCGAGCGCACGTCGGCGCCCTTGTCCTTGAGAAGCTGCACCGCGAGAGCGAGCGTGCGCCCGGAATCGGCGACGTCATCGACGAGCAGCACGCGCCGTCCGTCGAGGTAGGCCATGTCGAGCTCCGGCGGCAGCACCTCGGGCGCGTCGAGCACCGTGCCGATACCCGTGTAGAACTCGACGTTGATGGCCCCGCAGTTCTTGGCGCCGAGCCCGTACGCGATGGCGCCGGCGGGCAGCAGGCCGCCGCGGGCGATCGCCACGACGACCTCCGGCTCGAAGCCGCTGGCGAGGATGCTGCGCGCGAGGTCCCTCGTCGCCGTTCCGAAGCCGTCCCAGGTCAGCGTCTCACGCTCGTTCGATGCATCCGTCATCTGCTCATTCTCGCTCATGCGGCGACACGCTCTCGACACGTCCGCGGATGGAGTAGAACCTAAGGACCATGTGTCGTCTCTTCGCCTTCGTCTCCCCGCATTCCTCCGATGTCCGCAGTCAGCTCGGCGATACCGGGATGCAGCGGCTGACGTCGCTGGCACGGCTGCACGGCGACGGCTGGGGATGGGCCGGCGTCGACGACCTCGACGGACGTCCGACGGCGCACAAGTCCGCGCGTTCCGCGGTCGACGACCCGGGGTTCGAGCGGGCGGTGATCACGAGCGCACGGGCCGCCATGGTGCACTTGCGCTGGGCCACGTCGGGCCTGGAGGTCGCCGACCGCAACGCCCATCCCTTCCTCGCCGACGGACTCGCGTTCGAGCACAACGGTTCGCTCACGCCGATCGACACGGTGCGGCAGATGCTCTCGGCCGATGGCCGCGCCTCGATGCTCGGCGAGACCGACAGCGAGATGTACTTCACTCTGATCCGCGAACAGGTCGCCCTCGGCATCCCGCTGCTCGAGGCGACCGCCCGCTCCGTGCGGCGACTGCGCGCCGCGTACCCGCTGGCGAGCCTCAACGCGATCCTTCTCGGCGACGGTCAGATGATCGTCGTACGGGCGAGCGCGCGCAGCATCCTCTCCGACGACGACCTCCACGAGATCGCCCTGCATACCGATCTTCCAGACGAGCACAACGAGGACTACTTCGCCCTGCGGTGGACGACACGCGAGGACGGGACGATCGTCGTCGGCTCGACCGGGGTCGCCGGGTATGAGTGGGAGGCGCTCCCGCCGGAGTCCGTCACGGCGATCAGCCTCGACGACCTCACCAGCCGCACCGTCGCACTCGATGCCGGGGAGCACTAGAATCGACGGGTCCGGCCCTGACGCGGCCGGTGCCTGAAAAAGAGGCACGAAGCACTCCCCCGATGACGCCGGAGAGCGAGACACATACGGAATCCTCTTCTCTCCGTCCCTGTCTCGAAAGGCCTTCGCATGCCCTCCGTGTCCGCGCACGTCGCCCTGACCCTCGCCCAGCACATCGACGCCGTCTTCGGCGTGATGGGCAACGGCAACGCCTACTTCCTCGACGCCATCGAAAAGCAGACGGATGCCGTGTTCACCGCAGTCCGCCACGAACAGGGCGCCGTCGTCGCAGCGGACGCCCACTTCCGGGCGTCCGGCCGCATCGCCGCCGGCACCTCCACCTACGGCGCCGGCTTCACGAACACGCTGACGGCGCTGGCCGAATCGGTGCAGGCGCACGTGCCTCTGGTGCTCGTCGTCGGAGACGAGCCGACCTCCGGCCCCCGGCCGTGGGACGTCGACCAGATCGCCCTCGCCTCGGCCGTGGGGGCGCGCACCTATACGGTCGGGCGAGCGGATGCCGCGGCGACGACCGTGATCGCGATCGAGCACGCGCTCACCTACCGGGTGCCCGTGGTGCTGGCGATCCCCTACGACGTCGCGTCCCTCGATGCGGGTGAACTGCCCGCGGCGCCGCAGCCGCGCGTGCCCGCACCTCTCGCTCCGCGCGGGGAGTTCGCCGACGGCATGCTCGACGAGATCGCGCGCGCCCTGCGCACCGCCGAGCGCCCGTTCCTGCTGGCCGGGCGCGGGGCGTGGCTGGCCGACGCCGGCGTCGCGCTCGGCGAGCTCGCGGCAGCCACCGGAGCGCTCACCGCATCGTCGGCCCTCGGCCGCGGGATCTTCCCCGAGACGCGGTACGACCTCGGCGTGACCGGCGGTTTCGGCGCGGACGGCGCCATGGAGCTGGTGCGCACCGCCGACGTCGCCGTGGTCTTCGGCGCCTCGCTCAACCAGTTCACGATGCGCTTCGGCGAGCTGTTCGCCCCCGGCACGCGGGTCTTCCAGATCGACACCGCCCCCGCGGCGACCCACCCGCACGTCGGCGGCTTCGTGCGCGCCGACGCCCGCCTCGCGGCGGAAGACCTCGTCGCCCGTGTGCGGAATGTCGGAGCCGCAGACGGACACGCCGCTGCACCCGCGCCCGCAGACGGCACGTCGCCCGCGGCATCCGACGATTCGCACACCGCGTCGGCATCCGGGCCAGCCGCGGCCGCGGCATCCGACGATTCGCACACCGCGTCGGCATCCGGGCCAGCCACGGCGGTGAAGATTCGGGCCCCGTGGCGGGAGACCGTGGACGTCGCCGCGGCCCGTACGTATGCGACGGGCGACGATCTCGCCCCCGATGGACGACTCGATCCGCGTTCGGCCGCACGACGCATCGCCGAGCTCCTGCCGGAGGACCGCGTCGTCGTCTCCGACGGCGGGCATTTCATCGGCTGGGCCAACATGTACTGGCCGGTGGCCGCGCCCGACCGCATGATGATGGTCGGCACGGCCTTCCAGTCGATCGGTCAGGGCTGGCCGAGCGTCGTCGGCGCCGCGCTCGCGCGCCGCGACTCGACCGTCGTGCTCACGAGCGGGGACGGCGGCGGCCTCATGGCGATCGCCGACCTGGAGTCCGCAGTGCGCGCCGCCGGCGGACGCGGCATCGCCGTGATCTGGAACGACGCCGCCTACGGCGCGGAGGTCAACCTGTACGGACTCAAGGGGCTGGCCGAGGCTCCGATGCGCATCCCCGAGGTCGACTTCGCGGCGTTCGGTGCCGCCGTGGGCGCGGAGGGCGTCGTGGTGCGCACGCTCGCCGACCTCGAGCGCCTCGGCCAGTGGGCACGCGAGGATGTCGCGACGCGGCGCTTCCTCCTGCTCGATCTGCGCATCTCGGGCGACGTGATCGCGCCCTATCAGCAGGAGATCATCCGCGTGAACTCCTGAACGGGCGACACGGGGACGGTGCACCTCGCGTGCGCCGCCCCTGAGCGCCGACGGAGAGGGTCGAATAGGCTCCAGAGCATGACGGATGCCCCTGAGGTTCTGCGCTACAGCGCTTTCGCCGCGACCCCCGACGGCGGAAACCCCGCCGGAGTCGTGCTCGACGCTACAAGACTCGACGATGCCGAGATGCAGCGGATCGCCGCGGATGTCGGGTACTCCGAGACGGCGTTCGTGGTGGGTCACGACGACGCGGGGGCCGTGCCGAGACTGCGCGTGAGGTACTGGTCGCCCGCCGCCGAGGTGCCGTTCTGCGGCCACGCGACGGTTGCGACCGCCGTCGCCCTCGCCGAACGCGCCGGTACCGGTTCCCGTTCCCGCTCCCGTTCCCGCTCCCGCTCCCGCTCCCGCTCCGACGCTGGCTCCGGCGGCTCCGGCGGCTCCGACGGCTCCGGCTCCGTGCTGTTCGACACCGATGCCGGCGAGGTCGCGCTGCGGTCGTCCCGGGACGCCGACGGGTCGATCTCCGTGTCGTTCACGAGCGTGGAGCCGCGTGTGCTCGACCTCGATGCCGACGTGAGGGATCGGCTGCTCGATCTGCTGGGACTGACCGCCGCGGACATCGATCCGCGCTTCCCCGCGGCCGAGTCGTTCGCCGGCAACCGGCATCCGATCCTCGTGCTCGCCGATCGCGACCTGTTCCACCAGTTCCGCTTCTCCCCCGCCGCGGTCGCCGCGCTGATGCGCGAGCAGGGCTGGCTCGGCACGGTCACGGTGCTCCACGCGCTGCGCCCGGACGAGTGGGAGGCCCGCAACCTGTTCCCCGTCGGCCGGATCACCGAAGACCCCGCGACCGGTTCGGCAGCGGCGTCGACGGGTGCGTACCTGCGCGAGCACGGATTCTCGGGCCGCACGATCACGATCCGTCAGGGCGCCCACGTCGGCAGGCCGAGCGTGCTCACCGTGACGATCCCCGCATCCGGAGGCATCGAGGTCGCCGGCGGCGCGACCCGCATCGGCTGATCCGAGGCGCGCCGCCGCGACCGGGTGTCACCCCTCCTGCTGCGCCGCCGCCGCGTAGTCGGGGAGCTCCTGCAGAGTCCAGGTGTTGCCGTCGGGGTCGTCGAACCAGACGAAACGCCCCCAGCCGAGGTCTTCGACTCCCCTGGTCGCGACGCCGAGCGCCTCGAGCTGCGCCTTCGCCTCGTCGGCATCCGGCACGACCACCTGGATGGTCTTCTGCTGACCGGGCTCGAGCGGGATGTCGAGGCCGGTGCCGAACGCGATCGAGCACGCCGAACCCGGCGGCGTCATCTGCACGAACCGCAGCCCTTCGTAGGGGGTCTGGTCGTGATCGGGGTTGAAGCCGATGGCGGTGTAGAACTCCTTCGCACGGTCGACATCGGTCACCGGCACGAAGATGAGCTCGATCTTCCAGGTCATGTCACACCCTCTTCCGCGGGACCCTCCCGCACGGGACGAACCTACGCCCGACCACCGACATCCGACACCGGCACCGGCACCGGCACCCGGCACCCGGCACCCGGCACCTGCGTCCGCGCCGACACCCGACACCGGCACCCGACACCTGCGTCCGCGCCGACACCCGACACCGGCACCCGACACCTGCGTCCGTCCCGACACCCGACACCCGACACCGGCGCACGCTCCCGGCCGCCCCAGCTCTCCGAGCTGCCGGCCGGCGCCCCCGATTCTCGGACGGTACGCAAGATTTCGGATGATATCCGGCGAATCATCCGAAATACGGTCGTTCTTCCGAAAATCGGATGCCGTGAGATCGCGCCCGCGACACCCCGCCACCCGGCACCGCCACCCACCACTCGGCACCCGGCACCCGGCACCCACCACCCGCCACCCGCCACCGGCACCCGGAACCCCCGGCACCCCCGGCACCCGGCACCCGGCACCCGGAATCCAGCCTCAGATCCACCCCTTGTCCATCGCGATGCGTACGGCCTGAGCGCGGTTCGCCGCCCCGGTCTTGCCGATCGCCGCAGACAGGTGGTTGCGCACGGTGCCGGCGGAGAGGAAGACGTCGGCGGCGATGGCCGCCGCGGAACGCCCGTCCGCGGCGAGCCGCAGCACCTGCCGTTCCCTGTCGCTGAGCGGGTTCGCGCCGTCGAACAGGCTCTCTTCGGCCAGTGCAGGATCGAGCACCCGCATCCCGGAATGCACCCGCCGCACGGCATCCGCCAGCTTCTCCGCCGGGGTGTCCTTGACGATGAAGCCGCTCGCTCCGGCGTCCAGCGCCGAGCGCAGATAGCCGGGACGGGCGAAGGTCGTCACCACGAGCACCCGCGTCGCCGGACTCGCCGCGCGCAGCATCCTCGTGGTCTCGATGCCGTCCATTCCGGGCATCTGGACGTCCATCAGACACACGTCCGGCGCGAGCTCGGCCACCAACCGCAACGCCTCCGCGCCGTCGGCGGCCATCCCGACCACCTGCAGGTCGTCCTCGAGGTCGAGCAGCGCGCCCAGCGCCCCGCGCACCAGCGCCTGGTCGTCGGCGATCACGAGACGGATGACCTCGCTCACCATGTCACCTCCACGCGCGTGCCCCCGCCGTCGCGCCGGCCGATCGAGAACGTCGCCCCCGCAGCCGACGCCCGCTCCCGCATCCCGCGGATGCCGTTGCCCTCCGCCTTCTCCACTCCGACGCCGTCGACGCCGTCGTCGGAGAACTCGAACCGCCCGGGCGCGATCCGCACGTCGACGCGCGAGGCGCGAGCGTGCCGCAGCGTGTTCGTCGTCGCCTCGCGCAGCACCCACGCCGCCGTGAGCGCCTGCGCGGCCGACAGCGCGGCCGGTGCGCCGTCGACGACGAGCTCGACCTCGCCGGCCCGCAGCGCGTCGCGGCACGAGGCCAGCTGTTCGACGAGCGTCGTGGCCCTGGCGCCGGCGACCGTGGCGCGCACCCCGGCGATCGCCTCGGCCGTGAGCTGCTCGATGTCGGCGAGCTCGGCCTTGGCGCGCTCCGGGTCGGTGTCGATGAGCCGGCGCACCAGTTGCGCCTTCAGCCCGACGACCGTGAGCGAGTGCCCGATCAGATCGTGGACGTCGCGGGCCACGGCCTCGCGGCCCTCGCTCGTCGCGAGCTCCAGGCCGAGACGCTCCGCCTCGTTCGACCGCAGGATCAGCCACGTCGACACGGTGTTGACCACACCCAACAGCGCGACGATCGCGAGCACCGAGATGTAGGCCAGTCCGCCGGGCAGGAAGAAGACGCACGCGGCGGTCACCGCGACGGACGCCGCGAGGGTGATCCAGTGCCACAGCCGCGTGAGCCCGTAGGAGGCGAACGACATGATGAACGGCAGGAAGCTGAGCGCCGAGCCGCCCTCGGCGGGGATCGAGATCAGCGCGCACACGATGAGCAGCGCGAACGTGATCCACTGCCGCGGGGCGACGGGGCGGCCGAGCCCTCCCCCGCCCCTCATGCCGTACATGAAGCCGTTGACGTACAGGACGACGAACGCCACGAGCGCGATCCACCCCACGACCACCCACGCGAGCGGCGCCTCCGAGCCGATCAGTGCGAACAGCGGGTAGAGCAGGAAGACCAGCCAGACGACCGCCATGAGCCAGCCGAACCGCGCCCAGGGGTCCTTGCCCGCGGTTCCGCGCGCTCCGTTCGCCGCCCACGCCGCCGGGGGTGCTCCCGCGGCGGCGAGGTCGGCGGCGTCGCCCCGATGATCTGTCATGCGTCCAACCTACTGACGTGCGCGCGACCGCTTGGCGCCGGCCATCACCAGCAGTGCGAACAGCACCACCCAGACCGCCACGTTGAGCACCAGCATCCAGAGCGGATCCGTCTGGCCCGTCGTCAGACGTCCCTCGGTGAGCGGCCAGCGGCACAGCGCCACGAAGCCGTACAGCGGCGTGAACCGGGCGATGTCGAGCATCACGCCGTCGAGGGGCATGAAGACGTTGCCGAAGAACGCGAAGAACGTCATCGAGATCGACGCCAGCGCGGTGGCGGAGTCGCCGTTGAAGAACAGGCCGACGCCGAGGCCCCACAGGCCGTAGATGAGGCCGAGTCCGAGCACGATGCCGGCGGTCGCGATCCAGCGCCAGGCACCGTCTGCCTCCGCTCCCGTGAGGAGCCCGGCCACGAACACCCCGAGCAGGGACAGCGCGGCGTAGGAGACCGCGGTGAGCAGCTTGGTCAGCGCGTACCCCGTCGTGGAGAGCGGGGTCATCGCGAGCTGCCGCCCCCACCCCTGCTTCGCCTCGGTCGCGGCGAGCGAGGTGAGCGAGCTCATGGCCACGGCCGTGCCGTACGCGGCCATCGAGGTCATCACGTAGAACGCGACGTTGCCGTGGCCGGCGGAGAGCTTGCCGTAGCTCATGCTCGCTCCGAACAGCAGGTACATCGCGACAGGCATCGCCAGGGTGAACGCGAGCGTGTACGGGTTGCGCAGCTGGCGGACGGCCTCGATGCGCAGCATGGTGGGTGAGAGAAGCATGGTCAGTCCTCCGTGAGGGCGGTGAAGGCGGTTTCGAGAGTGGGGGCGGCGATCTCCAGGTCGCGGGCGCCGGCCCGGAGCAGGGTGAGCGCCGCGGCGTCGGAGTCGGCGGCGCGCAGGCTGAGCCGGTCGGCGTCGATGCGGATGCCGTCGACCCCCGGCAGCACGCCGAGGCTCTCCATGATCGCGGCGGAGTCACCGTCGGGAAGAGTGGCCGACACGGAGCGCGATCCCAGACCGGCGCGCAACTGCGCGGTCGGGGCGTCGGCGACGACGGCGCCGCGGTGCATCACGACCGTGCGGCGGGCGAACTGCTCCGCCTCCTCGAGGTAGTGGGTGGCGAAGACGATGGTGCGGCCGGCGTCGGCGTCGGCACGCATGACGTCCCAGAAGTGGCGGCGGGCGGTGACGTCCATGCCCGCAGTCGGCTCGTCGAGCACGAGGATGTCGGGGTCGGGCACCATGGCGAGCGCGAACTTCACGCGCTGCTGCTCGCCGCCGGAGCACTTGGACACCTTGCGCGCGGCGAGGCGCTCGAGATCGGCGCGGCGCATCACGTCGGGCACCCGGCCGAGTGCGGCCCTGCCGTGCAGCGACGCGATCAACCGCACGGTCTCGCCGACGGTGAGGTCGCCGAGCAGTCCCCCGGTCTGCAGCACCGCGGCGATCGCCCCGGACGTCGACGCGACGTCCGGGTGCGCGCCGAGCACCTGCACCGTGCCCGAGCTCGGCTCCGCGAGCCCGAGCAGCATGTCGAGCGTGGTCGTCTTGCCCGCGCCGTTGGGGCCGAGGAGCGCGACGACCTCGCCGCGCTCGATCCGGAGGCTGACGCCGTCGACCGCCTGCACGCGGCGCTCTCCGGTGCCGAAGTGACGCCGCACGTCGGTGAGTTCGATGACGGCGGATGCTGCACCTGATGTGTCCATGCATCCAGCATCCTGAACCGCGCCCGGCGGCTCAGGATGCCGGTGTCACGTCTTCGTCATGACATGTGTCATGCCGGTGGAGGGCTGCCTGCTTTCGAATCGCACGAACTCGCCGTTTCAGGCCGCTGAGACGGTCATTCGTGCGACTCGAGAGCAGAGAGACGGACTCAGGATGCCGGCAGGAAGGCGCCCTCCAGGAAGCCGGAGAGCTCGTCCACAGTGTCGAGCGGGAGGATCGCGGCGACGTACTGGTCGGGCCGCACGACCACGACGGCACCGTCGCGCGACAGCTCGCGCGCGGCGAAGATGTCGGTCTCGGTCCACTTCGACGGGCCGGCCGCGTAGACCTTCTCCCAGTCGGTGAGGCCGAGCGGGCCGGTCTTCGGCTGGAACAGCGCGGGAGCGGACGTGACCTCGAGCTCCTCGTAGGGCTGCTGATAGACGGCCTTCACGTCGAACACGGCGTCGACGTCCGCATCCGCGGGGGTGAAGCGCGCGAACACGGGGGCCGCGGCATCCGCCCAGGCCTCAAGGGCCGAGCCGTCCCGGTCGCCGAAGGCGTACACGCGCCAGCGCCCGTCCGCCTTCGCGTGGTGGCCGAGGTGCACGACGTTGCCGTCGCCGACCCGCACCACCTCGGCGGACTTGAACCGCTTGCCCAGCGGGAAGCCTGCGGCGAGCGCCTGGTGCGCGTCGGTCCCGGTGATCATCGACGAGGTGTACTGCGTCATGAACCCCGACGGGAACTCGGCCGTTCCGAGGTAGAAGGTCGCGAGCTCCGTGGGGTCGGAGATCTCCTCCGGCTTGCGCGCCATGAGCGAGGACCACTCTCGGTCGAAGTCGATGAGCTGCTGGGCGACCGGGCGACGCTCCGCGCCGTAGGTGGCCAGCAGCGCCTCGGGGGCGCGGCCCGTGAGCACGGAGCCGAGCTTCCAACCGAGGTTGAAGCCGTCCTGCATGGAGACGTTCATGCCCTGACCGGCCTTGGCGCTGTGCGTGTGGCAGGCGTCTCCGGTGAGGAACACCCGCGGGGTGCGTCCGGACTCGTCGATCACGTCGTCGAAGCCGTCGGTGACGCGGTGGCCCACCTCGTACACACTGTGCCAGGCGACCTCCTTCACGTCGATGGAGTACGGATGCAGGATCTCGTTCGCCTTGCGGATGATCTCCTCGACCGGCGTCTGCCGCACCCGGTGGTCGTCGTCTGCCGCGACCTCGCCCAGGTCGATGTACATCCGGCTGAGGTAGCCGCCCTCGCGCGGGATGTGCAGGATGTTGCCGGCCTCCGAGTTGATCGCGCACTTGGTGCGCCAGTCTGGGAAGTCGGTGTTCACGAGCACGTCCATGACGCCCCAGGCGTGCGCCGCCATGTCGCCGACGTGGGTGCGGCCGATGGCCTGACGGACACCGCTGCGGGCACCGTCGCACCCCACCACGAACTTCGCGCGGATCGTGCGTTCGACCCCGTGGTCGCGCACCGAGACCTCCACCGGGTGCTCACCCTCGCCGTGCACGGTGAGGCCGGTGAACTCCACGCCGTAGTCGGGGACGATGCGGCCGGGTCCGTCGGCGGCGGCCTCGGCGAAGTAGTCGAGCACGCGCGCCTGGTTGACGATGAGGTGCGGGAACTCGCAGATGTCGTAGGCGTAGTCGGCGGTGCGCGCGGTGCGGATGATCTCGGCGGGATTCTCGGGGTTCGGGCCCCAGAAGTTCATCCACCCGATGTTGTACGCCTCGGCGATGATGCGCTCCGCGAACCCGAACGCCTGGAAGGTCTCGACGCTGCGGGGCTGGATGCCGTCGGCCTGGCCGAGCACCAGGCGTCCATCGCGCTTCTCGATGATGCGCGTGGTGATGCTCGGGTACTGCGACATCTGCGCGGCGAGGAGCATGCCTGCGGGACCGGAGCCGACGATGAGCACGTCGACATCGTCGGGGAGGTCGGCGGGGCGTTCGGCCACGCCTGCAGGGAGCACCCGCGGGTCTCCGGAGACGTAACCGTGGTGGTGGAACTGCATCGTCGTCGATCCTTCCGGACTTCTCTGTCGGTCTACGGCACGCCGCCGTCGGTCTTGCGGAGGAGAACGTCATGTTCTATATTCGAACAGACTGTTCTACTATTGAACACCAGCGTAGACATCCTCGTCCCCGAGCGCAAGGGAGCACCCATGGCCGACGCCGCACCCGCGTCGCAGACCCTCAGTCGCGGCATCCGCATCCTCGAGGTGCTCGCCGACGCGGGAGGCCCCCTCACGATCGACGAGGTCGCCGCCCGGCTCGGCGTTCATCGCTCGATCGCCTACCGGCTGCTGCGCACGCTCGAGGACCACCGGCTCGTCGGCCGTGACGCCGCCGGCGCGGTGAGCCTGGGCCCGCGCATGGCCGCCCTCGCCGCGGGGGTCGCCCAGGACCTGCAGTCCGAGGCCCTCCCCGAGCTCACCGCCATCGCGAACGAGCTGGGCATGACGGCCTTCCTCGCCGTGCTCGACGGCGACGACTGCATCACGCTGGCGAGCATCGAGCCACGCCACGCCGTTGCGAGCGTCGCGCAGCGCCCCGGAGCCCGGCACCCCGTCACCGTCGGCGCCCCCGGCAAGGCGATCCTCCTGCAGCTCGCCGCAGCGGAGTGGCCTGCGACCGCCACGTCCCCGCTGCGCGACGAGGTCGACGCCGCCCGCCCCCTCGGCTACACCACCAGTCACGACGAGGTCATCCCCACCGTGCAGTCGGTGGCCGTGCCGCTGGCGCTGCGCGGGCAGCGCCCGGCCGCGATCGCCGTCGTGCACGTGGCGACCTCGCTCGACGACGCCGAGATCGCCGCGCGACTGCGGCGCTCGGCATCCGCCATCCGGGAGTCCCTCGAGGGCTGAGCCCCGGGCGCACGGAACGGCCCGGGTGCGTGATCACGCGCCCGGGCCGTCACAGCGGGATCAGGCCTTGGCGAGCCCGTAGATCGGGCTGACGGCCTGCTCCTCCTCGTGGTCGGGGCCGAGCGGGATGCCGGAGCGGTCACGCAGCAGCAGCGTCGCGATCAGGCCGATGATCGTCATGCCTGCGAGGTACCAGGTGACGGCCTGCGTCGATCCGGTCACCTGCACGATCGCCGTCGCGATGGTCGGGGCGAACGCACCGCCGGCGATCGCGCCGATCGCGTAGGAGATCGAGACCCCGGAGAACCGGATGCTCGCGGGGAAGAGCTCCGTGTAGAGCGCGGCCTGCGGGCCGTAGGTGAAGCCGAGGCCGATCGTGAGGATCGCCAGCCCCGCGAACAGGAGCCCGATCTGCCCGGTGTTGACGAGCGGGAACAGCGTGAAGACGCCGACGAGCTGGAGCACCCAGCCGACGATGTAGGTGGTGCGCCGTCCGATGCGGTCGGAGACCCATCCCGCGAGCAGGGTCGTGAGCAGCCAGGTGACCGCGGAGCCCGCGACGGCCCAGAGCACCGGTCCGCGCTCCAGGCCGATCGGCCCCTCGGGGTTGGTGGCGTACCCCTGGATGTAGCCGCCGGTCGTCATATAGCCGACGGCGTTGTTCCCGGCGAACACCAGCGCGGCGATGATCACGAGCAGCAGGTGCTTGCGGAACAGTTGCACGATCGGCATCTTCGCCTTCTCCTTGCGCTCGGCGAGCTCGGTGAAGACCGGGCTCTCCTCGACCTTGCGGCGCACGTAGTAGCCGACGAGGATCAGCACCACGCTGAGCAGGAACGGCACGCGCCAGCCCCACACCGCGAACTGGTCGCCGGGGGCGATGGCGGCCATCAGCGCCATGACGCCCGACGCCAGCAGCAGCCCCAGCGGCACGCCGATCTGCGGCGAGGCCCCGAAGACGCCTCGCTTCTGCCGGGGCGCGTGCTCGACCGCCATGAGCACGGCGCCGCCCCACTCTCCGCCGGCCGAGATCCCCTGGATGATGCGCAGGAGCACGAGGAGGATCGGCGCGGCGATGCCGATCGCCTGGTACGTGGGGAGCACGCCGATCAGTGCGGTGGCCGCCCCCATGAGGATCAGCGTCCACATCAGCACGGTCTTGCGTCCGAGCTTGTCGCCGAAGTGCCCGGCGAGGAAGGCGCCGAGGGGCCGGAAGAGGAAGCTGACGCCGACGGTGGCGAACGCGATCAGTGCGCTGTTCGCGCCGAGGGGCTCGAAGAACAGCTGCCCGAACACGAGTCCGACCGCCGTGGCGTAGATGAAGAAGTCGTACCACTCGACGGTGGTGCCGACGACGGTGGCGAAGACGACGCGACGTCGATCGGCCTGCGAGGCGATGGTTCCGGTGGGCGTGAACCCATCCTGTGACTGCCCGCTCATGGGGCCTCCTTTGCTGGTGACTGCACTGTCACGGCGGCACGTCCGAGGGGGATCCGAGGTGCTTGCCGAGGGGTGAACCGATGATATATGATTTCGAATACGACGCACAAGGCGTCGACGACGAGCGCGAGGAGGCGCATCCGTGACGGCATCCATCCCCCGCCCCGGCAAGATCATCGCGATCCACCTGAGCTACGCCTCCCGCGCCGATCAGCGCGGACGACGCCCCGCCTTCCCCTCCTACTTCTTCAAGCCGACGAGCTCCGTCGGCGTCACCGGCGGCACCGTCGAGAGACCCGCCGGCACCGAGCTGCTCGCCTTCGAGGCCGAGATCGCCCTCGTCATCGGCACGGCGGCGCGACGCGTCAGCCTCGACGACGCGTGGTCGCACGTCGGCTGGGTGACCGCGTCGAACGACCTCGGCGTCTACGACCTGCGCGCCAACGACAAGGGCTCGAACGTGCGGTCCAAGGGCGGCGACGGGTACACGCCCCTCGGCCCCGAGTACATCGACGCGCGCACCGTCGACCCCGAGGCGCTGCGTGTGCGGGCCTGGGTCAACGGCGAGCTGCGCCAGGACGACACCACGGCGGGGCTCATCTTCCCGCTCGCGCAGCTCGTCGCCGACCTCTCCCAGCACTTCACCCTGGAGCCGGGCGACGTCATCCTCACCGGCACCCCCGCCGGGTCGAGCGTGATCGTGCCGGGAGACGTCGTGGAGATCGAGGTCGACGCGCCGACCGCACCCGGCTCCCCCTCGTCGGGAGCGCTCGTCACCACGGTCGTGCAGGGCGAGGTGCCCTTCGACGGCGAGCTCGGCTCGCTGCCCGCCGTCGACGACCTGCAGCGCACCGAGGCGTGGGGCTCGCGCGAGACCGCAGGTCTCCCGCCGATCGAGGAGAGCACGCCAGGCCTCTCCCCCGAGCTCCGGGCCAAGCTGCTCGAGGCGCCGACGGCCGGCCTCTCCGCACAGTTGCGCAAGCGCGGCCACCACTCCTGCTTCATCGACGGGGTCGCCGCGAACATCGCCGGGGCCAAGATCGTCGGCACCGCCAAGACGCTGCGCTTCGTGCCGTTCCGCGAAGACCTGTTCACGACCCACGGCGGCGGCTACAACGCGCAGAAGCGCGCGTTCGACGCCGTGACCGAGGGCGAGGTCATCGTCATCGAGGCCCGCGGCGACGACACCACCGGCACCCTCGGCGACATCCTCGCCCTGCGCGCGAAGGCCCGCGGCGCCGCAGGAGTCGTCACCGACGGCGGCGTGCGCGACTTCGACGCGGTCGCCGAGATCGGCCTGCCCGTGTTCTCCCAGGGCGCGCACCCCTCGGTGCTCGGCCGCAAGCACGTGCCGTGGGACGTCGACGTCACGATCTCCTGCGGCGGCGCGACCGTGCAGCCCGGCGACGTCATCGTGGGCGACGGTGACGGCGTGATCGTCATCCCGCCCGCGCTCGTGGAGGAGGTCGTCGACGCCGCCCTCGCGCAGGAGGTCGAGGATGCGTGGATCGCCGAGCAGGTCGCGGCCGGCCACCCCGTCGACGGGCTGTTCCCGATGAACGCGGAGTGGCGCGCGAAGTACGAGGCGGAGACCGGCGCATGACCACCGTCGCCGGTGCCAGCAAGTCGGAGCAGGCCTACGCCTGGATCCGCTCGCGCATCTCCGCCCACGCGTTCGGGCCCGGCTACCGGCTCGTGCTCGGATCGATCGCCGACGAGCTGAACATGAGCGTCGTCCCCGTGCGCGAGGCGATCCGCCGACTCGAGGCCGAAGGGCTCGTGACCTTCGAGCGCAACGTCGGCGCGAGGGTCACCCTCGTCGACGAGAGCGAGTACGCGCACACCATGCAGACGCTCGGGCTCGTCGAGGGCGCGGCGACCGCGCTCTCCGCCCCCCTCCTCGACGCCGCGGCGCTCGACCGGGCGGCGGAGGTGAACGCGAAGATGACCCGGATGCTGGAGCACTTCGACGCCCACGCCTTCACCGAGCTCAACCGCCAGTTCCACACCGTGCTGTTCGAACCGTGCCCCAACCCGCACCTGCTCGACCTCGTGCACCGCGGCTGGTCCCGACTGTCCGGCATCCGCGATTCCACGTTCGCCTACGTGCCGGGCCGCGCCCAGCACTCGGTCGACGAGCACACCCGCATCCTCGAGCTGATCCGCGAGGGCGCAGAGCCCCTCGAGATCGAGCTCGCCGCCCGCAACCACCGCTGGCGCACGAGGGACGCGTTCCTCGATGCGCTGCACACCCGTTCCACCCACACCCCTGGAGAAGGCTCATGACCGATTCCCGCATCCCCGCCGACCTGCCCGACCACATCCAGCACTACATCGACGGCGCCTTCGTCGACTCGGTCGACGGCGACACGTTCGACGTGCTCGACCCGGTGACCAACGAGACGTACACCACGGCCGCCGCCGGCAAGAAGGCCGACATCGAGCTCGCCGTCGCCGCCGCCAAGCGCGCCTTCGACGAGGGCCCCTGGCCGCGGATGCTGCCGCGCGAGCGCTCCCGCGTGCTGCACAGGATCGCCGACATCGTCGAGTCGCGCGACGCCCGCCTCGCCGAGCTGGAGTCGTACGACTCCGGCCTCCCGATCACCCAGGCCCTCGGCCAGGCCCGTCGTGCCGCCGAGAACTTCCGCTTCTTCGCCGACCTCATCGTGGCGCAGGCCGATGACGCCTTCAAGGTGCCCGGCCGCCAGATGAACTACGTCAACCGCAAGCCGATCGGCGTCGCCGGCCTCATCACGCCGTGGAACACGCCGTTCATGCTGGAGTCGTGGAAGCTCGGCCCCGCGCTCGCGACCGGCAACACCGTCGTCCTCAAGCCCGCCGAGTTCACGCCGCTGTCGGCATCCCTGTGGGCCGGCATCTTCGAGGAGGCGGGGCTGCCCAAGGGCGTGTTCAACCTCGTGAACGGCCTCGGCGAGGACGCCGGCGACGCACTGGTGAAGCACCCCGACGTGCCGCTCATCTCGTTCACGGGCGAGAGCCGCACCGGCCAGATCATCTTCGGCAACGCCGCCCCGTTCCTCAAGGGCCTGTCGATGGAGCTCGGCGGCAAGTCCCCCGCCGTCGTCTTCGCCGACGCCGACCTGGAGGCCGCGGTCGACGCCACCATCTTCGGCGTCTTCTCCCTCAACGGCGAGCGCTGCACCGCCGGCTCCCGCATCCTCGTCGAGCGCTCGATCTACGAGGAGTTCGTGGAGCGCTACGCGGCCCAGGCGAAGCGCGTGCGCGTCGGCTACCCGCACGACCCCGCCACCGAGGTGGGCGCGCTCGTGCACCCGGAGCACTACGAGAAGGTCATGTCGTACGTCGAGATCGGCAAGACCGAGGGTCGCCTGGTCGCCGGCGGCGGCCGGCCCGAGGGCTTCGAGGAGGGCAACTTCGTCGCCCCGACCGTGTTCGCCGACGTCTCCCCCGACGCCCGCATCTTCCAGGAGGAGATCTTCGGCCCGGTCGTCGCGATCACGCCGTTCGACTCCGACGAGGAGGCGCTGTCGCTCGCGAACAACACGAAGTACGGTCTGGCCGCCTACATCTGGACCAACGACCTCAAGCGCGCGCACAACTTCGCCCAGTCGGTCGAGGCCGGCATGGTGTGGCTGAACAGCAACAACGTGCGCGACCTCCGCACCCCGTTCGGCGGCGTGAAGGCGTCGGGCCTCGGCCACGAGGGCGGCTACCGCTCGATCGACTTCTACACCGACCAGCAGAGCGTGCACATCACGCTCGGTCCGGCCCACAACCCCACCTTCGGCAAGAACTGACCCTCCCCCTTCCCGCTCCCGTATGAGTTGTGGTCGCCGAGACGGCGATTTCGCGACCACAACTCATACGGGAGCAGCCGGACGACAAGCAAGGACGCTGAGATGACCAACCGCGAAGACATGACGCTGACCTCCTCGGGATACTACGTATCGCAGGAGGCGCCGATCCAGACCGACAACCCCACCCCGACGCCGAAGAGCACCCCGCCGGACGTGCTGCGCTGTGCCTACATGGAGCTCGTGGTGACCGACCTCGCCGCGTCGCGCCAGTTCTACGTCGACGTGCTCGGGCTCTACGTCACCGAGGAGGACGACGAGGCGATCTACCTCCGCTCGACGGAGGAGTTCATCCACCACAACCTCGTGCTGCGCAAGGGCCCGATCGCCGCCGTCGCCGCGTTCTCCTACCGCGTGCGCACGCCAGAGGACCTCGACCGCGCCGTCGAGTTCTACACCGAGCTCGGCTGCGACGTGCGCCGCAACCCCGACGGCTTCGTCAAGGGCATCGGCGACTCCGTGCGCGTCGTCGACCCTCTCGGCTTCCCCTACGAGTTCTTCTACGCGACCACGCACGTGGAGCGGATGTCGTGGCGCTACGACCTGCACATCCCCGGCGAGCTCGTGCGCCTGGACCACTTCAACCAGGTCACCCCCGACGTGCCGCGCGCCGTCAAGTTCATGCAGGACCTGGGCTTCCGCGTCACGGAGGACATCCAGGACGAGGAGGGCACCGTCTACGCCGCGTGGATGCGCCGCAAGCCCACCGTGCACGACACCGCGATGACCGGCGGCGACGGCCCCCGCATGCACCACGTGTGCTTCGCGACGCACGAGAAGCACAACATCCTCGCGATCTGCGACAAGCTCGGCTCGCTGCGCAAGTCGGACAGCATCGAGCGCGGCCCCGGCCGCCACGGCGTCTCGAACGCGTTCTACCTGTACCTGCGCGATCCCGACGGCCACCGCGTCGAGATCTACACCCAGGACTACTACACGGGCGACCCCGACAACCCGGTCGTCACCTGGGACGTGCACGACAACCAGCGCCGCGACTGGTGGGGCAACCCGGTCGTCCCGTCCTGGTACACCGATGCCTCGCTCGTGCTCGACCTCGACGGCAACCCGCAGCCGGTCGTCGCCCGCACCGACAGCTCGGAGATGGCCGTGACCATCGGCGCCGACGGGTTCAGCTACACCCGCGCCGACGAGGGCGAGGAGTCCATGCCGGAGTGGAAGCAGGGCGAGTACAAGCTGGGCCACCAGCTCTAAGGAGAGACGGATGCTGTCAGCAGAGGACATCGCGACGATCGCGGCCGAGCTCGCCGAGGCCGACCGCACGCACGGCGTGATCCCGCGCATCACCGCGCGCTACCCGGAGGCGACGGTCGAGGACTCGTACGCGATCCAGGGCGTGTGGCGCGACACCCAGGTCGCGGCGGGCCGGAAGCTGGTCGGCCGCAAGATCGGCCTGACGTCCAAGGCGATGCAGCAGGCCACCGGCATCACCGAGCCCGACTACGGCGTCATGTTCGACGACACCGTGTACCCCTCGGGCTCGGAGATCCCCGTGGACCACTTCTCGAACGTGCGCATCGAGGTGGAGCTGGCGTTCGTGCTGAAGCATCCGCTCGAAGGCCCCGACTGCACCCTCGACGACGCCCTCGCGGCGATCGACTACGCCGTACCGGCCCTCGAGGTGCTGAACTCGCACATCGAGCTGGAGGGCCGCACGATCGTCGACACGATCAGCGACAACGCCGCCTACGGGGCGATGGTGCTCGGCGACGTGCGCAGGCGTCCAGACGAGATCGACCTGCGGTGGGTGCCCGGCGTCCTCTCGCGCAACGGCGAGATCGAGGAGACCGGGGTCGCCGCCGGCGTGCTCGGACACCCTGCGACGGGCGTGGCGTGGCTGGCGAACAAGTTCCACCAGCACGGCGCGCGTCTGGAGGCCGGGGAGATCATCCTGGCAGGATCGTTCACGCGCCCGATGTGGGTGTCGCGCGGCGACGAGGTGCTGTGCGACTACGGACCGATGGGAACCATCACATGCCGCTTCGTCTAGACCCCTCGTTCCGCGAGCGCCTCGCCGGGTCCGACCGTTCCCTCATCGGGATGTGGGCGTGCTCGGGCAGCCCGCTCGTGACCGAGGTCGCCGCGGGATCCGGACTCGACTGGCTCCTCATCGACATGGAGCACTCCGCGAACACGCTGGAGAGCGTGCTCGTGCAGCTGCAGGTCGTCGCGGCCTACCCCATCACGCCCGTGGTGCGGGTGCCGTGGAGCGATCCCGTCTCGATCAAGCAGGTGCTCGACCTCGGCGCGCAGAACCTCATCGTCCCGATGGTCTCCTCCGCCGAGGAGGCACGCGCCGCCGTCGCCGCGACCAGGTACCCGCCCGAGGGCGTGCGCGGGGTGGGCAGCGCCCTCGCCCGCAGCGCCCGCTGGAACAGGGTCGAGCGGTACCTGCAGGAATCCGCGGAGCACACCTCGCTCACGGTGCAGATCGAGACGGCCGCCGGAGTGGATGCCGCGGCCGACATCGCCGCGGTCGACGGGGTCGACGCGGTGTTCGTCGGCCCGTCCGACCTGTCGGCGTCGATGGGCATGATCGGCCAGCAGACGCACCCCGACGTGGTCGCGGCCGTCGAGGGCGTCTTCGCCGCGGTGAAGGCCGCGGGCAAGCCCGTCGGAGTGAACGCGTTCGACCCGAGCGCGGCCGACGCCTACATCGCGGCCGGCGCCGACTTCGTCGCGGTGGGCGCCGACGTGGCGCTCCTCGCCCGCGCGTCGGAGTCGCTCGCGGCCCGCTTCGTCCCCGCATCCGACCCCACCTCCCGCGCCAGCTACTGACCCCTTGCCTTCGAGTCGCACGACTGACCCTGTTTCGCCCGGAACCCGGCCCGCTCGTGCGACTCGAAAGCGCGGGATGGTGCAGGATGGACGGATGCAGAGAAGCGAGTCCGACCGGTGATGCGCGGGCTCGCCGCGATGCAGGACCGCGGATTCCGCTGGTTCTTCCTCGCCAGGGCGATCACGATGATCGCCGGCTCCATGTCCTCGATCGCGCTGGCCTTCGCCGTGCTCGGCATCGACAACGCGCCATCGGCCCTCGCGATCGTGCTCACCGTCTTCACCCTGTCGAACGTGGTCTTCCTCATCTTCGGCGGGGTGGTGGCCGATCGGCTCCCCCGCGCGCTGGTGATCCAGACCTGCTACGTGATCGACATCCTCTCCATCGGCACGACGGCCGCACTGCTGTTCGGCGGCACGGCCACGGTGCCGCTGCTCGCCGTGCTGTCGGCGGTGAACGGCGCGTCCTCCGCGTTCGTCATGCCCGCCATGCAGGGCATCATCCCGCAGCTCACCACTCCGGCCCACCTGCAACAGGCGAACGCGATGCTGTCGTTCGTGCGCTCGGCCACGACGATCGGCGGTCCGATCATCGCCGGCGTGCTCGTGTCGACGGCCGGACCCGCCTGGGTGATGGTGATCCAGGCCGCGGGCTGGGCCGTCGCGATCGTGCTGCTCGCGATGGTCAGACTGCCTGCACCCGACCCGTCCGGATCGAGCTTCTTCCGCGACCTGCGCACCGGCTGGCACGAGTTCTGGTCGCGCACGTGGATGTGGAGCATCTGCCTCGCGTTCATGCTGCTCAACGCCATCCACATCGGAGCCTGGGGCGTGGCGGGCCCCTACATCGCGAAGAACGATCCGCGGCTGGGCATCGCCGGCTGGGGGTGGGTCGTGAGCGCCGAGGGCGCCGGCATCCTGGTGATGACGCTGGTGATGATGTGGCTGCCGCTGCGCCGCCCACTGCGGTGGGGCATGCTCGCCGTGAGCGCGCTGGCTATCCCGCTGGCCGCGCTCGGGCTGTATCCGCAGGCCCTCGTCGTCGCGATCGCCGCGTTCGTGGCCGGAGCCGGTGTCGAGGTCTTCAACACCGGGTGGAACGTGACGGAGATGGAGCAGATCCCCGGCGACAAGCTCTCCCGAGTGGCGAGCTACGACATGCTGGCGAGCTTCGTGGCGATGCCTCTGGGCACGCTCGCCTTCGGGTGGCTGATCGGCACCGTCGAGGCGTCGTCCCTGTTGGTGGGCTCGGCGATCGTCTACGCGGTCGTGGCGCTGGGCACGATGCTCGTCCCTAGCGTGTGGCGGATGGGACGGGCCGAGGGCGCGCTGACCCGCTGAGCCGACTGGCGGATTCATAGCAATGCGGGCGAGACTGAGCGTATGACCTTCGCCGCGCTCCAGCCGCTCGCCGACCGCTCCGCTCTGTTCACGGCCCTCCGCCAGGACGCCCTCGTCTCGGCCACGGAGGCGCTCGGGGAGCACCGGTGGGATGCCGACATGACGGCGGGAACGATCGCGTTCACGGCCGACGACGACCCCTCGCGGCGACTCCTCACGACCGCGCACCTCGTCGCGACCATCGCCCCGGGACCGCGTTCGCTGATGTGGGCATGGGCCCATCCGCAGGGAGACCCCCGGGGAGTCGCATCGCAGCTGCGCTCGTACGGCGTCGAGCACGGGATCGCCGAACTGTCGTCCGAGGAGCTCCCCTTCCCCGCAGACGCCTCGGGGGATGAGGCGTGGATCGCCGCCGCCGCGCACACGGTCGGCGGCGTCGCCGTGGAGATCACCGGCCGCTCGCCCTACTACTCGGCGCCGGTCGGCGGCGGCACCCGCGCGGTGTTCCTGCTCGACGCACCGCTTCCCGCGCTCACGGTGGCGGGGGCGGTGCCGACGCTCCCCCGCATCCTCTCCGGTCTCGCGCTCCCCGATGCGCGCACCTCCGTGTGGGACCTCGCCCGCCTCGCGGGGTGGGACCTCGTCTGGACCGACGAGTCCTTCAGCGGGGCGGCCCTGTCCGACGCGTCCGGCACCGCGACCTTCCGCTTCGACGAGCAGGCCCGCATCACGGGCATCGAGGGGGCGCTGGCGCCGCAGGGCTGATCCCGCTCGGCCCCTCCGTCACCGCCCCAGACGCTGGCGCGCGGACTTCATGCCGGGGCCGACGGGAACGTGGGCCGTCGCCGCGGCGAGGCCGAAGGCCGGCATGTCGACGTACACGGCCTCCAGATCGCGCACCGGCACCTGATAGGTCTCGTGCCAGACGCCGACGCTGCCGGTGCCCTGCAGCGAGCGCATGAAGTCGCGCCACGGCTGCAGATGAGGGGCGTCGCGGTCGGCCGCGAAGCGCTGCAGGTGCTCGGGGCTCTCCCAGTACGAGAGCAGGATCGTGGTGCGGCCGAACCAGCTATGGGCGCCGAGCATGCCCGCCTCCGGATGCCGTGCGAGGTGCCGCAGCATCGGAGCCATCTTGCTGGCGGTCCACCCCACCCGGCCCAGCTGCCACCAGCGGTTGGCGCGCATGCCGATGAGGAAGACGGTGACGTCGGTGCGCTCAGGAGCAGCGGTGAAGCGACCGGGGAAGACCTGCTGAGACATGGATTCTCCTTGGAACGTTGTTATGTAACTACGTTATGGAACAACGTTACGATACACTTCATTCCATGGCAAGACCTGTTTCCCATGACGAGGCCCTCCGCGGCCGTCTGCTCGACGTCACGGCGGAGATGGTCGACCAGAAGGGGCCGGAGCGCATCAGCCTGCGCGATATCGCCCAGGCCGCCGGCACCTCGACCTCGGCCGTGTACTCCCTCTTCGGCGGCAAGGCGCAGTTGCTCGTCGCCGTGATCGAGCACGGTTTCGCCTCGTTCGGCCGCTCCCAGGCACAGGTCGAAGCGGAGGGGCTGCGGGCTCTCGGCCATGCCTACCGCGACTGGGCGAGGGCGAACGCCCCTCTGTACCGCCTCATGTTCGGCGGGGCGATCGCCACGGCCGACGACTGCGCCCCGGACGCCGCGACGACCTCGGACGCGATGCAGCCGCTGGTCCGCGCGCTCGCCGCACGCGTGCCGGAGGAAGCCGTCATGCCCGCGGCACTCGTCGTCTGGGCGCAGGTGCACGGCGCGGTGAGCCTCGAGCTCGCCGGGGTCGCACCGGAGGTCCCCGATTGGGACGCCGTGTACGAGGCGGTGGTCGACGCCGTGGAGCGAGCGTTCCCTCGCAGATGACCTGCCGCGCGGTATGCCGATGTGGAATCCTGGACGCATGAAGAACGGAATCATCCGGTTCGCCGCGCTCTACGTGTTCAACGTCGTCGTGCTCCTGGTCATCGACCTGCTCTGGCGCAACGTCTCCGTGGGGTTCCACGTGATCTGGGCGTCCGTGATCCTCACGCTCGCCACGCTCTTCCTGAAGCCCGTGCTCAGCTCCGCCTTCCGCAGATCGGCGGCGAAGTCCGCGGCCGATCGCACCAGGGTCGGCGAGAAGGTCGTGCAGTACGCCCTCGTGTACGTCGTCGAGCTCATCATCTGGGTGCTCACCGTGTGGCTCAGCGGCGTGCGCGCCTCCGGCTTCTGGGCCTACGTGCTGCCGCCGCTGATCCTCCTGATCGGCTGGATGATCTACGACCAGGTCGACGACAGGCTCCGCGCCAAGGCGTCCGAGGTGTACGACGCCGTGCAGGCGAAGGTGACGGGCAGCACCGCGGACTCCACGTCATCCCGCCCCGCTCCGGCGCCGGACTCCCCCGCGACCACCGAGGCCCGCCAGGAGCTGGACGACGGCCTCACGCCCGAGCAGCGTCGCATGTTCGACGAGCTCGGCTGACCACACGCAGACGTCCACCCCGCCGCCGCCGTCCGGCCCGCTGCTGCCCCGCCCGACCGGCATCCGACCCGCCGCTGCCACACCCGACCGGCATCCGACCCGCCGCCGCCCCACCCGACCGGCATCCGACCCGCCGCCGCCGCACCCGACCGGCACCCGACCCGCCGGTGTCGCCCCGCCGCTGCCGCCGAATTTCGGAGACTCGCACTTTTCTCGGACGATTCTGGCCGGATCATCCGAGAAAACGGGATGCATCCGAAATTCGGACGGATGCCGGACGAGAACTCCGGACGGATGTCGGACGGATGCCGGACGGGGACGCCGGACGAGACGCCGGACGGATGCCGGACGAGAACGCCGGACGGGCGGACGCTGCGGAGCGGTCAGACCAGGCGCTCGGCGGCCTCGACGACATTGGTCATGAGCAGCGCGACGGTCATCGGGCCGACGCCGCCGGGGTTCGGCGAGATCCAACCGGCGACCTCCGCCACGTCGGGGTGCACATCGCCGAACACGAGGTTCTTGCCGGTCTCGGCATCCGTCTCCCTCGTCACGCCCACGTCGAGCACAGCCGCTCCCGGCTTCACGTCGGAGGCGCGGATGAGGTGCTTGACGCCGGCGCCGGCGACGATGACGTCGGCCTCGCGCAGATACGGCGTCATGTCGGGAGTGCCCGTGTGCACCTGCGTGACGGTCGCGTTGATCTCGCGACGGGTGAGCAGCAGCCCCATCGGGCGGCCGATCGTCACGCCGCGGCCGACCACGACCACGTGCTTGCCCTTGAGGTCGTAGTCGTTGCGCAGCAGCAGTTCGATCACGCCGCGCGGGGTGCACGGCAGCGGCGTGTGGATCGGTCCGTTGACGTTGAGCACGAGGCGGCCGAGGTTGGTCGGATGCAGGCCGTCGGCGTCCTTGGCCGGGTCGATGCGCTCGAGGATGGCGTCGGTGTCGAGGTGCTTCGGCAGCGGGAGCTGCACGATGTACCCGTGGCAGTCGGGGTCGGCGTTGAGCTCGTCGATCAGCGCCTCGACCTCGGCCTGCGTGGCGTCGGCCGGCAGCTCGCGCTGGATCGAGTTCATACCGATGGCCTCGGACTGACGGTGCTTCATACCCACGTAGAGCTGCGACGCGGGGTCGGCGCCGACGAGCACCGTGGCGATCCCGGGCGTGATGCCCTTCGCCGTGAGGGCGGCGACGCGCTCGGTGAGCTCGGCCTTGATGGAGGCTGCGGCGGCCTTGCCGTCGAGGATCTTCGCGGTCATGGGAATCCGTTCGTTGTCGGAGGAGACGTCGGAAGCGGCTAGCGATCGCGCCCCGCCCGAGCACCGACGTTTGCGGTGTTCGAGCGGGGCGGGAGGCACCGCGCAGGGATTACTGCTGCAGGTCGGGGTACAGCGGGAACGCCGCGGCGAGCGCGTCGACGCGGGAGCGCAGCGACTCGATGTCGGCACCGGGCTGCAGCGCGAGGGCGATGACGTCGGCGACCTCGGTGAACTCGGCGTCGCCGAATCCGCGGGTGGCGAGCGCCGGCGTGCCGATCCGGAGCCCGGACGTGACCATCGGCGGACGCGGGTCGTTCGGCACCGCGTTGCGGTTGACGGTGATGTGGATGTCGTGCAGGAGGTCCTCGGCCTGCTTGCCGTCGATCTCGGCGTCGCGCAGGTCGACCAGCACCAGGTGTACGTCGGTTCCGCCCGAGCGCACGGCGATGCCGGCATCCTTCACGTCCTGCTGGGAGAGGCGGTCGGCGATGATCGCGGCACCGCGCAGCACACGCTCCTGACGCTCCTTGAACTCCGGGGTGCCGGCGATCTTGAACGCGGTGGCCTTGGCGGCGATCACGTGCATGAGCGGGCCGCCCTGCTGGCCGGGGAACACGGCCGAGTTGATCTTCTTCGCGATCTCGGCGTCGTTGGTGAGGATGAAGCCGGAGCGCGGGCCGCCGATGGTCTTGTGCACGGTCGAGGAGACGACGTGCGCGTGCGGCACCGGGTTGGGGTGGAGCCCGGCGGCGACGAGACCCGCGAAGTGCGCCATGTCGACCCACAGGAGCGCGCCGACCTCGTCGGCGATCGCACGGAACGCGGCGAAGTCCAGCGTGCGGGGGTAGGCCGACCATCCGGCGATGATCACCTTCGGCTTGTGCTCGATGGCGAGGCGGCGCACCTCGTCCATGTCGATGGTCGAGGTCTCGGGGTTCACGCCGTAGGCGACGATGTCGTAGAGACGGCCGGAGAAGTTGATCTTCATGCCGTGGGTGAGGTGTCCGCCCTGGTCGAGGGAGAGACCGAGGAGCGTGTCGCCGGGGCGGGCGATCGCGTGCAGCACGGCGGCGTTCGCGGTGGCGCCGGAGTGCGGCTGGACGTTGGCGAACTCGGCGCCGAACAGGTCCTTCGCGCGCTGGATCGCCAGCTCCTCGGCGACGTCGACCTCTTCGCAGCCGCCGTAGTAGCGGCGGCCCGGGTAGCCCTCGGCGTACTTGTTGGTGAGCACGGAGCCCTGCGACTGCAGCACCGAGACGGGCACGAAGTTCTCGGATGCGATCATCTCGAGGAACGTCTGCTGGCGCTTGAGCTCCCGGTCGAGGACCTGTGCGATCTCGGGGTCGACCTCGGCGAGCGGGGCGTTGAAGTAACGGTCGGTCATTGACGTGCTCCTCTGACAACGGATTCGAAAGGGTGCTTCCATCGGCCCAGGCGCGCGGTCGAATTCCGTGGTCAGTCGCTCCCCGGTGGTAGTCCACCCAGACGCCAGTCGCGACGGTTACGAGCATAGCGGATGCCGGTGAGCCGGGTGCCGGTTCCCCATTCCCCCGGGCACTCCCACCCCTGTAGTTTTTGTTCATGGTCCTTCCTCATCCACTGCCCCTCGTGCCCGTGCCCGCGTCCGTCACCGCAGGAGAGGGACGGATGCCGATCACCGAGACCACGCGCATCGCAGGGGTCCCCGCCGCCTCATCGCTGCTCGGCGATGCCGTCGAGCGTCGCACCGGACTCCGCCCCGCCCTCCTCGTCGGCGGCGACAACACCGCCGACGATGCCGACATCACGCTGCGCATCGACCCCGCCATCGCGGCATCCGAGGGCTACACGGTGTCGATCGGCGACTCCGCGACGATCGTCGGCGCCGACGAGGCGGGCCTCTTCTACGGGGTCCAGACCCTGCTGCAGCTCCTCCGCGAGGACGAGGACGGGAGCTGGGGCCTCCTGCGTGCGGAGATCGCCGACTCGCCGCGTTTCGCGCGCCGTGGCGTGATGCTCGATGTCGCCCGACACTTCTTCGGGGTCGACGACGTGAAGAGGCTCATCGACTCCGCCAGTGCGCTCAAGTTCAACCACCTGCACCTGCATCTCACCGACGACCAGGGCTGGAGGGTGGAGATCGAATCGTGGCCCGAGCTCACCGCGCGGGCCTCGGCCACGTCGGCGAACGGCGACCCCGGCGGCTTCTACACCCGTGACGACTATTGCGAGATCGTCGCCTACGCGGCCTCGCGGCACATGATCGTGATCCCGGAGATCGACCTGCCGGGACACACCCATGCGATCGGCGTCGCCTACCCCGAGCTGGTCGAGGAGCCCGTGCTGAACGACGGGCTGATCGCGGATTCCGAGCGTCTCGGACAGCCTCTCCCCGTCGCCGGACAGCCCTACACGGGCTGGGGCGTCGGCCACTCGAGCGTGCGCATCCACGAGGAGCGCACCTACGACTTCGTGCGCGACGTGGTGCGCGAGCTCGCCGAGATGACCCCGGGGCCCTACATCCACGTCGGCGGAGACGAATCGCTCGGCACCCCGCAGGCGGACTTCGACCTCTTCGCGGCCAGGGCGACGCAGATCGTCGTCGACGCGGGGAAGATCCCGGTCGCCTGGCACGAGATGGGGTCCGCGGCGGACATCGCCGAGGGCACCGTCGGCCAGTACTGGGGCAACACGGTTCCGCAGGGCACGCACGCCGAGGACGCAGCGCGGTTCGTCGCCCGGGGCGGCGCGCTGATCATGTCGGCTTCGAACGTCACCTACCTCGACATGAAGTACGCCCCGGAGTTCCCGCTCGGACTGGACTGGGCGGGGATCATCGACGTGCGCACCGCATACGAATGGGAGCCGACGGCGGTTCTGGACGTACCGGATGCCGCGATCCTCGGCGTCGAAGCTCCGCTGTGGAGCGAGACGACGCGCGCGTGGTCCGAGGTGGAGCAGCTCGTCTTCCCCCGCGCCGCCGCGCAGGCCGAGATCGCGTGGTCGACCACGGGCACGGCCGAGCGCACCTGGGACTCGTTCCGCGTGCGGCTCGGCGCCCTCGCACCGCTGTGGAAGGCTGAGGGGATCACCTTCCACGCCAGCCACGAGGTCCCCTGGAGCGCACGATGAGCGTCACTTCCACCCCGACGGGCTCGCTCGTCATCCATTCCGCCCGTATCGCCGACCGCGGCGAGATCGCCGAGCGCGCGTGGGTCCGCATCGAAGCGGGCATCGTCGTCGCCCGCGGAGTGGGCGACGACTGGACGTCGGCAGACGAGGTCGTCGACGCGACGGAGATCGCCGGCCCCGGCGCCGTGCTCACGCCGGGGTTCGTCGACATCCACGGCCATGGCGGAGCGGGCGCCGCCTACGATGACGGGGTCGAGGCGATCCGCACCGGCCGCGCTCTGCATCGGGAGCACGGCACGACGCGAGCGGTCGTGTCGCTGGTCACCGACACGATCGACGGTCTGGCCGAGAACGTCGCAGCGATCGCCGACCTGATGCGCACGGATGCCGACATCCTCGGCTCGCACCTGGAGGGCCCGTTCCTCGACCCCGGCCATCACGGGGCACACGAGCCCTCGCTGCTCCGCGCTCCCGCGGCCGCGGACGTCGCACGCCTGCTGGAGGCAGGTCGAGGAACGGTGCGTCAGGTGACCATCGCCCCGGAGCTGCCCGGCGGGCTCGACGCGGTGCGGCAGATCGTCGCGTCCGGCGCTGCCGCAGCCGTCGGACACACCGATGCGGATGCCGCGATGGCCGTCGCGGCGTTCGAGGCGGGCGCGACGATCCTCACGCACGCGTTCAACGCGATGCCCGGCATCCACCACCGCGCGCCCGGCCCCGTGCTCGCCGCCGCGGCCGACCACCGCGTCGTGCTGGAGGGGATCGCCGACAACGTGCACCTCGACCCGCACGTGATCAAGCTCCTCTTCGACACCGCCCCCGGCCGCGTCGCGCTGATCACCGACGCCATGGCCGCGGCGGGCAGCGCCGACGGTCACTACGACCTCGGCGCCGTCAGCGTGACCGTCGAGAACGGCATCGCCCGCGCCGACGACACCGGTTCGATCGCCGGGTCGACGCTCACCCAGGACGTCGCGCTCCAGCGATCCGTGCAGGCGGGCGTGGGGCTGCCCGAAGCAGTGCGTGCGCTGACGGAGACGCCGGCGGACGCCGTCGGCGTCGGGCACGTCTTCGGCCGGCTGCGCAGCGGTTTCTCCGGCGACGCCGTGCTGCTGGATGCACAGTTGCGCGTCGTACGCGTGTGGGTGGGAGAGCGCCCGCTCGGATAGCAGCGCATCACGCGACGACGCGCAACTCTGCGTTCTCCGGTTCGTCGTGAGAGGTGGGGGGCTGGCGTTCTCCCCAGAACGCCAGCCCCATCCCCTCGTTGAGAGCGGGGGGCCCGGGAACTCCTCCCCCGAGGCTCCCGAGCCCGCCCAGCCGGTGCAATGCCCCTCGCACCAGCGCCTGGGAATCCGCCCCCCGGTGGATCCCTCTTGGCTGTCTCTACGTGATGAGACGACGGTGTCGTCGATTCATTACGCGACTTCTGAGAAATTCTTCGAAAAGATTCCGACCCGCCGCCGTCAGGCCCGCCGTTCCCCTCAACGGCGGGCCTGACGCGACATCGGTGTGCGGGTCGGACGGCCCTCTCCCTGACCTCCGACCACGCCTCCCGGTGCTCCCCCTGCACCGGTGCGCCCCCATCGGATCGCGACGGGGTCCTCCCCCCGAGGGCCCCGTCGACGATCTCCACGGGATGAGACGTCGTCGTGTCCGCTTCATTACGCGGGGACGACAGGATGCACTGCGCGACAGCCGCGGTGCCGTGCGTAGACGGGAAGCGGAGGGGGGGCGGCCCGCGCCGGAGATTCTGTGCTCGGTCCAGGTTCGATCGATTCGTGCCGAGGGGTGGCCACCCTGGAAATTTCGGGTGAGAATGGAAGATGCGCGTGATGAATGGGCCCCTCACGCGTCTCTTCTTGTGGAGACGCAATCCGCTCTCCACGACAGATGGATGACTGTGGACGACGAGAACGAACTGACCGACGAAACGATCGCCGACGCCGACCTGGTGCTGCGTACCCGTTCGGGCGACGCAGCCGCCTTCGGCGAACTCTGGCGACGTCACTACCCGTCCGGCATGTCGGTCGCGCGGTCGATCACCTCGTCGATCGACCCGGACGATCTCGTGCAGGAGTCGTACACCCGCATCTATCAGGCGATCATCAAGGGCGGCGGACCCAACGGGTCGTTCCGCGCCTACCTCTTCACGAGCATCCGCAACACCGCCGCGGCCTGGGGGCGATCGCGTCGCGAGTCCGCGATCGACGAGCTCGACACCGTCGCCGACCCCGGCAGCACGGAGCAGGCCTCGAATGACGCCCTCGACCGCAGCCTGACCGCGCAGGCGTTCCGGAGCCTGCCCTCCCGCTGGCAGGAGGTGCTCTGGTACACCGAGATCGAGCAGATGAAGCCGCAGGAGGCCGCGGCGCTGCTCGGCATGAAGGCCGGCGCCGTCTCGCAGCTCGCCTTCCGCGCCCGTGAGGGCCTCCGTGAGGCCTGGATCCAGGCCCACCTGCGCAGCGCCGCGCCCGGTTCCGAGTGCCAGTGGACCATCGAGCACCTCGGCGCCTATTCCCGGGGCAACCTCAGCACCCGCGACCACAAGCGCCTCGAGCTGCACCTCGACGAGTGCGCCCGCTGCATGATCGTCGCCGCGGAGGCGAAGGACGTGTCGCAGCGCCTGGCTCTCGTGCTGCTCCCGCTCGTGCTCGGCGTCACCGGCGCGGCCGGATACCTCGCGACCCTGCAGGGCGGAGGCACCCCGATCGTCGCCCTTGCCGCCATGCCCTCCGGCGTCATCGAGGGTGGAGTGGTCGCCGGCACCGGCGCCGGAGCGGCTGCGACCTCCGGAGGCGGCGCCTCTGGCGGTGCCTCCGGTAGCGGATCCTCCGGAGGCGCCGGTGCCGGATCGGCGGGCGGGATCTTCAGCGGCGTGGGCGCCCTCGTCGGAGCCGGATCGGCCGCGCTCGTCGTCGCCGCGGTCGTGGCCGCTGCCGCGATCATCCCCGGTCTCGCCGGAGCGAGTCCCGCGGCCTCGCTCCCGAGCGCGGGCGAGAGCGGCTCCTCGGCGATCACCACGGACATCGCTCCGGACGAGTCGATGAGCGCGGAACAGCCGGCGATCGTGGACCAGCCGGAGGTCGTGCCGCCGCCCGCCCAGGACGCGGCCCCGCCGACCGAGCCGGAGCGGGCGCCGGCGACCACCGACGTCCCGGCGACGCCGCCCGTCGCACCGGAGAAGCCGACCGAGCCGGAGAAGCCGGTCGATCCCGTCGACCCCGTGGATCCGGTGGACCCGGTCGACCCCGAGCCCGGACTGCCCGAGGGTGTCCCCTCGGTCGTGTCGACGGAGGCGACCTGCTCGTGGGTGCTGAGCGACCTGGCGTTGCGCGCAGACGCCACCTTCCGCGTCACCGTCTCCGGCGCACCGGCCGCCACCGTGCAGCCGCTCCTCGCCGGGAGCACCGACGGCACCACCGCCGCCACCCTGAACGCCGACGGTCAGGGCATCGCCGAGCTCCGCCCGACCCTGTGGCAGCTGGTGACCGATGCCGCCGTCCAGTTCCGTTACACATTCGTCGACGATCAGGGCGCAGTGCTCGAGGGCCAGCTCACCGAGCCCACCACCCTCGCACAGCTCGTCGGGCCCGGGGTGACCCTGTGCGACATCCAGATCGGACAGCCGGTGGCCGCCGACGGGGGAACCGTTCCCGTCGACGGCGGGACAGCGCCCGCCGACACCGCTCCGCCCGCCGACCCCGCTCCGCTCGCGCCGCAGCTTCCCGCAGACGACGCCGTTCCTCCGGCAGTCGACCAGACGCCGACGGACCCGGTCGCCCCGGCCCCGCTGGACCCGGAACCGCTCGCCCCGGCCCCGCTGGACTCGGAACCGCTCGCCCCGGCCCCGCTCATCGGGCCCGCTCCCGCCGAGGCCCCGGTCCGCACGGATCCGCCGGCGGTCCCTGACGTCGTCCCCGCGACGGAGCCGGAGACGGCCGTGGACGCGGTCGTGTCGGCGGCCACGCCTGCCGTATAGCATCCCGCGGCGAACGGGCCGTCTCTGAGCCGTATGCCGGGGTGATCATCCGCGCCCGGCTCTCGCTTCGAACTCGACGCTGCCACATCGCGAACTCGATTCCGGGGGCGTGACTCATCCTCGCTAAGTTGGCAGGGCGTGAGGGGAAACCGGGGTACGCGCGTCTCCCGTCGGAGATGCCATCCGCTCCGCCTGGGGGGATGACTGTGGACGACGAGCACGCACCGGACGACGACACGATCGCCGACTCCGACCTGGTGCTGCGCACCCGTTCGGGCGACGCAGCCGCCTTCGGCGAACTCTGGCGACGTCACTACCGCTCCGGCATCACGGTGGCCCGCAACGTCACCTCGTCGATCGATCCCGACGATCTCGTGCAGGAGTCCTACACCCGCATCTATCAGGCGATCATCAAGGGCGGCGGACCCAACGGGTCGTTCCGCGCCTACCTCTTCACGAGCATCCGCAACACCGCCGCGGCCTGGGGGCGATCGCGTCGCGAGTCCGCGATCGACGAGCTCGACACCGTCGCCGACCCGTCGAGCACCGCGCAGGCGGCCGATGAGGCGCTCGATCAGAGCCTCACGGCGCAGGCGTTCCGGAGCCTGCCCACCCGCTGGCAGGAGGTGCTCTGGTACACCGAGATCGAGCAGATGAAGCCCGTCGAGGTGGCGCCCCTGCTGGGCATGAAGGCAGGGGCGGTGTCGCAGCTCGCCTTCCGCGCGCGCGAGGGCCTCCGTGAGGCCTGGATCCGGGCCCACCTGCGCAGCGCCGCACCCGACTCCGAGTGCCAGTGGACCATCGAGCACCTCGGCGCCTACTCCCGCCACAACCTCAGCACCCGCGACCACAAGCGCCTCGAGCTCCACCTCGACGAATGCGCCCGCTGCACGATCGTCGCCGCGGAGGCGAAGGACGTGTCGCAGCATCTCGCCCTCGTACTCCTCCCCCTCGTGCTCGGCATCACCGGCGCGGCCGGATACCTCGCGACCCTGCAGGGCGGAGGCACCCCGATCGTCGCCCTCGCCGCCATGCCCTCCGGCGTCATCGACGGCGGAGTCGTCGCCGGAACAGCAGGCCACGCCGGAACAGCAGGCCACGCCGGAACAGCAGGCCCCGCCGGTACGGCCGCCGGCGGAGCGAGCGGGGGCGCATCGGGCGGTCTCTTCAGCGGCATGGGTGCTCTCGTGGGCGCCGGCTCCGCAGCGCTCATCGTCGCAGGTGTCGTCGCGGTGTCCGCGGTCCTCTCCCACCTCGCGCAGGCGAACGAGGCGGAAGTCTCGCCTCCCCAGAGCGCCGCGAGCACGACGGCGCCCTTCGCGTGGGAGAAGGTGCCGGATGCTGTGACACCGGTGCCCACGCCGGAAGAGACGGCGACGCCCGAAGAGCCGGCGCCGCCGCCCGCGGCCCCTGAAGCGCCGACACCCGTCATCGCTCCCCCGCCCGCTGCGCCGGCTCCTCCCCCTCCGGCCGCGCCGGACCCTGCGCCACAGCCAGCGCCGATCGACGCGCCCGATGTCGTGTCCTCTCGAGCCACCTGCACCTGGGTGAACGCGGGCAACACTCCCAAACTCGAGACGACCTACCGCATCACCGTGAAGGGCAAGCCGCACGCAGCCGTCCAACCGTTCCTCGACCGGAACTCGCGATACACGACTTCCACGGTTCTCGATGCCAACGGCAGAGGAGTGGTCGTGCTCCGCCCGACGATCACGCAGATCACGGACAACGCCATGGTACGGGTGCGCTATGCGTTCGTGAACGCTGACGGCGTCCAGGACTTCGGGCCGTTCAAAGAGACCCTGTGGTTGTCGGACCTCGCGACCCCGGTCGGCACCTCCTGCGTGACCCCCTGACGCGATTTCCCCGACCGGACCGGCGAATAGACTGGACGCATGTCCCAGGAATCCGCCCCTGTCCCCGGTGTCGACCGACCGAACATCAACGCCCTCGACATCGTCCGCGTGATCGTCCTGGTCATCGCGATCGGCACCCTCGCGCTATGGGGCTTCGCCACCTGGCCGCTCCCCTGGAACATCGTCCTCGGCATCGGCGCCCCTGTGCTCGTGCTGCTCGCCTGGGCCCTGTTCCTGTCGCCCCGCCCTGTGCTGCGGCTGCACCCGTTCCTGCGCGCCGCCGTCGAGCTGCTCATCTATGTGGGCGTCACGATCGCGTGGTGGCTGATGGATCAGCCCGTCATCGGCCTCGGCTTCGCCGTGGTCGCCGTCGTCGCCGGCGTGATCAGCGGCCGCCGCAGCCTGGGATGAGCGCGCTCGGCCTCCTGACGGAGGCCCTCGGACCGCTCGTCGACACCGGGGTCGATGCGCTCGAGGCCGCTCGCGCCGACCGCTCCGGCCACGCGGCGAGCGGACGCCCCCTCGCCGTCGTGCACGCCGAGAGCGTCGAGCACGTGCAGACGGCGATGCGCATCGCCACCGCCACCCGCACCCCCGTCGTCGTGCGCGGGGCGGGCACAGGCCTCGCCGGCGGCGCCAACGCGGGCGCCGGGGAGATCGTCCTCTCCACAGCGCGCATGACCGCCGTGCACGAGATCAACGCCGACGACCTGCTCGCGGTCGTCGAGCCGGGCATCCTGAACGCCGAGCTCAACGACCTCCTCGCCGAGCACGGCCTGTGGTGGGCGCCCGACCCGGCCAGCCGGGCGATCTCCACGGTCGGAGGCAACATCGCCACGGGCGCCGGCGGACTGCTCTGCGCGAAGTACGGCGTCGTGCGCGATGCGGTGCTCGGAGTCGACCTCGTGCTCGCCGACGGACGGCTGCTGCACCTCGGACACCGCAGCGTGAAGGGGGTCACCGGGCTCGATCTGACCTCGCTGGTGATCGGCTCCGAGGGGACGCTGGGAGTCATCGTCGGCGCGACCCTCAAGCTCCGCCGGCTCGTCGAGGGCACGACCTGCACGGTCGCCGCGACGTTCTCGAGCGTGCGCGCGGCCGCCGCGGCCTCCGCAGCCGTCACCGCGGCGGGCGTGCAGCCGGCGATCATGGAGCTGATGGACCCGACGAGCCTCGCCGCCGTCGCCGCGCTCCTGTCGCTCCCCTCCCCTGCCCCCGACACAGCGCAGCTCACGGTGCAGACCGACGGCCCGGCCGCAGTCGAGGAGGCGGCGGCCGTCGCGACCGTGCTGCGCGACCTCGGCGGCGACGTGGAGGTCTCCTCCGACCGGGAGGAGGGCGAGCGCCTGCTGACGATCCGGCGGTCGATGCACGCCGCGATGGCAGCTCTCGGCACCACCCTGATCGAGGATGTCTCCGTGCCCCGGAGCGCGATGCCGGCGATGTTCGACGAGATCGCCCGAATCGAGCGCGAGTACGGCCTGAGCATCCCCACCGTCGCTCACGCCGGCGACGGCAACCTGCATCCGAACTTCATCTTCGACGGCCCCGAGGTCCCCGACCGGGTGTGGGCGGCCGCCGACGACCTGTTCCGCGCCGCGATCGCCCTCGGCGGCACCCTCACCGGGGAGCACGGGATCGGAAGCCTCAAGAGCCGCTGGCTGGCCGACGAGCTCGGCGACGACCAGTGGGAGCTGCAGCGGCAGATCACCGGGGTGTTCGACCCCCTCGGCATCCTCAACCCAGGAAAGGTCTTCGCCCCTCATGCCTGATATCCGCGTCAGCGCCGCCGTGATCCTCGACGACGAGGGCCGCGTGCTCGTCGTGCGCAAGAAGGGCACGACCCGCTTCATGCAGCCGGGAGGCAAGCCGGAGCCCGGCGAGGGGCCGGCGCAGACCCTCGTGCGCGAGCTGCACGAGGAGCTCGGGGTCCTGCTCGACGAGGGCGATCTGGAGCCGTTGGGGACGTTCATCTCGGAGGCCGCGAACGAGCCCGGCCACCGTGTGGTCGCCGACGCCTTCGCCGCCTCGCTCGACCCCGGTTCGGTGACGGTGCAGGCCGAGCTCGCCGAACTCCGGTGGATCACCAGGGAGGACGTCCCCGGCCTCCCCCTCGCCCCGCTCAGCACGGAGCATCTGCTGCCGATCGCCTGGTCCCGCTGAAGACGTGCCGCCGAGAACGGGAAGACCGCCCGAGATCAGGAAGCCATCCGTTGATGGGCCTGATCTCGGGCGGTCTTCCTGATCCTGGTGAGGGTCAGATGCCCTGCCAGGCCGGCTTGTTCGCGTAGGTGTAGCGGTAGTAGTCGGCCAGCTGCAGCCTCGACGCCGCCGCCTCGTCGACCACGACGGTCGCGTGCGGATGCAGCTGGATCGCCGAACCGGGCAGCAGCGCGGTCAGGGGCCCCTCCACGGCGTCCGCGACGGCCTGCGCCTTGCCCTCCCCGAAGGCGAGCAGCACGAGGTGGCGGGCCTGCAGGATGGTGCCGAGCCCCTGCGTGATGCAGTGCCGCGGCACGTCGTCGATCGAGTCGAAGAACCGCGCGTTGTCTTCGCGGGTCTGCTCGGTGAGGGTCTTGACCCGCGTGCGGGACGCGAACGACGAACCGGGCTCGTTGAACCCGATGTGCCCGTCGGTGCCGATCCCGAGGATCTGCAGGTCGACGCCGCCGGCCGCCGCGATCGCGGCCTCGTAGTCGGCCCCGGCGTGCTGGATGGTCGCCTCGGCGCCGTTGGGCACGTGGATGCGCTGCGGGTCGAGTCCGAGCGGCTCGACGACCTCGCGCGTGATCACGGAGCGGTAGCTCTCGATGTGCGCCGGGTCGAGGCCGACGTACTCGTCGAGCGCGAAGCCGCGCACCTGCGAGACGTCGACGCCGTTCAGGCGCGCACGGAGCGCCTCGTAGACGGGCAGCGGCGTGGATCCGGTGGCGAGCCCGAGGACGGCGTCTGGACGCCCCTCGATGAGCGTCGCGATCTCGGCCGCGACCAGCTCTCCGGCCGCTTCCTTGCTCTCGACGATGACGACTTCAGCCATGGGACACGATCTCCTTCGAGGGTACGGACGCGCCGACGAGCGCGGCGCCGAATGCCGCCGCGGGGGATCCCGCAGGGAGCAGCTCGATTCTCTCATCCAGCCGCAGCGACCGCATGAACGCCGAGGTCTCGGCCCCGGCGAGCAGGGCGCCGCGGATGCCGCGGTCGAGCCGGTCGCCCAGCGCGGTCAGGCCGCCGCCGATCACCACGCGCTCGACGTCGGCCGACAGGACGAGCACGCGGACCCCGGCGGCCGCGCCGTGGAAGAGGTCGTCGCGCAGCACGATCGCCTCCCCATCGCCGGTCTCCGCCGCGTCGAGGATGTCCCGCACGGGGAGCGCCCCCGGCCGGCCCCACGCCTTCGCCAAGGCCCCACCCCCGCAGAACGTCTCGATGCATCCGCGCTGGCCGCAGCCGCACAGCCTGCCGTTCGGGTCGACGGACAGGTGGCCGACCTCGCCGGCCGTGCCGCGGGAACCCCGCCAGATGCGTCCGTCCACGACGATGCCGGCGGCGACCCCCGTGCCGAGGTTGAGGTACGCCATCGACCCCGCGACGCCGCGCAGCACCGCGGCTCCGAGCGCCGCGGCCTTCACGTCGTTCTCGACGCGGAAGGGCACCCCCAGCCTCGCGGACGCGCGGTGGGCGAGGTCGAGGGACTCCACGCCGAGGTTCACCGCGTGGAGCACGCGACCGCTGTCGGCGTCGACCAGTCCCGGGATGCCCACGCCGACGGAGACGATGTCGGCGGTCGTGATCCCCGCGTCGTCGGCGAGCGCGAGGACGGCACCGACGATGCTCTCGACCACGGCCTCCTCGCCCCAGCCCGTGGGGCGGCGCACGCGGGCGATGATCAGGTCGTCAGGCGACACGGCGACCGCGTCGATCTTGGTCCCGCCGACGTCCAGGCCCACGCGAATCTGCCGACCGGACGGGTCGGCGATGACTGCGTCCGTCATCGGGTGGTGCTCCTGCTCGTCGTCTGGTCGATGGCCCGGGTCACGAGACCCCCAGCTGCCCGGACAGCACCATGACGGCGGCGCCGCGGAGCACGATGTCGTCCTGCGCGGTGAGGCGGATCAGCGCGTCCTCGAAGACGCCCTCGAGGGTGCGGGCGTGCAGGGTCTCGACGGCCGCGTCGATGAGGATGCCGCCGAGCAGGTCGGCCGGGCCGGAGAGCACGACCTCCGACAGGTCGAGGGCGGCGACGATCGGGGCGATCGCGATGGCCATGCGGGTTCCGGCGTCGCGCAGGATGTCGTCGCGGGAGTCCGGGTCTGCGTCGATGGCGGCGCCGAGTCTGCTGACGCTGACCCAGGCCTCCAGGCATCCGTCCTTGCCGCAGGCGCAGCGCGGGCCCCCGTCGGTCCCGACCACGACGTGGCCGATCTCACCCGCGGCGAAGCGGCTGCCCAGCAGAGGCTGGCTGCCGGTGATGAGTCCGGCGCCGACGCCGCGACCGATCTTGATCAGCATGAAGTCGGCCTTGGCCTCGCCGAAGGTGTACTCGGCGAGCACGGCCGCGTTGGCGTCGTTGCGCACGAGCACGGGCAGGTCGAGGTCGACGCCGAGCTTGCCCTCGAGCGGAAGGTCGGTCCAACCGAGGTTGGGCGAACTGAGCACGACGCCGTCGGGGCGGACGACACCGGGGGTGCCGATGCCGACCCCGAGGATCGGCTGCGTGGCCGCGTCGACGAGGAGACGCGCGAGCTCGAGCGTGGCCGCGTAGGCCGCATCGCCGTCGGCCTCCTCGGGGCGCGCGACCTCCCTGCGCTCGAGCACCTCGCCGTCGAGGCTGAGCACGGCGCCGACGAAGGCGCTGGGGCCGGAGAGGTCGATGCCGACGATCTGGTGCCCGACGCGGTCGATGTCGATGAGGATGGGGGGCTTGCCGGGGCCGACCGCCTCACGCACGCCCATCTCGACGACGATGCCGTCTGCGATGAACTCCGCGACCAGGTCGGAGATGGTGACGCGGGTGAGTCCCGTCTCGCGCGACAGGTCCGCTCTGCTCATGGCGCCCGAGTGGTACAGGGTCTGCAGCACGAGCGCCCTGTTGTGTCCGCGCGCATGCTCGGGGAGCACCTTGGAACGCGAGCGCAGGTGGCGTCCTGGCCCGAAGGCGTGGGCGTTCGCGCTGACGTAGTCGCCCGGCGAAGTGGGGCGTGGCTCATCCGATACGGACATGTTTGTTAGTAGACCTTACGAACAAAAATTGTGCAACCCCCGCCTCGCGAGGCGGGAGTCAGGGTTACCGAAACGTTACTTTACTTTCCACCGGCCGCGGTCGAGGATCGCGCGCGCTCCACGAGGCGGGTCACGAGACCCTCCACGATCGCCTCGCGCGCCTCGATCGTGAGCGGCTTCCCCGGCACACCGGGGCGGCGCTGCGCGGGCGTCGGGCCGTCGAGAGGACGGTACCGGACTCCCGCCGCCGCCAGCCTGCGCAAGTGCGTCCGAAGCCTCTCGGAGAAGTCCCCGACGTCACCGGGCTTCCCTCCGAGCCACAGCCGCTCGGCGATCGCCGAGAGCCGCGGGAACATCGCGAAGTCGACGCGGTCCCTGGTCGGCAGGTGCTCCGTCCACACGTTCGCCTGTCCGCCGACCGCCCCCTCCTCGACCCGCAGAGAGTAGGCCCGCTCGATCGTCAGCGGCGGCCCGACCCTGATCGGCTCCTCCTCGGAGTCCGACTGCGGATAGTCGAGGTACACCTCCAGATCGGGGCAGGCGATGACGGGGATGCCGCGGCGCAGCGCCTCGCGCATCGCGACGGGACCCCGCCAGGCGAGGATCTCCACCCCCTCGGGCACGTCGCCCTCCAGCACCTCGTCCCAGGCCAGCGCGATCCGGCCGCGCCGACGCACGTGCGCGACGAAGTGCGCGGTGAACCACGGCTGCACGTCGTGCGGCGTGTCGAGGCCGAGCTCGCGCATCCGCTCCCTCGCGGCGGTGCTCCGGTCCCACTCGGCGACCGGCACCTCGTCGCCGCCGATGCCGATCCACGGCGAGTCGAAGGCCTCGCACAGCGCGTCGATCGCGGCCCGCCCGAAGGCGAGGGACTGCTCCGTGGGTGCGAGAGTGCGCGGGTTCACGCCGAAGCGCTCCCACGGCGCCGAGACGGGCGGCCCCGCGTCGAGGTTGCCCAGTTCGGGATAGGCGGCGAGGCCGGCTTGGATGTGCCCCGGCAGCTCCACCTCGGGGACGACGGTGACGAACCGCTCCGCCGCATAGGAGACGAGTTCCCGCAGCTCGTCGTGCGTGTAGTGCCCCTCGTGCACCCCCTGCTCGACGGTCGCCATCTCGCCGTGCCCGAGCTGGGTCGCCTCACGGCGGGCGCCGACCCCGGTGAGTCGCGGATACCCGGGCACCTCGAAACGCCAGCCCTGATCGTCGGTGAGGTGCAGATGCAGCACGTTCAGGTGGTGGTCGGCGAGCAGATCGACGAGGCGCCGCAGGTCGGCGGCGGGCCGGAAGTGCCTGGCCACGTCGAGCATGACGCCGCGCCAGGAGTGGGCGGGAGCGCCCTGCCAGACGCCGGTGGGGATGCGGGTGGGGCCGCCGTCGGGATCGCGCAGCTGATCGAGCACGGTCGCACCCCGGAACACGCCGGCCGGAGTCGCGCCGGCGACCTCGACCCCGGTCGCCGTGACGGTGACGCGGAACGCCTCGTCGCGGACGCGGCCCTCGGCGAACGGCTCCGCGGCGAGCGCGGCGTCGACCACGAGGGTGATCGCAGGAGCGCCGTCGTCGGCGCCGGCATCACCGGCCAGCCGGACCGCACACGACGCCAATCCGTCCGGGGCGACCACGGGTGTGCGATCGCTCCAGGCGAAGGCCGGCGCCGCAGGATCGATCTCGGCGGCGCTCAGCGGCACGGTCGCCCGGTGCGGGGGCGGCGGCATCCGCAGCGCCCGACCGGGGGTCGCCCCGGTGACGACGCCGGACTCGACGACAGGGGTCCCGCCGACCAGCACCTCGGCGATGCCGACGGGATGCTCGAACGGGGCGTCGAACGTCGCCCCCGCCGCGACCGTGCGCGGATCGAAGAGCACGAGGTCGGCTGTCGCCCCCGCCCTGATCACCCCACGGGGAGCGTCGCCGCGATCGAGGCCGAGCCGTGCCGCGGGCGTCCCGGAGAGGTGCCGCACGGCCTCCTCGAGCGTGAGGACTCCGAGCTCGCGCACATAGTGGCCGAGGTAGCGGGCGAACGTGCCCCGCCCGCGCGGATGGGGGCGGGCGCCGATCAGGATGCCGTCGCTGCCTCCCGTGTGTTGGGGATGGCGCATGATGTCGCGGACGTTGTCCTCGTCGCCGACGTGCATCAGGATGCTCGTCGCTCCGGCATCGGCCACGATCGTGTCGAGCACGACGTCGACCGCCCGCCGCCCTGTGGACCGGGCGATGTCGGCGATGGTCCTGCCGACGAGGTCGGCGAGCTCGGGGCGACCGGTGCCGGCGATCTGGATGGCGTCCCAGTCGGCGCGCTCGCCGTGGAAGCCGTCGCAGCCGAGCTCGTCGAGCTCGATGCGCACGTCGTCGCGCTGGGCGGCGTCGAGCCCCCGGATCGTGCCGAGCAGGTCACCGGACTCGGAGAGCCTGCTGGGCAGCAGCGCCGCGAGCGTGGTGGACCCCGGCAGATAGGGGTAGGTGTCGAGGGTCACGTTGACGCCGTCGGCGATCGCCTCGTCGACGAGGGCCAGCAGCTCGGCCGCACGCCCCTTGTTGGGTGCGAAGTTCATCGTGGCGTGCGTGAGGTGCACGGGGCAGCCCGTCGTCCGGCCGATGTCCAGCGCCTCGCGGAACGAGTCGAGGGCCCCTCCCCCGTAACCACGGGTGTGGGGGGACCAGTAGCCTCCGCGCTCGGCCACCACGCGGCACAGCGCCTCCAGCTCTGCGGTGTCGGCGTACATCCCCGGTGTGTAGGTGAGGCCGCTGGACATGCCGAACGCGCCCTGATCGAGCGCGTCCGCGAGCAGAGCGCACATGCGCGAGATCTCGTCGTCCGTCGCCGGCCGGTTCTCGTGGCCGACGACCATCATGCGCAGGTTCCCCTGCGGCACCAGCAGCGCGGCGTTGCCGACAGTGCCGGCGTCGATGTCATCGCGCAGGTCGGTGACTGAGCGCCACGGAGCCGACGCCGGCATCCCGTTCCAGCCCGCGATCTGGGCGGGGATGACGGATGCCGTCGCGTCGTCGAGCGGGGCGTACCCGAGGCCGTCCTGGCCGAGCACCTCGGTCGTCACGCCCTGGCGGATCTTCGAATCGTGCGCGGCGCCCCGCAGCACGGCCAGCTCGCTGTGGGCGTGCATGTCGATGAAGCCGGGTGCCAACACGAGCCCGCTCGCGTCGACCTCGACGGCGTGTTCCGGCAGCTCCAGGAGCACGTCGTCGCCCTCGCGCACGACGGCGACGACCCGACCGCCCTCGACCGCGACGTCGGCGAGGTACCGTGGCGCCCCCGTGCCGTCGACCACCGTCGCACCGCGGTAGACCCGAACCGACTTCTCCGAACTCAGCAGCATGCGTCGACCGCTCCGATCGTGGTCCGGACGCGGTGGTGGCGAGCCCGGCCGCCCGCGCGCCGAGTACCGCATCCGAGATTTGTAGGGGCGACTAACAACGCTACTAGGCTGACTGCATGACCGCGAAGACCCGGGTGTCCACCGACGCCGCTCCCGCCCCCGCCCACACCTTCTCGCAGGGGGTCCGCAAGGGCCCGATCGTGCAGGTCTCCGGTCAGGGCCCCGTCGACCCGGTGACGAACGAGTACCTGTACGCGGGCGATGTCGCCGCGCAGACCATCCGCACCCTGGAGAACGTCAAGGCGATCGTCGAGGCATCCGGCGCGACCTTCGACGACGTGATCATGCTGCGCGTCTACCTGACCAAGCGCGAGGACTTCCCGATCATGAACGAGGCATACGGACGCTTCGTCACCGAGCACACCACGAGCGGCATCCTCCCGTCGCGCACGACAGTGTTCACCGGCCTCCCCCGCGAGGAGATGCTCGTCGAGATCGACGGTCTCGCCGTCGTCGACTGAGCGAAATCCCAGGCGGTACGAGGGTTTCCGTTGCCACCTCGTTACCTGCGATCCCGTACCATAGTCCCTACAGGACACGTATGAGTACCGGGGGGTGAAGTTCGTGACCGATCTGATCTCAGCGCAGGACGCGGCGACAGAGAATTCCGGCGACGGCGACCAGCCGCTCGCGTGGGCTCCGATCGAGCCCACCCCGAAGAAGCGCCATCTCGGCCTCTGGATCGGGATCGGAGCCGGGGTGCTCCTGCTCGGCGCCGGCGCCGCGTCGACGATCCTCATCGCCCCCGGCACCACGGTCGCCGGGATCCCCGTCGGCTGGATGACCCCCGGGGCCGCCGCCGAGGCGATCACGACGCGTCTCGCCGAGACCAGGGTGACGCTGACCGGCGCGGGAGACGACGTCGTGCTCACCGGCGCCGACCTCGGCGCCAGCCTCGACGCCAAGGCGCTGGCCGACGAGGCCTTCGCGAGCCGCCCCATGTGGAACCTCGGCTCGTGGATGGGCGACGCCGTCCCCGCCACGATCACGCTCGACCCCGAGAAGGCCGATGCGGCGCTGCGCGGGGCCGTGCCGTCGAGCTTCGACGACCCGGTGGACGCCGTCGTCGCCTTCGACCCGGCGACCGGCGCATACGCCGTCACCCCGTCCGAAAGCGGCACCGCCATCAACGTCGGCGACCTCACCGACGCCATCGCCGGCGCGATCGCCAAGGGCGGGACGAGCCTGGAGTTCTCGGGCGACCCGACCCCGGCGGAGGCCGCGGTGACCGACCACGACGCGGAGACGCTCGCGACCTCGCTCAACACGATGCTCGGCACGATCGGCTTCTACATCGGCGACGAGCGCACCGTTCCCGTCGACGCGGCGACGGCCGCGAGCTGGCTCACCATCGACGACGTCGACGGCGAGCTGAGCATCGTCGCCGATGAGAAGGCCATCCAGGCGACGGTCGACACGCTCCCCGGCCTCGTCGACCGCGCTCCGGTCAACGCCGCGACCATCGTCGACTCCGCGGGCAAGGTGCTGCGCGAGGAGACCGCCGGTCAGAACGGGCGCGCACTCGACGACACGTCCGACATCGCGTCCGAGTTCGCCACGCAGCTCGAATCCGGGGATGGCATCTACGGGCTGAAGGTGTCGGAGACGCCCTTCACCGCCGTCACGCTGCTCCGCACGATCGACGTCAACCTCAGCACGCAGACCGCGACGCTCTACGAGAATGGCAACGTCGTCAACTCCTGGCGGGTCTCCACCGGCAAGTCCGGCACGCCGACCGACACCGGACACTTCAAGGTGTATGCCCACGTGCGTATGCAGGACATGAAGGGCAGCAACCCCGACGGCACGCCGTACCTGACCAAGGACGTGCCGTGGGTGACCTACTTCAACGGCGACGAGGCCTTCCACGGCACCTACTGGCACAGCAACTTCGGCCGCACGATGAGCCACGGGTGCGTGAACATGCCGATCGACGTCGCCAAGTACGTCTATGAGTGGGCGCCGGTGGGCCTCGAGGTCTCCGTCCACTACTGATCCCTCACGAAGACGCCCGTCCTGCTCCCGCGGGGCGGGCGTCTTCGTGTGCGGAGGCGCTCCGAGGCGGCGCGCACGGCCCGGTCACGACGCGGAGACGACGAAGGGGGCGGATGCCGCAGCATCCGCCCCCTCCTTCGTCTCACGCGCGCTCAGAGCGCGTCGATGATCCCGTTCAGCGTCGTCGACGGGCGCATCACGGCCGAGACGAGGGCATCGTCCGGGCGGTAGTAGCCGCCGATCTCCGCCTTCTGACCCTGCACCGCG